>NZ_JAHKPU010000038.1 GCF_018860505.1 Pacificibacter marinus
CAGCAAACGAGCAAAGCCTGATAAAAAAGGCGCTCGCGCCGAATTTGGAAGTCCCATTTCTGCACTCGCAACCGTTAGTTTTTCAACAGAATCGGCGGAAACCGGACCTTAGCTGCGCTTTGCGCGGAGGTCTCCTAAGCAGGACTTACTGCCGTTCACTGCGGTGGCGAACAATGTCTGTTTTGATGAGCCGGAGGACTTCGATGAGAATTTTTCATAAGTAATCAAAGTTGCAGGCTGGTGTGGCGTTGGCCAATTTTTTGCGCCTATTATATACGAAGTGGTTCTCGACTTTAGGAGTAAATTCGTGACGGGAGACAGTTTGGTTCCGACTTTCAAATCGTACCGTGATTATTATCATTTCTAACGCAAGATCTTGAAGTCACGTCGTTATATTAGATCTCCGGAGACGGTAGCTTTTTTGCAAACTGTCGCGGCAACCTGTTCTACACGAGAGAGTATCCTCGATACTGGGCGCTGGATTGAGACGCGCTCAAGTAGCAAATGGCCTGAGACCTATTTATCAGACTATCGACGATGGCGAAGACATCTACATCGATAACGTCGAGTGCGCGGCCAGCAAAGCACGCATGCTGCCTTTGCGCGATCAAGCCTCTGACGGCGCGCGAACTCCCGTGGCATACCCTATCTATATATGGCAACAAACGACGCCACGGCAGTATCGGAAGTCAGGCCCGCGATCGGCGCTTCTGTGACCATTGCCACTATGAAATGTTTGCGCGAATTGAAACTGATTGATTGCAGCGTTCTCCTCGAAAAGCAGTTCAAAATATTTGAACCGCGTTTGGAGCAATTGTGCGAACCAAGAGTGGCGACATGGGTCCAAAGGGTATGCCTTTGATGCGATTTTCAATCTCCCACGACCTTCATTTCATGTCCGTTTGATCAGCGCTGCGTTTGGAATGTTTCTCGGTAACCTGCCGTTAGCTAAGCAATGCACCAAGGTCCGGTTTGGGCCGTTCGCGCCGAAGTCTACTATGCGGGAATTTGTGGTCATTGGCTCCAAATGAGACTTCATTTTCACTGGAGCCAATTTTAGAGCTTTTTAAACAGCCGCTTTCAGATTTTCACGGCGCAATAAATAGAATGAGGCCGCGACTATCAGTAGTGAGCCAAGCCACATTGATCCCGGCGGAACAAACCCGAAAACGGCGATACCGAGACCAACGTTAAGTGGGAGCTTTAGGTGATCGAACGGTTGTAAGTAAGCCGCATCAGATGAGCTGTAAGCCTTTGCCAGCGCATATTGCGCCAGAGCGGTCATCACCCCTGCGGCAATCAAGAGGCCCCAAACGCCGCTCAAATCAGGCGTCAGACCATCGTCTAAAGCAAGAGCTGCATTGATCGGTGTCAGAAGCAGCAGCAGATATACCGTCAAGGATCCCGAGGTATCTGTTTTGGTCAGGTGCTTGGTCATCAGGGATGATATCGCCCACATTGCAGCCGCAGCAATGGCCCATAACGCGTAGGCGGTGAATGTTTCTGACCACGGTGCGAGAATGATCATACCGCCCACAAAGCCGACAAAGACAGCGCACCAACGTTCAAAGCTTGCAGTTTCGCGCAAAAAGATTCTGGCACCAAAAGTCACGAAGAAGGGCGACAGCATAATGAGTGCAATGGCTTGCCAGATCGGGACATGTGCGAGGCTCATAGTCCAAAACTGAACCCCTGCGGCGGCGACGATGACGCGGGCAATATGCATAAATGGACTTAACGTTCTCAACGCTTTGAGACCGTTCGCCATGAGCCATGGCACCGAGAACACGAGCGCGATAGCGTATTGCCAAAATGCGACCTGCGGTGGTGACAGCCCTTCGATCATTGTGCCGTATTGAACAAGTGTGTTCACAACGGCGAATAAAACGCCGGCGATTAACATAAGTGACGCACCAGTAAGTGCTGGCGAAAATGTAGTGTTGAAACGAGTCATGGCGTGGTCCTTTCGTTTACGCTCATAACTCAAGGCAAACAGGACCAAGGCACACGGGCAATGCCCTTGCGCCTCATTTCCCGCTCTCTTTCATCCGGACTATGACCGTCGGCTTTGGAATTGCACCAAATCAGCTGACCCCCGTCAAAGACGGGGCGCTCGCGGGCTTGCAGAAAGATTTGCTTACCGCCGGTGGGGAATTTCGCCCCGCCCTGAGAACGTTGCAGCCACTATTGGCCACATTCAAATTTTTAATGCGCTTATCACTCGGGGACAATGTTTATGTTTGGACTTGGGGACGCATTGGGCACGAAACAGGCCTTTTCTGCCGAGTGAGCTGCTCCCCATTTGTCGTACAGGATCTGGCGTAAATTAAGCTACTCTTTGCACCTGCTGATCGGGTTTGGTCGTTTCAATCTTGTGGATCGCATCATTTAGCGCATCAACGCAAAAGCCAGCCTCCACTCGACCATTGTCCTCGGATCAATGGCGGCCAAGGTCTCGTTTTTCGAGATGCGCCACGCCAGAGGCTTGCGCGTGTGCCTGTCCATGATGGCCACCAGATAAAGGAAGCCACGCCGCATCGGCAGATATGTAATGTCGGCGCACCCACTGCCCGGCAGCACATGTTTACATGTGCGAGAGGAGGACCTGATTGGGCCGATTTACCCGCAATCCACGCAGTAGATAGGGGTAAATCTTGTGACCCTTCGCGGCCTTGATCGTGCTGGGTTTCTGGTCCCCTCTCGTGCATTGCTACGCAATACCCTGCGGGCAGTGGATCGGCATGAGGCCCATCAATCGCATAAGGCGCCGGATGCGCTTTTCGTTCACCAAATGCTGGTCATTGCGCAGGTACCATGTCATCTGACGCACGCCGTAAAACAGGGTCTCAAGGAACTGCTTATCAATGACACGCATCAGATCGAGGCTCATCTCGCTCTCACCTTTGGGCTCATAGTAAAACGACGACAGCGAGATCGACAATAACGCGCATTGCTCGCCAACAGACAGGCCCGAGATATTTGGCTCAACCATTTAGTGCCTCACTTTCCTGTCCACGGCTTGAGCTTTCGTGACAAAAAACATTGGCGACAGCCAACTCTCCGATCTTGGCGTGCAAATCTTTGACCTGTTCCTCGTCAATCTCTGGCGCTTTGCGGTTGCCGCGCTCAAACACACCAGACGCACCCTCTAGTAAAGCCCGCTTCCATTGATGGATCAGTTGGGTGAACCCCAAATCGGGTCGCCAGCCAAGACACCATCCCCTCACCCTTTAGGGCTTCCAGAGCAACTTTGGCTTTAAATTCAGGGGATGTTGTTTCCGTTTCGGCATATCTGATCTCCTTCGTGTTGAAGGTCAGCAGACTACAATTAACAGCTTACGCCAGTGTCCAGTTTTAGGGCGGTAGTTCACATCTTAGCTGAGCCGCAACCCTATCCTAAAAAGCAGGACCACTTCATCCGTTAGAGGTCGGGGAGTAATGCGGCTTTCCCAACTTCTTCTTTCATAATCTTGGCCAACTCACTGAGATATTTTCTTGTGAATCGATTGGAGGGGCCGGAAATTGAAATGCCGGCTTCGACCACACCAAACGGATCGACGATTGGCACCGCCACGCAATTCATTCCCTCGGCCAGTTCTTCAAAATCAAACGCCACCCCAGTGCGCTTCACAACGGTTAACTCTGCACGCATTTTATCTTTGTCGGTGCAAGTTTTGGGCGTGTTTTTTTTCAACTCATTTTCGAAATAGCTGTCGAACACGGTGTCGGGTTGAAACGCCATGATCGCCTTGCCAACGGATGTTGAATGCAGCGCGCCTCGGTTACCAATACTGAAATCGACCGCGACAAGCTGCGTGCCTTTAGCTTTTTGAAGCAGCATCGTCTCAGGACCCATAAGTTCGGAATAGTGACAGGTCTCGCCTGTGCGCTGCGCAATCACATTGAGCAGACGTTCGATTACAAATCGGTCCGTGCCCGCGTTCAAAACCGGTTTTGCCAAGGCGAGCATCCCGCGGCTAATGCGATATGTTTTGGTCTCGGCGTCCATTTCGACATAGCCCGCGTGTTCCATCGTGCGTAGCAACCGATAGGTCGTGACCCGTTCAATGTTTGCCATTTTGGAAATGTCTGGCGCGGTGGCCGGTGACGGCAGGTTTGCGACAGTTTCAAGCACTTGAAAGGCTTTGAGAACCGTTGAGCTTTTGTTTGAGTCGCGCGTCATGAGGCTCCAAACCGTTTGAACAATATGTGTACAAGACTGATACACAGGTTGTATCTGCTTGTCTACGTTAACGTGAAATGAAGGAAAATAGAATTTGTACGCATATAGTACGAAATTTAATTGTTAATATACAAGCATTTAAATAGATTCACTATTCATAGTGTTCATTATTTGTTGACTTAGTTTAAATGTCGAACGAACAAGGGTCGTACAATAATTGAACGACGCAATGGGGACGACAGGGTGAATATGCTAATTTCGGGTGAATGGGTTTCGTCGACTGACGGTGCTGAAATGACAATTCACAATCCATACGACGGGTCTGTTTTGGGTCATGTCCCTGCCGCGACTGTTGCGGATGTGGACCGCGCCGTCGGTGCGGCCGTCGATGCCAAATCTGCGATGGCGCGGATGCCAGCGCATGAGCGTGCGCGCATTCTAGAAGACGTGTCCCGCCGCATCACCGAAAATCGCGAGACGTTGGTCCAGTTGTTGAACGCTGAGAATGGCAAGACATTCAAAGAGATCAACGGATGGGAAATCGACGCCGCAGCACGCATCATCAAAGGCTACGCCGAAGAAGCCAAGCGCCTGCACGGCGACACCATTCCGTTGAACAGCATGAAGGGCTTGGAAAATTCACTCGCTTATACTGTCTATCAACCGCTGGGCGTTGTGGCCGCAATTGTGCCGTTCAATTATCCTGTCGAGCTGTGGTCACACAAACTGGCGGGCGGTTTGGCGGCTGGCAATTGCGTGATCACCAAAGCGCCCGAAGAATGCCCTCTGACGATGCTGGAAATCTCGCGATATTATGAAGAGGCTGGCCTGCCAAAGGGCGCGCATCAAATTCTGACAGGTCACGGCGAAGTCGTCGGCGCGCGTTTGGCTAAAATCGAAGGCGTTGATATGATCTCACTGACAGGCAGCACCCGCGTGGGCAAACTTGTGTCTGCTGCGGCCTCGCAAACCTTGAAAAAGGTCCACTTGGAACTGGGCGGCAGCGACGCGACGATTATTTGTGGTGATGTCGATCCCTTAATCGCAGCACAGGCGATTGTGACGGGGCGGTTTACGTCTGGAAATGGTCAGATTTGTTGCGCGGTCAAGCGTGTGTTCATCGACAAAACCATTCACCAAGCCGTCGTAGATCACGTGCTCACGCTGACACGCGGCCTTGTTGTTGGCGATCATACGGATCCTGCCACAGACGTTGGCCCACTGATTTCAACCCGTGCTGCCGACACCGTTGAACGCCAAATTCAGACCGCTGTATCTGAGGGTGCCACGTTGCTGATGGGGGGTGTGCGGACAAATCAACAGATCACCCCAGCCGTATTTGTCGATGTGGCCGAGGACAATATTTTGTTGCGCGAAGAGGTGTTTGGGCCGGTGCTGCCCTTGGTGCCTTTCGAGACGATCGACGAGGCGGTGACCTTGGCGAACAAAAGTGAATTTGGACTACAAGCCGCCATATTCACAAATGATTTTCGTGCCATAATGAATGCGACCATGAAGCTTGAGGTCGGAACGGTTGTGGTCAATCACCAGTCCGCCATGCGGGTGGAATGCTTGCCATTTGGCGGTCGCAAAAACAGCGGCAATGGCGTGCGCGAAGGGTTTATGGAAACTCTGAAAGACATGAGCGAAGTGAAAACTGTGATCTTTAAAGACGCCTTTGACGTCTTTGATTGCTAGCTGGGGCCTGGTGTGAAGCACATTCGTCTACATAAGATCGCCAAGGCTTTTGGCGCGACTCTGGCTCTCAAAGAGGTAAGCTTTGAGGCGCATCGCGGGCAGGTCGTGGCCATCTGTGGGGAAAATGGCGCGGGCAAATCGACCTTGATGTCGCTTTTGTCTGGTTCTCAACAGCCGACACTTGGCAAGATCGAGATCGATGATCAAAAGACGTTCATTTTGTCGCCGCATAAGGCCTTTGATCTGGGCATTCGCACGGTTTATCAAGAGCTCAGTCTGTTGCCAGAACTGTCAGTCGCGGAAAATCTGTATCTTGGCGAATGGCCGACGAAACGCGTGGCTGGCCTGATTGATTGCATCGATTGGGATAGGCTGTTTGCCGATGCTGAGGCCGATTTAGAGGCCTTGGGGATTAGTGATATCAATGTGCGCAATGCCGTTGGGTCCTATCCCGTGGCCTTGCAGCAGATGATTGAAATCGCCAAGGCCAGCCGTGTGTCGCCTGAGGTTTTGATCCTTGATGAACCCACGGGCGTGTTGACCCAAACCGAAAGCGATGTGTTGTTTCGGCTGATCGAGACGCTCAAAAGCCGCGGCACGATTGTGTTCTATATTTCGCATCGTCTTGAAGAAGTTCTGGACATTGCCGACACGTTTGTTGTGCTCAAAGATGGCGTTTCTGTCGATACGTTTTCACGCGAAGACGCAACCAAAGACCGCCTGATCCGCTCTATGGTTGGGCGTCCGTTGGAAGACATTTTTCCCAAACGCGGCACGGCTGGCACGGAAATCTTGCTCAGCGTTACGGGGCTGAGGGCGGCGCCGAAAGTGGCCGATGTGTCGTTCGAATTGAAACGCGGCGAGATCTTGGGATTTTGCGGTCTTGTCGGGTCTGGGCGTTCCGAAGTGATGCGCGCGATCTTTGGCGCGGACCCTATGGATCATGGCACGATTGTGATCGATGGCGCCGCGTTTGACGCGCCAAGCCCCGCGCGCGCTATGGCCGCAGGCATTGGGTTCGTGACGGAAGAACGCAAAGTCGATGGTCTGGTTTTGGACGCGGATGTCATTGACAATGCGGGCCTTGCCTCGATGGACCAAATCGGGTGGGGGCCGTTTCTAAACCGCCCTGCGCAACGTGATATGGTGTTTCAAAAGGTGCAAGAACTCGACCTGCGCCCTCTCAACCTTGCCTATATTTTGCGCCGCATGAGCGGTGGCAATCAACAAAAAGTGGTTCTGGCCAAATGGTTGCTGATGAAGGGATTGAAAGTTTTGATCCTCGACGAGCCAACACGCGGCGTTGATATCGCGACCAAGGTCGAAATTTACAAACTCATTGCAGACTTGGCCCAGCAAGGGATCGGGATTCTATTGATCAGTTCAGAAATGCCCGAGGTTCTTGGTCTTGCGCACCGCATTAACGTAATGCGCGACGGCAAGATCGTGGCCGAACTTGATCCGGCAACAACCTCCGAGCACGATATTTTCGTGGCCGCGGCAGATGTGGAAAGACCCAAAAATGACCTCTAAGAACACCAGCCCAACGACGCAAAACTGGACCTTCAAACACATGTCCAAATCGGCCAAGACCAATCTCATTTTTTGTGTGGTTCTGGTGCTGCTGATCGTGATGACGGGGCTGACCTCGGATGTGTTTTTGACCGAACGCAATATGGTCAACGTGTCGCGCCAAATGGTGACCACCGGCTTTTTGAGCATCGGGATGTATGTTGTCATTCGCTCTGGCGGCATCGATTTGTCGGTCGGGCCAACGCTGGCGTTTGCCGGTCTTTTGGCCTCTGGCTTGCAAGGTCAGGTGCATATCAGCGTCGCCATATTAGCCGCTTTGACAGTTGGCGTAATCATCGGTTTGATCAACGGCATTTTGGTTGCCTATATGCGCCTGCAACCTTTCATCGTCACCTTGGCTATGATGGGCGTGGTGCGCGGGGCTTTGTATATTTACAGTGAATCGCCAACCTATGCGTCTGATAAATTCTTTTTGAAAACGCTTGGAGCGGGCAAAGTGTTTGGTGTTCTGCCTGTGCCGTTTTTGATTTTCTTGGCCTGTATTCCCATTGTGTGGGTGTTCATGAATCACACCCGTGCAGGTCGCTCGATCATGGCGATTGGCATCAGCCCCGAAACTGTGCGTTTGGCAGGTGTGAACGTCAAAGCCAAAACCACGCTGGCCTATGTGATCTGCGGTTTTTTTGCGGCCCTTGCAGGTGTTCTGCTGGCGGCGCGTCTTGGAATTTCACAACCCAGCGTCGGGGCAGCATACGAGCTTGATGCGATTGCGGCCGTGGTGATCGGCGGCGGCATCTTGGGCGGCGGTGGCGGCTCGGTCGGGGGGATGTTTGGCGGGGTTATCGCGCTGGCGGTGATCGACAACATCCTGAATCTTTTCAATGTCCAGTCTTACTATCAGCAGATCGTAAAGGGCTTGATCATTCTAGTCGCCGTCTTGGTGCGCCGGAAACCATCTTAACAATCCACGACACACTTTTGGGAGGAAACAAAGTGATGAACTTCAAGCAAACCACAGGTCTTTTGACGGCGCTGGTCGCCATGTCAGCAGGGGCGGCGTCAGCAGAGGATAAAACCCTGACCATCGGCATGGCAAACTTGTTATACGGCGCGCCGTATTTCGCAGGAATGGACACAGCCGTACACCGCGAGGCGGACGCCTATAGCAACGTCGATGTGATCTCAACAGATGCTGGATTTGACGCAGCCAAAATGGCGTCAGACATCGAGGATCTTATCGCCAAAGGTATCGACGGTCTAATCGTGAGCGCTGGCCCCACCGAGACCATTCCATCCGCCCTGATCGCAATCGAAGAAGCGGGCATCCCAGTGGTTTTCGTCGATCGTTTGTGGCAAAACACCGACCTGTCCACGCCGTGGAATTGGGTTGGCGCGGAAAATGATGTGATGGGCAACGCGATTGGCGAACATGTCGAAGAACACTTGGGCGGTACGGGCCATGTCTTGGTGATCAAGGGCGGGCCTGCGGACAATTCCATCGGGCTTGCGCGGTCCAACGGCTTTATCGATGCGGTCAGCTCAAGTGCCGATATCGAAGTGACCATTGCACCTGGCTTCGGCAATTGGGGACTTGATGGTGGTTACACACTCATGTCCGACATGCTGGCGTTGCACGACGATCTGAATGCGGTTTTCTGTGAAAATGACGCGATGTGCCTTGGCGCACAAAAGGCGGCCGCCGATGCGGGACGTTCTGCGGATATGGTCTTTGCTGCCTCTGATGCCAGCAAAGAAACTTTGTGGGAAATGCAGCAAGAGGGCACCAACTTTATCGCCACGGCTGTAAACGACAGCGACGAGATTGGTCGCGTGGGCTTCAATCACTTGATGGGTCTGTTGGCTGGAGCGAAATTGCCCAATATCACACCGCTTTATTCTGGTTTGGTTCTCAAAGAAGAAGCGGCGAAACGCTACGATCCAAAGAAAGTCTTCTAAATCCGCTTAGGGTTTGAACGTTCGAAAAGCGGCGCAGGTTTTGCGTCGCTTTTTGCATTTTGTGGCAGCCCTAAAAGAAGGCCTTTCATGGGGCGTCTGAGTCTATTGATCCACGGTAGACGTTTTGCAAAATGCAACCGTTGGAATACTTGCCCCCCCCCCCACAATCGTATGATATCAGAGGGTGTTGTTTTCGCTGGTCATCGCTGTTTTGACGCAAAGATTTCAGCCATTTCAAACGATCTACAACACCGGAATTTTCCCCAATATGGGTTTTACGCACATCGATGCCGATCCGATAACCGTCGTACCAATAGGTTTTATGATTTCGAACAACCCGTGTTGGTGTGCCGCGCAGACTGGAAATAGAAGCGTTCAACAGCGATCTTTGAAGATCGTGGTAAGCTGCGTGTGCCGTTGTCGAATGTCGAATGTCGAATGTCGAATGTCGATTTATCATCGCGATATCCATATTCGTCAAAAAGCAAATGTGTTGAACACGATTTCACATAACAGCGATTTTGAAGGAACATCTAACCTGTACCGCGCAGGCGCATCGTTTGGCCCAAAACGGGCACAGCAACATGAGGATGGGATGATCGTGCCAGCTCATTCTCGATCTGCGCATCACTGATCGTGTTAAAATCGAACATGCCGAAGTGATGCGGCACCAGAATAGGGACGGTACGGGCCAGCGAGGCCGCCTCTGAAAAGGTGAAGTTTCCAGGAATGCCATCATGCAAGCGCTGCGCATCGCGGCCATTCACCGGCAGCAGTGCAATATCTGGCGCAAAAGTTTCGACGCGGCCTTGCAGGCCCTCAAAGGGGATACTGTCGCCCGAATGGTACAGGCTAAACGTGGGGCATTTGATCCCGTATCCCAAATAAAAATGCGCACCTTCAGCATTGCGTTTGAGGTCTTCATGCGCGGCTGGAAAGGTCACGATAGTGAGCTCAGCCAGCGGCGATAACTCTTGATTTGAATCCACCAAGATCAAATTAGCGCGAGGGTTTATTCGCTCCCGCGCGGCATCTTCGCAAGCAGCAGGAACCATGAAGGCAAGATCAGGGAACCGATCATACAGTGGCCCAAGTGTGTCAGGATCCATATGATCAGTATGGGCATGCGTGATCAGAACCAGATCGGGTTTTGGCAGATCCTCAACTGAAATAGGCGCAGGCGCCATCCTGATATGCGGATGCTTTTTGCCCGCATATTTGCGCGCCAGACTGTCAGACAAATATGGATCAATCAAAATCGAATATCTGCCTGTTTCAATCCAAAAGCCTGCCTGACCCAACCAGTATAGGCCTGCTTCGCCCTTTGTCGGAAACCCGTCAACGCAGTCAATGTTCATAGAACAACAAGGCCTCAAGTAGATTTTGAACCGCGCGATCTGTTGATCGCTCAACGGATTCTTTGGTGAAACCACCGATGTGGCTTGTCAAAATCACACGTGGATGTGCCAATAGTTTTGACGGCGCAGGAGGCTCCTCATCAAAAACATCAGTCGCATAGGTGCCAACCTGCCCTGTCTCCAGCGCCGCAAGCAGGGCAACCTTATCGACGAGACCCGCGCGGGCCGTGTTTACAACAACGCCACCGGCAGCAAGGCGGGCAAAATGCGCAGCTTGAATCAAAGGTTGTCCATTTTCAGGCATAGGCGCGTGAAGACTGACGACATCTGCTCCATCGAAAACTACATCCAGATCAACGCGTGTAAAATTGGGATGGTCCAAGGTGTCGCCCGGTGCAAATGGATCATACCCTTTGACATGCGCCCCAAGCCCAAGACAAAACTCAGCGAAGCCCTTTCCGATGGCCCCGAGGCCAAGAACCCCAACCTGCGCGCCTTGCATCTCGCGACCGATTTGGCGGGTCCAATCTCCTGATTTCATGCCTAGATGCGTTGGTACAACCTGTCGCAATCCGGCCAAGGCCATTGTCAAAGCCAGCTCCGCAACACCGCGCGCATTCGTCGCCTGCGCGCGGCACACTGTGATATTCTTGGCTTCAAGCACTGACATAGGCAGATTGTCGACACCTGTCCCGTTTCTCGAAATAACCCGAAGATCAGTGGCCGCGTCGATGGCAGCCTGCGACACCGGCTCGACCCCCGCAATCCATCCGATGCAGCCTGGAAGGAACCGAATCAAATCAGCCTCAGAGGGTGTTTGACCTGGTCTCGGCGCGACAATTTCAAAGCCTGCTTGCGTAAGAGGTGCCAAACTCGGATGGCAGCCCTGAGACAAAGAGCGTGGCGTCACCAAAATACGGGTCATGTCGTGCGTCCTGTGACATCTGCCGCGATGCGTGACAGCGCCTCAAACTTGGGTCCCGAGATTGGGATGTCAACGTCGAATACCTCAGCAATCACTTGGGTCCAACCATGAATGAAATACGTCCAGCCATCCTCAATCTGAAGCGATTTTGTATCGTGTTGCGCATTGGCTTGATCTAAAAAGACCAAGTCTCCTCGGTAGTTTAATTCCCAAACAACTGCATTTTTTGGAAATTGAGCATCAAAGGTCAAAGGCGATCCGGGCGCATCTTTTCCCAGACCCGTCGCGTTGATCACAAGAGACCGCGGTTTGAGCAAGCCCAGCACCGCGTCATTGTCCTCAGGGGTGGGCGCGAGCACATAATCGCAGGGGATATCTGTGTCGAGCTGTTCGTGAATCTGTCGGATATGATCCAAACGGCTTTGCGATCTGTTAGACACGACAATCCGAGACGGACGATTTTGTCCGCGACTTTGCTGCATCAGATGCCATGTGAGCGCGATGGTCGACCCGCCCGCCCCCATTGAAAAGACCTCAGCCCCTGTGGTGGCGAAGTGATTGGGCGGTAAAAAACCGTCAATCGACAAACCAGAAGACACTGGATCTTTAGCATGGCAGATCAATTTGCCATCACGTTTTGACAGACAGCTTGTCTCAGCCATGAGTGCCGCATGGGGATCAATTTCATCAAATAGATCGCGCGCAGCTGCAAACAAATCAAGTTTATGCGTCGTGACCAATGCCCCGCAAGACAAAGGGTCCGTTTTGATAAAATTGACCACATCGCGATAGTTTTGAGACGTGTCATGGGGCGGCATGTCAATGCCCTGCATATGCACATCCCCAAGCCCCAAATGGTCAGCCCATTTGGGAAAAACCGTCATGATCGACGACTGCCCTGTGGTGACGCCGATGAAATAAAAGGTTGGTTTAGTTGCCGGTTTAAGGATCATTTCTGACCTCGAATTTCTGCAACGCGGGCAACGGCCTGCGCGGCGTTGTCGCGAATCCGATCCCAATTTCCGGCAGCAATATCGGCACGTGTTGCTATCCAAGTACCGCCAACGGCGCGCACGTCAGGCAACGCGAGCCAATCCGCCAAGTTATCCAACGTGACACCGCCCGTTGGATTGTACCCCATCCCCGTGTGCGAATAAGGTGCGGCAATGTTTTTCAACATATTTGGCCCCCCCGCAGGCATGGCAGGGAAAAATTTGACCATTTTGCAGCCTGCGCGCAGCGCTATCTGCAGATCACTTGGGGTCATAATGCCCGGAGCAAAGGGCAGCCCGCGCGAAGTGGCATATTGCACAACCTGCCCGTCCACGCCCGGCGCAAGACCAAACCGAGCGCCTGCCTCCAGTGCTGCGTCGACGTGTTCTTCGATGAGCACTGTTCCTGCGCCAACTTGTACATCAGGGCGGTGACGCGCCATGGCCATGATCGCGGCAGCGGCGGCGGGTGTCCGAAAAGTGATCTCGGCCACAGGCAAGCCACCTGCGACAAGCGCATCGGCAAGTGGCAGCGCGTCTTTTGCGTCATCAATCGCAATCACTGGGACAACGCCGTAAGTAGAAAGTGTATCAAAAATGGACATTTGGAAGTCTCCGTGTTCAGTCACAGGTTGCGTAAACGGCTGCGATTTCGTCTTTGGATCGCGCGCGATAAGAAGCGTTTGGAATCGTTTTCCAGCCGGTACCATCCGCCACCACGCGGCAAGCCATGCCGTCAGAGCGGGCGATGATATCGTAGTTTTGGCCTGAATCGCTTGGATAGCAAAAACTCATAACCAACGGCGTCGCGCCAGTGTTCACCGATCTATGAATCCAAAGCGGTGGCACATAGACCATCAAGCGCGGCTGGATTTCGAGAGTGCGTATCTCGCCTTCGGGACTTTCCAACAGCATCACGCCTGTTCCAGATTCGCCGTAATATGTTTCAGGTCTATTGCCGCGCGCATGGATATGGCCGCGCGTCATAAAGAATTCGTCGCCGATGCGGCCCGGTTGCATCCAAGTGGTGCCAAAGATCAAATCTCCGGCGGCTTGCGAAGGGCGTTTTTCATCAACTTGATAAACGACATCCTGCCCATGGGACTTTTCGCGAGCCTCAAAAAGAGCGCTATCCGCATATAATCCCACCAGATCACTAAGCTTCTTTTCATAGCGCCCCGATGCACCAGACATCGCGCCAGACAGCGGGTCTATTGCATGCGCGGTTGGTTCTTCTAGCATCCGAGCCTCCGTTATTTTGTAGTATTAATACATTTACTGATACTCATTATTGCACAAACTACGCAACACCTTTTTTTACACACGGCGGCACCATTGGTTCAGTAAAATGGATATAAATTATAAAAAACAGATGATTAATAAGTTATTATTTGAGTATATCTTGAATATTTATGATCTGGAGTAATAAAACCAACCCTCAATTAAGTAGTTTAACTACATTTTTACTGTTGACTAAAACATCATTTAACCGCACCCTGCGAGTCATATGAGATTTGGGGAGGTCATCAATGACAAGAGATACGCTAAGCAAGCACGCCTTTATGTGGCCGGCATTTCTTATTGTCCTGATCGTGACGCTGTTTCCGTTAATCTACGCGCTGACCGTATCATTCCAAACAGTACGAATCGTGCCACCGATGCCGCCGGAATACGTCGGCCTGCGCAACTATGCTGAAATTCTGGAATCTGGTCGATTTTGGAACGCAATCGGCGTCACAGCGACGATCGTGTTTATCTCTGTGATGTTCCAGTATGTCATTGGCTATGCTCTTGCGTTGACATTGCATCACAACGTGCCGGGCGCGTCTTTATATAGGGTCGCGTTTTTGCTGCCGATGTTCATGGCACCGGTCTGCGTGGCTTTGATTGCTCGGATGTTATTTCATCCTGTGCTGGGGCCCGTGAACGAGTTTTTCACCCTATTTGGGCTGGCCAACATTCCGTTTTTGACTAACCCGACCCTCGCCATTTCCGTTCTTATTGTAATCGAGATCTGGCAATGGACGCCCTTTGTGGTGCTGTTGATGCTGGCAGGCCTTCAGGGGTTGCCGAACGAGGTATTCGAAGCGGCGCGTGTTGATAACATTTCAACATGGCGGCGATTTCGCGACATCACCTTTCCGATGCTGCTGCCCCTCTCAATCGCGGTGATTTTTATCCGCCTAATCGAAGGCTTTAAAGTCATCGATACGATTTTTGTCCTCACGGGCGGGGGACCGGGAACATCGACGGAAACCTTGACGCTTTTTGCCTACAACGAGGGGTTTAAAAAGTTCAACATCGGTATGGCTTCTGCTTTGAGCTTTCTCTTTCTGATCGTGGTGATCCTTTTTGGCACAGTTTATCTGGCTGCGGCCCAACGTCTGACGCGGAGATACCAATAATGGAAAACCAACTTCATAAACGCATCGGCCTTGGGGTCGCATTAACATGGCTATTTATCTGCTTGTTTCCACTGTGGTGGGTGCTGGTCACAGCGTTCAAGCCGCCCCTCGCCGTCAGCCAAGGCGCGACTTATATTCCTTTCCTGGATTTTAAGCCGACATTGCAGGCCTTTCGCGACGCCTTTAGCGGCATACGTGGGGACTTTATGTCGCCAATCTTTAGCTCGCTCGCTGTTTCAACCGTATCCACAGCCTTGTCGGTTTTGCTGGGATCTATGGCGGCCTATGCGCTTGTACGCTTTGAGTTTCGGATCAAACTATTGGCCGGTATCGTCTTCGCAATCATCGCAATCGGCGGCTTTATTTTCACCAAAGAAGCCCTTGGTTGGTCAGTGCCCGCAGCACTTGGGTCGATGATGATCATCGCATTGGTAACTTCCGTGTGGCTCAACGGAAAAAAACTGCCCGGCCCGATCATGAAAAACGACGATGTCACCTTTTGGTTCGTGTCCCAGCGGATGTTCCCGCCTATTGTCTCTGCCTTTGCCCTGTTTTTGCTTTACGCGGAAATGAACAAATCGGGCGTGCGCATGTTGGACAGCTTTGCCGGTTTGGTGCTGGCCTATACTGCCTTTGGGCTGCCCTTTGCAGTGTGGTTGATGCGCGATTTTTTCAGCACGATTCCTGTGGAAGTCGAAGAAGCCGCCATGGTCGATAACATCGGACGGATGCGGATCTTTTTTCAAATCGTGTTGCCAATGTCCAAACCTGGCCTTGTCGCCACATCGATGATTGTTCTGTCTTTTATTTGGAACGAATTTTTGTTCGCACTGCTGCTCACCTCATCAAAATGGCAGACCCTACCCATTCTTTTGGCAGGCCAAAATTCAAGCCGCGGAGATGAATGGTGGGCGATCTCTGTCGCGGCGCTCATTTCGGTCATTCCAATGATCATCGTCGCTATTTTCCTGGGCCGCATGATGCGCTCGGGGTTGCTTGCCGGATCTATCAAATAGAGCGGCGTTTTTCCAGGGAGGAAACAACATGAAGAAACTATTCTTAACCGCAGCGTTGCTGTCGAGTGCATCCATGGCCCATGCGACCTGTGCGCCGGATTACTCGGGCGTGACGTTGACGATATCAACGCAAAACGGCCCGTTTATTGCGTCCCCTTTGCAGACAGCTGCGGAGAGCTGGGAGGCAAAGACCTGTGGCAAAGTTGATTTGGTTGAGTTTCCGTTTTCCGAACTGTACCCCAAATTCCTCACCGCGATGAGCCAAAAAACCGGCGATTTTGACGTGATTGGTTTCATTCCCGCATGGTTGCCTGATTTCTCAACATTCTTGTCATCGATGCCCACTGAAATGCAATCAGGGCCAGCATGGGAAGACATTCACCCTGTTTACCGTGAACGTCTGATGTCATGGGGGGGCGAGGTCAAGTCCGCGACGATGGACGGCGATATGCACATGCTGAACTACCGCGCCGATCTGTTTGAAGATGCAGATAATATGGCCGCGTTCAAAGAAAAATACGGTTACGACTTAGCAGCCCCCGTAACGTGGGACCAGTATTATGACATTGCCGAGTTTTTCACGGCCAGTGATGCGGTCGACTATGGCACGGCTGAGGCCTATCGCCGTGGCGGTCAACAGTTCTGGTACTTCTTCAGCCATGCGGCCAGCTACACCAATCATCCAGATCAACCGGGCTCTATGTTCTTTGATCCTGAGACAATGGATGCGCAAATCAACAACGCAGGGTGGCTTAAAGCGCTGGAAGATTACAAACGCGGGTTGGACTTCAATCCCCCAGGTGCGTTGAACAACGGGTCAGGCGATGTGCGTCCACTTTATGCCGGTGGATCACTTGCGATGAACATCGACTGGGCGGATTCTGGCGTCATGGGGGCCACAGAAGGTACGATCAAAGGCAATGTGCGCACAGCCGTTTTGCCGGGGTCAAACAAAATTTGGAACAGCAAAACCAACCAATGGGATATGTTTGATGATGTTGTTGCCTCGCCGTTCCTTGCCTTTGGTGGCTGGCAGTTGGCCGTACCAGCAGACAGCAAAAACTCAGAAGCCGCATGGTCTTTCGTGCAAGAAGTCACAAGCCCCGAAGTCTCTGGTCAAGCGATTGTCACAGGCAACACCGGCGTGAACCCCTACCGGTTTAGCCACTACGAGAACCTCGAAAACTGGTCCTCTATTTTCACACCTGAAGAAGCTGCAAGCTACCTCGGCGCACAGCGTGCCTCGCTTGATGCACCGAACGTTGCTCTGGATTTGCGTCTGCCTGGGTTCTTCTCTTACACTGAAATCTTAGAGATTGAGCTCAGCAAAGCGCTTTCAGGACAAGTTGAGCCCCAAGTTGCCTTGGATGCTATTGCCGCAGAATGGGATAAGTTGACTGATGATTTCGGTCGCGAAAACCAACTCGCGGCCTACCGCGCCTCCATGGGCCTCCCCGCCTTGAACTAGGGCTTAGCGGTGGCCAAGAATAACCTTGGCCACCGTATCATCTATTTGCACCGATATTATCACTTAGGACACTCCCATGGCCGATCCACATGTCACGCTTCGCTCCATCACCAAATCATTCGGGGCAGTGCAAGTCATTCCGCCACTTGATTTGGAAATTCGCCACGGTGAGTTTATCGTTCTCGTTGGCCCCTCGGGCTGTGGCAAAACGACGACGTTACGCATGCTGGCTGGGCTTGAAACGGTCACAAGCGGCGCGATCACCATTGGCGATGTCGATGTCACAGCCACACCACCCGGCGAACGCGATTGCGCAATGGTGTTTCAAAACTATGCTTTATATCCGCATATGAGCGTGCGCAACAACATCGGTTATGCGATGAAAGTACACGGCGCCACGCCGGATGAAATCAACGAACGTGTATCTGAGGCAGCGGATCTGTTAGGGTTAGAACCCTATTTGGATCGCAAGCCGAAAAATCTGTCTGGTGGTCAACGCCAGCGCGTCGCAATCGGGCGCGCGCTTGTGCGCCATCCGCAGGTCTTTTTGTTTGATGAACCACTATCCAACCTTGATGCAAAGCTGCGGGTAGAGATGCGCACTGAAATTAAGTTGCTGCAAAAACGGCTTGGCACGACAGCGGTCTACGTGACCCATGATCAGATCGAAGCCATGACAATGGCCGACCGCGTGGTCGTGATGCGTGCAGGCATCATTGAACAAGCGGCCGCCCCCATAGAATTATATGAACGCCCAGCAAATAAATTTGTCGCGAATTTCATCGGCTCACCTGCGATGAATTTCTTTGATGCCGAAATCAAGGATGGCGCTGTTTTGATTGCAGGGCAGTCCCTAACCCTGCCCAAAGAACGGTTCGAGACGCTTGGAAATCGATCCAAAGTGATCTTTGGGATACGCCCTGAGCACATGCGGTCCTCGGATCACGCTGTTGATTTAACCTTGGTGCCAGAGGCCTTGGAACCCCTCGGTGCGCACACGTTGGTCTTGGGCCGCTTGGGATCAGACAAAATAACCGCGCAGGTCGACCCAAGGTTTCCCGTCGAGATTGGCCGTCCCTGTACTGTGAAAGTAGACATGAATATGGTGCATTTCTTTGACCCTGAAACGGAAGTTCGTCTGTGATGCTTGATCTTTATCTTGCGGTGGATGTTGGAACAGGTGGACTGCGATCAGCTCTGTTGGACGCGCACGGTAAAATTCTGGCCTATAGTCACAAAGAACACGACCAAATCGTGCCCCAATTCGGCTGGTCCGAACAGCGCCCGATGGATTGGTGGCAGGGTACATTAGACACTATTCACGACGTTTTGGCCAAAGTTGACGATGCCTCGCACCGGATTGCAGCAATCTGTTGCTGTGGTCAAATGCATGGCACCGTATTGATCGACGACGACGGACAGTTGACGCGCGACACCGTGCCCTTGTGGAATGACAAACGCAGCATGCCGCAGGTCGAAGCGATGCGACAAGCGTTAAGCCAAAACGACGCGTTGGAACGCACCGCGAATATCCCCTCGCCCGCTTGGCCTGCCAGCAAGCTTGCATGGATCGCCGCCAATGATCCCGAAGCATTTGCGCGGTCGACCACCGTTTTGATGCCCAAAGACTGGATCAATTTCAAACTCACAGGACGCCGCGCACAAGATACCAGCGAAGCCTCGTTGAGTTTTTTGATGGACCGCCACACGCGCATGTGGTCGCCCGAGATGTGCAAAATCGCTGGTGTGCCTTTTGGCATGATGCCCGACTTGCTTAAACCCGTAGATATTCTTGGCACGTTGCAAGCCGAAGTGGCCGCGCATCTTGGGCTGGACCCGTCCATTCCTGTTCTCGTGGGGGCGGGTGATTACCCTATGGCTTTGACAGGGTCGGGCATTTGTGAGGCGGGCCTTGGATCAGATGTCACGGGCACCTCCACCATCATCACCTTGATGCACGAAACCCCTGTTTTGAACGCCGAAGTGTCGAACCTGTTGTCCGCTAGCGGTATTTGGGGGTCTTTCACGCTTTTGGATGCGGGCGGAGATGCCGTGCGTTGGGCCCGCCGTGTGTTCCATGAAAACGGGCGCAGCTATGAGGATGTCGCGCAAAAAGCCACGGAAGCTTCTGTGGGATCGCAAAATCTGTTTTTCCTGCCCTATCTGTCAGGCGAACGCTTTGGCGCACACAGCAATTCACGCGCGCAATTCTTTGGGCTGACCGCCTCGCATGAACTTGGCGATTTGCACCGCTCTGTTTTAGAAGGCGTGGCCTTTTCAGTGCGGCAGAAACTTGGCTCGCTACAAGGCAGCCATGGCCGGCCAGACCGTATCGTGGCCGCAAGTGGTGGCGCAAAAAGTGAGCTTTGGTTGCAAATCAAGGCTAGCATGTATGACGTGCCCTATTTGGTGCCAACCGAGCTGGAATGCGGACTTGTCGGCGCTGCGATGTTGATGGCCGAGGCCACGGGGGACGTCGCAGGGCCTAAAGAGGCCGCCGCAAAAATGGTCAGCTACTCAAAAGAAATTTTGCCTGACCCACGTTGGGTAGAACACTACAACCGGATGATGCCAATCTATACGCGCCTCTATGAAACATCCAAGGCCTTCTACGACGACCTAGACGCGCTTTGACATATCCCTCTCAATCACACTTTACATCTTATCCGCCTCGGGAGCACACAATGAAAAACGCAATCAAACTCAATGATGGACACAGCCTTCCACGTCTCGGACTTGGTGTCTGGCAAATTCCAAACGACGACACTGCGGGAGTCGTATCAACGGCCATCAACGCTGGCTATCGCCTGATCGATGGCGCGTTCATTTATGGCAATGAAGAGGGCATGGGCAAAGGCATCGTGCAATCCGATGTTGCGCGCGACGCGTTGTTCGTGACCTCAAAAGTGTGGAACAGCGAACAGGGTTACGACAAAGCCCGCCGCGCCATTGAGGACAGTCTCAAACGCATTGGTCTTGAGTATCTCAACATGTGTCTGATCCATTGGCCCTGCCCCGTCAAAGACCAATATGTCGACACATGGAAAGCCCTGATTGCGGCACAAAAAGACGGGCAAATCCGTTCGATTGGGGTGTCAAATTTCAACCCTGATCATCTGGATCGCATTATTGGTGAAACAGGTGTTTCCCCCGTTGTGAACCAAATCGAAGTGAACCCGCGCTTGATCCAAGAAAAGATGCGCGCGGAAAATAAATCGCGCAATATCGTTACGCAATCATGGACACCCATGGGACAACTTGCTTCGTTTGGCGCGCCCGCCATTGTGGATATTTGCAACCGCCTAGAGCGCACACCCGCTCAAGTGATCTTGCGTTGGCATTTGCAACTGGGCGCATCGGTCATTCCACGGTCTACCGAGGTTGCGCATCTGACAGAAAACCTAGCCGCAGCTGACTTTGAGCTGTCGGATAAAGACATGGCAGCCATTTCTGCGCTTGATGAAGGCCAGCGGTGCGGCCCTGATCCTGTGGCGTTCGAAGACGAATAAGAGCGCACTTGCATCGGGGTGACTTGCACGCACCAAAGTCTTAAAGCTCAGGTATAGAAACGGAACTGGTAACGATGTTGGATCAAATATGCTGAATGACGCCCCGAATGTCTTGGAAGTGATTTCCAAAACGATAGACACTTTGCGTAAATCCGACAGAAAAGTCGCAGAGGTCATTTTGGCAAATCCCAGTGCCGCGACCCAGTTCAAGCTGGCCGAGCTTGCGCGTCTGGCAGAAGTGAGCGAGCCAACCGTTGTGCGGTTTTGCAATGCGGTTGGCTGTAGCGGCTATCAAGATTTCAAAATTCGTCTGGCTGGCTCATTGGCCTTTGGCCTGCCCAGCGCCCATGCCGAAATTGGCGAAGACGATACACTGCCCTCTGTGATTTCCAAGCTGTTTGATTTTAACCTGTCCAGCCTTGATTGGGTCAGAAGCAAACTGCAACATGATGCATTGGCAGAGGCTGCGGAGGCTATTCTCACCGCAAAAAGCCTGCATTTTGTGGGGTTTGGGGCCTCGTCTATTGTTGCCATGGATGCACAGCAAAAGTTCCCGTTGTTTGGTGTGCAGTGTCAGGCCACAGTTGACTTTCACCAAATGCTGATCGAAGCCGCGATGATGGGTGAAGGCGATATCCTTGTGGCGATTTCCAACTCTGGAACCACCCGCGAAGTCGCGCAATGCGTGAAACTTGCCCGCGAACAAGGAGCCCTGACCATCGGCTTAACGGGGCAAGAAAGCCCGATTTCGCGCTACTGCGACATCAACATCCTGATTGAAACGCTTGAGAATACAGACCTCTACACCCCAACCATTTCACGGGTCGCAGCCCTTGTGGTGATTGATATTCTATCGACCTATGTTGCGCTGCGACGCTCCCCAGAACACCGAGCGAAAATCGCCGAAATGAAACGGGTGCTCAGCGAGTTTAGATCCTCTGGCATATTGTAACGGGATGATCCGGCGGTTTTGTCCAAAAGGGAATGTGCAAATTTTGCGTTAGGAGCATCACTGTGAAACGCCTGCTGATTATAGATGACGACGCCGAAATCGTGTCTTTACTGCAAGCGTTTTTTGAACGCCAAGGCATCGATGTGTCCACAGGCGCATCAGGCGAAGACATGTGGAGCGTCCTTGAGACGACCGAGATTGATCTGATCATTCTAGATGTTCTCTTGCCTGGGGCTGATGGCATTTCGCTGTGTCGCGAGCTGCGCACGCAATCCGACATTCCGATCATTATGTTGACGGCGCTCGACGGGGAAACCGACCGTGTCGTTGGTTTAGAGGTGGGTGCCGATGACTATCTGGCCAAGCCCTTTAGCCCCCGCGAATTGCTGGCGCGTGTCCGTGCCATCATGCGGCGGATCGATGGCGGTCTGCGAGCCACCCAAAGCAACACCCCAGCGGCTTTCACCTTCAACGGGTTTCGTCTTGATATTCGCCGTCGAGAGCTGCGCACCCCTGACAATGCTGTCGTCCATCTAAGCCGCACAGAGTTTGGGCTGTTGAATATCTTCATGCACCGCCCCTCTGAGGCCATTGATCGCAACACCCTGTCCGAAGAATTGCGGGGCCATGAGTTAGAAGCCTTTGACCGTTCCATCGATCTGCATGTCAGCCGATTGAGAAGCAAAATCGGGCCGCTTTTAGGCGACGAATGCTTTATCAAAACCGTGCGCGGGACGGGGTATATGTTCACCCTTGATGTCGAAAAGGCACTGTGATGCGTCGTAGGGTTTTGACACTTCAATCCTATGTCATGATGGCGTTGGTGTTGTTTTCTTGCGGTGTGGCCTATCTCGCCATTCAATTGACCATTGAACGCCAAGACGCAAAATTCGCGCAGGTGATCGCAGCAGGGTTTGGGCCGGAAATGGCCCAGATTGTTGTTTCCCTCAAAGCGGGAAAAACACCCCCAGCAGATCACGCAGGATTTTCATGGCACATCGTCAACGGGCACAAGCTTGGCGAGGTGACCCCGCGCAACGGATCAGAGACCCTGTTTCGATTGGCCCCATCAGACATCGCACAAGACTCCCCCCTTTTAGTGCGAGTCTTTTTGCAAGCCTCTGCTCTTGATGCCGAAAAAAAACCGCCAGATGCGACCTTGGCAGGTCAACTGTCCTATCTGTCAGCGCGGATCGCGACGCTGAACACTCAAGGTGTGATGCGGGTGCAAATTTCCACATCTGACTGGGTTGAATTTGCCAGCTCAGATACATGGGCAAATCGCCCCACACCCATCATGACGCTAATGACGGGCGGGGCTTGGGGGATCGGTCTTTTCATCTGCATGTATCTGGTGAGCCATGCCATTTCTGCGCCCTTTACCCGCATATCAGGTTATGCCAAATCATTGTTAAAACTGCCACAAACGCCCCAATTGCGCGCACGGTACGGACCAGCGGAGGCCTGTGACATCTCCGATGCGCTCACCCTTGTGAATCGTGATCTGGTCAATAGTATCGAAGAGCGCACACAGTTTTTGACCGCTATTTCACATGATCTTCGCACACCTGCGACGCGTATGCAGTTGCGCGTTGAGCTGATCGACGACCCTGACATTCGCAGCAAAGTGCTGTCCGATCTCAATGAAATCACCGCCATGATCAACGAAGCTGTAGGTTTTTTGCGAGATGCGGTTGAACAAGAACCCGTTGAAGACATTATGATTCTCACATTTATAGAAAGCATCTGCGACGACTATGCCGATATAGGCAAACACGTCACGTTTGAAAAACCCGCCCCCTTGACGGTGAAATCACGCGGCACGATATTTGCCCCGCAGCCGGCGGAATATGACATCGTTTGCACACGCCAAACCACGCTCAGCTGCCAACCCAACAGGCTGAGACGGGCCATCAACAATTTGATTGATAATGCGCTCAAGTACGGTGATTTGGCTCGTGTTCGGGTCATAGCTGACGCCAGTACAATTACGGTGCGGATCAATGATGTGGGGCCAGGATTGACGCGCGAACAAATGGCCCGCGTGTTCGAGCCCTTCTACCGTGCCGAAGGATCGCGCAACCGGTCCAGCGGCGGCATGGGCCTTGGGCTATCCCTTGCGAAATCAGTCGTCACAGCCCACGGGGGTCGTATTTCACTGTTCAATCATGATCGCTGCGGGCTTGAGGTGCGCATCACCTTGCCGCGTCACATTGGGGCGACGGAGATACCCACCGACCCAATATAATCACGGATTTCTCAATCTGCGTCCTAGATGCGATCTTGTGTTTTGGCATCGAATAGGCTGGCCTCAATCATGTTGAAATGCACAACAATTTCGTCGCCTGCGGTGCCTGCATGTTTGGGAGGAAAGCGCGCTGTCACCGCCTTTCCCCCTAGGGAAATCGTAATCAACGTGTCCGCCCCTGTGGGTTCAACCACATCAACTTGGCAAGTGAATATGTCATCTGGCGCAGCAGCCCCGTTTTGAATGTATCGTGAAATATCCTCTGGGCGCAGACCCAAAATCACCTCATGGCCCAAGTATCGGCTCAGATCCGATGTCTCATAGTCTTTCAGGCTCAGGCAAATATCCCCACCGCGCGCGTCTGATTGCTGAATGATCAGACCGTATCCGCCAGCGTCATCCACCGTGACAGTCGCAGGAATAAAGTTCATCGCCGGTGCCCCGATAAAACCCGCCACAAACATATTCGCGGGCTTGGCATAAATCTCTTGTGGGGGGCCATATTGTTGAATCTCGCCCGCCTTCATCACCGCAACTTGCGTAGCAAGCGTCATGGCCTCGACTTGGTCATGGGTCACATAAACAATTGTCGCCCCCAAACGCTGATGCAAGCGCTTGATTTCAGTGCGCATTTCCCCACGCAGTTTGGCGTCCAAATTTGACAGAGGTTCATCGAACAAAAACACATGTGGATCACGCACCAAGGCGCGCCCCATAGCCACTCGCTGACGTTGTCCGCCAGACAGCTGCGCGGGGCGACGGTCCAACAGGTTTTCAATCTGCAACAGGCCCGCGACGTGGCTCAGGGCCTTTTCTTGTTCAGCTTTGGGGATCTTGCGGCGTTGCATGCCAAAGGTGATATTTTTGCCGACAGTCATGTTCGGATAAAGCGCATAGGATTGAAAAACCATCGCGATGTCACGATCTTTAGGATGCACACGATTGACCACACGATCTGCGATCGACACTTCGCCGCTATCGATGCTTTCAAGCCCTGCGATCATGTTGAGCAATGTTGATTTGCCGCAACCCGATGGCCCAAGAAGCACCAAAAAGTCGCCATGTTCCAGATCGATATTGATACCGTTCAAAATGACGTTCGCACCATAGCTTTTACGGATGTCTGAGATGTTAAGCGTAGCCACGGGATTATCCTTTTACTGATCCAGCGGTCAAACCGCGGATGAAATATTTGCCGGCAACGACATACACCAAGATCGTCGGCAAGGCCGCGATGATGGAAGCCGCGAAATCGACGTTGTATTCTTTGACGCCTGTTGTCGTATTCACCATATTGTTGAGCGCCACGATCACAGGCTGCCCATCCCCGTTTGAAAAGGACGCGCCGAACAGAAAATCGTTCCACATATTGGTGAACTGCCAAATGATGTTGACCACGATAATCGGCGGCGACAACGGCACGATGATGTACCAAAGGGTCGAAAAGAAACCCGCGCCATCAATCGTTGCGGCTTTGACCAAATCATCGGGAATGGAAACATAGTAATTGCGGAAAAACAGCGTGCTGAACGGAATGCCATAAAGCGTCAACACAAGCGCCAATCCGAATGGCGTGTTGGAAATGCCGAACACGCCCAATGTCTGCGCCATCGGCAACAAAATCGCTTGGAACGGCACAAAGCAACCCAACAGCATCAAGCCAAAGACAAGATTTGCACCGCGAAATTTCCATTTGGTCAGTGCATATCCGTTTAAAACGCCAAGAATTGTTGTCACCAAAACGCTGGGGATCACGACCTTGAGTGAGATCCAAAAGTGACTGCTCAGGCCGCTGCATTTGGTCCCGATACAGGCCTCACCCCATGCCTTTGTCCACGCATCGAATGTAATTTCACGTGGAAAAGCAATGATTGTCCCGCTTTTGATTTCTGCAAGCGGGCGTACCGAAGTGCTTAACATGATCAAGAACGGCATCATATAAATCACAGCGCAAAAGATCAGGCAGCCATAGATAAAGCCGCGTCCTAAAACATGGCTGAACGACAATCGACCGGCTGAATAATTCACATCAATCATGGGTTTGCTCCCGCAGCTGTGAGTAGAAATAAGGAACCATGATCGCCATAATCGTCACCAACATCATTATGGCACTGGCGGCACCAACTCCCAATTGATTGCGTTGGAATGACATCGCGAACATAAACGTCGCAGGTAAATCAGAGGCCACACCAGGCCCGCCTGCAGTCATCGCGACGACAAGATCGTAGCTCTTGATCGCAAGATGCGCGAGAATGACAATCGCACTCAAAAACACCGGTTTAATCGATGGAATGATGATGGTGGTGTAGATGCGCGGCAGGCTTGCCCCATCCAAATAGGCCGCCTTGATGATCTCTTGATCGACACCACGTAGCGCGGCCAAAAACAACGCCATCACAAACCCTGAGGCCTGCCAAACTGCAGCAATCACCAACGTATAGATCACCATGTCGCGATCAATGATCCAGTCAAAGGTAAAGCTGTCAAACCCGAGATCGCGCACAAACTTTTGCAATCCAAGTCCGGGGTTGAGAATCCATTTCCACGCTGTGCCAGTCACAATAAAAGACAGCGCCATCGGATACAAAAAAATGGTGCGCAACGCGCCTTCCATACGGATACGTTGATCGAGCAAAATGGCCAAAAAGATACCGATAACCAAGCTGCACACAATATACAGGCTGCCAAAAACAAACATGTTCTTCAGCGCAATATGCCAGCGGGTCATCGACCACAGCCGCTCATATTGCGACAATCCCGCAAATTCGTAATTGGGCAACATTCTTGATTCAGAGACAGAAATGTAGCCTGTCCAAAGGATAAAACCGTAGACCACGATCAGGATAGCGAAAAAAGATGGGGCGATCACGATCTGCGAGAGCCGCCCCTGTAACCAGAACATCATATCGCTGCGACGATGCGTGTCGCGCGATCTGTCCTGCGACTGTGTTGCGTGTGACATAGATCCACCTTTTGTGGGCCCGCGACCCTCAGGACGCGGCATTAGAAAAATGTGCCGCCCCGAAATCACAGGGCGGCACAATGGGAGGCGTGAAATTTAGTTTGCCAATTCGATGGCTTCGACGAGACGCTCAACCGCCTCTTCAGAGCTCATATCCGAATTGAAATGCTCGGTGACCACTTCGATAATCGCCCCCCTATTTGCGCTAGACGTCGCGATTTCATGTGCCATTGAGGGCACAAGTTTGCCATTTTCCAAGGTCGCATCGAGATCGGTCATGGATTGCACAGCACAGGCATCAAACTGATCGCGCGCCACACCTAAACGCGCAGGAATAGCGCCCTTGTGCAGGTTGTAGGCAATCTGCACCTCTTCAGTCAGCAACAGATGTGCCATCAATTCACGACCAGCGATTTCGTCTTCAGTAGCATTGGAATCATCAAAGAACGCAAAGCTGTCAGGGTTCATAATATAGCCGCCTTGATTTGGCGCGGCGGCACATAGAAAATCTTCTCCTGGCACAAGATCAGCGGCCATAAATTCTCCTTTGGCCCAATCACCCATGATCTGAATGGCAGCGTCGCCGTTCATCACCATCGTCGTTGCAAGGTTCCAATCGCGACCTGAGAAGTTGTCATCGACATAGCCACGCATCCGGCGCATTTGGTCAAACACGGCAATCATCGTATCGCTGCGCAGAGTGTCTGGATCAACATCCACAAAGGCTTTGCGGAAGAAATCAGACCCGCCAAGTCCGAGAGCCACCACTTCGAAAATCGTCGCGTCTTGCCAAGGTTGACCACCATGGGCCAACGGCGTGATGCCAGCAGCCATAAGTTTATCGGCTAGTGCGTTAAATTCATCCCAAGTAGTTGGCACTGTGCCGTCGACTTTGGCCAAAAGATCAGGGTTGATCCACATCCAATCAATCCGGTGAATGTCAGTCGGAACGGCGGAAAACACCCCGTCCACCTTAACGATTTCGGCCAAAAGCGGTGGTAGAATTTCGTTCCAGTTGTCGCGTTCCGCAACGCCTTCGAGGTTGGCCAGCGCGCCCGCATTGGCCCATTCGGTCACAACAGGACCCTTCAAAATAGTCATCCCAGGAGGATCACCCGCCAAAACACGCGAGCGCAAAACAGTGTTCATCGCATCGCCGCCACCGCCTGATACGGGTTGATCAACCCAAGTGCCGCCAGCCGCTTTAAATGCATCTGCAAAGGTGTTGATCGCAAGCGACTCGCCGCCCGACGTCCAATAGTGCAGAACCTCAATTGACGGGTCCGCCGTGGCCGCACCCGTTGCCATAGCCGAAATCAACGCCGTACTCGCTAGGATATTTCTATAGATCTTCATGGTGTCCCTCCCTAAAATTGTAAAGCGTCTCAACCCGCCTCCTCGCAGGCCTAAACGCTGACCATTAACTTGGCGCAAACCAGTCCGCGCGACAGTTGTAGATTGGTTTCAGGGTTGTAATTTTCTGATACAAACCACCCAACATATCCTCGAAAACGGCATCAAACCGCGTGCTATTGATCGGTTTTATTTGATGATCGGCGTTTTGCTGCGATCAAAGGTGACGGCCACGCCAAACACGATCATCGCGCCCAAAAGCGCCTGTTGGAAATATTGGTCCACACCGACGACGTTCAATCCGTTGTCAAGCAGGCTGAGAAACAAAGCCCCGAACAATACGTTCACAATCCCGCCTGATCCGCCGGTCAAAGCCGTACCGCCGACCACAACTGCTGCGATCGAGTTCAGCACATAGGGCGTGCCGACAACCGGATCGCCACCGTAGCGGATCGATGATATGATAATGCCAACAATGGCCGCGCAGCCACCTGAGATCATGAACGCAATGCAGCGGTTGCGGACGATATCCGTGCCCGACATCCAAGACATGCGGATATTGCTGCCGATATAGTAAATGTTGCGCCCAGTTATGGAAAATCGCAAGAAGGCCCCCAACGTCAAAAAGGTCGCGACGCCAATGTAAAAGCTGTTCGACATACCTAAAATCTTGCCGTCGATCAGTTCAAAATAGCCATAATCGCTTGGCGACGCGCTGATGGATCGAGGCGAGACCAAATAGGCCAGACTGGTGATAATCCCCCCCGTGCCGAGAGTGGCGATGAACGACGGGATTTTTACAATGGTCAAAATCAACCCGTTGATTAGCCCAAACATCACCCCTGCAAACAGGCAAATCGGAAAGGCGAAATACCCGACTTCGCCAACCAACAGCACAAATAAGACAGAGACAAACGAGATGACGCCCCCAACCGAAAGATCAATGCCGCCAATCAAAATCACAAACATCTGACCCAATGCCACGATCATCAAAATCGCGCCAAAGCTCAGGATGGTATTGATGTTATAGGCCGACAAAAATGTACTGTTGGCCAGCGCCAGCACTGTGCCCAAAACAATAATCATGAATATGGTCAAATGCACGGGCTGAAGGCGTACTGGCAGCATGGCGAAGACACGGCGACCAAGGCCCATATGAGTGGTGTTTTTCAAGTTACTTCTCCCTATGATATCACTCAATCGTCGTTAAACGATCAACTTGATAAGGTCTGTTGGTG
This sequence comes from Pacificibacter marinus, assembly GCF_018860505.1. Classification (GTDB taxonomy): domain Bacteria; phylum Pseudomonadota; class Alphaproteobacteria; order Rhodobacterales; family Rhodobacteraceae; genus Celeribacter; species Celeribacter marinus_B. The sequence continues at coordinate 29,797 of NZ_JAHKPU010000038.1, forward strand.
TGGGTTTATGCTCCGGTGCTGCGTCCAAAACGTCGACGACTTTGCGCTCGCTCATGACCACCATTTTATTGGCCAGCCCTGTGTCTTCTTCCAAGGTGTCGCACATTATGATCATGGCGATCCCCGCTTTGGAAAACTTGCGAATAAGACGGTACACTTCGTCTTTCGCGCCGATATCGATGCCGCGAGTGGGGTGGTCCAAGATCAAAACTTTGACGTTTGAACTGAGCCATTTTGACAGAATGATCTTTTGTTGATTGCCGCCCGATAGACCGGAACAGGCTGCATGAATTGTCGGCGTTTTCACCAGACATTCGGCCACCCATTCATGCGCATGTTCGATTTCTTTGCGCCGATGGATCGCCCCTGCGGTCTTCAGCCGGTCAAGCACGAGATGGTTCATATTGTCCATCACACTCATATTCAAAGCCAGCCCTTCTTCGCGACGCTCAACTGGCACATGTCCGATTCCAGCGCGCACTGCGGCCTGTGGCGACCCTTTGGCGGGCGTGACGCCATCGACCCAAACCGTACCTGTGTCGTGGCTTTTTGTACCGGCGATACAGGCACAAAGCTCTTCTTTGCCGGACCCGATCAAACCCACAAGGCTGACAATTTCGCCCGCACGCAATTCAAAGCTAAGCGGCTCAAAAGCACCTCTTAGGCCCAGATCTTCGACTTTGAACACCACATCGCCGTCAGGCGTATGTTGATCTGTTTCCCTGAACCGATCACCTGAAAATTCGCTGCCCACCAAAAGCCGTTCGATATCGGCCACTTGCATCCCTGCGGCAGGAATTTGAGTGACATTATCGCCGTCTTTCAGCACATGCAGACGATCACAATTTTCCAAAACTTCTTGCAAGCGATGGGAAATAAAGATGATTGACATCCGTTGTTTCAACTCTTGCAGAATTTCAAATAACGTGTCCCGTTCTCCGTCATTCAACACCGTTGTTGGCTCATCCAAAATAACAATCGGGTTTTGTGCTCCATATTGTTCTGCCAGCCAAAGCACCCGCGCAATCTCGATCATTTGTTTGGCCGCAGGCGCAAATTGAGACACAGGTTCCGTGACATCGATATCCAGTTTCATCGTCGCCATCAGCCGCCGCGCCTCTTGAACCATCGCGCGCCGCGAAATCACACCGCGTTGCATGAAATCGCGCTCGTGGCACAGAAACAGATTTTCCATCACCGACAGGTTCGGAAGCAAAGACCCCTCTTGAAACACCCCGCCGATGCCTTTTTTGATGGCATCAACCGGGCCAAGCAATTTGGTCGCTTGGCCATTCAACTGAATTTCACCGTCATCAGGCTGGTGTATCCCGATCATGATTTTGGTCATCACCGATTTGCCCGCGCCGTTTTCACCCAAAAGTCCCAAAATTTCGTTTGGACGTACTTCAAAGTCGATATTTCTCAAGGCGGAAACACCCGGAAAGCGTTTTCCAATACCGATCATTTTCAAAACAGGCTGTGCGCCAAACGTTGTTTGAACAGTCATGCTTGTCCCCTCATTTTATAAATCCGAGCTTTTTACGATCGATCGTCAGAGCCACAGCCACGATCAACACCACCCCATTCACCGCAGTTTGCGCGTAAGGGTTCACCGCCATCAAAACCATTCCGTTGTTCAAAACCGCCAGAATAAGCGCGCCAAGAAAGGCATTTTTCGCGCCGCCAACACCGCCCGTCAGGGCGACCCCACCGACAACAACTGCGGTGATGGTTGGAAACAACAGATTGAGCCCTGCCCGTGACGTGGCCGACCCCATCCGCGTCACCAACAGCAACGCACCAATGCCATACAGACAGCCCGCAAGGGTGAACGCGAGGGTCTTCACCCGATCAACATTTACGCCCAACTGTTTGGCCAAGGCCTCGTCTCCGCCAATGGCATAAAGATGTCGCCCAAAGGGAGTGCGATCTTGTAAAAACTGCACAAAGGTCGTCACGAAAACCGCAATCAACACGACATTTGCAATGCCAAAAGGGGCGGCGTGGATAAAATTTTGAATCCGGTCATCTTGTAGGCTGACGATCTGGGATTTGTTGATGTAGACCGCGACCCCATACAAAACAAAACTCATCCCTAGAGTGGTGATGAACGACGGTATGCGCAGTTTCGTGTGCGTCAGCCCCGTCAATAAACCCGCAAGACCGCCTACCGCAATCGTGATCGGAATGATCCACAGACCAACATCATAAGTTGTATATTTGTTTGCCATCAGCGTACCGGTGAAAACCGCACATAGGGCCACCACGCCTTGCAACGACAGATCAATGCCGCCAATGACGATCGTCATATGCACCCCAATCGCCAGGATCGCGGGGATCGCGGTGAGGCTGAGAATGACTTGGATATTGGACATCGTCAGGCTTTTTCCAGCCGTGCCGATGAAAAAGATCGTCGTAATCAAGGCGAGCGAAATGAGTTGGGTGGCAACGCCTGAGCGGCGTATCCAACGAAGACTTGAGTGTAGGGCCTGCATGGCTTCTTCCTCTTTGAAATAAATGCGCGTGTTGGTTTTGCGCTGCGATTTATGCTCGCAGCCATCGATGAGGCTTGCCCTGCCGCGTTGTGACGGGTTTGTGTCGCGAAAAATACGGATGGCTTTTGAAAGACTATACAAGCGGGCGCCGTCACCGACGCCCGCTCAAAGGTGACTGTCTCTCTGCGCTATTCAGCAGCAGAAACCCATTGTGCATAATAGTCTGTGAGATCGTATTCTGGCATCGTGTTGAACACTTCTTCGACAAAGGTTTCCACATTATCGGCGTTCACCTGAGTGCCCGAAATCATGAAAGCACGGTGCTCAGCTGGCGTAGTAGACGGATCCAGATCGCCATTTTTTGCAGCCAGTGCCATGGTCAGGCCAAGCTGAGATTGATACCGAGAGTCCATGAATTCCGTCGAGGACAGCGTGCCATCAATGATCGCATCAAACGCATCTGGAATACCGTCGGTGCCAGATACTTTCACAGCACCTGCATCGCTAGTTTCTTTGAGCGCAGCAATAGCACCAATCGCCATATTGTCGTTGGCAGTCCAAATACCATCCACATCAGGATGAGCCGCAAGCAACTGTTTGGTCACCTCATAGGCGCGGTTTGTGTCCCAATCCGCAGCTTCCCATTGCAGCAATTCCACACCGGGGTTCTCAGCCAAAGCTTTTTGCAGACCTTTAAAACGACCAATGGCGGCATTGTTCGATAGCATACCTTGCACGGCAATGACGGAGCCCTCATTAGGCGTCTCGAATGTTTTGAACAGCTCGATGGCATTGTAATAACCTTGCTGTTCCGCATCAAAGGTAATGTGTGCAACCCAGTGCGGATAGCTAGAGGGGCTGACTTCGTCTGGCTTGTTCCACCAGTTCACCCAATAAACGCCGGCATCCTCAAGGATCTTGGCAATCGGCACCACATCAGGGCCCTCATTGGGATCAATGTTCACAACCATATTGCCGCCAGTCCGTGCAATTTGCGCGCGCAGATCGGCGAATTGTTTCTGGCTGTTACCTTCGCTGCTCAGCACACTCACCGGCAAGCCAAGACGTTCGCCAAGCGCATGTGCGCCTGCCGCGTAATTGGCGTGATACGGGTTATCAAGACCGCGGATCATAACGACAAGCGTCGTCTCATCATCGGCAAATGCGGGTGTCAACAAAGACACGCAGAGCCCAAGCCCCATCGCGAGACCGACTATAGTTTTCTTGAATTTCATCTTGGATCTCCTCCTTAGAATGACGTCGTGCTAACCGCGTTCTCCTCCCGCAGCAGCTGACACCATATGGTCGCCTAGATCGTCCCAGATCCGCACTAAGTTATTGGTTTCAAATTCGTAAATTAGAGATACATGTCCGAGTTAACGACACGCGACCACCAAACAGGATAGAAAATTTTGTGTTTATAATTAATAGATTACGATCACATCACTGATTTTCTACGCGACAGATAAATGGACATTAATCAACAAAGATTCTGTTAAGCAATTATATTTAAACACAAAACCTTGCACCATAGCGCCATGCAACAACAGCGACGTGCGAATGTATTAAATTGATACAATTGCGTCGCAGGAAAGGTCTGCTTTGAGAACAGCATCAAAACGCAACATAAAAGAATGACCTGAGCCCCAAGTCTCCTCCAGCTTTGCGCGGAGGCCTTGTGGTTAAATCTTTGGCGTTAGGCAGCCATCTTGTCCATCGCTTTTCTCTGCAAAAATTCCATCGGTGTCAGGTTGCCCAATGCTGAATGTGGTCTGCGCCAGTTGTAATCCTCCTGCCATTCTTCAAGCGTTTTGCGGGCATCGCGCAATGTGCCAAACAGCGCTTCGTTGAGACATTCGTCTCGAAGCTTGCCGTTGAAGCGCATCATAAAGCCGTTCTGCTGGGGCTTTCCAGGCGCGATGTAATGCCAATCGATACCCGTTTCCTGAACCCATTTGAGGATCGCCATACTGGTGAACTCAGTGCCCCTCTCGGCAGATTGCTGTGCAATAGCCTGCCGGGCAATGAACGGGCGTCACCATTTTTTTGAATTGATGTCTCTCAGCATGGCGCGCGCCCATTGTCCTCGGACCAATGGCGGACAAGGCCACGCTCCAACATCTGCTCCGCCAACAACTTCTTCAGTTTGCCGTTCTCATCTTCCAAAGCCCGCAACCGCTTCGCATCCGACGGTTCCATGCCGCCATACTTCGATTTATATTTATAGAACGTCGTCGAACTGATCCCTTCTCGGGACATTGCTGCACAATACCCTGCCAGCAGTGCATGCCGCCGACACACATCAACAGTCTTCTCGCCAGCTTCCTGTTCCTTGATCATCGCAATGATCTGTTCGGCCAACAATCGTGCCTTCATGTGTCCGTCCTTTTGTTGGGCGGACTCTACACAAATTTGGAGGAGTTTTTGGGGCGCAGGTCAACGGACATCACCACCAATCCCGCGAAAAACCCTAGGTCATAAACCAAATTTTTCGCGAGACTTGCAATGTTATCCCATCCGTTCGCTGGAAAACGATCCTGGGCTTGCAGGGAAAACAACCGTTTTGTTACCGTTCATAAAGGCGCGTCTATGAGCATGCGCATGGATCGCGCGCGCCAAGACTTGGCTTTCCACATCCCGCCCCAAGGACACGTAATCTGATGCAGATTGGGCATGAGTGACGCGAACAGTATCTTGTTCAATAATAGGTCCTTCATCGAGGTCCGCTGTCACGTAATGCGACGTTGCACCGATCAACTTCACCCCTCGTTCAAACGCTTGTTTATAAGGGTTTGCGCCCTTGAAGGATGGCAAGAACGAGTGGTGGATATTGATAATCCGACCAGACATTTTTTGACACATGTCATCTGACAAAATCTGCATATAGCGCGCCAAAACGATCAAGTCAGCATTCGCGCCTTCCACGACCTTCATGATCGCGGCTTCGGCTTCTGGCTTGTTCTCTTTCGTAACAGGAATGCAGTGGAATGGAATATCGTGATTGACCACAGTTTTTTGATAATCCATGTGGTTTGAAATGACCGCGACAATTTCAACCGGTAGCGCCCCGATGTGAACACGATACAAAAGATCATTCAAACAATGGCCAAACCGCGAGACCATAATTACGACTTTCATTTTCGTGTCTTCATCATGGAATTCAAAGGTCATCCCAAACTTTTCCGCGATTGCAGAAAAGCTTTCTTGCAACTCTTCTAGAGTCGCACCTGTTTCAGCTTCAAAGCTGACCCGCATGAAGAATTGGCCTGTTTCGCCATCGTCATATTGCGAGCTGTCCGTAATGTTACAGCCTTTATCAGCCAAGTAGGCGGAGATCGCAGCGACAACACCGCGCCTTGATTTGCATGTAACAGTAAGGTTGAGTTTGTGCATGTTATCCTCAGATTAAATGCGCAGATTTATGATCTGCTGGATAGGAAATTTAGACCGTTAGGCCTTCTGGTTCAGATAGACCATTGGCGCGCGCGCAGGCGGTGATCGTATTGGCCAAAAGGCAGGCGATTGTCATTGGGCCAACACCACCAGGAACGGGCGTGATCGCGCCAGCAATTTCGCTAACGCTTTTGAAATCAACATCGCCAACCAAGCGGCCTTTAGTGGCACCCTCTTCTGGCGCGATGCGGTTGATCCCCACATCAATTACGACAGCGCCCGGCTTGATCCAATCGGCAGTTACCATTTCGGCCCGCCCAACGGCCGCAACAATGATATCCGCTTGGCAACAGACATCTTGAATGTTTTTCGTGCGTGAATGCGTCATGGTAACAGTGCAACTTTCGCCAAGCAAAAGCTGTGCCATTGGTTTACCAACAATATTTGACCGACCAACGACGACAGCATTCAAGCCAGAAAGATCGCCAAAATGATCACGCAGCATCATCAAGCAGCCAAGCGGCGTGCAAGGCACCATAGATTTTTGCCCTGTGCCCAAAAGGCCGACATTGGAAATATGAAAGCCATCCACATCTTTCGCGGGGTCAATAGCGTTGATGACCTTGTCGCTGTCGATGTGATCCGGCAAAGGAAGCTGAACCAGAATGCCGTGAATTTCTGGATCCACATTCAACGTTTCGATCAAGGCAAGAAGATCCGCCTCAGATGCGTCTTCAGCAAGCATATGCTCGACACTTTTCATGCCCACTTCCACCGTCTGCTTGCCTTTATTGCGCACATAAACCGCAGAGGCAGGATCTTCGCCCACCAAGACGACAGCAAGCCCCGGCACGATGCCATGCTTCTCTTTCAAACGCACAACATGTTCTGCAACTTTTGCACGAATGTCTGCGGCAAACGCTTTCCCGTCAATCAAAGACGCAGTCATTTTGTGTCCCCTAGACGTTGGAGAATTGTTTCAAGTGCATGCCACAAGGTGACGGCCAAAGTACGCATTACGATGACGGTCACATGACGTTCAGACCGCCGCACAAGAAAGATGCTCATGTGATCAAACCCTGTTCGCACAGCTTTGCCAGGCGTAAGATCAATCAGCGGTAAGTTTGCAACGCGGCTTAATACAGCACCGATTTGACCGTCTGTTTCAGCTGTAATGTCAAACGCGACCCAACCATCGGTTTGCTCTGTCAGGCGCGCATCGGGCACTTCGTTTTGCACAGTGGCTGCGAAATCAGTTTCGCCAAGGTTTTCTGCTGTAATCATCCATTGATCAGGCGATGTCCAAAAGGCCGTGTAATCTGCATGTGTTGTGCAGCAGCCAGCGGAAGGCAGGGTCAAGCCAAAAGGCGTTGGCGGTGTAGCACAGCGTGCAATAGCCAAAGACACCAAGGCAAGTGCGCTGTTTTCGCGCAAAGTGTATGCGCCAAAATCTTGGCTACGGGGCGCACTGGCCCCAAGGGCGGTAATGGGCGTTAAATCAGTCACGTAAACGCTCTCCTTTAGGATCAACGAAGTGGGCAGAAACAACACGTACACGCACGCTTTGCCCTTCTAATGGATTGGCGGCGACGATTTCTTCGCCCATACGTTGGTCTCCATTTTGCAGATATCCAAGCCCGATAGAGCTGCCCACATGGGGTGAATATGCAGCAGATGTAATCCAACCTTGATCATGCTCAAGATCAACCGGATCGCCGAGGTTGATCAAATGTGAACCAGTCACAACGGGCTGGTTTGAATCGATGGGTTCAAAGCCAACCAAGCGCAAAGTTTCATTGGCCAATCCTTCGCGGCGGGACATGATAGAGCCGATGGAATCTTTCTTGGCAGATACCATTTTCCCCAAGCCAATCATCGCTGCAGTGGTTTGCCCCGTCAGCTCATTGCCCGTCGAGTGACCCTTTTCAATCCGCAAAACACCCAGCGCCTCGGTACCATAAGGTGTCGCGTTCAGATCTTTGCCGAGATTTAATAAACGTTCCATCAAAGCATTGCCGTATCGTGCAGGCACTGCCAATTCAAAAGCCAATTCGCCCGAGAAGGAAATCCGAAACAACCTAGCCCGCAGACCGCCACAAACTGTCGTCGCGCGGCACGCCATGAAAGGAAACGCTTCGTTTGAGATGTCCATGTCATCCATGACACGCTCTAAAAGCTTGCGTGAATTGGGCCCAGCGATTGCGAACTGCGCCCATGCATCGGTGGTCGAAATCAAAGTGACATCAAGATCGGGCCACAAACATTGACGCGCGAATTCCATGCGCTGAAATACGATGCCAGCGTTGGCTGTGGTCGTGGTCACGACATAGTGGTTTTCGCCTAAACGCGCGCATGTACCGTCATCATAGAGCTTGCCATCTTCGCGCAACATCAGACCATAACGGACCATGCCTTCTTTCAAAGTGCCCATCATGTTGGCATAAACGCGGTGTAGAAATTCGCCCGCGTCTTTGCCTTGAACATCGATCTTACCCAATGTTGTCACATCACAAATGCCGACGCTCGAACGCACTGCAAGAGCTTCACGATCAACCGATTGGCGCCAATGCGTTTCGCCCTCTTGTGGGAAATATTGCGCACGCATCCATTGACCAACTTCGGTGAACACAGCCCCTTGGGATTTGGCAAATGTATCGGTTGGCGTCAAACGGTGGGGTCTGAAATTTGCCCCTGTGTCGCCGCCACCTAAAACGCCCATGCTGACGGGCGTGTAAGGCGGACGGAAAATAGTAGTACCTGTTTCAGGAATGGTTTGGCTCGAGAGTTCTGCCATCACAGCCAAGGCCGTCACATTCGAAGTTTTGCCTTGATCCGTCGCCATGCCCAACGTGGTCCAGCGTTTCAAATGTTCCACTGGGCGCATGTTTTCTTGATGCGCCAGCTTGATATCTTTAACGGTCACATCGTTTTGGAAATCAACCCACGCGCGTTTCTTGGCAGGCACATGCCAGAATGCTTCAATCGCACTTGCCTCTTCACCCGCAACAGGAACCGCAGCGGATACTGGTGTTATACCAAGGGCCATTAGAGCTTGTTTAGCGATTAGCACACCGTCAGCCAAAGCCTCGCGTGTGCTGCCGTTTCCGCGTGCTGCACCTGCGATCAACATGCCTTTCGGTGCATTATTATCGGGCACAAACGTGAGCTTATCTTCATTCCAAACAGGGCGACCGCGATGGTGGGACGCGAGATGGACGTTCGGGTTCCAACCACCCGATACGCCCAGCGCGCCACACTCCAACCATTGCGCAGATCCCTTGCGCGTGACTTCGATTGAACTGAGGCCTTTGCGTCCATGTGAGCCTGTAACCGTCGCATTGGCAAACGTTTCATATTCTCCAAAACTGCTCGCATTGGCACGCGCATCCACCACACCCAACACAGGCACACCTTTTTCGACCAGTGTCATCGCTGTTCTGTGGCCATCATCGTTGTTGGTAAAAATCGCAACAGGGGCTTTATTATCGCGCTGCGGCGTCACAGCCCAACGGTTGGCATAGCTGCGCATCGCGCCCGCCATCATAATCCCCGGACGATCATTGTCAGCAAACGGGATGTGACGTTCGGTGGCACCAGAAGCCAAGATCGTTTGTTTCGCCGTGATCCGCCAGTAGGTCTGACGCACTTTGCCGCCCCCGTCTGCCAAGTGTTCTGAAACACGTTCTACAGCGCCGAAAATCCCATGATCATAGGCCCCAAATACAGTCGTACGCGCCATCAGCTTCACGTTCGTCATGCTGGAAAGCTCGTCGAGAACACAGGCAACCCAATCCAAGGCTGGGGCATCATCAATCATGCCGCCTTCGGACAATAAACGCCCGCCCAATCGGCTATCCTCGTCTGCGATGACGACCTCAGCGCCCGCGCGAGCCGCCGTGAGCGCCGCCATCAGACCTGCTGCACCGCCGCCGATAACCAAGAGATCAGGATGCAAAAAACCACGATCATAGCTGTCTGGATCTGGCAACATTGACAGGCTGCCAAGACCAGCGGCCTTGCGAATAATCGGCTCGTAGACTTTTTCCCAAAACACGCGGGGCCACATGAACGTCTTGTAATAAAACCCCGCCGCGAGGAACGGCGACATCAGATCATTAACCGCAAGCAGATCGCGCTCAAGCGACCCCATATGGTTTTGGCTTTTCGCGCTCAGGCCTTCAAAAAGCTCAACAACAGTGGCGCGTGTATTTGGCTCCAATCGTGCGCCTGTGCCCAATTCGACCAATGCGTTTGGCTCTTCAGAACCGGCAGTATAGATGCCACGCGGACGGTGATATTTAAAACTACGCCCGACCAATTGCACGCCATTTGCCAGCAAAGCAGAGGCAAGCGTATCACCTTCAAAGCCTTGATAAGACGTGCCATTAAAAGTAAAGTTCAGTTTTTTATCGCGGTTGATTAAACCGCCTTGGATACGGGTCATTTGCCCCTCCGCGCCACGTCTGTGGCCAGTTCAACATCAGAAATTTCATGGGTTAGCGTATCGCGAGTGACGACAAGCCAAGACCGGTCACCTTGCTCATGGAACCACAATTCACGGTGTTTTCCTGCAGGGTTGTCGCGCAGAAATACATAGTCACAAAATGCAGCTTCGGCATCAGGCGCAGTAGGATCAGGGCGGTTCAAAAGGTTCGCATCACCAAGGTAAGTGAATTCTTGCGCATCGCGCAGGCCGAGAAGCGGGTGTGGGATCAGCATGTCAAATCCTCAGTGCAAGTTTGGTTGGGCGCCAACGCCCTTTTCATCAACGACATAGCCGCGCGCAAATCGATCAAATCGGAAGGCTGTGGCAACATCATGCGGTGTGTCCGTGGCAAGAAGGTGGGCAAAAACATAGCCGGACGCAGGCGTCGCTTTGAAACCGCCGTAACACCAACCGCCATTGAAATAGAGCCCGTCTGTCTGGGTCTTATCGATGATCGGCGAGCCATCCATCGACATGTCCATAACGCCGCCCCAGCCCCGCAACAGACGTGCGCGGCCAAGCATTGGCATCAAGGCCATGCCGCCTTCGATGACATCCTCGACGACAGGCAGATTGCCCCGCTGCGCATAGGTGTTGTAGCCGTCGATGTCGCCGCCAAATACAAGACCGCCTTTGTCAGATTGGCTGACATAAAAGTGCCCTGCCCCGAACGTAATCACACCTGGCAATGTTGGCTTCAAGCCTTCCGAGACAAACGCCTGCAAGACATGGCTTTCAATTGGCAAACGCATGCCCGCTTTGGACATCACGCGCGAAGAAGACCCCGCGACCGCGACGCCGACTTTCTTGGCTCCGATGTAGCCACGAGACGTCTCAACCCCAAGAACCTTACCGTTTTCCATTTTAAAGCCGGTGACTTCGCAGTTTTGAATGATATCGACACCCAATTTATCTGCGGCACGCGCATAGCCCCATGCCACACCATCGTGGCGGGCGGTCCCAGCGCGTTCTTGGCGAAGGCCACCTTTGATTGGGAAGCGAGCGTTGTCGAAGTTCAGATATGGCGCGATGTCGCGCAACTGATCTTGGGACAACAAAGTGCCGCCTGCCCCTGTGAGATGCATGCTGTTACCACGCCGCCGCGCTGCATCGCGTTGCCCATCCGTGTGGAAAAGATTGATGATACTGCGCTGTGACATCATCGCGTTAAAGTTCAGGTCTTGCTCCATGTTTTCCCATAGCTTCATGGAAAATTCATAAAACGGCTGATTGCCCGATAACATATAGTTGGATCGTACAATCGTTGTGTTACGTCCGATGTTGCCAGACCCAAGCCAGCCTTTTTCAAGCACCGCGATTCGGCTCTTTTTATAAATTTTTGCAAGGTAATAGGCCGTCGCAAGACCATGTCCGCCGCCCCCAACGATGATAAAATCGTAAGACGACTTTGGCTCAGGGTTGCGCCATAGCTGCCCCCAACCTTTATGGCCGGTCAGGGCCTCTTTTATGACCCGAAATCCCGAGAAACGCATTGCATGACTCCATGTTTAATTACCTCCTTGATAAGGAAAACCCTCGGCCATATCTTGTCAAAAAAGGTCAATAATTTTCGAAAAAAGGACACATCAAAATGCAACGTATCGGCTTTTTTCTCATAGAGGGCTACGCCATGATGAGCACTGCCGCTGCGATGGAACCTTTGAGGGCAGCCAATCTTTTCAGTCCAGAACCACTGTATGAAATTACGCTGATTTCTACGAAAGGTGGTACCGTTACATCAACTTTGCCAGGCTTGATGACAACCCAATCATTGGCACAAACTGGGCTGGAATTTGACATCGTGTTTGTGGTTGCAGGTGGCGATCCAATGCAGGTGCGTGATGCCGCTCTTTTAACTTGGCTGCGCAGGCTTGATCATGCTGGTGTTGCCTTGGGCGGCATATCGGGCGGCTCTGCAATTTTGGCAAAAGCTGGGTTGATGGAAAATCGCAGGTTCACCATTCACTGGCATCATCTTGAAGCCCTGAAAGCCCTGTCAGATCATTATCGTTTGGAACGCCGACTTTATGTAATCGACAGAGATCGCTATACCTGCGCAGGTGGGGCTGCGCCATTGGACATGATGCATGCGATGATTTCTGCGGCACATGGTGTTAAATTCGCCCGCAGGATCAGTGACTGGTTTATCCAAACTGAAATTCGTGTCGCAGACGCCCCTCAACAGGCCAGCATCGCTGCACGGTATGGCCCAATCCCACGCGCCGTTGCAGAAGCATTAGATCTGATGGAAAGCCACATAGCAGACCCTTTGAATCTGGCACAACTCGCTGATCTTTCGGAACTTTCCCCCCGACAATTGCAACGCCAATTCACAGAAGCCCTTGGGCTGTCTGTGATGCATGCCTACCGCAATATACGTCTAGATATGGCGCATGATCTTTTAAAGACGACACGCATACCCATTTCAGACATTACGGAAATGACAGGTTTTTCCACGCAATCTACGTTTTCAGTGGCTTACAAAATGCGTTTCCAGACCCCCCCTGGATCAACCAGGTCCGAGGTCACGCTACAATAGGTGCGAGGTGAGAGTTGGTCGCGAACTTTCGGACCAGTCGTTAAGGTGTGTCGCAAGACGCAAGAAGTGATCCAAAATGAAGCAACGAAAGAACTATTCGCCTGAATTCAAAGCCAAAGTGGCGCTTGAAGCAAGCCATGGTGAGATGACGCTTGCTGAGTTATTTAAAAAATACGACGTGCATCCACCCCAAATCGACACATGGAAGCGCGTAGCGATAGAGATCTGGCCCGCTTTCGGGCCGCATCAACGTTTACCTCCGAATTTGGGACGGAGGGACCCCAAAATATTCCGAGAAACAATAAGAGAAATAGGCTCCAGACCTAAATCCCGTCGCCAAGGCGATATCGAGAATGGAAAGGCCGCTGTGCTGCAATAGGTCTTTGGAGCGTTCCAGTCGCTGGACTTTGCTGAACTTAGATGGTGTCATCCCCGTGTATTTGAGGAACATCCGCTCAAGCGTGCGACGACTGGCCCCCACAGTTTCGGCGAGATCGGTTGGTGACAGCGGGTACTCCATATTTTCGTCAAGCAAAATTACAGCGTGTCGTAGACGTTTAGGTGCGGTATCCGGCAGCTTCATCGAACCGCTCGATTGCAAAGTCACTTCGGAGCGCACCCGATCCAATTGCAACTGGTTTATGATTGACGTGACAAGGGATGCGTCATGATCACGCGCAATAATGCACATGATCATATCAAAAGAAGACATGCCACCCGCACAGGTCATGATGCCATTGTCAACTTCATAGATGGCATGCGACACGTGTATATCTGGAAACTCTTCTTTGAAAGCAGGTAAACCTTCCCAATGGATCGTGCACCGAGAATTTCGCAACAATCCGGCGCGCGCCAAAAAGATCGACCCCATGGAAATCGCCCCCAGATACACGCCAGCCGCAGCTCGTCGGTTTAAAAAAGCCGACAGCCTTGTCGGCTGGATCGCTTCAAGGCTCAGCCCTGCGCAAACAAAGGTATAATCGGGAACAAGACCTTCGCCTATGCGTCCGGAACTGGCGAATTTCAGCCCGTTTGAGGCGTGAACTTCCGCGCCATCCTCACTGACGATATCCCAGCAATAACATTCATAACCAGCCATTCGGTTGGCCACACGCAAGGGTTCTATTGCAGATATCACGGAGAGCATGGACACATTGTTCAACAGCGCGAATTCAAACCGGATCGGGGTGTCACGACCCGTCCGATCAGTACCCGTTGCGCGTGGTGTGATGTCAGTCATGCGTTTCCAAATTCCGCGCTCCAGTTGCGATGGATTTATGGTCTGCGGACCTTATTTCTATGGGGTATCGGTGTGTATATAACTGTGCCCGACGATGTACCAGTTCACATCCCGATCTTAATCGCGGTTTTTGGTCGAGTGCAACAGGCAAGAATATAACCTTGGTCCTGCTCTTGTTGCGACAACCCACCTTGGTGGTTCATCTCGACCTCTCCTTCCAAAAGTCGGACGCGACAAGTGCCACATTGCCCTTCGCCACAACCGGTTGGAATGCGCTTTCCCACAGCGGCCAAAGAGGCCGACAAAGGGACATCCGGCGCAACATCGTATGTTTGTGCGCCGATAGAAACCGTGATGCCATCACCTTTGATCGGCGGAATGACATCTTGAGACAGGGCCATCTTGTGACCAAAGCTTTCGGTGAGAAACCGCGCGCGGTCTAACCCTTCGGCGCGCAAAACCTTGCCCATGTGATCCATAAACCCAACTGGACCACAACACAGAGTTAGACGCCGGTGCGCATCCGGCACCATGGCACGAATCATAGCGCGATCAGGGCGGCCACGATAACCGGACCAAGCCTCGCCTTTTTTGGGGGCACTCAGGACGTTGAACAGTTTCAGCGTCGGCATCTGAGTGGCAATCTGGTCCAGTTCCTCTTGAAACAACAGGTCCTGCTTGCTGCGCGCGGCCTGAATGAGCACGACATCCGCTGCTTCGCTGCGCTCAGATAGCCACCGCAGTGTAGACATCATCGGAGTGAACCCACTTCCGCCACCAATCAACAACAGCGGCGTGTTTGGATGAGAAATGATCGAGAACGTGCCAAAAGCCCCGCGACCGGTGATCTCGTCACCCACAGCCAAAGCGTCTTGCATCCACCGCGTCGCATAGCCGTCCGGCGCAGCTTTGATTGTGAGCTCAAACCAATTGGTAAGGTTCGGCGCTGAGGCAACCGTAAAGGTGCGCGTCACCGTGCCCTGCGGCATAGGCAAATCAAGCGAGACCGCCTGCCCCGGATACTGACGCAGCGAACCGTCCACGACATCGAATGCAAAACTCATCGTATCCGGCGTTTCACGGCGCTTTGCTTTGAGCTTAACCGTTAGTCGCTCGACCGGATGACGCGGGATGCCTGCTTTGGGAAACGCCGGGACAATCATATCCGTCGCCACAGCCATCTTTATTCCGCCGCCTGCAATTGTCGGCCCGGATCCACCAGCCAATTCTCCATAGCGCCACGATACCAATCGAGGAAATTGAGGATCATGAATTCAGATACTTCCGAATATGGCCCAGGCTCATAGCCCAGAGATTTCGTACCGCGCTGGTTTTCTTCTGCGAGGCGTTTGTCTTGATCGTTGGTTTCGATCCAGACACGAGACAGATGTTCGATATCATAGTCCCAGCCCTCGACCGCATCCTCGTGAACACACCATGTGGTACGCACTTCGGTTTTGTTCGGACCGAGTGGCAAGACGCGGAAATGAATGGTCATTTCAGAAAGGAAATGGTGCCAATTGTTCGGAATACGAAAGGCGCGCACGGAGCCAAGATCGGGTTCGGTGAGATCGCCCAAAAGCATTTTAGACGCGGGCTTTCCATCCATGGTCATAGAATAGGCCCCGTCACGGAACGGCAGACGGATACAACGGAACTCTGTGCCGCCATCGACAGGTGCATGGGGCAATCCGAGGCTGTCCCAGAGCTTGCCTTTCTCTTCCATGATACGAAATTCGTCGCCAAATCGCGCGTCATTGGGCAAGGCCATTTCGACCAAAGACACCAACAATTCCGGGTGATTGCCCGCACAATGATAACATTCACGGTTGTTCTCAACCACCAGTTTCCAGTTGGCCTCTTCAACGATCACCGATTCATGGACAATCTTAGTGCGCTGTGGCGCATGCGGCTTGATATAGGGTGTCACTGCCGCACGGAATGTGTCGATGTCCGGCGCGGTCTCGGCGAGGCAAATATACACAAGCCCCTCAACCGATGTGACATGCACAGATTTGAGCGGGTATTTATCTTGATCGAAAGCGTCGCCCATATAGCGCGTAGAAACCAATGCCCCAGTGAGCTCATATGTCCATTGGTGGTAAGGGCAAACCAAACGCCCCGTATGGCCGCGCGCTTTATCGCACAAACGCGATCCACGGTGACGACATGAGTTGTGAAAGGCCCGAATGACGCCATCATGATCACGCAGCACGATGATCGGCGTGTCATAGATCGTCAGCGTAACGTAATCGCCCGCATTCGGGAGTTCACATTCCGGCCCAACAAAAAGCCATTCTTTTTGAAAGATGGCCTGCAAATCGGCCATGAATAGAGCGTCGTCATTGTAAAACGCTTGTGGCAAAGAATGGCCGTCCTGACAGTCGTTCAACGCGCCGCGCAGGGCGTTCTTGGTGGCTTCCATGGTGATCCGTGCTCCCGTATCGATCATGATATCTCTTTCGATCAGTTTAAGGGGCGGCCTCGGCACTTGCTTTCGAATTTGCGTCAATAGTCTAAGTAAAATGGCCAATCAGAATCAAATAAATTCACAAATAGCCAATATATTAAGCAATTTAAGTGCATTTCTTTTAAAACACGTAAATCTCAACATGTGGCGCTATTTCAAAAGAAATTGTCGTGTACGTGGGGCTGATGCCCTGCAATTACGCGCAATTCTTAGGAAAGACAGCGACGGGAGTCGCCTTGTAAACGGAGAACCAAATGTCTTTCCCAAAAAACACACCATACCTCATCATCGGCGCAGGTATTCATGGCCTGTCTACGGCTCTACATCTGGCCAAGAAACTCAAAGCCTCCGGCAAGGGCGCGGGCGAAGACATACTCGTGATCGATAAGAGCGGCATCGCAGCAGGGGCCTCCGGCATCGCCTGTGGCGTTGTGCGCAACAACTATTTCCAACCCGCCATGCGCGAGTTGATGGCGCATTCCGTTGGCCATTGGGAAGCCCACGCAAAGGAGTTCCAATACAATCCGGTGGGCTACATGCAAATTTCTTCCGAAAGCATGCATGAAGACGTGGCGCAGATTCACAAAGAACAGCAAGCCATCGGCTATGAGTCTGATTTCATTGAAGGAGAAGCCGCGTGCGACACCTATATGAAAGGCATGTTTGACGACTGGCAGGCTAAAAACATCACCTCCGTTCTGCATGAGAAAAAAGGCGGCTACGCCCACAATACTGCGGCAATCTATGCTCTGGCGAAAATGGCCGAAGAAGAAGGTGTGCGCATCATGAGTGGCGTGACGGTCACCGGCCTCAAGAGTGCCAATGGCGCGAGCGCCGCAATCATCGGTGTGGAAACGGACAAAGGCCACATCGCCTGTGATTATCTCGTGATCGCGGCTGGGCCTTGGGTGCGCGATTTCTGGTCCATGGCGGATCTGCCGGATGCGGTCTCAATCAAAGGCGCAGATGGCGAGATGCATGACGGCGTGCCGATGTGGAAATTTTGGCAGCTCGAAGAAGGCGTTTTGCGCGTCGATCCCGAAAGCTTTAAAACCAATGACGGAAAAATGCCGCCGGTGATCCATGTCGACACCGATGCGCCACTCTTGTCTGATGTGGATGGTTCTGTGATCACCGAAGATATGTGGGGGATTTACTACAAACCCGACTTCAATTTCGGCGGCATTCAAGGGGGAGCAATGCCCTATCTGGTCGACAAACCCGCCAATGATGTCACCCTTGACCCTTACGGCCCGTCGTCGCCGGAATTCATCGCCTCGCCGGAATTCGCCCATATGTGGGTCTCCGCGCTGGCGCATTGTAACGCACGTTTCTCGGGCACTATGCCAAAATACCTCAACGAACCCTCGGGTGGCGTCGGCTGTTTCACCCCGGACAGCTTCCCGGTTTTCGATGTGTTTCGCGAAAACTGCTACGTCATCGCGGACAGCAACCACGGCTATAAAATGATTGGTGTAGGTGAACTTGTGGCGCAGGAAATCACCGCAGAAGCCTCAGCTCTTTTGTCCCCCTTCCGGTTTTCCCGCTACGCCGAAGGCAAGTTGCACCCTGTGTCAAACAGCCCCTATCCTTGGAGCTAAAGTCGAGACGCAGACAGAAATTAGGGAGGCCTTCGGGCCTCTCTTTTGCGTTTGCAGTGCGTTCAAAGCACGTTCATTTAGGGTTTTGCGAAAATCTGGTCTTGCAGCCGAATGAGCGAAGCACCAGTCTCATCCAACCCCATAACAGCCGCGTGGATCGCCTCAAGCTGCGGGCGGGTTGTTGCCTCCCCTGCCAGATCGTAGAATTTTGCGGTGATCTCGGCCTCTGTGTAGGGCGTCTCGGGATCGCCTTTCGCCTGTGTCGCAGGTGTGGTCAAAACCTCGCCCGAAGACAAACGCACGGACAATTTCGCCCAACGCTCCGCCGGAAACAGCGCGTTGAACGCGTCGTTTTCCTTAAACGAAAGACCTTCACACAAAGCGCACAAATCGGGTTCACAAAAGGCGGATTTGGAAATCTCCGCTACCCCCACGCGCCCCCTCAAAAGAGCCGCGGCCACGGGAAACCCAATGGCATATTGCGCCTCTTCGGTGGTTGAAGGCACACCTTTGAACAGACGTGTGCCCTCGTGAAAGGTTTCGATCTCCACGGAGACAATGTCCTCCGCACGCAAAGGGCGAACGCGGGTGAGATCAAGCGCAGCCTGAACAGACGGTTGTGCCCAACGGCAGACCGGGAACCCTTTTATATATTGATTCAGAACCTCCCATTCCGCGCCCAGTGTGCCCCAGATATCGCTCACTTCAGGGGCCAAAACCGTAATGGCCGGGGCACCTGTGAATCCGGCGTCTGCTAGGGCCGCGGCAGAAATGCCAGTCATAGCACCCCAACCCGATCCATCTTTGAGCATGGTTGGGTGGTCGATGACCCGCATCATCTGGCTGCGTGGTCCGTGATATTCTGCAATGCCCAACGCGTGTGCATAGACGTCGGGAGACAAGCCCATAAGTCGCCCAGAAATCGCTGCGACACAGACGGCAATCCAGGCCCCACTTGTGTGATAATCCGAAGCGGTGCGATGTAAGGCGATGCCGGCCCGCGTGCCGATCTCATATCCGGCCGCCAGATACATTAGAAAATCTTCGCCACTCAAAGTAACTTGGCGATCATCTAAAATGGTCAAGAGTGCTGGCAAAACTCCGCAGCCGACATGGCCTTTGGTCAACCTGTGACCATCATGTGCGTCCACAGAGTCGATGGTCATCGCACCAACAAGCGCCGCCCCTTCTGGCGACAGCGTGACGCCCGAAAACAAGACTCGCACATGATCACCAGCAAGGTTGCGAGTAGCATACCGCAAAACAGCCGCATGCAACTCTGTCCCTGTTCCGGCCAATGCCGTCCCCAGCAGATCCAAAAGCAAAAAGCGGACGCGGTTCTGAACTCTTTCCGGCACATCCTCCCAGCGAAGCTCATTCAAAAAATCACTTATATCTGAGGACGGTGACATTTATCACTCCAATAAACTGGGCAATTCGCGCAGCAAAAGCTGAGGCATAAGGGTGCGCACGGTCGGCATTGTTTGCCGCGCGTGGATCACATCCGCATAGGAAATCTCTGCGATCAAAAAGGCTTCGCCTTGTCCGGTATGGGCATAGCGCGTACCATCAGGGCCAAAAATCGTTGAACCACCCCAAAAATGCATATCAAGGTGCGGTCCGGTCCAGTTGCACATGAGAATGGGCAAGCCATAAACCATCGCTGTATGGCGCCCGACCAGATCCCAACCCGCCTCGTTTGAGAACCCTCCGCCGACGCCTTCTTTTGTCGAGGCAATCGGCAGGGCCAAAACCGTACTCTTTCGCATGGCCGACAGGTAAAGCTGGCCTGGATCCCAACTGTCGGCACAGATCATGCCGCCACAAATCCAGTGACGGTCGATCTCAAGCGTCATGGTGCGTTTTCCGGCAGTGAAATATTTGCCCTCGTCGAGGCGGCCATAAGTCGGCAGGTTGATCTTACGGTAGATCTTGAGCACCTCACCTTTGTGCAACCAAGCGATGGAATTGTAAAATTGGCCCCCGCGGCCATGTTCGACGAACCCCACCACAGCATAGCCGTGACGACATTTTTGCGCCAAGGCAAGAAGGCGCGGATCGTCAGCCCATATTGCCGATTTGCGCACGGCATCTCCATCCGCAGGATAGCCTGTCAGAGAAGTTTCGGGAAACACCGTCAGATCGATCTGGCCATCATGGGCTTCTTCTAGAAAGGCCACATGTTTGTGGAACAATGTGTCAGGACTGTCTGGGGTATGTTCGATCTGCGCACAGGCGCAGCGTAGGACTTCGCGGTGGCGCATCATCGTATCCCGTAAACGTGCCGCTTCCCGTTCGGGAAGCGGCAATTTATATTAAATCAGACCTTGGTTCTGTAAAAAGGTTTGCGAAACATCTTCGATGGTCTTCTTATCGACATCGACCATCGCATTCAGCCCGCGCATGACATCGTCGGTCATGATAGCCGCGACGGAATTCAAAAGCTCACCGATTTTGGGTTCGGCCTCAAGAAGTTCGGTGCGGATGTTAGCGGTGAGCGCGTAGCTCGGGAAAAACCCTTTGTCATCCTCAAGCACTTTGAAATCAAACGCTTCGATACGTCCATCAAGCGCAAAAACCAAACCGATGTCCAGGTTCTCGGTTTTCAACGCGTCATAGATCAAGCCAGTTTGCATCGATGCAAGGTTGGGCCGGCTCATGTCAAACCCATAGGTTTCCTCCAAACCTGGCAATCCATCGGGACGTTTTGGAAATTCCGCATTCACACCCATTTTGAGCTTTTCACCTGCATTATAAGCCTCAGCCATGTCGGTGAACGAGGATAAGCCTTTATCGTCTGATTTGCGCACAGCCAGAGCATAGGTGCTGTTGGCGCGGGACGCATCAAGCCATGTAATGCCGAGTTTGGCGTCAAGGTCTTTGACAGTCGCGTATGTCGTGTCGGCATCCATCTTTTCTTCAATTTTGTTGAAGGTGATGAGCGAAGTGCCGGTGTATTCCCAATAGATATCCACTTGGCCATTCTCAAGGGCAGCACGCACCACAGAGGTGCCCATACCTTCGAGCTTGTCGACATCATAACCGTTGGCCTCAAGTAGGTCCGTCGTAATTTGGGTGATCAAAAGCTGTTCAGTAAAGTTTTTACCGCCAACCTTGATGGCCTCCGCCTGTGCTGTATTGGCAAATAAGGTTGTGGCAGCAAGCAGCGCGCTGGCTGCGGTAATTGAAAGTTTCTTCATCATGGGAGTATCTCCGTTGGATAAGTTTTTAGTAGTTCTTTATGGTCTAAGCGGATTGACTCCGCGAGGGATGAGCCAGAATTGCCCTTTTGCAAGCGTGTAGTCTGCTAACATCGAAAGCAGCCCGACTGGGATGACCCCGGCAAGCAGCATCTGCATGTCATTCAGGTCGATGCCGGTAAAAATCAGTTCACCAAGCCCGCCCCCGCCGATCAAAAAGGCCAGAGGTGCTGTGCCGACATTTACAGCAACAGCTGTCCGAATTCCGGCAAACATAACGTAAAGCGCATTTGGGAGTTCCACACTGCGCAGGATGTGTAGAGGCGTCATACCCATGCCCTGTGCTGCTTCTTTGAGATGGGCAGGCACCTCGCGCAGCCCCTGAAACACATTGCGAACTATGGGCAACAAGGTCGCCACCCAAAGCCCGAAAATAGCGGGTTTGAATCCGATACCTAAAAGTGTGATCGACAAAGCAAGGATCGCCAATGTCGGGATCGTCGTTCCGATATTAAAGACCTGCAAAAGGGTTTCGGAATAGCGCCGCATAAAGTCACGGCTGAGTAAAATGCCCGCAGGCAAACCGACCAGAATAGCCAGACCCGAAGAGACCAAAACAAGCACGATATGCTGTTTCGTGAGATAAATGATATCCTCTGAATAAATCCGCCAAATATCACCCAAATACCCCTGTGTCGCCACCGTAAGGGCAGCACCAAGTGCAATACCAATGACAAATACGGCGCGTGTTTTCATAGAGTCAGATGCGTCAGCGCCTAGAATGCCCCTGCTCACGTCAAATCCTCCGCCAGCGTGTCGCGATAGGTTGCGCCCAATTGGTGAGAGATGGCGCGTTGGGTGATAAAACCCTTAAAAAAGCCATCATCATCGACACAAGCCATCCATGTCGTGTCATGACGGAACATCTGCGACACCGCCGTGCGCAAGTCTGCATCAACATTCACCGTGGTCGGCAAAGCCTGATAATGTTCTTCGACCGTGCCGGTGGCCTCCACAACATCGTTGAGATGCAAATAACCGCGCGCACGTCCACGCGGCCCCACCATGACAATGTTTTTATGGCCAGCCTCCTTCATCATATCGCGCGCCTTACCGACGTCTTCTTCGGCGCTCACACGGACACGGCCACTGAGCATGACATCAGACACTTTCAACAGGCTAAGACGTTTGAGCGTGCGGTCAGAGCCTAAAAAGCTTGCGATAAAGTCACTGGCCGGCCGCGCCAAAAGATCGTCAGGGCTGCTGAATTGTTCGAGCTTTCCGTCTTTAAAAATCGCAATCTTGTCGGCCATTTTGATCGCCTCGTCGATATCGTGGCTCACAAAGGCGATGGTTTTGCGCAGTTCCTTTTGCATTTTCAGAAACTCGTCTTGGATGACTGCTCGGTTGATCGGATCAATCGCACCAAAAGGTTCATCCATAAGCAACACGGGCGGGTCTGCTGCCAATGCACGGATCACGCCAACACGTTGTTGTTGGCCACCGGATAGTTCTTTTGGGAAACGTTTGAGAAAAATACTGGGATCAAGGTTCACCAGATCAAGAAGCTCGGCGGCGCGTTTGCGCGCTTTGCTCCGCTCCCAGCCCAGCAGATCGGGAACAATGCAAATATTGTCCTCGATTGTCATGTTCGGAAAAAGACCGATTTGTTGGATCACATAGCCAATCGAACGACGCAATTCGACCGGATCAATCGTGTCCGTATCCCGCCCCGCAACGTGTATTTTACCGCTGGTTTTCGGAATCAACCCGTTGATCATCTTAAGGGTCGTGGTCTTACCGCACCCAGATGGGCCAAGCAAAACACAAATTTCGCCTTCAGGCACTTCAAGCGACACTTTGTCAGCCGCCATGACAGTCCCACCATTGGGGGTTTCAAAAATTTTGGAGAGTTTTTCCAGCTTGATCATAACGTTTCCAGATATTTAATGGCCACCCGCAGTAGCGGAGGAAGAGGCGGGTGTGAGGCGTTTTTGCAGCCAAAGGAGGAAGTAATCGCTGGCGATCGCCAAAAGCGACACCATCAAAGCACCGGTGATGAGCTGCCGAGGGTCAGATTGAGAAATGCCGCGCGAAATAAAGGCGCCCAGTCCACCTGCCCCGATGTAAGTCGCAATTGCCGTGATACCGATATTCATGACAACCGCGATCCGCACACCGGCCATGACTACAGGGATCGCCAATGGGATTTCAACACGGCGCAGGCGCTGTATGGGGGTCATGCCCAACCCCCGCGCGGCTTCGCGCAACGCCGGATCCACATTTGTGATCGCCGTGTAAGTGTTGCGGATGATCGGCAGCTGCGAGTAGAGCAACACGGCAATCACGGCGGGCAAATAACCCACGCCCTGACCAATCAGCGAGAGTACCGGAATCATCAGGCCAAAAAGCGCGATCGACGGGATCGTGATAATGATCGCAGCAATATAGAGCACGATATCCGCTGCTTTTTGGTTGAGCGTGATCAGAATTCCGATAGGAACGCCGGTCACAATGGCCAACCCGATTGCTACAAATACAATCGACATGTGCTGAACGGTTCTCTCGAAAATAAGATCGAGATTTTGGCTGATGAAAACCAACGTCTCCATATAAAAATTCCCCTGATGGCGTGGCGCGGTGTAGGTGCGCTCTGTTGTGCCACAATTGATTGTTGCACACAGGTTCGAGAGCTTTAGTAAAAGCGACACAAACTATCAAATAAGCGACATGTAAAATTTTACATTCAAAAGCAAACACTTAACCAGTTTTCTTTACGGTCAATAAATAGGCATTTCAGAGAACTTAGAGAAAGTGAGTGCTTTTCGTGCAATTTGCACCACTGACATCTGAAGTTACTGGTGACCTGAGCCCCAAGTTCCCTCCAGCTTTGCGCGGAACCCTTGGGGTTAAATCTTTGACGTTAGGCGACCATCTTGTCCATGGTCTTTCTCTGCAAGAATTCCATCGGGGTTAGATTGCCCAGTACGGAATGTGGTCTGCGCCAGTTGTAGTCCTCCTGCCATTCTTCAAGTGTTTTGCGGGCATAGCCTAACGTGCCAAATAACGTTTCATTCAGGTATTCATCTCGCAGCTTACCGTTGAAACTTACGATGAACCCGTTCTGTTGAGGTGGTCTTGCCACGGTTTAGTTCCGGTCTCTTTCGAGCAATGTTTGCTATGAAGGAGATTAAGAATGGCAACGAGATACACACTCGAGTTTCGGCGTGATGCAGTGCGCATTGCGGTTACAAGCGGCCTAACACGACCCCAAGTTGCCTCAGATTTAGGCGTGGGTCTTTCGACTTTGAACAAGTGGGTTCAGAAGCATCAGCATGACGATCTGATGTCGGGTCCTCACGAGGACGTCGAAAAGGAGAATGAACGCCTTCGCAAGGAAGTCCGGCTGCTGCGCGAGGAGAGGGAAGTGTTAAAAAGGCGGCAATCTTCTT
>NZ_JAHKPU010000039.1 GCF_018860505.1 Pacificibacter marinus
AACGGGTGCTGACGTCAGACATGCGTTCTTTGAGGGCGGTCGTTGACTGGTGCCGAACTTCAGTGGGCATTGTTTGCTTTGACTATGTCTATGGATCTTTCTGACGATGATTAGAGAGGGCGCGGCAGGTCTGCTGCACAGTCGCAATCCATGTGAGAAGATAGATAAAAGACATTTCGTTCTCCCGTGCCTAGTGTGACAGATTGTCTCTTAAATACGGTCGTGTTCAGTATGTGAACGTATATGCGAGTGCCCAAGACCCAACCAAATAAGGTCAATGACGTCAGTCCATTCCAAAGTGGTCTGCGTCACATAAATTTCAGGCCCCGTATCTGGCGCGGTAACTGTTTGTCAGGCCATTTGCCTCTTGATAACAACCGCGTGAGAGGAGCGTGAACTGTGTCGAATCAAACTGTGTGCAAACGGCATTTTTGCGAGGGTCTTTTGGGCTCCGCTCTGTCTTTTGTCACATATCAGTCGGCGGTGTTCTGTACGCTTTTGTTTGCATTGGTCCTGTCTGGTACAATTCCCCAAGGCTTTATGCGATCTGCGGCTGATGACGGCATGATGCTTGTGCTGTGTACGCCGAATGGCCTGACTGAGGTCTGGATGACGACTGACGGAGACATCCAAGAAAAGGCTCCCATTGATCACACGACGTCGGACCAAATGGACTGTCTGGCGATCACACTCTCTATGGTTTTGGTGCAGTCGTGGCTGGAAACACTTGTTAACCCTGCCGAATTTGCGCCTTTTCGCACAACTTATATTGACCAGAGACGCGCTCTTGTTGTTGAGCGTTCTCCGCTTCAGCCACGCGCACCTCCAGAGTTTATCTAATTTTTTAAAGATGCTTCGCTCCCGCTTCGGTTCTCTTGATACGGCTCTTTAGGTCTGCATCAACATCGGCCGTGCGCGTATCGATATCATCTTTCCAAGTCATTCCTTCCTTTTCAGACAGGACCCCATTTCACAAAGAATAGGGATGTCTGAACAGGAGTCTCATTCAAATTAATTGAAAACCTCTCAAGAGGAGAATTCCTATGAAACTCATCACAACCGCCGTTGCGGCATTCGCACTGACATCCACTGCCGCTTTCGCGCACGTGACGTTCGAAACACCTGAAGCGGCCCAAGGCTCAACTTACTTAGGTGTCCTGAACATCGGCCACGGCTGCGAAGGTGAACCAACGTTGCGCCTTCGTGTGCAAATTCCGGAAGGCGTGATTGCCGTCAAACCTGTGCCAAAAGCTGGATGGGACCTAGAAATCGTGACCGGTGCATATGAGACAACTTACGACTACTACGGCACACCGATGAGCGAAGGCCCGAAAGAACTGATTTGGTCGGGCTCGCTTGACGACGCACATTTCGACCAGTTTGCGTTTCGCGGTAAGCTCACAGATAGCTTGAAAACAGGGACAACCGTTTACTTTCCGGTCATTCAAGAATGCGCAAACGGTTCCCACAATTGGGTCAACGAGCCCGTTGAAGGCCATGACGGTCATGGTGGATTAGAGCCAGCCCCTGGGCTGAACATCACTGAGCCAGATCACGCACACCACTAAAACAACTTTCCGATCGGGCACGTGATGTGTCCGGTCGGATATCTGCCATCTGCTCTAAGCAACCAAAACCCCCAGCGCCAACATCTCAGCGCGGGCTGTGGCCTCGGTGCCTGCATCGATCGCGCGGCACAGGTCTGTGATAACAGTGGTTTTGAACCCCAGCTTTGCTGCATCTTGGGCTGAAAAATTCACGCAATAATCCAGCGCGAGGCCGACGATGGTCACGCTATCGATGCCGCGCGTGCGCAGGTAACCCTCTAACCCTGTGGGTGTGACTTTGTCATTTTCGTAAAACGCGGAATAGCTGTCGATGGCGGGGGTGTACCCCTTGCGGATGATCAAATCGCCATGGGTGCGCAGGTCTTTGTGGAACGCGGCGCCTTTGGTGCCTTGAATGCAATGATCGGGCCAAAGGACTTGGGGGCCATAGGGCGCGTCATAAGTGGTGAACGGGTCAGCGTCATGGCTGCTGGCGAAAGAACTGTGCCCCGCAGGATGCCAGTCTTGGGTCAGGATCACAGACGCGAAGTCGTCCATAAGCGCGTTGATGCCCGTGACAATCTCGTCGCCGCCTGTGACCGCCAGCGCACCATTTGGGCAAAAATCGTTTTGAACATCGATGACAATCAGGGCTTGATTTTGGGGACGCATAGGGGAACCTTTCTTGAGTTGGCTCATTTGGTACCTCAACAGGCCTAGAGGTCAAGCACAGAGCCATATTTGCCGCAGGCCCGCGCACGCGGCGCACTTGATCTGAGCGCATTTGGGGCGTATTGAAACGCCATGTTTACAGTATGCGCCCTATATCACTTCACCCGTTTTGAAACCCCCGCCGACATTCAAGGGCCTTTGCTGGACCTGTGTCAGACCGAGGGGATCACTGGGTCTTTGCTGCTCGCACATGAGGGCATCAATGGCACTGTCGCGGGGCCGACGTCGGCTGCTATTGACAAAGTCGTGGCGCATATTCGTGCCCTACCGGGCTGTGCGGATTTCGAATTCAAGCTGTCGACAGCGCAAGATCAGCCCTTTGGCAAAATCAAAGTGCGGCTGAAAAAAGAGATCGTCACCATGGGGCAGCCCGATGTCGATCCGCGCGCGGCGGTGGGCAACTATTGTTCGCCTGAGGAATGGAACGAGTTGATTTCAGCGCCTGATGTTGCCGTGATCGATACGCGCAATGATTACGAGGTCGGCATCGGCACGTTCAAAGGCGCGATTGACCCTAAAACGCCGACCTTCCGCGATTTCCCGAAGTGGTGGGAAGAAAACAAAGACCGCTTTCACAACAAACGCATCGCCATGTTCTGTACCGGCGGCATTCGGTGTGAAAAATCGACCAACTATTTAATGCAGCAAGGCGTGGAAGACGTGTTCCACCTCAAGGGCGGCATCTTGAAATACCTCGAAGAGATGCCAGAAGAAAAAAGCCTGTGGGAAGGCGAATGTTTCGTCTTTGATCAACGCGTGTCCATCGGCCACGGATTGACCGAAGGCCCGCATGAGCTGTGCCACGCTTGCCGTCGCCCGATCTTGCCCGAAGACAAAAATCGCCCCGAATTTGAACTGGGCGTCTCGTGTCACCAATGTGTTGACGAATTCGATGCGGACCGCAAAGAGCGCTTTCGCGAGCGTCAAAAACAGATGGCGTTGTCACGCGAACGCGGTGAGCGGCATTTGGGTCGTACGCGGCTGACCTAAGGTCTGGTCCACCTTTATGTGCCGCTGGTTGCCATCTGGTGTCGCCATGCGCGTAAAGATACGCCACCTCGCCGTGACGCGACTTGCCAAACCCATCACTCCCCTGCTTTAACCAAACGCAAATCTAAGGGAGCTTTGAGATGGTCGATATCGCCACACGCGTTTACAATCACAAATGGAAAATCGACCCCATCGTGCGGTCCCTGATCGATACCGATTTCTACAAAATGCTGATGTGCCAGTCGGTGTTTCGCAACAAACCCGATACCCAAGTCACCTTTTCCCTGATCAATCGCGCCAAAGACATTCGTCTTGCGGATATGATCGACGAAGGCGAGCTGCGCGAACAACTCGACCATGTGCGCTCCCTCTCTTTGTCGCGGGGCGAAAGCACTTGGTTGCGCGGCAATACATTCTACGGCAAACGCCAAATGTTTCGCCCTGATTTCATGGAATGGTTCGAAAATCTGCGCCTTCCTGCTTACCATCTCGAAAAAATCGATGGCCAATATGAGCTCACTTTTGAAGGCTCTTGGCCCGAGGTCATGCTGTGGGAAATCCCCGCTTTGTCCATTCTGATGGAGTTGCGATCCCGCGCTGTCACCGGCCATATGGACAAGTTCGAACTGCAAATCCTATACGCCCGCGCTATGACCAAACTGTGGGAAAAGATCGAGCTGCTCAAACCCCATGATGGCCTGCGTATCGCTGACTTCGGGACGCGGCGCAGGCATTCCTATCTGTGGCAAGACTGGTGCGTTCAGGCCATGGGCGAGGGGCTGGGCGATAAATTCGTGGGCACCTCTAACTGCCACATCGCCATGAAAAATGATCTCGAAGCCGTGGGCACCAACGCGCATGAGCTGCCGATGATCTATTCCGCCTTGGCCCAGGACGATGCCGCCCTTGCCCGCGCGCCCTATGATGTGCTGTCCGATTGGCATGAGGAGCACGATGGCAACCTGCGCATCATCCTGCCCGATACCTATGGCACCAAGGGCTTCCTTGCGGGCGCCCCCGATTGGTTGGCGGGCTGGACAGGCATCCGCATCGATTCAGGCGATCCCGCGACGGGCGCTGAAAACGCGATCAACTGGTGGAAAAGCCGTGGAGAAGACCCGACCCAAAAACTGGTGATTTTCTCAGATGGCTTGGACACCGATAAAATCATCGAGCTGCACAGCCAATTCAATGGCCGTGTGAAAACATCATTCGGCTGGGGCACCCTGATGACCAACGATTTCAGAGGCCTCACCGACAACAACGCCCTCGCGCCGTTCTCGATTGTCTGTAAAGCTGTTGAGGCCAATGGCCGCCCCACCGTCAAACTGTCGGACAACCCCAACAAGGCCATGGGGCCAGTGGATGAGGTTGCTCGGTATAAACGGGTGTTTGGAGTGGGCGAGCAACGTGCTATGGATGTGGTGGTTTAGAGCTTCACGCGTCCCATATTCGTCGAGATGACCAATCATCGGGAAAACCCATCATACGTAGATGATGAATGTCCAAGTCAGCCAATAAATTAACGAACCTATTCTTGAACGTCGCATTAACATTTTGACTATTTATCATATGCAATACCAAAACAAGAATGTTGTAGATATGCTTGTCTGCTTCAGTTCCGCCTTTGGGTGTGGTTATTGTTTTTAGATCATCCTTTAGGCGCTTAATGTAAGGAGGCCCTTTAACTAGTTTTCTGTTCCAAAGACGGGAATGGTGCGCGCAAATGTTCCGGACATAGGTTAGCGCCTGCATTGTCCCTTCAAAAGTCTCTTTTGTTGGGAAGCCTAGATCTCTCGCAATTTTGCTGCGAATTGAGTTATCCGAAGTATTTACAATCCATTGCGATACCTGGCCAAAGGTCATTAATTCAGCCGTTGCCCAGAGAGGGGGGATTTCCGGAGATGAGTACTTTTTCCCATAGTGCTCAATGAAGACTTCGCTGCTGCGTTTAATCTCATGCGACAATTTAGTTAGGTGAGTAGCGTGATTAACTTTGCCATTGAAATTGGAGCAATCCAAATGGGAATGAGCCCCATGTTTTTCACACATGTAAAAAACCCAACGTGCGCGAATGTGGATTTCGATTCTCTCTATTGCTTCAAGCAGAAGAATTCGGAGATTTCGATCAAATACATAGACTGAATGAACGTTAGCGAATGATGTGCCGCCGCTAAACTCTTTGCTACGTGTTGCTTCGGCAGTCGGTGGTTTTTCATATGGCAACCAGTAAGCGCTTAAGCGATAGTACCCAATGAGACGCAAACATTCACATGCGAACGCCTCGTTTTCAATTGTCATCCCCCTGTTTTTCAGGAGATCCAATTGTTCGGAAATGGTTGTCGGCTGTTTTTGAAATTTCAAAACGCTACTCTAAATACAAGTAACCCCCCGGTATTGAGCTCACCTTTTCAAGTGGTCGCCTGGGGGGTGTTGTTAGTGAAACAAATATCACATGAGAGTAAGAATTGCAACGAAATTCCTTTTGAACATTCAATTTACTCCACCCGCCCCCTAAGCGCCTTCACCTCTCCACGCTTCTTCTTTCCATCCAAGCGTCTTCGCACCGACCCCTTCGTCGGCTTCGTCTTAACCCGAAACTTGGGCCGTTCGGTCGCTTGTTTGATCAGCGCGACAAGGCGCTCGCGGATGAGTTCGCGGTTACGCACCTGCGACCGCGACTCATCGCATTGCAAAATGATCGCGCCGTCTTTGGTCCAGCGGCGGCCGGCCAATTTACGCAGGCGGATTTTGACGGCGGGCGGCAGGTTCGGGGATCGTTCTGCCTCAAACCGCAGCTCCACAGCCGAGGACACTTTGTTGACGTTCTGCCCACCGGGGCCAGAGGCGCGCATGAAGCTTTCTGACAGCTCCCAATCGGCCAGCTCGATGGTCTCGGTGATGCGCAATGACATTGTGTGATCCGTGGGTTTATGGGCTTTAGGGCTTGAGGTGGGGCAGCGCGTTTGGGCGGTTCGGCTGCGAGAGGTCCGCGACACCTTTAAAACATGTAAAGTGGCACAGGGTCAAACCGTGCAACTTTTACCAACACGCGCCACAAAACCGTGCAAGGCTTTAAAAGAGGGGGAAAATCTAAAAGGGTTGCCTAGATAAGACAACCCTTCGAGAATTTAGGAAATGGGCCAGTTAGGTTGCCCAATTGAGAGTGTTTCGTCTACAGGTTTGCCTCTAAACGGCGGCCCTCTCAACTGTCTTGACCTCATTCACCGTAATAACTCTAGACACTGGTCCACCTCCTTTCGATTGTTTGCCGATAGGGGTATCGTGGCATAGATTTGGTATATGGCAAGTAAAATTATACGACATCTGTGTGAAGGCGACGTAAAATAATGCGAAACGGCACCAGCGCGATCAGCGCAAGGGTAAGCTTTACACCCCAATCTGCAAGGGCCAAAGACACCCAAAGCGGGGCATCTGCGCCGAAAGTCAGCAAGGGAACGGTGTCCCATGCCCAGTTGACTTCCATGTTTGAATTTTCACCAAACCATTGAATAGACTTAGAAAACGCGATTGTGAAAAAGATCGCAGTGTCCAAAGCGGACCCGATAACAGACGAAACCAGCGGCGCTTTCCACCAGTTGCCTGCACGCAAGCGGTTGAAAACAAACACGTCCACAAGCTGCGCGATTAAAAATGCAGCAGCAGAGGCAACAGCGACACGTAACGCAACGGCAGAATAGGTGTATCCATCACCTTGCAGGGTGATTTGGGTGCCAATAAGCGAGCAAATGATGCCCGCAATAAAGCCCGCAAAGATCACTTTACGCGCAGCATTCGCGCCATAAATGCGGTTCATCAGATCGGTCACAAGAAAGGCAAAAGGATAGGTGAAGGCCCCCCATGTGAGAAGCCCATCAAGGATGAGAAACTGAACGAGGATGTTAGAGGCCACAACGATGGCAGCCATGGCAAAAATGCCAGGTAGGATATGCTTCATGATAAATTCCGTTTTTTATCGAAGGTGACGGCAACTCGGCCTCGAATGAGGCGATGGGGGCGAATACCCTTAAAAAATAGGGAAATCAAGCCTAATCGGTGACGCGGTATTCGACAAATTCGGTGACTTGGAAGGCTTTGAAATTGTCGTCTGAAATCATGGTCAAACGAATACTTGTGCCATCATGCCATACGGCGATGCCTTCTAGATTGTCATGAGCGCCAAGGCCGGACTCGAGCAAAGTGGCTTCATTGGTCAGATCAGCACCTTCCATATCGAACCGACGCACACGAGAGGAAAACCCGATGCCACGGAACCAACGCTCAAGCAGATAAAGCTTACCGTCAGGGCCTATATCCATCCCCACGGGCAGATAGTTTCCGCGCCTTGGAATGGTAGAGAGAATGTCCCATGTTTGTCCATTAAAGCGGTAAAGAGGAAAGGGAACAGTCTCGCCCCCTGATCTTTCCGGTACGGTCAATAAGTCGCCAGATTTGGTGACAGCAAGGGCTTCGAGTGACGAATTTGATTGAAGCGATTTAAAGGCTGGATGTTGTGGTATGTTTGTTGCGCGGCTGGTATTTGACGCGTATTTCCACACTCTGTGCTTGCCTTCGAAGCTGACATAAATCTGTCCATCCTCTGCAATGGCCAAGCCTTCGGAGTCATGCAAGACGTACCGAAGTTCATCCTGCGCTTCGTCCTTTAAACCACGCAGATCTGTCGTCGTGGCATCCGTTATCACACCCATATCATCGCGCAAAAACTGACCTGTAGCGATACTGCCATGATCCGACAACGCGGTAAAAGACGCGCCGTCTGCCGTCACTTCCAGCCCCGAATATCCGCCGTGCAAGGCGTCATTCGATGTCCAAAGGTATGACCCGATGTATTGTGTTTCAGCCAATAAGCTTTGCGCAAAACTGGCGATGAAACCTAGCGCGAGGAGAGAACTGCGGAGCATTGAGATGGCAATGTTGCAAGCGTGATGGGCGCTTTGGGTTGCGGTTTGGGGGCGTTGGGGTCTTTTGGCTTTGGGGGCGGAGGATTGAGGATGTTGTTCACCCAATCCTGCGCATCCGCACAGCCATCTCCCTTGGGTGGTGGCGCTTGATTGACGCAAGATTTATCCCCTTTGGGGCAATTGAGGCGGACGTGGAAATGGTAGTGATGCCCATACCAAGGCCGAATTTTATTGAGCCAAGCGCGATCGCCTTTCTCGTCGTTGCACATTTGAACTTTGGCACCAGGGAACACGAAAATGCGTGCGACACGAGGGTCACTTGCCGCGGCTTTGAGGATGTTGTGGTGCTGCTCTGTCCACTCGTCGTTGACGAAAGCGCCAGCAGATTTGCGCATAGAGATAGACGAGATGTGCTCACGATCATTGGCCGTAAGCATGAGATGCTTGGGTGCACGCATCCAAATATCGGCATCCAACCCGATTTGGTGACTTGCATGCCCTGTTAACATTGGGCCGCCACGTGGTTGGCTCATATCGCCGATGTACAGACCTTCCCAGCCGGGTTGAGCGGCGGCTTTGCGTGACAGGTCTTGCAGGTAATCGACCAAAATCGGCTGCCCCCAATTGCGGTTGCGCGACAGGCGCATGGCTTGCCACGTTGGGCCCGTTTCAGGCAGTTGAACCGCGCCGCCGACGCAGCCCTTTGCATAGCTGCCAAAGGATTCAGCGCTTTGTTTAGAGCCGGCAGATACACGACCGAAAAGGTCTTTGGCCAATCTGTGATCACTGGACGATAGTTTGACGGCATGCGTTTCAGCCTTAGTGGGCTTGTCTTCACCACCGCAGCCTGCAAGAGCAGCACACAAAAGAAAACCAACCACTTTAAACTGCATCAACCTACCTCTTCGCCATCGGGTTTGACCCAGACTAACAGCACCAACCCGATAAGGAAAAGTGCGATCAGCGGGGTTATGCCCATACGTTGTGAATTGCTGAGTGTTGTTACGGCTGCGATTAGCGCTGGTGCTAAAAAAGACGTCGCTTTGCCTGATAAAGCAAATAACCCGAAAGCCTCTGTCATGCGTTTGGGGTCTGCTTGGCGCACCATCATTGTCCGGCTGGCCGACTGAATAACGCCACCGACTGCGCCTAAGCCCACGCCGCAAATGTAGAAAACAATATCTGGAAGGCTGCTGCCTGTTGCCACGGGTAGAAAAAACACGCTGTCTCGTGTGATTGAAATGATGACTGCACAGATAATTATCAAAGCCACGATGGAAAAGGTTATAACGGGTTTAGGGCCGAATTTGCGATCCTGATATCCACCGATATATGTGAACACCGCGCCGGATAAGACGGCCAAAATACCAAAGACGCCGACATTGACCACGGACCATTCCAGCACACCCAATGCGTAGACGCCGCCAAACGCGAAAAGACCGTTCAACGCGTCGCGATAGAACATTGAGGAGAGTAGATAAGCAAAGAGTGATTTGCGTAATGGCAGGCTTTTGAGTGTCGTGCCAAGGCTTTTCAGGCCAGATATAACCGCTGTTCTAATCTGGATGCCGCTGCTTTTCGGTTCGCGGACCCAGAGAAAAAACGGGATCATCGACAGGACAAACCATAGGGACACATAGGGGCCGACAAAGCGTGTGCCTTCGCGCAGGTCTGGATCCAATCCAAGCAAAGGGGCTTTGTTCAAAAGCGTGACGCCATCGCTGTTTTCAGCAAAGAATAACAACATGACGATCAAAGCAACAAAGCCACCGAGATAGCCCCATGCCCATCCGTCTCCGGATACCTTGCCGATTTCTGCCTTGGTGCCAAGGCTGGGCAAAATGGCGTTGGTGAAAATCGTGGTGAATTCGACCCCGATCATGCCCAATATGAAAAAGGACAAAACGGTGGTGGTCGGGAAATCTGTCGGAGAGGCGACCCAAAGTCCTGCTGCGCCAATGGTATAGCAAGCACTGAACAGCCAAATCCAAGGCAAACGTCGCCCTGTACCATCAGCAATGGCGCCCAGAATTGGCGCAAGTATTGCAATTGAGAGCCCTGAAATCGTAAGCCCCATGCCCCAAATGGATTGTGCCTGCGCGCGCGCTGAGGCCTGATCGAGACCGCTTGCACTGAGGTGTGCGATGACTTGCTCGGCAAAATAGGGCCCAAAAACAAAGGTAATAATCAATGTATGATAGGGTTGTGTTGCCCAATCATACATCATCCAGCCCTTGATGCGCTTGCTAACGCTCACGTTTCTCATGCCCAATCCCCCGATCTGTGTTGATCGAGATAGAACAGGCAAAACCAAAGTTACGCAACGTCTAAACGCTAGAGCGCGTTACCAAATTATTCGTCGCGAGTAGGAGGCCAAGGGCGAATTCGATCGGCATCAACCCAAGCTTGCACCCAATCGGGCAAGGGGGTTTGCTGAATATTAGAGTCCACAAGTTTGAGTAGCTCAATCGGCGGCACCATTTTGCCGTTTTTCACAGCAGCGCCACGGACTAAAATGTGATTGGCGCAATCCCCGTTTGAGAGCCACATCGATTGCTCGATATAGAAAAACTTGTCGTCAAACCCTACAGGACGTGACCGCATTTCGATCTTTTGAAACATGGTGATCCGCTTACGATACCTGACAGACGCGCCTGCGACGACGGTGCCCAAACCTGCAGCCTTGCTCGCTTTTGCCGTCCCATTGCGCAACGCCATGGGAATGCGGCCAAGATCATAAATCGTTAAGGTGCGCCCGTTATTCAGCTCCCACCAAAGGTCTATGTCCACCGGCAGGCAATAATGGTGTGACACATGGGTGTCCCAAAGCCCAAGCTTTGGAGCTTTGCTAAACTTGAAAAGATTAATAGCGATGCGTAAAATTGGATACATATGCAAAGCCAATACAAGGCTGGTTGAAAAAATCAATGGCGACGTGACGATAGGATTGTGATGCCTATGCCTTGCGAAGCGCGTCTCAAAACCTTAGGTGTCAAACCACACGAAACATAGGAAATGATCCATGCTCTCACTCATCCAAATTCTACTTATGATCCTCGGCGTCGTTAAATTCGTCATGATCGTTCACATCGCGATGAGTTGGTTGATCAATTTCCAAGTTCTCAATCTGCGCCAACCTTTGGTCTATCAGATTTGGGAAGGTCTCAATCGCTTGCTTGAGCCAATGTATTCACGCATTCGCCGTATCCTGCCAGACATGAATGGCCTTGATCTCGCGCCTTTGATTGCGTTCTTGGGCATTTACGCGCTCGAAATCATTATTCGTAACAATGCTCATATCCTTGTCTAAGGCAATCTGGCCTTGAGACCCCGCGCGTGACGTGCGATTCTGGTGACAATCAATAAGCAGCAGGATCACATGGCACAAACGCAGGCTCTTTTGTCTTCGGTCTTTGGCTTCAGCGCGTTTCGCCCTGGCCAAGAAGAAATCGTCGATGCTGTCACTGCAGGCCAAAACGTGCTGGCGATTATGCCGACTGGTGGCGGGAAATCACTCTGCTTTCAATTGCCCGCTTTGGTCCGTGATGGACTGACCGTTGTGATTTCGCCGCTGATTGCCTTGATGCGTGATCAGGTGCAAGCGCTCAAAGCGGTCGGAGTTGAAGCCGGCGCTTTGACATCGGGCAACACTGACGAAGAAACCGATGCTGTGTTTGCGGCGCTCAATGAGGGCCGCCTCAAGCTGTTATATATGGCGCCCGAACGTCTTGCCTCTGGTGGAACGTTACCACTGTTACGCCGGTCCAATGTCACGATGATTGCCGTCGATGAAGCCCATTGTGTCAGCCAATGGGGGCATGATTTTCGACCTGATTATCTGCGCATTGGTGATCTGCGTCGCGCCTTAAATGTGCCGCTCGCGGCCTTTACCGCTACGGCAGACGCGGAAACCCGCGAAGAAATCAACACGCGGCTGTTTGATGGCGAGACGCCTAAAGTGTTCCTGCGCGGCTTTGATCGGCCCAATATCCATTTGGCTTTCGCCGTCAAAGACAGTCCGCGTGCACAAATTCTGAATTTCGCCAAAGCCCGCAAAGGGCAATCGGGCATTGTCTATTGTGGCACCCGCGCGAAAACGGAAAGCCTTGCCAAGGCACTTAACGATGGTGGGCAAATGGCACTGGCTTATCATGGGGGTATGGATCGCGATCTTAGGCGGGATGCAGAGCGTCGGTTCCAACAAGAAGACGAGTTGATTGTGGTTGCCACCGTGGCCTTTGGCATGGGGATCGATAAACCAGACATTCGCTGGGTCGCACATGCCGACCTGCCAAAATCTGTTGAATCCTATTATCAAGAAATTGGCCGCGCTGGGCGCGATGGCGCACCTGCGGAAACGCTTACATTGTTCGGCCCTGATGATATTCGTTTTCGCCGCACACAAATTGACGAAAGCCCCTCCCCAGTTGAGCGTCGTGCTGCAGATCACGCGCGGTTGAACGCGCTGCTTGGCATTGCCGAGGCGCAGGTCTGTCGCCGTCAAAACTTGCTGTCTTACTTTGGCGAAGATCCCGAGCCCTGCGGCACTTGCGATTTGTGCGATACGCCGCCTGATTTGTTCAATGGTACCGAAGCCGTGCGCAAAGCCTTATCCGCCGTCTTGCGCTGCGATGAAGGCTTTGGGGTTGGGCATTTGATTGACGTACTGATCGGCAATTCGACTGATAAGGTGAAGCAGTGGCGCCATGACACCTTGACGGTGTTTGGGATTGGCAAGGAATACGATAAGCGACAATGGAATGCGATTTTCCGCCAGATGATGGGCATCGATTTGGTGCGGCCCAACCCAGATCGATTTGGTGCGTTGTTTATGACTGAACCTGCCGTGCCGATTTTGCGCGGTGAGGCCCGTGTGACATTGCGCCGTGATACGCTGGCGAAAGCCAATCGTGGCGGGCCTGTTGCCAAAGCGCTGGTGTCTGATGAAGACGCGCCCTTGTTGTCAGCGCTCAAAGCCAAGCGTCGTGCGCTGGCCGAAGACGCGCGCGTGCCTGCCTATGTGGTTTTTGCGGATCGCACCCTGATTGAGATGGCCGAAGTGAGACCCAAAACCCTTGATGATATGGCGCAGGTCGGTGGCGTTGGGGCCAAAAAACTTGAAAAATATGGCGATGCATTTTTGTCGGTTATCTTGGGTGCCGAGCCGGCAAAAATTCACCCGTCACGCCGAAAGCTTGCGGCCAGCGGAGGCGGTGATCTGTTTGATCAATTGCAAGGCGTTCATGATCAACTGGCGCGCGGCGCTTGCGGAACCTTAAAGCCTATGACGATGACCTCGGCGCAGCTGTCTCGCATCGCATCATCACGTCCACGAGATATCAAAGCCTTTGAAAAACTTGTTGGCCCTCGTCAGGCTGAGCGATTTTGTGACGCTATGCTTGAGGTTATTCAAAACGCCTGATTTGTTATTCGCCAGCCATGACGCTTGTCAGAGTGTTGGAATGAACAGACGCGGGGTCTTCGGGCAAAATTGCGCGACAATGTGCGGGTTTATGGTTTTGAATCTGGTCAATGATCGCAGCCTTGCGTAGGGGTTTGGTCATGTAATGGTCTAGTCCTGCGGCCAAAATGTCTTGATCGTCCCCAGCCATCGCATGCGCCGTCAGAGCGACAATCGGGATGTGATGCCCGTTGGTGAGCTCGATTGCACGAATGGCACGCGTCGCTTCTTTGCCGTCGACCTCGGGCATAGAAATATCCATGAAAATCATATCAGGATCAAAACTTTCATAGTACTCAATGGCTTCGCGTCCATTGTTGGCAAATTGCAATTCAATATCAAGATTTTTGAGCATCTTCCCAAAAACCAATTGATTGGTCTTGTTGTCCTCTGCCGCAAGAATGCGCATTGGGCGATCATTGGGGTCTTCGGATTTTGTTTCGACTGGAAGCAGTTTAGATAGTGCAAGGCAAAGGTCAGCGCGCAATAATGGTTTTTGCAATGTGCTTGTATTGTCATGCTCTAGGACAGCTGCAGAGACAGGGCCGGAGGTCATAAGCAACATCGGTGCGGTTACGCCGCGCGCTCTGATACTGGCAATCAATCCCCCCAAGTCGGTGTCTGGCAAATTGTTGTCGAGCAGGTAAATATCTCCATCAAGTGGTGAAGCGAGCAGGGCTTCGCCGGTGTCAATTGGCGTGACATTGAATCCAATCGCGGTGAGTTGTTTTTCCAAAATGGCACTGTTGGCGCTGATGTGATCCACAAGATAGGCACGGTGTATCCACGCAGGGAGTTCGGGCACGTCTTGCGCAGTTTCAATCACATCCATCGTGCAGTGAAATCCGAAACAAGAACCAACGCCTTGCTCGCTGTCGACCCAAATATCGCCCCCCATGAGAGCGACCAACTGTTTGGTGATCGCCAAGCCGAGACCTGTCCCCTCGAATTTTCGATTGCGTTCGTCTTCGACTTGATTGAATTCGCCAAAAATATGCGCACGCATTTCAGGTGGGATGCCGATGCCGGTGTCTTCGATCGAAATATGGACGCGTTGGCTTTTTCCGTCATCTTCGGGAAGACCGACAACGCGTACAATGACATGGCCTTGGGTGGTAAATTTAACGGCGTTACCGACAAGGTTTGTCAAGATTTGGCGCATACGGCCTTGGTCGCCGACAAAACAGGTGGGCATGAACATATCGTAGTCGACAATCAGATCAATATTCTTTTGCTTGGCGACGGGTTGCAGCAAGACGATCACATCTTGGATACAGCGTTCCAGATCAAATGGATTTGGGTTCAGCGACAGTTTTGATGCTTCGATTTTGGAGAAATCTAGAACATCATTGATCAGGCTGAGCAGTGCTTCGCCTGAGTTTTTGATGGTGTCGACATATAGCTTTTGCTCTTCGGTCAGGTCCGTTTCGCTCATGAGGTCGGCCATGCCAACCATACCGTTCATCGGGGTGCGAATTTCATGACTCATATTGGCCAAGAACGCAGACTTGGCGCGATTGGCGGATTCAGCCTTGCGCGTCGCTTCTTTGAGTCGGGCGGCATAGCGCATAGAGTCGGTGATATTGAGACCAAGAGAAACCATATCGCCCTCAGCAGATCGCCGATCGACCAGTTTGATAAACTGGTTGTTCCAAAGTCGGATGGTATGAGGCTCACGCGTGGGGGCATGCCATCGTTTCAATGCTTGACTGACAAAGCCTGAGCGGCTCATGTCGCCGATATCGACGATGCCCTCTTCAACAGCAAGATCCAAAATTTCGGAATATGAAATACCTGGTCGGACGTCTTCGAGTCCATCAAAAACACTTAGATAGGCCGGATTTGCTGCGATCATAATGTCGGAAGGGTCAAATACGGCAAAGCCGTCTTCGATGGTTTCTATTGAATTCCACAGGCGGCGTTCGGCGATATGGACGGCGTAGTTTGCCTTTTCTAAGTCTTCGAGGGCCTGCACATTTTCGGTTTTTAAAACAGCTGTTTCTTCGCGTTTGACGATGATTTCGTCGGACAAGTTGCGCGCGTGATTTGACAGCTTTTTATTGGCGTTAAATAACTCTGCCTGTTTGAGCTCAAGCAAACGCTCGGCTGCCAAACGCGCGCGGCGTTCTTGCGCAAGTGTGTCGACTGACATGTCTGAACCTTTTCAATCCCTACCACGAACGTTTACGTGGGCTTTGCGCCAGATTGGCGGAACAGGGTGAAAAGATTATTAACAAATTGTGGAAAATGCGAGCGACCTGTGCTGGCGCTCGCATTGAAAGCCATTATTGTGTCGGTTTGACCTTTTTGACGAAGGGCGCGGGGTTCTTTGGGTCAGCTTGCGTCAAGGGGGCGCGTCCTGTGTCCGTCACGACTTCTTGGCTGTCGCCCTCGATCACCATGGCTGTGACCGGCCAGCCATAGCCCGCACCTGTGTCGATATCGATGCGGTTGCCATAGTGCGACGGCAGGTTCACAGCCGTGTGTCCATGCACAACCATCCAAGGCAAATCGCCGTCATAATCAAGCCAACCTTTGCGAATCCACATCAGGTCTTCTTCGGTTTGCTCAGCAAGAGGTACACCCGGTTTCACGCCGGCATGGACGAAGAGATATTTGTCCCACTCATAGTAGAGCGGGAGGCTTTCGATGAAATCGAGATGCGCTTTGGGAACGGCTGTTTGCGCTGCTTTGAATGCGGCTTCGAATTCGTAATCCACGGTTGTGACACCGTAGGACGCCAAGGTTGTGTTGCCGCCGATGCGTGGATTGAGGAAGGACAGTTCTGGCGGCATATTGTCATCGAATGCGGTCATGTCGCGCACGAAGCGTGTGAACAGGCGGTCGTGATTGCCACGCAAAGCGATCCAAGGCTCGCCACGTTCCATGCCGTCCATCATATATTCGATGACTTCGCGACTGGCAGGGCCGCGGTCTGTGTAATCGCCTAAGTGTACGATTTTGGCTGTGGTGTCGCCGACACGTTCCATATCAGCTTTGATACGCTCATGAGCCGCTTTGAGTTCCAAGATGTGGCCGTGGATGTCTCCGATTGCATAAATGCGCATGTTGTAACCCTTTGTCATGTGAACGTCATTTGACGCTATAAAAAGCGAAGGGCCGCTGGAATGTCCAGCGGCCCTTGCCCATAACGTGTGATTGTTTTGTAAATGCTTACGCTTTGAAGTGTAGCGGGCGCACGTGCTGGAACAATCCGCTGTCTTTGAGTGCCTGCACTGTTGTCGCCTTTATTGGCGTATCCAAGAAGGTCACAGCAATCGCGTCGCCACCTGGCGCGGTGCGGCCCAAAGTGAAGTTGGCGATGTTTTCATCATGCTCGGCCAAAAGTGTGCCGAGTTTGCCAAGGATACCAGGAACGTCTTGGTTGGTGGTGTAGAGCATGTGCTCGCCAACTTCGGCGTCGATGGTGATGCCTTTGATTTGGATGAAGCGTGGCTTGCCGTCAGAGAATACAGTGCCCGCGATGGTGCGGTGTTTTTCGACAGTCTGGATGTCGAGTTTGATGTAGCCGTCGAACGAACCTGTGGCGTCTTGTGTTGTCTTAGAAATCTGGATGCCGCGCTCTTTGGCGATCACGGGTGCTGAGACCATGTTTACGTCAGGGTTTGCCGCTTGCATGATGCCTGCGATAACCGCCGCTTCCAAAGCTTTCAGGTTCATTTCTGCTGCAACGCCGTCGAATGTGACGTTGATTTCTTTGATCGCCTCGTCAGTCACTTGACCGATGAAAGAGCCGAGGTTTTCAGCCA
Source organism: Pacificibacter marinus (assembly GCF_018860505.1). GTDB lineage: Bacteria > Pseudomonadota > Alphaproteobacteria > Rhodobacterales > Rhodobacteraceae > Celeribacter > Celeribacter marinus_B. The sequence continues at coordinate 17,423 of NZ_JAHKPU010000039.1, forward strand.
AAGTGACCCAAGGGCCCATGATTTTGGCTTCTTCAGCTGACATAGATGGCATGTTCAAAGCGTTCTCAACAGCGCCGTCGAGCAGGTAGTTGGACATTTGTTCAGCCACTTGCAGCGCCACGTTTTCTTGAGCTTCAGAAGTCGACGCGCCCAAGTGTGGCGTACACACGACGTTTGGCAGGCCGAACAAGACGTTCTCTTTGGCAGGCTCAACTGCGAACACATCCAAAGCCGCACCTGCAACGTGACCGGATTTGAGCAAGTCAGCAAGTGCTTCTTCGTCGATCAAACCGCCGCGTGCACAGTTGATGATACGCACGCCTTTTTTGGTTTTAGCCAAGTTTTCAGCAGACAAGATATTGCGAGTGCTGTCAGTCAAAGGCACGTGTAATGTGATGAAATCAGCGCGGGCGAGCAGGTCTTCCAGTTCAACTTTCTCGACGCCCATTTCAACAGCGCGTTCTGCGGACAAGAAGGGATCGTAAGCGATCACTTTCATTTTCAGGCCACGTGCGCGGTCGCAAACGATGCCGCCGATGTTGCCCGCGCCGATGACGCCAAGTGTTTTGTTGGTCAACTCAACGCCCATGAATTTGGACTTTTCCCATTTGCCAGCATGTGTGGATGCAGATGCTTCTGGGATTTGACGCGCAACAGCGAACATCATCGCGATGGCGTGCTCGGCAGTTGTGATCATGTTGCCGAATGGCGTGTTCATAACGATCACGCCTTTTTTAGAAGAGGCTTCTTTATCAACGTTGTCTGTACCGATACCAGCGCGGCCAACAACTTTAAGGTTGGTGGCGTGCTCCAAGAGTGACGGTGTTACTTTGGTCGCAGAACGGATCGCAAGACCATCGTATTTGCCGATGACGGCAGCAAGCGCTTCTTTGTCTTTGCCGAGGGCTGGTTCGAAATCAACTTCGATGCCGCGGTCACGGAAAATCTGAACTGCTGTTTCAGACAGGCTATCGGATACAAGTACTTTGGGTGCCATGATGTGAGGCTCCTACATTATATGAATTCTGTGAGGGAAAAGGCGACCAGGGCCATTGGCCGCCTTGGAATTGTCCTGCAAGCTATGCGGTCAAACGCGATAGCTTATTGTGCAGCGATCTCAGCTTCGAAAGCCCACTCGAGCCAAGGCAAAAGCGCCTCGATGTCGGAGGTTTCAACTGTGCCGCCACACCAGATGCGCAGACCAGCTGGCGCGTCACGGTAAGCACCGATGTCCAAAGCAACGCCTTCAGCTTCCAAGCGTTTCGCAACGGCTTTGGCAAAGGCTGCGCCGTCTTGAATGCGCGCGTCTGTGAATTTGAGGCAAACAGATGTTGTGGACGCCGTCGCCGGATCGGATGCAAGGTTTGCAATCCAAGGTTTGGCTGCGCAGAAATCCCAAATCGCGGTCGCATTTGCCGTTGCGCGATCGATCATACCTTTGAGGCCACCGATGGATTTTGCCCAGCTCAAGGCAACAAGATAATCTTCAACAGCGAGCATAGAAGGCGTGTTGATCGTCGCTCCGGTAAAGATACCGTCGATCAATTTGCCACCTTTGGTCATGCGGAAGATCTTTGGCAAAGGCCAAGCAGGTGTGTAGCTTTCCAAACGTGCAACAGCACGTGGGGACAAGACGATCACACCGTGTGCAGCTTCGCCACCAAGCGCTTTTTGCCAAGAGAATGTTGTGACGTCGAGTTTGTCCCAATCAAGATCCATAGCGAAAACGGCAGATGTCGCATCACAGATTGTCAGACCTTCACGGTCAGCTGGGATCGCGTCAGCATGTGGAAGGCGCACGCCAGATGTGGTTCCGTTCCAAGTGAATACAACGTCTGTGTTGAAGTCGATCTCTGCGAAATCAACGATCTCACCGTAGTCAGCGACTTTTTCGTCGGCGTCGATTTTCAATTGTTTGACAACATCGGAAACCCAGCCAGCGCCGAAGCTTTCCCATGCAACCATTGTAGCTTTACGTTCGCCTAAAAGGGACCAAAGCGCCATTTCAACCGCGCCGGTGTCAGAGCCGGGAACGATGCCGATTTTGTAATCTGCGGGAATGCCCAAGACTTCGCGCGTTGTTTCGATCGCGTCTTTGAGTTTGGATTTGCCAACGGCAGCGCGGTGCGAGCGACCAAGGGGCGCATCAGCAAGCATGTCCAAAGAAAAATTGGGGATTTTGGCACAAGGGCCTGAAGAAAAACGCGGGTTAGCCGGCCGCGTGGCCGGAGCTTGAATAGCCATTGCTGGTATCCTTCCAGATATAAGCCTCTCGTTGGGGAGAGGTGTCCCGCTGACGCGTTTAATCCTGATTCTTGTTTCATGCAACGAAATTGTGCACGCCTGAGCGTTTTCGTCTTCATGTGGTTAAACGTCCGCTAACAAGGACGTTACTTATGGCTTTTTCAATGACTGAGCATAAATGGCTTTCAGGTCATCCACGCCTTGTGATGTCGCAGGGCCAGAGGTTTTCCATATAACTTCGCCAGTGGGTCGTACCAAAAGCACGCGAATGTCATCGCGCCCGTCAAAGCCTAAAGGCGTGTTCACTTTGCTGGCGTTTTCATAAAGCGTGATCGTGCGAGCCCGCAAAGACGTATTGACGATGCCTGAACGCATACCATTATCAACAACAGGGCTGATCAGGCGCGTTAACGAGCCGACGACAGGCAGTTCCACAAACTCAGGGCCTATATCTGGATCAAGATTGAGGGCGCTGACCCAGCTGTCCACATCAGGTTGTTGGTCGCGTTTATAGGCGATGAACACAATCGTTGGGTCGCCTGGAAAATCAGCAGGCAAGCTATGAGTGTCTCCGTTCAGGTCCTGTGAGACAAAAGACGGAAAATTCTGTGCAAAGGCAGATGTGGTGATCAGGCCGAGGCTGAGGCACAGGGCGATGAAAAAACGCATGACGAACTCCTTTTTGTTGTCTGTATTGTTATCATTAATACGTCTGGCGTGTGGTTCTGGATCACAGTCTTGGCAGAAGGCGTCAGTCATGCGATAGGGAAGCACACGCAAAACACTCGGATCATTCACATGTATATCGTCACGCTCCTGACCTCTCCTGCCACACCGTCTTTGTCTCGTGAAGCTGTTGAAGCCTTGCGCAATGCATGGGGTGGCGGCGATGCGCAGTGGCTGGCTGTTGGCGAGGCGGCTGAATTTGTCATCGGGGAAAAGCCAAGCAATCTTTGGGACGTTTGGCAAGCCATGCAAGCCGAGGGCATCGATCTGATCGTTTTGCCCATGGAGGGTCGCAAAAAGAAAATGCTGCTGGCCGATATGGACAGCACGATGATTCAACAAGAGTGTATCGACGAGCTGGCCGCAGAAGCGGGTGTCGGGCCGCGCGTGGCGGAAATCACCGCCAAAGCGATGAATGGCGAATTGGATTTTGAAGGCGCCATCGATGAACGCGTTGGCTTGCTTAAAGATTTGCCCGAAAGCATCATCGACCATGTGCTGAAAACACGTATTGATTTCATGCTTGGCGGTAAGGCTTTGGTGCAAACGATGAAAGCCAATGGCGGATATGCGGCTTTGGTCTCTGGCGGGTTCACTGCGTTCACCGCGAAAGTAGCGTCTGAATTGGGGTTTGATGAGAACCGCGCCAATACGCTTGAGGTGAGCGACGGCAAGCTGACTGGCCGCGTCGTGCGGCCTATTTTGGGCCGCGAAGCGAAACTGGAAGCGCTCGATGAAATTACAGCACGTCTGGGCATCACCCGCGAAGATGTGCTCGCGGTGGGCGATGGTATGAACGATCTGTTGATGCTCAAAAACGCAGGCACAGGCGTGGCGCTTCACGGCAAACCGGCGCTGCAAGAGCAATGCGACGTGCGCATTAACCACGGTGATTTGACAGCGCTCTTGTACGTGCAAGGCTATTCCAAAGCAGAATTCGTTTGATGTTTGAAGTTACGCTCGACTTGGTGATGATCCTCGTCGCGGCGGCTTTTGTAGCGGGCTTTGTCGATTCGATCGCTGGCGGTGGTGGGCTGATTACGTTGCCAGTTCTACTGTTGTGCGGCCTTTCGCCAATCACCGCGCTGGCCACCAATAAAGTCCAAGGTCTATTTGGTGCGGGCATGGCTGCTCTTACCTATGCGCGCGCTGGGCAGGTGGATTTGCGCAAACAGATGCGGCCCGCCCTGTTGTCTGGGATCAGCGCTTTGATCGGGGCTGTTTTGGCCAGCAGTTTGCCCACAGATGTGATCAGGCTGGGTTTGCCATTCTTGCTGATCGCCGTTGCGTTGTTCTTTGCTTTCAAGCCGGGCTTGGACGACGTGGATAAAAAACAACGTATATCGCCTGTCGTGTTTGCCGCAGGCTTCGTCCCTTTTATCGGCTTTTACGATGGTATTCTTGGGCCTGGCACAGGCGCGTTTTTCATGATCGGCTTTGTCAGCCTTGCGGGGTATGGCGTTTTGCGGGCCACGGCGCACACCAAACTGTTGAATTTCGCCTCTAATGTGGGCGGGCTGATTGGCTTTGCAATTGTGGCCAAACCTTTGTGGATGTTGGGCCTCGCCATGGGGGCAGCGCAAATCGGGGGCGCTTATTTGGGGTCCACATTGGCGACACGCATTGGGGCGCGATTGATTAAACCTGTGTTGGTTTTGGCCTCGACAGCCTTGGCGTTACGGTTGATGTGGGACTGGTTCTAGGTTGGTCCATCACGTTTCAGCGAATTTCTGCCAAGGGGTCTTTCACAAATCGGCAAGAGTGCGTTACTGTAAGCATAGAAGTTGAAAACAGGCCCAAGTCGCCTTTAAGCCATACAGATAGATGGCACGGGTGACTGGTATACAGGCCGCGCAAGACAGAGGCAGCGAGAATTCAATGAGCTTTTCAATCCATAGATTCATTTTGGGCGCAGTTTTGACCGCGGCCGCTCTTGGCGCACAGGCCCAAGAAAGCACAAACACCGTCGGCAACAACACCGATTGGTACATCTTCGAGGAAACCACGCCGTCCAAGCAATGCTGGGCCGTGTCCAAACCAAAAGAGACCGTGAACACCGACAGCGCTGGGCGGATCAAATCCGTAACGCGATCTGAGATTTTGCTGTTCGTGTCCTACGCTTTGACCAATGGCGTCAAAGGCCAGGTGTCCTTTATGGGCGGTTATCCTTTTGCCTCTGGGTCTGAAGTCACCATGGAAATTGGCGGTTCTGACTTCTCTTTGTTCGTAGATGGAGAAACAGCTTGGGCCGCAACTGCAGAAGACGATGCTCGTATTGTGGCGGCTATGAAACGTGGGGCCACTGCGGTGCTCACCGGTCGATCAGCACGCGGAACCATTACAAAAGATACGTTCTCTTTGCTCGGTTTTACCGCATCTGTCGAAGAAGCAAACAAACGCTGCAGCTAAAACCAGCGTCACAACCCCAACTTTCTAAGGCTCCCAAACGGGGGCCTTTTTCATTTGTCTTTCATGATGGTCAAGAATCTAGTAGACGAGCAGCTTCATAAGCTGAAAAGAGACCTGCCATGCCGCCTATCGCACCGATCACTCAGGACGTTCTGACCATTCCGCGCAAAGACCCTGTGGGCGATAAGATCAACTTGGTTGGTCTGACGCGCGAAAAACTGCGCGACGTGTTGATCGAACATGGCACTCCTGAAAAGCAGGCCAAGATGCGTGTCGGGCAAATCTGGCAATGGATTTACGGTTGGGGCGTGCGCGATTTCGACGATATGACCAATCTATCAAAATCCCTGCGTGAAGATTTGAAAGCCGCGTTTGTGGTTGCCGTGCCTGAAGTTGTCACCAAACAGGTGTCCGAGGATGGCACTCGCAAATATCTTGTAAAGATCGCTGGAGGGCATGAGGTTGAAGTTGTCTACATCCCCGAGACAGATCGCGGTACGCTCTGTGTCTCCTCTCAAGTCGGCTGCACGTTGACATGTTCTTTTTGTCATACTGGCACGCAAAAGCTGGTGCGAAATCTCAGTGCTGGCGAAATCATCGGCCAAGTGATGGTGGCGCGTGATGATCTGGGGGAATGGCCAGAACAGGGCGCAAAGAACACCGAAACACGCCTGTTGTCGAACATCGTGTTGATGGGCATGGGCGAGCCTTTGTACAATTTTGAAAACGTGCGCGATGCGATGAATATCGCGATGGACCCTGAGGGCATTCAATTGTCCCGTCGTCGTATCACCCTGTCGACCTCTGGCGTTGTGCCAGAGATTGCACGCACAGCTGCAGAGATCGGTTGCCAATTGGCAGTGTCATTCCACGCCACCACGGACGAAGTGCGCAATCAACTCGTGCCGATTAACAAACGTTGGAACATCGAGACATTGATCGAAGCCCTACGCGCCTATCCGCGTGTGTCTAATTCCGAACGCATCACTTTTGAATATGTGATGTTGAACGGCGTGAATGACAGCGACGAAGATGCCTATCGCTTGCTTGAGCTCATCAAAGGCATCCCCGCCAAAATCAATTTGATTCCGTTTAACGAATGGCCAGGTGCGCCTTATAAGCGCTCATCCAACAATCGTATTCGTGCTTTTTCTGACATCATTCATGACGGCGGCTATGCCTCTCCAGTGCGTAAACCACGTGGCGAAGACATCATGGCAGCCTGCGGTCAGTTGAAATCAGAAACAGAACGCGCACGAAAATCACGCAAGCAAATCGAATCTGAAGCGGGCCTATAGAACGCTAACCTCAAATTAACCATGCCTGAGCAATTATTGGGCATGGATTGGATACAGATCAGATTCGATGAGGACCTCGCCCGCTCAGTTGAGCGTGCCGCCTCCCGTGCGGATATGCCAGTGGGCAGCTACATTCGTGATATTTTGGCCAAGGCGAGTCAGCCTTGCCACCCACAGCTCGCTTATGCAGGGCCGCGTAAGCCACTCGGTTTGCGGGCTTATCTTGCGCATGACTTTGCTTACGCCCAAGATTGGGAAGACTTGCAAGAAGGCCTGCGGGCCAAAGGTTATGAGCTGGCAGAACGCGGCGGTGGCCTTGTTTTGCGCACCGTTGAAGGCGAACGCCTATGCAAAGCCTCGGATATTGGTCAGCCATATTCGGCTTTGATGAAACGCTTCGGTGCGCCCTTTCCCAATCATGCGCATCAGCACTTAGAAAAACGGCACCTTGGTCAAATGACGCTTGGATTTTAACCAATACTTCAGCGAATTGTGCGAAACGTATCCTTATGGAAAAAATGACACTTCTTCTTCCCGAAAACACCGCAGAAATGCTGCATCTTTTGTCGCGCGAGACGGGCCAAAATATTGGCGATCTGGTGCAGGAAATGGCTTTGGATCGCTATATGAGGCTGGCGGTGGGGGGCGCAGATAGTACCGTATTGGGCCCGTCAACCTCAGGCTATACCGCTGCGACTCGCGGTTCGTCGTCAATGCCTTTGGGCACCCGCACCTAGCGGGCACCCAAAAAGACGTATCAGTCGCGATCGGGCAGTGAGTCTCGCGTTTCATTGGCGCCTTGCCAATCATCAATGGCTTGTACGGCCTCCTCAGCAGTTTCGACAAAGCGAAACAGGTCAAGGTCTTGGGCTGAAATCGTGCCTGCATCGGCCAGAGCTTCCCAATTGATGATCTTTTTCCAAAACGATTTGCCAAACAACAAAAACGGCACGCGTTGCATGCGACCGGTTTGAATCAGTGTGAGCGCTTCGAACATTTCATCTAATGTGCCAAAACCGCCGGGAAATACAGTGATCGCTTTGGCGCGCATCAAAAAGTGCATTTTTCGAATCGCGAAGTAGTGAAAATTGAAACACAGATCAGGCGTTACGTATGCGTTCGGGGCTTGTTCGTGTGGCAGCACAATGTTCAAACCAATCGACACGCCGCCTGCGTCTTGTGCGCCACGGTTGCCCGCTTCCATAACGCCAGGGCCTCCGCCCGTGACAATCACATCTTCGCGGTTGCCATTTTCTTTAGAGCGCTCAGTCATAATACGCGAAAATGTACGCGCCTCGTCATAGTATTTTGACAAATCAGCAAGTGTTCTCGTGCGCGCTTTATCTTTCTTTGACGGTTCAGGAATGCGTGCGCCGCCGAACAAAACGATTGTGCTTTCAACCCCGTATTCAGCCATCATCATCTCAGTTTTGAGCAGCTCAAGCTGTAATCGCACAGGCCGAAGTTCATCACGGCACATGAAATCTTGATCAGAGAATGCCAAAGCATAGGCTGGTGACCGCGTTTGTGGCGTGTCCGGAATGTCCTTGGCTGTTATAATATCTGCATGGCTATCGCGCAAAGGATGGCGGCGTGTGTGTGTTGTGTCGTTTTTATTGGACATCTCGTGCTCCTCAATAAGGTCGTCAAATTATTCATGCGTCGCTGCAAGCCATTCAGCTGTGCGTTGCGCGCAGGCCTCCAAGCGACTATAGCCACTTGCAACAGATGTTCCATGACCACTTGGGAGACAGATATGTCCAACGCTCAACTCGAAAAAGCCATTGAATCCGCATGGGAGGCTCGCGATACAATCACAGCAGCCACCACAGGCGAAACACGTGAAGCGATCGAAGATACGCTCGCAGCCCTCGACACCGGTAAATTGCGCGTGGCGGAAAAAATGGAAAATGGCGATTGGCACGTCAATCAATGGGCCAAGAAAGCTGTGTTGTTGGGCTTTCGCATCAAAGACATGGAACTGCATGATGGCGGACCTCAAGGGTCTGGCTGGTGGGACAAAGTCGACAGCAAATTCAAAGGCTGGGGCGCAGCTGAATGGAAAGAAGCCGGTTTCCGTGCTGTTCCAAACTGTGTTGTCCGTAAATCGGCCTATATCGCACCTGGCGCGGTTTTGATGCCATCTTTCGTGAACCTCGGCGCTTATGTCGATGAGGGCACAATGGTTGATGCTTGGGCCACTGTTGGCTCATGCGCACAGATCGGCAAAAATGTTCACCTGTCTGGCGGCGTTGGCATTGGCGGCGTTCTTGAACCCATGCAAGCAGGCCCAACTATCATCGAAGACAACTGCTTTATCGGCGCGCGTTCCGAAGTCGTCGAAGGCTGTATCGTCCGCGAAGGCTCCGTTTTGGGTATGGGCGTCTTTATTGGCCAGTCCACCAAAATCGTTGACCGCGACACTGGCGAAGTGACTTATGGCGAAGTGCCACCGTATTCCGTTGTTGTGGCGGGCTCCATGCCATCTAAAAACGGCGTAAACCTGTATTGTGCTGTGATTGTGAAACGCGTTGATGCGAAAACACGGTCCAAAACAGGTGTTAACGATCTGTTGCGCGACTAAAACCCAATATTCAAAATGCGCCCGCCGACCCGTGCGGGCGTATTTTTTTTGTCGATATAAGGCTGCACCATGACTGAAAAAGTGAAAAAACCGTCTCGCCAAAAAGTCTATACGCTTTTGGTTGAAGTGGGCCGTAAAGCTGACGATGGTCTCCCCAAGAATGCGACGGGTGGCGCGTTGATGATCTATGCCTCAGGTGTGGATGAAGCCGAAGCCGTGCGTGAAACGGTCGCTTTGCTCAAGCAAGCCGATCTCGCACCTTTGGATGTCACGGGCTATGGCACCTTGGAAGAGCGCTTGGCCGAAGGTCACGACATTTCCGACGAGGAAACTGCTTTAATGCAGCGCGCCTTGGATGAAAATTCGGTCGTAGTCGCGCAGATGACACCGTTTTTCGGTGACGAGCCGCGTGACCTTGATCTGTAACGCTTACCTGCTGCCGAACCACTTTTTGTAAATGCGATCATAGGTGCCATCTTCGCGCAATTCCAACAGACTTTGGTTGATTTGCTCGGACAATGGTGAACTTGACGGCAATGCGATGCCATAGTTTTCAGCCAAAAACACCTGACCAACAAGTCGCGCGCGGTTGTCAGTTTGTGAGTTTACATAATAGGCCAAAATCGGCGCATCAAACACCACCGCGTCGATTTTTTCGTCCTCGAAGGCTTTCAGCAGCATTCCTACATCGGAAAATCCAGAGTATCCTAGATCGCGTTTGTCCAAAAACTCTGCAGCGGTTGATCCTGTGATCGTACCGACGTTTTTGCCATAGAGGTCGTTGATATCCGACACGTTCGCTTGAATGGCCCCCACAGTCATGGCCGCTGTGATTTTTGCTACGAAGACCGAGACAAAGAACAAAGATGAAATAACCAAAACGACACCGAAGAGGCGACCTAAAGGGGTGCGGGGTTGGCGTTCTTCAAAGCCGCCGTTTACGATCAAATTGAGTGCCCACCAAAAGGCTGGAAACATGGCTTCGCGTGCATTTAGATCAAAATAGTCTTGATGCCGCCGCTCAAGATGCCACATCAACATGCCGCCGCCCAGCAATAACGCGAAAGCGCCAAAGATCGCGATCACCAAGTCTTTGGAAAACAACAACTGCCAAACTGACCCTGTGTTTGGGTCGGATGGGGCCATGATTTGCAGGCCGGCTTCAAAAATCGGTTGAGAGAAATCCAGCACCGCTTCGCGGCTTGCGGTGATGGAAATATTGGCAATGGCCGCGTCTGCGCTGCCATCTTGAACTGCGCCCAGCATTTCAGAAAAACTTTGAACGCGGTTGATCGAATAGGTCCAGCCTAGGTTTTTTGCGACCTCATCAAGTAGGTCCATCGAAAAGCCGGTTTCTTCGCCGTTCTCGACCATGGAAAACGGTGCACGCGTCACTGTTGTGACTGTTAAGTTTTCGGCGCTTGCGATGCTGATTTCAAAAACGCAGACGGCGAGTGCACAGAGTATGGTAAGGTAATGTCTCATCGTGTCCCCCAACAGGTCGCATATGGCATATTCATGCGTAAAAAGGCAATCGTACTTTAAAGATACCTGTCCGAAAGCAAAGTGGTTGCCTCATGTTCATACAGCAATCTTGGCCTTGAGGCTTTTGAGGGCACCAATTGGTTCGCGTTTAAATGCGATAGCCGCGTGCGCGCATGAAGGTCGGCGTTGTGGGTGTCGTGGCGGGCTGTGAGCGACAGCACGGAAATACCAGCGACTTGAAACGCGCCCGAATTTTCCAAAATTAATTGATATCGTGTGGTCACGGCGGCGCTATGGCCCTGCGAGCGTGGAACAAATGGTGCGATGTGTTCGGCCTTAAGGCTGACGCTTTCGCATCCAAATTGGTATTCGGTGTCAATGCCGTTGGTCAAGATGTGAGTATCCTTAGAAACAGACAGAGTTTGGGTCAAGTTTTGGAAAGGCTGGCGCAACTCTACGCCACGGTAGCTGCCAAAATTAGGAACTTCGGTTTGGATCAGTGCGACAAGCGGGGATAGGTCTGAGTCTTGTGTGGCAATCAGATCCCCATGTGCCAATTTTTCAATCGGGGTTGGGCCGTTTTCTGTGTCAACAAGCGCGCCCGAAGACAGGCCAGATGAGTAGCCTAACTTTTCCACTTGATCAGAAACAAACAGCGCTGAAACGGCTGGCGCGATAGATTGACAGTCTTTGCAAAACAAGACCCGAGCCACATCATCCATTGGTATCGCATAAGCCGTTTTGATTGTTTTTGAGTAAATTTGCCCTGTGGCCAAATCTTCAGCGGACAGCCAACTGCGCATTTGATACGCGTCCCATGCAAAGCTGATTCGAATGGGTGTGTCTTTTTCGCATGCTGAGAGATCAAGCGAGGGCATCATCAAATTGGCGCCCTGTTCGTTGGCAAGCCAAAGTCGCTCGTTCGGACCGAGCACCATATGCAGAGATCGTCTGTAGTCGTGCCAGCGTTCATAATCAATCAAGTCAAGCGGTTGGTTGAATTGGTCTGGGAATAGGGTTTCCACCACAATCGTTCCGCGCGGCATAAGGCGTCGCGGAATAGCGCCGGTAAAGGCAGTCTTTTGCAATCCATTGGGGTTAAAAATTGTGTGCTGGCCCCGCGTTTTCGCGCCAATCCAACTCACAGTTTTTTGCATCCGTTTTGGGCACCGAATACGGTGTTCGAACGTGTTGTCTGTATCATACTCGCGCCTCACAATTGAGGCAGACCGCGCACTATAACACCAACTCACATGTGTGAATATTAACTCGAAACCTGTTTTGACCCCCTCCGGTTTTCCGGATGTGATGATCAAGTCTGCCCATCTTTTTTAATACAAGAACATCCCGTTAAGATTTTGTTAACCTTTTCACGCGCCGAGAGGTCGGTTCCCCAAAAGATTGTTACCTTTGCGCCACAATCTTAAGATTGCCCACGGACCAAGGGCGCGTTAACCATATGGAAATTAGGAGCGCCAAGATGACAATCGACCCCGTAGACCTCACAGCAGCTTTGATCCGTTGCCCGTCCGTGACCCCAATCGAGGCGGGGGCACTCGTTTTGCTCGAGGACATGCTGACACAAGCTGGTTTTGTTTGCACGCGTGTTGATAGAAACGGCACGCCAAATCTATTTGCGCGCTGGGGCGACAAGGGCGCAAATAGATCGCTTGGTTTCAACGGTCATACAGATGTCGTTCCTATCGGGGATGAAAAGGCTTGGACCAAAGATCCGTTTGGCGGGGTCATCGAAAACGGTATTTTATGGGGGCGTGGTGCCACTGACATGAAGTCAGGCGTCGCTGCCTTTGTCGCTGCTGCTGTCGATTTTGTAACCCTAACCCCGCCGAAAGGAGCAATCATTATCGCGATTACCGGTGACGAAGAAGGTGACGCGCATGACGGCACGATCGCTTTGCTGGACTGGATGGATAACAATGACGAACGCATGACCGATTGCCTTGTCGGCGAGCCGACTTGCCCTGAGGTCATGGGCGAAATGATGAAAATCGGGCGTCGTGGGTCGATCACAGGGGTCTTTACTGCGCAGGGGCAGCAAGGTCATGTGGCTTATCCGCATCGCGCAAAAAACCCCATTCCTGCTTTGGCGCGCTTGATCGATCAACTGTCGGCACATGTCTTGGACGAAGGCACCGAGCACTTTGATCCCTCGACCTTGGCGGTCACAACCTTTGACACAGGGAATCCTGCAACAAATGTGATTCCCGCGATGTGTAAAGCAACAATTAATATCAGATTTAATGACGCACATACTGCAGTCGAACTTGCCAAATGGATGGCTGCAAAGGCTGCCAAAGTGAGCGAAAAGACAGGTGTTGCCATCACGCTGGAAACCAAAACATCGGGCGATAGCTTTTTGACACCTCCAGGGTCGTTTGTTGATCTGCTATCCAAAGCAGTCGAAACCGAGACAGGTCTGGTGCCTGTGCTGTCCACGTCTGGCGGAACGTCTGATGCGCGCTTTGTTAAAAACCATTGTCCTGTTGTTGAATTTGGTTTGGTGGGTAAGACGATGCACCAAATTGATGAACGCGTGCCAGTTGATCAAATCCACACGCTTAAGAACATTTATTCTCGCTTGATAAGAGACTATTTCGCATGACTGTTTCAATTGAAATTGCAACGGATATTGCCGATTGCTTGGCGCTGCGCTTCGCCGTTTTTGTGCATGAGCAGAACGTTCCTATGGATGAAGAAATAGATGATCTTGATGATCAAAGTGTTCACTTTATCGCCCGTGATGAAAACCAAACCCCCGTTGGTACTGCGCGCATTTATGAAATTGGTGACATTGGCAAAATCGGCAGGGTTTGCGTCGCAAAATCGCATCGTGGTACAGGACTGGGCGCGAAACTGATTGACGCCTGCCTTGCTGAATTGGCCAAGCGACCGCATCTGAAGCAAGCCAAACTTGGGGCGCAAAATCATGCGATCAAGTTTTATGAGAGGTTCGGCTTTGTCGTTCAAGGTGATGAGTATATGGATGGCGGCATTCCCCATCATGACATGGTGATTAACACAGTTCGCGCATGATACTGAACGGAGCCCCAAAAGTATCAATGGGGCCCAGATTAACTCGCTAAGCGATGTAGGTATGCTCAACGATTTAAAGCATCATAACGTGCAGGCGTGCCGCACTCTTTAGAGTGTGGTGAAGCACAGCATGGCGTGGTAGATTCACTTTATGAAAATTATCCCGACAAAACAGGCGATCCTTGATTGGATCACTGAGCACCCGACTAAAGCCGCCAAACGCGATATTGCCAAAGCATTTGGTATCAAAGGTGCTGCGCGCATCGACCTCAAGCGCATCTTGAAAGAGCTAGAGGCCGAGGGCCATTTGACCAAACGGGTCAAAACCTACCGCGACCCAGATAAATTGCCGCCTATATCTGTTTTGGAAGTTTTAGCGCCGGATGCTGATGGCGATTTGTTTGCGCGGCCAATGGAATGGGCAGGAACAGGCGCTGAGCCGCGTATTCTTTTGGTGCAAAAAGATGGCGATTTGGCGTTGGGCGCGGGCGAACGCATTTTGGCAAAGCTACAAGTGGTGCAAGGCGAAGACCATGCTTACTTGGGGCGTTTGGTGCGCAAAATAGGCTCTAATCCTCAAAAAATCCTAGGCATTTTTCGCAAACAATCCGAAGGCGGCCGCGTTGTTCCCATCGATAAGGGCGCTGGGAAAGAATGGATCGTAAGTTCTGGTCAAGACAATGGCGCTGAAGATGGTGAGCTGGTCGAGGCGGAACAGTCCGGCCCCAAAGGTCGTATGGGGCTGCCGCGTGCGCGGATTGTTGCGCGCCTTGGTGATCCGACTGCCCCGCGTGCGGTGTCATTGATTGCTATCCACCAACACAACATTCCAGACGCTTTTCCCGATGACGTGATCCAAATGGCTGACAGCGCTGTGCCTGCCGGAATGGAGGGGCGCGAAGACCTGCGCGATGTGCCGCTTGTCACGATTGATCCGGCGGATGCGCGGGATCATGATGATGCCATTTGGGCTGAATTAGACCCTGATCCTGCCAATGCTGGCGGGTTTATTCTATGGGTCGCGATTGCTGATGTAGCGCATTATGTGACTTCTGGGTCGGCTCTTGATCGCGAAGCGCGCTTGCGCGGGAACTCGACCTATTTCCCTGATCGTGTTGTGCCGATGCTGCCTGATCGCCTGTCCGGTGATTTGTGTTCCTTGCATGAAGGCGTGCCGCGTCCTTGCATAGCTGTGCGGATGAAAATTGATTCCAAGGGGACTAAAGTTTCCCATGAATTCACTCGTGGCTTGATGCGCTCGGCTGCGTCATTGAATTACGCTGAGGTGCAGCGCGCCCGTGACGGTGCGCCGAATGAGGCTTGTGCGCCGCTGATGGAAACGGTGATCAACCCGATTTATGAAGCCTATGAGGCGCTTAAGCTGGCACGTGAAGCGCGTCAGCCACTTGAATTGAACCTGCCTGAGCGTAAAATTGTGCTGGGCGAAGATGGCAAAGTGTCGTCCGTTGCGATTGCAGAGCGCCTTGATGCGCATAAGTTGATCGAAGAATTCATGGTTTTGGCCAATGTTGCAGCGGCCGAAGAGTTGTTCTTTAAAAATCGGCCGCTTTTGTACCGTGTTCATGAAGAACCATCAGATGAGAAAATGGAAGCCTTGCGCGAAGTTGCACTGGGTTCGGGTTTAAACCTGGCCAAGGGTCAGGTGCTGCATACATCACATTTGAACCGTCTTTTGGCGCAAGCAGCAGGCACAGATCATAGCGAGTTGATCAATATCTCGACATTGCGTTCGATGACACAAGCTTACTATCACCAGCAAAACTACGGGCACTTTGGATTGGCTTTGCGGTCTTATGCACATTTCACATCGCCTATTCGTCGTTATGCCGATTTGATTGTGCATCGTGCTTTGGTGTCGGCTCATGGTTGGGGTGATGACGGGTTAAGCCCACAAGACATTCAATCACTTGACGAGACGGCCAAGCAGATTTCAGACACAGAACGCCGATCTATGATTGCTGAACGCGATACCAATGACCGCTATTTGGCGGCCTATTTGAGTGAACGCATCGGCAATGAAATGACTGGACATATTTCAGGCATTCAAAGCTTTGGTGCCTTTATCAAGTTGGATGAAACAGGGGCAGATGGGCTGGCACCTGTGCGCAGCATGGGTGCCGAGTTTTTCCATTATGATGCAGATACGCAAACGCTTATGGGCGCTGATACTGGGATTACATTGTCTATCGGGCAAAAGGTCGTGGTACGGATTGCAGATGCGGTACCAGTCACGGGCGGGCTTGAGCTAGAGGTCTTGGCACTGGATGGTATGCAGATGCCGCGCAGTAATCGACGCCCGCGGGGCAAGCCGGCGGGTCGTAAGCACGCGCGGTCAAAAGCGAAGCGGGATAAAATTCAAAAGAAAGTCACGCGCAAGAGACGCTAGCGACAAACCGCCAAGGGTTTTCTACGGCCTTTTCGCGAGCCCCTGAATCGCGTTAGGTTGAGAAAAATAATGGAGTGGTGGCTATGGTGCGTTCGCGTTTATTTTCAGTTGTTTGTGGTCTCATTTTGGGGTGTAGTGCTGCCGTGGCGCAGTCTAGCCCTATAGGTGGGTTTTCCCCAGCAGGGTTAAGTACGGAGTTTCAAAGCGTGAATAAAGTTTCGGCCACACAAGACGCCGCTTTGGCGCGCTGGATCGACGGGTTTAAAGCGCGTGCGCGGCGCGAAGGTATTTCTGACACCACGCTCAACCGCGCGTTTCGCGGTGTAAAGTACGATGCCAGCGTGATCGCAAAAGATCGCCATCAATCAGAGTTTACCAAGCAAATTTGGGACTATCTTGATAGCGCAGCATCGCCTGTACGGGTCAAAAATGGTGTCGCAGCCATGCGCAAGCATGCCAACACGCTGAACGCGATTGAAGCTAAATATGGTGTCGACAAACACGTGGTTGCCGCGATTTGGGGGCTTGAAAGCGCCTATGGTGCGACGCGTGGCGACGTGCCTGTGATCCAAGCGTTGGCCACCTTGGCCTATGATGGCCGCAGAGGGCGTTTCTTTGAGGCGCAATTGATCGCGGCGCTGCAAATTTTGCAATCGGGTGATACAAGTCCGCGCAATATGAAGGGCAGCTGGGCCGGTGCAATGGGGCATACGCAATTCATTCCAACGTCCTTTTTGGCCTTTGCAGTCGATGGCACCGGTGACGGAAAACGTGATATTTGGTCAAATGACCCGACAGATGCTCTGGCATCAACGGCTGCCTATCTTGCGCGTCATGGTTGGACCAAAGGGCAACCTTGGGGCGTCGAAGTGCGTCTTCCTGCTGGATTTGACTACAGTCTGGCCAAGCGGGACACAAAACGCGCTCCTGCAGATTGGGGTAAACTTGGCGTGCGCGGCACCGACGGCAAAGTTGTGCCGAATTATGGGCGCGGCGCAATTTTGTTGCCAGCAGGTGCGTCTGGTGCGGCCTTTATGATTTTTGATAATTTCGCTGTGATCGAACGCTACAATAAGGCGGACGCCTATGTGATTGGTGTCGGGCATTTATCTGATCGTTTGAACGGTGGCGCGCCAATTCAGGCCAGCTGGCCGCGTGGATATCAGCCGCTGTCGTTTAATGAAAAGAAACAAATGCAGCGTATTTTGAAACGTAAAGGGTTCTTGGATGATAAAGTGGATGGCCTGATCGGCCCCAACACTGTTAATGCCATCCGCGATTTCCAGCGGTCCATTGGCATCACCCAAGATGGGTATCCATCACAGGTGCTTTTGGGGCATCTCAAGTAATCTTGCAGGAATTCGCATCAAAGATGTGGTGCGAATTCCGCAACCACGGCTTCATAAATGTGCTTTTTGAACGGGACAATCTCGGCCACCAAATTGGTTGGCGCGGACCATTTCCATTGAGCAAACTCAGGATGTTCTGAGGCGATGGAAATTTTGTCATCGGTGCTGTTGAAGCGCATCAAGAACCAAAGTTGTTTCTGTCCGCGATACTTGCCTTTCCAAACCTTGCCGAGCAGGTGGTCAGGCAAATCATAAGTCAACCAGTCTGATGTCTGAGCCAGCAGATCGACATGTTCTGGGTTGACGCCGGTTTCTTCCCAAAGCTCACGAAAGGCCGCTTCTTTTGCGTCTTCACCTGCATCAATACCCCCTTGTGGCATTTGCCACGCGCCTGGTGTGTCGATGCGTTCGCCCAC
Organism: Pacificibacter marinus; assembly: GCF_018860505.1. GTDB lineage: Bacteria > Pseudomonadota > Alphaproteobacteria > Rhodobacterales > Rhodobacteraceae > Celeribacter > Celeribacter marinus_B. The sequence goes on from NZ_JAHKPU010000039.1 coordinate 35,395, forward strand.
GAAAATATCGCCATCTTTATTCATGAGCATAACGCCCACACAAGAGCGGTAGGGCAGTGTCTTGGGGTCAAGTGTCATGGTGAGATGTCCGTCAAAAAAGAAATGCGGGAGCGATCACGCCCCCGCAGATTACATTAGTTACCGCCGATAGCAGACAGACCGCGCAGCAAGTCGATAGCGTATGAGAGTTGGAAATCCTCATCGCGTAGCTTTGCCGCAAGTTTTGCTTTTTCGCGCTCTGCTTCAATCTGCAAAATTTCATCTTCGGTCAAACTGTCGTTGTCCAAAGACCCGCGCAAATCCGCTTCAGTCCGCTGTGCGCGAGTCTCTTCGACTTCATCGGCCTCAGGCGCGCGTGGTGGTTGTTCAACGATGATGTCAGGTGACACACCGAGCGCTTGGATGGAACGGCCTGACGGCGTGTAGTAACGCGCTGTGGTCAAACGCATCGCGCCATCGGAACGCAGTGGCATCACCGTTTGTACAGAGCCTTTGCCGAAAGATTTCGTCCCGACAACAATCGCGCGACGGTGATCTTGCAAGGCGCCCGACACGATCTCTGATGCAGACGCCGAGCCACCGTTGATCAAGACAACGATCGGTTTTCCTTCGGCCAAATCACCTGCATGTGCGTTGACACGTTCGCTTTGCTCAAGGTCGCGACCACGGGTTGAAACGATTTCGCCGGTTTCCAAAAACGCGTCGGAGACCATGATCGCTTGATCCAGCAAACCACCGGGGTTGTTGCGCAGATCGATAACGATGCCGTTGACATTGTCCATGCCGCCCAACTCTTCGACGCTTTTTTCTAAACCGTCTTTGAGGTTGGGATAGGTTTGATCGTTAAAGGTCGTCACACGCAGCACGACAGAATTGCCTTCAACACGTGCGCGCACAGCGGTTAATTTGATCACATCACGGATGATGGAAATATCAAAGGGTTCATCGACACCTTCGCGGGCGACTGTGATGATGATTTCTTCACCAACAGGACCACGCATCAGGGCGACAGTGTCGTTCAAGGTCATCCCTAACACGCTTTCGCCATCCACTTGGGTGATGAAATCTCCCGCTTCGACGCCGGCGATATCAGCGGGAGTGCCATCCATAGGTGAGACGACTTTGATGAAGCCTTCTTCTTGCGTGACCTCGATGCCCAAGCCGCCGAAAGATCCAGAGGTCTGTACACGCATCGCGGCGGCATCATCTGGTGACAAATAGGATGAATGTGGGTCAAGCGACGACAACATACCATCAATCGCAGATTCAATCAGTTTTTCGGAATCAACTTCTTCGACATATTGTGCGCGAATGCGTTCGAAAACGTCGCCAAAAAGGTCGAGCTGTTCGTAGACGTTAGAGGTCTTCGAGGCCTCTTGCGCGATCAACGGGCCTGCGAATTGTGTCGACACGAGCGTGCCTGCCAAAACGCCGACCACGCCAGCCATCAAATATTTTCTCATACGTCTTTCCTCTTTTCAGCCCCACAAAAGGGCTTGTGTTCAGCAAAGAAACCCAAAAGCTAATTTTAATAGCTTATTGCGCAAACCACCCACTTGGGTCCACGGGCTTCCCGCCTTCTCTCACTTCTATATAAAGCGTCTCTGTAAGTCCTGCGCCAGTCCCTTGTGTGGCATTTGTAACAAAGGCCTCAAGATCAGGCGTTTCACCAGCCATCAGGCCAACAGCAGACCCCGCTGGAATAACCGAGCCAATGTCACCGTACACCTCTTCCAGTCCAGCCATCACCAGTAATACGTCATTTCCTGGCTCAAGTATGATCACGTTTCCGTAGTCCAGAAATGCGCCTTGATAGCGGATGGTCGCGGGCCATGGCGTGACGACCAATGACAAGGGCCGCGCCGCCAATAGCCAACCAGGTCGTTTGACTCCCGCCGCGTCGGGTTCATCAAATCCGCGCAGCAAGCGACTTTGCACCGGTAATGGCCACGTGCCTTTGGCAGAGTCCAAATCCGGCAGGGTCGAGACTCCATCCACCACATCCATCACAGCAAGGCTTGAGGCAAATGCTTCGAGTGTCTCTGAGCCGTTGATCAAGTCTTGCACACGCTCGGGGTCGGCCGCAAAGCGGCGCGGCAAATCTGTGCGTGTTGACATGGCTTGGCTGAGATCCGTGCGGGCTGTTTGAACCTCTTTCAATCCAGATTCGAGAACGCTCAAAGCCTCGCCTTGCAACTCGCGCAGGATTGACACCTCTTGCAGTTTTGTGCGCAGCTCTTCGGCTTGGGCCTGCATGGATGGCGTGACTGAGGCCACCAACATGCCAGCGCGCGCATGTCCAATTGGGCCTGTTGGATGCACAAGCGCCGCAGGGGACGCATCGGGACGCAAATTAATCAACACACCCAATAGGTTGGCGACCTGACCACTTTCATTTTGAAACGCGGCTTCAATCTCGGTTTCGCGCAATGCGGCTTGTCTAAGGCCTGCCCGCATCGCCTCTAAGCCACTCTCATAGGCTTTGATGACGTTGGTAAGCGCCTTGACACGATCCGAGGCTGCATTCGCTGCATCAAGTTGGCTTTGGGCGGTGGAAAATTGTGCCAATGCAGCCTCGGCCAGTGCCGCTGGTGACGCGTCTTGGGACTGCGCAGCACTGGCTGCACATAGTCCCAAAAACAGCCCAAAAGCACGCCAGGTTTTCATCGTTGGATTAAGCTTTCGCCAGTCATTTCGGCAGGTTGATCCAGCCCCATAAGGTCCAATAATGAAGGCGCCAAATCGGCGAGCCTGCCACCTTGGCGCAGCGTTGCCCCATCAGGTCCGTTGAACAGCGCCACAGGAACAAGGTTCGTTGTGTGCGCTGTATGCGCCCCACCTGTCACCGGGTCGATCATCGTTTCGCAATTGCCGTGATCGGCGGTGACAATCATCGTGCCGCCAACGCGTTTCAATGCTTCCATCACGCGACCCAAGCCTTCATCAACCGCTTCGCAAGCTTTCATCGCGGCACCCAAATCGCCCGTGTGCCCCACCATGTCGGGGTTGGCGTAATTGGTGACGATCAAATCATAGCCAGCGTCGATCACTTCCAAGAATTTCTCGGTCACTTCAGGGGCACTCATTTCGGGCTGCAAGTCGTAAGTCGCCACTTTCGGCGATTGCGGCATGAAACGATCTTCGCCCTTTTCAGGGGTCTCTTTGCCACCGTTCAAGAAAAACGTCACATGCGGGTATTTTTCGGTTTCGGCCAAACGAAACTGACGCTTGCCTTGTTTCGCAACCCATTCGCCCAGCGTATTGACGAGCGCTTTTTTAGGATAAGCCGTTTGCATATAGGTGTTATGGGCGCTGGAATATTCGACCATACCCAGCATGGCTGCGAAGTCTGGACGATCATCTGTTTCAAAGCCGTCAAAATCAGGTTGACCCAAAGCGGCCAAAATTTCACGGGCGCGGTCAGCGCGGAAATTCAAACAGAAAAAACCATCGCCATCTTCAACGCCTGCGTAATCGCCAATCACCGTCGCTTTGATAAATTCGTCTTTCTCGTCGCGGGCGTAGGCATCAGTCACGGCGTCAATGGCTGTGTCTGCGGCCTGCATACCAGTGGCGTTGACGATGGCTTCATAGGCTTGGGAAACGCGTTCCCAGCGATTGTCACGATCCAGCGCAAAGTAGCGTCCAATCACTGTGCCAATGCGCACACCTTTGGGCAGGCCATCAATCAGCTGCGGCATAAAGCTGTCAGCAGATTTCGGGGCCACATCTCGACCATCGGTGATGGCGTGCAACACAACAGGAACGCCGTGGCTGGCAATCGCTTTCGCCGCAGCCAGCGTGTGCACGATGTGACCGTGTACGCCGCCGTCTGAAATCACGCCCATCAAATGCGCTGTGCCGCCTGTTTTTTTGAGGGTCTGCGCAAAAGCGACGATTTCGGCGTTTTCAAAGAAAGACCCATCTTCGATGGCCAAATCGATTTGCCCAAGGTCCATCGCCACAACACGGCCCGCACCAATGTTGGTGTGTCCAACTTCCGAGTTACCCATCTGACCAGAGGGCAGACCGACGTCTGGACCAAAGGTGATTAAAGCCCCTGAGGGACAGGTCGACATCAGGCGATCATAGGCAGGGGTGTTGGCTTGCGCGGGGGCATTGCCTTCGATCTCGTCGCGTTGGCCCCAGCCATCAAGAATGCAAAGGACGACAGGTTTGGGTGCGGACATGAGAGGCTCCTCGGTTTCACTTGGCCCCTTCTAACGCGCTGGCGGGCTTTGGTGAACCTCTACTCGCAATGCGCGACGAAAAATCGCCGATTGATGCGTCTATTTGTATCTTTGCTAAAAGTCTGAGCCAAGGGGGTTAGGTTCTGTGATACGGTGCGCCAGCCAAAATTGACGCCGCGCGGTATAGTTGTTCGGTCAACATCACCCGCGCTAGCATATGCGGCCAGACCATTTTGCCCAAAGATATCGAAAAATCCGCATTTGCACGCAGGCTGGGATCAATCCCATCTGCACCGCCAATGACAAAGGCGACGTCTTGGCGACCAATGTCGCGCCAATCGCCGAGTTTGTTCGCAAATTCGGGCGATGACAGGATTTTGCCGCGCTCGTCCAGCGTGCAAATCAGCGCGCCACTTGGAATGGCGCGGCTGATGATTTCAGCTTCGGCTTTCATGCCGCCGCCTTTTTTATCTTCGAGTTGGTGGATAGACAACGGACCAAGCCCTAAGGCCCGTCCGCTTCTGTCAAACCTTGTGGTGTAATCGTCGATCAGGGTTGCTTCAGGGCCGTTACGAAGTCGTCCCATGGCGCAGATATGAACCCTCACGATGTGTAGCCCTTAGGATTCTGGGCGTGCGGACATCAAAGCTGTCGCTTCATCAGATGACAGCCACATTTTTTCAAGCTGGTAGAATTCGCGCACTTCAGGGCGGAAAATGTGGACGATCACATCGCCTGCATCCAGCAGCACCCAATCACCTGCGGCTTTGCCTTCGATGCGTGAGAAGATTTCATGTTCGATTTTGAGGCTTGCGGACAATTTTTCAGCCAATGAGCTGACCTGGCGCGCTGAGCGGCCAGAACAAACAACCATGAAATCGGCCATGGAAGATTTGCTTTCCAGATCGATGGTCACGATGTCTTCGGCCTTTTCAGCCTCAAGGTGGTCTGTGATAAAGTCGAGCATCAGTTTTCCGCCAAATTTTGCGTCTGATGTAGTCGGTGTCGCGTCAGTCATTGGAGACCCTTTGTAAATCGCCACTGAGTGCCGGGCGCTAGCTTTTTCAATCTGTACCACCGACAGCGCGAAATCTCAACGCTGGAGAATGCCGTTGCGGCTCACTCTCGAATAAGGCGCGCCCGCACGGGGTAAGCGCGGGTTTCTATAGTGCCGCGATGGATTTGGAAAGGGGTGTCGACCTATCCGCAGGGCATAAATCATAAGGTATGCGGACTGTGTTATCTCATGCGGGGCTATCGTCCAGCGTTGCGCCAAGGCATGCATTCCTTTTTGCATTGAGTGCTGGCCAGACGACATAAAGATATCGACAAACAGCCCACCTTAGCTAAAATCTGTATCTTATCTTGCGAGACTCAGTGCGAGTCTGTATGTGAACGTTCATGATTATCGTTTTTGATCTCAATGAACACGATCGCCTTTACGGTCGTTTCTACGGCGCATCGCTGGCTGTCCTCGCTCGTTCGCGGGCTTGAGGGTCTTTTACGTGCTTATCCTTTGAAGGGATGAGTGCGGTACAAATACGACAATTTTCTATTCCAATCCCCACTCATAATCCACGGAGAGCGATATGACCGCCCCGAAGACACTCTATGATAAAATCTGGGACGCACACGTAGCCCACGAAGCCGAAGATGGCACAACATTGTTGTACATCGACCGTCACCTCGTTCACGAAGTGACCTCAGCGCAAGCCTTTGAAGGCCTGCGCATGACGAACCGCACAGTGCACGCACCTGATAAAACAATCGCGGTTCCAGATCATAACGTTCCAACAACGCTTGATCGCGCTGATCCTGCAACAATGACCGAAGAGAGCCGCATCCAAGTTGGCGCGCTCGACACAAACGCGAAAGAATTCGGCATTCACTACTACCCAGTGTCTGACGTGCGCCAGGGTATCGTGCACATCGTTGGTCCCGAGCAAGGTTGGACTTTGCCCGGCATGACTGTTGTGTGTGGTGACAGCCACACGGCGACACACGGCGCATTCGGCGCGCTGGCCCACGGTATCGGTACATCCGAAGTTGAACATGTTCTTGCGACTCAAACGCTGATCCAGCGTAAAGGCAAGAACATGAAAGTGGAAATCACTGGCAAGTTGAAGCCCGGCGTGACCGCGAAAGATATCACTATGGCTGTGATCGGTGAAACTGGCACCGGTGGCGGTACTGGTTATGTGATCGAATACACAGGTGAAGCAATTCGCGACCTGTCCATGGAAGGCCGCATGACGGTTTGTAACATGGCGATTGAAGGCGGTGCGCGCGCTGGACTGATCGCGCCTGACGAGACCACATATGCTTACGTTAAGGGTCGCCCACATGCGCCCAAAGGCGAACAGTGGGATGCGGCTTTGGCGTGGTGGAAAACACTCTTTACCGACGAAGATGCTGTGTTCGACAAAGTTGTGACACTCAAAGGTGAAGACATTTCCCCTGTTGTGACTTGGGGTACTTCACCTGAGGACGTTCTGCCAATCACTGGTGTCGTGCCCGCGCCTGAAAGCTTTGAGGGCGGTAAAGTGGACGCGGTCAAACGTTCTATCGCTTACATGGGTCTCGAAGTGGGTCAAAAGTTGACAGACATCGAAATCGACACTGTCTTTATCGGGTCTTGCACCAACGGTCGTATCGAAGATTTGCGTGCTGCCGCTGAGGTTCTGAAAGGCAAAAAGATCAAAGAGGGCATGCGCGCTATGATCGTGCCTGGGTCTGGTCTGGTGCGTGCGCAAGCCGAAGAAGAAGGTCTTGCTCAAATTTTCAAAGACGCTGGTTTTGAATGGCGTATGGCAGGCTGTTCTATGTGTCTCGCGATGAACCCTGACCAACTTGCGGAAAATGAGCGTTGTGCGTCCACATCCAACCGCAACTTCGAAGGCCGTCAAGGTTACAAGGGGCGTACACACCTTGTCAGCCCAGGCATGGCTGCCGCTGCTGCGATCACCGGTCGTCTGACCGATGTTCGTGATTTGATGTAAGGAGAAGCACCATGGAAAAATTTCAAACACTCAATGGTGTTGCGGCACCTATGCCACTCGTCAACATCGACACAGATATGATCATCCCAAAGATGTTCTTGAAGTCGATCAAACGCACAGGTTTTGGCGCGAACCTCTTTGATGAGATGCGCTTCAACCGTGATGGCACCGAGATTGCAGACTTCGTTCTCAACAAGCCTCAGTACCGCAACGCGGAAATTCTTGTGGCGGGTGACAATTTCGGGTGTGGTTCTTCACGTGAGCACGCGCCTTGGGCGATCGCTGACTTTGGTATCAAATGTGTGATTTCCACATCTTTCGCTGACATCTTTTACAATAACTGCTTCAAGAATGGCATCTTGCCAATCGTCTTGCCGCAGGATCAGGTTGATGTGTTGATGGAAGATGCTGAAAAAGGCTCCAACGCGCGTATGACTGTAGACCTTGAGGCGCAAAAGATTACGACGTCAGATGGTCAAGAGATTACGTTCGACGTCGATGCACACAAAAAGCATTGCTTGCTCGAAGGTCTCGACGACATTGGTCTGACGCTGGCGAAAAAAGCCTCCATTGATACCTTTGAGGCATCGATGCAACAAGAGCGCCCTTGGGTGTAGCACTGCATCTTAGTCTTGCCCTAAAGGGTATGTGAGACACGACAACGGCGGCCCTAGGGCCGCCGTTGTGCGTTTGGCGATCTAAAATATCGACCAAAAGGGCTTGGCCCTTATTCCATGTTCGTTTCTTCGCCCAAGGCAACGCTGAGCTCCATGTCAGACACTTCGCCGTTGGCATCCGTATCCATGGCAAGGAAGGTTTCTTCTGTCACGTCAGGGTAGGCTGCCGCGACTTCTGCAAAGGAGTAAGCGCCGCTACCGTCTGTATCTTCGATTGCAGCTTGTGCAAAAAGAGGGGCTGCGAGAAGAGATGTCATACCGAGGGTGAGTGCGATCTTTTTCATTTCGTTTATCCTTATATTAGATATGCGCCGAACTGGCGCGGTTCACAGTACTGAACGACGTTGTGTCGCTGTTGATAGAGATGCGCCATAGAGGTGAGTCTTTCAACCCATTGAATACAATAAATAAAAGCGAATTCATGCCGATGCAGATAATTGCCTATTGCCAGCAAAAATTCGCAAGTTGACGGAGAGTTCGAGGCTATGAAAAAGTGGAAACTTGTCCAAATCGGCGGTGTTTTGCGTGCTGTTTCGGCGTGTTTATGCTTTTTTCTAAGTACTGAAAGGACTTCGGCGCTTTGGGCAAAGACCTGCTGATCCTGACGGTGTTCAAAAAAATGAAATTTTTTATGAAAATTTGGGTGACACGTCTGTTTGCTCAAAGCGAGCCCGTCTCGCTCTCATCCGATTCACGACAATTTTGGTGAGCAGGCTCGCTCTTTTAGCGTGGATAATGATGCAAAATCGCACCGCTTTGTCCACGAAACGGCCTTAATTTCATCGTTAACCTTAACCGTGGGTTGATGAGTAAGGCGAAAGAAGGCAAAAATTGGGCAAGATTGAGGCAGTTTGCCATTATTGGCACAATCAAAATGGAAAAAGTGTGTGGCATCGTATCACGCACGGCCAGTTTGAAGGGAAATGGGCAGTGTTGAACCGTGTGATTGGTGCATTCGTGCGCTCTATTCTCGTCGTGGCGTTGATCGCTATGCCGTCGTTCTTGCTGCCGAACGTGTCGTCTGATTCTGCTCAAGTTGTTGCACTTGTCGCGCTCTTTGGTGCAGCTCTCACTTTTTTCGAATATATTTCCGCCTATCCAGGTTTGGTTGAGTTCCGCGATGCGCCGCCGTTTAACCGCGTGCGGTTCTTGTCGCTTTTCGTGACGATTTTGCTGCTGACGACGATTTGCAACGGTATTTCATCGCCGACAATTGTCAGTGAATTCGTGACCGTCGTCGGGGCGTTGATCGGCTATGTTCTTGATTTCCCGTACTCGCCTGTCCGCTTAATGGTGCAGGCTTTGCCCGAAGGCACTGCAGCGAACGATATCACTTTGATGCGTGTTTGCGCTGGAGTGTCGTATTTGATCTCGCTTTTGTCGCTGACACTGTTCCTCCTTCTTTTGCAGCGTCGCCGGTGGCCTTCAAAATCGGGATCTTTCAACGTTTGGGTCAATCTTCCGACTTTTGACCCGACTGCTGGCGGCGATGTGGTGGCACGGCTGAAACGTGACGCAAGGGTGAACATTGTTCTTGGTTTTGCTTTGCCGTTCGTTATTCCTACAGTCGTTCACTCGGCCTCTAATCTGTTTGGCGCAATGGCTGTCGGGAACTATCAATCGATGATTTGGCTGGTGGCCGCTTGGGCTTTCTTGCCGTCCTCATTGTTTATGCGCGGTATCGCGATGGGCCGTGTGGCCAATATGATCGAAGGCAAGCGTCGCCAAACTTATGCCGCGGCTGACCTTGACCATATGCCTGCGTGATCCGCGCTGGGCTGATAAGTCTCTTTTGTCTTTGCCCCTTTGTCGTGGCTGCACAAGATATGCTGCGGATCGCGACTTGGAATGCTGAGTTATCGCGCACAGGGCCGGGTGTTTTACTGCGTGATATTTTGTCGGGCGAGGATGCCGAAGTACTGGTTGCAGTCGATCATATTTTGAAAACAACACCTGATGTTTTGGTGCTCACTGGGATCGATACAGATTTTGAGGGGCATACGGCGCGCGCCTTGGCCGTGGCGTTGACCCAAGCTGGGGCTGCCTATCCATATGTGTTTTCCGACATTAGCAATGCGGGTCTATTCACGGGGCGTGACCTTGATAAGGATGGGCGTTTGGGGCAAGCCAAAGATGCGCAGTCTTATGGCGACTTTCACGGGCAGGGCGGCCTCGCCGTTCTGTCGCGCTTGCCGATTGCTGCCGACGACATCATAGATTTTTCAACGTTACTATGGCGTGACGTACCGGACGCGCGCTTGCCTGACAATTTCTATGATGCGGGCGATTTGGGTGTGTTGCGTTTGTCTTCCACAAATCACTGGGATGTGCCTGTCATGTGGGATGAGACTCCCATTCATCTGTTGGCATTCTACGCTACAACGCCTGCATTTGACGGAGACGAGGACCGTAACGGTTTGCGCAACGCTGATGAGGTTGCGCTTTGGCGACATTATTTGGATGGAGGACTCGATACGCCCGCTCCAGATATGCCTTTTGTCGTGATTGGTGATGCCAATTTGGACCCGCAGGATGGAGCAGGGCGCATTGAAGAGATGCAGGCGCTTTTGGCCGACCCGAGACTTCAAGACCCACAACCGCGTTCAAGATATGCCAAAAGCATCGCCAATGAGGCACATACTGGCGATGCTGCGTTAGACACGGCAGATTGGGACGACCCAGTTCCGGGAAATCTGCGCGTTGATTATGTGTTGCCCTCCGCCGATCTCAAGGTGCTCGACGCAGGGGGGTCATGGTCATCGGCTTCAAACCGTGACGGGGTTTTGTTTCGACACGGCCTTGTTTGGGTCGATATCGCGCGGCAATGAGGCACGCATAACTGTGTTGAGATCCGTGCGTTCAAAATCGGGCAAAAGACGATCAAATTTATCTGTTCCGATCGCGTGAGGCATATCCCAAAGATAGCGCATCTCTAACAATTCGCGTGCCAATTCCCAAAACGGAGAGGCCAGTTTTAAAGCCCACCAAGGAAACTTTGATATGCCCAAAGGGTGCCCCAAAGCCTGTTCAAGTTCGGTTTTCAAGTCTTGCAGTGTAAAGTTGTAGCCACCAAAAGCGATGTCCTCAAATTGGCCCAGCTCATTGCGTTTTTCCGCCAGCAGCACGGCAGCGCGCGCCCAGTCCGGCAAATAGCAATAGGCGCGCATTGTGGCGCTTTTACCTGGCATCGTGATCTTGCCTTTGCGAATGCCTTTCAGCACGGCTAACCGTATCACATCGTCACTGTCATCTTGCGGGGTGATAAAGTCACCCCCACGCAGCAGGATTGTTTGAACGCCTGAGGTCTCGTAACTGCGCTCTAGGTCTTCTCTTATTTTGCCTTTACGCGTGTGTGGCACGTGTGGTGTTGCCTCATTCCATGTGCCCGACCTATCGCCATAATTATAGACATTTGCAGGGATGATGACGGTGGCGCCCGTGATGGTTGCAGCCTCTATAACTTGCTGTGTGATGCGCGGAATGATGTCTGCCCAATTGTGATAGTCGGGTGGATTCAGTCCGTTGACGATGACGTCAGCGCCTGTGGCTTGTGCAGGCATATTTCCAAGTTTGCGATCATACAGGCGAACGTTCCAGCCTGCTTGGCTAAAGGCGTATTTTGCGTGGCGTCCAACTTTTCCGCTGGCACCAAGGATGAGGACTGTTTGCGTCATGTGTGTCTCCGTGTTTGGGATTTAACACCACATTGCTTGTTCTTATGTGAATTGAAATTGCATCGAATCTTATATTCGATATTCATATATGAATGGATAATCGCCTTGCCTCACTTGATTGGACGCTCATACGTGCCTTTGTTGCTGTCGCGCAGGGTGGCTCGCTGTCGGCTGCTGCGCGTGATTTGCACTGCAGTCAGCCAACAATCGGGCGACAAATCCAAAGCCTGCAAGACGCCCTTGGGGTAATTTTATTTTTGCGACGTCCGAAAGGTATGGTGCTGACCGCTGATGGCGAGCGGCTGTTGCCCTTTGCGCAGCAGATGATGGAGGCTGCGGGGCGGTTTTCTATGGCGGCCACTGGTGTTGACACGCAGAAATCTGGCACGGTGCGTCTGACGGCATCTGTGTTTGTCGCGCATTACGTTTTGCCGAGTATTCTGGCTGAGTTGCGCCAAAAAGAACCGCTTATTCAAATTGAACTTGTGCCCTCGGATGCCTCTGAAAATCTGTTGTATCGTGATGCAGATATTGCCTTACGCATGTATCGGCCAAACCAGCTTGATATCGTTGCGCGTCATGTGTCGGATATCGAGATCGGCATTTTCTCGGCCAAATCTTATCTTGATCGTCGTGGTCATCCTGATGACCCAAAGGATTTGTTCGCGCATGATGTGATTGGCTATGACCGCAATGATCTGATCGTTCGTGCCATGCGGCAATTTGGTTGGGATGTGTCCCCGAACGATTTTGCGCTGCGTTGCGATGATCAATCGGCGTATTGGGAATTGGTGCGCGCGGGGTGCGGTATCGGATTTGGGCAGGCCTTGGTGGCGCAAAACGATCCTAATCTGGTGCGTCTGTTTGATAACTTACCTATTCCAACGCTGCCGCTTTGGATCGCGGCCCCCAAAGCCGTGCGCCACACACATCGGGTTGCGGCCGTTTGGGATCATTTGGCTTCAAGTTTGAGCGGATAAAAAGGCCTTTCCTTGACCTTCGTCGCGTCGTCGGGTAGGCGAAACCAACGCTTAAACACAAGGAAAATGCGATATGAGCACGCCATCTCTTCTTATTCTGCCCGGTGACGGTATTGGCCCCGAAGTGATGGCCGAAGTCGTTAAAGTCATCGACTGGTTTGGTGACAAACGTGGTCTAAAATTTGACGTGTCTCACGATCTTGTTGGCGGTGCTGCCTATGATGCGCACGGTGCACCTATTTCCGATGCGACCATGGAAAAAGCACAAAGCGTTGATGCTGTTTTGCTCGGCGCTGTTGGCGGTCCGAAATATGACGATCTTGATTTTTCCGTCAAACCTGAGCGTGGCCTGTTGCGCCTGCGTAAAGAAATGGACCTCTTTGCAAACCTGCGTCCTGCACAGTGTTTCGATGCTTTGGCTGACTTCTCGTCGCTGAAAAAAGACATCGTTGCCGGTCTCGATATTATGATCGTGCGTGAATTGACCTCTGGCATCTACTTTGGTGAGCCACGTGGTATCTTCACCGAAAACAACGAGCGCGTTGGTATCAACACGCAGCGTTACACAGAAAGCGAAATCGAACGTGCCGCACGTGCTGCGTTTGAATTGGCCATGAAACGTGACAAGCGTTTGTGTTCGATGGAAAAAGCCAACGTGATGGAATCCGGTATCTTGTGGCGCGATGTCGTCAACGAGGTTGCTGCGGATTACCCAGAAGTTGAAGTGTCACATATGTATGCCGACAACGGCGCGATGCAATTGGTGCGTGCCCCTAAACAATTCGACGTTATCGTGACCGACAACCTGTTCGGCGATATCTTGTCTGATTGCGCGGCGATGCTCACGGGCTCTCTTGGCATGTTGCCATCCGCATCCTTGGGTCTGCCGATGGCCAATGGCCGCCCGAAAGCAATGTACGAGCCTGTACACGGTTCAGCGCCAGACATCGCGGGCCAAGGCAAAGCCAACCCAATCGCATGTGTGCTCTCGTTTGCGATGGCATTGCGTTACTCGTTTGATCAAGGCGATGAAGCGACACGTTTGGAAACGGCGATTGAAACTGTTTTGGCGAATGGCGCACGCACCGCTGACTTGCTTGGCGAAGAAGGCGTAACAGCCGTGTCCACAACTGAAATGGGCGATAAAATCATTGAGGCGCTGACAGCCAGTCTGTAAGCCAATCGACAATATTTTAAGCCGAGGCATTGAAAGCGATGCCTCGGCTTTTTAGTGTCTTCTAAGTACATCGCCACTATCACTTGCCACATCAATCCACAAATGCGCGCACCAATAACAACGGGCGGCGGATTTGTGGGCGTTTTCCATATCTTATATTTGGAACGCTATAGCTGCCTCGACAAGTGTTTAAACTGCGGATACCAAACTTATGACGTCATTGGTTATCGCTAACAAAAACGGAAAGACTGCTTATGAATATCTCCGGCGCATTTTATGCTTTGTTCGCTTTCGCAGTTTTCGCGACCCATGACGCTGTGATCAAGTATCTCGGCGTATCTTATTCGCCTTTTCAAATGATCTTTTTCTCGACGTTGTTTTCCTTTCCACTTGTCACTTTTATGCTGATTAGGGACAAGACATCAGGCCATTTGCGACCTGTGCATCCTTGGTGGACAGCGCTGAGAACTATGTGCTCAACCATCAATGTCATGTGCGCGTTTTATGCGTTTACGGTTTTGCCGTTGGCCCAAGTCTACGCCATTCTTTTTGCAACGCCGCTGTTGATCACGATGATGTCTATTCCAGTTTTGGGAGAGCGTGTTGGCCCGCACCGTTGGGCTGCTGTCGTTGTTGGTCTTATCGGCGTATTCGTTGTGCTGCGGCCCGGTTCGACAGAGTTTACACTCGGGCATGCGGCCGCTTTGACCTGTGCCTGTCTTGGCGGGTTGGCGTCGATTATTGTGCGCAAAGTCGGACGTGAGGAACGCACCGTTGTGCTGATGCTGTATCCGATGGTTGCGAACTTTATTATCATGGGCGCGCTGATGGTGTTTACATACAAGCCGTTGCCGATCAACGACCTTGGCGGCATTGGTGCTATCTCTGTTCTCGGATTCACGGGGGCCGTGTTTTTGATCGTCGCGTATAAGGCGTCCGAGGCTGCCATCGTCGCGCCGATGCAGTATTCTCAGATTATTTGGGCAACGATTTTCGGCTCGCTTTTCTTTGGCGAGACCATCGATTTGGGCACAATTCTTGGCGCAAGTATCATCATCATGTCTGGCCTTTATATCGTGTTCCGAGAATCACAAAGCGGGACGTCAAAAAATACGCCTGTTTTGCGCACACGCTCACGCGCCTCCTCCGCGGCCTCTTTTCGGATTTCACCATTCTTGCGTCGTAATAAATCGAAATAATAGAGCAAACCGCAGCGCCAACATGATTTTTTTCGCATAGGATTATCCGTACACTTAGTCGTTAATGCATAATTGGGCATGGAGTTCTGTCCTTTTTTCACGATTTTAGTGATGCCTGTCAGGTCACCATGTCGCGCAAATTTGCCGTGCCGAAGCCTACCAAACTACCAGAGGCGATACGGTTGCGGACGCCTGTGTGTTTGAGGCCAGTAAGCGTCTTTGACGCAGAAAATATGGGAATCGTCCGATGCTGTGTTTGGTATATCTGCAAATGCGGCGATATTTTTACGACAGCATTTTGAGCAGCGCCCCGATATTCTCGCGTGTTTTTTTGGCACATTGAAAACTTGACCTAAAAGTCACCTAAAATCAGTATTTGTCTAAGGCTGCGCCCTTGAACCGTATGCCGTCTCGACGCAATGCTGACGTTAAGTCGGGTAAAGATGCCCCGCCACAATGATGTGGCAGACCTTCATATATTTGCTCTCTTTGAGAGCGCAGCAACGGCGCTGCACGTGACCTTTTCTAAAGGTCAGGGATGCGGTGCCGAGTTTATGAAACACCTCGTGTCCCAACGTGCAAAAGCAAAAATGGGACATGGGTACATGACACAAAAACTCAAACTGGTCGTGGTCGGAAACGGCATGGCACCTGGTCGGATGCTAGAACATCTTTTTGACGCGGGCGACGCCTATGACGTGACGATCTTTAATGCAGAGCCGCGTGTGAACTACGACCGCATTATGCTGTCGCCTGTTCTGTCTGGCGAGAAATCCTTTGATGACATCATAATTCATGATGACGCTTGGTACAAAGACAACGGCATCACGCTGCATATGGGCGCCAAAGTGTCCAAGATTGATCGCGAGGCCAAAACGGTCACCTCCGAAAATGGGATCACGGAAAGCTACGACAAATTGGTCTTGGCGACAGGATCTGATCCGTTCATCATCCCGTGCCCCGGTCATGATCTTGACGGGGTGTTGGCCTACCGTGATCTGGATGACACGAATGCCATGCGCGATGCGGCGGGCAAAGGTGGCAGTGCGGTTGTCATCGGCGGAGGCCTTTTGGGGCTGGAAGCTGCGGCAGGTCTAAACATTTTGGGTATGGACGTGACCGTTTTGCACTTGATGCCGACCTTGATGGAGCGTCAACTTGATACAGCGGCGGGGTACCTGCTTGAGAAAGAGCTGGAAAGCCGCGGGATCGATATTCGTTGTAAATCCAACACCAAACAGATCATCGGCGCGGATGGCAAAGTCTCTGGCGTTGAACTTGATGATGGCACGCTGATCAAATGCGATATCGTTGTGATGGCTGTCGGCATTCGCCCGAATGTTCAGCTGGCCAAAGACGCAGGCCTTGAAGTGAACCGTGGCATCGTCACAACCAACGGGATGCAAACTTCTGATCCTGATATTTTATCAGTGGGTGAATGTGTTGAAGTGGGCGGCATGGTTTACGGTCTTGTTGCGCCGCTGTACCAGATGGCGAAAGTCGCGGCCTCTCATTTGACAGGCCCATCTGATGCAGCTTTTGTGCACACAGAAACGCCAACGAAACTAAAAGTCACAGGCTGTGATCTCTACTCTGTGGGTGATTTTGCCGAAGGCGACGATCGCGAAGACATCGTGTTGCGCGATGCGAAAAGTGGCACTTACAAACGCGTTATCATCCAAGACAACAAGATCATCGGCGCAGTGCTGTACGGCGCTGTCGATGATGGCGGTTGGTACAATGAGATGCTCAAATCCGGCGAAGATATCTCGGAAATGCGCGACACATTGATCTTTGGCCAAGCCTTCCAAGGTGGTGGTGCTGTCGATCCATTGGCGATGGTTGCGAACATGTCCGACGATGCCGAAATCTGTGGCTGTAACGGCATCACCAAGGGCACAATTGTCTCGAAAATTAACGCCATGGGTTTGACCACTTTGGCGGAAGTGCGTGCGCATACCAAGGCTTCGGCCTCTTGTGGCACATGTACGGGCCTTGTTGAAAACGTGATGGCGCTGACGTTGGGCGACGACTTCAAATTGCCTGACGTTGAAACCATGTGTGGTTGTACAACGCATGACCACGGCACTGTGCGCCGTATGATCAAAGCGAAGGAATTGAAGACTATTCCTGCGGTGATGCAAGAGCTCGAATGGAGTACGCCAGAGGGTTGCGCCAAATGTCGCCCTGCTCTGAACTACTATCTCGTGGCTGATTGGCCGGGTGAGTATGTCGATGACCAGCAATCCCGTTTCATCAACGAACGTGTGCACGCCAACATCCAAAAAGACGGCACATATTCCGTCGTACCGCGCATGTTTGGCGGCATCACCACACCGAACG
This sequence comes from Pacificibacter marinus, assembly GCF_018860505.1. Lineage (GTDB taxonomy): Bacteria > Pseudomonadota > Alphaproteobacteria > Rhodobacterales > Rhodobacteraceae > Celeribacter > Celeribacter marinus_B. The sequence goes on from NZ_JAHKPU010000039.1 coordinate 52,634, forward strand.
AGCTGCGCGCGATTGCCGATGTGGCCGATAAATTCGCTATCCCAACTGTTAAGGTCACGGGCGGTCAGCGGATCGATTTGCTGGGCGTCAAGAAAGACGACTTGATCCCAGTATGGAAAGATCTCAACGACGCAGGCATGGTCTCTGGCGCGGCTTACGCCAAAGGGCTGCGGACTGTGAAGACCTGTGTGGGATCGGATTGGTGCCGTTTCGGCACCCAAGATTCCACCGGCCTTGGCATCAAGCTCGAGCGTCTGCTATGGGGCGCTTGGTCTCCTGCGAAACTGAAACTTGCCGTATCAGGTTGCCCACGCAACTGTTCCGAGAGCACTTGTAAAGACATCGGTATCGTCTGTGTCGATAGCGGCTATGAAATTCTCTACGGCGGCGCTGCAGGGTTGCACATTCAAGGCACCACCAAACTTGGCAATGTTGAGACAGAAGAAGAAGTTCTCGAATATTGTGGCGCGCTTACTCAATATTACCGTGAAACAGGGTTCTATCTTGAGCGCATTTACAAATGGGCAGATCGCCTTGGGTATGATCACGTGAAATCTGTGATCTATGATGATGCTGAGCAACGCAAAGCCTATTATGAACGCTTTTTGTTCTCTCAAACCTTCGCACAAGTTGACCCATGGGCGGAGCGGGTTCAGGGCGCACAAGCGCATGAATTCTCTCCACTGGCCGATATTTCTTCACTGGAGGCAGCAGAATAATGACCGTTCAAGACAATCAATGGATTACAGTTGGCATCCTCGACGATATCCCGCGCCAAGGCGCACGTCGAGTGATCACAAACACAAAAACCATTGCGGTGTTTCGAACCTCGCAAGATGCCGTCTACGCGCTTGAGGATCGTTGCCCGTTTAAAAACGGCCCCCTCAGCGCTGGCATCGTTCATGGCACAACCGTGTCTTGCCCGCTGACAAACTGGGTCATCTCTTTGGAAACAGGAGAAGCTCAGGGTGCCGACGTTGGCAAAACGGGTGTGTTCCCAGTGAAGGTTGAGGGGGGGTGTATTTCCCTCTGCCTCGAAGAAAAACAACTGCAAACAGCTTAATCCAACCGAAGGAAGACCACATGGCGTATGTGCAACCAGCCGAATTCGCGGCAAAGATGATCGAAGCCGGCGAATCTAAAATTTTGATGTCTACCAAGGACACTCTGATCCGGTCCTACATGGCGGGCGCGATCCTTGCGCTTGCCGCAGCTTTCGCGGTGACCATCGCTGTCAACACTGGCGATTTTCTAGTGGCGTCTTTGCTGTTCCCTGTCGGGTTCTGCATGCTCTACCTCTTGGGGTTTGATCTTTTAACCGGTGTGTTCACGCTCGCGCCTTTGGCGGTGATCGCTAAGCGCCCAGGGATGACTTGGAAAGGTGTGTTCCGCAACTGGGGTCTCGTGTTCTGTGGCAACTTTGCCGGTGCTTTGACCACGGCTGTTTTCATGGCGATCATTTTCACCATGGGCTTTAGCCAAGAACCAAACGCAATTGGCCAACGGATCGGCCAAATCGGCGAAGCGCGGACTTTGGGCTACGCGGCTGCCGGCGGTGCCGGTTTGTTGACAGTCTTCATTCGTGCCGTGATGTGTAACTGGATGGTCTCGACTGGTGTCGTCGCCGCGATGATGTCTAGCAGTGTGTCTGGTAAAATCATGGCGATGTGGATGCCGATCATCGTGTTTTTCTACCTTGGCTTCGAACACTCAATCGTCAACATGTTCTTGTTCCCATCAGGTATCATGCTCGGCGGTGAATTCACTTGGTCTGATTACTTTATTTACAACGAAATTCCAGTTGTCTTGGGCAATCTTGTGGGCGGTTTGACCTTTGTGGGTGGCATGATCTACGCGACACACTTCAAGACATCTCCTAAGCGCTCTGTATCTGGCTCTGTCGGCACGCCTGCAGAGTAATAGACACCAACCCAGCCCAAAGCGGGCTGGGTTCATCTCGTGAAAGCTGATTTTCGTGCGCGATACACAATCCACTGCCTCTTCCCTTTCGGTCAGTATTGGTCAGGCAACCTCCGCCGGACACAAAGCGCACAATCAAGACTTCCACGGCGCGCTCGTTCCAGACGAGCGCGCGCTTTCATTTAAGGGTATCACGATTGCGCTGGCTGACGGCATATCGACATCTGATGTGTCCGCCGTTGCCTCTGAAACAATCGTTAAAAGTCTTTTATCAGATTATTACAGCACGCCCGATGCATGGACGGTTAAAACCTCTGCGTCACGAGTGATTTCAGCAGCAAATTCATGGTTGTATGCCCAAAGCCGTTTTGCAGGTTTGGCTGATGCGGATCATGGTCACGTCTGCACGCTTGCGACGATGGTGCTTAAAGCCAGAACCGCGCATTTGTTTCATGTGGGTGACAGCCGTATTTGGCGTCTTTCGGGTCTAAGTTTGGAGCCGCTTACCACAGATCACCACGTCTCATTAGGCTCAGGCGACACCGTACTGACACGCGCGATTGGTGCCGCAAGCAGCGTGGATATTGAGTATCGCGCAGAGCCAGTGTCGCGCGGAAATGTGTTTTTGTTGACCACTGATGGCGTCCATGAACATTGGACCGCCCGCACTGTTGCGCAGCGCATCGCAGAAGCGTCGACTTTGGATGATGCCGCGCAAGATATCCTAAAGGATGCCTTGGAGGCTGGCAGCACAGACAATCTTACGGTGCAAATTGTCCGCATTGATAGCGTACCTACATCAGATGAAACTCAGTTCGATGAACAGGCTCGAACCTTGCCCATTCCGGCCTTGCCGCGTGAGGGCAGTGTGCTGGATGGGTATCGCATTTTGCGCGAATTACATGCAAATCATCGCTCTCATATTTTTCTCGCTAAAGCCTCTGACGGTGAAACTGTTGCCGTGAAAATTCCGGCGTCGGATTTGAAGGACGATGCTGATGGGTTGCGCCGTTTTTTAATGGAAGACTGGATCGCACGCCGTTTAGATAACGCGCATGTTTTGGGTGCGCCTGCGTCACTTGGGCCACGTTCGGGTCTATATGTGGTGACGGATTTCATCGAAGGGCAGACTTTGCGCCAATGGATGCAAGACAACCCTAAGCCCAGTTTTGAACAGGTGCGCGACATCTTGGAACAGGTGATCCGAGGTCTGCGCGCCTTTCACCGGCGCGAAATGTTGCATCAAGATCTGCGACCTGAAAACATCATGCTTGATACGGATGGTGTGGTCAAAATTATTGATTTCGGGTCGACCTATGTTGCGGGCGTTCAAGAAGCCGCACCAATGCGCGAAGAAGACGGCATCTTGGGCACCCTGCAATACACAGCGCCGGAATATTTTTCTGGCGAACAGGTGAGCTGGCGGTCTGATCTGTTTTCATTGGGGGTGATTGCTTACGAAATGCTGACCGGTGTTTTGCCCTACGGCACACAGGTCGGCAAAGTGCGTAACCCACGTGACAGAAGGCGGCTGCGGTATCGCAACGCCCGTGATGACGCCCATCCGATGCCCGCATGGCTGGATGATGCTTTGGCCAAAGCGGTTCACCCCGATCCCGCGCGTCGCCACGATGCGCTGTCTGAATTCGCCGCCAATCTGCGCTCGCCGTCGCTGCGTTACACCGCGCGTCGTCATATCCCGTTGGCTGAGCGCAATCCCGAACGATTTTGGAAAACTCTATCTGGAGGCTTGGCCCTGTTGTGTCTTGTCCTCGCCACTCTGGCCTTTCAGTAGGCCTATCATAAAGGAGCATCCCATGCTTTTGAAAGAAGACGTGACAGTCCAAATTATTGAAGCCAAAAAGAAAGCGGGTCTCACTTGGGACAGTATTGCAAATGCTATTGGTATGAGCCCAGTGTTCACCCATTCCGCCTGCATGGGCATGAACGCATTTCCCGCGGATAAAGCCGCAGAGTTGGTCAAGTTTTTGGGCCTCACTCAAGACGCTATATCCGTTCTGGTCGAAAGCCCGACAAAAGTCTGGGAACAGGCGGTCCCGACAGATCCGTGTATCTATCGCTTTTATGAAATTGTTGGCGTTTACGGTCCGACGCTTAAAGCGCTGATCCACGAAGAATTCGGCGATGGCATTATGTCCGCAATTGATTTTGAAATGTCGGTGAAACGCGACGCAAACCCAAAAGGCGACCGCGTAAAAATCGAGATGTCAGGTAAGTACTTGCAATATAACGCATGGTAAAATTGCTGGGTTGAGGGCATCTGGGGCGTGCTTGAGCAGGCCGTACCTGCGCCAAAGAGGCTAGCTTTGCACCGGATTTGGGACTAAGTCTGTTTGATATTCATAGTGAGGCACATCAAGTTTTGTGCCCGCTGAAATCGAGGTTTAAACAGGTGTCTGACAATTTGTCATGGGCTAGTACTCGTCCCAAGCGGTTTGTATTTTTAGGAGCTTCTGGGCGTATAGGTCATCTTTTGCGGGCCGTTTGGCCAGCCTCCATCGCCTCTGATTTGCGCGTTGATTGGCAGTTTCGATCCGCACAGCCCACCATTCCAAATGCGTTCGTTTGGTCCGATTTGGCCGATATAAAGCCATTGTTGGATCATGCAAAATCTGCTGATGGCTTGGACGGACTTTTCATTTTTGTGGGTGCCTCGCGTGCCGGTGATAAGACTGACGTCGATCAAATGGCGATCAATGTCTCGCTGGTGGACCAAGCGTTGCAGGCTGCCGTCGCTGCCGAAATCCCCCGCGTTCTTATCGCATCGTCATCTGCCGTTTACGGCGGGGGGGATGGGGTGCCATTTGATGAGAGCAGTGCCTTACATCCGGTAAATGCTTACGGGATGGCCAAACGAGATATGGAAGCTCTCTGTGTCGCGCGCGCGGCAGAGTATGGTATCGAAGTTTGCTTGCTGCGTATCGGCAATGTTGCAGGTGCGGATGCCTTACTTGGACCCACTGAAGGGTGGCAGTCAGGCGACGCGCCAAGGCTGCTTGATATATATCCAGACGGCGATGGGCCGCGCAGATCATATATTGGGCCTGAAAGCCTAGCGGATGTCCTAAGGTGTCTGGCGTTGCTGCCCCAGCCTTTGCCGCAGGTGATCAATGTCGCTGCACCTGTGAGTGTTTCTATGAAGGCGCTGTTAGAAGCTGCGGCTGTCGATTGGGAGCCGCGCCCCGTTTCCGCATCGCCTTTGCAAGACATTGTATTGGATTGCGAGCGCCTCGCAACTCTGTCCGATATTAAAGAATCTGACGGCGCAGCAAATGGTCTTGTTGCACAGTGGCGCAGCGCTTTGGAGGCTCTATGACAATTGGGAAAAGGGTATTTGATGTTGTCTTGGCGCTGATTTTATCGATCCTTCTTGGAGGGGCGATCATTGGGCTGGCTATTGTTCTTTTGATCAAAGAGGGACGTCCAGTTTTTTATCTTTCGGAACGTATGAAGACCCCAACCCAAGGATTTAAGCTGGTCAAGTTTCGCACGATGAAAGTGGTCGCACACGACAGCGGCGTCTCAGGAGGTGACAAAACTAACCGCGTCACACGGTTTGGTCGCTTTTTGCGTAGGGCACGTTTGGACGAATTGCCTCAACTATGGAATGTACTGCGTGGGGATATATCATTTGTGGGGCCGCGCCCGCCTTTGCGTGAATATGTCGAGCGATTTCCCCAAGTCTATGCGCAGGTGCTGAACACGCGCCCCGGTATAACAGGGCTGGCGTCGGTGCGATATCATGCCCACGAAGAGATGCTCTTGGCGCGTTGTACTACAGCGGAACAGACGGACGAGGTCTATGCGCGGGCCTGTGTTCCTCGCAAGGCGCGCTTGGATTTGATTTATCAAGCCCACCAATCAAGATGCCTTGATTTGCGTATTATGATTGAAACCATTTGGCCAAAATTGCGAAAATTTTAACGAGCACTTAAATATATTACGACAGCCTTAAGTGGTATGTTCGAAAAGCACCTTATTGATTATAGTTTGTGCAGAAACTTGCGCTTCGTCTATTTTATCGCCAGATATATTTGATGGTCGTACTGGTATGTGAAGAATGAAAGATGTGTAAGCGCTTATGTTGATACAGGGCCTGACGACGCTACCAAGACATGTCGTGCGCCGCATATTGGTGCTCTCAGATACGTTTTTGATCATAGCTTCTGTCGTGTTGGCGTTTGCATTGCAAGGCGATCTCGCCACATTGTCGACGCCTTCCTTTACCTACGCCTTCTTCGTGGAAATAACCCTTATGGGCGTCACCATTGTGATGAGTCTAAGGCTTCATTGCATTAAGCTTGTGATGTTTAATTCCAAAGATGTCTCTAAAATCGCTCTTGCGACTGGGTGCTTGAGCCTGCTTTTTATAGTGTGTGCGGCCCTGCATGGCGCGACAGGATTGGTCGCTAAAGCACTCATCTTTGGAACTGCATTTTTCTCTGGAAGCGTCGGCGCGCGTGTTGTGACGATTGCAATTTTATCTTATTTTCGTGATAGAAATTCAAACCGACAGTCGGTCGCCATTTTTGGGGCGGGTAGCGCGGGCATTCAATTAGCATCGGCATTACGTCAATCTCACCTTCTGCGGCCGGTGATCTTTTTTGATGACAATCTACACTTACAAGGCATGGCTATCGGTGGCATTCCCGTATTGGATGCAAAGCGGATGAAAGCCAGTTTGGCCTATTACAAGATTGAGATGGTTTTGATTGCGCTGCCTGAAAGTGCAAAGGAGCGGCGCGCTGTAATCATTGAACAATTAGAACGGATTGGTGTCAAAGTGCGGGTTCTCCCCCCTTTCGTTGATATGCTGGCAGGGCGCGGCAACGAGGCCTTGTTCCGAACTGTTGGCGCTGACGAAATTTTGGGCCGTGATGCAGTCGATTTGGAAACCCCTGAAATTGCTAAAACATATGCTGGACGTGTCGTGATGGTGACGGGGGCAGGCGGATCAATCGGTTCTGAATTATGCCGCCAAATTCTAAACTGTCGCCCAGCAAAGATCGTCTTGTTTGAGCAAAGTGAATTCAACCTTTATCAAATCGATTTTGAACTGCGTGACCTTGCTGCGCAACACAAGGTTCAGCTCTCGACGTATTTGGGGTCTGTGACCGACCCCGTGAGAGTGCGCCATGTTTTGGCGCAAGAAAATGTCGAGATTATTTTCCATGCGGCAGCTTATAAACACGTCCCAATCGTTGAAAACAATGAATTAGAGGGGGCAAAAAACAATGTCATCGGCACCAATGTTGTGGCTGAAGCGGCGGCTGAGGCCAATATAGAACGCTTTATTTTAGTCTCTACGGATAAAGCGGTAAGGCCCACCAATATTATGGGGGCAACGAAACGTATGGCTGAGTTGGTCGTGCAGGATTTGCAAACCCGCGAACCAGAGATAAAGTTTTCAATGGTACGTTTTGGCAATGTCTTAGGGTCGTCTGGATCGGTGTTGCCCCTTTTTCAAACACAGATTGAGGCCGGCGGTCCCGTGACAGTCACTCACCAAGAGGTCTCGCGCTTTTTTATGACGATTTCCGAAGCGGCACGACTGGTCTTACTGGCAGGGGCCTATGCCGAAGGCGGTGATGTTTTTGTTCTAGATATGGGTAAACCACAAAAAATCATGGATATCGCGCATAGAATGATTGAGCTGTCTGGCCGCGCGGTTAAAAAACCAGGTTCTGAAACGGGCGATATCGAAATCGTCGTGACGGGGTTGCGGCCCGGTGAAAAGTTATATGAAGAACTTTTACTAGATCACAAAAATTTATGTGCAACCCCTAACCCCAAAATTCTGCGTGCAGAGGAGGCCATGCTGGGACCATTAGAAGTCGCCGGTATGTTGCGTGATCTTAATGCTGCGATCAAATTTGCCAATGCCGCGCATATGCGTGAAATTGTGCGCGAACGAGTTGACGGGTATCACGAACCGCAGGGTGCGTCAGTACAGCAGTATCAAATGGATGAGATCTAATTTTCTCTTTATCGTTGATGTAATGCGCGTCGGGTTTTTGCGCGCTATTGTGCACCACCTTTGTCTGTGATGTGTGCTTTGAGAACTTGCTGACGGCAATTGCGGTTTGACTATTGCTGCCGAAAAGACACGTCCGAAAATTGATTCACGGTTCAGCGGCGTCTCTTGGAATTATGATGCATATTCGAGTGGGTGTTTGGTGAAAATTTGATATGATGGCTCCAACTTAAGAAGCGGGTGGAACAGTGTCTTTGTATTTTCGAAAAAATGTGATCGGTATTGGTTTTGTATCAATGTGCTGTGTTTCCGCCAGCGCTGCGCAAGATCTATCAACGACACGCCTGAATATTATGGGGCGCCAAGGCATCATTGAAATGCCGTCCGCCGAGGTGGCACCCGATGGGCAACTTGCCCTCAGCTATTCGAAATTCGGCAAGGTGACGCGTACCACATTGACCTTTCAGATGACGCCACGCCTGTCTGGCAGCTTTCGATATTCTGGCATTGAAGATTATAGTGATTCATTCGAAACTTATTGGGATCGCTCATTTGATCTAAGCTATTTGCTCATGAACGAGGGCGCCTACCGCCCCGCTGTCTCGGTTGGTTTGCAAGATTTTATGGGAACAGGATTACTGAGCGGCGAGTATATCGTCGCGACCAAATCGATTGGTGATAAGTTGCAAGTGTCCGGTGGTTTGGGCTGGGGACGTTTGGGCAGTTATAACTCCCTCGGCTTTTCGCTAGGCGACAGGGATACCTCATATTTGGACACTGGCGGAACCTTCAATTTCGGTCAATGGTTTCAGGGCGAGGCAGCGATCTTCGGCGGCCTGAGCTATCAGTTGAACGATAAATTAACGGTCTTGGCAGAGTATTCTTCGGACGCCTATACCACAGAAGTCGAACAAGATGTGTTCACTCATAAATCTCCGATCAACGTCGCTCTTGATTACAAGCTTGGTCAAAATACATCTGTCACAGCATTCTTTTTGCATGGCGACGCTGTTGGGCTGCAATTCTCAACGGGGCTAAATCCGAAAAATCCGAAGGTTGCAGGCGGGATCGAAACTGCGCCACTTCCCATCCGTCCTCGACCAAGCCGTTCGGCTGATCCTGTCGGTTGGTCTGGCGAATGGGTCGCCGAAGTTGGTGATGCCAGTGGCATTCGGTCTGCTTTGGCAAAAGCAATGGCAGAAGAAGGCTTGGCGCTTGAAGCTATGTCTTTGACAACCACACGGACAGAAGTTCAGTTTCGCAATAAGCGCTATGGTGCTCACTCGCAGGCTTTAGGGCGTTTGGCACGGATCATGACGCGAGCATTCCCTCCATCTGTTGAGACTTTCGTGTTGACAGAAACGCTTGATGGACTGCCTATTCATTCCACTGTCTTGCCGCGGTCTAAGTTGGAAGCCTATGAATTTTCACCCGCGCGCAGCATGCTGGATGCCGCGACATTTACCGACCCGCTCAGCTTGCAGGCGGATGACTTGGTGGCACATGAGGATGCCTTCCCGAACACGCTTTGGTCTGTGGCACCTTATTTGGCTGTATCGGTTTTTGATCCGCAGAGCCCCGTCCGGCTTGACTACGGAGTTCGTGGGCAAATCAACTATGAAGTGGCGCCTGGTTTCAGCTTGGATGCCGCCGCAACGTTGCGCGTGTCTGGCGATATATCAGACGAAGAAAATGACACCAACGATTCAAAAATACAGAACGTGCGGACCAGCGCGCGCGAATACGACAACCGTGTGCAGCTCGAAAAACTGACAGCGAATTGGTATAGTCGGCCTGCCCAAAATCTGTTTGGCCGTGTGACTGTTGGCTATCTTGAAACTATGTACGGAGGTGTTTCAGGCGAGGTGCTTTGGAAAAAGCCGAACAGCCCGTTTGCTTTGGGCGCGGAGCTCAATTACGCCGTCCAGCGCGATTATGACGATCCCTTTGGTTTTCGCGACTACGACATCGTGACGGGACATGTGTCTGCCTATTACGCCTTTGAGGGTGGATTTCATGGCCAGCTTGACGTGGGCAGATATCTTGCTGGTGATTGGGGAGCGACGGTGTCTGTTGATCGTGAATTCAACAATGGCTGGCGCGTTGGGGCTTATGCGACCCTTACGGATGTCCCGTTCGAAGACTTTGGTGAAGGATCTTTTGATAAGGGCATCCGTTTCACCGTGCCGTCAGCATGGTTTGCTGGCACGCCAACGACAGAAACAAATGATTTCGTTATCCAATCTTTGACCCGTGACGGTGGGGCCAAGCTGAGTGTTGGCGGTCGTCTGTATGACCGTGTTCGAGGGATGCAAGGCGCTGACATCGAATCGCGTTGGGGTAAATTTTGGAGATGATGATGCAGTATAAAACTGCTGCAAAATTGATGGCTGCCTGTGTCGTTTGTTTATCTCTCGCAGCTTGCGGCAACGATGTTCAGGCGCGCCGTGGTACGGATACAGTTAAGGAGTTGGCTGTTCTTGCAAAGTCGCGTTTGTTTGGCAAAAAAGCTGAACCGGCCGCGCCAGCAGACCCCGTCGCAATGATCGATTATGCTTTGAGGGCTGTCCCTGATGCGCCGTTGCAATTCATTTTGATGGAAAAAACTGGCGGCTTTGCTGTGTCCACCGTTCAGGGGGTGAATGGTCGGAATGTGACGTGGATTTCTCCGGATCAGAAATCGATAACGTTAAAAACAGGTTTGTTGGCGGCGACGCGCGGATTTGGCGGTGATGTCATGTCCATTGAACAGGGTGGCGCTGAGCGGCTTGTGTCGCAGCGTAGATCAGGGCAGGTGCAAAAGACCTATCGATTTTTGAATGGTTTGGATCAAACTGGACGGTTCGTCGTCAATTGTAATATTTCCGTGGGCAGCACGGATCATGTTTCATCGGGTGAAATATCTGTGACGGCTCAAGTGATGACGGAATCCTGTCAGTCCGAGGGCGGCGCTGAGTTTACAAATACCTATTGGGTCGACATGTCTGGACGCATGGTTCAATCGGTCCAATGGGCGGGCCCTGATGTGGGCACAATCGTCTTTCGGCGTCTTCGCTTTTAAAAGACCGGAACTTCACCGAGAAAAGCGACAGAATTCATAAGGGCTCGCCACGTGTGAGCCCTTTCTCGTTGGAGCCCAAAAATTGAGACACAAAAAAACGGCGACCTAAAAAGATCGCCGTTTTAAAACTTATGAGGCGAGCGCCTGAACTTACTTAGAGTTCAAAGCAACTGCGACTGCTACTGCACCGAGCAAGAGCAATGCAGCGCTGCCGCCGAGAGAGCCCATAGAAGAAGAAGAAGACTCTTCAACAACAACAGGTGCTACTTCGATAACTGGATCGGAGTAAGCGCCAGCCAAAGAAGCAGACGCAGAAGCTGCAACGATAGTTGCCGCAAGGATAACTTTTTTCATAACCAAATCTCCATCAAGAGGTATTCACTCGACCACTCGGTCAAGCTCCACAAAGATGTGGCACATTCTTTTACACATATAAACCCCAAACTTCTGTTGGCAATGTCGCGTGAGGGGGGAGTAGTGGCACAGACAGCACATTTTTGGCGATTTGGTGCCCGTATTTGCCTAAGTTGATGCAAAACTCAAAAAACTCCCCGTAAATGCAGGGCCCTATATCGAGACTCCAGCGTAGGCAACGTGACAGATTCTCTGTGGACAGCTGACTATGTTTCAGGCACTCGAACGAGAAGAATAAAGGATTTCCAAATGATCAAAGGTCTGGTCTGGCTCATCGTTGCGTATAGCCTCAGTCAATTCTATCGTGCATGTCTTGCCGTTTTCGCGCCCGTTTTGAAAACCGAAATTGGTTTACAAGCAGATCAGGTGTCGACTGCTTTGGGGATTTGGTTCCTTATCTTTGCAGCCATGCAGATTCCTGTGGGGTGGTTGTTGGATCATCGATCTCCGCGAAAATCCGCATCAATTTTGCTGGCAATTGGTGGCGGTGGTGGCGCATTGGTCTTTGCCATGGCTCAAGGGCCTTGGGGCATCTACACTGCGATGGCGCTGATTGGTATCGGGTGTTCTCCGGTGCTTATGTTATCTCTGTACATATTTGCACGTAGCGCACCCACTGATCGTTTCGGGACCTTGGCGGGGCTTGTGGTTGGGTTGGGATCACTTGGCAATCTTGCCGCCTCCGTGCCGTTGTCATGGGCGATGTCGCTCATCGGATGGCGGGGGGCCTGTTTGGTCTTGGCTGGTGCGACGATAGTCATCGCATTGGCACTGAGTAAGTTCGTACAAGACCCCCCCGCTGTAGATCATTCGAACGCGGAAAACCGCACCGGATTACGTGACCTTTTAAAAATCTGGCCATTATACCCAGTCTTGGCGATGGCAGCGGTGGCCTATGCCCCAGCTGCGGGGTTGCGCGGCAGCTGGGCAGGGGGCTACTTGTCCGATGTGTCTGGCCTGACGTCTGATGGCATTGGGCGTGTGACGTTTTTTATGGCTTTGTCGATGATTGCTGGCGCGCTGGCCTATGGCCCGATGGATCGAATCATCCGCAGTCGAAAACGCATCGTATTGATTGGTACGTTTATCGCATTAGCCTGTCTTATTTGGCTTTGGCTTGGCGCTGGGACGCAAAGCGTATGGCAGATTTCTGCTCTGCTTGTTGGGATCGGCTTTTTTGGGTCTGCTTATGGTCAAATTATCAATCACGGGCGGCTTCTTTTGCCTGATCGCCTCACCGGACGTGGAGTGACATTGATCAATTTATTTTCCATCGGCGGTGCAGGGCTGTTTCAAATGGGGAGCGCTCGTGTATTCGCTGGCGCGATGCAACATACTGATGAAGCCATTGTCGGCTATCGCGCGGTTTTTGGTCTTTTTGTCGTATTATTAAGCATTGGATTTCTGATATATCTGACGAGTAAAGAACGGAGGACTTGAGAAAAAATATGACGCAACGTGATGCCAGTATACAAGTTATTGCGCCGAATTTAAAACGGCGACTGTCGGGGGTGACCACGACAGTTTTACGTTTGATCCCCGTGCAAGCGCGCCATATTGACATCCGCGCCACAGGCCCCGGTTTGACGCAGGGTATCCCTCATATTTCGCTGTGGCGGGTCATGTTCTTGCCCAGAGACACATGGCGCGTGTGGCATGCGCGGCGTAACAATGAAATGATCCTCGGGTTGTTGCTGCGCAGCGTATTTCGCCGCAAATTTAAATTACTGTTCACCTCTGCGGCTCAGCGTGACCACAAACCCTTCACCAAGCGGTTGATCGCTAAAATGGATGCTTTGGTCGCGACCTCACCGCAGGCTGCCGGTTTTCTAGATCACCCCGCGACAGTGGTCATGCACGGCATTGACACAGATGTATTTCACCCAGCGGAAGACCGTTTGGCTATCCGCGAGGAGCTGGCGCTTCCCCAAGGGTTTTTGATCGGGTGCTTTGGGCGTATTCGGCCACAAAAAGGACAAGACTTGCTTGTCGAGGCGGCGCTTGAACTTTTGCCATCACGGCCAGATATTCATATCGTTTTCACGGGGCGCGCCACGCAAAAATTTGAAGCGTACCAGGCGGACTTGGAAGCAAAGATCGCACAGGCAGGACTGTCAGATCGCGTTAAATTCCTAGGTGAAATCCCTTGGGATGATGTTGTGCGCCTGTATCAAACTTTGGATGTGTTCACGACGCCAGCAAGATGGGAAGGATTTGGGCTGACGCCAATTGAGGCGATGGCATGTGGGACACCTGCCGTGGCGTGCCACGAGGTTGGCGCGTTTGATACGCAAATCGTTGAAGGTGAAACGGGGCATTTGATAGAGAAGGGCAGCGCGCCAGCTTTGATCGAGGCTCTCAAGCGCATGATGGACGACAGAGTTGGCACCGACAAAATGCGCGTGGCGGCGCGCGCACATGTTGAACAGCATTTTTCCATAGAGAGAGAAGCCCAATCTTTGATCGAAATATATAAACGACTGCTGTCATGACGCTTTGGGATAGGTGCCTGTTTCGATTTGCTGCATGGCGAAATGATGATGCTGTGCTTGGGCGATCAGCATCGTCCATTGACGAAATTGCGCAGGAGATGGCTGGAAAGCGTATTGCGATTGTCGGCAATGCGCGTGCGCTGGCAAAGTCGGATCTTGGCGTTCAAATCGATACCTGTGATTTGGTGATCCGTATCAATCGCGCCCCGATGCCGAGTGTCGAAAGCCATGGTGCGCGCACCGATTGGCTGGCGTTGGCAACGGCTTTGCCGCGGGATCAGTTCCAAGCCCTTGAGGCTTCGCGACTGATTTGGATGTCGCATAAGCGCAAGCGGTTAAAATATTGGATGGGGCAGACTGGCGGTTTCATCCTGTTCCCTCGAACCAATTATGAGGCCTTAAAAGTTAAATTGGGTGCTCAGCCAACAACAGGCGCGATGTTGCTCGATTTTGCAGCCCAGTCAAATGCGTCAGAAATCCATCTCTTTGGCTTTGATTTCTTTTCCAGCCTGTCATTATCGGGGCGCAGAGATGCGGCAAGTGTGCCGCACAATTTCACGTCAGAGAGCGATTTTGTACACTCACTGATAAAATCGGACCATAGAGTGACGCTTCACCCTATGGAATAAGGGGCATCAAGGATTCTGCCTTTACAAATCCGCACAAATTGCTATCTCCCAGTGCTGTCATTGGACATAAGGAGTACCCCTAATGGGTTATAAAGTCGTCGTCGTAGGTGCCACAGGCAATGTGGGTCGCGAAATGCTGAACATTCTGGCTGAACGCCAGTTCCCTGTAGATGAGATCGCTGTTTTGGCGTCCCGTAAATCTATGGGCACGGAAGTGTCTTTCGGCGACAAGACCCTGAAGACCAAGGACCTTGCGACCTTTGACTTTACCGGTTGGGACATGGCTTTGTTTGCTGTGGGATCTGAAGCGACCAAAGAGTACGCGCCGAAATCGGCTGCAGCTGGATGTGTTGTGATCGATAACTCATCTTTGTACCGTTACGATCCGGAAATTCCGTTGATCGTGCCTGAGGTGAACCCAGATGCGATCACAATGTATTCCAACAAAAACATCATCGCGAATCCAAACTGTTCGACCGCTCAGATGGTTGTTGCGTTGAAACCACTGCATGATCGCGCAAAAATCAAACGCGTTGTAGTGTCGACTTATCAATCCGTGTCTGGCTCAGGCAAAGACGCGATTGATGAACTGTGGGATCAAACCAAGGGCATGTATGTGCCTGGCCAAGAAAAGCCGGCAAAGGTGTACCCAAAGCAGATCGCCTTTAACGTTATCCCGCAAATCGATGTGTTTATGGATTCCGGCGACACCAAAGAAGAATGGAAGATGATCGTCGAGACCAAAAAGATCATCGACCCGTCTATCAAAGTCACAGCGACCTGTGTGCGCGTGCCTGTGTTCGTTGGCCACTCTGAATCTATCAACATCGAAACCGAAGAGTTCTTGGACGAAGACGAAGCGCGCGATATCTTGCGCGAAGCACCAGGCATTTTGGTGGTCGATAAACGTGAACCAGGTGGCTATGTCACGCCCGTCGAATGTGTTGGTGATTACGCCACATTCATCTCGCGTATTCGCCAAGATGTGACTGTTGAAAATGGCCTGAACCTATGGTGTGTTTCTGACAACCTGCGCAAAGGTGCTGCTTTGAATGCGGTGCAAATCGCTGAGTTGCTTGGGCGTCGCGTGCTCAAAAAAGGCTAATCACACCTAAGGTGATGACTATACTCTTAACAAAAGGGCGCTTAATGGCGCCCTTTTTTGTGCCGATTTGATTTGTTTCCTGCGCTTTGTTTAAGGTTATGGCGAGTGAACGCTTTGGGCATAGGGCAAAGACCACGTAGGGGTCTATATGATCAGCGAAGACCTGTGCGAGATCGTCCAAAACAAATTCGCAGCACGTGTCGGGTTTACGAGCAAACACATCGTATAAGTGCCATCCTGTAAGTCGGCAATGAATCGCCCTTTTGTAATGTCAGATGATCTCATGACTTGCGATTAAAGCACTGTCATAGAAGAGTTCCTTCAACCCATCGGAGGAAAACATGACCCCCAAATCCATTACAACGATTTTCGCCCTGACTGCCGCAACTGCACTTGTGCCCAGCGTGGCATTTGCTGATCTGGTTAAGGCACGCAGCGTGGTGTCTGAGGCCACGATCTATGTGCAAGGTGCGAATGTAACCCGCGAGGCGACTGTCACGCTTCCCGCAGGACAGCATCAAATCACCCTTCTCGATATTCCGGTCGATTTCGGAACACTTGAGGCCGATAGTTTGAAAACACGGGTAAGCGCCGGTGTGCTCGGTCAGGTTTCAGTTGCAAAAGAGACCTTGGAGGAGCGCGATGTTTTGGCACGCCTCAGCGGCCTACCTGAATATACGGCTTACCTTGAGGTTAAGGACAAACTGGCGTCAGCCAAGCAAGATGTCGAGGCTATAGACTTGGAAGTGACGGCCGCTGGCGATGCGTTGCTGTTTATCAGCGGACTTAAAGCCCCCGAAAACGCGACTGCCGCAACGATCGCGGAGTTTTCTCAGATGGTTCGGGCGCAATCGCTTGAGGCGCGTTTGGCCGCACAAGATGCGAAGGTGCGTGCGCGGGCGGCATCTGAAACAGTTCAGGAATTAGAACTAGACCTAAAGGCAGCTGAAGCGGAACTGGCTAAAATTGCCCCCCTTACAGAAGATCGTTTGCGGGTGACGTTTGATTTGACACTTGCATCGGCGGGTGAGGTGGATATCTCGCTTTCATATTTCACAACTGACGCCAGCTGGGCGCCGGCCTATAAGGCTGACCTTGATACCGTCGAAAATACGTTGAATTTGGAACGGTCTTTGGTCGTGCTGCAAAACACCGACGAACCTTGGGTCGATGTCAATCTGAACGTATCGACGGATATGCCATTTCAGGATGTCGCGCCAAGTGAGTTAAGCGAATACATTCGCCGTATCATGGACCCAATCCAGCCGCGTGCGGTGCAAAAAATTGACATGCAGGCAGAGATGGCGATGTCTGTAGCGGAACCTATGATGGATGCAACACCTGTCGTGATCGAAGAGACGGCGATGGTCCAAACTTATGGCCTCAGTCAGACTTATACCTATCCACGCCCTGTGACGTTGCTGTCTTCGGATGCAGCCCATACTGAGTTGGCGATGGATGCAATTGCACTTACACCTGATCTGACCGTGCGTGCTGTGCCGCTCTATAATGATGCAGGTTATTTGGTTTCTGATTTGACGAACGACAGTGGCGAAGCGTTGTTGCATGGCCCCGCCAAGCTGTTCCGTGATGGTGTGTATGTCGGGACGCATACTCTAAAGACCGTTGTTGAGGGCGCCGAATTTGAAATGCCCTTTGGGCGTGTCGACGGCGTCAAGGTCTCTCGTGTTGTTTTGGGTCGCAATGAAGGTGATCGCGGCTTTATCTCTAAATCCAATGAAACCAGCAGCAGTGTGCGTCTTGATGTCGAAAACCTGACAGCGCGCGCTTGGCCCGTCGAAGTTTTGGACCGCGTGTCTGTGTCTGAGCAGGACGATCTTGTTATTGATTGGACCGCCACGCCTATGCCGACAGAGCAGGGGGTAGGTGATCGCCGTGGCGTGTTGAGCTGGCGTTTTGATCTGCCTGCAGGTGAAACCAAAAGCATCACAGTCGATGAAAATCTGCGCTGGCCGGAAGGGAAAACTCTGCGCTAGGTCACACAGAACTATACCGTATACGGCGACATTTTACGGCGGCGCTCTGTTTTCGAGTGTCGCCGATTCGCGTTGTATAGGCCTGAATTCAGGTGAGCCACAGATTTGCCACAGTGCTGCCACCCATTCGGCAAGGCTCTGAATCAATGTTAACTATGACTTCGGGGATGCGTCAAATTTTAACTTTCGCGGGTGGTGTTTTTATGCATTTGTTTTTGCTAGATTAATTGCCATTCCCTGAACCTAAGGATGCTAAGAAACCGTAGTTGTTTCAAATTCGATTGAAGGTTTAATACGCGTATTTCGATGTTTGTGGTCACATGTATTCAAGGGTTCCGGGGGCTCGGAACACAGAGGATGGAAACATGATCGATACAAACACAAACACCTGTCAGGCCATCAATACCGTAGATGAATTCGGCGGCGCGATCACTTTTGAGTGGGCCGCTTATGCAGCCAAAGCGGCCTCGCGCCATGCCAATCACAATCTGACTTCAGAAGCGCGCAACGCAAATGTGATCGTTCTTGGCGGCCATCGTGACGATGGTGATTTTCGCCCAGACCTCGGCGTGCGCCTCGCGATTGCTGCGTAATGTTTCGACGCATTCAGGGCCCTTGGCCTAAAATAGACAATTGAAGGACACCAAATGATTGATTTTATCGCCAAGGCCCGCACGAACCGCATCATCGCTTTGAACCTCAGTAGCAAAGGGACCGAGATGTTCTTTCCTGAGGATGATACCGCCAAACGAGCTGGCAAGGTTCATACTGGTCGCCGCGCAGTGACACATGTGTCCAGACCAATGCGCCTGCGCTCGCAGTCTGTTCAGACCTCTGCAATGATCGAAACACCGCATTCAGACATGGTTGCCAATGTTAAAACGCACCACGCACCTCAAGATGTCTTTGTCCTGACCCAAGAGTTTGTGATCCTCGGTACGCCGCGTGCTGCTGCGTAAGAGGTTTAGATTGGGATAAACGACTTCGAAGCGGTGTCATACTGATGCAGCGATCCGTCGCCGATGTCATTCCAAAGTCCGTGCAATGTTAGGCTGCCGTCTTCAACGGCACTTTGGACAAAGGGAAAGGTCATCAAGTTTTCAAGCGACACGAGCACAGCCTCTTTTTCAAGGGCGCGCGTCCGATCTGCTTCCGGTAAAGATGCAACACGTTCATAGCCAGGGCGCATGATGTCCATCCAGCGTCCGATGAAAGATGATTTTTCTTCAAGTTCTGGCGCAAGGCCTGCACACATATCGTGACAGCCTTTGATGCCGCCGCAATTTGAGTGACCCAAAACAACCACATGCGCCACTTTGAGTGCGCTCACTGCATATTCGACTGCAGCCGACGTCCCATGGTGATCGCCATCTTGCGTAAACGGAGGCACCAGATTGGCGATATTGCGGTGAATGAAAAATTCGCCTTGGTCTGCGCCGAATATAGATGTCACGTGAACGCGCGAGTCGCAGCACGAAATGATCATCGCACGAGGGCGTTGCCCCTCATCCGCCAGACGACGATACCAAGCTTTATTCTCGGTGTATGTCGTGGCTTTCCAGCCAACGTAACGCTGAACCATATAGGTTGGTAGGTGTTTGACATACTTCATTGGTGCGCGTCCTCTTAAAGGTGGGCTTTTGTATTCGTTCAAATGTAGAGAAATTTTGAGTGGCATTCGAGGGAAAAACCACTTGGGCTAAACCTTTTCTTGAGGCCTTTACGTCAATGTAGGGACACAGCGCGTGGGGGCGTGCATAACATTGGGGTGTTATAATGGTGGTGAAGAGGTTGCGACCTATAGGGGTCGTACATGTAAACAAAGAACGGCTAGATCAGCTTTACGCGCAACTTGGTGATTCAGGGGCTGACGGTGTCGTATCGCGCGCGATGGAAGAGCTCGCTGTGCGTTTGGCCAAAGTCGACAGTTGTTACAAAAAAGGACAGTTGGAAGACATGAAAAAAGCCGCGCGATCAATGATCGCTATTTCTGAACAAATCGGCATGGAAACCTTTGCCAATGTCGCCGCAGATGTGAACAATTTGGCGACCTTAGATGACGGGACTGCTCTGGCGGCCACTGTCGATCGCTTGATGCGCATTGGGGAAAACTCCCTTCTGGCTGTTTGGGATTTACAAGGCGCTTCCGTCTAGGCAGGTGCAAAATGCGCGGGTATTGGGTCGTCCGTTGGCGATCCAGCTTGCAGGTGGCGTTGGATAGGTTAGGCTGAGTTGAAACACTCACAAGAGCTTGTCCAATGCCACTTTTTTTTGCTGAACCTACATCCGAGTCAATCCCGCTACACCTCGTTTTAAGCAGTGAGACTGATAACTTTATTTCATCGCGATCTGACCAAGAGGCCTCATGGCTGAGGGCGAATGGATTCACAGGGGCCGCAGGGGCTGTATGTGTGATACCATCCGCGAGTGGTGTTGGCGCGGTTGTTGCTGGACTTGGGTCTGAGGCCGACCTTAAACGTACACGCTTTGGCCTTGCCGATATACGCAGCAAGCTGCCTAAGGCGACCTATCATTTGATCACGACGCTAAACGGCGCACAGCTTGATGAGCAAGTTTTGGGCTGGCTTTTGGCTGGTTATGTCTTTGACAGGTATGTGCAAAAATCATTGCCAAGCGCACAATTGCTCGCCCCCAAAGGTGTGGATGCTGCGCGTTTAGAAGCTATCGCACAGGGCGAATTTTTAACGCGTGATCTGATCAATACACCGGCGTCCGATATGGGACCGGCAGAGCTTGAAGATGCCGCGAACGTATTGGCGACAAGCTTTGGCGCGCAGATTTCAACCATCCAAAGCGATGCGCTTTTGGATGAAAATTTTCCAATGATCCACGCAGTTGGACGGGCATCTCCGCGTGGACCACGTTTGATCGATATGCGCTGGGGCAACAAAGGCCCTAAACTGACATTGGTTGGTAAAGGTGTTTGCTTTGACACGGGCGGGTTGAACCTGAAGCCGGGATCATCCATGGGTTTGATGAAAAAAGACATGGGGGGTGCCGCCACTGTGTTGGGTTTGGCGCATATGATCATGGCGCTGAATGTGCCTATTCAGTTACGCGTTTTGATCCCCGCTGTTGAAAATTCGGTATCGGGCAATGCGTTTCGCCCGCAGGATATTTTGACATCCCGCAAGGGTTTGACCGTCGAAATCAACAATACAGATGCCGAAGGCCGTCTTGTTTTGGCAGATGCTTTGGCCTTAGCGGATGAAGAAGACACAGACCTGATTGTCTCGATGGCCACCCTGACGGGTGCTGCTCGTGTGGCTGTGGGGCCTGACCTATCACCATTTTTTGCCACGCAAGCACAAGACGCAGCAGCAGTGGTAAAAGGGGCTGAGGCCGCAAGCGACCCCGTGTGGCAATTGCCCTATTGGGACCCTTACGAGAAAATGATTGAACCGGGTATTGCCGATCTCGACAATGCACCTGCGGGTGGTATGGCGGGGTGCATCACGGCAGCATTGTTTTTGCGTCGCTTTGTAACGGAAACGCCGCGCTATATGCATTTTGATGTGTATGGATGGTGCCCGTCGTCCTTGCCTGGCCGCCCCAAAGGCGGTGTCGGCATGGGGGCACGTGCGCTTTTGGCTGCTTTGCCAGATCTTTTGAACCATGACTGATCGACGCCTAACGCCTGCCAATGACCGTGTAGCTTTGAAGGGATTTGCGCTGCAGGGCCAGACTGAAGTTGTGGCTGAGGCGTCATCCGTCACCAAGCCTGTGGCTGATCTGCGCGATGAACCAAATGGAGCACGCGCGCGTCAATTGGTGATGGGCGAACACTTTGATGTGTTTGAGCGTCACAACGGTTGGGCTTTTGGGCGTGCAGCACGTGATGGATATGTGGGCTATGTCGCTGAAGGGGAACTTGGGTTTCCTTTTGTACCAACTCACTGGATTTCCGCGCGTGCTACGCATTTATATCCTGAAGCCGATTTTAAATCTGAGGCACGCGAAAGCCTGTCCTTTGGGTCACGCATTCGCGTCGTGGATGAGCGGCATAAGTTTGTCGAAACGGACACGGGGCGCTTTGTGCCCAAAGCGCATGTGCGTCTTATTGAACGACCTTTTTCTGACCCCGTGACTGTGGCGCAGCTCTTTTTCGGAACGCCCTATCTATGGGGGGGCAATTCCAGCTTTGGGATCGATTGTTCCGGTTTGGTACAAGCGGGCTTCACGGCGTGCGGTTTGGTCTGTCCGGGCGATAGTGACCAACAAATGGACTTGGGGCAGGTTGCCTCTGGCGCATATGAGCGCGGTGATTTGTTGTTTTGGAAGGGCCATGTTGCGCTTTGTGTGGATGGTGAGACGTTGATCCATGCCAGCGAGCATTATATGGCTGTGGCCTATGAGCCGATTTTGAAAGCGATTGCGCGGATTCAAGCGCAGGGAAATGGGGCCGTGACGGCGCATCGTCGCCTGTAGCGATCAATCAACTGAGCGGATCAGCTTACGATCAAACACGCGCAACACATTGCGCAGCTCGTGACCCCGTTTTAAAATCTGCCCGTCCATACCGATCACAGAATACATGCCTTGGCGGCCGCGCAGTTTGGGGCGTTTTTCTATGCGATACATCGGATGCTCTGCTGTGCGCCTAAATACGGAAAACACCGCGACATCCTTTAAAAAGGACATCCCGTAATCGCGCCATTCGCCAGCGGCAACCATTTGTCCATAAATTCCGAGAATCGCACCGAGCTCATGCCGGTCGAAGGCAACTTTATCGTATGCGGTTTTTGTGATCGGAAAGGGCGTTGGTGTCGTCATTGTTCAAGATTGGGCGCAAAAAGACAACAAATCAAGAGATTACCTAGAGGTAGAAAATTTTGCCAAAATGTTTGCCCCAGTGTTGCCACAAAAAGAACCGGGCCTTTCCTTGTTCGCTTCCACTTTTCGCCTGCTTTTAAGGGCAATACTAAACACAGAGCGAGAACGCTTACCCCGAGGTCGCGGTTTAACAGCCCCCACCCAGTTCGCGATCTCGGGGATCTCGCTCTAAGTCATTGTAAAGTCGAGGCAGGCAATCCTGCTTCGGCTTTTCATATTTGCAGGCCTTAGTCGTGCAATGTCGGCACATATATGCCCACATATTGGTGGTTTTTGGCAAGCGATATCACGCTCAAGCCCAACGAGTTTGGCATCTGGCAGATTTGTGAGTTTTGTTTCAAAATAATTCGAGTAGGGTTCAACTTGTATATGGTTGCAATATCATTCGCCTTGGATGATCTCGTAGCCTAAGTCAAAGAGTTCACAGGAGATCTACAATGAAAAAAATCCTCACGGCATCTGCCGTTTTTATCAGTCTTTCTATTGGCGCAATCGCACACGATGGGGTTGAAAACCAAGCGGTTGCTGACCGTATGGCAGCGATGAAAGCTATTGGCGGTTCAATGAAAACGCTTGGCGATATGGCCAAAGGGGCGACCGAATTTGATGCAGCCGCTGCACAGGCTGCAGTTGATACACTTGAAGCACAATCTGGTGCGCTACCTGCACTGTTTGAAGCTCAAGAAACCGATCCGGAAAGCGAAGCCAAGCCAGAAATTTGGACCAACTGGGACGATTTCGTATCCAAAGCGAACAGCTTGAATGCAGCCGCTGCGGCGATCACAATCACAGATGCCTCATCTGTCGGGCCAGCATTGGGTGCTGTGGGTGGTTCCTGTAAAGATTGCCATTCAGAGTACCGCATGTAAGCGATACACGACGCTCAAAGCGTAGCAATCGGCTCGTCCCGTTCAATTCAGAATTGGTGTGGGGCGGGCTATGGTTGGAATTCGAATCCAATTCCAGCGGCAATCAGCGCACTGGACCTTTTGATCTAAAAGTGACCAAGATCGTTTGCGACTTACGTGCGCTTGAATTGTTTCAAAAAGGTCCGTTCATATGATCCCTGGGTTTGCACACCGAAAACGGTTTTCTGATCTGTCAGAGCAGGACATTATTGCGCTTGCGATTTCGTCAGAGGAAGACGACGCGCGCATTTACAGGACGTATGCGCATAATCTGCGCAAAGACTTTCCAAACAGCGCTGCGATTTTTGATGAGATGGCTGTTGAAGAAGATGGTCACCGATCCGCGCTGATCGAACTGCACCAAAAACGGTTTGGTGATGTCATTCCTATGATCCGCCGCGAACATGTGTCTGGCTATTATGCCCGTAAACCTGTTTGGCTGATTGAAAACCTGTCTTTGGATCGTATCAGGTCTGAGGCCCGCGGGATGGAGCAAGCCGCCGAGGTATTCTACCGCAAAGCCGCAACGATGACCCAAGATGCGGCCACACGCGATCTGCTGGGACGTTTGGCGGCGGCAGAAGCCGGCCATGACGAAAAAGCGGCTGTCCTTGAAGCCACGCATCTGGATGGTGACAAGCGCTCAAGCGAAGACAGCGACGCGCATCGCAAGTTTATTTTAACATGGGTGCAGCCTGGCCTTGCTGGTTTGATGGATGGGTCTGTTTCGACGCTTGCGCCTATTTTTGCCACGGCCTTTGCGACGCAAAGTACTCATACGACCTTTCTTGTTGGTCTAGCGGCCTCTGTGGGGGCGGGTATTTCAATGGGCTTTACCGAAGCTGCATCTGACGATGGTCAGCTGTCTGGTCGAGGCTCGCCAATCAAACGTGGCATCGCCGCTGGCGTTATGACAACTATTGGCGGGTTGGGTCACACGCTGCCATATCTTATTCCAGATTTTTGGACGGCGACCATCACCGCGTTCTTCGTTGTGTTTGTTGAGCTGTGGGCCATTGCTTGGATTCAAAATAAATACATGGAAACCCCATTCATGCGCGCAGTTTTTCAAGTCGTTTTAGGGGGCGGACTGGTCTTTGCCGCTGGCGCTTTGATCGGGGGCGGGTAAGGTTGGCCCAAAGGAGACCTGTGTGACTGATACGCTTGACAACCCTGAGCCGAAGATGCCTAAAATCTATATCGACGCCGATGCTTGCCCAGTTAAAGACGAGGCTGCAAAAGTGGCGACACGCCATAAAATTCAATGCTTTTTGGTTTGCAATGGTGGCTTGCGGCCCTCGGCAAACCCTTACGTTGAAATGATCTTTGTGCCTGACGGCCCTGATGTGGCCGACATGTGGATCGCGGATCGCGCAGGTGTTGGGGATGTCGTTGTCACTGGTGATATTCCTCTGGCTGCAAAAGTCGTTGAATCGGGGGCGCGCGTGATCAAACACAATGGTGAGCCGTTGACGAAGGCCAATATCGGCAATGTGTTGGCGACACGCGACTTGATGGCCGATCTGCGTGCTGCGGACCCGTTTCGCCAAGGTGGCGGCAAACCGTTTGCCAAAGCGGATCGCTCAAGATTTTTAGATGCATTAGAACGCGCCGTGCAGGGGGCAAAAAGGGATATCGTATGACCATCGAGACCGTTGTTTTTGATATTGGAAATGTGCTGATCGAATGGCAGCCCGAGCGTTATTATGACAACGTGATTGGAGAGGCGCGCCGCAAAGAGATGTTCGCCGCTGTCGATCTGCACGCCATCAATGACGCGGTTGATCGCGGCGCACCATTTCGTGCGACCATTGAAAAAGCGGCAGATGACTACCCCGCGTTTAAAACTGAAATTCTGATGTGGTATTTCGATTGGATCAAAATGGCTGCACCCGCGATCCCGCACTCGGTTGCCTTACTTCGTGCGCTTCGTGCCAAGGGAATTCGTGTGATCGCATTGACCAATTTCGGGATCGAAAGCTTTGAATTTGCTGAAACTAAATATCCGTTTTTGACTGAGTTCGACAAAACATATGTGTCTGGCCGCATGGGCTGCGTCAAACCACATAGTTTGATTTACGAAATGCTAGAAGCGGGCGAACAGGCACGGCCTGATGGGGTCCTCTTTGCGGATGACCGTCAAGAGAACATCGATATGGCCGCAAGCCGTGGCTGGCAGACCCATCTGTTTGAGGGACCTCAAGGCTGGGCTAGGCGCTTGGTGGATGAAGGCCTGCTGACGATGGAAGAGGCCGGTCTTTAACGCACGACCTTGGCAAGGCGTTGGCCCAATGGCACTTCTTTGATTGGCAAGTGGACCACTGCAGAAAATACGCCGACGCCGATGCCAACCCACCAAACAGCTGTGTAATCGCCGTAGATATCATACAGGCGTCCGCCCAACCACACGCCTAAAAACGCGCCCAGTTGATGCGAGAAAAATACGATGCCGTATAGGGTTCCCATGTAACGCAGCCCGTAAATATGCGCGACCAATCCTGATGTCAAAGGCACTGTGGCCAACCACAAAGCGCCCATCGCCAGTGAAAAAATCAACACAGAGGCGGGCGTGATCGGTAAGGCGATGAACAAGATCGACGCAATCGCACGCAATGTGTAGATACCGGTCAGCAGGTACTTTTTAGGCAATCGATTTCCCAAGTAACCTGCGAACAAAGTGCCAGCGATATTCGCAGCACCAATGACCGAAATTGAAATTGCACCAAGGGTTGATGTCGACCCGATGCCAATACTGGCGAGCAATCCAGTTGGATCAACAGCGCCACACATTTCAGTCACAAGCGCTGGAAAATGCGCTGTGATAAAAGCAAGTTGATATCCGCACGAAAAGAAGCCCAAAAAGATCAACGTATAGCTTGGATCCTTGAAGGCTTTTTTCAAAATTTGACCAAGGCTGTCGTCAAGCTCGGTTTTGGTGGCCATCTGCGGCGACCGCATGAACGGCAGCACCAAGAGCGAAGCCAAAATGGCAACGGCAAACAAAAGGAATACGTCTTGCCAGCCCATAAAGCTTAACAACCAATCGGCAAGCGGCGCGCCAAAGACTTGGCCCGCAGAGCCCGCAGCCGTGGCAATCGCCAATGACATGGATCGGTTCTCGGCCGAGGATGCACGGCCTACAACGGCCAAGATTACGCCAAACCCAGTGCCAGCAATGCCAAAGCCGATTAGTGTCTCGAACAGTTGATGCGCTTCAGGCGTGACCGCGAAAGACGACAAAACCAAACCTGCCGCATAAACAGTTGCGCCTAGAATGATCGCTTTGCGGTCGCCGATGCGTTCGGCCAGCGCGCCAAACAGCGGCTGGCCAATGCCCCAAAACAGGTTTTGAATCGCAATGGCCAGCGAGAACTCTGCGCGCGGCCAATTGAACTCGGTGGCAATCGGGATTTGGAAAACACCAAAAGACGCGCGGATCGAAAAACTGATCAGGATGACAACACAGCCCGCCAAAAGAACGGGAGTAAAGAGGGGCGCGCGTGTGCTGGACATAGATGTCTCCTTTGCGCTCTCTCTATCGTCATTTCTATTGATAACGTCAAACAAATGATCTGCATGACACCCATCATCTTTTCTTATGAGATCGAGCGTATTATGGATGTGCCATGGATAGTTTGACCCAAGTATACAAAGCGCGCGTTGCAGATGGCACGTTGCGCGCAGATGCCGCACAAGAAGCGGTTTTGCCGTTGTTTGATCGATTGCAACATGATTTGGCCACGGCTCCCATTGGGAAGCGTGGCTTGCTGTCTTTGATTGGTGGGCGCAAAAAGCCTGATCCCATACGAGGTCTGTACATTTGGGGCGGCGTTGGGCGTGGCAAGTCTATGTTGATGGACTTGTTCCATGAGCATTCCCCCGTTCCTTCACGCCGCGTTCATTTTCACGCCTTCATGCAAGACGTGCAGGCACAGATATTTGAGGCACGTCAAAAAGGCATCTCTGACACGATTGTTCCAGTTGTCGATAAAATCGCCAAAGACGTGCGTTTGCTGTGTTTCGACGAAATGCAGATCACCGACATCGCCGATGCCATGATTGTGGGGCGTCTGTTCGAAGGGCTGTTTGCACGGGGTGTGACTGTTGTGACCACCTCGAACCGTGTCCCAGATGATCTGTATAAAAACGGTCTCAATCGACAGCTCTTTTTGCCCTTTATCGACATCATCAAAGACAAGTTGGACGTGCATCATCTGCATTCTCCTGTCGATTATCGTCAGGGGCGTTTGACGGGAACGCCCGTTTATTTCAGTCCGATCAATGACGATACGCGCACGACGATCAATGAGATTTGGACAGACCTGACGGGTGATGCATCTGAGGGGCTGACGATTAAAGTCAAAGGTCGCGAGGTGAAACTGCCGAAGTTTCATAACGGAATTGCGCGTGCGACGTTTTGGGATCTGTGTGGGCAGATGTACGGTCCAGCAGATTACTTGGCGATTGCAGACGCGGTGAAGCTGTTGATTATTGAGGACATTCCGCGCTTGGGCCGAGGTAATTTTAACGAAGCCAAGCGGTTTGTAACCTTGATCGATGCGTTGTACGAAGCAAAAGTGCGTGTGGTCGCCAGTGCGGTTGACGCGCCTGAAAGCCTATATATCGAAGGTGCTGGCGTGTTTGAATTTGAACGCACGGCGTCTCGATTGCGCGAGATGCAAGACAAAGACTGGGCGGCGGACGAGGTTGAGTAAGGTCGCGATGAGTGACGCGGCGCGAGGTGTTTAGCCGTTCTCGCGCAAGACTGCACCTGCTAGATATAGTGATCCACAGATTAAAATTCGCGCATTTGGATCAGTTGCGGTAACAGACCGCACAGCATCTAAAACACTACCGCTTTGTGCAGTGTTCATGCCAACATCTTGGGCGACTTTTGCGGTATCCTCAGCGCTGAGTGTAGCAGCTTCACCAGGGATCGACACCGCGATGAGTTGCTTTGCGTGACGGGCAAGCGGGCGCAGATACCCCCCGATGTCTTTGGTATTCAACATGCCGCAAATCAAATAGGTGGCGCGGGGTTGTAAGCGATCCATGGCTTCCGCAAGGGCAAGCCCTGCGGCGGGGTTATGCCCGCCATCAAGCCAGACTTCGGCGTCTTTGGCGGCATCAATCAACGGGCCTGTCTTGAGACGTTGCATCCGTGCAGGCCACTGCGCACCTGTGACGGCAGCCTCTAGGGCTATATCGCCCATATCAAGATGGCGCAGCGCAGCAAGGGCCATGCCAGCATTTTCAACTTGGTGTCTGCCAATCAGGTTTGGCAAAGGCAAATCGCGCAGGCCTGTTTCGTCTTGGAAAATCAGTCGACCATGCTCCTCAGTCACATGCCAGTGTTGACCATAAGCCAGCAAGGGCGCGCCAAGACGCATGGCTTGACGCTCGATCACCTCCATCGCGGCCTCAGGTTGGGGGCCGACAATACAGGGCACGCCGCGTTTGATGATGCCAGCTTTCTCTCCGGCGATGGCTTCGATCGTGTCGCCCAAAAACTGGGTGTGATCGATAGAAATCGGCGTGATGACAGTCAACGCGGGCGCGTCTATGACATTGGTGGCATCCAAGCGTCCGCCAAGGCCGACCTCAAGCAAAGTGTAATCGGCTGGTGTGCGTGAAAAGGCCAAAAGACCTGCGACAGTTGTGATCTCGAAATAGGTGATGGGTTCGCCGCCATTGGCGCGTTCGCATTCTTCCAAGATGTCTTGTAATGCGTTTTCGGAAATCAATTCCCCTGCAAGGCGAATGCGTTCATGAAACCGTGCCAAATGCGGCGAGGTATAGGCATGTACTGATTTTCCAGCGCCCTCAAGCCCTGCACGGATCATCGCTTGCGTCGACCCTTTGCCATTGGTACCTGCGATGTGGATCACAGGGGGCAGCTTGGTTTGGGGGTTGTCGAGCGCGTCAAGCAAGCGCCAAACGCGGTCCAAAACAAGGTCTATCACTTTGGGGTGCAAAGACATCAGACGATCGAGGATGATATCGGAACGCATAGTTGGACCTGCGATGAAAGGGTGGGACTGTTCAGAGGTTACAGCGTGCTGATAGCTGATGAAAAGGGCGGCCCAAGTGTGGCCGCCGTTCCATATTACTCAGCTGTGTCGGCATCCGCATCCGGCGCTGCCAATTCTTCAGCATCTGTTGGCGCAGGTAAATCTGCCACAACAGCAGGGGGCAAACCGCCCAACATGCGCAAAATGGTGACCAATTCGTCTTTCATCTTTGATCGATGGGTGACGCGGTCAAGCATACCGTGGTCCAAAAGATATTCAGCGCGTTGGAAACCTTCAGGCAGCTTTTCGCGGATGGTTTGTTCGATCACGCGTGGACCAGCGAAACAGATCAACGCGTTCGGCTCAGCGATTTGTACATCGCCAAGCATCGCGTAAGAGGCTGTGACCCCACCGGTGGTCGGATGGGTCAGCACAACGATATAGGGTAGGTTTGCCTCTTTCAGCATCTCAATCGCAACAGTCGTGCGTGGCATTTGCATTAGGGACAGAATGCCTTCTTGCATGCGTGCGCCGCCAGCGGCCGAGAACATCACAAATGGGCGCTTCAGTTCAATCGCACGTTCGACGCCAGCAATAAACGCATTGCCGACATACATGCCCATGGACCCACCCATAAAGGAAAAGTCTTGCGCTGCTGCGACGATGGGCGTGCGGCCAATCTCGCCTTCTGCCACGAGCATCGCATCTTTTTCGCCCGTGGATTTTTGTGCGGCCTTCATGCGGTCGGGATATTTTTTCTGATCTCGGAATTTCAGCGGATCTTCGACAACGGCTGGTACTGCGATTTCGGAAAAGATACCGCCATCAAACAATGCGCCAAATCGCGCGCGTGGCGTGATGTGCATATGGTGGTCACAATTGGTGCATACGTTTAAATTGTCAGTCAGCTCACGGTGAAACAGCATGGTTCCACACTCTGTACATTTGGTCCAAAGATTATCGGGCGTTTCTTTGCGCGAAAAGAGCGAGTTGATTGTCGGGCGGACGTAGTTGGAAATCCAGTTCATGCGTAAGCCTTTGGCCGAAGTCTGAGTTAGCCTTCAAATAAGCAGCAATGACGGGAATTGCAATCAACGCTTAAGCGCAATACGCGCTGTGAGCCAAGTTATCAGCAAAATCAGACCTTCGAAACACATTAAACTCGGATCTGAAAAGGCAGTGCTCAGATCAACATCACGCGTCCACAGGCCTAATCCTGATAAAACCCCAGCCACAGGTGCGATAAACATCACCGTCATGTTGTTGATAAAATGTACGGCAATTGCCGGGCCAAGGGTGCCGCAGCGTGCCGTCAAATCGCCCGCGACAAGGCCAAAGAGTGTGGCCCAGACAACGGGAAAGAGCGCAGAAAGCCCCTCAGCATCGCCAGATATATGCCCCAATCCAAAAATCAGAGCGCTTATAACCATACCCTTTGCATAAGACCCTGTCGCGCCAACCAGTTGTGTCTGTAGATATCCGCGGAAAAATAGTTCTTCGGCGGTGACCTGTATAGCAAGCCCGATCAATCCCAGTGGTAGCCAAGTGAGCCATACCCCTAACGCCAGTTGCTTTTGAACCTCCATCGATGCCTGCGGGGCTGGCACCAACAACATCATAGCCGTGAGGCCGATCATCCATTTGACTGTCACAACAAACTGACTGCGTAACAGCGGGGCGGGGCCTGTAAGATCGCGCAGAGTACGATTGGAAAGTTTTTTGGCGCATACGATCGTTGCCAGAATTAATATCGCGAAACTTGCCAATATTAGAAATAGCCCGCCCTGCGACGTGCCGATTTCGATCCCTGTTGGGGTGAGTTTGATCGCTGACAGCTCAGGCGCAAGCGCGCCAATCAACCCCAACGCCAAAGGGGTTAGTAGGGAAACAACTAAAAACGTGGCGACTAGCACCACAACTATGCGCCAATAGGCCCGTTGCCGGAGAGCAGATGCCACCATGTACGCGTATGCGTTGTACCTCATCACGTGTCCTTACAGGTTGACTTTCAGTGGACATAGCAGTCGCACTGGGGATCGCAAAGAGTTTGGATGCCAATTGTTTTACAGCTCTTGCGGGCTTATGGCGTGAACTGTATCTGAACATGGTGAGTGACAGAGTGGCGAAGTATGTTGATGAAGAAAATAGCTTTGGTTTTATGTGTTTGTACCGCTTTTAACGGCTGTCAGATGACGTTGCCCGAGCTTGGCGGTGGAGCGCCACAAGGCCAGACCTCGGTGCGCTTGGTGTCTTCAAATTTTACTGTCAGCGCACCTGATGGATTTTGTGTAGATGGGGCATCGGTCCAAGATACGCTGGAAACAGGCTTCGTCTTAATGGCTGATTGTGCGGCTCTGCGCGGTAGAAAACACAAAGTGGACCAAGCGCGGTCTGTATTGCTCACAACAACTGTGGCGACTCCGCTTGAAAGTCCTGACAGTGTGACACCACAAGCGTTGAAACAATTCTTTGACACAGAACAGGGACGCGCCATCCTGTCGCGCAACGGTGATGCTGCTACGATTTCTGCGAACATGGAGATCGTGGCTGATCAAACTTTGATTTTACATATTCACGATTCGTCACCAGTTCATATTGACGGGCTTTCTCAAGATGACTGGCGCGCGTTTTCTGTCATTAATGATCGTTTGGTGACGCTGTCAGCCGCGCCGTTTGTGGGCGGTGCTGCCAGCGATTCAAACGCAAAAACGCTTATGATCCAGCTTGTACGCCTCTTGCAGGATGAAAATGTAGCGCAATAGCGCTCGATTGTTGCGAAATGCGAGCCAAAGTCTAGTATTTTGTCGCGTTTGTTGAGATGAAACCTTTATCTGTCAGATTGATCTGAATCGCGTTGTTTCCCGTTACAGAAACATCTTAAGCAACACAGACATCCTTGATGATACGGATATAACGGAACGAACATGACGATTTTACGAGCACAAGAGTATAAGGCATTTTCAGACATATGAGTTCGCGCATTGGGAATTATATCGAGCGGCTTTTGAACGCAGCTGCCTTAAAGCGTTGGTCCAAGCGGGCGAACAAGGTCAAATCCATTGGTTTGGGTGACTTGCGGGCTGTACGCGCCCAAGCACGTGATTTGCGGATGCAATTGGATCGGTTCATTTTTGAAGCCGAAGGGCGCTTGGCGCTGCCGTTTATCGGATCAAATGCGATGCAATTGCCGCTGTATACAGATTGGTCACATCGGCCTGAAATCTGGCGCGGCCCCATTACGCCTTTGGGCGCATCGTCGGTTTTGACAAAAGCGCGTATTGGCAACGAGGGGACTTTGTTCCACGATTGCCGTGTGCCCGAACTGACATATAGGCAAGTGCGCAATGTTTCTGATACGGACCTTGCGCCTTTTGGACTGCGTTTAGATGTGTTTCATTTTGACGGCAGTTTTTTGTCGCTGGCGATCGACTTGCCCACTGATGTGTGTGACGGATTAAGCAAACGGCATATCTTGCGTCTCGATTGTGCCATTGATTTGGAAGCCCCTATCGAAATTTTTGCGCGGCTGAACGTCAAACACGGACCAAATTTGGAACAGGTGGTGCGTGACATCCCATTGAACAGCGACGAAGTCTTCGCGGAGTTCGATTTGGCCTATACCAAGTTGAATGAAAAACGGGTCGAGAAAGTTTGGGTCGATTTTATTTTTGAAGATCCTGAAATGAACCAGATCGTTTTGCGTGATCTCACGCTTTCGCGCCGCCCGCGCGCAGAATTATAAGGACATGGTGATGAGCAAAATTGAACTGGTCAAAACACGTTTACATGGTGGTATTTGGGAGGGTGAATTACACGTCCCAGAAGACATCGAAGCCCTGCCAACGCTTGAAGTCACTCATCTCGATCAGCCGATTGGGGATCATGTGCTGGACGAAGACCCTGATCGAGCCGGGGTTTGGTTCTTTCGTGTTGCCATCCCTGCTGAATTGATTAGCGATGGGGTGCAGGCTTTCTTGATCTCTAATGTGGACACAGGCGATCAACTGGCAAGTTTTTCTATCATTGCAGGCGAAGCGCTGAGTGATGATATTCGCGCTGACCTTGGGTTGTTGCGTGCCGAGCTTGATATGCTCAAGCGCGCTTTTCGCCGACATTGTTTGGAAACGCGCGACAACTGATTGTATCCCGTTGCGGCTGTCGCAGTTTTGACGTTGCGTTGTGCGTGACAACGGCTGACGCATACGTGCACCTTGGCGCTTAGGGAGACAGATATAATGACACAGTATCCGCATCTTTTGGCACCGCTTGATCTAGGGTTCACCACCTTGCGCAATCGTACTCTTATGGGGTCGATGCATACAGGGCTGGAAGAACGCAAAGATTGGAATGCGGTCGCTGCTTTTTACGCGGCAAGGGCCGCAGGTGGCGTAGGCCTGATCGTTACGGGGGGAATGGCGCCCAATTCTGAGGGCGAAGTGTACCCAGGGGCCGCAGGGTTGTTTTCAGACCAAGACATCGCAAACCACAAGACCGTTACAGATCGTGTTCATGCAGCAGGTGGCAAAATTGCGATGCAGATTTTGCATGCGGGGCGTTATGCTTATGGTCCCAATTGTGTGGCCCCGTCACCAATCAAGTCGCCGATATCACCGTTTAAGCCGACTGAATTAGATGCTGCTGGGATTGAGAAACAAATAGCCGATTTCGCGACGGCTGCACAGCGCGCTAAGGCGGCTGGTTATGATGGCGTCGAAATCATGGGATCTGAGGGTTATCTGATCAATCAGTTCCTTGTCGCTCATACCAACAAGCGTAGTGACGACTGGGGTGGATCATATGAAAATCGAATGCGCTTTGCCATTGAGGTGGTTAAGCGCGTGCGCGCCGCTGTCGGGCCTGAGTTTATTTTGATTTATCGTCTGTCGATGATTGATCTCATCCCCAAAGGATCAACGTGGTCCGAAGTTGTCATGCTCGCCAAAGAAGTCGAGGCCGCAGGGGCGACCATTTTGAACACAGGCATTGGTTGGCATGAGGCGCGTGTGCCGACAATTGCCACCTCTGTGCCGCGCCGCGCATTTTCTTGGGTGACTAAAAAGATCATGGGCGAAGTGTCTGTTCCAGTCATCGCATCGAATCGTATCAATATGCCTGATGTCGCCGAATCCGTTTTGGCCGAAGGCTGCGCAGACATGGTGTCTATGGCGCGTCCCTTTTTGGCTGACCCAGATTTTGTGGCCAAAGCGGCTGCGGATAATGCGGATGAAATCGCGCCCTGCATAGCGTGTAATCAAGCTTGCTTGGATCACACGTTTGGCGGCAAGTTGACTTCATGTTTGGTGAACCCCAGAGCGTGCCATGAAACCGAATTGACTTATGATCCCGCTGCTCGCGTGAAAACAATTGCAGTTGTTGGGGCTGGCCCTGCCGGTCTGTCTGCTGCACTGACAGCGAGCGAACGAGGGCATAAAGTGACGCTGTTTGATAAGTCTGCAACCTTGGGCGGGCAGCTGAACTTAGCGCGTCAGGTGCCTGGTAAAGAAGAATTCCATGGGCTTGTTGCATGGTATGAGACCATGATCGCCCGCTCTTCTATCACGGTAAAACTGGGGACTAAGGCAGTGCCACAAGACCTTGTCATGTTCGACGAGGTGGTGGTCGCCACGGGCATCACGCCGCGTGACCCACAGATCACAGGCCAGACCACACACGCCAATGTCGTCTCATATACCAAAGTTTTGAAGGGCGCTGTGTCCGTTGGGGCCAATGTTGTGGTGATCGGTGCTGGCGGTATCGGTTTTGATCTGTCTGAATTTTTGACCACAGATACCAGCCCAACCTTGGACATCGAGACGTGGAAACATGAATGGGGTATTACAGATCCTCAGGTGAATCGTGGCGGATTGTCTGTGGATGGCCCCGAGCCAGAGCCACCCGTGCGACAAGTGACGATGCTGCAACGTAAAGCGGAAAAGCCAGGCAAGCGACTTGGGAAAACCACAGGTTGGATCCATCGCGCGACGTTGCAAATGAAAGGCGTGCGGATGATGGGGGGCGTGTCTTATGATGAAATCACACCAGACGGTATTTGGATCGCTAAGGCGGGAGAACGCCAGTTCATAGCAGCGGACACGATTGTGATGTGTGCGGGTCAGCTGCCAAATCGATCTTTGGCCGACGAGCTGCAAAGCGCTGGGCGTCGCGTGCATGTGATTGGTGGCGCAGATGTCGCGGCAGAATTGGATGCGAAGCGTGCCATCGATCAGGGTGTCCGATTGGCTGCGATTCTATAAGTAAGCTAAAGACCTGTTTGCGTTCCATTTCAAGCGAGATGCCTGCGTTTCCAAATTTCAAACGATCCTGACATCAACACGCTATTGTCCTGCGGTGGACCTATTGTTGCCCAATTTGACCTGCATAAAGGTTTCGAACGAGCGCAAGTATGTAGGTAGCACACCAATGGATCGATTGACTGAAATGGAAGCCTTTGCCACCGTTGTGGACCAAGGTGGTTTCACAGATGCAGCAAAGAAGATGGGGATTTCAAAATCTGCTGTCTCTAAACATGTCTCATCGTTAGAGGCCCGATTGGGGGCGCGCTTGCTAAACCGCACAACTCGCCGTGTAAGCCCTACTGAAATTGGTCTGGCTTACTATGATCGTGCCCGTCGCGTTCTAAATGACGCAGGTGAAGCTGACGCTTTGGTCACATCGATGCAATCTGCACCGTCTGGCCTGTTGCGTATCTCTGTGGCGACGGATTTTGGGGTCAATCACCTCTCGCCTGTGCTCGGCGAGTTCTTGACAGAATTCCCTGACATCACCGTTAATATGGTGCTGAACAATCGCTACGTTGAACTGATTTCCGAAGGTTTTGATATGGCCGTGCGCATTGGAGAGCTGGAAGACAGTACCCTGCGTGCGCGTAAATTGACTGAAACCACAAAACGAATGGTTGGCAGCCCTGCGTATTTTGAAAAATATGGGCGGCCTGAGAAAATTGACGATCTAAATGATCACAAGCTTTTGCATTACTCAAATCAATCGAATTCCGCTGTGTGGAAATTGACTGCGCCATCTGGTGAAAAGCGCCAAGTGCGCACGGCGGGCTGGTTGACTGTGAATGATGGGCAATCCTTGCTGAACGCTTGTATTTCGGGCCTCGGCATCGCTTACTTGCCGTCATTCCTATACGCGGACGCTTTGGAAAAAGGCCTGATCGAAGAAGCCATCCCCGAATTGCCGGCAGAGGTCCAAGGGGTTTACGCTGTGTATCCTCCGGGGCGCTTTACCCAGCCGAAAGTGCGTGCGTTCATCGACTTTCTGGCACATGCATTCGCAGATAAAGGGCCGGAAAACTGGAGCTAAATCAGATCCAATTTTGAAATTTTAGGGGGTTGAGGCCAAAACGGCTTCGACCCTTCTGTTTATGTTACGTCCTTGCTCTGTGCTGTTGTTCGTGCGCGGGGCGAGATACCCAATGCCTTGTGCTGAAACTTGGTGTGAGGTCACGCCATGACGGTTCACCAGTCTGTCGCGAACCGAATTGGCGCGTTTTCGCGATAGAGCTATGTTGCCTTCTAAGCTTCCTACTGCATCGGTGTGACCAACCAAAACAATGTGCGCATCAGGGGTTTGCATCAGATATGCGGCTAGGGCTTGCAATGTTTCAAATGGACCATCGCCAAGCTGCGACGAGCCGGTTTCAAACGCCAAATCATCGAGCGCCACTGACCCATGCGCGGAAAGTTCTTGCGCAAGCGGACCAAGGGTCTGCGTGACCAGTGTTGTGTCTATCGTCTCGGATGGCGCACTCTCGACAATTGAAAGGTCCGTCGGCCCAGTCTTGGGCGTGATTTCGGTGATTTGTAAAAAACCTGCTGTGCGCGCGCGACTGGTCACAAGTGCTGCAACACGGCCTTGGGGGGTTGAGGCCAATAGATACTGAAAATTTCCGAGATCCACGTGCATATGCGGTTCAGGCAGTAGGTCCAGAAGGTATCTAAAATCAAAGCCGCCACATACTGTATCAGCGCAAGCAAAAACGCTTTGATAGCCCTGTGATTCCAGTTGTTCTTTGAGAGGCGCGATCAACTGAAATGGTGTGAGGCTTGTGGATGAAATCGTATAAGCCGTATGCACGACACGCCCTTCGGCGGATAAAAACGGCGTCTCGGCGCCGGAGAAAGCAGCGCTAGGCAAAGGCTGCACTGTTGTGACTTCTTCGCGCTGGGCGGTGCGGACCATATTCGCAGGTACGTTTAAATCCAGTGCGGCCAAAGGCGCGGCAGCAAGGTGTATAATGAAACAGGTCAAGTAGGCAGATCTGGCAATAGGTTTTGAGTATGCAGGCATAGATTACAATGTCCTCTTTCGCCTGTAGTGGTAATGACCTACTTCACGCATTCCAAGAGAAGAATACAAAGCAATGGCGGCTGTGTTGGCGCGGGTGACCAGAACGGCAATCGTGGATGCGCCGTTGTTTTTAGCCCAATCAGCGGCATGGTTCATCAGCGCACGGGCTAGGCCACGCCGCCGGTATTGGGGCGCGACCTCCAGAGCATGAAGAACTGAAATCGACCCTAAAGTGGCGACGAACGCCGTCCCTGCAGGCGCATCTTGATCGCGGGCTAGCAAGGTTGTCTTTGGCATTTGAGCGCGTTTCATCACGTCGATCCGCGCAGAATCAATGCCCCCGAGGGCCCAGATATCGCGCTGTGCGGCGATTGGCGGCCAGCTGATATAAGCCGCTTTAGGGTCTGATTTGGCAAAGCTATCGACAGGTGCAGCTAGGCACAGCGTTGGGTCCACGAAATCATAACCGCGCTGTTCTAGCATCTGATCGAAAGTACCCTCTGTGTCGCGCAGTTGAAACAGTGCGTCGCGGTTGGCCGCAGTAAATTTGCGCTCAATAGAGTCTAAAGCAGGGACGTCAGGCAGAGTATCGGCCGTTGCAGCAGACACACGACTTCCGCCTCCTGCGCCTTCACGCCAAATGAATGGCCCGAAAGCGGTGCGTGAGGCGGCAGGCCAAGTGGCCTCAAGCACTTGCCAAAGGTCCGCCTGCGTCATCACGCGCCATGATCTGGAAATATAGCGACCAGTTCCGCCATGGCTTTGGACACCTCGGCTTCGTCTGCGCCACGGATTACGATATTCGTGCCAAAGGCGCCGTTTTTTTGAAACGGGTATGAGCCAATAGACAAGTCAGCGTATTTTTCAGCCAAGCTGCGTAAGGGGGCTGCGACGATGCCTTCACCGCGTTCAATTCTATAGGTCTGCGATGTCAAAGGCGCGCCGCCGGTCAGCGTGGGCAAGACAGAGGCCACCATGGCTTCGAATATTTTAGGCACGCCTGCCATCACATGAACATTCTCAATTTTAAACCCAGGCGCGACAGACACGGGATTGTCGATCAATGTTGCTGTGTCTGGAATGCGTGCCATCCGCATCCGCGTTTCCGTAAACTCCGACCCTTGCGCGATATAATGCGCGGCCATGACATCATACGCGTCTTGGCGCACGTCGATGCCAACACCAAAGGCCGCGGCCACACAGTCAGCAGTGATATCGTCATGCGTCGGGCCGATGCCGCCAGAGGTAAACACGCTGTCAAATCCCTGCTTTAGAGACTGAATTGCCGCGACAATTGCATCTTTGTCATCCGAGACCACGCGCACTTCTTTGAGGTCGATTCCAACTTTGGTCAGTTCATTGGCGAGGTGATACATATTCGCATCGCGTGTGCGCCCAGATAGAATTTCATCGCCGATAACAAGCATGGCTGCAGTGGGATTGGGCATAACACGTTCCTTGAGTGATCCTTGAGTCAGGGTTCACTAAGGTATAGTGCTTGCCTATGCGCTTTCAAACCCCTCTCGTTCCTGCCGTTCTGCTAAAACGTTACAAACGCTTTCTTGCAGATGTGCGATTGGCGGATGGGCGTGAAGTCACGGCGCATTGTCCCAACCCCGGATCAATGATGGGCATGTCTGATGCTGGCCTAGAGGTTTGGGTCGAGCCTAATGATGATCCTAAGAAAAAGCTCAAATACGGATTGCGCTTGATTGAAAAGAGCGGGGCTACAATTGTCGTCGATACTGGGATCGCCAATCGGGTGGTGAAAGAAGCTCTGGTGGCTGGATTGATCTCTGGTTTGGAAGGCGATGTACGATCCGAAGTGCCTTATGGGGACAACTCGCGCGTCGATTTTTTGGTCGATAAAGATGGACTTAAAACATGGGTAGAAGTGAAGTCGGTTACCTTGTCGCGCCAAACAGGCCTTGCTGAATTTCCCGATAGTAAAACAGCGCGCGG
This sequence comes from Pacificibacter marinus, assembly GCF_018860505.1. Taxonomy (GTDB): domain Bacteria; phylum Pseudomonadota; class Alphaproteobacteria; order Rhodobacterales; family Rhodobacteraceae; genus Celeribacter; species Celeribacter marinus_B. The sequence goes on from NZ_JAHKPU010000039.1 coordinate 92,298, forward strand.
GGCCAAACATTTGGGGGAACTGACTAAGCGGGTTCTGGCTGGCGACCGCGCCGTTATGTTGTATTTGGTCAGTCGCGATGATTGCGACCGGTTTGCGCCTGCTGCTGACATTGATCCAGTCTATGCCGCTGCTGAAAGCGACGCGAAAGACGCTGGGGTAGAGATCATGGTGTTGCGTATCCACGTGTCACCCCATGAAATCACATTGGACCCGAGGCCCTTAGATCACATGTGACACCTACACTCTGGCACTTTGCTGTCTTTGGCCTTATATCACCCGCATCGCAATCAGGAGAACGATGTGAACGACACGCATCATGGCCGCATCACCAAAGATGGCATTCGCATATATGAGCCCACCGACTACGCAGGCATGCACGCCTCTGGTCAGGTAGCCGCACAGATTTTGGACGAAGTTGGAGCACTGGTGCAACCCGGCGCGACCACTGGCGAGATTGACGCCTTTGTGGAACGCCGCGTGGTTGAGCTTGGAACCACATCGGCCACCATCGGCTATAAAGGCTATGCGCACGCGTCGTGCATTTCGGTCAATCACGTGGTCTGTCACGGCATTCCAGGATCGAAAATCCCTGGGCGTAAGAATGATGTCTTACTCGAAGGCGATATCGTCAATATCGATATTACAGTCATCAAAGACGGTTGGTTTGGCGACACCAGCCGGATGTATGTTGCAGGCAAAGCCAAAAAGTTCGCAGAACGCTTGATCACTGTGACGCATGACGCTTTGATGTTTGGTATCGATGCGGTCAAACCGGGGAACACTTTTGACGACATCGCAGGCGCGATCCAAACCCATGCCCACAAAAACCGTATGTCTGTTGTGCGCGATTTTTGCGGCCACGGTATCGGGCGCGTATTTCACTCTCCGCCCAATGTTTTGCACTACGTCCCTGCACGTCGTGCTGGTGAAACAGCACCAGTTTTGGAAGAGGGCATGATCTTTACGATTGAGCCGATGATCAATCTGGGGCGTCCTGAGACTAAGGTTCTGAAAGACGACTGGACTGCAATCACTGTGGACAAAAAGCTGACCGCGCAGTTTGAACATTCGATTGTGGTGACTGCCACAGGAAGTGAAATTTTCACCTTATCTCCGGGTGATATGTATTTCCCAAAATTTTGATGCAAAAACTAGATTGGTAACGCGCATTTTATGTGTGTCTCACCACAAAAAGGGTCGCCTCAATCGCAGGGCGGCCCATTGCCATTCGCGCCCGAGCAATGCAAATTTAAAGTCACCCTATTCAGGAGAGACCCATGAGCGAAGATCACGCCCGCCACGCCGTTAAAATGGCAAAGAAAAAAGTCGCCCGCGATAAAATCATGGCCACAAAGACAGGTGAAAAAGGCCTGATTATGGTGCATACGGGCAAGGGAAAGGGCAAATCTTCAGCCGCTTTTGGCATGATTTTTCGTTGTATCGCGCATGACATGAAATGCGGCGTTGTCCAGTTTATCAAAGGCGGTATGGAATGTGGTGAGCGCAATTTGATCACCGAGCGCTTTGGCGATATTTGTGAATTTCACACCATGGGCGAAGGCTTTACATGGGAAACCCAAGACAAAGCTCGCGATATTGAGATGGCGCAAGCCGCTTGGGCTAAGGCCAAAGAATTGATCCGCGATGAAAGCAACCGTATGGTTTTGCTTGATGAGATCAACATCGCGATGCGCTATGATTATGTGGATGTGAACGAAGTTGTCGCCTTTTTGCAGGCCGAAAAACCGCCGCTCACACATGTGGTCTTGACGGGGCGCAACGCCAAAGAGGAACTGATTGAAGCGGCTGATTTGGTGACTGAAATGGAATTGGTCAAACATCCGTTCCGGTCTGGTGTGAAAGCACAAATCGGCGTGGAGTATTAAGCCGATGTTTGCGCGTGATCATATTGAATACGAAGCGTTGGAATTGCCGGACCGCATGGATTTAAGCGACGCAGAAATGCTAGAAAATGCCAATGCGTTTTACGACAAAATGAAACGCCGCCATACAGTGCGTGACTTTTCAGATCGTTCCGTGTCCCGTGAGGTGATTGAGCAATGCATTCGCGCAGCGGGATCGGCTCCATCTGGCGCGAACCATCAACCTTGGCACTTTGTTGCGATTTCTAATCCTGATTTGAAACACCAAATCCGTTTGGCCGCTGAAGAGGAAGAAAAGCGATTCTACGATGGTGGGGCCAGTGATGAATGGATCAAAGCGCTTGAACCGATTGGCACAAGTGCGGACAAACCGCACCTTGATATTGCCCCGTGGCTTATTGTCATCTTTGCGCAACGCTGGGGGCAGTTTGATGATGGCACACGGTTTAAAAACTATTACGTGCCTGAAAGCACAGGCATTGCCACTGGTTTTTTGCTGTCTGCATTGCACCATGCGGGTCTTGTGTCATTGACCCACACGCCCAATCCTATGAAATTCCTAAACGGCCTTTTGGGGCGCCCAGAGTCAGAAAAGCCAATCATGATTTTGGCGGTCGGGCACCCTGCTGAGGATGCATTGGTGCCGAAGGTTGCCAAAATGAAAAAGACATTGGATCAAATCTTGACCGTCGCGGATTGAGGCATCTGGAACTTATAGTGATGCTTCCACTTTGAAATTTTCCGGAATCGTATCGCGGCCTTCCAGCACCAAATCCATCAATCGTTGAGCTGCCAGCGGTACGATGCCAAAACCGATTTTGAACCCACCGTTGAACACAAATTCGCCCATGCGATCAGGATCCGCGCCCATCATCGGCGCGCGGGTCGCTGCCCGAGGACGCACGCCAGCCCATCGTTTCAGTACGGGGGCATCTGCGAGTTGCGGCATCGCCGTAATAGCGCGTGCCAAAAGGTCATCGGCCAATTCATCGGTGTCTTGCGGGTTCTCGAAATAGCGCTCTGACGTTGATCCGATGGCCAAAGTGCCGTCACTGTGCGGAATGATATGGATGCCACCCGTGAAAATCTGTGGCGCGTTTGGCAGGTCATATTGCAACAAAATTGCTTGGCCTTTGACGCCGTTTCCGACTTCACGGCCCAAACGTTTGCTCATCTCGTCTAATCCCCAAACGCCCGTCGCGTGGATCACTTTGCCTTCGGGGGCGGCGTCGGTCACGATCTCGCCACCTTTGGAAATGACCGCAGCGGCCAAAGCTGCACAAGCGCGGGCGGGGTTGATACGGGCAGATAGGGTGTCGTGGACAAGCCAGCCTGTTGGTGTGTGCGGCGCCCATCCCTGCGCCTGTTCAACTGAAATAACCCGCCACTCTGCCAACCCTCGCCACAGCGTTTGTGCATCGTTGGTGCGGGTGTGCGCTAAATCCAGTTGATGATCATTGGGGATGGCTTGCAGGCGCCCTAAGTTGTCATATCCCGTCGAGATGCCACTGATCTGTTCAATCTGTGGCCAATAGCTTCGTGATAGTAAAAGACTGTCCAGTTGAAACTCTTTCACAGCGTCCCAGCGTTCGGGGGTATGCGGCGCCAATGCGCCAACAATGCCGCCTGAGGATCCAAAGCCGACACCGTTCGGGTCGATGACCCGCACCTTTGTGCCGCGCATCAAGGCCTCAAGTGCCGCCGTGAGACCAAAGGCCCCAGCGCCATAAATTGTGATGTCTGCACTGCACATAGTGGATTTTTGCCCATTGAATTTCGCCGAACACACGCGCATGGTCGGCCCAGATTTTCCTTATCTAAGACATCCTATGACCAACCACCAGACAGCAGCCATAGAATGGCGTGACGGGGTTATCCCTGTTTCAACACAATTTGATGATCCGTATTTTTCGATTGGCTCTGGGCTGGAAGAAACACGTCACGTTTTCTTGGCTGGCAATGATCTGCCTGTGCGCCTGACGGAGGGGTTTCATGTGGCCGAATTGGGCTTTGGCACAGGGCTCAATATGCTGGCTTTGGCGTTGATGTGGTGCGGCGATGAAACGCTTAGGTTTACGTCGTTTGAGGCTTATCCTATGGACGCGAACGATATTCAAACTGCGCTTACTGCGTTTCCCGAAGCGGATGCCATTGCTGGGCCATTTCTGGATGCATGGCGTACAGGTTTGCGCCAGTTCAGGGTCGAAAATATAGAGGTGGACGTTGTTGTGGGCGATGCACGCGAAACACTTGAACACTGGTCTGGCAAAGCGGATGCTTGGTTTTTAGATGGGTTTTCCCCCGCCAAAAATCCTGAGCTTTGGAGCGCAGACCTGATGGCACAGGTTGGCGCGCATACGGCAACCGGTGGAACTTTTGCGACCTATACGGCGGCAGGGCATGTACGCCGCTCATTGAGCGCGGCTGGCTTTGATGTTGAACGCGTTTCAGGTTTCGGCAACAAGCGGCATATGAGCCGCGGGACTTTTATCGATATACCTTTAGGACAAACAGCATGAGTTCATCGCAACCCTTGAAACAAAATTCGACCATGGGCATTTGGATCATGGTCATCACCATGTTCATTTTCGCCATGCAAGACGGGCTGTCACGCCATTTGGCCGATGAGTATAACGTCTATATGGTCTTGATGGTTCGTTACTGGTTTTTCGCAGGCTTCGTGATCATGTGGTCCATGCGCGCGCAGGGCGGATTGCGGGCTGTGGTCCGATCTGCTCAACCGAAATTACAAATGTTTCGCGGCGCTATCTTGGCGCTGGAAGTGATCGTAATGGTGATCGGTTTCGTTAAACTTGGGCTTGTGGAAGGCCATGCGATGTTTGCCATCTATCCGCTCTTGATCACGGCCTTGTCGGGACCGATCTTGGGCGAAAAAATTGGTTGGCGGCGTTGGATGTCGGTGGCCGTGGGCTTCGTGGGGGTTTTGATTATTTTAAAACCGAGCGGAGGTGTCTTTGCGCCAGCAGCCATATACCCACTGGTTGCAGCTGCCATGTTTGCCGTCTACGGATTGCTCAACCGCTATGTGTCGCGCAAAGATGCCGCTTCGGTGACGTTCTTTTATACGGGTGTGTCCGGTGCAGTGGTGATGACACTGATCGGCGCGTGGTTTTGGGAACCTATGACACCCGCAGACTGGGCGATGATGGCGCTGCTCTGTGTCTCGGCCACTTTGGGGCATTACCTTTTGATCCGTGCCTACGAGCTTGCCGAAGCTTCGGCCATTCAACCCTTCGCTTATCTGCATTTGGCATTTGCGTCCGTGATGGGGGTTTTGGTGTTTGGCGATGTGATCAGATTGAACGTGGCGATTGGGACAGCACTTGTGGTCGGCGCAGGGGTTTTTGCACTTGTGCGCGCACAAATGGCGGCCTCACGCGGTAAACGATAACCTGTGTTTACCGCGCTTTTAGGTCTTTAGACAAAGTGATCGGTTGCACGCTGCCGCTTAATTTTGCGCGATATACAGGCACACTTTCGGCGACACGCATGACATAGTTGCGTGTTTCGCGGAAAGGAATGTGTTCGATCCAATCGATAACATTCGTATCGTTCGAGCGCGGGTCACCGTAGCGTTCAATCCAAGCGTTTGCCCGTGAGGGACCAGCGTTGTAACCCGCCGCAATCAAGGGAATGTTATAGCCGTAATCCTCTGTCAGCTTAGCCAAATATTCGGAGCCAAGGCGCACGTTGACGTCTGGGGTATACAGATCATTCGTCTCAAAACTTGGCAAGCCCACGCGTTCGGCCATAGCTTTACCGGTGTTTGGCATCAATTGCATAAGGCCTGCCGCGCCGACATGTGAGCGTGCTTTGGGGTAGAACTCACTTTCGCGTCGCGCAATCGACAAGGCCAATTCAGGTGGCACAGGTAAAGCGTTTTTCTCAAGCCCTTGCAGAGGGTAGTAGGCGCGATCTAACACGACGCCTTGATCTGCGGCAAACTTGGCGACAAGCACTGCAAGGTATGGATCTGTATCGAGCGCGAGATCGCCCAACTGGCCCAATTCTTGCGGTGTTAACGCCTCGCCGAGATGACGCATAAACCGTGCCGCGAGAGGAAGGTCATCTGCCTCATACAAAAGCAGCGCTGCTTGCAGCACACTTGAGCCCATAAACGTGGCCTGCGCGTATGGCGTAAAGCGCGCTTCACTTACAAGTTTCGAATCCATTGGAAGGCCTGCGCGCTCTGCCGCCAAAAGGCCATAGAAAGACGTTTGAAATTGCGCCCCAAACGCATAAGCAGCGGCTGCGTCATCCTTGGCGCCCATAGCTTCTAGCGCGCGTCCTTCCCAATAACCGGCACGCCCCAGTGAGATCGGGGTACTCACTGAAATGCGAAAGCGATTAAAGTGATCTAAGGCCCGAGCAGGGTCGTTCAAATAGCGTAGGGCAATATAGCCTGACAGCCATTCAAGATCAGCATAGTGGTCTTCGTCTGGGCGCAGATAGTGACGTGAGGCGGCAGCATAAGCGATTTTAGACTTGCCGTCGCGCATCATTTGGCGCGCCAAGGCCCGCCTGCGATCCCCCCAACGTTCCGGTTCTCCCAGCGCTTCGCGGCTGGTGGAATGTTGCAGCATCCATGTGACGGCGTCGTCAGCCCCGTTGTTCTTTGCGCGCCAAATAAAGCGCTCATAGCTGAGAATCGGCATTCCGCCCAATGCGTTGGGCACGGCGTTGATAGCTGTGTTTATGCCTGTTTCGTCCTCAGCTAAGGCTTTGAGTGCCGCAATCAATTTATCCCATCCAGCGGGTAAAAGTGGTGCGATACGCGATGCTTCGGCGTAGTTGCCAGCCCAAAGTGTGCGTTGCATACGTGCCGTGCTGTGGTCTGAGACGATGTCGCCGTAGCGATCAACCAAGATTTGCGCCTGAGCTGCAGACAAGGACAATTCGCGCCAAGTGATCACAGCCTGTGCGGCCGCGTCACCTTTCGCACCGGTCGCTTCATAAGCATCAATCAATCGTAAAGCACCTTGAGCGGTGCTTGGTGGATAGGCCGTCAGATAGTCAATGATTTGGCGCGGATTTGCGTTGTCAGGGATTGCCGCTTCGCCCTTTTGCGCCAGTAAAGGCAAGCCTGGCCAGTCGGCATTGTCGCGTAAAAAAGCGCGGTAGTCGTCGAAGGAGCCGATGCCTGCGCGCAGGCGGTGCCACTCGATGACGTCCCGTCCAAGCCCATTTACCTGAGATGTTGCTTTTTCCCAGTCGCCAGAGGCACGAAATTTATACGCAGCACTCAAGGCCTGCGCATCTGTCGATTGTGCAAAGGATGGCGAAGATAATGCCATAAAAACAGATATATAGATGGCTCGCATCATTGTGGTTTTGTGCCTCTCGTGCTCGAACTTTTTGTCCGTATTGCCACAAAGGTAGTGTGTATGCCTCAAGTCGCAAGACACAATCTTGGCATTCCTGTCGAAGACGGCTAGTTTCCGCGTGAGATTAAGGGGCGATTCAGTCCCGCGCGGGCGATGGTGCCCAACTTGCAGACGAAAAGGAGCGCACAATGTTTAAAGGGTCATTTCCAGCCCTGGTGACGCCGTTGAAGGACGGCTCAGTGGACTTTGACGCGCTCAAACGTTTGGTTGAGTGGCACATCGCTCAAGGCTCTAACGGTCTTGTCCCCGTGGGCACAACAGGCGAAAGCCCGACTTTGTCTCACGCAGAGCATGAACAGGTTGTCGAGGCCGTTGTGGCAACTGCCGCTGGGCGCATTCCTGTGATTGCTGGCGCTGGGTCCAACAATACGGCTGAAAGCATCCATCTTGCACGCCATGCTGCATCCGTTGGTGCTGACGCTGTTTTGGTGGTCACGCCATATTACAATAAACCAACCCAAGCGGGTTTGATCGCGCATTTCACCGCCATTCATGACGCGGCTGATATTCCGATTATTATCTACAATATCCCTGGACGGTCTATTGTGGATATGACGCCAGACACCATGGCTGCATTGGCAAAATTGCCACGTATTATTGGCGTTAAGGATGCAACTGGCGATCTGGCGCGTGTGCCAGCCACACGAATCACATGCGGCACTGATTTTTTGCAGATGTCTGGCGAGGATGCGACAGCTTTAGGATTCAACGCGCATGGCGGGCTTGGTTGTATTTCTGTCACCGCGAATGTGGCGCCAAAGCTGTGCAGTGATATGCAGGCCGCGACGTTGAAAGGCGACTATACGACGGCCTTGGAGATCACGGATAAACTAATGCCATTGCATCAAGCGATTTTTGTTGAGCCAGGTCTGTGCGGCGTGAAATATGCTATGTCACTTTTGGACCTGTGTTCTGATGAGGTGCGTTTGCCGCTTTTGCCAGTGGCAGATGAGACCAAGGCGCAGATTAAATCCGCGCTTGAGTTTGCTGGATTGTTCTAACGCGCTATCGCACCGAGTTATGGAAGGGGGGGCTTTGGCCTCCCTTTTTTAATGTTTAATGGTCTACTGGCGTGTGCTTTTTCAACGTGTCCAATTGATTGCGCCGCAGATGGCATAGCACTTCCATCAGCAATACGGTCATCATGCCGATATTCAGCAGCCCCTTCGTGGGGCATATGCCGCTGAGCGCCCGCCAGTACGACTGCAAATTTAGAGTGTGAGGTTCCTTGATCAACTATTTCTGCGCGCGGTTTAGAGTGATTTCAAACACCAAAAACCAAGCGTCGCCACGGCAACGGATAGCAAATAAGACAGGTTCCGACGAAAATTTGAAGAAACATGATCTGGTAACCTCTGATTTTGCATGAATATGGCTGAGCAAGCCTACGCGGGCCAGTGGACACTGTGCTGCGGATGCCCTATTTGAACAGGATTATGGCAAAGAAACAGACCGCAGAAGAAAAGAACTACAAGGTGATCGCCGAGAATCGGCGCGCACGCTATGACTATGCGATCGAGAGCGATCTCGAATGTGGCGTTTTGCTACATGGATCTGAGGTCAAATCTTTGCGCACTGGCGGATCAAATATCGCGGAAAGCTATGCCGCTGTTGAGGCGAACGAGCTGTGGTTGGTCAATTCTTATATCGCGCCCTACCAGCAGGCGATGTTCCCGCACGAAGAACGCCGTCGGCGTAAGTTGCTCGTGTCTAAACGTGAATTGTCTAAGCTGTGGCAGGCAACGGGGCGTGAGGGCATGACCCTTGTACCGCTCGTGATGTATTTCAACCATAAAGGCCGTGTCAAAATCAAAATCGGCATCGCCAAAGGTAAGAAAAATCACGACAAACGCGCGTCGGATGCCAAGCGTGATTGGGCTCGCCAAAAGTCACGCTTACTACGTCACAATTCATAAACTGACGCTTGTGTTTGCCCCTTGTGGGGACAACCTTGCGATTTCTCCCCTGGGTCTGTGCCTGTGTTCTCCTTTAAGGATTGAAAACCAAGGCGAAGGGCCTGCTTTGGCGCTTCGTGGTTGGCCGAGATGGAGAATGATATGGAATACCTTTTGATACAGTTGATTTTTGGTGCCGCAGGCGGAAATGCCGTTGGCAAACTTGTGCCAAAGCTGGATCTTGGAACGCTTGGAAACTCGGTCGTTGGCATCGTTGGTGGCGGCATTGGTGGGCAGCTTTTGAATAAGCTTGGCACAGGCGGTATCGGGATGGCGACTGGTGGCATCGATGTCGAAGCGATCATTCAAAGTTTCGCAGGCGGCGGTGTCGGTGGTGGTTTGCTGATGGTTGTTGTTGGTCTGCTTAAGTCGCAGATGCGCAAGACCTAGCTTTAGCTCAAGCGACTTGGGTGGTCGCAGTGAAACCGCGCATTTATAGATTTTTGGTCTGAAGTCTGCCATTTTGGCGCAGAATCATTCCTTTGCTAGGTCTCGCGCCTTGCATGAAATGAGGCAGAGCGTTATGCGAAGATGTACCAATCCAAAGGTCGAGAAATGCCCCATAGCGATCCGAAAACGCTCGTGTCGACGACTTGGCTCGCCGAACATGTAAAAGACCCAGATTTGCGTCTGATTGATGCGTCATGGTATTTGCCTGATATGAACCGAGACGCCAAAGCCGAATATGTGAACGAGCATATCGCGGGCTCAAGGTTTGTCGACATTGACGATGTTTCCGATGCGCGCTCAACCTTACCGCATATGTTGCCGCCAGCCGAAAAGTTTATGTCACGGATGCGCGCGCTTGGTGTCGGCGATGGACATCAAGTTGTGATCTATGACGGCGCAGGACTATTTTCAGCGCCACGTCTTTGGTGGATGTTTAAATATTTTGGCCAAAGCAAGGTTGCTGTTTTGGATGGCGGCTTGCCCAAATGGAAAGCCGAAAAACGCCCCACGACCACTGAGCCACCTGTCATTCGTGACCGTCATATGGTTGTTGTTGAGCAAAGCGATTTGCTGCGCGATGTGACTCAAGTGGCCTCATCATCGAAGCTTGGCGATCACACAATTATTGATGCACGCCCTGGGCCCCGTTTTCGCGGTGAGGCACCAGAACCGCGTGCGGGTTTGCGGGTCGGTCATATTCCAAATGCGCGTAACGTGCCGTTTGCCAACCTGTTGCAAGCTGATGGCACGTTGAAACATCCCGGTGAACTGCGTCTCGTTTTCGAAGCCGCCGGCGTCGATTTGACCAAACCCGCGATTACGTCCTGTGGATCAGGCGTGACCGCAGCAATTTTGAGCCTTGCGCTTGAGCGGATCGGTGTAAAGCACGCGCTTTATGACGGAAGCTGGGCCGAATGGGGCATGTATGGCGACTTGAAAGTCGCAACAGGAGAAGCATGATGCTGAACAACTTGAACCCGCAATATCCTGATCCGATCATGCAGTTGATCACGCTGTGTCGCGAAGACACGCGTGATACAAAAATTGATCTTGGTGTTGGCGTCTACAAAGACGGCACAGGACAAACGCCTGTGATGCAAGCGGTGCGTGCTGCAAGCAAAAAGGTTTGGGACAATGAGACCACCAAGGTCTACACTGGCCTGCCTGGTGATCCAGCGTTTGGTCAGGCTATGCGTGAATTGGTTTTGGCTGACAGTGTCGATGCAGGCCGTGTTGGCGTTATCGCGACACCCGGCGGTACAGGGGCGATCCGTCAAGCGTTTGAATTGGCGCGCTTGGCGAACCCCGATGTGACTGTGTGGACATCGAACCCGACATGGCCGAACCACTTGGCTATTTTGAAATTTATGGGCATTCCAAACACAGAATACGCCTATTTCGACGCAGTGACTTGTCGCGTTGATTTCGACGCGATGATTGACAGCCTTAAAGGTGTTAAAGCGGGTGACATGGTGCTGTTGCACGGTTGCTGCCACAATCCAACTGGGGCGAACCTGACGCTTGAGCAATTCGGGCTCGTAGCTGATTTGATCGCAGACAAAGGCGCACTGGCGCTGGTCGATATCGCATACCAAGGATTTGGTGACGGTTTGGAAGAAGACGCAGCCCCCACGCGCTTACTGGCATCTAAGCTGCCTGAAATGCTTGTGGCAGCATCTTGTTCTAAAAACTTTGGCGTCTACCGTGAACGTACGGGGTGTTTGATGGCGATCTCGGAAGAGGCGTCCATGACTGCTAAGACGCAAGCAAATATGAACTACCTGAACCGTGTCGCATTTTCATTTCCGCCAGACCACGGTGCGCGCTTGGTGACAACTGTTTTGACGGATGAAGCGCTGACAGCACAGTGGAAAACTGAGTTGGAAGATGTGCGTTTGAGCATGCTTGGTCTGCGCACACAACTGTCAGACGAGCTGCGCCAGCGGACCAATTCTGATCGGTTTGATTTCATTGCAAAGCATCGTGGGATGTTCTCGCGCATCGGCGCGACGCCTGAGGAAGTGATGAAGATGCGCGAAGATTTCGCGATCTACATGGTGTCCGACAGCCGGATGAATATTGCAGGTCTGACGCCAACCACAGTGCCTTTGTTGGCCGAGGCGATTGCAAAATCTTGCAAGTGATATTGCACCACATTTGACGCGAAAAGGCCCCTTAGTTGAGGGCCTTTTTTTATGTGCGCAGTCTTAGGTTTCGACGAAACTATAAGATCTTGGATGTTAGCCGGATTGAACTTTCTGCATCTGCGCGTCGAAGGATTTCCATGTGAGAGAGGCTTTATTGCCTGCAAACCCATGATAGTGAGATTTGCCGCTTGAATTGGGCAGGCCAGCCCAAATCTTGGCAAGGTTATTCATGAAATCGTGCCGCGTCATGTCACCAGCCTGAAACGCGATCAATCCAGCATCAACCAGCAAGACATCAGATAACGCGTCTTGCACGTCAGGCGTAAATAGAGCCGCTGTGGGGACTCCTGTCTCTGCAACCACCCGCTTGAGAGTCTTAGGGATGAATTGATAGCGACCGATGGCGTGGGGCTGTCCTGGTGTTGCATCAATCCAAGCATAGATTTCATCGATGGTCATTTGTGTGGGACGTTTTTGCGGGCGTATCTTGGCACCGTGTTGCACGGCGTCATAACCATCGCGGCGCGATTCTGCTTGACCGATGATGTGCCGAATTTGTGCAATTGACGTCGTGCCATTGGGGCGACGATACGGGGCACGCATGGCAGCGGTCATCACATGGGTTTGTTTCGGGAGTGCGGCAGGAACGCTGGCTGCTGTGTGTGCGGGGATGGGCTTAGGACGCGGCGGCAGCTGTGCAAATAACCCCAAATTGGCACTCATAGGGACAAGGCTTGGGCTTTGTGTCGAGGTAAGGAAAAGCGGGCGCGCGCTACCGGTTGGCGCAAGTACACCGCGATTTTGAAAGAACAAAGATCCACCGATCATCGTACTGGGTTCGGCGATGGCTGACCCCAAAGCCACGAAAAGTAAGATATGAGCACCAAGCGCACGGTAGATAAAAGTCATTCTGACCTCCCTGTAATGGCAGCGCACCCCAGCAGATGGATGCGGCGAACAAGGAGACTATCGGTCCAATTTATTTAGAATTGGTTGAGTTTGAAAATATTCCGCACCCAAAGCAAAAGGCCCGAGCAATGATGCCCGGGCCGATTTGGATGTATGGTGAAAGGGATTAGCCTTTGTAGAACTCAGGGTATGCTTCCATGCCGAGCTCTGCTTTGTCGAGACCGAGGACCTCAGCTTCTTCGGAGACGCGGATGCCACCGAACGCTTTGAGGATCAACCAGACAACAATCGAAGTGATGAAGACAAAGGCGCCGATGATGATGATGCCTGTGGCTTGTGTGACAAAAGATGTGCCGTCGTTGGTGATTGGAACAGCCATTGTGCCCCAGATACCAGCAACCAAGTGTACTGGGATCGCGCCAACAACGTCATCGATTTTGAATTTGTCGAGCAATGGTACTGTGTAGACAACGATGATGCCGCCGATGCCGCCGATGACCAAAGACATGAACAAGGAAGGTGCGAGTGGTTCAGCTGTGATAGACACAAGTCCAGCCAATGCGCCGTTGAGAACCATAGTCAGGTCAACTTTGCCGTACTGAATTTGTGTGAGGATCAGTGCCACAACCGCGCCGGCAGCAGCCGCCATGTTTGTGTTTGCAAAGATGCGAGACACGTCAGTGATATCGCCAACAGTGCCAGCAGCCAATTGTGAGCCGCCGTTAAAGCCGAACCAACCGAGCCACAAGATGAATGTACCCAATGTTGCGAGCGCCAAGTTGGAACCAGGCATTGGAACTGTTTTGCCGTCTTTGTATTTGCCGATGCGTGGGCCGAGAACGATAGCACCTGCAAGTGCCGCGAAACCGCCTGCTGCGTGAACCAATGTGGAACCAGCAAAGTCAGAGAAGCCCATTTCAGACAAGAAGCCGCCGCCCCACTGCCAAGATGCTTCGATCGGGTAGATAACGCCGGTCAAGATCGTGGTGAAGATAAGGAATGGCCACAGTTTAATACGCTCAGCAAGCGTACCAGAAACGATGGAGGCTGTTGTCGCACAGAACATCAACTGGAAGAAGAAGTCGGATGCGCCAGATGCGTAATCGAGTGATGCATCGGCAGCGGCAAGACCAACTGGTTCAAGAGATGTGATGGCGAACCATGGGCCCATGACGCCTTCGATAACCCATTCGCCTGGGTACATGATGCCGTAGCCGATGAGCCAGTACATGATGGACGCAATCGCGAAGAGAGCGATATTTTTGGTGAGCTGTGTTGTGACGTTCTTAGAGCGTACAAGGCCTGCTTCGAGCATTGCGAAACCAGCGGCCATCCAGAACACCAAGAAGCCGCCGATAAGGAAGAGCAACGTGGTCAGAATGTAGGGGGTGATATCAGGCGCGGCTTCCGCGGCGTCCTGAGCGAAGGCCACAACAGGCAGCGCAGTGGCGACCAGTGAGGCTGGGATGAGTTTGGTGAGTTTCATGTATGGTGACCCTTTTCGTCTCAAATCTTGCGCGCTTAGATCGCGTCGTCGTTGGTTTCGCCGGTACGGACGCGAACCGCGCCTTCCACGTCGAGAACAAAGATTTTGCCGTCGCCGATTTTATCGGTTTTGGCGGTTGTTGCGATGGTGTCGACAACTTGTTCTGCCATGGCGTCTGCCACAACAACTTCAAGTTTTACCTTCGGTACGAAGTTCACGGCGTATTCTGCACCGCGGTAGATTTCTGTATGGCCGGATTGAGAGCCAAAACCCTTAACTTCCGTTACCATCATCCCGCGCACACCAATGCTGGTGAGAGCTTCGCGGACTTCTTCAAGCTTGAATGGCTTGATTGCTGCGATAATTAATTTCACGTTGTTCCCCTTCCGATTAGTCGGGTGCTGTCATGTGAGACAGGCACTGGCCAAGAAAGACGCTGTTAACGGGGTGTACACAAGCAAGGAGGTGCCCAATTGTGAGTCGAAAATAGGCAGCGGTGCTTAAAAATTGCACATTTTAATCAGTAAGATTAAAAAATAGGCGAAAAATAAAGCAAAGTTCGTGGTGCGATTCCCCTCAACATTCTTGAGGCGCCTCTATACTGTACAAACAACATACAAAAAACGATTGAGCAGTAACATGGCAGGACAAGGTGGCACAGGTCGCGGTGGCGGTAAAAAGCGCTTGGTGGCGGAACGCAGGTATCCCGCAGCATCACAGGCGAAGCCGAAATCTAAATCAAAAGCTAAGGCAAAACCTAAACGCGCAGCCCCCACACGCAGACGCAAAGCGGCACCAAAACGGTCGTCCAATATTTTTGTGCGCGTGATCGGGGGCATGATCCGTTGGGTGCTGCGCTTGATCTGGCTGGTTTTCTCACGTGGTGCTTTGGCGGGAGCCGTTGTCTTAGGACTCGCGATTTTTTATGTGTACACCACACTTCCACCGTTCTCAGAGCTTCTTGATGGGCGGGCACGTGGGTCTGTGACACTGACGGATCGTAATGGCGCGGTGTTTGCTTGGCGCGGTGAACAGTTCGGTGGACAGATCACTGCCGATACAGTTTCGCCGCACCTTAAAAATGCGATCGTCGCGACAGAAGATCGGCGCTTCTATAAACATTTCGGCTTATCGCCGCGTGGTATCGCTTCAGCGGTAAAGATCAACTTGAGCGAAGGGCGCGGGCCTTTGTCAGGTCATGGCGGCTCAACTTTGACGCAACAGGTGGCGAAGCTGCTGTGTCTTGGGGTGCCTTTTGACCCCAAAGAGTGGAAAAGCCAAACTGAATACGAAGCTGATTGTCGCCAAGGTAGCATCACGCGTAAAGCCAAAGAAGCCGTATATGCCATGGCGATGGAGGCGCGTTATTCCAAAGACGAGATTCTGTCGATCTATATGAACCGTGCCTATCTAGGGGCAGGCGCAAATGGGTTCGAGGCGGCCTCTGAGCGATATTTCGGCATATCCGCTGCTGACGTGAATATTGCCCAAAGTGCCATGCTTGCAGGGCTTTTGACGGCACCATCGCGCTATGCGCCCACCAGCAATCTCAAGCGCTCGCAGGAACGTGCTGGTATCGTATTGCTGCTGATGAACCAGCAGGGTTTTATTTCGGACGCTGAGCGTGCCGAGGCCAAAGCGCATCCTGCCGAGTTGTCGGAGGCCGCACAGCAACGTGCGGGTGGATATTACGCCGATTGGGTGATGGGCGCTGGTCCTGACTTTTTAACGCGTGAAACCACTGAAGACGTCATCATTGAAACGACCTTTGACCCCCGCTTGCAGAACGCTGCCGAAGAGGCGCTGACTTGGGTGTTTGATAACAAGGTGCGTGAAGGGTCCAAAGCCCAAGCCGCGATTGTGATCATGAGCGCAGATGGCGCGGTCCGTGGCATGGTCGGTGGGCGTAAATTGCGCGGCATCACAGGCGCGTTCAACCGCGCCACACAAGCCAAGCGCCAGCCGGGGTCTGCGTTCAAGCCATTTGTCTTTGCCACGGCTTTGGATATGGGCTGGTCATACGACAGCCCGATTTTGGACGAACCTATCACGGTGAACATCCCTGGCTCTGGTCCATGGTCGCCACAAAACTATGATCGTAAATTTCACGGCATGGTGACTGTGACTGAGGCGCTGCAAAAAAGTTTTAACATTCCAGCGGTAAAATTGGCGATGGATGTGGGGCTTGAGAACGTGCGCACCGTGGCGCAGATGTTCGGTATTGAAAGCGATCTCGCGCAGGGGCCAGCTTTGGCGCTTGGTGCATCAGAATCGACACTGCTGGAAATGACCGGAGCATATGCGGGTATTTTGAATGGTGGATCGTCAGTAACCCCCTATGGATTGCGCTCTTTGCGTCTGAAAGGCACATCGGACGAGATCATGGGGCAAGATGGCGGCTTGGGTGAACGCGTCATCACGCCGGCTGCTGCTGAGCAACTCATTTATATGATGTACAACGTGGTTCAAAATGGCACTGGCACCCGCGCCCGTCTTGATGGTGTCGAGGCCGCAGGTAAAACCGGCACAACCCAAGCTGCGCGCGATGCGTGGTTCATGGGGTTCACTGCAGATTACGTTGTGGGTGTCTGGATGGGGTATGACGACAACTCGCCTTTGACTGGGGTCACAGGCGGTGGTTTGCCTGCTGATATTTGGCACGAAACCATGAAGCGTGTGCAGCAAGGTCAGCCGGGAAATCCATTGCCAATGTTGCGTCCCTCTGTGCCACCGCAGATTCCTGCGAACTCCAGCCAAAGCGTGTCCAATAGTGGCGCCCGCCAAAATAACGACAAGGCGCAGAATGTTTTGGGCGATATCTTGTCGTCTATATTTGGCAAAAAGAATTGAAGCATCCGTGATGTATATGGTTTGAAATGAAAACGGCGCGTCCCTATGGTGGGGCGCGCCGTTTTTGAAAGCATGTCAGTCTTGATTGGGCTTATTTAAGGGCTGCTGTCAGCTTATCGATGCTGCCACCGGCTTTATCCAGCATCGCACCGATTTCAGCGCGCTCAGATTTCAGCAGTGAAATGCCTTCAATCGTCAGGTCAATGAACTTACCCGTTTTGTCAGCCACGATGAATGAGATCGCGAAGGGCGATTCCCCGCGCAAAATGGCGGTACAGGACACCTCGTAGATCGAATTGATCTTTTGTGTCTTGTTCACTTCAATTTTGCCACCGATGAACTCGCGAAACCGCGATCCATATTTGCGAGAAATGTAGCCTTGGAACGCACGTGTAAACGCACTCAATTGAGCGGCAGACGCTGAGCGCGCGGACGGGCCAAGCACTGAACGCGCAATATTCGGCGTGTCAGCGTAGTTGACCAAGACACGTTCAAAGTCAGCGAACATGCCTGACTCGGATTTGCCTGAGTTGATGATTGTGTTGATGTCGCTCACGGTCTTGGTGATCAGCGCTTCAGCCTGAGAGCTTGAAAAAGCAAACGCCGCGTGTGGCATGGCGACAAGCAGCGTCACACCAGAGACTGCACCAGTCAAAAAACGACGGCGGCCAAGATCGGAGGGGCGGGAAGAAAACAGGTTATTCATAAAAATCCTCGTAAAGATCGTAGGAGGGGTTATCCGCAGGCGCAGAGTCGTTTTGCGGAATCGGTGTGCCAAGTTCAAAGCGGCGTCTGTCCAGATATGACAAACGCAACTGCGCATAGCCATCTGCGCTGTCATATATCACAGACTCGTAGAGATCAGAGTAACGATATCGCGTGTCAACAATGTCTGCCACTTTAAGACCGGTTTTGACGTTCGATACCTTGGGGTCCAAGACTGTGCCCAGTGGATCAAGCGCGATGTCGACGATAAGCCCGACCATATCGCGCTTCGTCGAGGGGCCGTAAGCGGGCAACACAATGTATTCCCCTTCGGCAAAACCCCAGACATGCAAGGTCTCGCCGAAATCGCTTTCGCGTTCTTCAAGCCCAACCTCGGAGGCTGGATCGAAAAGCCCAGCAAACCCAAGCGTCGCATTTACGGCGAAGCGTGCCGTGTTGTGAAGCGCGTCCACAAGTTTGAACTGAAGCAGGTTATTGACCACGGTCCCAGGCAATCCCAAGGTGTCAGACACATTACTTAGGCCTTTGCGCACAGGATCAGGCACGACCGTCCCGTAGGCAACCGAGATAGGTTTGATCACACCGCGATCTAACTGAATGTTAGACTCATATGTCGCGCGGTTTTGCGCTTCATGCGGGTCGTTTATGCCCGTTGCCGGCGTGCGGGATGCACAGGCAGACAAGGTGAGCACGGCGACAAAAATAAGGGCAAGCTGTTTCACTGATTGAAAATCCAGTTTGATGCGTTGGCAGCGCAAAGCTGCTGGGTGTAGCTGCGAGATAGTCTCTAATTGGCAGAAGCCCAATATTAACATGTTTCGCAATAAAATCCTGTGACACAGAATCAACAATGTTCGAGCAGATATTCGTTATTCCACGCTGAACCTCCGCACGACGTTACAACAGTGGGCTAAAAATACCCAATGACTCAAGACAATATTCGTCAGGGCAAAGAAGAACTCGCTCAGGTCCGTAATCGATCTCGCAGCCTTTTCGTCGCAATTGGCATTTTTTCGATTTGCTTGAACGCGTTGATGTTAACAGGCCCGCTGTTCATGTTGCAGGTATACGATCGTGTGCTTGGGTCTGGTTCTGAGGCAACGCTGGTCGCGCTTATCGTGATCGTCGGTTTTTTATATGTGATGATGGGGTTGCTTGATGCAGTGCGCTCGCGCGTGCTTACGCGGATCGCGGCGCGCTTTCAGTCTGACCTTGAACAACGTGTTTTTAGGGCCACTTTACGTCGATCCTCTGTCGATCAACAACAGCCCGGCAAAGCCAATCCCATGGATGATTTGACAGCCATCCAGCGGTTTTTGGCATCCCCCGTGATGGCTGCCATGTTCGATTTGCCCTTTGTGCCGTTGTTTTTATTCGGCATCATTCTGTTCCACCCTTATTTGGGATATCTTGCGATTGGCGGTGGTTTTGTTTTGGTGTTGGTCACCTTGATCAATCGCGCAATGTCTAGACATCCACAAAACATTACGACCCGCGCCGAGGCCGCATCGTCACAGATGGCATACCGCCTTGGCTCTGAAGCCGAAGCCGTTCGGTCGCTGGGTATGGAACGTGCTGCTTATGATCGTTGGTTCAAGTCGCGCAAAGTGGCAATGAGTCATGCTATTCGAACCTCTGACCTGACGATGAGTTTCTCGGCGATGTCCAGAGCTCTGCGTTTGTTTTTACAATCGGCGGTGCTTGCGCTGGGCGCATGGCTGGTGCTGCAACAGGACATCTCTGCAGGCGCGATGATCGCCAGTTCGATCTTGCTCGGACGGACCTTGCAGCCTATCGATGTGATGGTCGGCCAGTGGAGTTCGGTACAGCGTGCCAATTGGGGTTGGTCAAACCTATCCGAATTGCTTGGCTCGGTTGATATCGAGCCGGCGCGCACAGAATTACCACGTCCAAAAGCCAATTTGCATGTACTGAATCTAACCGTGATCCCGCCGGGCCAAGCGCAAGCTTCGTTGCGTATGGTGTCTTTCAAAGTTGAGCCGGGCGAAGCCATTGCTGTGATTGGTCCCTCAGGCGCTGGCAAGTCCACGTTGGCGCGCGCAATAACGAGTGTGTGGTCTCCCTCTGGCGGGGCGATCCGTTTGGATGGTGCCAAGCTCGATCAATACGACCCAGATGTTCTGGGCAACTATATTGGGTACTTGCCACAGCGCATTCAGTTGTTTGATGGCACAATTGCTGAAAATATCGCCAAACTTGCCTTTGAACCTGATGGCGCATCTGTGGTTGCCGCTGCTCAAAAAGTCGACGCGCACGCCATGATCCTATCTTTGCCCAAAGGGTACGATACGCCAGTATCTTCAATCGGGGGCTTGCTGTCTGGCGGCCAATTGCAGCGCATCGGCCTTGCGCGTGCGTTTTACGGCAATCCGGTTTTGGTGATTTTGGATGAACCAAACTCTAATCTGGATAATGATGGCTCAGTCGCGCTGAACACGGCCGTCCGACGTCACAAAGAAGAAGGCGGTGCGGTTATGATCATGGCGCATCGTCCGTCTGCGATTCAAGAATGCGATAAGCTATTGGTGCTTGAAAGCGGCGCATTGCGCGCGTTCGGTTCGCGTGATGTTGTGCTCAATGAGATGGTCAAAAACAGCAAGGATATTATGCGCCAGCCTGGCCCGGGGGGCGTGCAATGACCAAGAAGCTTCCAACCAAAATTAAGATCGGTAAACTGCCCGCTGCAGATGTCTTGAATGCCGCCAGTGTTGCGGCACCAGAGCCTGCACAATGGTCTGTTCGCGGGCCTTTGATCATGGGATTTATATGTATTCTGGTGCTGTTCGGCGGTTTTGGCTTATGGGCCGTTCTGGCACGTATCGACGGGGCTATTGTCATTTCAGGACAGGTGCAAGTTGAACAGAATCGTCAAGTTGTGGCGCATCGCGATGGTGGCGAAGTGGCTTCTGTTAAAGTGTCTGAGGGTGATCTTGTCGAGGCGGGTCAACTTTTGCTGCAAATCAGCGGTCGCGAACTGACTAGCGAACTGGCGATCATTGAAGGGCAATTGTTTGAGGCCATGGCCCGTGCCGCGCGATTGCAAGCCGAGCGAGATGGGGCGGACGAGATTGCTTTTGCTCCAGAGTTGTTGGATCGGGCGCAAACCGACAACGACGTGGCGCGGTTGATTGCTGGCCAGCTTGACTTGTTTACAGCACGCCGCCTTACGGCTCAAAAAGAGATTGAACAGCTTGGCAAGCGCAGAGCGCAAATCACAGCACAAATCGCAGGGTTTATGGCGCAGCGTTCGGCATTGGAACAGCAACTGGCCTTGATTGACGAAGATTTGGTGTCTCAGGAAGCATTGTTAAAGCGCGGCCTCACGCAGCAAAGCAGCGTAAATGCCTTGCGTCGCGAACAGGTTGGCACCGCAGGGCAAATCGGGTCGCTGTCCGCGGCGATGGCACAGGCTGAATCTCAAGGCACTGAGACAGAATTGCAAATTCTTAAGCTGAGTTCTGACCGCCGCGAAAGCGCCATCACCGCGTTGCGAGATATCCAAGCGCGCAGTTTGGAATTGCGTCAGCAGCGCGAAAACCTGCAAGAGCGTCTTAAGCGGCTTGATGTGCGCGCGCCCTTGTCCGGCGTTGTGTATGATCTGTCGGTCTTTGGTGCTGGCGCGGTGGTGACATCAGCTGAGCCACTGTTGTTCATCGTGCCTCAAGATCGTCCTTTGGTTGTTGCCGCGCGTGTAAGCCCTATCCATGTTGATAAAGTCTACCTAGGGCAACCGGTGCGTTTGCGCTTTTCCACTTTTGACAGTCGCACCACGCCTGAAATAAACGGTTCTGTGACCAAAATATCCGCTGATGCTTTCATCGATGATGCCACACGCACAAGCTACTATTTGGTGGAAATCCGTATCAATGAAGATCAAAGAAGTCTGCTGCCTGCAGGATCTGTTCTTATTCCCGGCATGCCTGTAGAAACATATATGTCAACGGGCGAACGTTCGCCCTTGGCTTATTTAACAAAACCGCTCACAGATTACTTTATGCGCGCGTTCCGCGAAGATTGACAACACCATTAGAGTTAGGATCAAGATTATGACCCATCCCATCGAAGCAAAATTGACCGCGCTTGGCCTGTCGCTGCCAGATGCGCCCGCGCCCGCTGCGAACTACGTTCCTTTTGTACAGGTCGGTCATTTGGTACATGTTTCTGGTCAGATATCTAACGGACCAGATGGTTTGATCACAGGTAAACTTGGCGCTGATCTCAACGTTGAGCAGGGGGCTGTGGCAGCACAAACATGCGCCTTGTCACTTTTGGCTCAAGCCAAAGCTGCCGCTGGCGGTGATTTGTCCAAGATCAAACGCCTTGTAAAATTAGTTGGGTTCGTCAACTCAACACCTGATTTCACCGATCAGCCTAAGGTCATCAACGGCGCATCCGATTTGATGGTTGAGCTGATGGGAGAAGCTGGTCGCCATGCGCGTTCTGCTGTGTCCGCTGGCTCTCTTCCTTTCGGTGTTGCTGTTGAAATCGAAGCCATTTTCGAAGTTGTTTAAATGAGGGTCTCTCTTCCTGATGCTTTTCTGAAATCGCCAATAGCGCATCGTGCTTTGCATGATGAGGGGCAAGGTCGTGCGGAGAATAATTTCGCAGCGATTGAGGCGGCGATTGCAGGCGGCTTCGGCATAGAGATCGACATTCAGCAAAGCAAAGACGGCCAAGCGATGGTGTTCCACGATTATCACCTTGATCGCTTGACCGAAGCCACAGGGCCATTCGCGCAACACACAGAAGCTGAGCTTAGCCAAGTGCGTTTCCGATCTGGCGAGATTGGCGTGCCGACATTGGCTGCGGTTTTGGATCGTGTTGCTGGTCGTGTGCCGCTTTTGATTGAAATAAAAGATCAAGATGGTGTTATGGGGCCCAATGTTGGACCGTTAGAACGCAAAGTGGCGCGCTTGTTACAAAGCTACGCTGGTGCCGTTGCGGTGATGTCGTTCAACCCTCATGCGGTCGCTGCGTTGGCCGAGGCCGCACCGAATATTCCTCGTGGACTGACGACATGCGGATATCCGCCCCAAGATTGGCCATTATTAAAAGAAGAAACCCGCGCCGCGTTGCGCGAAATTTCTGATTATGACCGCGTCGGTGCGAGCTTTGTGTCGCATCAATGGACGAATTTGGCCTCACCGCGGATTCAAGATCTTAAAGAAGTTGGTGCGCATATTTTGTGTTGGACTATTCGTTCCGCAAGCGAGGCCGCAGATGCAGCACGTTATGCCGAGAATATTACCTTTGAAGGCTATGTTCCTGCTTGACGTTGGCCTCTCAGGGTACAGGTTATAAGCGCAGGAGTGCGCTATGAGTGATCAGATTGAGATTTTTGTTAGCGGCAGTATGGCCGAATTTGACCCAAGCGATTGGGATGCTTGTGCTGTGCGACGCACCCAAGGATCGCGGCAGCCTCTAGATCCATTTACAACTCACCGTTTTTTGACGGCGCTTGAGGAGTCTGGCTCTGTTGGCGCAAGCACCGGTTGGGCGCCACGCTATCTGGGGGCGCGCCAGAATGGCCAGCTTATTGCCGTTGCTCCCCTTTATGCGAAAGGGCATTCTCAAGGCGAATACGTCTTTGATCATGCATGGGCGCAGGCCTACGAAAATGCGGGTGGTCATTATTATCCAAAGCTACAAGTTGCTGTGCCGTTTACACCTGCAACTGGGCGCAGGTTTCTGTGTCGCGAAGGCTATGACGCGATAGGTCAAACGGCCTTGGTGCAAGGCGCTGTACATGTGGCATCAGAGCAAAATCTGTCATCGTTGCACATTACCTTTTGTACTGAAGATGAGGCCCGCACCGGTCGCGAGATGGGGCTTTTGCATCGGATCGGTCAGCAGTTCCATTGGGAAAATAATGGCTACGCGGACTTTGATGTCTTTTTAAGTGATCTGTCCGCGCGCAAACGCAAAGCTATTCGCAAAGAGCGCAAGCAAGCGCAGGGCTTTGGTGGCGAGATTCTATCTCTGACAGGCGATGCGATTCAAGCCGAGCACTGGGATGCCTTTTGGCAGTTCTACCAAAACACAGGCGCACGCAAGTGGGGCACGCCCTATTTGACGCGTGCCTTTTTCGATTGCGTGCAAGAGACCATGCGCGACGATGTGCTTTTGGTTTTGGCCATGCGAGATGGCGTTGCCATCGCCGGTGCGCTCAATTTCATTGGTGGCGATACCTTGTTTGGGCGCTATTGGGGCTGCACGGAACATCACGCCTGCTTGCATTTTGAGTTGTGCTACTACCAAGCCATCGATTATGCGATCACCCATGAATTGGCGCGGGTCGAAGCCGGTGCGCAGGGCGAACATAAGTTGGCGCGGGGCTATTTGCCAAAGACAACGCATTCGCTGCATTGGATCGCGGATGCTGGGTTTGCGCGCGCAGTTCAAGACTACGTTGATGCTGAACGCGAGGCTGTAGATCAAGACACGGAAGTGTTGACAAGTTACGGCCCATTTAGGCGCACAAACACAGAGGACGACCATGACTGATCTGATAGCGACAGCCGAAATGAGCGGGCAAATTCCGTCTGGCTGGCAGCTGGCTGAGGCGGGCGATGCTCTGACCAAAACCTTTCAGTTCGCGAATTTTATATCCGCATTTGGCTGGATGACACAGATGGCGATGATCGCAGAAAAAATGAACCACCACCCAGAGTGGCGTAATGTCTATCGCACGGTTGAGGTCACTTTGACGACCCATGATGCCGGCGGGGTGACCGCAAAAGACATCGCTTTGGCACAGAAAATGAACGAGGCAGCAGGCAATGCTTGATACGATTCTTTCCTATACGATTTACCAAGACACCACGATTGGCGACCTTATGTCGGTTGATGCTTTGATCAGCCTAGGCGGTTCGGTTTTGGGGGCGTTGCTCATGCTCTTGGCTGGCCTTGTCGTGTCGCGGGCCGTGTCGCGCCGTGTGCGCGGTATTGGGCTTCGGTATCAGGCTTTAGATGTGACGCTGTTCAACTTTTTGAGCAACATTGCGCGTTACTTGATCTTGGTGCTGACTGTGATGTTTGTACTCAATACCTTTGGCATTCAAACGACCTCGATTGTGGCGTTGATCGGTGCTGGTGGTTTGGCGATTGGTTTGGCGCTGCAAGGCACGCTGTCGAATGTTGCGGCAGGTGTGATGATCGTCTTTTTCCGTCCGTTTAAAATCGGTGATTTTGTTGATATTGCCGGCACCGCTGGGACGGTTAAAGACATCACACTCAATTTTACTGAGCTGGCCGATCTGTCAAATGTACAAATTATTGTTCCCAACGCCCAAGCTTGGGGCAACATCATCACAAATTATTCGACCAACGACACCCGTCGTGCGGAATGGGTTTTTGGGGTTTCATATGGGGCCAACCTGAAAGCCGCAGAAAAGGCCATTCGTGACACGATCATGGCAGACCCACGGTCTATGGCAGATCCCGAACCGTTTATTCAGGTGAACAACTTGGGCGATTTTTCGGTGGATTTCTTGGTGCGCGTTTGGGTGCCATCATCGGAGTATTTCCAATATCAAGCCGATATGAAGCGCAATGTAAAAGAAGCTTTAGACGCAACTGGAATAGAAATTCCATTCCCGACGCGCACCGTCTTTAATACTGCCGAATAGCGTAGGGATACATCAAAAAGCGCGCGCGTCCTATGTGACGCGCGCGCTTTGACGTTCAAAAGTAATAAGAATTACAGCGCGTCAACGACGCTTTCGCCAGCAGAAATGTTACATTCGCCTGCGTTGTCTTCCACTTGCAGCACGGTCACGACACCGTCTTCGGCGACGAGGGCGTAACGTTTAGAACGGTCAATCAGGCCTGCGGGGGGCGCCGAGAACTCAAGGCCAAGTGCTTTGGTCAAAGTCGACTCTGCATCCCCAAGCATCGCGATGCCTGCCGCAGTTGCGCCTGTTGCTTCGCCCCAAGCGCTCATCACGAAAGGGTCGTTGACCGAGACACAGATCACTTCATCTACGCCTTTGGCTGAGAGAGCATCCTTTGTGCGGATGAAGCTTGGCACATGTGCAGTAGAACACACGCCTGTATATGCGCCTGGCAGGCCAAAAATAACCACTTTGCGGCCCTTGGTTTTTGTTCCCAGTTCGACGGCTTCTGGGCCATTCGCACCCATTTGAAGTAGCGTCGCGTCGGGCAATTTATCACCGATTGAGATTGTCATGACATGTCCTCTATGCGTTTTCATTTCTCATCTAAAGATATAAGGTTCCCACAACATTAGGCCAGAAGAGAAATCACATGTCCCATTACATTGTTGTCGGCGCAGGCCAAGCTGGCCAATCCATCGTGACCACGTTGCGGGGGCAGGGGTTCGAAGGCCAAATCACTCTGATCGGCGATGAGGCGGCCATTCCCTATCAACGCCCGCCTTTGTCTAAGGCGTATTTGCTTGGCGAGATGGCGCTTGATCGACTGTATTTACGTCCCGAATCTTACTACGCCGATGAGAACATCACGCTGCGCAGATCAACGCGGGTGACTGATATTGATGCTGCGATGAAAACGATCACAGTTACCAAAAATAGCGTGAGTGAAACGCTGAGCTATGACGCTTTGGCTTTAACGACAGGGTCTGCGCCGCGTCACTTGCCAGCCAAAATTGGCGGTGATTTGGACGGCGTTTATACCATGCGCAGCTTGGCAGATGCTGACGCGATTGCACCTGAGTTTGTCACAGGAGCATCCGTGTTGATTGTTGGTGGGGGATATATCGGTTTGGAAGCCGCAGCAGTGGCGGCTAAGAAAGGCCTCAACGTAACTTTGGTGGAAATGTCCGAGCGCATTTTGCAACGTGTTGCCTCCAAAGAGACCTCTGATTATTTCCGCGCACTGCACGAAAACCATGGGGTACGCATTCTTGAGGGCGTTGGTCTCAACCGCTTGACGGGCACGGGGCGTGTCGCCGGCGCAGAATTGTCAGATGGCAGCGTCTTAGATGTTGATTTTGTCATCGTTGGCGTCGGCATCATTCCGGGCACGCAGTTGGCTGAGGCGGCAGGTGTCACGGTCGACAATGGTATAAAAACCGATCTGTTTGCGCGCACTTCTGATCCCTCGATTTATGCGGCGGGCGACTGTGCCTCCTATCCGCAAAATGGCGTGCAGGTGCGTTTAGAAAACGTGGGCAACGCCATCGATCAAGGGGCTATTGCTGCCAAAAATATGCTTGGTCAGAACATCGAATATACACCGAAACCTTGGTTTTGGTCAGACCAATATGATGTAAAATTGCAAATCGCGGGTCTGTCAGTTGGGCATGACCAAGTTGTCCTGCGTGATGGTGGTGCTATGCGGTCGCATTGGTACTATAAAAACGGGGCTTTGATCGCGATTGACGCAATGAATGATCCGCGCGGCTATATGGTCGCCAAACGTTTGATCGAGAGCGGCAAGTCTGCCGACCCAAGTGTCGTTGCAGATCCTGCCTCTGATCTTAAAGCGCTACTCAAAGCCTAATGCGGATCGTTGCTGGAACATATCGAGGGCTTGCTTTGGCTGCTTTGGGGAAAGGCGATGCGGGGGCGCACCTGCGGCCCACAACTGACCGTGTGCGTGAAAGCCTGTTTAATGTCTTGGCGGGCGGTAAATTTGGTGATGCTTTGACCGATGCGCGCACGCTTGATTTGTTCGCAGGCACCGGCGCGCTTGGCCTTGAAGCGCTGTCGCGAGACGGTGAATGTGTCACCTTTGTCGATGATGGACGCAAAGCGCAAAGCCTGATCGAACAGAATATCGCGATTTGCAAAGCGGGACCGAAATGCAAACTCATCCGTGCTGACGCCACGCGCTTACCACAAAATCCTGACGCGCCCTATGATCTGGTGTTTCTTGATCCGCCTTATGCGAAAACCATGGGCGAAAAAGCGATGGCCGCTGCGCTGGCAGGCAATTGGCTCACAGCGCGGGCCCTTGTGGTTTGGGAAGATTCCTCACCTATCATTGTCCCTGATGCGCTCATCTTGTTGGACACACGAAAATATGGTGACACCAAAATCAACTTTCTGGAGCCAAAATGAAACAACCGAAATTGGTCATTTTTGACTGCGATGGCGTTCTTGTCGATAGCGAACCGCCTACATTGGCATTGCTTCGCGATGATCTGGAACTCTACGGTTTGACGCTGACAATGGCGCAGGTGGACGAAGATTACATGGGCGTAGCGATGGCAGATATCGCTAAAAAAGCACGCGTCAACGGGGCGGATTTGCCAGATGACTGGGTGGATGCAATCTATACCAAAATGTTTGAGCGGCTCAAACAAGGCGTGCCCTTGATCGCAGGAATTGAGCGTACCTTGGATGCTTTGGACGCCGCAGGTATTCCCTATGCCGTAGGGTCCAACGGGCCTATGGCGAAAATGGACATCACGCTCGGCGCGCACCCTGCGTTGTTTGACCGCCTTAAGGGGCGGATTTTTTCTGCGCATGATTGCAAAGCGGGGAAACCTGACCCTGAGCTGTTTTTGAAAGCGGCCTCCTTTATGGGGGTAGCCCCCAAAGACTGTGTTGTGGTCGATGACAGCGTTGCTGGGGCCACGGCAGGTTTGCGCGCTGGGATGCGAACGCTTGGGTTTGACCCGAACGGCGATGGCGCGCATTTGATCGCCATCGGCGCAGAGCATTTGGCGCATATGGATGATCTGCCATCACTGCTTAACTTGTAATGTTCAAATGTGTTCCGATGTGGCTTTAAGGGGCATGGCTTTATCTGTCGCGCGACTGGAGCAATACGAAAAGTGACGTCTAGGTCAGTGGCAACCTGTCTAATGCGACAACTGCCAATGTTGCTGCGAATCACATAAGAGTTACGTAAAGGAACCAGATGTACATTTGAGAAATATATGAAGCTCGCGCGCCTTACGAAATACCCAGTCAAAAGCATGACCGGTTACGATCTCGCAATGGCGACCGCAGGGCCGTTTGGAATAGATCAAGATCGCCGCTGGGCTGTTATTTATAACTCTGGCATTGCGGCCACGCGTCGTGAATTGCCAGCCTTGGCCAATCTGCATGCGGTCTGCACTGACTTTGGCATTAGCCTGTCTTTTGACGGCGAGCGCATTGACGTCCCTTGGCCCAATAACGCTCCGACCAATGCTTCCGTGTTTTCAACAGAAATCAAAAACGTGCAAGATGCTGGGAATTACGCTTCCCACTTTCTGTCCTCTGCGCTCGAACGCGAAGTTCGTTTGGTTTATATGCCTGATGACAGTGTGCGTGCGGTATCTGCTGCCTACGCGAAGACGGCACATTTCACGGGGTTTTCTGACGGATTTCCGATCTTGGTCACGACGACACCGTCTTTGCTGGCGCTGAATGCTGAATTGGCGTCACCTGTCGAAATGCGCCGCTTTCGATCCAATGTTGTGATTGAAGGCGATTTTGAACCTTGGGCAGAAGATGAATGGCGTTTGATCCGCATTGGCTCGACAGTGCTGCGTATCGTTAAGCCATGCGAGCGCTGTATTATGGTCACGCAAGATCCGGCCACTGGTATTCAAACAGATGTCTATGAGCCTTTGGCCACGCTACGGCGTCTGCATCGCGCCTCTAACGGCAAGATCATTTTTGGACAGAACGCAGTGGTCGAGGTCGAAGGTACGATGAAGCTCGGTGATGAGGTCGTGGTGTTGGAGAGCGGGACCTCCAATCTGATATCGTCGGGATGACGTTAACGAAGCCTTAAGCATATCGAGCGACAGTCTCATCATGGGATTTGTTCATCGTATATTAAGTCCACTCTTCGTTCTCGCAGTCTTGGGTGGATGTGCGTTGGACAGTCCCGCCTTGGGCTATGGCCGTGCTGGTGCGCAAGTGGTCGCGGTCGGTGGCAACACGTTTAAGGTCTACACAGAATTCAATGGCAATCGAGTTGAGGCCCATCGGGTAAATGTGGTTTTCCCGCCGCCTTCGCGTTTGTTGATTTTTCAGCAAGCATATGAGGCGATTGTGCAGGCCACCTCTTGTGATGTGAAAAAGGGATCGCTTGTTGGCGATCACGCGCTGGTCAAAGCTATTACAATCTGCCCAACCGCTTAGATAAGCGTTTCCAAAAGCCTGCGTGCTGAATTGGATCTTGGGCGCCATAACCCGCGATCCATCGCCTCAATCATCCGTTCGGCAATTTCTTTAAGCGCTGGCGCGTTATGTTCCGCAATAAAGTCACGTGTGTCGTCGTTTTCAATAAATGCCGCATGGACCATATCAAAATGATGGTCCTTCACGGCATGGGTCGTGGCTGAAAAGGCAAACAAATAATCGACAGTTGCGGCAATCTCAAATGCACCTTTGTAACCATGCCGTTTGACACCATCGATCCATTTCGGGTTCACCACACGCGATCGCACAACACGCCCTATTTCCTCGTCCAAGGTACGAATGACTGGCCGTTCAGGGCGCGAATGGTCGTTGTGATAAATTGGGCGATCTTGGCCTTGCAAACGTGCCACAGCTGCCGCAGCCCCGCCCTCAAATTGGTAGTAATCATCACTGTCCAAAAGGTCGTGTTCGCGGTTGTCTTGGTTGTGTACAATGGCTTCGACTTGGCTCAAACGGGCCTCAAATCCAGTCCGATCTTTGACACCTTCGCGCCCTGCGCCATAGGCGTAGCCGCCCCATTCCAAGTAGGCATCGCCAAGATCATCACGCCCGTCCCAAAGGCGCTCGTCGATCATAGCTTGCAGTCCCGCGCCATACGCCCCAGGTTTTGCCCCGAAGACACGCGCGGTGCTTTCGCCATCACGCGCCCGTGCGGCAGCAGGGTTTTGGTCGACGCTTTCATCAAGGTCTTGCACCGCCCGCGCTGCACTATCGACCAATGCGATCAGCTGCGGAAAGGCGTCACGGAAAAATCCTGACACACGTAGGGTTACATCGACACGAGGTCGGCCCAAAACGCCCGCTGGCAAGATCTCAAATCCAGTCACGCGACGCGACATCGAATCCCATTTCGGTTTGACGCCCATCAAGGCCAAAGCCTGCGCAATGTCGTCGCCGCCAGTGCGCATATTCGCAGTGCCCCAAGCGGTCACCAACATCGCGCGCGGCCAATCGCCGTGATCTTGCAGATGACGCTCAATCAACATATTCGCGGATTTCCAGCCCAGTTTCCATGCTGTTTGGGTCGGTACAGCGCGGGCATCGACTGAAAAAAAGTTCCGCCCTGTTGGCAATACATCCAACCGTCCACGGGTCGGTGCGCCGCTTGGTCCGGGGTGTACAAAACGCCCTTCAAGGCCTGTCAAAAGCCCATCAATTTCTGCAGGACCGCAAGACGTCACAATGGGCAAAACGCTGCCTCGTACGTGATCCAGAACCAATTGTGAAGCAGGCCCAAAGGCGTTCAAACCTGTATCCAAAAGATGCGCAGCATATAGCTCAAGACGCTCAACTGTATCGCCAGTGCTGCGCCACATATCCGTGTCTAATCTTGCCAAAACATCTGGTTTAGACCCTGTCCAAGGGGCTGCCATATCACAATCCAAAGGATCACAATCAAAGCCGAAATCAGCGGCTATAGCGCGCACAAAAGACGCATCGTGACCTTTGCCATCCCCGCGCGGTACGCGGACCAATGCCAATGCTAAATCGCGCGCAAGGCGTCCCTCAGGCGCGTGACCAAAAATATGCAGACCATCGCGAATTTGCGCTTCTTTCAACTCGCACAGGTAGGCATCAAGCTTGGCCAGATCACTGTCTTCATCGCCGGTCATGCCAACATCACGGTCTAACCCTGTCACGGATGACATCGACAAAATCTCTTTGCGCAGCTCACCAATGCGGCGTGGATCAACCCCTGCGGCTTCAAAATATTCATCCACTAACGCTTCCAAGTCGCGCAGCGGACCATAGGTTTCGGCGCGTGTTAGCGGTGGCGTTAGGTGGTCAATAATAACAGCCTGTGCGCGCCGTTTGGCCTGAGTGCCTTCACCTGGATCATTGACGATAAATGGATAAAGGTGCGGCATCGGGCCCATGACGGCTTCGGGCATACAAACTTCGGACAATGACGTGGCTTTGCCGGGCAACCATTCAAGATTGCCGTGTTTGCCCATATGCACCAAAGCCTGTGCACCAAAGGCATGGCGTAGGTAGAAATAGAACGCGAGGTAGTTGTGTGGCGGCACCAAGTCCGGTGCGTGATAGGTCTCGGTCGGATCGATGTTATAGCCCCGTGCGGGCTGAATACCGACGACTGCGTTGCCATAGGTCAAGATGGATAACGCGAAGGCGCCGTCAGCGAAAAACGGATCGGTTTCCGGCGCACCCCAACGGGCCTCGATTTGATCACGTACGGGTTGCGGCAGGGCGTGATAGGCGCTTAGGTAATCTGTAAGCGCGAGCCTTTCGCCGCCTGTGCGCTGCGCGCGCTCGGTCAACCAATTCGTCGGTCCCGCAAGAATGCTTTGCATCAAAGTATCGCTGTTCTCGGGGATATTTTCGACATCGTATCCTGCCTGTTTAAGGGCATTCAAAGTGCCAACGGTGGCCGCTGGCGTATCAAGGCCCACGCCGTTTGCAAGACGTCCATCTTTGTTCGGGTAGTTGGCCAGAATCAAAGCAACTTTGCGGTTGTTCGCTGTGGTGTGACGCAACGCAGACCAGTTGGCCGTTAAATCCGCGACAAAATCGATACGGTTTGCATTGGCTTTGTACGTTGCAATCGGGCACTGCGTGGCCTCATCAAAATACGCTTCGCCTTTGAATGACACAGCACGGGTCAACACGCGCCCATCCACTTCGGGCAAGGCCACATTCATAGCTATATCGCGGGCTGACAAACCTGTCGTCCCTTCGCTCCATAACTGCTCTGAAGACGAAGATAGAACCACCTGAAACACAGGTGCGCCATTGGCGAACTCTGTGGCCAGCGGATTGACAGCGCCTGTGCCTTCGGGCGTGCCAACGGCGAATGACGTACAGTTCAAAATTACGCTAGGGGCGGCGTCAGTGAAAAGGGTTTCGAGTGTCGCCACGGAAATCGGGTCTTTGAGAGACGCCACAAAGACAGGCAGTGGATTGAGGCCGCGCGACGACAGGGTCTTGACCATGCCATCGATAGGAGCAAGGCCCGCACCTTGGACCAGTGCGCGATAAAACACGATTGGTACGACGGGTGCGTCAGGCGTCCAATCGGCTTTGATTTTCTCTAAGGTGGTCAAGCCTTGGGCGGGCCAATACAGACCGGCGCGCAACAACGGCTTGGCAGGTTCTGGCAGGGCGCCGCCCTCTAAAAGGGCCTGAGCATAGCGCAAAAAATTACGGGCATTGTCCGCGCCGCCTTCAGTCAAATAGGACCAAAGAGCATGATAATGCTCTGACGGAATGGTAGATAAAGCCGCGAGTTCCGCATCGGGTTTGTCATCACCGGGCAGGGCAATAAACGTCACGCCTGCCTCATGCAATCGCGCGGCATATTGTTCGACGCCATATTTCCAATAGCCCGTGCCGCCCAAAACCCGCGCAATGACCATACGTGATTTTGTGGCGCAGTCATCAAGATGCAAATCCACCGACATCGGGTGACGCAAATGCATCATCGAGGCCAACCGCAGGCTGGGCCCATCAGGCAAATGACTGTGCGCCAAGGATAACATCGCCAGTTCCGTATCTGCCGCAGAAATCACCACCAAATCGGCGGGAGTTTGGCTGAGATCGACAGCTTCAGTGCCGTCATCTACGGAACCGGCAGTGGCAGCAAGAAGGTGCATGGGCGACGTCCTTTGTCGTATTCTCTTGTTTCATGTCGCGCTTTGCGGCATCAGCGGGCAAACCAAAGAGGTATTCCCATGGATTATGGTAAATCAGGTGCGCCTAAAATTGGCAAAAACGCACCCAAACACAATGAACACAACGCCAAAGGGACGCCTAAAAACCCTTTCAGTGTCAAAGACACCAAGGCCGAATTATTGGCCAGAATGAAAGCGGCGGCTGAGGCTAAAAAAGTCAAATGACTTAGCTGAGCGTCTTTTGCATAAAGACGCTCACGCCGTTGTCTTCATAATCGCCAAACGCCCCTGAGCGTTCGAATCCAAAGCGTTCGTATAGGCGTACGGCGGCAGCCAATTCATCACCCGTTTCAAGCTTGAGAGATGTCAGGCCTTCGGCTTTTGCCATGTCTTCAATCGCACGCATGATGGCGGCGGCGATGCCTTTGCCTCGACCTGCGGCTGCGGTGAACATAGATTTCACTTCACCGTATTTGTCGCCTGCGTGAATTTTAAATGCGCCGACCCCCAAAACCACGTCCCCTTCGCGCGCTGTGAAAAAGCGCACGTCCTCGGCTGCTAAGGCATCCGTGGGCAGGGCGTGATTGTGTTCTTCATCATAGATTTCGGCTTGCAAGGCTTGCGCCTCAGCCAAAAGGGCTGAGGGCTGGGGATCAAGCGGATTGCCAAGTTCGACAATGATCATAAGAGTACCTCTATGCGCAAAGGGCGGTTGTAATCGCCGCACGATCAAGGCCAGCATGACCAATCACAACAAGACGGGTGTCTCGTGGAGAATCGCCAAATGGCTGATCAAAGTAGTGATCCACCCGCGGGCCAACCGCCTGAATGGTCAAGCGCATCGGTTTGCCCGAGACAGCAGCAAAGCCTTTGAGGCGCAAAATGCCATGTGCTGCAATCACTGATGAGACCTGTGCTGCAAAGGCTTTCGGATCGGTCACTTCATCACGCGACACGATGAAGCTTTCAAAGGCATCATGATCGTGATCATGGTGATGATGATCCTCCGTGTGATCGTCCTCATGGTCGTGATGATCGTCGTCGTGGTCATGGTGGTGGTGATGCACTTCGTGACGGCTGGACATATCGGTCTCAGCGCCAATACCTTGACCCAGCAACACATCAATCGGCAAAGCGCCGTGCGTGGCCCGTACCACTTGGACGCCAGTGCGCGCCTCGGATTTGAGTTTTGCCACCAAGGTGTCGGCTTGAACGTCACCCAAAAGATCGGCTTTGTTCACGACAATCATATCGGCGCAGGCGATTTGATCTTCGAATAATTCCGACAAAGGCGTCTCGTGATCGAGGTTTTCATCAAGCTTGCGCTGCGCGTCAACTGCGGCAACGTTGTGGGCAAACAAGCCTTCGTTCACAGCCTTTCCATCTACCACAGTGACAACACCGTCAACAGTGACGCGGGTGGAAATCTCGGGCCAGTTGAACGCGCGGACAAGCGGTTGCGGCAAAGCCAAGCCAGAGGTTTCAATCACGATGTGATCTGGCGCGTTTTCACGTGCGAGCAGTTTTTCCATCGTGGGAATGAAATCGTCAGCAACGGTGCAACAGATGCAGCCGTTCGACAGCTCCATGATATCATCTTCGGTGCAGGTTTCGTCCCCGCAGCCCTTCAGAATATCGCCGTCCACCCCCAAATCACCAAATTCGTTGATGATCAAAGCGATGCGTTTGCCGTTTGCGTTGGCCAGCATGTGACGGATCAGCGTGGTTTTTCCAGCGCCTAAAAAGCCAGTGACAACCGTGGCAGGAATTTTAGCGGGCATATGTGCCTCCATTCATGAAAACGCCGAGGCGATGAGGCCTCGGCGCATGCATGATTAATATTTTGATTTAAGCAGCGTTGAACAGGCGTGGGGCCGCAAGGCCAGTGGTGCTCAGGTGCTTTTTAATCGCTTTGGCGCCTGCAAGGGCAGCCAAATCAACGAAAGGCTCAAGTGCGACAACAAGCATGTAAGCCGCACCAAATGTGCCGACGGACGCCAAGACTTCAGATCCAAAACCCTGACCGTATGTAACCCAGAACCCAACCCAAGCGACAACGCCAGCTTGGTAGGTTGTGGACAGCGCCAGCGCTTGTTTATAGCTCACGTCTGCATAGGCTGTGCCCGGTGCGATAATGCGATCCGCAACCATTTTGATCGCCAACAAAGGCACGACCAAAGTTGTGACATTCATGCCGTATTGTGGCAAATCGATTTGAGCGAACAAAAGACCTTGGATCAAAAGACCCAGCGCCAAACCGATCGCAGCAGGCGCTGCGCCAAGGATCAAAAAGATCGTGGACCCAAAGATGAAGTGTACTTCAGACACGCCAACTGCGTGATGTGGTAGCACTTGGAAAAAGATGAAAACGGCGATGGATGCAGCCAAAGTGCGTGCGGCAAATGACATAACGCCAGTTTCGCGGATCGCTTGGGCCGCGTGCTTGGCAGTAAAGCCCGCAGCGCCAACAGCGGTTACAACAGACAGCGCAAGTTTTGCGCCTGTGACGAGACCTGGCTCGATATGCATAGTACAGTCCTTCCTTAGCCGTCATCCCCGACGGCTGGTTGATATAAGGCCACGGCAGGTTTCCTGGCTTGCGGGTCAATGTGCGCTCGCCGCCTTCCCAAACCCGTAAGGTCCAGTGGCAGTGTTGGCGTGCACTCACCGCATACAGTCGCGGGGGCGGCTGTGGATTCGAGCCCCGACTTGGGTCACTCTTACCACATTCCCATTTCTCCCCAGCACGCTTAGCGTGACGATAGGGGAACCATAGCCTGCTTATTTGACGCAAACTCCCCCCTTGGGTCAAGGCGATTCCCCTGATACTTTTGGATGACTTCGCGCTGCGCCCCTCGCGCATCGCAATATCTTGTGGATAACTTGGCGCTAATCCCTATATTCGGCAGGTCTCTGTTGACAGAACCTGACCGCCCTAGGACAGTTTTTATCAACAGAATCAAATACAGAACCAAATAAGGCCGCACGTGCGCTTCAACCGACTTCGCCTCAATGGCTTCAAAAGCTTTGTAGACCCCACCGATCTTGTGATCGCTGAGGGGCTGACAGGCGTGGTCGGACCAAACGGATGCGGCAAATCGAACCTGCTTGAAGCGCTGCGTTGGGTCATGGGGGAGAACCGCCCCAAAGCCATGCGTGGCGGCGGCATGGAAGACGTGATTTTCGCGGGTGCCTCATCGCGCCCCGCACGTAATTTTGCTGAAGTGGCTTTGACCATCGACAACTCGGAACGCCTTGCCCCTGCGGGGTTTAACGAGGCGGATACCGTTGAAATCACCCGCCGCATCACCCGTGACGCTGGATCTGCTTACAAAGTGAACACCAAAGATGTGCGTGCGCGCGATGTGTCGATGTTGTTTGCCGATGCCTCCACCGGTGCGCATTCGCCCGCGCTTGTGCGTCAGGGGCAAATTTCGGAACTGATCAACGCCAAACCCAAAGCGCGGCGGCGCATTCTGGAAGAGGCCGCTGGTATTTCCGGCCTGTATCAACGGCGCCACGAGGCTGAGTTGAAACTCAAAGGGGCTGAGACCAATTTGGCCCGTGTTGATGATGTGCTTGAACAGCTTGCCTCGCAAATTGCATCGCTTGCGCGTCAAGCCCGCCAAGCCGCGCGGTATCGCGAAATTGGCACAGAGCTGCGTCAAGCCGAAGGCACACTGTTTTACCGTCGCTGGAGAGACGCAGACCTCGCACGGGCCGAGGCCGAAGAGATTCTGCGCAGCCGTTTGAAGCAAGCCGCCGAGGCGGAAAAACTCACACTTGGCGCTGCTAAACAGCGCGCCGAGAAAGAAGAAATCCTACCATCATTGCGCGAAGAAGAAGCCATCGCAGCCGCCGTATTGCAGCGCCTTACCGTTGCGCGTGACCAGCTGTCGGATGAAGAAAAGCGCGCGCGCGCCTCTATCGACACATTGACACGACGTATTGATCAGCTCGTCGCTGACATGACCCGCGAAGAACAGCTTAACCGTGACGCAGGCGAAACGATTGAGCGCTTGGAATGGGAAAAGCGCGAGCTGTCAAAGGCCGCTGAAGGTCACGAGCCTAAATTGGATGAAGCGTCACTCAGCGCATCTGAGGCCAATGAAGTTTTGCAAGATCGCGAAGCACAGCTTTCTGAAATGACCGAAGACGTGGCGCGTTTGGCGGCACGGCATCAATCTGCGATGCGTCTTGTCGAGGACAACCGCAAAACACTTGATCGCGCGCGCAGTGAATCTGATCGTGCTCGCGCGTCAGTGGCCGAGGCAGAAGCCACCTTAGCCAGTTCCGCTGAAGCTTTGACGATGGCGGTGACAGCACAAGAAGAGGCGACCTATCTGGCCGAAGAGGCCGATGCTGCCCTGATTGAAACTGATGAGGCGCGTGCCGATGCGCAAACTCGAGAAGCCTCAGCGCGCGCCGCGCGATCCGAGGCCGAAGGTGAACTGGGTGCCTTGAAAGCCGAGCTTGCAGCTTTGTCTAAAATGCTTGATCGTGATCAGATTGCAGGCACGCAAGTGTTGGATTTGGTCAAGGTTCAGGCTGGATACGAGAAAGCCTTGGGGGCCGCGCTCGCAGACGATTTGCGCCAACCTATGATTGAGGCCTATCAAGCCTCTGGTTGGGTCACTTTGCCTGATTACCCTGATGAGCAGGACTTGCCCATTGGGGCGGATCCCTTGTCTGATTACGTCACTGTGCCAGCCGTTTTAGAACGCCGTATCGGTCAAATCGGTTTGATCAAAGCCGAAGATGGTGCGCGGTTGCAGTCTGATCTAGAGCCTGGCCAAAGATTGGTGTCCATCGAGGGCGATCTGTGGCGTTGGGATGGATTTCGGGCGGGTGCAGAGGACGCGCCCTCAACAGCCGCTTTGCGCCTGCAACAGCTCAACCGTTTGGAAAATCTCAAACAAGAAACCGCAGCGGGCGAGGCCAAAGCCGCTGGAGCCTTGCAGGCCCATGAGCATCTCAAAGCAGAGTTACAACGCCTGTCTGACGCGGACCGGATTGCACGCGAGGCTCGCCGCAATGCAGATCGGGCTTTGTCAGATGCCGCGCGGGCTTTGTCGCGTGCTGAAAACGATCGTACGCTGGCCGAGGGCAAAGTTGAAAACCTTGGGCTGGCCGTGTCGCGCCACGATGAAGAAGCGCTGAGTGCCGATACGCGCCTACGTGAGGCAGAAAGCGCGCAGCGAGACCTGCCCGATTTGCAAGCCGCACGTGATGCGATTGAAAGCGTCAAAATGGCCGTTGAAGCGGCTCGCATTACAATGATGTCCAAACGGTCATCCTATGATGAAATTCGGCGCGAAGGTGAGGCGCGCACACGACGGTCACAAGAAGTCACCAAGGAATTGTCTGGGTGGCGTCATCGTTTGGAAACGGCGGAAAAACGTGTTTCGGAACTGAACAGCCGCAAAGATGCCTCTGAGCTAGAATTGGAAGACGCCATCGGAAAACCTGACGAGATCGCCGAAAAACGTGCGGCCTTGATGGACGACATGGACGAGGCCGAGTTGCGTCGCGCCAAATCGGCTGACATGTTGGCTGAAGGTGAAGAGGCCTTGCGGGCAGCCGTCGCAGCCGAACGCGACGCAGAGCGTTTGGCATCCGAGGCGCGCGAGGCGCGAGCCGCGTCCGAAGCCCGCCGTGATGCAGCTCGCGAAACCACTATGGCCGCCGTTGAGCGCATCCGCGAAGAGCTGGAAAGCACGCCTGAAAAACTGCTTGAAGAGCTGGCGATTGATCTTGACGCCCTGCCCACGGGCGAGGCGATTGAGGTGGATGTGAACCGCCTGAAACGTCTGCGCGACAGCTTGGGCGCAGTAAACTTGCGGGCCGAGGAAGATTCCAAAGAGGTGCGTGAAGAGCACGATAGTTTGCAGACTGAAAAACTGGATTTGGAAGAGGCGATCAAGACCCTGCGCAGTGGCATCGCATCGTTGAACAAAGAGGGCCGCGAGCGCCTTTTGGCTGCGTTTGAGGAAGTGAACACGAGCTTTTCAAGCTTGTTTCGGCACTTGTTTGGCGGTGGCGAGGCCAAGCTGATGTTGGTCGAAAGTGATGATCCGTTGGATGCCGGCCTTGAGATCATGTGCCAACCGCCGGGTAAAAAACTGTCTACCTTGTCGCTGTTGTCTGGTGGCGAGCAAACCTTGACGGCTATGGCGTTGATCTTTGCGGTGTTCTTGGCCAATCCAGCGCCAATCTGTGTGCTAGACGAGGTCGATGCGCCGTTGGATGATGCCAATGTCACGCGCTTTTGCGATATGCTTGACGAAATGACGCGCCAAACTGATACGCGCTTTTTGATCATCACCCACCACGCGGTCACCATGGCGCGCATGGATCGCTTGTTTGGGGTGACGATGCAAGAACAAGGTGTGTCGCAATTGGTCTCGGTCGATTTGAAAAAGGCCGAAGCGCTGGTTGCTTAATCTGCCCTAAAGCTTTTTGATGCGGTCCGCTTTTGTGATGATGCCCGCTTGCGTGATCTTGCACAAAACGCCACGCAGACGCAGATCAATGTTCTCTGGTTTTACGATCCAGTCCTTGGCGTCCGCACCATAGCGGACCTTCCACTTGACGCATGCATCATTGAACAAATCCGTCACTTCGACCACGGCGGTGCCAATTTGAAGCTGTTGCCCAACGGCAAGATTTTCGGCTGAGGTGTCGATATCCGCGATGATTGTATCGCCGGGGTGCAGCTTGTCTTGTACCACCAACTCAAAGACGCGTTTAGGTAGGATCGAGACTTGAATACGCGGATCGGGGCTGCCGTCTTCTAAGCACGACCAAGGATGTTTGAGCCAACGCTCATCCTTGATGCCGCCCGCAGGCGACACTTCGATGTGGTTAGGGTACTCACGTTTTCCAAAACTTGGGCGTGTGCATAAAATATCGATGGCCACGTCGTCTTTGGGAGCGGACAAAATATGTGGCAGTGCGGCGTCAAGGTCGCCCATGGTTATCATCACAATGCTCCCAGCAAAGATGTTGTTGGCCACGCATCGGCAGGTAGGCCCAAACGTTGCTGCTCTGCTTGCACAGCGGCACGGGTTTTCGCGCCTAAGATGCCGTCGACTTTGCCAACATCATGCCCGTGGTTTTTGAGCTTCGTTTGTAGGTTTTTCATCTGCGCGTCAGACAGTCCTGCATCAGGATTGCCAGCCTTATATGCAGGGGCTCCTTCCAGACGGGTGGCAAAATAGGCTGCGGTGGTCACATAGACAAAGCTTTTGTTCCACTCAAAG
This sequence comes from Pacificibacter marinus, assembly GCF_018860505.1. Lineage (GTDB taxonomy): Bacteria > Pseudomonadota > Alphaproteobacteria > Rhodobacterales > Rhodobacteraceae > Celeribacter > Celeribacter marinus_B. Next base: position 133,147 of record NZ_JAHKPU010000039.1, read on the forward strand.
TAGACATCGAAATTCGGATAGGCCAAGAAGGCAGGCCCCTTGCGGCCCATGGGCAAAAGAACTGACGCCTTGAGGTTGGATTTCCCAAGGCTACCCGTGCGAGCGGTGACGCCCATTTTAGCCCAGTCGCCCACGGAAATTTTATGATTCAATCCGGTCTTGGACCAGTCAAGATTGCTTGGCACGGTGATCTCTTGCAGCCATGGCTCGCCTGCACGCCAGCCCAGCCCCTTGAGCATCTTGCCGCCGGACATCAGCGCATCAGGGGCAGAGGTTTTGAGACTTACGTGACCGTCGCCATCGCCATCGACACCATTGCGTAAGATGTCTTCGGGCAGCATTTGCACCATTCCAATTTCGCCAGCCCAAGCGCCTTGGGTGCGTACAGGATCAAAATCGCCGTGCTCGTATAGCTCCAGTGCGGCGAAAATTTGCGGCTGGAAAAGCTCAGGACGGCGACAGTCATGGCCCAAAGTCAGCAGTGAATTGAGCGTGTTGAAGTTGCCTTGAACTTGACCGTAATCGGTTTCCAGCGCCCAAAATGCCAATAAAACGCCACGCGAAACGCCGTATTGTTGTTCAATTTTGTCGAAGACGGATTTGTATTTGCCACCGTAAGATGCGCCATTGCTCATCCGGTTTTGACTGATTACGGCACGCGAAAATTCGATGAAATCTTTTTTGAATACGCCTTGTGAACGGTCTGCTTTGATCACGGCAGGGCTATGGGCGGCGTTGGCAAAGAACTTATTCACGGTGCTTTTATTGTGCCCCATGCGCACAGCTTCAGCTTTGGCGTTATTTACAAAGCTGGAAAAGGAACCGCCACAAGGTACGTTCGCCAAAGCGGGCGAGGCACATGTCAGTGCAAGAACGAGAGGAAGAAAACGCATAAGATCACCTGTTATCAATTTTGACTGTTCGCCAGTTTGACTCACCCTAGCGGTGGAATGTGACAGGCGCAAATGTGATGGGTTAAGCGAGCAAGAAAACGCTCCAGAATGATAAAATTAAGCTGGCCAAAAGCAGCACGCCCCATGCAAACCACAAACGCTGACACGCGACATGGATGTCAGAAGGTTGGGCCTGTTTTCGGCCCGTTTCGTTGACCCAGTCATAGTGTTGCATTTCGCCATGATAGGCACGCGGGCCAGAGAGTGCGACGTCGAGAGAACGCGACAGTGCGGCCTCGGGCCAGCCAGCGTTGGGGGATCGGTGTCTGGATGCGTCTTTGGCCACGGCGCGGAGCGTTGCAAAGGAATGCCCGCCCAAAGGCAGCAAAAGCAACATAGTCAGACGAGCCGGAATGAGGTTGAGCAAATCGTCAAACCGCGCAGAGGCCCAGCCGAAATCAGCGTGTTTGGGGGTCAAATACCCGATCATGCTGTCGGCTGTATTAACCATTTTATAGATCATCAACGCGGGCAATCCGCCGATCAAAAACCAAAACACAGGGGCAACAACACCGTCGGAAAAATTCTCGGCGGCGGATTCAATTGCGCCACGCGCCACCGCAGAGGCGTCCATTTCTTGAGTGTCTCGTCCAACGATCATGGCCACGGCGTGCCGCCCGTCTTGCAACGAAGATTCCAATCCTGTGGCGACCGCTTTGACATGTTGGATCAAAGATCTATGAGCGATCAAGATCGCTGCTGCGATGATATCTAAATAGGGAACGGTGGCGATCAACGCGCCGATTGCGCCGCTTATACTAACAAGTACAATGAGTAGCACAATCCCCTTAGCTTTACGTCGTGCACCGGTGTTGTATCGTGTATCTGCCCAGTTGATCAGTCGCCCCATGAGCACAGCAGGATGCGGCAGGCGCGACCAAAGCCATTTGGGTTCGCCAAACATTGCATCCAGAATCATGGCGCAAAACAATGTGAAAGCCGTCGTCAAAGGACTGCCTCCAATTGGCCCCATGCATCTGGGGCTGGCAGGCCAAGGCGAATCCATTTGTCTGAGTACGGGAATATCCGCGTCCAGACTTTGCCTCGCGCCAAGCGTTCTTGCCATGCTCGCGCTTCATCGACTTCATAAAGACGAAACAGGGATGTGCCGCCAAGGGCCTTGGCGCCTTGTCCCGTCATCAAACCATCTAACCTATTCGCGTCTTGCGCCAAACGCATTCGCGTGATCTTGGCCCAAGCCTGATCGTTCAATGCAGCGGCACCGATATGCAGCGCGGGCCCTGACACGGCCCAAGGACCGATCATGGTCGACAATTTATGAATGACGTCGGGATGCGCGATGGCAAAACCAAGGCGCAGGCCAGCCAGACCCCAAAATTTGCCAAAACTTTTGAGCACAATGGTATCGTTTTGTGCAGCCCGTGCGATGTGGCTTTGATCAGGCGCGATATCGCAAAAGCTTTCATCGATCACAGTGAAGGGCGCGTTCAATTCATCAGCAGACCATAACCGCCCCGTGGGGTTGTTCGGATGGACGACGACGTGAACAGCCCCCATGTCACGGCTCACTTGCCAGCCTTGTGAATCAAAGGCCCCTGCGTGTTCGTTGTATGTTGGTTTTTGGATCGAGACAGTTCCGCTCGGCCACAAAGATGGGATGCGCGCGATCAGGCTGGATGCGCCGGGCGCAGGCAAGATCGCGGCTTCTTTGGGGACGTTCCAAAACGTACGGGCTGCTTGGGTCAACGCATCTGAGGCGGCCGCATCAGGTAAAGCGGACCATGCATCGCTAGGAAATGTGCTGATTGGATAAGGCACGGGATTGATGCCCGTCGATAAATCCAGCCAGTCGGCGCGTTCACCGCCAAACCGCGCGGCGGCGGCGTCGAGGCCGCCTCCGTGGTCGCGGTGCTTGCTCATGTTTTATCGGCCTGTGACGATTCGGATTCAATTGGCAGAGGCAAGTGACGAGACACGAAATGGCCCTTTACGCCGACAGGCCATGTGCGAAAGGGGACTTGGCCTGTGGAAGACAGCGCATGAAGCTCCGCGAACTCTGTGATCGCCTGTGCGTCCTCAACTGTGCCGTCAAAACTGCCCAAAGAATAGCCGATTTTGGCGCGGCCAGCATTATCTAAGCCTTGAATAATGACGTTACAGGCGCGTTCGCACCCCATCGTGCAAGACACGCGGCGCGTTTCCACTTGCGCCGTTTGCGCGCATGTTTCTATCGCCTGTGCGAGCACATCTCCATCTGTTACAACCACTTGGCGGTCATTCCAGTCGCCGCGTTTGCAGCCTTCGCATATTGTGATCCATGTTTTCATGGGGTCTCTTTTGCTGTCTGTGAGAGGGAGTGCAAGTTAAAATGCAACCTTTATCTGTTCTTTAAGACAGGTTCAGGTGCATTGACCATAGTCTTAAGCATTCGTTACTTTAGAGCATCGATTCCTTCAAAGGAAAGCTTTGGGATGAGATGCAGGACATTGGGTCCAGGGGTGACTATGCAAGTTCTAATCGTAGAAAGTAATCCAGATTTGGGTGTCGTTTGGCAACGGCACCTCGAACGTCATGGGCTCGGCGTTCAGTGTGCCCTTGGCCAATCCAGCGCTATTGAATATCTGCAACTGAATGCAGTTGATTTGATCATTCTTGATTTGGTTTTGGAAGACGGATCGGCTTTCGCTGTCGCAGATTACGCCAACTACAGATACCCCGATACACCGGTGATTTTTGTGACCAATTCAACGTTTTTCTCGGATGGGTCCATTTTTCAACACATGGCCAACGCTCGCGCATTTATAACATCCGAAGTCGACCCCGCCGACTTAACGGCGATGGTCGAACATTATGGCCGATCTTCGCGTGCCGCGATGTGATCATTCAATCTGTGTCGCGATCAGCCGCGCCCGTGCGGTTCATTCCAGTCTAAGTCTGGCGTGATCGGGATAATCCGGTTCGGATTGATGGTCTCGTGACTGTAATGGTAGTGGCGTACAAAATGATCGAACTTTGTGGTCTCAGCAATGCCATCCCATTGATACAGCTCGCGCGTATAGCCCCATAAATTCGGATAATCTTTCAGCATGTGCTTGTTGCATTTGAAATGCCCATGGTAGACCAAATCAAATCGCACCAAGGTGGTGAACAGCCGCCAATCGGCTTCGGTGATGTCGTCGCCCATCAGATAGCGTTTGTGGCTCAAGCGTTCTTCAAGCCAATCCAACGTTTCAAACAGCGGCACGACAGCAGCGTCATAGGCGGCTTGCGTGGTCGCGAAGCCCGCTTTGTAAACACCGTTGTTGAGCGTGTCATAAATACGTGCATTCACAGCTTCGATGTCGTCGCGCTGTGAGGCTGGCCAAAAATCCAACCGATTGTTTGTTAGATCGTCAAAGGCAGAGTTGAACATGCGAATGATCTCGGATGATTCGTTGGACACGATGGTGTTCAATGTTTTGTCCCACAAGATCGGGACAGTGACGCGGCCCGACACATCTGGCACAGCGCGGGTGTAAATCTCGCGTAAGAACTTTGACCCAAACAAATCATCGCCTGTGCAGCTGTCAAAGTCTGTCGCAAAGGTCCAGCCGTCCTGTAACATGTCTGGATGTACTGCGGACACCGTGATCAGATCTTCTAAGCCTTTGAGAGCACGAAAGATCAAAGCGCGATGCGCCCAAGGGCAGGCATAAGACACATACAAATGATAGCGCCCTGCTTCGGCTTTAAAGCCGCCTTTACCTGTCGGGCCAGCGGCACCGTCAGGCGTGACCCAATTGCGAAACCCTGCTGTGGTGCGTTGAAATTGTCCGCCGCTGGATTTGGTGTCGTACCAAGCTGTGTTCCATTTACCGTCTTGCAAAAAGCCCATGGGAGTCTCCTTTTTCTTCGCAACAGTTAGGCTAATATACTTTGTGCGAAAACAGGGGTGAGGGCGCAGGCATGGTGCATATTCGCACGGTATGGTGGCCTGCGACCATGTGATTGCGCTAAACCAATTGCACCGCGCGGCTTGCGAACTTATAGAAAGACCATGACGACGCTCTCAATCTTGAGGGCCAGAGAGGTTGGCTAGGCTGGATTGACCCAAACAGGGGATCCAAAATAGCATCGTCGGGATTTTCCCAGCCTCCTTGAATTGAAACAACCTTACGGGGTGACTGCGCTGGGGGTATACGCGGCGCTTGAGACAAGGAAATACTATGCGGCACTTAGTGACTGTTCTTTTTACTTTAATCGCAGCGCCTGCTTTGGCGCATGTCGGCCACGTTGGTGAGTTGGCAGGCCATGATCATGTTGTCGCGGGCATCGCGTTGGGCGCTGCCGTTGGCATCGCCATATGGGGCGCGATCAGAGGTAAAAAAGAAGACGACGCAAACAGTGAAGCCGAGGCAGACTCAGAGCCCGACGCAGAGCCACAGGAAGCGTGACCATCATGAAAACTGGAGTGATGATCTGCGGCCACGGGTCCCGCAGCCAATCTGCCGTGGACGAATTCGGGGTCTTGGCCGAAAAATTGCCAGCGCTTTTGCCAAGTGATTGGATGGTCGACTACGGCTATCTTGAGTTCGCAAACCCTGTGATCCGCGATGGCTTGGATCGCTTGCGCGAGGCTGGCTGTGACCGTATTTTGGCAGTCCCCGGCATGTTGTTTGCTGCGATGCATTCCAAAAACGATATCCCTACGGTGCTTAATACCTATGCCGCAAAGCACGGCATTGACGTGAAATATGGTCGCGAACTTGGCGTCGATCCCAAGATGATCGCAGCCGCAGGTGCACGGATCAAAGAGGCTGTGACAGCCGCCAACGCCGAGTATGGCGAGTTGCCCTTGCACGAGACGGCTTTGGTCGTGATCGGACGCGGGGCCTCTGACCCTGATGCCAATGGCAACGTGTCGAAAATCGCGCGGATGCTATGGGAAGGCATTGGTTTTGGCTGGTGCGAAGTGGGCTATTCGGGCGTGACGTTTCCGCTGGTCGAGCCTTGCCTGAACCACGTGGCAAAACTTGGCTATAAGCGCGTCATCGTGTTTCCGTATTTCTTGTTCACGGGCATTTTGATCGATAGGATTTACGGATTTACCGACCAAGTTGCGGCCCAACATCCTGACATTCAGTTCGTCAAGGCGGGGTATCTGAACGACCATCCTAAGGTTCTGGAAACTTTTGCGGAACGCATTTTGGAACAGCAAGGTGATGTGGCTGTGCCCAATTGCGGCATCTGCGCCTACCGTACCCAAGTTTTGGCCGTTGAGGGACAAGAGACCAAGACGATCACCGTCGATGAACGTGCAGAGATCAAGGCCCGTGGCAAGGGGCATCCCGCCTTTGGCGACGTGCCGCCGCCCACTTGTGTGATGTGCAAATATCGGACGCAGATTTTGGGCTTTGAAGCCGAAGTTGGCGCTGTGCAAGAAAGCCACCATCACCATGTCGAAGGCCAAGGGGCCTCTGCGCCAGGGTCTAACGTGTCTGATTGTACGCTTTGCGATCATTTTTGCACGGGGATGTGTCGCTTGCAGCAAGCAGATGATGGTCATGGACACCACCACCATCACCACGCTCATGGTCACGCGCATGGCCATGACCACCATCACCATGATCATGACCACAGCCACCCCGAATACCCGCATGCCAAGCATCCTCACGGGCCAGAAAGTGCGCGTAAATCATGACGCGTACCCTTTTTGACGTCCATGTGGTCGTGGATTGGTCCTCTGCTGGTAAACCAAAAACGGGCGAGGACAGCATTTGGATTGCCACCTATAGCTCTGATGCGCCACAGGTGATCAACCCCGCGACGCGGGCAGAGGCGATGACCGTTCTTGATGAGATACTGGATGCGGCCACGTTGAAAGATCAACGGGTTTTTCTAGGGTTTGACTTTGCCTTTGGCTATCCGCAAGGGTTTTCAAAAGCGCTGGGCCCACAAGCTGACTGGCGCGATGTTTGGGCGCTGATTACCAGCGAAGTCGTCGACAATGATGACAATTCCAACAACCGCTTTGATGCTGCGGCCAAGCTCAATACGATGTTTCAAACAGAGGGTCCGTTTTGGGGCAATGGGCTCAAACGTGATATCGTAGGTCTGCCGCGTAAAAAGCCTATTGGTTGGGGGGATACCCTGCCTGCAAACAATCGCCGCGCCGAGGATTGCGTTTCAAACGCTCAAGAGGTGTGGAAACTGTCAGGCACAGGCTCTGTCGGCGGGCAGGCTTTGACTGGTATCGCGCGACTTGAGCAGCTTCGTCAGGCTCGCAACGATCTGACCATTTGGCCGCTTCAAACCTTTGGTGAGGGGCGGGGCCATGTCGCGGCTGAGGTTTTTCCGTCTTTGATTGATATTCCAAAATCCGACGATCAACCCCATGACAAAACTCAGGTCGAAACGCTGGCGCGCGCATTGCGAAGGCTTGATTTGGACGGAAACCTGTCCGCTGTGATGAGAGCCCCTGAGAATAGCGCCGATATCGTGCATCATGAGGCGAGCATCCTTGGGTTGGTTCACAAGGCCTTGTTGCAAAAGGCCGTTGAGGCCTCCGTGACGCCGCTCAAAACGCCGCGTTCCTTTATGCGCCCCTACAATAAAGACCCGCAGTCAATCTATGCGCAATCCTTTGCCACAGTCCGTGCTGAAGCCAAACTTGATCGGTTCGATGCAGGGATGGAACGGCTTGCCATTCGCCTGATCCACGCTTGCGGTATGATCGAAGTGGCGGATCGCTTGGCCTATTCACCGAACGCATATATTGCGGGTCACAAAGCGCTGGCAAATGGTGCGCCAATCCTGTGCGATTGCGAAATGGTGGGCGCGGGTATTATCCGTCGGTACTTGCCCGCGGGCAATCAGGTCATCGTGACGCTGAATGACACCCGTACGCCAGATCACGCCAAATCCATCGGCAACACACGCTCTGCTGCCGCAGTTGATTTTTGGGCCGATCATTTAGAGGGCGCAGTTGTTGCTATCGGTAATGCGCCAACGGCTCTGTTTCACCTGTTAGAGTTGATCGACCAAGGCGCGCCAAAACCGGCGGTGATCCTTGGCTTTCCTGTTGGCTTTGTTGGAGCAGCAGAATCCAAAGCTGAACTGGCTGCCAATCCAAGAGGCTGCGATTTCGTCGCCTTACGTGGACGTCGGGGGGGCTCGGCTATTGCCTCTGCTGCCGTGAATGCCTTGGCTGTCGGTTTGCCGGAAATCGGCGAATGAACGCTTGGCTGCATATCATCGGCATGGGCGACAATGGGCTGGACAGCCTGACGCCAGCGACGCGCGCGGTGTTGCAAGCCGCCGATGTCATTGTCGGGGGCGCACGGCATCATGCGCTGACGGCCGAACTGAGTGCGGAACGCATCAATTGGCCATCGCCCTTTAGCGCGCTGACGAAGACACTTCAAAAATTGCAGGGCAAACAGGTGGCAGTTTTGGCCACTGGCGATCCGCTTTGGTATTCTGTTGGGCCTATTGTGGCAAAACACTTCGCGACATCCGATGTGCTGTTCCATCCGCAGGTGTCAGCCTTTCAACTTGCCGCTGCGCGTATGGGGTGGAGCTTGTCAGGCGTGGAAACACTCACAGTTCACGGGCGTCCTGCCGAGACTGTTTTGCCGTTTCTTGCTCCCGATCAAAAGCTCATTTTGCTCACCAACGGGTCCGAGACCCCCGCGCAGATTGCAGCGCTGCTGGCCGCACGTGGTTATGGTCGCACGCGTATGACTGTGCTGGCCCATATGGGCGGCACGGATGAGGCGCGGTTTGATGGTCTCGCGGCCACTTGGGCGCATGACGTGCCAAACTTTCACAGCCTCGCGATTGACTGTGTCTTGGATGCCGATGTTGCGCCTTTGCCCCGCGTTGGTTTGCCTGATGAGGTTTTTGTCTCTGATGGTACTATGACCAAGCGCGATATCCGTGCTGTGACTTTAACCAAGCTGATGCCTATGCGTGGCGCGTTGCTTTGGGACATTGGTTGCGGGTCAGGGTCTGTAGCGATTGAATGGATGCGTGCGGCAAAAGACGCGCGCGCTATCGGTATCGAGCGGCGTGCAGATCGTCGTGCAATGGCGTTAGAGAATGCGATTACGCTCGGCGCGCCCAATTTGCGCATTGTGGACGGCGAGGTGCCTGATGCCCTAAGTGAGCTAGACGCCCCCGATGCGATCTTTATTGGCGGAGGACTGTCGCAAGACAGTTTTGCAGTGGCGTGGTCTGCGCTTAAACCCCATGGGCGATTGGTCGCCAATGCTGTGACGTTAGAGGGTGAAGCCGTGCTGTTTGATCTGTTCCAAAAGCATGGCGGCGACCTGACACGTATCGCCATCAGCCGCGCTGAACCTGTTGGGCGCTTAACGGGTTGGCGCACGGCCATGCCACTCACGCAGTGGAGCATCGTAAAGCTATGACCAAGATACAAAGCGGCTCAGGAAAAACAGGCCCAGAAAAAAAGGGTAAAGTCTACGGCATTGGCCTTGGGCCAGGTGATCCCGAATTGATGACACTGAAAGCCGCACGACTTATACGTGAGGCAGATGTGATTGCCTATCCTGCGCTGGCTGGTGGCACGTCATTCGCGCGTGCCATCGCAACTAATTTCATCACGCCCCACACACGCGAGATTGTCATGGACGTGCCAATGACCGTCGCGCGCGGTCCTGCGCAAGCTGCCTATGATAAGGGCGCGATCGAGATTTCTGAGACCTTGAATGCAGGGCAAAATGTTGTGGTTCTGTGCGAAGGTGACCCTTTCTTTTATGGATCGTTCATGTACCTGTTCGCTCGACTTAACGCGACATTTGACGTGGAAGTCGTACCGGGCGTGACATCTGTGACCGCCTGCGCTGCCGTTGCTGGTCTGCCACTTGTGGCGCGCAACGAGGTGATGACGGTTTTGCCCGCGCCCCTTGAGGACGCTGCCTTGGCTGAGAAACTCGCGAGCAGCGACACTTTGGTGTTGATGAAGCTGGGACGACATTTCCCCCGCGTCCGTGCACTGATCGAGGCCGCAAGGTTGACTGAAAATTCCGTTTATATCGAACGTGCGACCGGCGCGGACGAAGTTGTGAAACCGCTGAAAGACGCGCCCAATGTGGCGCCGTATTTTTCTATGATTTTGATTGTGAAAGGGGCCGATCCGTGGCTGTAAAACCCGTCGTCCTATGTTTGAACCGCTCTGGCGAAGAGGTGGCCCGCAAGGTCGCCACATTGCTTGGCGCCGAACTTCATGGCCGTGAAGACCGTACATCTTGCGATGTGACCTTTGCCAACGCGCTTGATCACGCGCGCGATTTATTCGCCGCTGGTGTGCCGGTTGTGGGGGTTTGTGCCTCGGGTATTTTGATCCGTGCTGTGGCGCCTTTGCTCAGCGATAAACGCAGCGAACCGCCGGTGTTGTCTGTCTCGGATGATGGCGCTGTTGTGATTCCGCTTTTGGGCGGGCATCGCGGAGCAAATCGCATGGCGCGCGAGATTGCCGTTGGTATCGGTGCGCAAGCGGCTGTGACCACGGCTGGCGACATCGGACTTGGGATTGCTTTGGACGAGCCGCCTTTAGGGTATCGTTTGGCAAACCCTGAAGACGCAAAAAACGCCATGGCGACGTTGTTGTCTGGCGAAGGTGTCAGTCTTGTTGGCGACAATATTTTTGGCCTTGAAGATGTGGATGGCGCTGTCGAATTATGCGTCACCGATGCGCCAATGAAAGGCAATGCGGACAAGCTGGTCTATCATCCACAGCGCTATGCATTGGGGGTTGGATGTGCACGCAATGCGGACCCTGAAGAATTGTGGAATTTGGTGCAAAAGACATTGTACGACAACGGGATTGCCTCTGGTGCGATTGCATCTGTGAACACCATCGACCTGAAAGCGGACGAGCCTGCGATGAACCAATTGGCGGCGCGATTGGATGTGCCGCTGCGCTTGTTTACAGCCGCAGAATTGGAAGAGCAGGCCGCAGATTTGGCAAATCCATCCGAAGTGGTGTTTGCCGAAGTGGGCTGTCATGGCGTGTCAGAAGGTGCGGCTTTGGCAGCTGGCGGGACGTTGAGTGTCGAAAAACAAAAAACGGCCAATACCACCTGTGCTTTGACGCGTGGCAATGCACCTATCACCGAATTTGCAGGCCGTGCGCGTGGGCGATTGTCTGTGGTGGGTATTGGACCGGGGCAGGCCGCTTGGCGCACGCCAGAGGTGTCGAAATTGATATCGCAGGCCGAAGAGCTTGTGGGCTATGGTCTGTACATCGATTTACTTGGACCGCTGGCTGCGGGCAAAACACGGTCTGATTTTCCGCTGGGAGGCGAAGAAGATCGATGCCGTTACGCGTTAGAGCAAGCGGCTCTTGGCAAAAATGTTGCGCTGGTGTGCTCTGGTGATGCGGGCATTTACGCTATGGCGGCCTTGGTGTTTGAGCTGCTGGATCGTGGTCCTGACGCGCATGGTGTGTCAGATGCGGCGCACCGTGTTGAGGTCGTGTGTTCCCCTGGTGTTTCCGCATTGCAAGGGGCTGCTGCCCGTGCGGGCGCGCCTTTGGGTCATGATTTCTGCGCCATCTCGCTGTCTGATTTGCTGACACCGCGTGCTGATATCGTGCGTCGTTTGAACGCTGCTGCTGAGGGCGATTTTGTTATCGCGTTTTACAACCCAGTGTCGATGAAGCGCCGGACATTGCTGGCTGAAGCGCGCGACATTTTGTTGAAGCATCGCCCTGCCGATACGCCTGTGATGCTGGCTTCGAACCTTGGGCGCCCGACTGAAAACGTGCGCTATCGTCGCCTTGATGAGTTGGAAGTCGATGAGGTCGATATGCTGACCGTTGTGCTGGTCGGATCAAGCAATTCACGTTTGGCGCAACTTGGCGAAGGTCCGCGCATGTATACGCCGCGTGGTTATGCCCGTAAAATTGATGGAGATCTCTCATGACCGTTTACTTTATTGGTGCTGGTCCGGGCGATCCTGAATTGCTGACCAAAAAGGCTGAGCGCTTGATCGGCGAATGCCCTGTTTGCCTATATGCGGGGTCTCTTGTGCCAGCCGAAGTTGTTGCGGGCGCACCTGAGGGCGCGCTGGTGATGGATACAGCACCGATGACATTGGAAGACACCCACGCACAGATCAAACTGGCGCATGACAAAGGTCAAAATATTGCACGGGTGCACAGTGGCGATCCGTCTTTATATGGCGCCATTGCGGAACAAATTCGCCGCTTGCGTGCCGATGGTATCGACTATGAAATCATCCCCGGTGTGCCGGCCTATGCGGCAGCTGCTGCAGCTTTGGGGCAAGAACTCACTATTCCTGAGATCGCGCAGTCTATCGTTTTGACCCGCGTGTCGATGAAGTCTACGTCAATGCCTGTAGGCGAAACTTTGGAAAATTTTGCCAAAACGGGGGCCACTTTGGCGATCCATTTGGGCGTGCGGAACCTGCGTGAAATCGAACGCCAACTTGTGCCACATTACGGTGCCGACTGCCCTGTGGCCGTGGCCTACCGCGTTGGCTGGCCCGATCAAATGATGATTCGCGGCACTTTGAGCGACATTCGCGAAAAAGTGCGTGTCGAAAAAATCACACGCACCGCTTTGATTTTGGTGGGCCCAGCGTTGGGTGAAGTGGCTGATTTCAAAGATTCTGCGCTTTATGATCCTGCAATGCCGCATGTATTACGTCCAAAGGTGAAATCTTAATGCGTCAAAGGCGTCTCGGCGGAGCATGTCATATAAGGTTAACTTGACCTCAACTATGTTCCGTCCATGATGTGGGTAGCTCACCACTCAGCATTCTGGAGACGTCATGTCCGAATATATGTCCGAATTTTTACCCAAAGACGTTCTTGAAGGGCTTGAGCTTGCGCGCAAACGTGATTTGAAACGTCGTTCACGTCTTCGGGTGCGCACCGAGCAGGATGTCTATCCGATCTTAAAGCTGTGGGACCAAGGCTTTACTGTTGCGCGTGAAAATGCAGACAATTTGCGTGGCCTCGTTGATATTTATGACGGTGCGCGGCATTTGTATCAGGCGTTGATTGTGGCGTCGCATGATGATGGTTTCGCGATGAGCTTTGACTTTAAACGTTCAACCGCTGCCACGGATCACCCTGCTTTAGACTATGAACAGAGCATGGATGCACCGATAGCTTTATTGCCGCGCCACTGAGTGACGCGACAATAGATGGTGTTTACTGCAAGTCGCCAAAGGCTTGCGCCAGACGCTCAGTCGCTTCAATGACCACACTGCGTGGTGTCGCCAAGTTGAAGCGCAGATAAGTGTCGCCACCCGTGCCAAAAGTTGGCCCGTGGTTGGGTGCGATTTTGGCAATATCTTGGACGCGTTTTGTAAACTCATCACGGCTCATGCCTGTGCCTGCGAAATCCACCCAAGCCAGATAGGTCGCTTCAAGCGGCATGGATTTCAGGCCTGGAATGGCATTTATAGCGTCATCAAACAGGCGATGGTTCTCAGCCAGATAGGCCACAAGATTATCAACCCATGCGGCCCCTTCTGGCGAATAAGCGGCGGTGGCCATAGCCAGTCCAAAGGAATTTGGCGATATTCCAAGACCCATCATACGCTTGGCAAAGCGTTTGCGCAGTGCGGCGTCTTCGATGATCACATTGCCAGAATGCGTGCCAGCGATGTTAAAGGTTTTTGTGGTGGCCGTCATCATCACCAAACGGTCTGTGATGTCTTTGAAGGCGGCCATCGGGGTGTGTTTGACACCTGAGAACACCAGATCATGGTGAATTTCATCAGATACCAAAATCAGATCATGACGTTTGCAAAAATCGGCCACGCCCTGCAGCTCGTCTTTGGTCCAAACGCGCCCGCCCGGATTGTGCGGTGAGCACAGAATGAGCATGGTCTCATGACCTTTCATCTGTGCGTCCCAAGCTTTGAAATCCATCACGTATTTGCCATCTTCCAACGCGAGCTGGCATTCGACAACCTCGCGGTCGGCCGCTTTGATCGTGCGTGCAAAGGCGTGATACACTGGCGTCATCAAGACGATGCCGTCGCCTTGTTTTGTAAAGGCGTCAAGGCACATACCGGTGCCATGAACCAAGCCGTGGGTGGTGAAAATCCAATCAGCCTCAACATCCCAACCGTGGCGATTTTTCATCCACCATTTGATCGCGTCCGTATAGGCCGTCTCATCACCGAAATATCCATAGATACCATGCGCAGACATATCCTTGACGGCATCTTGCACGCATGTTGGCGGGCGAAAGTCCATATCGGCCACCCACATCGCGATGCCGTCTGCGGCGGGCACGCCGTAAATAGGCTCCATCATGTCCCATTTGGCGCAATGTGTTCCAAAGCGCGGGATGATCTCGTCAAAGGGGGATGTGTCGGTCATGGGGTGTCCTCGTTGTTTGGAATGACCCTAGCCATTGCTTTTGGAAAAGAAAAACCACTTTTTTGAGTGTTCGCGCATATAGGGTGGTGGCGCGATATTGCACCAAGGCGTGCAAAAGATTACATGCATGGGCATGACACTTAAACCGATCTTGATCCATCCCGACCCACGCCTGAAAAAGGTCTGCGACCCTGTGAGCACTTTTGATAAAGAGCTGGCGGCGCTGACCGACGATATGCTTGAAACCATGTATGACGCGCCGGGCATCGGTTTGGCAGCGCCGCAGATTGGTGTGATGAACCGCCTGATCGTCATGGACTGCGTCAAAGAAGAGGGTGGAACGCCTGAGCCAATGGCGCTGATCAACCCGAAAGTGGTCTGGGAAAGCGAAGAGCAAAACGTCTACGAAGAAGGCTGCTTGTCCATCCCAGGTCAATACGGCGAGGTAGAGCGCCCCAAAATGGTGCGGGTGACATGGCAAGATTTGACCGGCGCTGAGAAAGAACAAGAGTTTGACGCGCTATGGGCGACCTGTGTGCAGCATGAAATCGATCACTTGGATGGCAAGTTGTTCATCGATTACCTAAAGCCAATGCGGCGCCAAATGATCACGCGCAAAATGCAAAAATACAAACGCGAATTGGCGCGCGACTAACCTGCGTCGCGTTGTGGGCACAGCGTCGCCGACGACATAATATCCGCTGCACTTATTTGAATGGTGTTCCATGACCTCACGCGCTTTTATTCCCTATCCCGACAAACGCCTTAAAACGGTTTGCCCACCAGTTGAGGTCATCACCGATGAAATCCGCCAGATTTGGGCTGACATGGTCGAGACGATGGATGCGATGCCCGGATATGGCTTGGCTGGGCCACAGATTGGCGTGCTGCAACGTCTGGCTGTCGTGGATTGTTCTGAGGAACGAGGCAAGGCTGTGTTGATGGCCAACCCTGAAATCCTGCACGCATCTTCGCAACCGCGCGAACACGAAGAAGCCTCGCCCAATTTACCTGGCATGTCTGCTGTTATTTCGCGTCCGCGGGCAGTGACCGTTCAGTTTTTGAACGCTCAGGGCGAGATGGAAGAACGTGATTTCGTGAATCTTTGGGCCACATCTGTCCAGCACCAGATCGATCATCTGAACGGCAAAATGTATTTCGACAATCTCAAGTCGGTCAAACGCCAGATGTTTTTGAAAAAAGCCAAGAAGACAGGAGCGATAAAATGAGAGTGATTTTCATGGGATCGCCCGCGTTTTCTGTGCCTGTTTTGGACGAACTGCTTGCGGCAGGTCACGAAATCGCTTGTGTGTATTGCCAACCCCCACGCCCTGCGGGACGCGGCAAAAAAGACCGCCCAACGCCAGTTCATGCACGCGCCGAAGAACTCGGGTTGATGGTGCGCCATCCGCTTAATTTCAAAGACCCTGTCGATGTTGCAGACTTTGAAGCCTTGCATGCGGATGTTGCTGTGGTTGTGGCTTATGGTTTGTTGTTGCCGCAAGCCTTGCTTGATGCGCCCGCTAAAGGCTGTTTGAATATTCACGCATCTTTATTGCCGCGCTGGCGGGGGGCCGCGCCTATTCACCGCGCTATTTTAGAAGGCGATGTAGAGACAGGCGTGTGTATCATGCAGATGGAAGCGGGGCTTGATACTGGCCCTGTGTTGATGCGCATAGAGACTGATATCGAGGCCGAAGATACCACAGAGACTTTACATGATCGCCTATCTGAAATTGGGGCTGCTGCAATCACTGACGCTTTGTTTGCGCTTGATGCATTAACACCTGAGGCGCAACCGCTTGAGGGTGTCACATACGCTAAGAAAATCACCAAAGCCGAGGCGCAAATCGATTGGTCGCAACCAGCGCAAAAAGTTGATCGACAAATCCGAGGGTTGTCGCCTTTCCCTGGCGCTTGGAGCAGCTACGATGGCGAGCGGATCAAGTTCCACATGTCTAAAGTCAGCGATGCAACTGGGTCCGTCGGCGAAGTCGTCGGACCGTTCACGATCGCTTGCGGGGAAGGTGCGGTTGAAATTCTCACTGCGCAGCGCGAAGGAAAACGTGCTATGCCTGTCGCAGAGATTTTGAAAGGTCTCGATTTGCCAACAGGCACGGCGTTTGAGTGAGGGTATAAGATGTTTCCAGTACTGATCGGCACAGTGGTGATCGCGGGAATCGTTGGTTACATTACGGAAAAAACGGGTTTTACCAGAAACGGCTATTTGCAATCGATCATCATCTGTATCGGTGGCGCGTTTTTGGCCTATTTCATCAAGCTTATGTTTGGCATTGGCCTACGTCCCGCTGGTGTGAACGCCATTGTTTCGTCGCTTGGTGCCCTGATCATTGTGCCAACGCATTGGCGTAAAAGAAGATAGGATTCCAATCATGCCCGTTCTTATGCTTATCATTATTGGTGCAGCGGCCGGTTTTTTGGCCACGCGGATGATGAAGCTGGACACAAGTATCTTGATGACTGTCGCTATTGGTGTCGTAGGGGCCTTGATCGGCGGGCTGATTTTGCGCGCCGTTAGCGTTCTAGCGGGTGCCTTGGGCGGGTTTGTCGGCGCAGTTTTGGGGGCATTGATTTTGATCTGGGCTTGGAAGACGCTGAAAGACCGACGCTAAATGTTTTCACTGATGGCAATCCCCGGCATGGCCCTGCGCATTCTCATTAGCCTGTGCATCTGGCTGATGTTTCGCCCCGGTGGATGGTTCGTTGTGTGTTGCCTTGGAATTGCGGCCACTTGGTATCTATAGCGATTTAACTGCTCGGCGGGCGAGATTTGTAACTGGGCAAGGTCCAGCCCAGAACGATGCTACCTGCGCGCAAGGAAAGCGTTAGCGCGCCGCAAGCCAAATAGCTGTAAACTGGAGGGAGGCCGAAGTGCGATCCCGCCACAAGAGCCACGGATCCGGCAAAAGCGGCTGTTGCGTAAAGTTCACCTTGCTTTAAAATCAATGGCACTTCGTTGCACACCACATCACGCATCAAGCCGCCAAAGCTGCCTGTGGCCACGCCCATTAAAACCACTATAACAGGCGAGTGGCCGAGTTTCAAAGCGACGCCCGCGCCGGCAGCGACGGCCACGCATAGGGCAATCGCATCGGCCCAAACAATGGCTTTCATACGGCTTTCCAACCGGTGTGCTGTGAAAAAAACAACGACAGATGTCGAGGCGGCAACAAGAATATAGGTGGGCTCTGCGATCCAAAATACCGCATCACGATTGAGCAGAACATCGCGAATGGTGCCGCCGCCCACGGCCGTCAAACAGGCGATGAAAGCAAATCCGATCAAGTCAAGCTGCTGGCGTGAAGCCACCAAAGCGCCGGATAAGGCAAATACCAAAACGGATGCGTAGTCTAAAAGCGCCAGAGGGGTCATGCGCGTGACTTTTTATATGGGGCCATGCCCGCGCGGGCCAATTCATCGGCGTGCTCGTTTTCCGCGTGTCCCGCGTGGCCTTTGATCCATTTCCACGTCACGTTATGTGTGGCTTGGGCGGCGTCAATACGCTGCCAAAGATCAACGTTCTTCACGGGCTTCTTATTGGATGTCTTCCAACCGTTGCGTTTCCAGCCGTGGATCCAATTTGTTACGCCATTTTTCACATAGGCGCTGTCGGTGGTGATGGTGATGTCTGTAGGACGGGTCAATGTTTCTAACGCATTGATTGCGGCCAATAGCTCCATCCGATTGTTGGTGGTGTCCGCTTCGCCACCTTTGAGTTCGCGTTCCTTCAAAACGGTCGTGCCATCCATCGCACGCATCAAAGCGCCCCACCCGCCAGGGCCAGGGTTTCCAGAGCACGCACCATCAGTCCAAGCGTGAATTTCGGGCATGTCTGTCACCTTCTGTAGGGGGTAATTCTGTACTGGCTAGGCGGGCACGCGCAACACGCGCGGAACTTTGAATTCGATGTTTTCTTGCGCGGTTTCGACCAGTTCCACAGTCACGTCAAAACGCGCACGGAAGGCGTTGATCACTTCGTTGACCAGAACTTCGGGAGCAGACGCGCCAGCAGTGATGCCGATAGACGAGATGCCAGTCAATGCGCGCCAATCGA
Source organism: Pacificibacter marinus (assembly GCF_018860505.1). Classification (GTDB taxonomy): domain Bacteria; phylum Pseudomonadota; class Alphaproteobacteria; order Rhodobacterales; family Rhodobacteraceae; genus Celeribacter; species Celeribacter marinus_B. Next base: position 151,499 of record NZ_JAHKPU010000039.1, read on the forward strand.
TATCTGTCGCGCGTTGCACCAGTTGCGAATAGGCGCAGCCATTGGCAGACCCAACTTCGACGAGGCGTTTAGAATTGGATGAATTTGGCGCGCCGATCACCAAGAGCCCATCGATTTTGGCAGCAATAGCTTTGACAGCGGCTTGGCGATTGGTCGTGGCGTAACAAATGTCTTCTTTATGCGGGCCAACGATGGTTGGGAAGCGCGCACGTAGGGCATCGATGATATCTGTGGTGTCATCGACAGACAAAGTCGTCTGCGTGATGAACGCCAATTTATCGGGGTCACGTACCGATAGGTCTGCGACATCTGCGGGGGTTTCTACCAATAAAACCTCTCCGTCGGGCAGCTGCCCCATGGTGCCGATGGTTTCAGGGTGGCCCTCATGCCCAATCATCACCATCTGCAAACCGGCTTCAGAATGACGTTCGGCTTCAATATGGACTTTGGACACCAACGGGCAGGTGGCATCGACATAGACCATTTCACGTTTGGAGGCCTCTGCGGGCACTGCTTTTGGCACGCCATGAGCCGAAAAAATGACAGGGCGATCATCAGGGCACTCGTCCAGTTCCTCGACAAAAACGGCACCTTTGTCGCGCAGAGAATCCACTACAAATTTATTGTGGACGATCTCGTGGCGTACAAAGACGGGTGCGCCCCATTTTTCAATCGCGAGTTCTACAATTTTGATTGCGCGATCCACGCCTGCGCAAAAGCCGCGTGGCGCTGCGAGATACAAAGTCAGCTCTGGTTTGGTCAAAGTGTGCGTCATCGGCCCATCCATTCTTTGATCAATATCTAAGCTGCCTACAGCGGCGCGTCCATGGGGGCGGTATAAGAATTATGGCACAAATAAAATAGCCCCCAATGCGGATTAAGCGAAGGGGGCTGAAAATAAGAAAAATTCAACTTATTATTCTGGCGTGTGAGGCGCTTCTGGCGGCTCATACGGTTCGCGAGACGGACGCCCCAAAACATCTTTGAGTTCCTCAAGTTCGATAAAGTTGTCCGCTTGACGACGTAACTCATCCGCGATCATTGGCGGCTGTGATCGAATTGTGGATACAACCGAGACGCGCACACCTTGACGCTGCAAGCTTTCAATCAGAGGTCTAAAGTCACCATCCCCTGAGAAAATCACAATATGGTCTACATGTGGTGCCAGTTCCATCGCGTTGACAGCTAATTCGATGTCCATATTGCCTTTGATTTTACGGCGACCCATCGAGTCGGTAAATTCTTTGGCCGGCTTGGTCACCATGGTGAAGCCGTTATAGTTGAGCCAATCGACCAGAGGGCGGATCGGTGAATAGTCGTCGTTCTCTAGCAACGCAGTATAGTAAAACGCACGCAAAAGCTTTCCGCGGCGCATGAACTCCTGACGAAGCAATTTGTAATCGATATCAAACCCTAGGGCTTTGGCCGCGGCGTAGAGGTTCGATCCGTCGATGAACAGAGCGAGACGTTCATCTCTATAGAACATTCGATTAGTCCTTTTATAGTTGGGGTGCGCGTCCCAAAAAGTCAGAAGCGCATGGTTTAGTTTGACTAGAAGTAGTATGAAATCGCGCCAAGTAAAACATGTCTAAATATATAGGGATAAGATCTTGCTGCGAGACAAAAATTTGCAACTCGCGAGAAATCGCGCAATTCTTGCTTTTGGCGGGAATTTGTCGTCTTCAATCGGTTCCGTAATTGAGACGATTTCGGCTGCATTGCTCGAATTGACTGCGCGTGGCGTGGTGGTGAAAGATCAGAGCCGTTTTTTTCAAACGCCTTGCTTTCCCGTCGGTGCCGGGCCTGATTATGTGAACTTGGTCGCTGTGGTGTCTACGTCTCTTGGGCCTCAGGTGTTGTTGAACCATCTGCATGAAGTTGAGGCAAAGTTTGGACGCGCACGCGATAGTCGGTGGGCAGGGCGCACACTGGATATAGACATATTATCATATGAAAATCTGATAGTTCCGGATTTGGCCACCTATCAGCACTGGGTGGATTTGCCGTTAGATGTGCAAATGGAAGAGGCGCCTCACAATCTCATACTGCCGCATCCGCGTATCCAAGATAGGGGGTTTGTACTGATTCCCTTGTGCGACGTTTGGCCTGAATGGATACACCCTGTTTCAGGTAAAACAGCGCAGATGCTGTGCGATAGCTTGCCAATAAGTGAAACTATGGGGATAATACCTTTGTGAAACATCAAGAAATGCAGCGTTTAGCGCTTAAAGGTACCTTGTCAATTGCAGGGCAAGCGCCTAAATAGGGCGCTTGTATCCCTCGCTAAGTTGGAATTGGAGATCTCATGGCTCGCGTCACAGTAGAAGATTGCGTTGATAAAGTTCCGAATCGTTTCGAACTTGTAATGCTTGCATCGCACCGCGCTCGCGAAATTTCGGCTGGGTCAACGTTGACCGTAGACCGTGACAACGACAAAAACCCTGTTGTTGCTCTGCGTGAGATCGCTGATGAAACTCAATTGGCTTCCGCATTGCGTGAGCGTCAGATCGAGTCCAACCAGACACAGATCGAAGTTGATGAACCAGAAGAAGACCAAATGGCGCTTCTTATGGGGCAAGAAACAGATCAACCTGTTGAAGACGATATGTCTGAAGAAAAACTTCTGCGGGCATTGATGGAAGCCCAAGGGCAACAATAATTTTGCGCCACGAGCCTTTGGTTCTGGCCAGTGTAAGAAGAGTGCGGACCGAATGATCGACGTCGAAGACCTGATCGCTTTGGTCCGCAACTACAACCCTAAGACCAATGCAGATTTAATCCGTGAAGCCTATGCTTACGGAAAGGAGATGCATGAGGGGCAGTTCCGTCATTCTGGTGAGCCGTATTTTTCTCACCCGATCGCAGTCGCTGCGATTTTGACTGAACAAGCCCTTGATGATGCGACCATCATCACGGCACTGTTGCATGACACTATCGAAGACACGAAATCGACCTATAAAGAGGTCGAGCGCAAGTTTGGCACGGATGTGGCTGAGCTTGTGGATGGCGTTACCAAGCTGACCAATTTGCAGCTGTCCAGCTCTGAGACCAAGCAGGCCGAGAATTTTCGCAAGCTGTTTATGGCGATGTCCAAAGATCTGCGGGTGATTTTGGTTAAGCTGGCAGATCGGTTGCATAATATGCGCACGATCAAATCCATGCGCCCCGAAAAACAGTTGCAAAAAGCCCGTGAAACCATGGATATCTTTGCGCCACTTGCAGGCCGCATGGGGATGCAATGGATGCGCGAGGAGCTTGAGGATCTCAGCTTTCGTGTGATCAACCCTGAGGCACGCCATTCGATCATCCGCCGCTTTATCATGTTGCAACGTGAAACGGGCGATGTGATCCATAAAATCACCAATGACATCCGTGCCGAGTTGGAACGCGAAGGCATCGAGGCGGATGTTTTTGGACGGGCCAAAAAGCCCTATTCTATCTGGCGCAAAATGGAAGAAAAGCAGCAAAGCTTTTCACGCCTGTCCGATATTTACGGCTTTCGTATCATCACCACATCCGAAGGTGATTGTTATCGCACCTTAGGCGTGATCCACCAAAGATGGCGGGCAGTCCCAACGCGTTTCAAAGATTATATTTCGCAACCTAAAACCAACGGCTATCGCTCGATCCATACCACTGTCTCTGGGCGCGATGGCAAACGTGTTGAGGTGCAGATTCGTACCCGTCAAATGCACGAAGTCGCCGAAGGTGGCGTGGCGGCGCATTGGTCGTATCGCGATGGTGTGCGTGCCAATAACCCATTTGCGGTTGACCCAGCCAAGTGGTTGGCAAAGCTCACGGAGCGGTTCGAAAATTCTGACGATCACAGCGAGTTTTTGGAACACGTAAAGTTGGAAATGTATTCCGATCAGGTGTTTTGCTTCACACCCAAAGGGGAAGTGATCAAATTACCCAAAGGGGCGACCCCGCTTGATTACGCCTATTCCATTCACACCCGTATTGGTGACAGTTGCGTTGGTGCCAAAGTCGATGGCATTCGTGTGCCGCTTTGGACGCGGTTGAAAAATGGTCAGTCCGTTGAAATTTTGACAGCGGAAGGCCAGCGCCCTCAAGGGACATGGCTGGATATCGTTGTCACAGGGCGGGCGAAAGCGGCTATTCGTAAATCGTTGCGCGAAGAAGATCGCGAGCGCTTTGTCAAATTGGGGCGTGAATTGGCCCGTTTGGCCTTTGAACATGTGGGCAAAAAAGCGTCTGAAAAAGCACTGGCAACGGCTGCTAAACAATTGTCTTTGTCCTCAACTGAAGAACTGTTGTCTCGAATGGGATCTGCTGAGTTGACGGCGACAGATGTGATAAAAGCTGTCTACCCAGAATTGGTGCGCGCGTCTGGCAATGTGGATGCCAAGCGTGCCGTGTTGGGTTTGAGCGAAGATCAAACCTACAACCGTGCCCAATGCTGCCAAGCCGTTCCGGGGGAACGCATCGTGGGGATCACCTATCGCGGCAAAGGCGTTATGCTGCACGCAATTGATTGCCCCGCACTTGAAGAACTTGAAGCTGAAACAGATCGTTGGGTCGACCTTCAATGGCATTCGGGGCCGCACGGGGCAATTCATGCAGTGTCTTTGGATGTCACAATTTCAAATGACACTGGCGTTTTGGGACGTATTTGTACTTTGATTGGCGAGCAAAAAGCCAATATTTCTGATCTTACATTCATTGATAGAAAACCTGATTTCTTTAGGGTGATTATCGATGCTGATGTCAGGGATATTGAGCATCTTCATGCTGTGATGTTAGCACTTGAGGCCGAAAGCGACGTTGCACGTGTGCGCCGCTATAGAGATTTGAACAGAAAGCCCTAAAGGGTCTTTGAGGGAAAACGTGGTTTTCAAACGCCGAGATAGGCTGTCGCCCATCAAGTGGGTGCAACAGTGGGTTTGGCCTCGCGGGGGTTGGTCTCGCGCTGTGCGCTATCTTAAGCTACGTCTTAATCGTTTACCTGGAACCCCTGACAGTATTGCACGTGGCGTTTATGTTGGAGTGTTTACAGCCTTTACGCCGTTTTTTGGCGCGCATTTTGTTATCGCAGCCATTCTCGCAAAATTAATGCGTGGCAATGTCTTGGCGGCCATATTGGCGACATTTGCTGGCAATCCTCTGACCTATGTCCCCATTGCAGTGATTTCTCTTAAAGTCGGATGTTTTATACTGGGGTCTGAATTTGACACCTATAGTGAGCGGTCATTCGTCGGAAAGTTCTATGATGCAAGCCATGATTTACTACATAATCTCAAAGCGCTGGTAACAAATGATGTGGCGAATTGGGATGGTGTTCTTCGGTTTGCAAGTGATGTGTTCTATCCTTATTTGATTGGCGGTGTGGTGCTTGGCACCTTGGCTGGCGGTGCCGCGTATTACGTGAGCTTGCCAATGATCACAGCGTTTCAAAAACACCGACGCGGACGGCTCAAGGCCAAACTTGAAGAACTGAGCCGCAAAACCGGGTCTTTTAAGCCTAACAATAAGCAGTGAAAATTTTATTGATGGGGGCGATCAAAAATAGTCGGTTCCCTTTTGAAGCAGTCCGTCTATTTTGCACTCAGAGAGAGCAGAGCGTTTGCGGTGGAATGGCCTTCACGCGGCGCAATAAGAAAGGCATCCTATGACTGTATTATCCCCGTTGCGTTTGGGCATGAACATTGACCATGTGGCGACTGTGCGCAATGCTCGCGGATCGGCTTATCCTGATCCTGTGCGCGCCGCTAAACTGGCAGAAGAGGCTGGCGCTGACGGTATTACTGCACATCTGCGTGAGGATCGCCGTCATATCACAGATTCCGATATTGATGCCCTTGTCGAACACTTGAGCGTGCCTTTGAACTTTGAAATGGCCGCGACGCCTGAGATGCAAGCGATTGCGCTGCGTCACAAACCGCATGCCGTCTGCATCGTGCCCGAAAAGCGCGAGGAACGCACCACGGAAGGCGGTTTAGAGGTTGCTCGTGAAGAAAACAGCTTGGCGCATTTTATCGCTCCTCTGCGTGAGGCAGGCAGTCGTGTGTCGATTTTTATTGCTGCAGACCGTGCCCAAATTGAAGCGGCGCATCGCATTGGTGCTGCTGTGGTCGAATTGCACACGGGCGCTTATTGCGATTTGCATGCCGAAGGACAATTCGATGCACGTGATGATGAATTAAAACGTCTGACTGAAATGGCGGATTTTGCCAACCTTCTTGGGCTTGAGGTTCATGCGGGGCATGGCTTGACCTATGAAACTGTTCAACCGATTGCGGCTTTACCTCAGATCGTTGAGTTGAACATCGGGCATTTTTTAATTGGCGAATCTATTTTTCGCGGCCTCAAACCTGCCATTCATGAGATGCGGCGTTTGATGGATGAGGCGCGCGGATGATCCTATTTGCCGACCTATGGCCCATTCTGTTGGGATGGGCGATTGCGGTGGGGTCTCCGGGACCGGCTGTGTTGGCCATCGCAGGCGCGTCGATGGGGGCGGGGCGCAAAAACGGATTGGCTTTGGCCTTTGGTGTCTGGAATGGTTCGATGGTTTGGGCCTGCATCGCCGCCCTTGGTTTCGGGGCTATTATGGTGTCCCATGCATGGGTGTTTGAGACGCTTCGGTATCTTGGCGCTGGATATCTGCTATACCTCGCTTTTAAATCGGCGAAGTCAGCATTGCGCAGCGGTATTAATCATATCGCACCAAGCACTGACACGATGCAAAAGGCGTGGCAGCGCGGATTTTTAATTCACGTTATGAACCCGAAAGCAGCCTTGTTTTGGGGCGCACTTTTCGCGGTTGTGATTCCGCAAAGTGCGGCACCGATTGCCGTGGCTCAGGTGGCCGTGACGTGCTTACTGACCTCGCTTGTGGTGATGTCTTTTATGGCTTTACTGTTCTCAACACGGATCATCTCAAACGGATATCTGCGGATGCATCGTCTCTTTGATGGCGCTTTCGCGACACTCTTTGGCTATGCGGCACTTAAAGTGGTCACATCAAAATTGGTTTGAGATATACATGATACTAGGCATTGGCACAGACCTCGCAAATATCGAACGCATATCAGACACACTTGAACGCTTTGGCGATCGCTTCAAAACGCGTGTGTTCACGGAGCTTGAGCGGAGCAAAGCCGAAAGCCGCAAAGACGTGGCAGGCACTTATGCAAAACGTTGGGCCGCGAAAGAGGCCTGTTCCAAAGCTTTGGGTACAGGCTTGGCCATGGGCATTTCTTGGAAGGATATGTCGGTCGCCAATATGAGCACAGGTCAGCCGACAATGCAGTTGACAGGTTGGGCCAAAGATCGGCTTGCAGCCATGACGCCCGCGGGGCATGAGGCGCTTATTCATGTCACGTTAACCGATGATCACCCTTGGGCGCAGGCTTTTGTGGTGATCGAGGCGCGCCCGCTTTCGTAAAATGCACTTGTGAGACTATAAAACTTGCCGAAACCACAGTGTTTTGCGTGATGCGCTTGACAGCACCCGCGCCGCTGAGCATGAAACTCACAACAGGTTTGGCACAAACCCGCATATGTCCGATAAAGGTGAGATTTAAGATATGAGCAAAGCAAAAGATTCTGTAACCGAAACGGTGAAAACCGTTGTTTATGCTCTGCTGATCGCGGGTATTTTCCGGTCTTTGTTTTTCCAGCCGTTCTTTATTCCGTCCAGTTCGATGAAAAGCACCCTTTTGGTTGGCGACTTTTTGTTCGTAAATAAGATGAGCTATGGTTTTTCTGAATATTCTTGCCCGAGCCTCGTACGGTTCCTATGTCCGATCTCTGGCCGCATATTAGCGTCAGCACCTGAACGCGGTGACGTTGTCGTGTTTGAACACCCCACTCAGCACCGCGCCTTTGTAAAGCGTCTGATCGGGTTGCCTGGCGATAAAATCCAAATGAAAAACGGCGTTTTGTTCATCAATGGTGAAGAAGCTGTACAGACACCTGATGGCGTATTTTCCGAAACATTCGCCCCACAAGGCGCCGCAGGCAACACGCCGCGCTGTTCCAATCAAGCCGTTGGTTTGGGTGGCGAATGTGTCAAAGAGCGCTTTATTGAAACTTTCCCGAATGGCGAAAGCCATCACATTCTAAACATCGGACAATCGCGCGTGGATGACACGCCTGTGTTTACAGTGCCTGACGCGCAGTATTTCTTTATGGGCGACAATCGTGATAATTCCGCTGACAGTCGTATTGCTCAGCCAACAGGTGTTGGTTTTGTGCCTGAAAAATTCTTGCTTGGCCGTGTCGACCGTGTGATGTTCTCGGCTGCTGGCAAAAGACTGTTTTATATTTGGACATGGCGTCTGGACCGTTTCTTTAAGGAAATCGTGTGAAAATTGCTGCCGAACTCAAAGCCTTTGAAGCGCGCCTTGGCCATAGCTTTAAAAACCCAGAGCATCTGACACGTGCTGTGACGCATAGCTCGTTTTCGTCTGCAACACGCCCTGACAATCAACGCCTTGAGTTTTTAGGCGACCGCGTATTGGGGTTGAGCATGGCTGAAGCATTGTTCGAGGCTGATATCGCCGCATCCGAGGGTCAATTGGCACCGCGTTTCAATGCGCTGGTGCGCAAAGAGACCTGCGCGGATATCGCCCGCGATATTGATTTGGGGGCAGTCTTGAAATTGGGACGCTCTGAAATGTTGTCAGGTGGCCGTCGTAAAGAGGCGCTGCTGGCCGATGCGATGGAAGCTGTGATTGCTGCTGTTTATAAAGACGCTGGGTTTGATGTGGCCAAAGACGTTGTGCTTAGGCTCTGGGGCAAGCGCATTAAAACCGTGGACGCCGACAGCCGCGACCCGAAAACGGCGCTGCAAGAATGGGCGCAGGCGCGCAAACAACAGCCACCGAAATATGAAGAGGTAAAGCGTTCTGGCCCCGACCATGCGCCAGTCTTTACCATCGAAGTGCAATTGCAAAGCGGGCAAACCATGCGCGCCGAGGCAACATCAAAACGCAACGCTGAGCAAGCCGCCGCCAAGGCGCTTCTGGATCAATTGGAGAGCGGACAATGACCGACGAAAAGACGACACGCGCGGGCTTTGTTGCGCTTATCGGTGAGCCCAACGCGGGCAAGTCCACTCTTTTGAACCGCATGGTAGGGGCTAAGGTTTCTATCGTGACGCACAAAGTCCAAACCACCCGCGCACGTATTCGTGGTGTGGCGATTGAGGGCGATAGCCAGTTGGTATTCGTTGATACGCCGGGCATCTTTAAACCGACCCGTCGCTTGGACCGCGCCATGGTGGCGGCGGCTTGGGGTGGTGCTGCGGACGCGGATGTTGTGGTGCTGTTGATCGAGGCGCATCGCGGCATGACCAAAGGGGTTGAGGCCATTTTGGACGCTCTGTCCGAGCGCACAGACACGCGTAATATTTCGTTGGCCATCAACAAAATCGACCGCGTACCTGTCGATGCTTTGTTGGAACTGACCAGCAAAATGAACGAACGTTTCAACTTTAATAAGACGTTTTTGATCTCGGCTGAAAAAGGGCACGGCGTAGACGACCTGCGCGAATGGTTGGCGGCTGAAGTGCCTGTGGGGCCGTGGCTTTACCCCGAAGATCAAATCGCCGATCTGCCACTGCGCATGATTGCCGCTGAGATTACGCGTGAAAAACTGACCCTGCAATTGCACCAAGAACTGCCTTATCAGTTGACGGTTGAAACCGAAAACTGGGAAGAGCGCAAAGACGGCTCTGCGCGCATTGACCAAGTGATCTATGTGGCCCGTGACGGTCACAAAGGTATCTTGCTGGGTCACAAAGGCGAGACGATCAAACGCATTTCACGTGCCTCACGTGAGGAACTCAACACCTTTCTTGACCGCAAAGTGCATTTGTTTCTTCAGGTCAAAGTGCGTCCAAACTGGTTGGAAGAATCTGAACGCTACGGTGAAATGGGTCTCGATTTTAAAGACGGGAACTAAGCGCTCTTGGCGCGGCTTACTGCTGATATCTGGGTATCCGCCTATTTGACGCGTCTGCGTTTGGCGGATATTCCCGTTTTTGTCGTCAAGAAAGGCGATGCGACTGCTGGAGCTGTGATGATCAAGCTCAACACGCTGGACGGCCAAGCTGTCGCCTATCAACGCCAATTCGATTTGATGGCAGATCGCCGCGAATGGGTCGAACTGGCCCGCGGAGCAGAACGCGATGTCGATGCGGCCCTAAACAAGCAACGCGGCTATGACCCTGATCTGTGGATTGTTGAGGTTGAAGACCGTGATGGTCGCACGCTTTTGGACGAAGTCGGCCTGTCGGATTGACGCTGTGATAACGTCGAGGCACGATAGCCTAAGTAAATTGACTTCAGACGACAAACCAAAAAGGGATGCCGCACGTGATTGAATGGCGTGATCAAGGTGCCGTCTTGGCAGTCCGTAAATACGGCGAAACCTCTGTGATCGTCGATGTATTCACGGAACATCACGGGCGTCACGCAGGGGTTGTGCGTGGTGGTATCTCGCGCAAAATGACACCGCATTTGCAACCCGGTGGTCAGGTGTCACTGACGTGGAAGGCGCGCCTTGAAGATCAACTTGGCAGTTTCACTTTCGAGCCAATCAAAAGCCGCGCTGCCGCCGTTATGAACGACCCTATGGCGCTGTCGGCGCTTAATTCGATCACTGCCATGCTGGCCTTTGCCCTGCCAGAACGCGAAACGCATGGGTATTTATATGTCGACAGTATGAGCCTGCTCGATAAGCTTGGTAACGATCCCAATTGGCCTTTGGATTATCTTCAATGGGAATTGTCGATGCTTGAAGAACTGGGGTTCGGGTTGGATCTATCGGCTTGCGCAGTCACCGGCACCCATGATGATTTGATTTATGTGTCGCCCAAATCTGGTCGCGCCGTCAGCCGCAAAGGTGCAGGCGAATGGGCAGATCGCATGTTGCCATTGCCGCAATGTTTGCTGGGACAAGCGCCGTTGGAATATCGTGAAGTTCTGCGTGGGCTTACAACGACGGGGCATTTTTTAACGCGTTTTGCTGGCGAGACGGGCGACAAGCCTGTGCCTGTCGCCCGAGATCGTTTTCTAGATCGTTTGCAAAAATCTGCAGCACTTGAACCGCCACGTTTCGAAGGCTAGCTGAGCAAGCGACGCGTAATCACTTGCGCTTGAATTTCGCCAGCGCCCTCAAAGATATTTAGAATACGTGCATCACACAGAATGCGACTGATTTGATATTCAAGCGCAAAGCCGTTGCCGCCATGGATTTGCAAAGCGTTATCGGCTGCCGCCCATGCAACACGTGCGCCCAGCAGTTTGGCCATGCCCGCCTCCACGTCACAGCGACGGCCATTGTCTTTTTCCCAAGCCGCGAAATAAGTAAGCTGACGCGCCACCATAATTTCAACGGCCATCATAGCGAGCTTGCCCCCCACACGGGGAAAGTTGATCAGTGATTTGTCGAACTGTTTGCGATCAATGGCGTATTGCATCCCGACTTCCAGTGCGTTTTGCGCAACACCGATGGCACGCGCAGCGGTTTGGATGCGTGCGGATTCAAACGTCTGCATCAGCTGTTTAAAGCCTTGGCCCTCAATGCCACCCAAAAGATTTGCAGCGTCCACTTTGAAACCGTCAAAGCCCAACTCATATTCTTTCATGCCACGGTAGCCGAGTACTTCGATTTCGCCGCCAGATATGCCAGCCGTTGGAAAATCATTGGTGTCATCACCTGGCGCTTTTTCGGCCAAGAACATCGACAGACCTTTGTAATCTGTCGTGTTCGGGTCCGTGCGTGCGAGCAGGGTCATCACATTGGCGCGCGCCGCATGGGTGATCCACGTTTTGTTGCCCGTAATCGTGTAGGTTTCGCCGTCTTTGATGCCACGGGTGCGCAAGGAGCCGAGATCGGAGCCTGTGTTCGGTTCAGTGAACACAGCTGTAGGCAGAACCTCTGCGCTAGAAATTTTCGGAAGCCAATGTTCTTTTTGCTCTTGCGTGCCGCCACACAAAATCAACTCCGCCGCGATTTCAGAACGCGTGCCTAGCGAGCCAACGCCGATATAGCCGCGCGACAATTCTTCGGACACCACAACCATCGCCGCTTTCGAGAAGCCAAAACCGCCGAATTCTTCGGGAATGGTCAGGCCAAAGACGCCCAGCTCGGCAAGCTCATCGATGATCGACATCGGGATCAGCTCGTCCTTAAGGTGCCATTCATGCGCAAAGGGGGCAACACGCTCATCAGCGAAACGGCGGAATTGATCGCGGATCATTTCCAAGTCGTCATCTAGGCCGGCATTGCCAAAAGTTGCGTGGCCAGCGTTGTCTTGCATCAGCGCAACAAGGCGTGTGCGGGCGGCAACCGTATTGCCCTCAAGCATCAGTTTGGCTGCTTCGGGGTGGCTGGGTTGGACCAACCCAAGCCCAAGGTCTGACAGGCGTGCCATCTCACCTTGGTTCATTGGAATGCCGCCATAGATTTGACTGATGTATTCACCGAAAGCAATTTGATGAATCAGTTGTTCCATTTCGCCAAAGGTGCCGGCTTCGGTCAGTTTGTCCGCCCAAGCCTGCATTTGGCGCAGTGCCTCGACATAGGTGGCGAGCCACGCAAGACCATGCGCTGCGGTTTGATTGGCTTCGATTTTTGTATTAGAAATCTGACCTTCGACTAGAAATTCGGCGCGTAATGCCGCGCGGGCGCGATCATAGAGCGCCGCCATTTTGGGAACGACTGTCGCGGTCAATGTCATCAGGTCAGGTAAAACTGCGGGTTTCGTTTGCATTTCATGTCCGTCAAGGGCCATCGGGACTCTCCTACTCTCTGGGGCAGGTGTAGCTATAATCGCTTTGCATCCGCAGCGCAACAAAAATTCAACATATAGTGTAGATATGAATTAAAATGTCGTGATGATTTTTGTCGTGCGGATTTCATTCGAGCGCAGTAGTTTGCCCCAAACCAAGGCACAGGGAATGGCAAATGGACCTTATTTTCAACAACCTTTCAACAATGGCGATTGTTTTCGCGATTGGTATCACGCTGCTTGCGGGCTTTGTAAAAGGGGCCACGGGGTTCGCTTTGCCGATGATTATGGTCTCTGGGTTGGCCACAGTTTTACCCCCTGATGTTGCAATCGCAGCATTGATTGTGCCGACTGTGGTGTCGAACGTCTGGCAAGCTCTGCGAGGCGGGGGCGTCGGTGCGGCAGTCACTGTGGCAAGTCGGTATAAGCTCTACATCGGGACGTTGTTGGTGGCTATTGTGATCACTGCACAATTGGTCTCTGCGATGTCTCATGATGCGATTATGTTGACCATAGGTATTCCGATCACTCTGTTGGCGCTGGTTTTGCTGTCAGGTAAAAAGTTTTCGATAAATGATGGCAGTCGCAAGATTGCAGATGTGATTATCGGCACGATCTCTGGGTTTCTAGGCGGTCTCGCGGGGATTTGGGGGCCTTTGACGGTGATGTATCTTACGGCGCTAGATACACCCAAAAAGGATCAAGTGCGCGTTACAGGTGTTATCTTTGCTGCAGGAGCTGTGGCGCTTGGGTTGTCGCATCTGAAGTCCGGGCTTTTGAATGCGCAAACGCTCCCGTTGTCTTTGTTTATGATCATTCCTGTGCTGATCGGACAGACCTTGGGCAATCGTGTGCAAGATCGCCTCGATCAGCAGAAATTCAAACGGCTGACCTTGTTGGTGCTTGTGGTTGCTGGGATGAATTTGATCCGTCGTGGGATGATGTAGCTCAGCCACAACAGGCCACCGCAACAAAAAAGGCGCGCTCATGTGGCGCGCCTTTTTCTTATATTGTCATGTGAGGCTTAGCCGATTGCGGCGGCTTTCACGTCATCATCAATGTAGGCGATGTATTGTTCGAAGTTATCAGAGAACATTGAAACAAGCTTTTCGGCCTGTGCATCATAAGCGTCTTTGTCACTCCATGTGCGGCGCGGGTCGAGCAAGATATCCGCAACTCCAGCGACCGCAACAGGCACGTCAAAGCCGAAGTTTTCATCTTTGCGGAACTCGACCTCAGCCAAAGACCCGTCCAAGGCTGCGGTCAACAAAGCACGTGTTGCTTTGATTGGCATGCGAGAGCCAGTGCCATAAGCGCCACCCGTCCAGCCTGTGTTTACCAACCAACATGTCGCGCCATGCTTTGCGATCTTATCGCGCAACAGGTTGCCGTAAACCTCTGGACGACGCGGCATAAAGGGGGCACCAAAACAGGTCGAAAATGTTGGGATTGGTTCGACAACACCAACTTCGGTGCCTGGTGTTTTAGACGTGAAGCCTGACAAGAAATGGTACATTGCCTGCGCAGGTGTCAAACGCGCAATTGGAGGCAAAACACCGAATGCATCACATGTCAGCAAAATGATGTTCTTTGGATGTCCGCCAAGCGCTGTCTCGGATGCGTTGGAAATGTAGTCCAACGGGTAAGCACAGCGCATGTTGTCGGTCAAAGAATTGTCTTCAAAGTCCAAATCTTTGGAATGTTCATCGAACACCATGTTTTCAACAACAGTGCCAAATTTCGATGTGGTTGCATAGATTTCTGGCTCAGCTTCTTCGGATAGGTTGATCGTTTTTGCGTAGCACCCCCCCTCAAAGTTGAATGTGCCGCGTTCGGACCAGCCGTGTTCGTCGTCGCCGATCAAGATGCGTGATGGATCGGCTGATAGCGTTGTTTTGCCTGTGCCGGATAGGCCAAAGAAAATGGCCGTGTCGACTGGATTGTTTGGCGCGTGGTTCGCAGAACAATGCATCGCCATAACGCCTTTGCCTGGCAGAATGTAGTTCAACAAAGTGAAAACAGATTTTTTGTTCTCGCCAGCGTAGGCTGTGCCGCCAATCAAGATGATCTTTTTTTCAAAGTTCAAGGCGATAACGGTTTCTGATCGACACCCATGCTTTTGCGCATCGGCTTTAAAGCTTGGGCAGTTGATAATGGTAAAATCGGCCACAAAGTTATCGACTTCAGTCAATGCAGGACGACGCAACATGGTACGGATGAACTGAGCGTGCCACGCAAGTTCGGTCACAACGCGAACGTCCAAACGGTGTGCAGGATCTGCGCCGCCGAACAGGTCTTGAACAAAGTAATCTTTGCCCTTCATGTGCTCGATCATATCTGCGTACAAAACGTCGAATGACTCAGGTGTCATCGGTGTGTTATTTTCCCACCAGATGGTGTCTTCAACTTCTTTTGTACGTACAACGAATTTGTCTTTGGGTGAGCGGCCAGTGTGCGCGCCAGTGGTCACTAAAAGCGCGCCCCCCTTGCCGAGTGTGCCCTCGTCGCGCTTCAACGCTTCTTCGATAAGGGCGGGCTCAAGCAGGTTGTAATAGACGTTTCCAAGTCCGGTGATGCCTTGATTGTCTAATGTGAAGGCCGGGTTAACGCGTCCAGTTGTCATCTTGCAAGCTCCCTCGCCGCGAATTCGCGGCGTCTCTATGAAGTCAGTATTCGCGATTGGGCTTTTCGCGACCGGCCACCGGATCGGGGCCGATACGTGAGCCTATACCACGCGAAACCTAGCCGTAAACAGGACGTGAACGCACAGTTAGCGCAACCATTATTGGTTTAGCGCAAACAGTTAGCGCGACCTCGAAAATTTTCGGCTCTGTTCGGGCAAACTTCGAGCTTGTGAGACAAATTAGTCATTCCTTGAAAAATTTTATGTCTGATAAAGCGACGCGGGTCAGGCGATTCGCGGTTTCCCTTGCCATAGGTGGTCGAAATGCAGATGATAGTGAAAAAAACGAACGATTGAGCAGTTAAAGGAACCCGAAACATGTCGCGGATTGCATTGGTTGACGATGACAGGAATATCCTGACGTCGGTCTCTATGACACTTGAGGCCGAAGGCTTCGAAGTTGAAACATATAATGATGGCCAGTCTGCACTGGATGCGTTTAGCAAGCGCCTTCCTGATATGGCCGTTTTCGATATTAAAATGCCTCGAATGGATGGCATGGATCTGCTGCAACGGGTGCGTCAAAAGACAAACATGCCCGTGATTTTTTTGACGTCTAAAGACGACGAAATTGACGAGGTGCTTGGCCTGCGCATGGGCGCTGACGATTATGTCAAAAAGCCTTTTTCTCAACGACTGTTGGTGGAACGCATCCGCGCCCTTTTGCGCCGCCAAGAAGCACTCGATGGCGTCGAGATCGCTGAGACTGAAGAAACCAAGGTTCTCACACGCGGTGAGTTGTCCATGGACCCGCTACGCCACGCGGTGTCTTGGAAAGGCAAGGATGTGTCCTTGACTGTCACTGAATTTTTGTTGTTGCAAGCTTTGGCGCAACGCCCCGGTTTCGTGAAGTCGCGTGACCAATTGATGGATGTGGCCTACGACGATCAAGTCTATGTCGATGATCGGACCATTGACAGCCACATCAAACGGTTGCGCAAAAAGATGCGCACAGCTGACAATGACTTTTCTGCAATCGAGACGCTGTATGGCATCGGCTACCGGTATAACGAAGAATAATGTCGCTGGCCTCTCGCATGCTCAAACTTGGCAAAGCCAGCTCCGAGGACGCAGATGTTGTCCTCGGGGACGATTGGGTCGCGCCCAGAACGACCGACGCAGATTTGCGCGCGAAACGTGAGCGTCGCAAATTTATCGCGATCAACCGTTCACCGCTGGCGCAGAAAATTATTACATTCAATCTCGTCGCCATTATCCTTATGGTCGCCGGTATCTTATACCTCAATCCTTTCCGAGACAGCTTGGTTAAGCAGCGTGAAATGGCGATGGTTTCAGAGGCCACATTGATCGCAGATATGATTGAGCTTACGGCCGGACAAGACGGTCGTCTGGATGCTGAAGTCAATTCTGACGATTTTGCTGCATTGCGCGGTCTGCTTCAAATTCCCTTGCGTGAGGGCCTTTATATCTATGACCGCGCGGGCGAACTCTTGGTTTCGACAGAGGGGGTTGAACGAGGTGTCTCGACCTCCGTGGCTGGGTTGAACCAAGATCATCGCACGACGGTCATATCTGACTTTCTCAACAAAATTTGGAGCTTCGCCTCTTTTTCTAAAAATAGTGACCTCGACAACGAGGTCTATAACGATGCCGCGCATCTTACAGACCTGATTCCAGGCGCACTTACCAATCAGATTCATATCAATTCGACACAAAGCCAATCCGGCTCGCCTGTATTTGCTGTGGCAGCCCCGATTACGGTTGATGTCGATGGCGTTCAAACTACGATTGGCGTTGTGGGGTTGCATTCTGGCGAGGGTGATATTGATGCGCTTGTTCGAGTCGAGCGTGAACAGATTTTACAGGTCTTCATCATCGCTATTTTGGTGTCTATTGGCCTGAGCTTGGTCCTCGCATCCACCATTGCAAACCCACTGGCAGATCTCGCTGCGGCCGCCGAAGTCGGTCGTGATAAGAACAGTCGTAAAATGGCACCGGGGCGCGTGCGTATCCCTGATTTAAGCGGACGACCCGATGAAATCGGCCGTTTGTCATCGGCGCTGCGTGGCATGGTGTCTGCTCTTTATGATCGAATTGATGCAAACGAACAGTTCGCCGCTGATGTCGCGCATGAAATCAAAAATCCGCTGGCAAGCCTGCGCTCAGCCGTTGGGTCGTTGCGTATGGTGAAAAAGGAAGAGCACCGCACAAAGCTTTTGGATGTTATCGAACATGATGTCAGGCGTATGGATCGGCTGGTGTCGGATATTTCAAATGCGTCGCGTTTGGATAGCGAATTGGTCAAGGAAGAAGAAGAAAACTTCAACTTGATCAAGATGCTCGCAAATTTGACAGAGTACTTAACCCAAGAAGCGCAAGACAAAGGCGTCGAATTTATCGCCGATTTGCCAGATAGACCCATTGTCGTGTCTGGGCTTGAAGCACGTTTGGCGCAGGTCTTCGTTAATTTGATCTCGAATGCAATATCGTTTTGCGAAGACGGTGACGCTATCCGTGTTTGGGTGCGCAAACGTGACAGCCGCGTGTTGGTGGTGGTCGAAGACACCGGTCCGGGCATTCCCGAACAGGCCTTGTCTAAAATCTTTAAACGGTTTTATTCCGAGCGCCCCGTTGGGCAGTTTGGAAACAATTCAGGTCTGGGGTTGGCGATATCAAAACAGATTGTCGAGGCGCACGGCGGGGTCATTTGGGCCGAAAACATTCGCCCAACGGATGCTGACATTACGTCCGACCCTCTGGGAGCTCGCTTTGTTGTCGGCTTGCCTGTGTGACTTGCCATCTTCAATAGATCGAAAAGCCATCGCAGAAACGCGGTGGCTTTTTGCTGATATTTATAGGGCGCGATATGATGAAACCTGATCCGCATTGCGATATAATTCATGCCAGTTGTGTCGCCATCGATCCAAGCCGTGGATTGCTGATTGTCGGGGCGTCGGGGAGTGGCAAATCATCTTTAGCGCTTATGATGATGGCTTTGGGGGCGATTTTGGTATCCGATGATCGCACCCAATTAAGCACAACGCCCGATGGCGGTCTGGTCGCCAGCGCCCCAAAGACGATTAAAAACATGATCGAGGCGCGCGGGATCGGGGTTTTGAAAGCACAGACGATGCCTCAATGCGTGATCCGTGCGGTTGTTGATCTCGGAAAAGTGGAACAAGACCGCTTGCCACCGGCGCGAATTCGTCGCCTACTTGATCTTGATATTCCTGAATACCATCGAAGCGACAGCCCGTATTTTGCAGCCGCTTTGATCCAGCTTTTAAAGGAGGGGCGCATCGCGCCGCAGGACTATGGCTGATGTTGGCGAACCGAATGCGCGCGATCAGCGCCGTGTTGTCTTGGTGACTGGCCCATCTGGGGCTGGCAGATCCACTGCGATCAATGTGCTTGAGGACTTAGATTACGAAGTGATCGACAACATTCCTTTGTCGATCTTGCCCAAGCTGCTTGGGGTGTCAGAAAAAGGTCGACCGCTCGCGCTTGGCCTTGATGTTCGCAATCGCGACTTTTCGGTTAGTGCGTTGATTGAGCTTATTGAGAGGCTTGCGTTGAACTCGGATTATAACGCGTCCGTGCTTTATTTAGATTGTGCTGCCGAAGTGCTATCGCGGCGGTATTCTGAAACACGGCGCAGGCACCCGTTGGCTCCCGCAGAGACGGCGCAAGACGGCATTGCGCGTGAGCAAGATTTGTTGGTTCCAATTCACGCTCGCGCAGATATCATCATCGATACAACGGACATGAGCCCGCATGAGCTGCGCGACGAAATCGAGCGATGGTTTTCTGTTGGGCAACATGCGCCGATGGCGATTTCGATACAGTCTTTTTCATACAAACGTGGTATGCCGCGCGGGCTTGATATGGTGTTTGATGTTCGCTTTTTAAGCAACCCGTATTGGGACGTCGCATTGCGTGGCTTGAACGGGCAAGACGAAGCGGTTCAGGAATATGTCATGAATGATCCGCGATATGATGCTTTCTTTCAAAAAATTCTGGAACTCACGCTTTTGTTGTTGCCAGCTTACCGTGAAGAGGGCAAGCGGCACCTCTCTATCGCATTCGGGTGTACCGGCGGGCAACACAGGTCTGTCGCCTTGGTGGAAAACCTATCAAAGGCCCTTGCGAAACATGATTGGCAAGTGTCAATAAGGCATAGAGAAATGGAACGGCGCCAATCAGGTGCGCCGCAGGTTGCGTCGAGGGCTGAGGCTTGATCGGAATTGTCATTATAGCACACGGCGGTTTGGCGCGGGAATATCTCGCTGCCATTGAGCATGTGGTCGGCAAACAGACTGAAATCGAAGCCATTTCGATTGCGCCGGACCATGATCGCGCGAGCAAGCAAGCGGAAATTTGCACAGCAGCCGACAGTGTCGACAAAGGCGATGGTGTTGTGATGGTCACAGATATGTTCGGCGGAAGCCCATCGAACCTGTCGTTGATGGCCTGCAACACGGGGAACCGTAAGATCATCTATGGCGCCAATCTGCCGATGCTTATTAAGCTGGCAAAGTCACGCCATAAAACGGTGACCGAGGCCGTTTCAGCGGCTTTGGCGGCGGGGCGTAAATATATCGATAGTTTTGAGTCTCCGGGCCATTCATTTAAGGAGTGAGGCATGTCATCTGTCGTTCGCACACATGAAATACTAAACGTAAAAGGCTTGCATGCACGGGCCTCTGCCAAGTTCGTTGAAGTCGTGGAAAATCATGACGCTACGGCAATTGTCGAGAAAGACGGCATGGACGCAGGCGGTGATAGCATCATGGGGCTTTTAATGTTGGCAGCCTCTAAAGGAACATCTATTGATGTGACAACTAAGGGCTCTGACGCCGTCGCATTGGCTGATGCGTTGGAAGCTCTCATCAAAGATCGGTTTGGCGAAGGCATGTAAGCCACGCGACACAAACCTAAAGAGGACAGTATGGTACAGGACAATCAGGCGACAGTAACGCCTAAGGCTGGGGATCCTGATTTCGTGCCCTACGATGCACGTCGCCTGTCTTATGCGGGGACATTTTCGGATCCATCCAAAGTGATGATCATTCGGTCCATCGAATGGGTGACAGGCAAGTTGCCACTTTTACGGTATATTCGTAGATTCGAAAGACTGGGCACGCCCGATGGCCAGCCATTTTTCACACAAGCGCTCAAAGTCATGGGCATTGATGTCAAAACGCCAGCCGACCAAATCGCTAAAATTCCAGCGACCGGACCTGTGGTCGTGGTCGCAAACCACCCTCATGGCCTCGTTGATGGTTTGGTAATGGCGGAATTGATCGGCAAGGTGCGTACCGACTATAAAATTCTCACGCGGTCTTTGTTGACGGGAATTCGAGAAATTGACCCCTTCATGTTGCCGGTTCCATTCCCGCATGAAGAAGACAGCCATCGCAAATCCATTGTAATGCGTAAGGAAGCGATGGCACATCTTAAGTCAGGTGGCGTGATTATCTTGTTCCCTGCGGGTGCTGTGGCAACGTCTGACACTTGGTTCGGTCCAGTGAAAGAAAAGCCGTGGAATCCGTTTACGGCTAAAATGGTTTTGAAATCCAACGCGCAGGTCGTCCCGATTTATTTTCCAGGCCGGAACACGCGCTTGTATCAAATTGCAGATAAAGTTTCCGCGACGATCCGCCAAGCGCTTTTGCTGCATGAGATCGTTCATGCGCGCAACAAGCCTCAGTCTCCTGTGATTGGGGATCCTTTGACGGCGGATCAATGCAGCGAATGGAAATCTAAGCCTGGCGGTTTTATGGATTGGCTGCGCAGCCACACGCTTGCTCTGGGTGGCCGCACAGATTGATTTATATGATCTAGCGGGTCGGGACAGGTGTGTCACCTCGGTAGTCATAAAAGCCCCGCTTGGATTTGCGGCCCAACCACCCTGCTTCAACATATTTGGTCAGCAGCGGACAGGGGCGATATTTGGTGTCGGCCAAGCCGTCGTAAAGCACATTCATAATGGCAAGACAGGTGTCTAACCCGATGAAATCCGCCAATTCCAGTGGTCCCATCGGTTGGTTGGCACCCAACTTGAGCGACTGGTCAATGGATGTGACAGACCCGACGCCTTCGTACAGTGTATAGACGGCTTCGTTGATCATCGGAACCAGTATACGATTGACGATAAAGCCCGGGAAATCTTCGGCACTGGCTGCGACTTTCCCTAAGCTTTCAACCACGTTCAGCAAAGTTTGGTAGGTCTCTTCATCAGTGGCAATCCCGCGGATGAGCTCAACAAGCTGCATCACAGGCACGGGGTTCATGAAATGAAACCCCATGAATTTTTCTGGCCGATCTGTGCGGGATGCCAGACGGGTGATTGAAATTGATGAGGTGTTGGAGGTCAAAATCGTGGTTGGTTTTAAGTGCGGTTGCAGTTTTTCAAAGATTGCATCTTTGACTTCTTCACGTTCCGTTGCGGCCTCGATCACCAAATCGCATTGCCCGAGATCTTCAAGCGCCAGTGTTGTGGTGATGCGCCCCATTGTGGCGTCCATTTCATCTTGTGAAATCTTTTCTTTGCTCACTTGGCGGTCCAAATTCTTGCGAATGGTCGCCACTGCCTTTTCCAGACCGTCTTGCGAAATGTCGTTTAGCAAAACTTGATATCCTGATAGGGCAAAAACATGAGCGATCCCGTTGCCCATTTGCCCTGCTCCGACGATCCCGACCGTAGAAATGTCCATTGTGCTGCGCTCCCTTGTGCTGTTGCTGACCATACCTGAGCTTGCGCGGCCTTCAAGGCAGGAAGCTGGGGTGGAACCAGTAAAATTTGGGCAAAATTGCACGTTTAG
This sequence comes from Pacificibacter marinus, assembly GCF_018860505.1. GTDB lineage: Bacteria > Pseudomonadota > Alphaproteobacteria > Rhodobacterales > Rhodobacteraceae > Celeribacter > Celeribacter marinus_B. The sequence goes on from NZ_JAHKPU010000039.1 coordinate 173,730, forward strand.
CGTTTTTGAAACCTGTATCTGCGAATCTTGAACTTGGGTGATTAAACCAACAACTGGGTGGACGATATGGCTTACCAAAATCCGAGCAAGGGCGCTCTGAACTACTATCCGTGCCGATACGGAAAATCGAAACTTTTATTCCGTGGTCCGAAAAAGGACCTGCAAGACAATTACATCGCTTTCGTTGGCGGCACAGAAACATACGGAAAATTCGTTGAGGTCCCGTTCCCAGATCAAGTGGGGGAGGGGTTGAATATGACCTCGATCAACCTTGGCTGCGTCAATGCTGGGACCGATGTTTTTTTGACTGATGAAACCGTGATGAATATTTGTCAGAATGCCAAAGCGGTGGTGTTGCAAATTTCTGGCACGCAAAACATGTCCAATAGGTTTTATGCCGTTCATCCGCGCCGCAATGATCGCTTCTTGCGCGCCTCAACGCTGTTGAAAGTCATGTACCGTGATATTGATTTTACAGACTTTAATTTCACGCGACATCTTGTGACAACCTTGGAGCAGGAATCGACTGAAACATTTGCAATGGTGCGCCAAGAACTCAAAGATGCTTGGGTTGCACGAATGAAAACCATGATCCCAAAAATGCCTAAAAATCTAATGTTGCTGTGGGTTTCAGATCATTCGCCGGATGATGTAGAGGCATGCAACGCTCTGCGTGGCGATCCTCTTTTTGTTGATCGTGATATGATCGAAGAAATACGTCCTTTGGTTAAAGGCATTGTTGAGGTCGTGGCCTCACCTCAGGATATTGAGACAGGCTACAATCTCATGTCCTATTCAGATTTAGATGCGCTTTCGGCACGTGAGATGCTTGGGCCAATTGTTCAAGCCAAAGTTGCTGATGCTGTCTCTGGGGTGCTGGCTAAATTGGTGTGACGCTTGTTCATGCGTGCTAGAAAGGCCCGCCAATATTGGCGGGCCTTTCTAAAACTACGAACCTGTATTGGTCCTAAAGCTTTTCAATCATTTCTGGCACAGCTGAGAAAAGATCCGCGACCAGTCCAAAGTCAGCAACTTGGAAAATTGGTGCTTCTTCGTCTTTGTTGATGGCAACGATGACTTTACTGTCTTTCATGCCGGCGAGGTGCTGGATCGCACCAGAAATCCCGACGGCAACATAAAGGTCTGGCGCCACGACTTTACCTGTTTGGCCGACCTGCAAATCATTCGCTGCAAAGCCGGAATCCACGGCGGCACGTGATGCGCCAACGGCGCCGCCAAGTTTGTCGGCGAGCTGTGCGATCAGGGCAAAATCATCTTCAGACCCAACACCGCGACCGCCAGAGACGACCACGCCAGCCGACGTCAATTCAGGACGATCGCTGGTGACAACCGCGTCGCCGATGTGGTTGGACAGCCCCGCATCGCCCGTACCTGATGCGGCTTCAACAGCAGCAGATCCGCCGCCCGCTGCAAGCTCTAGTGTTGCGGTTCGGAAGGTTATAACTTTAATCGCATCGGATGTTTTCACAGTCTGAAGCGCATTGCCTGCGTAGATTGGGCGTTTGAAGGTGTCGGCGTCGATCACTTCAATGACATCGGACAAAATCATCACATCCAAAAGGGCAGCCACGCGCGGCAAAATATTTTTGGCGATAGATGTTGAGGCGGCTGTGATGTGGCTGAAGTCTTCAGAGAGACCTGCGATAAGGCCCGCAACATTTTCCGCCAAGCCGTTCGCATAAGCGGCATCATCGGCGAGCAAGACTTTCGAGACGCCAGAAATTTTTGCCGCTTCTTCAGCAGCCGCAGCAGGACCACATACGAGCAATGTGACATCGCCGAGTTGGGCCGAGCCAGTGACGGCTTTCGATGTTGCGTCCAGCACCAATGCGCCGCCGACAACTTCTGCAAGACAAAGTACAGCCATTAGACGAGGCCTCCTTCTTTGAGTTTCGCGATCAATTCGTCAACGGATCCAACCATGATACCGGCGGCACGATCAGCCGGTTCTTCCGTGGTGACGATTGTATGACGCGGGGTGATGTCGACAGCAAAGTCCGCGGCAGTTTTTTCATCCAATGGCTTTTTCTTGGCCTTCATAATGTTTGGCAAAGAGGCGTAGCGCGGCTCGTTCAGGCGCAAATCTGCAGTCACAATTGCGGGCAATTTCACCGAAATCGTTTGCAAACCGCCGTCAACTTCACGGGTTACAATGGCAGAGCCGTCTTCGATCTTAAGCTCAGATGCAAAGGTCGCCTGCCCCCAACCCAAAAGTGCTGCGAGCATTTGGCCCGTCGCGTTCATGTCGTTGTCGATGGCTTGCTTGCCTGCGATGACCAGATCGGGGGTTTCCTCGTCAATGACAGCTTTTAAAAGCTTCGCAACGGCCAAGGGTTCGATTGTGACGCCTTGGTCTGTGGTGATCAAAATCGCGCGATCGGCCCCCATCGCCATGGCAGAGCGTAGCGCGTCAGTGGACTTTTTCTCGCCGATAGAGACGACAACAACTTCTGTTGCAATGCCCGCTTCTTTGAGGCGAATGGCCTCTTCGACAGCGATTTCGTCGAACGGATTCATCGACATCTTAACATTGGTCAGATCAACACCTGACCCATCCGAGCTGACTTTAACCTTAACATTATAATCAATCACGCGCTTTACAGGCACCAAAACCTTCATGCGGATACTCCCTTGGATTTAGAGCTGCGTTGGACGCGCAGCACAGAATACGTCAAATTCCGTTCGTTTATGACTCGTCTGAACACAAAGGAACACCCCAAATTGTAACGGGAATCGTGTAGGTACGTGCCGTCAGTTTAGAGCTATCGGTTGGCGCCTGGGACCCATAGAACGTCATCTTGGCCATTGTTGTTCGCAATGCGCGCGGCAACAAAAAACCAATCAGATAGCCTGTTTAGGTATTTAATTGCGGAAAGGTTGACGTCATCTGCCGTGCTTAAATCGACAGTCAGGCGTTCAGCACGGCGTGCGACAGTACGACACAGGTGCAGGTGCGCTGCCAAAGGCGAGCCTCCAGGTAGGATGAAAGATCGCAAAGCAGAGAGATTCGCGTTCATAGTATCAATCTCAGTTTCCAAGCGATCCACTTGCGAAGAAACCATTCGCAGGGGAGGATATTCTGCGTCATCGTCTTTTTTCATGTGAGGGCGGCATAGGTCTGCACCAAGATCAAACAAATCGTTCTGGATTCGTGCGAGGGCTGCATCCATGTCGCCTTTGGTTGTTAGTCGCGCTACGCCAACTGTGGCGTTCAATTCATCCACGGTGCCGTAGGCCTCAACACGCGGCGCGTATTTGGCAACACGGCTGCCATCGCCAAGTGCGGTCTCGCCTTTGTCGCCAGTGCGTGTGTAAATTTTGTTGAGTACGACCATATCAGCCCCCTGTTTTGCGCAGCGCGACGTATATAACCACAAGAACCACGACAATAAGCTGCGCTCCAATGCGATATTGCATCATTTTGTTCGACTTCTTTGCGCCGTCCATGCCGCCGCGTCCCATAAGACTGATGCCGCGGGCTAGGATAAGCGAAACGATGACGCAGCCGACAATCACGGCGATGAAAAGAGGATCTTGCAGCATGATGCTGTCCTTTACCTAAATACGTTACCAATGACATAGCCTGTCTGGCGGCAAAACCAAACACGCGAAGTGCCGCGGCTTGATCGGCTGACGCCTGCGAGAGGGGGGCTAGGACCTTGCGGCGATTGCGTCAAACACAGAGGTTGGCAGGAGGCGACGCAACACGGCTGCAACCCATGTGGGGGTTGTGACGTAGTAATGTGCGCGTGGATGATTTGTGTTGAGCGCCTTGATCAAGACGTTGGTGACCGCTTCAGCCCCAAGTTCAAATCGATCAGGTGCTTTGCTGGCTTCATAAAGACGTGGCACCAAAGAGGCGCGGTATTGATCTGCCCGTGCAGAAGTTTCCCAGTCGATCCATTTGTCGAATTCTTTGCGCGCATTGAGGCGAAAATCACTGGTGATCGGGCCGGGTTCGATGCTGACGACGTGAATACCCGTGCCGCGCATCTCAAGGCGCAGGGTATCGGTGAGGCCCTCAAGCGCGAATTTTGTTGAATTGTAGGACCCGCGCCACGGCATAGCGACAAGCCCCAAAACCGAAGAGCATTGAATGATGTGCCCATGACCCTGTGCGCGCATTACAGGAATGACTCGGCGTGTCAGATCGTGCCAGCCGAAAAAATTGGCCTCGAAATTTTGCCGCAAGGCCTCAACAGGTAGGTCTTCGACAGCGGCTGGAATGGCGTAGGCACCGTTGTTGTATAACGCGTCTAACGTGCCACCTGTCAGTTTCATAGCCTCATTGAAGCCGCGTTCAACCGACTTTGGGTCTTCATAATCAAGAACAAAACTGTCTAGGCCTTCATCTTGCAGCCTGTCGCAGTCACTTTGCTTTCGGCAGGTGGCCAGAACGTGCCACCCCTTGGCTTTCAATGTGGTGGCAGCGTGATAGCCAATGCCTGACGAGGAGCCGGTGATGAGAATGGACCGCATGGAATACCCTTAAACGCCTGAGTTGACGCATGTCTTGAGGTAAAGCACCCGCGGACCTGCTGGCGTAGGGTGGCTATTCCGTAAGAGGTGTCAAGAAGCGAGAGGACATATATCCCTCAATGCCATCGCCTTCGATGATGATTTTCACCCAAGCGCTGTTGGGATCCGAGATGACACGCACAACATCTGCGCGTTCAACTTGGCCCAATACAGGGTTAGAGGTTGTTGGGCCTGAGCGCACGTTGACGCGGTTGGCGGTGACCGAGCGCAGAATCATCTCATTTGAGGTGGATTTTCCAACGTTATTGGTTTTGCGCGCCATAAGGGCTGCAAGCTTGGCTGGGTTCGCGACGGTGGTTGTCGACACAATATCAGGCGTCGCGTTTGCTTGTGCTGGATCGAAGCTGGCGTTCTGAACGTGTGCGATGTTTTTCTGGCTTGATTTTCTTGGCGCGATTTGGGCCAAGGTCGCGACATAGGTCGGTTCGCGTTTAGATGTATCTGTGAACGCCTCGGACATGACTGTGACAATGGACGTGCGCTGTGCGCGCAACGTTTCCAATTCGGTTTGTTCATCTGAGGACAATTCCCCACCGAAAGCTAAAAATATAGTAAGCAGACCAGCAAGGGTCAGCGCAGATAGACGCAGCATAAAATGTTCCCCCGAACACACTTGTTAACACAGCTGTCTATACAAAGATGTTTAAGACTTTGCGGGGAAAAAAGGAAAAGTTTTCCCGCGTTTCTGGCGTCTGCCGCATTCTTGCCACATTTGAACGTGCGAGGCCGCTTGCTCGTGCGCGGCGGCGCTTGTATCACTGTTTTATGAGCAGTGATTTGATAGATAATAACGGCGGTCAGGGCGATGCCTCTGGCGAGACCTTAGAGCCCTTGCGCCGCGCCATTGGCGAGCGTTACCTGACCTATGCCTTATCGACGATCATGCACAGGGCTTTGCCCGACGCGCGTGATGGTTTGAAGCCTGTGCACCGACGTATTTTATACGCGATGCGCGAACTTCGTTTGGCCTCAAACGGGGGATTCCGTAAATCTGCAAAGATTTCCGGTGACGTGATGGGGAACTATCACCCGCATGGTGATATGGCGATTTACGATGCCATGGCGCGCTTAGCCCAAGACTTTAACGTGCGCTATCCGTTGGTGCATGGTCAGGGGAACTTTGGCAATATCGATGGCGACAACCCCGCGGCTTCGCGCTACACCGAGGCGCGCATGACGGCTGCGGCCGAAGCTTTGCTTGAGGGGCTTAACGAGGATGCGGTTAATTTTCGTGCCAACTATGACGGCACGCTGACCGAACCCGAAGTCTTGCCTGCTGCCTTTCCGAACCTTTTGGCAAACGGGTCTACCGGTATTGCTGTTGGTATGGCCACCAATATTCCGCCGCACAACTTGGTTGAATTGGTCGATGCCAGTCTGCACATGATTAAAACACCCGACGTGCGCGACGAGACCTTGTTGAACTATGTCCAAGGGCCTGACTTTCCGACCGGTGGCGTGATTGTTGAATCCAAAGAAAGCATGATCAAATCCTATGCCACAGGGCGCGGATCGTTCCGTTTGCGCGCCAAGTGGGAGGTGGAAGACCTTGGTCGTGGTGTTTGGCAGATCGTTGTGACTGAAATCCCGTATCAGGTGCAAAAATCAAAACTGATCGAAAAGCTGGCAGAGCTTATTCAGGTTAAAAAGGTACCTATTCTTGGCGATGTCCGTGATGAAAGTACCGAAGATGTGCGTTTGATTTTGGAACCTAAATCCAAAAACGTCGATCCAGATATGTTGATGAACACGCTGTTCCGTAACTCTGATTTGGAAATTCGGTTTTCGATGAACATGAACGTGTTGATCGATGGGCGCACGCCCAAAGTTTGTTCGCTTAAAGAGGTGTTGCGTGCCTTTTTGGATCACCGCCAAGACGTGCTTTTGCGCCGTTCGCAGCACCGTCTGGAAAAAATCGATCACCGCTTAGAAGTGCTGCGCGGTTTTATCATCGCTTTCCTCAATCTGGATCGTGTGATCGATATCATTCGCTATGATGATGATCCTAAAAAGGCCTTGATGGCCGAGGTTTGGCATCCCGATGCGCCGAGGGCGATGACAGAGTCAGATTATATCTCTCCGTTGCCTGCGGCTGATGGCGTGGGCGAATTGTCTGAAGTGCAGGCTGAGGCCATTCTCAACATGCGTCTGCGCAGTTTGCGTCGCTTGGAAGAAATGGAACTCGTACGCGAACGCGACGCTTTGATCGAAGAGCGCGCCGCGATTGCTGAACTTTTGGCGACCCCCGGTGTGCAATGGGACCGCATATCGGAAGAACTGAAAGACATCAAAAAACGCTTTGGTAAAGATTATGAACGCGGGCATCGCCTGACGCAATTCGCAGAAGCCAAAGAGGTCGAAGACGTGCCTTTGGAGGCCATGATTGAACGCGAGCCGATCACGGTTGTCTGTTCGCAAATGGGCTGGATCCGCGCCATGTCTGGTCACATCGATCTGACGCGCGAATTGAAATTCAAAGACGGAGACGGCCCACGCTTTATCTTCCACGCGGAGACGACGGACCGCCTGTTGCTTGTTGGTTCAAACGGGCGCGTTTTAACGCTGTCCGCTGCCAACCTGCCGGGCGGGCGCGGCATGGGCGAACCGGTGCGGTTGATTGTTGATCTGCCCAATGAGGTCGAGATCGTTGATCTGATTGTCCATAAGCCCGGTGAAAAGCTGTTGTTTGCCTCTAGTGCGGGTGACGGATTCATTGTGCCTGAAAATGACATCATCGCGCAGACGCGCAGCGGCAAACAGGTGCTCAACGTCAAAGATGGTGCGGTGGCGGCCTGTGTTCGTCGTGTGGCTGGTGATCATGTTGCGGTGATTTCGAAAAACCGTCGCTTCCTTGTCTTCCCGATTTCAGAAGTGCCTGAACTGGGGCGCGGCAAAGGCGTGAGGCTGCAAAAATACAGCATGGCACGCGGTGCTCAAGGTATGTTGGAGCTCGATGGAGGCTTGAGTGATATCACAACCTTCACTCTTGAAGACGGGCTCAGCTGGACCATGGGCGGAGGCAATACCCGCACCGAAAAAGACCTGAGCCAATGGATCGGCAAGCGGGCGGGGGTCGGCAAGCAGCCGCCGCATGGCTTCCCGCGCGATAATAAATTTGGTTAAGGACTTAGCCAAACAAAAGGGCGCTCAATTGGGCGCCCTTTTCGCAACTCGGACCATCACAACTGTGCGTCGTGCTGATCTGGCTTTTGGCGATAGTTGTACCGATTGCGCGGTGCAAAGCGTGTATTTGCTCAAACTGGCTTTGATGTTGCAAGTGAATTGCTTGAGGTGATTCGCCTGTGCAAAACGTATCTTATCGTCATCAACAGGGGGTGCTGTCGATGGTTTGCATGGTTCGTCGCTGATCATCACCAAAGCTCACGGCGACAGGGGGCAAAATCTTTCAGCGTTTAGCGCTAAGGTGGGTATTGAAATTGCACGGTATTTGACGAAAAATGTTCAAATTATCGATGCGCGTCTTGCAAAAATCCCTTCGACGTTGCCGTTCCCGCACAAGATGCCGCTCAACATGCGGGAAATGTCAACTGACGCTTGATTTTATGTCTCGAAAACAATAGTTAGCCCGCGATGATAATTTGGGCCAGTCACGGCCCCTTCTAAATGTAAAGGCGCCTTGATATGGCTAAGGAAAAGTTCGAGCGTAATAAACCGCACTGCAACATCGGCACAATCGGCCACGTTGACCACGGTAAAACTACATTGACTGCTGCGATCACGCGTCAGTTCTCTGATCACTTTCAAGCGTACGACGAAATTGACGGCGCGCCCGAAGAAAAAGCGCGCGGCATCACCATTTCGACTGCGCACGTTGAGTACGAAACAGAAAACCGCCACTACGCTCACGTTGACTGCCCAGGTCACGCCGACTACGTGAAAAACATGATCACCGGTGCGGCTCAAATGGACGGC
>NZ_JAHKPU010000050.1 GCF_018860505.1 Pacificibacter marinus
CGGGTGCTGACGTCAGACAATCAACGTTTCAAAGCTATCTTGATGAAGTTCGGCTCGGTTTCGACGAATTGTTTTTCTCGTCCACTGACGAACACGGGATAATCACTGGAGGCAACGATGTTTTTCAGCGTGTGTCTGGGTTCGAATGGGACGCGCTGTTGGGGGCCCCCCATAACCTTGTCCGTCACCCCGATATGCCAAAAGGGGTGTTCCAGATTCTTTGGAGCCACCTTGAAAAAAATGAATCCGCTGGCGTTTATCTCTTAAATCAATGTGAAAATGGCAAAGCTTACTGGGTTTATGCTATCATTTCGCCTGTTGAGAATGGTTACATGTCGATTAGGCTGAAACCGTCGTCAGAATTGTTTGATAAAACGCGAGATCTGTACGCGACGGTGTTGGAACAAGAGCGCGAAGGCCTATCAGCCGAAGAGAGTGCCGAGTTTATTTTAGCGTCCCTCAAAGCCGAAGGTTTCGACGATTACGAATCGTTTTCGTCTCACGCAATCGGACAAGAAATTTCGGCGCGTGACGTTGCCCTCTCCCGCAGCTCGAGCAAGTTGACCTTTGCGCTGAAGGCAATGTCTCGCCAACTTTTAGAGCTGAGCGATGAGCAACAAAAGCTGTTTGATTTCTTTGAAGCCATCCGCGGGATTCCATCTAATATGCGAATTGTTGCTTCACGTTTGGAGCCCGCAGGTGGCCCTATTTCTGCTATTTCGCAAAATTATCGATTGATGTCCGACGAGGTTCAAGGCCATTTGGATGGCTTCAGAAGTGAAAAAGGATCGAAGCGAACCGTGTCGTCGGAGGTGTCTGCTCAGGTGGACGCTGCACTGTTCCTTGCCGCTGTGGCACAACTCCTAAAAGAACTGCAAGCACGATGCGATCGACCTCAATCGGAGACACGTGTTTTGAACGATAGTGTTTTCGAAGCTGAAAACCGAGAAAAATTATTGCAAAGCTATGCGACCGAATCTGGTAAAGCTATAAAAGAAGCCAGCATTAAGGTTTTAGGACTTGCGCGGGCATCAAAGGATTTGCGTCAGCTCGTAACGGGGCTCGATTCAATTCGAGTTCTTTGTCGTGTTGAGGCGGGGCGACTTGGTGCAGAGTCTGTCTCACTGACGCCTGTTATTGATCAGCTAGACAAATTTCATAAAGAAATTGATTTGTGTTTGAAACGCATTCTGGAACACGCCGAAAGAATATCAGAGCTTATTGATATGGCGAACACCCATTCAGTGCTGTCAATCGATCGATTCGGCCGCATTTCCTGACGGTTCGATAAGAGCATTTAAAAGAGAAATTGCTTCTTGAGATGCCCATGCGGCATCCCCCTTTAGGCGTGCAATTTCTTGGCCTTCGGGCGATATGATAACGGTGATCGGCAAAAACAGAACATCCATGTCACGAGAAAATACCCCTTTGGGATCAAGCAAAATAGGCAGGTTGTCCAATGCCGCGTCGCTATAAAATTTATTTATCGCAGGTAATGGGTTATGGCCGGACGCGACTGTGATCACTTTAAGACCCTTGTCGGAAAACACCTTGGACAGGTTGTTTAAATCGGGCATTTCTTTGCGACAAGGCACGCACCAAGTGGCCCAAAAATTTAACAATACATATTCACCTTCAAAATCGGACAGCGTGAAAGCGGTGCCGTCTGGTGTGGTGAATGGAACTTGGGACACCTCTTGGGGGGCCGAGTGAAAAACAAGTTTTCGCATCGATCCTTCGCGCATTTGCGCAATATCGGACATATCCTGGCCGTGTGCGGCAATTGCAGTAAGGCTCAGGGCCGTGTAGAGGAGGGCAACGATTAGCTTATTTAACATTTGGGTGTGTCCATGACCGACAAAAAATCCAACGCGATGTGGGGCGGGCGGTTCGCCGCAGGTCCAGACGCAATCATGGAAGCGATCAACGCTTCGATAGGTTACGACAAACGCTTGGCGTTCCAAGATATTACAGGCTCGCGCGCCCATGCCGCAATGCTTGCTGCACAAGGTATCATCACTGATACCGATGCCAAGACCATTCGTGAAGGGCTTCTCACGGTATTGTCAGAAATAGAGAGCGGCACTTTCGAGTTTTCGACGGCGCTTGAAGATATTCATATGAATGTCGAATCTCGGCTGAAAGAAATTGTTGGAGAACCCGCAGGGCGCCTTCACACCGCGCGGTCTCGCAATGATCAAGTCGCTACAGATTTTAAATTGTGGACGCGGGACCAAATGGACGCCTGCATCGATGGGTTAGAAGCTTTGATCAAAGCGCTGCTCGGTCAAGCTGAAGTTGGTGCTGATTGGGTTATGCCTGGGTTTACGCATCTGCAAACGGCGCAGCCTGTGACATGGGGTCATCACATGATGGCCTATGTGGAAATGTTGGGCCGCGATGTGTCGCGTTTCAAAGATGCGCGTGCGCGTATGAATGAAAACCCACTTGGGTCTGCGGCCTTGGCTGGCACTGGATTTCCTATTGATCGCCATATGACATCTGAAGCGTTGGGATTTGATCGCCCGACCGCCAATTCGCTTGATGCTGTTGCTGACCGTGATTTTGCGTTGGAATTCTTGTCCTGCGCGTCGATCACAGCCATGCATTTGTCGCGTTTTTCAGAAGAATTGGTGATCTGGTCGTCTGCGCAATTCCGTTTTGTGACCTTGTCGGATCGCTTTTCAACAGGCTCATCCATCATGCCGCAAAAGAAAAACCCAGATGCAGCTGAGCTGATTCGCGCAAAAATCGGTCGCATCATGGGTGCTATGGTGGCTTTGTTTACCGTGATGAAAGGCCTTCCGTTAGCCTATTCCAAAGACATGCAAGAAGACAAAGAGCAAGTTTTTGATGCAGCAGACAACTTGATGCTCGCATTGGCCGCGATGACAGGCATGGTGTCGGACATGACCGCGAATGTGGACAGTCTGCGCGCGGCCGCAGCGTCTGGGTTTTCCACCGCCACGGACTTGGCCGATTGGTTGGTGCGTGAGGCTGGCTTGCCGTTCCGTGATGCGCATCATGTAACAGGTGCTTTGGTTGCTTTGGCCGAATCTAAGGGGTGTGATCTGCCGGATCTGAGCCTTGATGAGATGAAATCCGCACATGAAGCCATCACTGAAGGTGTGTATACAGTATTAACTGTTGAAAATTCAGTGGCATCTCGGACAAGCTATGGGGGTACGGCACCGTCGCAGGTGCGTGCTCAGATTGCGCGTTGGAAAGAGGTTCTTGGATGACACGACTGTTTACGGCTCTTGCGTTTTGCTGTCTCATTGCATCCTGTGGTGCAGATGGCGCACCGACGCCGCCGAAAGTGACTGGCGGCACAACGGTATCCATGAACTCAAATAGCGGTGTAAGCACGTCAACGTCCATTGGATTGGTCTTCGGTTCGAACTAAGGCGTATATCGCGGAGTGACAGGGCGTCCATGAGGGGCGCCCTTTTGCATGTTCACAGCCCTTTCATTGCGCATGGAATTCCAGTATCTCCAGCGCAACTTTACTTTGAAAGGTGCGGCCCATGGATCACTTTCTATATCGCAACGGTGTATTGCACGCTGAAGATGTCGCTTTGAGCGATATTGCTGCTTCCGTTGGAACGCCGTTTTATTGTTATTCAACAGCGACATTGACGCGTCATTTTACGCTTTTTGACGAAGCTTTGCACGGCATGGACCATCTTGTTTGCTTTGCGATGAAATCGAATTCCAACCTTGCTGTGTTGAAATTGATTGGTGATCTTGGCGCTGGGATCGACGTTGTGTCGATGGGGGAATACCTAAAAGCGCGCGCTGCCGGTGTTCCGGGCGAACGTATCGTTTTTTCTGGGGTTGGCAAAACCCGCGAGGAAATGCGCACGGCGCTGTCTGGTGGCATTCGTCAATTTAATGTCGAATCCGAACCCGAGCTTGAAGCATTGAACGAAGTTGCAATTTCGATGGGTGTAAAAGCTCCGATTGCCATCCGTGTGAACCCTGATGTTGACGCTAAAACCCATGCGAAAATTGCCACGGGTAAAAGTGAAAACAAATTTGGTATTCCCATCAAAGCCGCACGCGAGGTCTATGCTCGTGCTGCCAAGATGAAAGGCATCGATGTCGCAGGTATTGATGTGCATATCGGGTCACAGTTGACGCAGCTTGAACCATTTGAATTGGCCTTCACCAAAGTGGCTGATCTGACCGAGGTCTTGCGCAGTGATGGCATCAATATTCGTCGTCTGGATTTGGGCGGTGGGCTTGGTATTCCCTATGAACGGTCCAATGAGGCGCCGCCTTTGCCAATGGAATACGGCGATGTGATACGTAAAACCGTTGGTCATTTAGGGTGCGAGATCGAGATCGAGCCTGGGCGTTTGATTTCTGGCAATGCTGGTGTGATGGTTTCGTCTGTGATTTATCTCAAACATGGCGAGGGGCGCGATTTCTTGATCATCGATGCTGCGATGAACGATTTGATCCGTCCTTCCATGTATGAGGCGCATCACGATATCGTACCTGTTGTTGAACCGAGTGCGGCGAGCGAGAAAACCACTTATGATATTGTGGGTCCTGTTTGCGAAACAGGCGATACCTTTGCCAAAGCGCGCGAGATGACGGCGCTCGGGCCAGATGATCTGGTCGCGTTCCGGTCTGCGGGGGCTTATGGCGCAGTTATGGCGTCCGAATACAATTCGCGGCCGCTTATTCCCGAAGTTTTGGTGAATGGTGATCAATTCGCTGTCATCCGTGCACGTCCGACCTATGAGGAAATGATAAATCGCGATACAATTCCTGAATGGCTCTAACGCGCGGATCATTTTGACCCGCGTCCAGAGAATGCGGGCAAAAGGTCATGGATACACAGATGCCAACTGAGCGCGCGTTGACGCGCCACATCAAACACACATTGCGTCTCACGTTTGTGGGGCTTGTCGTTGAACGGTTTGTTCAAGCGTTTCTTTGGTTTGGTGTGCTGGCAGTATCTACGCTTGCGGCGGCAATGTTTGGTGCCTTTGCGTTTGCAAGCGCTTGGGTCTTGATCGTTTTGATGGTCTGTCTTGGCGTGTCATTCGGTATTTGCGCGAAGCGGTTTCAAATGCCGACCATGCGGGACGCGCGAGCGCGCGTTGACGAAACTTTGCCACATCATCCGCTTCAAGCGCTGGAAGATCTTGCGGCGACAGGCCATGGCAATGCGCAAACGCAAGGCATTTGGCAAGCGCACCAAACCCGTATGGCCGAGCAGGCATGGACTGCACGCGCAATTGGACCCCATGTGCGTTTGTCTACGCGCGACCCTTATGCGTTGCGGCTGATGGCAATCACGGTTTTGATTATGGGGCTTTTGTTTGGAACGGGCTCACTGCGGTTTGGGGAGGGGAGCCTTGCAAAGGACATTGCCCTTGGGCCTTCTTGGGAAGGCTGGATCGAACCGCCCGCCCATACTGGTAAACCGACATTGTATCTTGCCGATATGCCAGAGCGTTTTACCGCGCCGCAAAATTCGAAAGTAACAATTCGTTTGTACGGTGATGCTGATGACTTGGAGATGCGCCAAACGGTTTCTGGCGAAAGTGATCAGGCCACGTCGGTAGCACAAGACTTTACGCTCGAGCAGACAGGCGAGATTGAGATCAAGGGCGATACGGGACGTTTGTGGAATGTGGCGCTTTTGCCTGATCAGCCACCTGTCGCTGAACTGATTGGTGACATGACGCGTGCGCCTTCTGGTGAATTACGCCAATCGTTTCGGATGTCAGACGATTTTGGCATAGCCCGCGCGCAGCTAGAAATAGAGTTGGATAAAAATGCCATCGTGGCACAATACGGCTATCGTGTGGACCCTGAGCCACGGCAGTCTGTGCTGTTGTCCATTCCAGTGCCGCGTGCTTTGCAACGTCAAGATTTCGAAGGGGTCGTCGCTGAGAATTTATCACGTCATGCGTTTTCTGGCTTGCCGGTGCATGTGCGTTTGAAAGTATGGGATGTGTCTGGACATGAGGCTGTGTCGGGGCAAAACGAAACCATTTTGCCAGGGCGTAAATTTTTTGATCCTCTTGCTGCCGCTTTAGTCGATGTGCGGCGGGAATTGCTGTGGAGCCGTATGAATGCCTCCAGATCGGCACAAATCATTCGTGCTGTCAGTTATGCACAAGACGCTTCCTTTGACGGCGATCGTGCTTTGTTTTCAAATCTGCGCTCCGTTGCAGAGCTGATCGAGACAGAAGGTAGAGACATGTCTGCTGAGGCTTGGGACACTGTCGCCGAGACCCTTTGGACGATTGCAGTAGACCTTGAGGATGGAGAATTGTCTCAAGCGCTTGAGCGGTTACGCCGTGCTCAAGAACGTTTGACGCAAGCAATGCGTGATGGCGCGACACCTGATGAAATTGCGAAACTTATGCAGGATTTGCGAGATGCCACGCAAGATTACATTCGCCAACGCGCAGAGCAGCAAAGCAAAGAGCAGGACCAAGATCAAGGTGAAGCACAAGATGGCGAGTCCTTTGATGTGACGGCCGATCAACTGCAAGAATTGATGGACCGTATCCAAGAACTGATGGAACAAGGTCGTATGGCCGAGGCCCAGCAGTTGATGGAAATGCTCAACGAGATGCTTGAAAACATGCAAGTGACGCAAGGCCAGGGGCCTGGGGCGCAAGCGATAGAAGGTTTGGAAGATATGCTGCGAGAGCAGCAAGACTTAAATGACGAGACGTTTTCTGATCTACAAGAACAGTTTGGCTCAGGCGAGGACCCGACTGAACAGTCCCCTTCTGATGACAGTGCAGGCGCGTTGGCAGATCGTCAGAAAACCCTGCGCGGTCAAGCGCAACAGCAGGGGCGTGACTTGCCACCCGAGGCGTCACAGCAAGGTGACGGAGCTGCCTCTGAATTGGAACGTGCTGAGCGCTCGATGGAAGATGCGGAAGAGGCTTTGCGCAATGAAGACTATGCGGGAGCATTGGACAATCAGGCCCGTGCGATGGAGGCGTTGCGCAATGGGTTGAAGCGTTTAAATGAACAGTTGCGCCAATCTGGTGACCCCCAAGATGCGCAGTCTGGTCAGTCCCAGTCTGGGCAGTCGGGTGGGCGTGATCCGTTGGGCCGCCGTGATGGCGACAATCAGGGGGCCGGTGTTGGCAGCGAGGGCGCCGGTGCGCCTGATCAAGATGATGTTTACAAACAAGCAGAAGAATTATTAGACGAAATCCGGCGACGTTCAGCCCAAAAAGAACGGGCAGATGAAGAATTGGAATACTTAAAACGCCTACTGGATCGGTTCTAAAGGGGCCTGAGGGGCGGTTTTAGATTAAGCTGTGTCGTTCAATTGACCCAATAGCGCATTCAAACGCGCGCTTGTTGAGGAAAGTATTGAATCCAGCCAAGCGCGAAAAGCGTTCGCCGCAGTCACATAGGCATTCAGCAGGCCCTCAAGAGCCGGTACTTTTTGCGCCAAGATCGGTGCGAAAGCATAGAGTAGCACCAAGAAAATAACGACGACAATAAAGATCAAAAATGTCGTGCGAAAGCTTGTGCGACGCGCGCGCTCTTTGCGTGTTTCGTCATCTATAACCGTGCCATCAACATCGCGGTCAGAGGCTGCGCTTAGCGTGGAATTGATTTCTTCGATATCGGGGAGTAAATCGCGGCGCTTGCCTGATCCTGACGCTGCCTTTGTGAGATCGACGGGGTTTAACCCGCGCAGACGGGCCATGCGTTCGCGCAATCCCTGTTTTTGTTCTGGTGACGGAGCTTCTTCAAGACCAAGTTCTGTTTGGGTTTCCAGTGCGTCAGGCTGTGGCTGTCTTACGTTTTGATCATAGGCAACTTCGGCACGCAGAATGTCGCGAACACTTTCGGATACGGCAGATCGTTGAACTGGTACAGCTTGAGCAATGTCTGGCGCGCCTGCTTCGTCTTCTTCGGCATCGTCCTGACTTTCAACAGGGGCTGCGTCGCTGATTGCGGAAACTATATCATCGCTGGACTCTGCATCATCGTCATCGCCGAAATCCGGTGCGACAGGCGCAGGTTGGTCGTCTGGCATCGTCTCAATCGGCTCATTTGTGGCCGCATCATCCGTTGTCAGCTCGAACCCCATCTCTTGGGCGAGGTCCGAATCGACTTCTGCGGAGCGCTGAAACCATGTGTGACCACAATTGGAGCACTGAACATCGCGTCCAGAGCTTGGAATGACTTTCGCGTCAACTTCGTATTGAGCGCCGCAATTGGGACAAATAAGCCGCATATTTTCCTCTGCCACCGGTTTTGTGTGGTGTAACTGCTTTGTTTTCCTAATTTATTAACGTTGGATGGCCGATTGTCCATGTTTTTGCAACAGTTGGATTGAATCGTACCCCTCTGTGAGGCAAAACTGTCGCGACCGAGGGATGGGGGCCAAGTGTGATTGAGTTTAACAATGTTGCCTACGGATATGGTGGTCAGGATCTATTAACCGAAATTTCCCTGTCTCTTGCGCCGGGATCTTTTCATTTTCTGACTGGACCATCTGGGGCGGGTAAAACCACTTTTCTAAAATTATGCTATTGCGAGTTGCAGGCCACAGCTGGCAGGGTCCAGCTTTTGGGCAAAGATACGCGTAATATTGCGCGTGACGACGTTGCTGGGCTGCGCCGCAATATTGGCGTGGTGCATCAAGATTGCAAATTTTTGGATCATCTGAGTGTTGCCGAAAATGTCGCGCTGCCACTGCTTGTCGCAGGCAAGTCGCGTGATGAGACGAACTTGAATGAGTTGCTGTCATGGGTCGGTTTGTCCGAGCGCGCAGATGCATTGCCTGCCGAACTGTCCGGCGGCGAACGCCAACGTGCGGCCTTGGCGCGCGCTGTGATCATGTCGCCAGAGGTGATCATTGCAGATGAGCCAACAGGGAACGTCGATTGGGAAATGTCCCTGAGATTGCTACAATTGTTGGTTGAGTTGAACAAAATGGGCAAAACGGTCATTATCGCCACACATGATATGCATCTGATCAGACAAGCCAAATCGCAAGTCCAAGCGCGTGTATTGCGCATCGCCAATCGGCGCATTCAGCAAGCAGGGGTGGATTTGTAATGTCTTTTCTTTTGCCCTTTTTGAAAATTGATAAAACCGTGCAAGACCGTATCGTGCCTCCGTCTGGGTTTACTGCGCAGCTGACGATTTTGACATCGGCGGCTATGGCATTTTTGGCGGTATTTGCTTTGACTCTGTCGTTGGCGACTGGGCGTCTGGCGGATCGCTGGGCTGGTGAATTGGCACAATCATCGACTGTACGTATTTCTGCCCCGATTGAGCAGGTTGAGGCGCAAACGAAAGCGGCTTTGGCTGTGTTAGAGACAACGCCAGGCGTGCGTGAAGCGCGGGCCTTGGATGCGGACGAACAACGTGCTCTGTTGGAGCCTTGGTTCGGGCCGAGTTTGCCTTTGGATAGCCTGCCATTACCGGTTTTGATCGATGTGAAAGAGACTGCCGAAGGTTACGATTCGGAAAGCCTGCGATTGCGTCTTGCTGGTGAGGCACCGGGCGCTGTGCTGGATGATCACACCCGTTGGCGCAAACCGTTGATCACGGCAGCCAATCGTTTGCGTTTGCTTGGTGTCGTGAGTTTGATTTTGATTGGCGGTGTTACTGCTGCGATGATCACTTTGGCGGCGAACGCGGCACTGGCGGCGAACGGGCAGGTGATCCGCGTGCTGCGTTTGGTCGGTGCCAAGGACGGATACATCGCGTCAGCATTCGTGCGCCAATTTACGTTTCGCGGTTTTAGCGGCGCGCTGTTCGGCGCGTTTTTGGGGACTGTCGCCATCGCCTTGTTGCCTAATGCACAAACGACAGGTGGGTTCTTAACTGGGTTGGGATTCCAAGGCTATGAGTGGTTTTGGCCTTTTGTTATTCCGCCTTTTGCAGCATGTGTGGCCTATGGCGCGACACAGTTTGCGGCAAAACAAACATTAAAAAGGCTGATGTAATGCTTTATGCGATCCAATGGGTCCTGTCCCTGATCTTTATCTTTCAGATGTATCTGGCGATGACCATCATTGGTCTGATCTTTACGCCCTTGGCTATTTTTGATCGCAAGTTTGCTTTCATCGCGATTCACCTATGGTGTCATTGGGTGCGCTTGAGCGCCCATGCCATTTGCGGACTGAAATCCGAAGTGCGTGGCGAGGTGCCGACAGACGAAGTTATCGTCGCGTCCAAACATCAAAGTTTCTTTGACATCATTTTGATCGTGTCTGCTTTGCCGCGTCCGAAATTCATCATGAAAAAGTCTTTGGAAAAAATGCCTATCGTCAACTTCTACGCTGAACGTTGTGGTTGTATTGGCGTGGATCGTGGCAAACGTGGGCAGGCGATCAAGAAAATGGTGGCAGACGTTAAAGCGGGCAATATCCGTCCCGGTCAGCTGATTATTTTTCCCCAAGGCACGCGCATTGCCCCCGGGGTGAAGGCCGAGTTCAAAGTTGGAACCGGTGTGTTGTACAAAGAGCTGGGGCAAGACGTCGTGCCCGCCGCGACCAACGTTGGCGTGTTTTGGAAACGCCAAGGAATCTACCGTGGCCGCGGCACCGCTGTTGTCGAATTTTTGCCGCGCATTGAAGCGGGGCGTGGATTGAAGGTCTTTATGAAGGATCTAGAGGCATCTGTCGAAGCAAGATCGAACCAATTGATGATCGATGCTGGATTTGAAATATCCGCGGATCAGTTGCGGCCCGCCGAGGCTGAAGAGACCAAATAATAGAAATGGCCGCAGTGAGCGGCCATTTCTATTTACGTCTGTTCGCTGAAAGTCACTTGGTTGCTTACGCAGCCAAACCCTTTGATCCGATGTCCAAGAACTTTTTGCGACGCGCAGCGATCAGGGCGTCGGAGTCTTCTTTAGAGAGCGGGGCAAGCATACCTGCGATGGCTTTGCCAACGGACGCAATCGCGGCATCGCGATCACGTTGTGCCCCGCCTTGGGGTTCGGGGATGATTTGATCGATCACGCCCAATTCGATCAGCTCTTGTGCTGTCAAGCGCATCGCTTCGGCCGCTTCGCGCATTTTTGTGGCGTCTTTCCACAAGATAGACGCACAGCCTTCAGGCGTGATGACCGAATAAATTGAATGCTCAAGCATTGCGACCTTATTAGCAGCCGCAAAAGCAACAGCACCGCCAGAGCCGCCTTCGCCGATGATCACGGCGATCAATGGCACGGAAAGCTGCAGACATTTTTGGGTGGAGCGCGCGATGGCTTCGGACTGGCCGCGTTCTTCTGCGCCCTTACCGGGGTAGGCGCCGGGGGTGTCCACAAGAGCGATCACAGGAATGCCGAATTTGTCGGCCAGTTCCATCAACCGAATGGCTTTACGGTAGCCTTCGGGACGCGCCATGCCGAAATTACGTTCAATGCGTGATTTGGTGTCGTTGCCTTTTTCATGACCGATCACCATCACAGGCTGATCGTTGAACCGTGCAAGGCCGCCCATAATGGCGTGGTCATCGGCAAAGTTCCGGTCCCCTGCCAAAGGCGTGTATTCTGTGAACAGTGCTTCGATGTATTCGGCGCAATGGGGGCGGTCTGGATGACGGGCCACCTGACATTTGCGCCAAGGCGTCAAGCCCTTGTACATGTCGACCAACATTGCTGCGGCTTTGTCGTCCAAGGCTAGGGCCTCTTTTTCGACATCCATATCTTCGTTGGCGCGTGCCATGGCGCGCAGCTCTTCAGCTTTGCCTTCGATTTCCGCTAAGGGTTTTTCGAATTCCAGATAGTGGGTCATATTACGCTCCGATACGGTACACCTGAAACTTGTATATGGCGATTTTTTTCACCGGGTGCAACTTAGCAAGATTTGTGAATTGGCTTTGTGCAATTCAAGAGGTGCAGCAAAGAAAGGACCACTGCCATGGCACAGAGCTATGAGGCGCGTCTTATGCGTGTTCTGGATTACGTCTACGGTAATTTGGATGGCGATTTGACGCTCGATACGCTTGCAGATGTCGCCGCTTTATCGAGATTTCATTTCCATCGCGTGTTCACGGGCATGACAGGTGAAACTGTCGCGGCCTTTACGCGACGAGTGCGGTTGTTTCGGGCGTCTGCGGCGTTGCTGCAAACCCGTGATCCTGTTGATCGCATCGCTTGTTATTGCGGTTACGTGAATGTGCGCAGTTTTATGCGGGCGTTTCAAAGCGTTTATGGGATGACACCTGACGCCTTTCGCAAACGCGGAGTGCCGCAGCCTGCGCTGCAACTCAATGAACATGGAGACTATGAAATGTATGACGTCAAAATCGAAACTCGCGAAGATATCCGTCTTGCCGTGATGTCGCATCGTGGGGCCTATATGGAAATAGGTGAGGTGTTCGAGGCGGTGATGACCACCTTGATGACGCGTGGGCTTGGGCCGCAATTGGGTCAAATGATTGGGGTGTATCTTGATGATCCGTCAGCCGTGCCAGAATCTGAGCTGCGCAGTTTTGCGGGTGCGCAAATTCTAGGGGATGCCGAGATCACGCCACCTTTAGAGACGATGGAGATCACAGGCGGAAAGTTCGCCGTTCTCACATATAAAGGCCACTACGCAGGTTTGGCCAAAGCTTATGGCTATTTGTTTGGGGAATGGTTGCCAGAATCAGGTGAAGTGCCCCGTGATTCGCCGCCTTTTGAGGTCTATTTGAACCGTCCGCAGGACACTCAAGTGGAAGATTTGATCACTTTAATCTGCGCGCCTTTGAAATAGTGCATAAATAATAATCACTTAGAAAAAACAAACGTCCCGAGATTTGCATCTCGAGACGTTCGCCTCGACATTCAGGCTCCTCCTCCTGAATGGAGTTAGCTTACGTTAGCGATCAATTCTGATTGCGCAACGATAACTTCTGCTTGTTTGATCGATGCGATGTCGACCAGACGGCCTTTATAGACTGTCGCGCCCTCACCATTGGCTTTGGCTTGCGCCATTGCGGCCAAAATTTCACGGGCTTCAGCGACGGATTCTGCCGATGGTGTGAACACCTCATTGGCCAAAGCGATCTGTTTTGGATGGATCGCCCATTTGCCAACCATGCCCAGCGTTGCGGATCGACGTGCTTGGGCGCAGAAACCTTCGTCATCTGAGAAATCTCCGAAGGGGCCATCAACAGGCAGAATGCCGTGGGTGCGACAGGCCGCGACTATGGCGGCTTGTGCAAAATGCCACGGATCAGAATAATGGCGGGTCTCGCCTTGTAGCATATAGTAATTGTCCTGCGTGCCACCGATGCCTGTGGTTTGCATCCCCATGGAGGCCGCGAAATCAGCCGCGCCGAAGCTCATGGCCTCAAGCCGTGGTGAGCTTTGGGCGATCTCTTCGACATGGGCAAGGCCGGCTGCAGATTCGATGATCACTTCAAAAGCGATTTTTTTCTGACGCCCCATGGCATGCTCAATCGCAGTGACAAGCGCATCCACGGCATAAACGTCTTGGGCGCAGCCCACCTTGGGAATCATAATTTGATCAAGGCGGTCGCCGGCTTGTTCCAGCAAATCCACCACGTCACGATACCAATAAGGCGTGTCGAGAGCGTTGATCCGGACGGCAAGCACTTTAGCGCCCCAGTCAATCGTGTTGATGGCGTCTATGATATTTGCGCGAGCGTTGTCTTTGTCAGAGGGGGCGACGCTGTCCTCTAAGTCCAGATTGATCACATCTGCCGCCGAGGCGGCCATTTTGGGAAATAGCTTTGTGTTCGACCCAGGCCCAAACAGTTGGCAGCGATTGGGGCGGGCTGGTGGAGTAGGCTGTAAGCGAAAAGACATGATGATTCTCGTTTGTAATTATATTCCTCAAGTGTTGGTGTTGTTGGTATTATGTTGCTCGTTAAATCTCAAGTGCTGTTTTGCACCTGCAGAAATTTTACGAATCTGCAGTGGGAGATGCACGAGGCTTCAGCGTTGAGTGGTTGGCTGCAATGTCTTAAGCTTGTCTATATGTGGGAATAATTATCCATTTGTTGGATAAATTCGATCATATATCCCATTTGGTGTCGAAAAGACTGTGAGAATGAAAGCACCTTGCGCAAAAGGGCAGGCAGTATGACGTAAATTCAACTGGAGAGCTGTCATGATCCAAACACCTTACCTACTGTTCCTTGGCGATGCGCCAGACGCGCTTGCCGCTAAAGTTGCACAAGGCATCAAAGATTGGCGTCCTGAGTTCGCCATTGGCCAATTGCGCATGGACGGCTGTAAGGCCGATATGGGGCTGACAGATATGTCGCTGACCGAGGCCAAAGCTGCGGGCGCGAAAACACTGGTGATTGGCGTGGCCAACCGTGGCGGTGTGATCTCTCAAGCATGGAAAAAGGTTTTGGTTGCAGCACTCGAGGAAGGTTTCGATCTCGCTTCTGGTTTGCACAATCTTTTGTCGGAAGAAGAAGACCTTGTTGCTGTGGCCAAAGCTTGCGGGCGCGAACTGCACGATGTGCGCGTTCCATCAGTGGACTACCCCATCGCGACTGGTGTGAAACGCACAGGCAAACGTTGCTTGGCGGTAGGAACTGACTGTTCTGTGGGCAAAATGTACACTGCGTTGGCGATTGATGCGTCGATGCGTGAACGTGGTTTGAAATCGACCTTCCGCGCCACAGGCCAAACAGGCATTTTGATCACCGGTGACGGAGTTCCGTTGGATGCTGTGGTCGCTGACTTTATGGCGGGCGCAGTTGAATATATTTCGCCCGACAACGATGCCGATCACTGGGATCTGATCGAGGGTCAAGGCAGCTTGTTCCACGTGTCATATTCAGGTGTGACCATGGCGCTTGTTCACGGTGGTCAACCTGACGCGCTGATCTTGTGTCATGAGCCAACACGCACACATATGCGTGGTCTGCCAGATTACGATCTGCCAACATTGCAAGCCTTGGCTGACACAGCCTTGCCGTTGGCGCGCTGGGCAAACCCTGCGTGTGAAATCGTCGGTATTTCAGTGAACACGCAGCACATGTCAGAAGCCGAAGCCGTAACATACCTTGCGTCTGTTGAAGCTGAAATGGGCGTGCCTGCCGTTGATCCATTCCGTCAAGGTGCTGGCCGTTTGGTTGACGCTTTGGTGAAATTGGACGACACCGTTTCTGCATAAGCATCAAAAATAAGACACTAAACCAAGGAAAAGCCATGACTTTGCCCGTGACCTTGAGCGTAACTGCCGAGGCGTTTCGCCTTGCTGAAGCCTTTGTAATTTCGCGTGGATCGCGCACAGAGGCAAAGGTGGTCACGGTCAAAGCCACGGATGGCACCGTAACGGGCTGGGGCGAATGTGTGCCCTATGCGCGTTACGGTGAAAGTTTGGACAGTGTGACCGCGCAAATCGAATCCCTGCCCGCAGGGATCACACGCGCCGAATTGCAAGACGCGCTTGAGCCGGGTGCCGCACGCAATGCCGTGGATTGCGCCTTGTGGGATTTGGAAGCAAAGCAAGCGGGCAAACGTGTTTGGCAATTGTTAGATATGCCTGCGCCAAAGCCTTGTTTGACGGCTTATACTTTGTCTTTGGGCACCCCTGAAAGCATGCAAGCGGCGGCAGCAAAAAATGCCTTTCGCCCATTATTGAAAATTAAATTGGGCACTCCTGATGATATGGAACGGTTAGAGGCCGTGCGCCGTGGTGCACCTAAATCCCGTATTATCGTCGATGCCAATGAAGGATGGAGCGCAGAGGTCTACGCAGATCTCGCGCCACATTTGGTGCGGATGGGGGTCGATCTGGTTGAACAGCCGATGCCCGCCGGACAGGATGACGTGTTGGCACAGATGGAACGTCCCCTTCCGGTCTGTGCTGACGAATCCTGTCATGATCGTGCCAGCCTCGCGGATCTTAAGGGCAAATATGATATGATTAATATCAAGCTTGATAAGACCGGCGGGCTCACCGAAGCCCTCGCCTTGCGTCTGCAAGCGCAAGCCGAGGGCTTTGGTATCATGGTCGGTTGTATGGTTGGCACGTCGCTTGCAATGGCGCCTGCGGTGATTTTGGCGCAAGGCGCACGCGTAACAGACCTTGACGGGCCGCTTCTTCTGGCCGAAGACCGTAAAAACGCATTGCAATATGACGCCGATGGGGTGCACCCGCCGCATCACGCGCTTTGGGGATAAACCCGCCTATAAGGAGACCACTATGAGCCAGATCGTTTACGTAAACGGAGAATATGTTCCAGCAGCTGAGGCGAAAGTCTCTGTTTTCGACCGTGGGTTTTTGATGGCGGATGCCGTTTATGAAGTGACGTCGATCATTGGCGGCAAGATCATTGACTTTGATGGCCACGCGACCCGTTTGCAGCGCTCTATGTCTGAGCTTGAAATGGTCTCTCCCGTAACGATGGATGAGCTTTTGCAAATCCATCGCGATCTTATTGAGAAAAACAATCTGGACGAAGGGGGCGTTTATCTGCAAATCACACGCGGCGCGCCAGATACACGTGATTTTGCTTGGCCTGATCCCGAAGAGGTGCCTTGTGGCATCGTGTTGTTCACCTTTGCCAAATCTATGGTCGACAGCAAAGTGATGGACGAGGGTATCAAAGTCATCTCTATCGCAGACGAGCGTTGGGGCCGCCGCGACATTAAAACCACGCAGTTGCTTTACCCCTCCTTTGCCAAGATGCAGGCAAAGAAAAAAGGCTGCCAAGATGCTTGGCTTGTTGAGGATGGTTTTGTAACTGAAGGCACCGCAAACAACGCCTACATCGTCAAAGATGGCACCATCATCACGCGTCAGTTGAGCAACGATATTTTGCACGGCATCACCCGCGCTGCGATTTTGCGTTTCGCGCTTGAGGCACAGATGAAAGTCGAAGAGCGCCCTTTCACCATCGCAGAAGCACAAGAGGCGGATGAGGCATTTGTAACATCTGCAACTGGTTTTGCGCAGCCGGTGATCGAGATTGACGGCGCGCAGATCGGCACTGGTGTACCGGGTGATATTTCGAAACGCCTGCGCGATATTTATACTGAAGAGATGATCAAAGCGGCGATCTGATTGCTCACCGATCAGTGCTTTCTATAGAAAAGGCCCGCCAAATTAGCGGGCCTTTTTGTATATGGTGATGTTCAGTCATTGATTAACTGGGAGTAATCACATCCGAGCCGGTTTCAGGCGATGCATCTGCTTCTTCCTCGTCCGTGGAAGAATTAGACCCGATCGAAGCCAGTGCCACGTCTTCTAATGTGTCCAGTTCAGGGAAGTCTTCTGATGGCGCATCCGCGAATGAAATATTGGCTGTTTCCATTTGCTCAGCGGTCACATTTTCGATGAATGCGATATCCACACTGTCATAAGAGTACATAACGCCACCATCAACATCAGCGACGTCTACAGTGATATCTGCCGGCAGCGGGCCTTCCAATATCAGTTCCAGCGTGTCTTCGGCGGGATCAAAATCAGTGACCGTAACAACGCCATCTTGAGTGCCTTGGTACGCAACAATAGTGTCAGCGCCTGCGCCACCGGTGACAGTGTCACCAGAGTCCGCGTAAATCGTATCCATGCCAAAGCCGCCATCAACAAGATCGCCTGTGCTCAGATCGGAAATGTCATCGACTGCAGAAATGGTGTCAGAGCCTTCGTCGCCGTACAGCTCATTCGATCCAAGGCGGTCAATCATCGCATCACTGCCTTCGCCGCCGCGGGCAAAATCATCACCATTGTCCAAGTAAACATCGCCAAAGCCAAGGGTGTCATTGCCTTCGCCAAGCAGCATGTGGTCATCGTCGTAGCCGCCTGCAACTAGGTCGTCGCCAGCGCCTGCTGTGATCGTATCGTCGCCGCCTTGCCCAGTTATGATGTCGTCGCCGTCACCTCCAGAAATCACATCTGCACCCGAGCCGCCGCCGATAAGATCATCGCCGCTTTGGCCGTTAATTGTGTCAATGCCTACGCCGCCACTCAATACATCGTTGCCCGAGCCGCCGTTGATGAGGTCAGCGCCACTGCCACCGCCAATAGCATCGTCGCCATCGTTGCCGTAAATTTCATCATCGCCGTGTTCGCCGAGGATAGCATCATCGCCGCTTTGACCATTGATGGTGTCGTTATCGTAACCGCCTAAAATAACGTCATTGCCTTCGCCACCGTTGAGAGTGTCATCACCACCATTGCCATCAAGCAGATCGGCGTCGTCGCCGCCATCGATAGTGTCATCGCCTGCTAAACCTGAAACGATGTCTGAGCCACCCAAACCGCTAATGATGTCGTTGAATGAAGTGCCTTGAATGGTATCGTCTTCTTCGGTGCCTTCTATGTCGATGCCGTCTGTTGTTTCTGTCTCATTGTTGTCAGAATCGTCAGAGGATGACCCCCAGACGTCAAATACAAACGAGAGGCCCAACACTGCGGGCAACGCAGCGAGTAATAGCAACATGGTTAAATCCTTCACAAATGCAGCAAGAAATTTCAATTTCCAATTGTGAAAAAGGCATACCAAACCCCGTACAAAGGTCAAACTTTGTTCATGATTTATTAATCATTAAGTGATGATCTGCCCCAAAGCTATCCATTGTTTCCAATTTTAACACACAGATTCAACCTAAGGGCGTATTGGCGTTTGCGAGATCAATTGAAGTTAAGCGATTCTAATATGTCGGCTCGATAGGTAGCGCGCAATAACCTCGGCTAAGGTTTGGTTTCATGGCTGACATTGGCCTCGAACGCATCTTTGAAACGTTCTTGTTTGTCTTCTGACGCGTCTGTCTGAAAATTCGCTTTCCATTCAGACATTGTCATGCCGTAGTAAAGTTCGCGGGCTGTATCTTTGGACATCTCAATGCCACGTGCATTGGCGGCCTCTTGGTACCAGCGCGACAAGCAATTTCTGCAGAACCCAGCGAGGTTCATCATGTCGATATTTTGCACGTCAGTGCGGTCTTGCATGAGGTGCTGTTGCAACCGACGAAAGGCTGCGGCCTCGAGTTCAAGTTGCGTTTGCGCATCGATGTCTTTGGTCTGTGTCATGGTTATTCCTTCATCCGTTTGGCTGAGCCACTTTTGGCGATGTCATATGGATAGACTGATAGGCTGGCTGCATGGGGCAGGTGTTTTTCCATCACGCTGAGAACCAATTCACACATATGGGTTTTGGTTGCATCATCGCGGCCAATTAGCATGTGAAAGTCGGCATGGGCAAAGCTTTGGTCGCTAAAACCGGTGGCAAAATAGTCATGGGCGCGGGCACGTACGCGAATATTCTTGGGCGCAGGGATGGAGGCATCTGCCGCCAATGCATCGCGAATATCGATACACATCTGTTTCATGTCAGCTGTGTCTTCAAGGCCAGCTGAGAAGTCGATGACAACATGGGGCATGGGGGGATCTCTCACTTGTGTGTTGCGTGAACCGTGTTCCTATTGCTGCGGTAAGTGAGCATGAAATTCAAGGGGCAGGGGCTAAGGGTAGTCACAGACCTGTGTCTTTGAGGGTCTGCGCTAGAATCGGGGCTAAAAGACCTGCCCAGCGGCGTTGGTCTTGAGACGTTTCAATCAAATCTGAGCGCAGTTCAATAAGCACATTCAAGCGCCCATGTTTGATGGCATGGGTGTCAATTGCATCTCCGGGAAAGTGCCCGATGTATGGTTCATTGTCGCCAATGGTTAGGCGTTCGCCAAGTTTTTCGGCCTCTGCTTGCAAAGTCTTTGAGGTCTCGAGTGCTTTGATCAAAGGTGCGGTGAGACGTTTGTCGTAATGCGATAGGACGCCAATTTGCCAAGGTCGGCGTGGGCGGGCCTTAAGTTGTGGCGTGAAGGAATGGATGGCGCAGATCGCGACATCGTCACGCCTGTTGGCTAGGGCTTCATAGGCGGTATGATAGGGGCGATAATAGCTATCCAAGCGCCGAGCAATTTCTGCCGCATCTATATGGCGATTGGCGGGAATGATTGTGCCATCATATAGTTGCATCACCAAAGTTGGATCGATTTCGCCACGATTCGGGTCGATCACCAAACGTGAAAAGTCGCTGAGAATGGCGGGGCTGTTCAGCAGGCGCGCCAGCTCTAAGGTAACGCCCTGTGCGCCGATGTCATAGGCGATATGGCGGGATAAATCGGCGTGCGGCAGGCCAAGATCTGCTTGTATTTCGCTCGGGATGCTGTTGGTTGCATGATCGCAAGTGATCAGCCAACGACCGGTTCGTTGCTCGGTTATCTGCTGGAATGGTGAAAAATCGTTCATTTTACCGTCATCTTGTGCTGTCATGTCTCTAATAAGACCTTTGAGGATAAAGGGCCAGTTGTGCCGCGCTCCGCTTTGCGGCATAGAGGAGACGGCCCACCGCGAATTGAAATAATAAAAGGATGTAAGGCAACTATGAGACGCCTTCGCAATGTAAAGATCGTGGCCACTTTGGGCCCAGCATCGAATGACTATGACATGATCCGCTCCCTCACCGAGGCTGGTGCGAATGTTTTCCGTTTGAATATGAGCCATGGCGAACATGGTGAAATTCGCGAACGTCACGCGATGATCCGTAAAGTTGAAGCCGACTTGGGGCGTCCAATCGCTATTTTGGCCGACCTTCAAGGGCCGAAATTGCGCGTCGGCAAGTTCGCCGAAGAATCATACGATCTTGAGGTGGGCGCTAAGTTCCGTCTTGATCTGGACGATACGCCTGGTGACATCACCCGCGTGCAACTGCCCCACACAGAAATTTTTGCAGCGCTTAAACCCGGATCAAACCTGTTGGTGAATGACGGTAAGATTCGTTTGCAAGTCGAAGACTGTGGCAAAGACTACGCCAATTGTGTTGTGACTGTTGGTGGCATGATTTCAAACCGCAAGGGCGTTAACGTGCCTGACGTGGTTTTGCCTTTGGCGGCTTTGTCAGAAAAAGATCTCAAAGACCTTGAATTCGTTTGTGACCTCGGCGTCGATTGGCTGGCTTTGTCCTTTGTGCAGCGTCCAGAGGACGTATTGCAGGCCAAAGAATTGGCCAAAGGACGCGCTTTCATACTGTCCAAGATTGAAAAGCCTTCCGCTGTTACTGATTTTGATGCGATTTTGGCGGTGTCTGACGGCATCATGGTTGCCCGTGGCGACTTGGGGGTTGAATTGCCGGTGCACGCTGTGCCGCCCATTCAAAAACGCCTGATCCGCAAATGTCGTGCGGCAGCCAAACCCGTGATTGTTGCCACTCAGATGCTTGAGTCGATGATCGAAAGCCCAATGCCAACACGCGCTGAAGTTTCTGACGTTGCAACAGCGATTTACGAGGGCGCCGATGCGATCATGCTTTCGGCTGAATCTGCTGCGGGTGATTTCCCGATTGAGGCTGTAAGCACAATGAACAACGTGGCGATGGAGGTCGAAAACGACCCCGTGTATCTCGACGTTATGGATGCGTCGCGTGCCGGTAAGAAAGAAACGATTGCGGATGCGATCGTATCGGCAGCCCGTGAGATTGCTGAAACCACAGATGTGAAAGCAATTGTGTGTTACTCTGAAAGTGGCACAACTGCAGCGTTGACAGCTCGCGAACGTCCACATGTCCCAATTATCGCGATGACCTCGCGGGCACGCACAGCACGCAAGCTTTGTCTGTATTGGGGTATGCATTGTGTGATCACGGGCGAAGTGGATCGGTTTAAAATGGCTGTTGTGAACGCGGCACGTGCAGCACGCACATGCGGCTTTGCAACCGAGAAAGACAACATCGTTGTCACAGCGGGTGTTCCGTTTAATGTGCCGGGGTCTACAAACATCTTGCGCGTTGCGCCTTGTGATGAACGCTTGATTTTCAATACTGACCCCGAATAATAGGCCCTAACAACTTGGGCATAAGGTGATGGGTATGGACACAGATCTTTTTCTGGTAATTGGGGCGGCAGTGCTTGTATTGGCACTGCCTGCCTTAGTTGGGGCTTTCTCTGAAAGCCGTCCCCCCCGCGCCGCTGCAGTTCTTGTCTTAATCGGAGGCGCTTTGGTCGTTTTTGCTGTCACTCAAAGGCCGGGTGGTTACGGATTTGACGATGTTCCGCTGGCTTTGACCCGCGTTATCGGGCGTTATTTTTAAAACGCCACTGAATTCAACCTTTTCACTTGCCAAGCTGACCTGACCACAGTAATTGCACAGCCTCATGGTGCGCGTCCGGCGATCTGGCATGCCGAGTCGCGCGTTTAACCATCCGAACACTCGAAAAAGGAGATGGAAATGCCTAAGATGAAGACAAAGTCAGGCGCCAAAAAGCGCTTTAAAGTGACTGCAAGTGGCCTTGTAAAAGCCGGTCAAGCTGGCAAACGCCACGGCATGATCAAACGTTCCAACAAATTTCTACGTAACGCACGTGGCACGACAACGCTTTCCGCACCTGATGCGAAAATCGTTAAGTCGTACATGCCGTACAACCGCTAATAGGAGGCTCAGAATATGTCCCGTGTTAAAGGTGGTACAGTCACTCACGCTCGTCATAAAAAAGTCATCAAAGCCGCAAAAGGCTACTACGGCGCGCGCTCACGCTTGTTCCGTACAGCTACGCAGGCTGTTGACAAGGCGAACCAATACGCAACCCGCGACCGTAAAAACCGCAAGCGCAACTTCCGCGCTTTGTGGATCCAGCGTATCAACGCTGCGGTACGTGCACATGATGAAGCTTTGACATACTCAAAATTCATCAATGGTCTGTCATTGGCTGGTATCGAAGTTGACCGCAAAGTTCTTGCTGACTTGGCTGTTCACGAACCAGAAGCTTTCACAGCGATTGTTGAAAAAGCACAAGCTGCTCTCGCTGCATAAGCGCGTTTCAGCTTTCTAAAATTTGAAACCGCGGGCCTCATAAGAGGTCCGCGGTTTTTTTATGGAAAAACTTTTTGCATTTGTCGATTTCGGTTTGCCTCATCCGTCTTATAGTCAGAAGAGCAGAAGCTTTTCGCGAACTCAGACTGACACAAAGAGGAATGACCCATGCAATATATGCTTTTGATCTACAATGCAGAGACCAATGGCCCGCAGCCAGGAACCGAAGAATTTGGCCCCTATATGCAAGGCTATATGGATTTCACCGCAGAGGTGCGCGAGGCTGGCAAGCTGATCGGTGGCGAGGCACTGGAATCTGTCGCGTCGGCCACAACCGTCTGTGTGCGGGGTGGTAAAACCGAATTGGTTGACGGGCCTTTCGCAGAAACCAAAGAACAACTGGGCGGGTATTATATCCTTGATTGCGTCGATTTGGACGAGGCGTTGAAATATGCGGCCAAAATCCCAGACGCCGCCTATGGCCGCGTCGAAGTGCGCCCTGTCATGATCTTCGATTAAATCCCATGCAGCCCCCAGTCGATACAGACCGTCTTGCCAAAGCTCAGATGACGCGTTTGATCCGCGAAGACTGGGGGCGCATTTTGGCGACTCTTACGTCATCCGTCGGCAATTACAGCTTGGCCGAAGACAGTTTGCAAGATGCGGTGATTTCTGCGTTACAAGTCTGGCCTCGCAAAGGCTTGCCCGATAATCCCGCGGCCTGGATGATTTCCGTGGCACGGCGCAAAGCGCTGGATCGCCTCAGGCGGCAAAACACCATGACGCGTAAAGAAGACGAGTTGGCGCATTGGCTTGAGATGCAACAGGGCGCGCCGGATGCGAATATAGCAACCATCCCCGATCAGCGCTTGGAACTTATCTACACGTGTTGTCATCCTGCGCTTGATCAAAAATCCCGTGTGGCGTTGACGCTGCGCGCTTTGGGCGGGCTGTCGACCAAGCATATTGCCAGAGCCTTTGTTGATAAGCCCGAGGCCATGGCAGCAAGACTGACGCGCGCCAAAAAGAAACTTTCGACTGCGGGCATCGCGTTCAAACTGCCAGACCCCGAAGACATCGCCCCGCGCACAGATGCGGTGCTGCGGGTGATTTATTTGATTTTCAACGAAGGCGCGCATGCGTCCAACGGTGATTTGACACGGGGCGATTTGGTGGCCGAGGCGATCCGTTTGGGGCGAATTTTATCTGCGCTGTTACCTGATCATACAGAGACCAAAGGCCTGTTGGCGTTGATGTTGCTCAGCGACAGTCGCCGCTTTGCGCGCATGGATGCGTTAGGCAATTTTGTACCGCTTGAGGCGCAAAATCGGGCGCGTTGGGATCGTGCCAAAATTACCGAAGGCCTAAATTTGGTCGAAATCGCCTTGTCCCATGCCCCTGCTGGATCATATTCCATTCAGGCGGCAATCAGTGCCTTGCACGCCCAAGCCGCCACATTTGACGACACCGATTGGCCCCAGATTGTAGCACTTTATGATGTGCTGCAATCGCGGATATTCAATCCGATCATTGCTGTAAACCAAGCCGTTGCCCTGTCTTATGCGCAGGCACCACAAGCAGGGTTGGCGGCGCTTGATCAGCTTATGCCCGACGCGAAACTTGAGGCCTATCAACCTTATCACAGCTGTCGTGCCGATCTTTTGGTCCGCATGGGGCAGGTGGACGCCGCTGCGCAAAGTTATCGCCGCGCCATCGATCTGTCTCCGTCCAAGGCGCAAGCGCGTTTTTTAGAACACCGTTTGCGGGCGCTCTATATAGGCTGAATACGGGTTGATATCGCCTGTTTACTTGCGCTTTTGCACGTCTCGCGTTAGCACGAGGACGAGTTAGATAAAGGTACCGTCATGGATGATCTCAAGAACAAATACCTCACCGCCATCAATGAGGCCGGTGACGAGGCGACACTCGAAGACATCCGTCTGAAAGCCGTTGGTAAAAAGGGCGAAGTGTCCTTGAAAATGCGCGAGCTGGGCAAAATGACAGCCGAGGAACGCCAAGTGGCTGGCCCGAAACTCAATGCGCTCAAAGACGAGATCAATTCCGCGATTGCCGCCAAAAAAGTCGCGCTGGAAGATGCCGCTTTGGATAAACGCTTGTCCGAAGAGTGGCTGGATGTGACGCTGCCTGCGCGCCCCACGCGCCAAGGGTCTATTCACCCGATCAGCCGCGTGTCTGAAGAAATCTATGCGATCTTTGCCGATCTTGGCTTTGCCGTGGCCGAAGGTCCGCAGGTCGAAGACGATTGGCACAACTTCGATGCGCTGAACATTCCGCCGCATCACCCTGCACGCCAAGAACACGACACGTTCTATATGCACCGCGACGAAGATGACGATCGCCCGCCGCATGTCTTGCGCACGCATACGTCACCCGTGCAAATCCGTACGCTCTTGGATCAAGGTGCGCCGATCAGCATCATCGCGCCGGGCCGCGTGTATCGCTGTGATTACGACCAAACACACACACCGATGTTCCACCAAGTCGAAGGTCTGTGCATCGGCAAAGACGTGTCTATGGCGAACCTGAAATGGGTGCTGGAAGAATTCTTTACCGCGTTCTTTGGCACCGAAGTCAAAACCCGTTTCCGCGCCTCGCATTTCCCCTTCACTGAACCCTCTGCTGAAGTCGACATTCAGTGCAAATGGGAAAACGGCACCGTCAAAGTGGGTGAGGGCGATGATTGGCTTGAAGTCTTGGGCTCAGGAATGGTCCACCCGAATGTGTTGAAAGCTGGCGGCATCGACCCTGATGAATGGCAAGGCTTTGCCTTTGGCATCGGCATCGACCGTTTGGCCATGCTGAAATACGGCATCCCCGATCTGCGCGCCTTCTTTGATTCCGATCTGCGCTGGCTGAAACACTACGGCTTTAATCCGCTTAGCGTGCCAACGCTGGCTGGGGGGATTAACGGGTGAAACGTGATTTCGATTTGATTCGAGATATACTGATATCAGTTGAGCGCCATGAGGAGGCTATACTTTGGGTTTCAGACGTCGACTGGGATGAAAGCGGCGTTTCGTATGGATTTGGTGATGCTATTCGTCGAGCCCATTTTGATCTTATGAAAGAAGCGGGATTAGTCGCAGATTGTTTTCATAACGCTGGTCAAAATCAGCAAACTTATGGTTATCGCTTAACTTGGGCTGGTTACGACTATCTTGATGCCATTAAAGATGAAGACATTTGGCAGAAAACCAAAGCCTCTGTTGTAGCCAACGGAGGTAGTGTTGCATTTGAAGTGATGAAATCTATTGCTGTAGGTTTTGCTAAACAGAAATTCTCTCAATACACGGGATTCGAACTGTCATGACCGACCAAAACGACTCAATGGAAGACCTTCAGGTCACTTATCCCGGTGCGGGTATGTTCCAACTGGCGAGCAATCGTTCGCGCTGTGAGCAGCTCAATGAATTGGTCGCTGTGGGTAAAAAAACCGCGACCTGTATGCCGTGGTCCGAATTCGAAGGTGACGAAGGCGCATTGCCTGTCGCGGGGCGTGTTGACATCGTCGCCGATTGGGATGGCAACCCCGCCTTGATAGTCCGCACGTTGGAAGTGGAAAAAGTCAAATTCCGCAATGTGACCCCAACGATGGCCCTGAAAGAGGGCGAAGACAATGACGTTGAGGGCTGGCGCAAACGCATGACCAAAAAGTTCGGCACCCAAGGCAAGCTCGACCGCGACACGCTTTTGGTATTTGAAACGTTTGAGCTGGTCGAGGATTTGGGCGTCCGCTAGGCGCTGTGACATCATATGAAACTGTTTGATACAAAATTCCACGAAATGGACGACGACAGTCGTCGCGTTTATGCGCTCTACGAGATGGCCCACACTGTGGTCGATCTTGGGGCGGCACTGTGCTTTATTGTCGGATCGTTCTTTTTCTTTTCCGATGATCTGCAATATGCTGGCACGTGGCTTTTTGTCGTCGGATCGTTTCTATTTGCCGTAAAACCAACACTGCGCTTTGCGCGCGAACTTAAATTGCTGCGTCTTGGCAGGCTTTGTGCCGCCGATCAGCCTGCCTATGACGAAAAGGACACCCTATGAAATTCACAGTCTCATGGCTCAAAGAGCATTTGCAAACGGACGCGACTTTGGACGAAATCCTCTATGCTTTGACGGATCTCGGTCTGGAAGTTGAAGGGGTTGAGAACCCTATGGATGTGTTCAAAGATTTCGAGATCGCGAAGATCACCCATGCAGAACAGCACCCAGACGCGGACAAATTGCGTGTATGTAAGGTGCAAGCGGGTACAGGTGAGACGCAAATCGTTTGTGGTGCGCCAAACGCACGCGAGGGGATCACTGTCGTGCTGGCCAAGCCGGGGACTTACATTCCGGGTTTGGATATCACGATTTCTGTCGGCAAAATCCGTGGCGTTGAATCGTTCGGCATGATGGCGTCGGAAAAAGAACTTGAGCTGTCGGATGAACACAACGGTATTATCGAGCTGCCATCTGGCACAGTGGGGCAGTCGTTTGCCGATTACTTGGCCGAAACAGACCCTGCCAAAGTGGACCCTGTGATTGAAATCGCCATCACGCCAAACCGCCCTGACGCTTTGGGTGTGCGCGGTGTGGCGCGTGATTTGGCAGCGCGTGGTTTGGGCACATTGAAACCTTTGAAAGAGGTCTGCGTGGCGGGCAGCTTTGCCAATCCGATTTCCGTGACCATTGAAGAAAGCGCAAAAGACAGCTGCAAAGTTTTCGCAGGACGCCTGATCAAAGGTGTTAAAAACGGCCCATCACCTGCGTGGTTGCAAGATCGTTTGAAAGCCATCGGGTTGCGTCCGATTTCCAAACTGGTCGATGTGACGAACTTTTTCACCTACGACCAAAACCGTCCTTTGCACGTGTTTGACGCGTCCAAAGTCGATGGCGGTTTGACAATTCATCTGTCCAAAGGTGGCGAGGAATTGGTAGCCTTGGATGAAAAGACCTACACCCTGCCAGAGGGCGTGACGGTGATTTCATCAGGCGGCAAAGTCGAAAGCATCGCGGGCATCATGGGCGGTTTGGAAACAGGCTGCACGGACGAGACCACAGATGTGTTTTTGGAAGCCGCATTCTGGGACACCATCGCGATTGCCAAAGGCGGCCGTGCGCTGAAAATCAATTCCGACGCGCGCTATCGCAACGAGCGGGGCATCGATCCGGCTTACAACATGCAAGCCATTGAGGACGCAACGCAGATGATCCTTGATCTATGTGGTGGTGAGGCCTCTGAAGTGACTGTGGCGGGTGAAGTGCCTGACGTGTCGCGGGCTTACAAACTGGATACAGACCGCGTGCAAAGCCTTGTTGGAATGGAAATTTTTCCAGAAACCCAAATCGCGACGCTGACGGCGTTGGGGTTTGTCATGGATGGTGACATGGCGCAGGTGCCATCGTGGCGTCCTGACGTATTGGGCTCGGCTGATTTGGTCGAAGAAGTCGCGCGTATTGCGTCTTTGACCTCGCTTGAGCCAAAGCCGTTGTCGCGCCCCATCGGGATTGCCAAGCAAATTCAAACACCGATGCAAGTACGCGAAAGCATGGCCCGCCATACGGCAGCCGCTTTGGGGTACAATGAATGCGTGACCTATTCCTTCGTGGATGAAAAATCTGCGACACTGTTCGATGGTGGTTCTGATGCGGTGAAATTGGAAAATCCGATTTCATCAGAAATGAGCCATATGCGCCCTGATCTTTTGGTTGGCTTGTTGCAAGCTGCCAGCCGCAATCAGGCACGCGGGTTCAACGATTTGGCGCTCTTCGAAGTCGGTGCTGCCTTTCATGGCGGCGAGCCGGGCGAACAACACGTGCAAATCGGCGGCCTTTTGGTTGGCGCAACTGGTCCAAAAGACGTGCATGGCGCGCGTCGCGACGTGGATGTGTTTGACGCGAAAGCTGATGCCGAGGCGGTTTTGTCCTCGATTGGCGCCCCTGCGAAAGTTCAAATTTTGCGTGATACGCCCGCATGGTTCCATCCTGGTCGGTCCGGCAAAATCTGTTTGGGTCCGAAAAAAATCTTGGCGCAGTTTGGTGAAGTGCACCCAAAAACGCTTAAAGAAATGGGCGTCAAAGGGCCTGCTGTTGCCTTTACGATTTTCCTTGAGCAGCCACCATTCCCACGTGGGAACAAAGTGGCACGCGCTGCGTTTTTTACCAATGATCTGCAGGCAGTTGAGCGCGATTTTGCCTTTGTCGTCGACAAATCGACAGCGGCTTTGGATTTGGTGAACGCGGCCTTTGGGGCTGATAAAAACCTGATCGCTGACGTGCGTGTCTTTGATGAGTTCATCGGTGGCAGCTTGGGCGAAGACAAAAAATCGCTGGCCATCACTGTGCGTTTGCAGCCCGCCAAAGAGACGTTGAAAGAGAAAGACATCGAAGAGGTCTGCGCCAAGATCATTGCCAAAGTGGAAAAATCCACCAAGGCTGTGTTGCGCGGTTGATCCGGTCTTTCAACTGCTCTGTAAGCTGACTAAATTTTCAGGGCGCGGCTTTTGCTGCGCCCTTTTCCAATGGGGCCACCCCGAGCTGATCCAAACGATAAGGAACGTGATCAATGAAAGTCTATTTGTCCGGCGAAATTCACACCGATTGGCGTGATCAAATTGTTCAAGGTGCGCGTGGGTTGAATGTCGAATTCTCAATGCCTGTGACTGATCATGCTGCGTCAGATGATTGCGGTGTAGCGATTATGGGGGCTGAAACAGATAAGTTTTGGCATGACCACAAGGGCGCTAAACTGAACGCGATCCGCACACGCAGTGCGATTGAGGCGGCGGATGTTGTGGTCGTGCGTTTTGGCGATAAATACAAACAATGGAATGCGGCTTTTGACGCGGGCTATGCGGCAGCTCTTGGCAAATCGTTGATCGTGATGCACGGGGCAGACCATCAACATGCGTTGAAAGAAGTGGACGCTGCGGCATTGGCCGTCACCGAGACGCCGCAACAGGTTGTCGATATTCTGACCTATGTGCTTACAGGGAATTTACCTGCATAGATTTTGAAACATACAGTTACGACCAAATTTATTATGACCCTACATTGAGTGACCGCAATGTAGGGTTAATTTGTGAAAGAAGCGTCCCAGTCAAAGTTCGTTGTGCGTTGTGTTGGATTTTAGAG
This sequence comes from Pacificibacter marinus, assembly GCF_018860505.1. Lineage (GTDB taxonomy): Bacteria > Pseudomonadota > Alphaproteobacteria > Rhodobacterales > Rhodobacteraceae > Celeribacter > Celeribacter marinus_B. The sequence continues at coordinate 29,887 of NZ_JAHKPU010000050.1, forward strand.
TGTTCTGATGCATGTGAGCGTTGCGTCAAAGTTCCAGCAGGCGGCTAGAAATATGGGGAGTTTTGCGCAAAAATTAACCTCCCGTCTCTGTACGTCATTGTGTTATGCAATGTATGTACACGCGCTAAAAGACGCGTATAAAATGCATGAGGGAAGAAATGCTAAAAGAATTCAAAGACTTCATCGCCAAGGGCAATGTCATGGACATGGCCGTTGGTATCATCGTTGGTGCTGCTTTTACAGCCATCGTTAAATCTATGGTCGCTGATTTGATCAACCCAATCATTGGTGTATTCACCGGTGGCCTTGATTTCACCAACCGCTTTGCGGTGATTTCTGGTGACGTTGCTGCTGGCACAAGCTTGGAAGCCGCTCGCGAAGCTGGCGCGTCCGTTTTTGCCTACGGTTCATTCATCATGGCTGTTATCAACTTCTTGATCATCGCATTCGTGGTCTTCATGCTTGTGCGCTACGTCAATAAAGTAAAAGCCGCGACTGAAACACCTGTCGAAGAAGCGCCAGCTGCGCCAGAAGGCCCAAGCGAACTCGACGTTCTGTTGGAAATCCGCGACTCTTTGAAAAAGTAAGGGCACCGCTTTTCGCCATATGTAAGGCCCGCAAGCATAGGCTTGTGGGCCTTTTTTGTTTTGAAACACGGGCGAAAGATCATAGCTTGGCTGTCCCTGTCTTGCGTTTGTAAAGTGCGCATGGGATGTGTATGTGTGTTTTGACGTAAAATCAGGATAACTTTGACCTATGCCCCAAATTGACGAGACAGATCGCCGAATTTTGCGCATTTTGCAAAAGAAGGGCCGCATCTCAAACGCGGATTTGGCGGTGGCTGCCAATGTGTCCAGTTCTGCCTGTCACAGACGCGTGCAAAGACTTGAGGCCGATGGTGTCATTCGCGATTATGTGGCTCTGTTGAACCCTATTCATTTGGATCGCCGGTCGACCTTATTTGTCGAGGTGACGTTGACATCGCAAGCCGATGACGTGTTGGCGGAGTTTGAAAGAGCCGTTCAACTGGTGCCGGATGTGCTGGAATGTCATTTGATGGCGGGTGCCGCAGATTACATGCTCAAAGTGGTTGCCGCTGACACAGATCATTTCGCAAAAATCCATCGTAATCTGGTGCGCCTTCCTGGTGTCGTCAAAATGCAGTCGTCCTTTGCTATGCGCACCGTCTTTAAGACCACCAGCCTGCCAGTTTGACGCGTGGTCTATTGATACATTGCTAAATGCCTTGGCATTCGCATAGGATCGGGTTGGTGATCGTTTGCGTTGTGGAGGAGGCAAACCGATGTCATTGGACAACCATACGGAGCAGGTATTGAATGCGGTCGAGTCGCGATCCGCGGCGTCGAGGCTAACGGCGTCGTGGCGACGGTCTATGGTCAAGCATGGCTTGGACCCGTCCCACCGCAAAAGCCCCCACCGCCACGAGATGAGCCAAGTCATACGCCGTTGCGAAGAACTAGGCGCATTTTTAGAAATAGCGAAACCAAAGATAGACCAATTGTTTCAAATGGTGGGAAACACTGGGTGTTGTGTGTTGTTGACGGATGACCAAGGCGTTGTTTTAGACCAAAGGTCCACAGATGCGGATGCCGAAATATTCAACCGCTGGGGGTTATGGTCCGGTGCGGATTGGTCCGAAAGCTCAGAGGGCACCAACGGCATTGGCACCTGCCTTGCTGAGGAACGCCAAGTGACCATTCATCGTGATGAACATTTTTTCACCCGTAATACGGGAATGTCTTGTATGGACGCACCGATTTTTGGACCGGATGGCGCATTGATCGGTGCTCTGGATGTGTCGTCATGTCGTGCGGATCAAACAGAATCCTACACGCGGTTGATCGGTAATGTCGTGATGCAGGCCGCCAAGCAGATTGAGACGGAGGCCTTTCGCGCGGCCTTTCCAAAAGCGCGCATTATTGCAGCCCCTGACGCACGTAGTGACGGCGCGGTCTTGCTCGCCGTGGATCAAGACGATTTGGTCATCGGAGCCACGCGCGCAGCAAGGCGACTGTATCAGTTAGAGCAGGGCGGTGTTATGACCCCCATGCCTGCCTCTGATATTTTGGGGCGTGACAGTGGTATGTCTGCATTGGAACGTGCTGAGCGTGCGGCGCTCAAGCGGGCGATTGCACGGGCTGGAGGCAATGTGTCGGCAGCAGCACGCGAGCTTGGGATTGGCCGTGCGACACTCTATCGTCGGATGAATCGCCTCGGAATCGGGGAATCTTAAATAACCTGTCTCACCCCTGAGACACTGCTGCGCTGCAGCGTTCTTTGGATGGGGTGACGAGGATATCTGAGCGGGCCATGTTCTCATGTAACCGAGATGGAGGATCTCGGATGTCAGAGGAGGACATATCATGAATGTAATGACCCAAAGCGATCTCAAGTACACATCGCCTTTTAAAACCCGCTACGACAACTTTATCGGCGGTGCGTTTGTTGCCCCCGTCAATGGGAAATACTTCGACAACATCACTCCGATTGATGGCTCTGTTGTGTGCGAAGTTGCCCGCTCAGACGCTGATGATGTCAATTTAGCTCTTGATGCCGCACATGCTGCCAAAGTGGCTTGGGGCAAAACATCTGCGGCGGAGCGGTCTAACATCTTGCTCAAAGTCGCGGACCGTTTGGAAGAAAACCTCGATCTGTTGGCGCAGGCTGAAACATGGGACAACGGTAAGCCGATCCGCGAGACAACCTTTGCAGATATTCCGCTCGCGATTGACCACTTCCGCTATTTCGCAGGGGTATTGCGTGGTCAAGAGGGCTCAATGTCCGAGATAGACGCAGACACGGTTGCCTATCATTTCCATGAACCTTTGGGGGTTGTGGCGCAAATCATTCCTTGGAACTTCTCTATCTTGATGGCGGCGTGGAAATTGGCGCCAGCATTGGCCGCTGGCAACTGTGTTGTTATGAAGCCAGCTGAACAAACTCCCGCGGCCTTGATGGTGGTCGCAGAATTGATCGCCGATCTTTTGCCTGCGGGCGCACTCAATATTATCAACGGTTACGGCGGCGAAGTTGGTGCGGCATTGGCCACGTCCACGCGCATTGCCAAGATTGCATTCACCGGGTCCACGGTTACCGGTAAGAAAATCATGGCCGCAGCGACAGAGAACTTGATCCCTGTGACGCTTGAACTGGGGGGGAAATCCCCGAACATCTTCTTCTCAGACATCATGGCCGCAGATGATGCGTTTTTTGACAAAGCCATTGAAGGTTTCGTTCTGTTTGCCTTCAACCAAGGCGAGGTCTGTACATGTCCATCTCGTGCGCTGGTACAAGAGGACATCTATGATGCCTTCATGGCGCGTGTGATTGAGCGAGTGAAAGCGATCAAGCAGGGTGACCCCCGTGAAATGGACACGATGGTCGGTGCGCAGTGTTCCCAAATGCAACAAGACAAAATCTTGTCCTACTTTACCATCGGTCGTGAAGAGGGGGCTGAGGTGCTTGTGGGCGGTGCGGCTGCTGATGTTGGAAAAGACTTGGAGAACGGGTTCTACATTCAGCCAACCATCTTTAAAGGCACCAACGACATGCGTGTGTTCCAAGAGGAAATCTTTGGCCCAGTTGTGTCTGTCACAACATTCAAGGATGAAGACGAAGCTTTGGCGATTGCCAATGACACGATGTATGGCCTTGGCGCTGGCGTCTGGTCACGCGATGCGAACCGGTGCTTCCGCTTTGGTCGCGCGATCGAGGCAGGTCGCGTTTGGGTGAACAATTACCACGCATACCCCGCGCATGCGGCCTTTGGTGGGTACAAGCAGTCCGGCATCGGACGCGAGAACCACAAGATGATGTTGGATCATTACCAGCAGACGAAAAACATGCTGGTCAGCTACAACCCCAACAAACTGGGTTTCTTCTAAGATCTCCTCCCATGGAGCGCATTTCGGTGCGCTTCATGTCTTTCCGACTCGCCAGATTGTGCAGTGATTCCAGTTTTTGAGTGACCTATGGCGTGCAGAACTCTCTAAAGATCAAAAAATACGCGCATCGGGGTTTGAGTTTCTGCTGATAGAGTTCGCAAATATCCCTTTAAAATAACCACTTACGCATTTTTTCAAGAAAG
>NZ_JAHKPU010000042.1:0-42239 GCF_018860505.1 Pacificibacter marinus
CCCTAGGGACTGCCATTGGCCAACACTCCTTGAAAATGAATACTCAAGCCTCAGCAACTGCGGGGCGCTTTAGTGTCGAGATGCAGCCGCGTTGTGGACCACGGTCTCCCCCCCAGCCATGCCCTGTTCAAACATATTGGCGCAGGCACGCCCTTGGTGTTTCGAAGCATACAGCGCCCTGTCCGCATCTTGCATCATTTGGTCTGGATCAATTGCCTCATAGAAATCCGTTGTGGTGATTCCGATAGATCCCGAAATACGGCACACCGTATCGCCAAAAGGCACAGGCACTTGCAACTGGCTGATGATCCGTTTGGCGACCTTCAGCAAGCGGTCCGCCTCTGTCATTTTGTGTAAAATGAGAATGAATTCATCCCCCCCCACACGCGCCACCATATCATCGCCACGCGTTTCTTGGACAAGAATCTTGGCGACCTTTTGCAGCACCGCATCCCCCGCTGCGTGCCCCCAAGTATCATTGACGTCTTTGAAGTAATCCAAATCAAGATGCATCAATGCAAAAGGAAAGGCCCCACGGATCATTCGATCCAGCACATGATCCATCGCACGGCGGTTTTTAAGCCCTGTGAGCGTATCGGTGAATGCCTGCTCTTCAGCGGCCACTTTGGCCCCTTGCAGGCGCATGTTAAGCTGTTTTGTTTCTTCCAAGACCGCGGATTTTGCCTCAACAAGATAAAGCATTTCAACAGCCAAATCCGTGGCCGCGAAGTCACCAGCTGTCAGACGATACGCGCGTACGGAATCGACAACAGATATGCCAAACGACAGGTTGAGCAACAATCCATCACAGCCCGCCACCGGTGTCGCCACGCCTTTAAGAGTCGTAGGCACGCCGTCCTTAAAGGTGAGGTAAAGCTTTTTATCCGTTGGCAGAAGGCGATCGCCTTTTTGACGCCCGTCATCACGCAATTCGAAAACATCAAAAACAGTTTTTTTCAAGAAAGCCGTTTCACTGCGTAGCTTGCACAACGTCGGCCCCACGCCGCAGATCACGCCAGCCGCGTCCAAAATCAGATGCATAGGCATCAACAGATCAAGAGAGGGTTTATCAAAATTGACTACATGCATCATTTTTCAAACCGCCTGTGCAGCAAGATCAAAACTGCGCCCCTCGGCAAAGGATTCTTCCAATAATTGAATATTGATGATTTCTTCACCTGAATCGCGCCACCCTTGGTGTTCCAAGAACACCAGCGCGCCGTAGTCATCCGCCATAGCGCGCATGACGCCCACCATCGCATAACCGAACCCAGGCATCGTATGCAGACAGGTTAAGCTATGCGTCCCGTCAGGGTTTTCAAAAACTTCAAGTTTGGGCACTTCAAGATCTGGCAAAGCGAGGCGTGAGCGCCCTTCGATTTCATTGAGAGAGAACAAGAATTCCCTATATTCATCCCCCCCAAATCGCAGCAGCCTGCGGATCGCTTCCACGTTGGGATGAGACACAAGATAGGTTCCGATGTCTTCCAGCATTGCGTCTACGGGCTTTGACAAATTGCGCGCAGCCGAGGCCAACAGTTTGATGGTGACATCGTCAGGATAATTCAACATGGCTTCGAAGTTATCGAAACCAAGGTCAGCTTGCTCGGCAACATCGGACCAAATCTGTGGCCCGTATGTGTCGCGAAGAAAACATTGAATTGCGCGATTTATCATCCCATGCATAAGCAATAGGCCCTTTTACTTGTACAGGCCTAAGACTACGCGCCACGACTTAATAAAGTACCAAGAGCCACCATTGCATTTCGCAAATAACCTTAAAATGCTGACATATATCCCCTTGCGTCACCCAAAAACAGCATCAAGCCGCCCCAAACAGAGCATCTTATGCAAAGAATGCAGCGATTTCGGCCACATCCTGCACCACAATGTCAGCCCAAGGTGTCAAATCTGCGCGGCTTGCGGTTCCGGTCAGCACGCCAATCGTTTGCATCCCCGCCGCGCGTCCTGCGCGCAAGTCGTGCAAACTGTCCCCCACCATCACAGTGCGCGCAGGATCGACCCCCAGCGCCATGGCGGCAGCCAAACAGCCATCAGGCGCAGGTTTGCTGCCAAAGCCGCTGTCGAACCCGATCACCACATCAAAAGCGTCTTGCACACCAGCGTGTTGCAGATGATCCCGCCCGACCTGTTCGAAATCATTGGTCACCACACCCATTTTGATCTGATGCGTTTGAAATATCTGTAGAGACCTGTCCAAATCGCGCACAGGCACGGGCACAGCGACATCCATTTTCGACATCATGCGGGTTAAAATATCTTCTTCGCTCAAATCTGGAAAAATCGGCTTAAGCCGTTCTATTTGCTCATCAGGTGTACTGGACACGGCAAAGCCATCGGCCAAAAATTGCCCCTGCGCGATATCAAAGCCCAAGACACCGGCCACAGCCTGCGCCACGGCTGCATCGTCTTGCGCCAAACGATCAATCACGGCGGCAGCCCAAGGCGACCACGACTTTTGAAAATCAAAAAGGGTGCCGTCTTTGTCGAACAAAATCGCGCGAACTGATGTTATGTCCAATGGATGTCCTCCCCGCCGGGCAACGCCTGTCGGGCGCGTACAACGTCATAAGGGTCTATCGATGCATTCTGGGCGAAATCGTTAACCCATTCATCATTCATCATAACGAACTCCAGAACGGCAGCCAAAAGCTCTGGTTCACTGGCCCGATTGCGCAGATCATCTTCGCCAAGTCCCGTAGACCCAAGAAAAACAGGCAAAAGCTCTTCGTTCCCGACCAACCAGACCAGAATTTTAAGGGCGAGAATCTCGGCGGAATTTTGCTGCATGTGTGGATAACTCCTTGGGGCTGGAAACCCTTTATTAACCTTTGAGGCTCATTTTAAACGCATATCTTAACAAAAGATGCGTCCCAATAAACATCGCATATCATAGATTTCCGAGGGCACAATGGCAGGACGGATTCTCATCGTGGACAATGTCCCGACGAACCGCATTATTCTGAAAGTAAAGCTGTCATCCGCCTTCTACGAGGTGATACAGGCGGCATCTGGCCACGACGCTGTGCTGTGCGCAGGCGAATGCCAGCCTGACATCATCATCCTTGATACTGATCTTGGGGATATGAGCGCCCATGACGCCTGTGCCCAATTGAAAGCCGGCCTAGCCACACGCCATATTCCGGTTCTAATCGCCACGCCCGCAGGCGATACCGAGGCCAAAATCGCGGCGCTCAAAGCGGGCGCGGACGAATTTTTGGCCAAACCGATTGACGAGTTGACATTGACTGCCCGCGTGCGCGCCCTCATGCGTGCGCGCGCGACCACAGATGAATTGCGCAGGCGTGACGAGACCGCGCGGTCTTTCGGTTTTGCCGAAGTGGCCTTTAATTTTGCAATACCCGGCAAAATAGCCCTTGTTGGGCGCACGGCGGAAGATGCGATGATTTGGCGTGCAGGATTGCGAGGCTTGGTCTCCGATGACATAGAAATCATCGCCGCCGATCACCTGCTGGAAACCATCGCGGGGGGCAATGCCGCAGATATCTATGTGATTTCCAGCGACACATTTGATGACACAAGCGGGTTGCGTATGATCGCGGATATTCGCGCACGCCCGAACACCCGCTTTGCGGGGATCATTGTTGTGCATGGCCTGCAAAATCGCAAAGAAGCGGTCATGGCGCTTGATCTGGGAGCGAACGACATCATCACCCGCGGCGCAGACCCCGAAGAATTGGCCCTGCGTCTGCGGTTGCAAATGCGGCGCAAAAAAGAAGCCGATGCGCTGCGCACCTCAGTGGACGAAGGTCTGCGGTTGGCGATGATTGATCCGCTGACGGGGCTATACAATCGGCGCTACGCCCTGCCCCATATGACGCAAATTTCACAAGAATCGTCCAAATCAGGTCAAAATTTTGCGATCATGCTGATTGATTTGGACCGTTTCAAGACCATCAACGACACCTTTGGTCACTGCATTGGCGATGAGGTCTTGATCGAGGTGGCCAAACGGTTGCGCAACACCCTGCGCGGCATTGATTTGGTCGCACGCTTTGGTGGCGAAGAATTTTTGGTCTGTATGCCGATGACCACATTGGTCGATGCGCGCTCTGCCGCAGAACGCCTGCGCGCCGCGATTTGTGGCACGCCTGTCACGCAGACCGCGAACGGCACGCTTGTGTCGGTGTCAGCCTCGATCGGGCTGTCCATGGGCGGCGATACAAATGCGTCGATCGAGACGCTAATGGAGATATCGGATCGTGCGCTCTATGACGCAAAAGCCGAAGGTCGCAATCAAGTGACCCTCGGCTCTCATGCTGCGTGACCGCAACGGCACTGCCTCAACGCAGCGTTTTTCTCAACGTAAGATTGCGACCTCGTTTAGGGCTCAACCGGTACGCTTGGTGTTTATGGTTGCGCCTTGGGTTTGGGCTTGGGCTTGGCATCAGGGCCTCCATCAGGGCCAGCATCATGGCGCGGCGGGCGTTTGAGCGCTTGATCCAAACGCACCGCATAGGCAGCCCGTGCCTCAGGCGTCATCATCGCCACATGATCGACAATCACAGACGCCCCGATGTTTTGCTTTTCAGCCAAATCATTGAGCTGTGCCAGCATTGCGCCTTGGAACAAATCTGCGTCAAACGGCTCGGCCTTGAGTGCGTCCAAAATCGCCTCGAACTTTTCTTGTGCACCCGCACGGGCCTTGGCAGGGCCGCCCGCTTTGCTGATAAAATTACGGCCGATATCGCGGCGTGCATCTCTATCCAAGGCGGACACATAGGGCCCGAACCCAAAGTCACGGGTCTGCATGGCACGTGCACGAGCATCACCAGAGGCACCGCCACGTTCACCACCGCGCAAAGCAGCCCCCGCCACCAGCCCCACGACTGCCAAGTTCACCGCCAAAGACAGGATCAAGATGAGGCGCATACGCCGTGATCCGCTTGGCTTTTTCTGAATATTCGCGTCGCTCATAGTCTACCCTTCCGCTGCCAAGTCATAAAAGCTTGGCACCAAATCATCGAGCGCATAGCTCGTGGTCTCTATACTGGCACCCGCCGACTGCGCGACCGCGGTGCCGCCCCATGTTCCAGAGGCCAAATCCGTCACAGTTGTGGGCGCGCCCAAGCCGATGGCCAACCCCATAACTGTGGCTGTGGCCAAACCCGCGCCACCGCGCCAGCCGCCGACACTGTCCAACAGATTTGCAAACCAAGACTTGCGTACAGGCTGCGCGGGCTTGGATCTTGCCCAATCTGGCAGACCTGCTCCACTTGCCTCTTGCACGGAATCCGCATCGGCCAGAACCCGCGCCATAAAGGCGTCAGACGGCACCGGTGCATCCGATTGCGCATCCGCAAACAGAGTATCTAGATCAGCATCACTGAGAAAATCTTCACGCTGTGTCATCTTCAAACCCCAATGTTTCGCGCTGATCTGCCAAAGCCTTGGCCAGCGCCCGTTTGCCGCGCGCGGTCAAACTTTCGACCGCCTCGACACCAATCTCTAAAACCTGCGCGATTTCTGGGTTCGATAACCCCTCGATATGGCGCAGAACGACGGCTTCTCTTTGCCGGTCTGGTAAAGTGTGCAACGCCGCATCCAGCGCTGCCACCCGTTGTTTTTGCATCAAAACCGCATCTTGTGACGGTTTGCCGTCTTCGGGTTCTGCGACCTCATCCAAACCCGTGCCGCGTTTTTTGCGCAACCGGTCGGTGCATAGGTTGGTCACCACACGGTACAACCACGTCGTCACCTTAGCCTCGCCTGTGCGCCACTCAGGGGCGATTTTCCACAAGCGCATCATCGCATCTTGCGCGACATCTTCGGCCTCGGCACGATCTTTCAACAACCGCGCCGCATAACCGATCACCCGAGGTGCGTGGCGATCTGTTAAAACCCGCGCAGCCAAACGGTCACCGTTGCCAAAGGCAATCAGCAATGCGTCGTCAGACGTGTCATTTTGGGCGTCAAAAGGCATATCCATTCCTATCAGACGTAGCCTGCGATGAGATCGGCGTCCATGGTCAGTTTTATCCTATGACCTGTGCCAGGTCTTAAAGTCTTGCGCAGTTTTACGCTTTTGTCGTCTTCACGCATTTGTCGTCAATGTGATCAGGGCGCTGACGCCCCGACCTGTGTTATATAGACCTATCAGAGTTAAGGCTTACCTGACTTTAGCAAGTCCGATCACGCGAGATCAATTGTCGTCGCTGTCGTGATCGTGGTCGCCACCTTTATGGTGCTTGCCGCCTTTGCCTTTGCTGTGACCGTGATGGCCTGCTGCAAATTCTTCAGCCGACAAAACGCCGTCGCCATTGGTGTCCAGACGCTCGAAAGGTGATTTTTTCGCCATCGCGTCCATTTCAGCGGCAGAGACTTCGCCATCGCCATCTGTGTCCATACGAGAGATCATTTTCTCGATCCGCTTGGTTTGACGTTCAGCCTTTTTGCCTTTAGCAGCGGCGGCCATTTCCTCAGCAGACAATGATCCGTTGCCGTCTGTATCTGTTTCGGCAAAACGAGCCGCTTTATGCGCGTCCATTTCCTCTTGGGTCACTTGACCATCACCATTCGTATCAAACATTTCGATACTTGGCATTTTGCCACCACGGCGATCCATATCTTTTTCGCCTTGCGCAAAGCTTGCAGCAGAGGAACCAATGACAGCGATCAAAGCAACTGCAGAGATGAGTGTAGTACGTTTCATAAGATATAATCCTTATCTGTTATCCATGCGCTCCGCTGTGTGTGTCAGTGCTGAGCGCTTATAATAGTAAAACGCGCCACCTTTCGTTTTCCGTCGCGGGGCGGATAAAAAAGTTATGACAGCGGATTTGGCATGCCGTGTGACGCGACAACCGGACGCAACGACAATCTGTCCTCTATTTCGTAAGGTAGTCCTCTTATAAAGATGTCATAAGCAAAACGATCTATGATCCAAAAGGCACGTCGCATGACTGATACAGCTCTTCACGCATCCACCAAACCCACTGCCAGAGATTTGCCTGAGCGCGAGATGAAAACCGCCTTGTTGCGCGGTTGGAAACGCCGCTGCCCATCCTGCGGCAACGGGCCGATGCTCAAAGGCTATCTTAAAGTGCGTTCCGAGTGCCCCGTGTGCCAAGAACAGCTTCATCACCACCGCGCGGATGATGGTCCACCCTATTTGACTATTTTGATCGTGGGCCATTTGATGGCGCCAACCATGGGCTGGTATTATGTGGAATTTCGCCCCGAACCTTTGGTGATGCTCGCAGTCTTTGCGGCCGGCACCGTGGCCTTGTCTTTGTTTTTGTTGCCACGTTTCAAAGGGGCTATCGTGGCGTTCCAATGGGCCAAACGTATGGGCGGATTTGGCGACAACAAAGGCGACTGATCGCGCCCCTTTTTTCAACGCCCCCCGCACATGTTACGCCGCGCCTTTTTGACAGGTGCGGCCTATTCGGCCAGAATGTCAGCAATGGTTTGGCGCAGGTCTTCCCATCCGCCATAGCACCCCTGCCACACACCCGCTTGACAGCCCGCAGCCCCGCGCCGACGCAGTGCGTAAATGCGATCATGCGGCACGCCTGCATAAACATAGGCGTTGAAATCAGAGGTAGAATCACCAAAAGCAGCCGTAAAGCTCCAGCCGTGATCGGCGTAAGCTTTCAAAACACGCTTTTTAAAGGCCCCCGTATCAAGCCGGTCTTCGCGGCTTTCCGTCATGTGCAATTGACCGTCTGGAAAGCCGTGCTTGTCCAACCAATCACTGACGCCAGATTGCAACAAGCGTACCCGCGCGGAAATATAAACGATATCGAAACCCGCATCGAAAAAGGCCTTTACCGCCTCAGCAGCGCCCTGACGTGGCGTGCGCACAGACAAAATCGATGGCGTCAGCGTGCCGTCTATATCAAAGACAACAGCCTTGCGTTCACCATGCACAGCCGCATCCAGCGATGCCAAAGCCTGCGCTGCGATCCGTTCTGCAGAAGAGATGATCCCCTTAGATCGCCGCATCAGTTTTTGTGTCCTTGTTCGATTCAATTCCAAGCCTAATGACACACCCGCGCACGAGTTTCTAGAAAGACTTTTAAAACAAGTGAAATGGCTGCGCGATTAGCCTCTTTCGACGGCATCATATTTACTCTTGCGCAACCACAGCTAAAGTCAGCAATGAGTCCTCTTTGCCGATTGCCTGCTATTTCAAGTCGACGAACGCGAGTGTCACTTTAGCAGGTCGTCCTCAAACGGGAAGCGCGACAACAGCTCAATGCCAGTGTCTGTTACCAGAACCTGCTGCTCCAGCTTCACGCCTTCCTTGCCGCCAGCCTCACCAATATAGCTTTCCACACAAAGCGTCATACCAGCGACGATTTCGCCGTCATAACCCGCATCGGGAAAATCACCTTTGTGGTAAAGATACGGATACTCTCCTGTCATGCCGCAGCCGTGCGCAGAGAGGTAGTAACGGTTTTGGTAAAACTTCTGCGGAATGTCCCACGCACGCTCGGCATAGTCGCGAAAACTCATGCCCGCATGAATGATGCCCATGTTGCTAAGCACCTGCTCGTGCGCAACTTTGTAGAGCTCGCGCTGAGTGTCGGTGGGCTTGCCCGGCCCGGAATGGAACGTGCGCGAGAAATCGGAGTAGTAGCCGTGGCAACCGACAACATCGGTGTCCAGCGCGATCAATTCATTCTCGCCGATCACATTGCTGGATGTTTCTTGAAACCACGGGTTAGACCGATCGCCCGCATTCAACAGGCGAGTTTCACAGTAATCCGCATTCTGCGCGATCACAGACTGGTGCAGCACTGACCACAGTTCATTTTCGGTCATTCCGGGTCGAATGGCGGCGCGCAATTTGGCGACTCCGTTTTCCGTGGCCCGCAATGACGCATTGATGCATTTCATTTCTTCGCTTGATTTGACTGCACGGGCCATTTCGACGGGCTGCTGTGCGTCAACGATGTTGAGACCACATTCCTTTAACGCGATGGCGGTCCCTGCATTCAAGCGTTCCAGTCCAACCGTCGCACCGGCCCCAACCAACTCGCAGATGAGGTCGTTCATCTCAGTGGCCCATGCTTTTTCACGCGTCGCAATCTCAGGCCCAGCAGCGACAAAGCTGGCGGTTTTTGAGGGACGGACTTCATCGATGGTTTCGTAGCCTTCGCCAAGATGCAGGCAGCCCGTAAATTCGAACAAGATGGACCTATCAGCAGTCAAAAGCAGATAGCGTGAAGGGGCATTGCGTTGGCAAAACACCTGCATGTTCCGCGATCCAGTTGCGTATCGAATGTTGATCGGGTCTGACAAGATCACGGCATCGACGCCGTAACGTTTCATCTCTTGGCGCACACGTCCAAGCCGGTAGAGGCGGATCGCCTTCAGATCGATGCCTTCACTTTCCGGTGCGCGGTCAAGAAGGGCGATGCCTGCCAAATCACTGCGCTCTGCGTGCCAATCGAAATTTGCCATCGGGTGCTCTCCTGCGGTTGTTCTCTCCCTTGATAGATAACTAATGCGGAACGCGCGCATACTAAACGCTTGAAAAATTCGGGCTATTGCATAACCATGAGTTATGAATAAGCTTAGAAAACAACTTCCGCCGCTTGATACGCTCGTTTTTTTTGAAGCGGTGATACGCAAGGGCAGCTTCACGTCTGCCTCGTCCGAGCTTTATGTCTCGCAAGCCGCTGTCAGCAAACGTATCCGGCAGCTTGAAGACTGGTTGGGCACGCCGCTGTTTGAGCGCAGCACGCGCAGCCTCAACCCCACACCGGCTGGCGAAGCGCTCGCCGAACCTGTTACCATGGCTCTCGACTATTTGCGGACATCACTTGATAGTTTCAGATCCCCTGCGCACCCCTCCGTTAGAATTGCGGCCAATAATGCGGTCTCCATGTTCTGGCTATTCCCGCGCCTCAAAGCGTTTACCTTTAGTCAGGTCTCTTGTCCGGTTGAAACCGTTGTCACTGACGATCCCTCAAACCTGTTGGCCGCCGATAACGATCTAGCCATCATCTACGCCAGTGGCCCTCCCGAGGGTTGGACGGGACATAAATTGATGGATGAGGAACTGGCACCGGTTTCGTCGCCCAGTGGCGTTCAACAATACCGCGAGAATCCCCAAAGCATGCCGCTGCTTGAGTATGAACGACATGCACCCGACTGGATCAACTGGGATGTCTGGGCAAAGCGTCATACGTCATCGCCACTGATGCAGCTGCCGCGAGTTGTTTGCCAAACTTACGGTCAGTCCATCGGGCGGGCGATTGCGGGCGAAGGCATTGCTTTGGCCAGCTGCACCTTGCTGCGCGAAGAACTCGCGTCTAGCGCGCTCCTTCCGCTTGGTGAGGAGCGGCACAGAACTGGGAAGGGATACTTCTTGGTGCAGAGCACAAACCGAACTGGCCAGAAGGGCGTGGATGAACTGGTTAAATTTCTATCGGACGCAAGTATCATGTAGACTTGACCAAATGGCGCAAGCGCAGCGAAAGCTCACTTTGTCCGCTTAGCCGACATTAAAGGCCTGCAAAATCAGAGGCCATGGCAAAATCTCTCGTCCGAACGTCACAAACTGTACCCCCTGATCTGGCCCCTGCCCCTAATGCCCTTTGATTTGAATGCGCATTCCCCGCATCTCCTTCCACATCTCCCGCAGCCTACATCTTGCGGTTTTGGTACTTGAGTGGTCTAATCCTATCCCAAAGAGCAAACACCAAGAATCGAGCACAGTGCCAATGTCCGACGATCTCCTCGCAGGGGCCACCCCCGCCTACGACGCCTCCTCCATCGAAGTTCTAGAAGGCCTAGAGCCCGTGCGCAAACGCCCCGGTATGTATATCGGCGGCACGGATGAGCGCGCTTTGCACCACCTTGTGGCCGAGATCCTCGACAACTCTATGGACGAAGCCGTCGCAGGCCACGCCAATCGCATCGAGATGACCCTGCACGCGGATTTTTCCATCACCATCACCGACAATGGCCGTGGTATTCCGATCGATCCGCACCCGAAATTCCCTGACAAATCCGCTTTGGAAGTCATCCTGTGTACGCTTCACGCGGGCGGTAAGTTTTCAGGCGATGCCTATGCCACCTCTGGCGGTTTGCACGGGGTTGGCTCCTCTGTTGTCAATGCTCTGTCCGACAGTTTGGTCGTGCAAGTCGCGAAAAACAAAGAACTCTATGAACAACGTTTCTCGCGCGGCATCCCTTTAGGCCCCGTTGAAAAAATCGGATCCGCCCCCAACAAGCGCGGCACTTTCGTGACATTTCACGCCGATGAGCAAATCTTTGGCAAGCACCGGTTCAAACCCAAACGCCTGTTCCAATTGGCGCGCTCCAAGGCTTTCTTGTTCTCTGGCGTTGAAATCCGTTGGAAGACCGAAATCGATGACGGCGAGACGCCCACGCAGGCCACTTTCCACTTCCCTGGTGGCCTTGCCGATTACTTGAATGAGACCCTTGGCAAATCCATGACCTATGCCGATGCGCCCTTCGCGGGCACCGTTGAATTTCAGCCGCGCTTTGGTGTGCCGGGCAAGGTTGAATGGGCCGTCAACTGGACGCCCTCGCGTGATGGTTTCATGCAATCCTATTGTAACACCGTGCCCACGCCTGAGGGCGGCACCCATGAGGGCGGCTTTTGGTCCGCCATTCTCAAAGGCATCCGCGCTTACGGCGACCTTGTGGGCAATAAAAAGTCCAAAGACATCACCCGCGAGGACCTGATCACCGGCGGCTGCGCTTTGGTGTCTTGTTTCATCCGCGAGCCTGAGTTTGTCGGCCAAACCAAAGACCGCCTTGCCACCGCTGATGCCGCGCGTCTGGTGGAAAACGCTGTGCGTGACCACTTTGACAACTGGCTGGCCGCTGACACCAAATCCGCGGGCGCTATCCTTGATTTCCTTGTGCTGCGCTCAGAAGAACGCCTGCGTCGCCGCCAAGAAAAAGAAACCCAGCGCAAAACAGCCACCAAAAAGCTGCGTCTTCCGGGCAAGCTCACCGATTGTACGTCAAAAGACCGCTCTGGCACCGAACTGTTCATTGTGGAGGGCGACTCTGCGGGCGGCTCAGCAAAAGGCGCGCGCAAACGCGAGACCCAAGCCCTTTTGCCGCTCAAAGGTAAAATCCTTAACGTGCTTGGCGCTGCTTCTAACAAGCTGAATACAAACCAAGAAATCAATGACCTCTGCGAAGCCTTGGGCGTTGGCATGGGCACGCGGTTCAACGTCGAAGACCTGCGCTACGACAAAATCATCATCATGACCGATGCGGATGTCGATGGCGCACATATCGCCGCTTTGCTGATGACATTCTTCTTTACCCAGATGCGCCCCTTGATCGACCAAGGGCACTTGTACCTCGCCTGCCCGCCGCTCTACCGCCTCACCCAAGGGGCCAAACGGATGTACGTGACGGATGATGCGGAAAAAGACCTCTGGATGGACAAAGGCCTTGGCGGCAAAGGCAAAATCGACGTGCAGCGGTTCAAAGGACTTGGCGAAATGGATGCCAAGGATTTGAAAGAAACGACAATGGACCCAAAGACGCGGAAATTAATTCGCGTGACCATTGACGAAGACACCCCCGGAGAAACCGGTGATCTGGTTGAGCGGTTGATGGGTAAAAAACCGGAGCTGCGGTTCCAATATATTCAAGCGAATGCGCAATTTGCTGAGGAATTGGATGTGTAAGGGATTCTCGAAAGTATTACCTTCGAGAAGGAGCGTTATCTAAACCACTCCCCGCCATATTCATCAATGATGTCTTTTCCCGTCCCTTGAACGGTAACGACTTGATTTTCGCGCGCTGAAAGTCTTGGGTCCGACTTTGCAAATTTCACAAGTGTGCCGCGAACAACCCCTTGTCGGTACGAGCTCATACCATAGGTAGTAGCAAATACTTTTCGAAATTTGTTTGGGCCAACAGTAAGATCAGTCGCCCGTCCAAGATAACCTACATTTTGTGGAAGAAATCCAAAACCTAGGAAAACGAGATTTTGGGATGCCTTGATTGCGGCTTGAGCCTCATCTCGTTGTCCACCTGCATTTGCTTCACCAAACGTCTGAATTGTCATTTCAGCTTTAAAATGCTTTATGAAGGTAACGGGTTCGTTTTCTCCAAAAGCGATCCCTTTTTCCTCATCACTGAGCTCAGGAAGGTCGCCAATTGTTCCGTAAGGGTGAATAATCTGTATGAGATCCAGCAGACGCTTTGCTTCAGCTGCGTCAACATTTTCATAAGTTTGAATGGCACGAAAAAGGAAAAACTCAACCGCACGGTCATAGTTAAAAATAATAAGGGTCAGCTTTTTTAGCCGTTCCTCGAAATCATTTGAGCTTCCTTGGCCCCGTAATGCTCTAAAAAATGGAACAAGCCAAGTTTGACGGAGATCGCTGAAACCTATGCTATCATTGGTGAGAGCGAGTTGGAGTAAATTACGACGCCCTGGCCAGTCGGTTCTTTTCTCAGCTTCAAAAGCAACTCGCTCGTGATATAGAATCGATGCTGAAATTAAAAATTTCCCAATTATCTCAATATCTTCATCTTGTTGTTCGTTGAGATAATTATCTATTGAGGCAGCAAGCCAAAGACCTCGTTTTATCCTAGCGGAGCAACGCACTACTCGCAGAACATTGTGCTCATCAGATCCAAACAAGTTTCGGCCACGCTTACGAACGACTTCTAAAAACTTGTCATGAGTAACAATATGCCCATGAGTTCGGTCCTCCGAAATTGCCCCTGCGAATTTTGAAATCGTGCTGATGAGCCCATCACCGGTGGGAAATCCAAAATCAAAACTTGCTCCGGCACCAACTACAATTGTTGTTCGATCAAAATCAGTCAAAATGCATCCTTAGACTTTTATCTAAAACGACAATCAAAACCAAATTCGTGACCATGTAAATGGATGCCATCCCAATCACAGCTTCGTGCGCGCTCTTGAGATCGGGCCAGCACCCCCCTTTATCTATAGGACAAGTCCCGCAAAACGGTCTGACGCAGCCCGAAGCTGGCTCATCTTGGGCCTCCTTTGTGGGCAAATAAGCCCCTTTCGTGGGCATAGATTTAGGACCCTCAAAATGAATAACTTTTTCAAATCCCTCATCCTCACCCTCTCCGCTTTGATGGCCTCGCCCGCTTTGGCCGACTCCGACGATCCGCGTCACACTGTGCAGTCCCAGCAGACACAAAACATCGTGGACAAACAGTAAACTGAGCGCACACTGGCCTGACTGTTTGCACATAAAGCAAAAAAATGACGGAGCCGCGACGGAACCCAGCGCCCAACGCGTATTACCTATATCCAACAGTAAGGAGGCCGTTATGCGCCCGACCAAAGTAACTCGTTCTGTCCTCATCGTCACCGCCATGCTTATGGCCGCAACACCTGCTCTTGCGCGTGGACACCAGTCCGGACAGCAAACCGTGGTGGTCACCACCACAACCAAGCAAGTGCCAGCCAAGCATGTTCAAGCCAAACCGGTTCACAAAAAACAGGTTCAGGTCAAACAAGTTCAAACCAAATATGTCCCCGTCAAACCATCCCATGCCAAGCAATCGAACAATAACGTCGGCGAAACCGCCGCCCTCATCGGTGCGATTGGCCTACTGGTTCATGCCCTGAAATAATTCCCGATTTCAGCGCAAGACCTGCGCCCCGCAATGATCTCGCGTCCTGTCCCAATCGCGCGATCGCTGCGGGGCGTTTTTGTCTGGATTTGGTCGATCAAGCGGGAATGGCCGCGCAAAAACCATTAAAACATGTAAAACCGCCCTGCCCCAAAGTGTTAAACAGTTTAAAACACGCGCCATAATGTCTTTAAAACACGGGGCTCAGGCCTCAATCAGCACGCCATTGTCCAGCCGCAGAACGCGATCCATTTTGCCCGCCAATTCCATATTATGCGTGGCAATCAAAGCGGCCAGTCCCTCGTCGCGTGCGACCGTCATCAGCGCCTCAAACACACGGTCTGACGTCGCTGGATCAAGGTTCCCAGTCGGTTCATCCGCCAATAACAATGCAGGTTGATTGGCCAACGCACGGCAAAACGCCACCCGCTGTTGCTCCCCACCCGACATCGCCGCAGGACGGTGATCTGCACGGGCCTCGACACCAACAGATGTCAACAATTTCAAGGCTCTAGCCTCAGCATCCGCTTGCGGAACACCATTGGCCAGCTGCGGCAAAACGATATTTTCCAACGCGGAAAATTCCGGCAAAAGATGGTGAAACTGATAGATAAATCCCACCTGCGCCCGCCGCATAGCCGTGCGCGCATGGTCGTCCAATCCTGTGACATCTGTGCCGTTGATATGCACAGTGCCACCATTGGCGGAATCCAGCAGCCCAGCGATGTGCAAAAGCGTCGATTTACCGGCTCCAGAGGGGGCAACCAACGCCACAACTTCGCCCTTTTTAACCGTCAAATCCACACCATTGAGCACCCGAATTTCATTGGGTTTATGGATGTTATAATGCTTTTTAACCCCTTGTATTTGCAGCATATCACTCATAACGCAGCGCCTCCACAGGGTTCATACGTGCGGCCTTACGCGCCGGAAAAATGGTCACAATAAACGACAGGCCCAAAGACAGGGATACGGCTTTGGCCACATCGACAAATCGCAGCTCAGCAGGCAAGGCATAAATGCCCCGAATGGACGGGTCCCAAGCCCCCCCACCGTTGAGATAATTCACGAAAGCCATGATGTTATCGATGTACATCGCAAAGAGCGCCCCAAGGGCCACACCAGCCACAGTACCGATGATACCGGTGAAGGCACCACAGATGAAAAACACCCGCATTACAGAGGCTTGCGTCAATCCAATGGTGCGTAAAATGCCGATATCTCGGCCTTTGTTTTTGACCAGCATGATCAGCCCAGAAACGATATTCATCGCAGCGATAAGCACTAAAATGGATAGAATGACGAACATCACATTGTCTTCGATGTCCAAGGCGCGCAAAAACGACCCAGAGGCATCGCGCCACGTCCAAACCATGCCGCGTTCGCCCACAGCCGTCAGTAAGGGAAGCGCCAGATCATCGACCTGCTCAGGGTGTTCCACCATGACCTCGATTTCATCGGCAGCGCCCGCACGGTTAAAGTATTTTTGCGCCTCAGCGAAAGGCAGGTAAGCTCTTGTTTTATCGATATCATATCGCCCAGCGGTAAAGACATAAACGACGTCATAAGACGACACACGCGGCGAGGTTCCAAAGGCGGTTTTGGCCCCGTTTGGCGAGATCAATTTGATCCGATCACCAACAGCGACCCCCAGTTCGCGTGCGACACCAGAGCCAATAGCAATGCCATCAGAAAAGCGCGAAATATCGCCCCAAGAGTCATCAGGCGTTTGCCCCACACGCGGGATGGTCAACAGGTCATCGTAAGAGATGCCGTAAACATCGATAGCGGCATTGGAGGACCGGTAAGACCCAAGCACCTGCCCGCGCACCAAAGGGGCGGCACGAGTGACACCTGGGACGGCGCGGATTGCATCAGACCAAGCATCGAAATCGGTGATCGCGCGTGAGGTCTGGCCCTCTTCTACATAGATTGACGAATAGACGGTGACATGAGCGTTAGAGCCCAGAATTGTATCAACAAATTCGTTGCGAAAGCCTGTGCGCACGGCCAAAGTGATGATCAAAGCGGCCACAGCCAGAGTGATACCTATGAGTGAAATCCACGTCATCGTCGACACGCCGCCTTCTTCGCGGCGGGCACGCAAATAACGCCAAGCGATCAGCCATTCAAACCGTGAGAACGGAGGCCTTGAGACGGGTTTGGTTTGGGTCACAGGGTCTTCCTTTGGCGCCATTGATTGCTTAGGCGACCATGTTGGCAAAGTTACAAAAGGTCAAGTTCGCCAAACATTTGCGACAGCAATAGGACGTGTTCCAAATGCCCGTCGAACTGTGCTGCATCAGTCCGCAATCCCCCTCGCACAGCTAAAACCGTGCTGGACGACGCCGGCGAAACGGCCACATTATGAAATGCAGCACAGCTGCAATAAAGGCCCAACCGATTGCAAAGCCAATCCCAGAGGACAAAGCGCCCTCAAGCGTCAAAGGCAAGGCAGGGCGAAAGGTGTCATAAGTCGCACGCACCACGGCCTGATCGCGCAATCGATGCGGCATAGACACCCGCGCAATTGGCGAGGCGGTGGTGAGTGCGGCAAGGTCTTCTTTAAGCCTACGATGACGTTCAATGGTCGCGCGCATATCATTGCGGCGATTCTCCAAAAATACTGAACCACCCATGGAGGCCAAAGCCGCGTCACGAGTCATGTTTGCTTTTCCCGCAGAGGTGTCAAAATCTTGGATCACCACAGCGAGCGCATCGACCTGTCCGCCCAAACGCTGCATATATTGTTGAGTAAATTCAGGGAATTGCGACAGCGTTGCCGCACCGAACATCCCGCCTATGAGTGTCAGTGTTTTTAAGATCATGCTCTGCCTCGGAGCTGGTATTTTTGTTTGTTCTTACAGCAAGGTTAGTCAGATTCGCCCTATGACGCCAAGCCATCCTTATACGGTGCGCGGGTCTTTGCCGCAGAGGCCTACAGAAACAGCAAAACGCCCCACAAATAATTGCAGGGCGTTTGTAATAGTGTCGAGACATGCAAGTTAAGTGCCTGGATGTTTAGAGTTCCGCGTAGATTTTTGCGATTTTTTCAATGGCCAGCTCGGGCGTCATTTCCTCAGACTCACCAGTCCGGCGCGATGTCACTTCGACCACTCCGTTTTTCAACCCACGCGGGCCAACGGTGATACGCCACGGCAGACCAATTAAATCCATCGTCGCGAATTTGCCGCCAGCACGTTCTTTGCGATCATCATACAAAGGATCAAGACCCAAGGCTTGGAAGGATTTGTAAAGCGCCTCACAGGCTCCGTCAGCGTCCTCATCACCTTGTTTCAGGTTCACGATGCCGACATGAAACGGGGTCACGCCTTCAGGCCAGATAATGCCCTTATCATCGTGATTGGCTTCGATCAAAGCGCCGAGCAAACGTGACACGCCGATGCCATGCGATCCCATGTGCACAGGGGTCTTTTTACCATCTTGGCCAACGACTTCTGCGCCCATGCTCTCAGAGTATTTGGTGCCGAAGTAGAAAATTTGCCCCACCTCAATACCACGCGCTGTCATTTGACGGTCCGCAGGCACCTTAGCAAACTCATCAGCGTCATGGGTCTCGTCTGTGCGCGCGTAAAGTGATGTGAATTCTTCCATCACGCCACGGCATTGATCGACATCATAAGGATCGATGTCGCGCTCACCGAGTTTGATGTCCGTGACACCTTTATCGTAAAACACCTCGGATTCGCCTGTGTCGGCCAGCACTAAGAACTCATGCGTATCATCGCCACCAATAGGTCCTGAATCTGCACGCATAGGAATGGCTTGCAGCCCCATACGCTCATAGGTGCGCAAGTAAGACACAAGATGGCGATTGTAAGCGTGCATCGCGTCTTCTTTAGTTAAATCAAAGTTATAGCCGTCTTTCATCAAGAACTCACGGCCCCGCATCACACCAAAACGTGGACGCACTTCGTCACGGAATTTCCACTGAATGTGGTAGAGCGTCAAAGGCAAGTCTTTGTAAGACCCCACATGAGCACGAAAAATATCTGTGATCATTTCCTCATTGGTCGGACCATATAACATGTCACGACCTTGGCGATCAGAAATCCGCAGCATCTCGTCGCCATAAGCGTCGTAACGACCACTTTCACGCCACAAGTCCGCAGACTGCAATGTCGGCATCAAAAGTGGGATATGGCCCACACGCTGCTGCTCCTCATGGACGATATTTTCGACCTTTTTCAGAACCTTATAACCCAAAGGCAACCATGAATAGATACCCGCAGATTGCTGACGGATCATCCCCGCACGCAACATCAATCGATGAGACGCAATCTGGGCGTCCGCAGGGGTTTCTTTGAGAACGGGCAAAAAGTAACGGCTTAGGCGCATCGTATAGCCTCTAGGTATAGGTGAATTTATATCCGTCTAAGCGATCCGCCTCATGCAAACAAGACGCCAAGACCTTTTGCCTTTAGAACTTAACCATTTTGTAGCCTCTCTCGTGCACAAGTATGAAACACTTCTCTTTTTCCAAGGTTACAGGTGCGCATGTGAAATACATTTTATACGGGGTGGTTATATTGTTCAGCCTCGCCTTTACGCCCATTGCGTTGCTCTCGGTGCCGCCAAAGGAATCAGGGCCTGTGATCGCAGTCTTTGCCCCATGGGCAGACATGGACAGTGCTATCAAGGCCTCTGGCACAAAGGAAATTTTTCCGATCAGAACCGTACTCGCAGCCATCATAGATGCACCGTCTCAAGAGGCACGTAATGCGCTAAAACACAGTGGCGCACTCTTTATTCTTAACGGTGACTTGCTCGCCATTCTATGCGGAGTCAAAAATGTTTAGTTCCCGTGACAAAATCGATCCTACCACACTGCAAGGCGTTAATGTTCTCTCTAAGCTATGCATGGGCTTAGCAATTGCCACCGTCGGCTTTGTGGCCTTAGAGGGCGGACAGATCATCATCGCCATCGTCGGGGCAGTGTTTTTTTCATCTGTTGCGTTCTTTGCAGCGCGATCTAGAACAGAATCCGCCAAGGTTTTCATCGCCCTTTCCCTCGTCGGCGTTACGATCACTTTGAATGCGGCTCTCATAGGGCATCCGCTGCAAATTGACGTGCACATGGTGTATTTTGCTGTTCTGGCTATGATAGTGCTCATGAACAAAAATGCTGCCCTATTGACTGCGGCCGCAACCATCGCTCTGCATCATGTGCTGTTCACGCTGGTGGCACCAGCCTTACTATATCCATCAATCGACTTGACACAAAACCTCGGACGAACAGCTTTTCATGCAGTGGTTGTGATCATGGAAACCGCAATTTTGTCCCATATGATCCACATGCGCAGCAAACTCGATGCAATCATCAAAGACAAAGAAGAGCAGACCAATGCGGCTCTAGACGAGGCTCGTGCCGCCTCCACGCAAGCCGGTGAGGAAAAAAGTCGCACAGAACAGGCCTTGATATCTGCAAAAACCGCCACCGAAGAAGCTGCCATTGCCAAGGTTGAAGCGGAACGCGCACTCGCAGAATTCCAAGAAGCACAGCTTGAACGAGCAGAACTACGTAAAATTTCAGATGCTGCTCAAAAAAATCGTGATACGGCATTGCACCAATTGGTTACAGTCTTTGGCCGCCATCTAGACCAATTGTCTTCCGGTGATCTAAGCACAAAAATCACCGAAGCGCTGGACGACAACTACGAAGACTTACGTCACAGCTTCAATTTGGCCGTGTCAAAGTTAGGGGCAACTATTCACCAAGTGCGAGATCAATCAGGGAACATTCAAGATCAGTCGCGCGAAATCGCCAACTCTGCCAATGATCTGTCTTTGCGCACCGAACGTCAGGCCGAAACTCTGGCTGAAATTGCAAGATCAATCACTGGGTTGACAGAATCCCTTAGCACTGTGGCCAAAGATTCTGGAGACGCTCAAAAACTTGCCGAGATTACGTCCCATGAGGCTGCTGAGGGCAGTAAAATCATGCAAGACGCGGTCAAAGCAATGGCAGAGATCGAAAACAGTTCAAAAGAGATCAATAAAATCACCAGCGTTATTGATGACATCGCATTCCAAACAAACCTGCTTGCGCTCAATGCGGGTGTCGAGGCCGCGCGCGCAGGCGATGCAGGACGTGGATTTGCTGTTGTGGCGTCTGAAGTGCGGGCGCTGGCTCAACGGTCATCAAACGCAGCGCGTGAAATTAATGAATTGATCAATTCTTCTGTTCAACAAATTTCAGGTGGCGCCGACCTTGTAAACAAAACAGGAAATGCCCTTGAAGGCATCAAAAGTTCGGTGGACAAAATTACAAATCGCTTAAGTTCCGTGGCGGAATCGACAGCCAATCAATCTCGAAATCTCACAAGCGTGAACTCAGCTGTTGGTGAATTAGAAAGCGTCACACAACAAAACACGGCTATGTTCGAAGAAACAACTGCGGCAAACTCTCAACTGTCGAATGCAGCTCAATCGATGAGTTCTCTTGTTCAAACATTTGTAACCACAGATCCTGACTTTGGTGCCAGTGACGAATCCTTCGAACAAAATATTTCTGACGACCCTCTTTTATCGCAGACAGTACAGGAAGCTCATATCACGGGCAGTGGCCAAATTACAAAATCAACGGCTCTTTGAGCAGCTAGGACTTGAACGCAAGCGACGACAGGGCGATATGTAACAAAACATGGAGAATGATTTTGGCCCTACCAGTTCGCGACCAAGTCAAATATTGGAGTATCGCCAGCGTTGTATTCTTAGGTGCAATATGGCTTTTAAGCGATGTCATGTTGCCATTCATCTTGGCAATGGCTGTGGCTTACATGCTTGATCCAGTGGCCGACAGATTAGAGGCAATGGGATTATCACGAGCGGTTGCCACAGTGGTTATCACCGCCGTAGCAGCCTTTGCCTTTGTGCTGATTGCCTTATTGGTTTTACCAACACTTGTTGGCCAAGCCACCGATTTAATTGCCACTGCACCGCAATTGTTCGACGACTTACAAAAATTTCTAACCGCGAAATTCCCTGAAATTCTTGACGAGCAAAGCCAGCTGCATCAGTCGTTGCTACAAATCGGTGAGACCATTCAATCCAAAGGCGGAGAACTGCTATCAACGGCCGTAGGGTCCGTCATGAGCATTTTTAACGTCATGATGATCTTATTCTTGGTACCGGTGATCACCTTTTATCTC
This sequence comes from Pacificibacter marinus, assembly GCF_018860505.1. Classification (GTDB taxonomy): domain Bacteria; phylum Pseudomonadota; class Alphaproteobacteria; order Rhodobacterales; family Rhodobacteraceae; genus Celeribacter; species Celeribacter marinus_B. The sequence goes on from NZ_JAHKPU010000042.1 coordinate 21,786, forward strand.
CTACTCGACTGGGACCGGATGGTTGAAGAAATCGATAATCTTTTGCCGCGCGATCACGCACCTGTGGTGCGTCGCCTTGCGTTCCAAATTGACAAGACGCTTGCCTCATTCATCCGCGGCCAAGGCACAGTCTGTTTGATTTTGGGCGGGTTCTATGCCGCAGCTTTAATGCTTGTTGGGCTAAAATTTGGCTTGGTGACAGGTGCAATCGCAGGGGCACTGACATTTATTCCCTATGTCGGTGCGCTTGTAGGGGGCGTTTTATCCATAGGTTTGGCACTGTTTCAATTTTGGGGCGGTACAGAGGTGGTCGACGGGGTCACCGTTACCGCAGCAACCGATTGGCTGCGCATCGGGCTAGTGATTGGTATCTTTGCTTTGGGGCAGTTTTTTGAGGGCAATATTTTGACACCTAATCTGGTAGGATCTTCCATCGGCTTACACCCTGTATGGCTTATTTTTGCTTTGACTGCTTTTGGAGCAATATTCGGCTTCGTTGGGATGCTGATTGCGGTGCCAGTTGCCGCGTCAATCGGTGTCGTCGCGCGTTTCGCGGTGGAGCAATACCATGAAAGTCGGTTGTATACTGGGTTAGAGGCGACAAGTCAGCGCACCGCAACGGACGCCGGCCCAGCCACCACCGCCACTGATGACCCCGAGCATTCTTAACTGATGGCGGAGCAACTGACTTTTGATCTTCCTGTGCGCGAAGCGTTACAGCGCGAGGCATTTTTTGTCTCGCCATCCAATGCCATAGCACTCGCAACACTGGACACACCTGAGCTCTGGCCCAGCAACAAGCTTGTGCTCACAGGTCCTCGTGGATCAGGCAAAACTCATATGGCACATGTGTGGGCTGTGGATCGCGATGCCATCATCATTGATGTCGATGAACTGGCCCATGCAGATATTCCGATGTTGGCCAGCATGCGCCATGTCGTGGTCGAGAATGCCGATCGCATTGCCGATTTATCAAATGCGCGCGACACCGAAGAAGCCCTTTTTCACCTACACAATTTGATATTGGCGGAAGGTGGACGATTGTTGGTGACCGCCAGCAGACCACCAAATCTTTGGCCTCTATGCCTGCCCGATTTAGCCTCGCGCATGCAGGGCACTTGTGTCACCAAAATCAATGCGCCAGATGATGCGTTACTGTCTGCCATGCTTCTCAAACAGTTTGAGGATCGTCAGCTGGCAATTTCCTACCCCTTGATCCCATTTTTGGTCAAACGGATGGAGCGTTCAACAGCCAATTTGCGCAGCATCGTTGAAGCGCTTGATGCTGCCGCCTTGCGGTTGGGCAAGCCAATTTCGCGCAAGTTTGCAGCACAAGTTCTGGACAATATCTCTTTGAGCGCGCAGGATAACTTCTGAAATCCTCTCTCATCGGCAAACTTAAGCGATATGACTTTGACGACATCAACAGATTTTCTGAATGCGCCATTCCCAGAGCCTATAGATTTACCCGCAGAATGCCTTGAGGGGCCAAAACGGTTTTTCAATCGTGAACTGAGTTGGCTAGGGTTCAACTGGCGCGTTTTAGGCGAAGCGCAAAATCCACGGGTGCCATTGCTGGAGCGATTGCGCTTTGTGTCAATTTCTGCGGCCAATCTGGATGAATTCTACACTGTACGCGTCGCAGGTTTGCGTGAATTGGCCAAAGCTGGCAACACGACACCTGCCGCAGATGGGCGATCGCCTGCTGAACAATTGGTGCTTATCTCCAAAGATGCGCGCGATTTGCTGGATGCGCAGGTTACGGCTTGGGAACAGATTCGCAGCGAGATGCATTCGCAAGGCATCTCGATTGTGGACCCAGACCAATTGAACGACGACGATTTTAAACATCTGCGAGACGTGTTTTTGACCCAAGTGTTTCCGGTCTTATCACCTTTGGCTATCGACCCCGCGCATCCGTTTCCGTTTGTGCCCAACTCTGGTTTTGTTTTGGCCTTACAATTGGTCCGTGACAAAGACAAACGTACACTGCAAGCTCTATTGCCGATCCCTGCCCTGATTGATCGGTTTATTCGCCTGCCAGAAACCCCTGACACAATTGATCGTTTTTTACCGCTTGAAGACTTGCTGCTTATCTACATTCGCAATCTGTTCCCGGGCTACACTGCCGAAGGGTCCTGCACCTTTGGCGTATTGCGTGACAGCGATCTAGAGGTCGAAGAAGAGGCAGAGGATTTGGTGCGTGAATTTGAAACCGCGCTGAAACGCAGGCGCCGTGGTGAAGTTGTGCGATTAAAAATTTCCCAGGGCGCGCCTGACGAATTGCGAAACGTGATCAAAGAACAATTGGGCCTGTCAGAAGACGAAATCCTTGAAGTGCCTGGCATGTTAGGACTGACAGACTTGAATGAGCTGGTGCTGGACAGCCGAAGAGATTTGCAATGGCCAAATTATACGCCACGCGTGCCTGAACGGGTGCAAGATCACGAAGGCGATATGTTCGCGGCGATCACTCAAAAAGACATTTTGCTCCACCACCCCTATGAAACGTTCGACCTTGTGATTCGGTTCTTGGCACAGGCTGCAAATGATCCAAATGTGGTGGCGATCAAACAGACGCTTTATCGGACATCACATGACAGCCCGATTGTTTCAGCGCTTTGTGAAGCTGCCGAAAACGGCAAGATGGTTACGGCATTGGTCGAGTTAAAAGCCCGCTTTGACGAAGCCGCCAATATACGCCAGTCGCGCCGCTTGGAACGCTCTGGGGTGCATGTAATATACGGGTTCACCAACTACAAAACCCATGCGAAAATTTCCACAGTGGTGCGCCGCGAAGGCTCCAAACTTGTGACCTATACGCATTTTGGCACCGGCAATTATCATCCGATTACGGCTCGAATTTATACCGATTTGAGCTTTTTCACATGTGATGCCGCGCTGGGACGAGATGCCACTAAGGTCTTTAATTACATTGGGGGCTATGCGCCGCCCGAAGGGTTGGAAAATCTGTCCATTTCACCACATACGTTGAAAACGGACCTCTTGGCTGGAATTGCGCGAGAAGCAGAATTTGCGCGCGCCGGAAAACCCGCCGAAATTTGGGCTAAAATGAATTCCCTGATTGAACCGCAGGTCATTGACGCGCTCTATTCTGCAAGCCAAGACGGCGTCAAAATCAACCTTGTCATCCGCGGAATCTGCGGCTTGCGCCCCGGCGTTAAAGGGCTGTCTGAAAATATTCGTGTTAAATCTATTATCGGACGGTTTTTGGAACACTCGCGTATTGTTTGCTTTGGCAACGGCAAAGGCCTGCCATCGAAGAAAGCGCATGTGTATATGTCATCCGCCGATTGGATGGGTCGCAATCTTAACCGCCGCGTCGAAACGCTGGTTGAAATCAAGAACCCCACCGTGAAAGCACAAATTCTACAACAGATCATGGCGGCAAATATGGCCGATGTTGCACAAAGTTGGATTTTGGCAGGGGATGGCACATGGCAGCGCCCTGAACTTGATCCAGATATGACGCCTTTTTCGTGCCACCAATTCTTTATGGAACACCCGTCTTTATCGGGACGTGGCTCTGCGGGGGTTAAGGATGTGCCTGAGCTCACACATACTGACCTTTAACCTCGCGCATTTTGGCTGGTGTTCCAAAGACAGCCGTAAACGTGCTCAACGATTGACAGCACTGCCCTTGATTTGGCAGTCTGCGCCACAGCCACCGAGGAAAACAATTTGCTAACACCTGTAACAGCGCAGGCGCAAGCCGCAGCCCAAAACGAATGGGGCGTGTTTGGTCGCCCGCTTTTCCTAGACGAAGATGCGCGCGCTTTGTCACGTGTCGGTGTCGTCGATGTCGGGTCCAACTCGGTACGTATGGTTGTGTTTGATGGGGCTGCGCGTAGCCCCGCGTATTTTTACAATGAGAAAATCTTGTGTGGTTTAGGCGCAGGCCTGCGCGAAACAGGGTTATTGAATCCCACGGGTAAGGCGCGCGCCTTATCGGCGATCAAGCGATTTCAAAAGCTCGCACAAGGTATGGGAATCCCCCCACTGACAGCCGTTGCCACGGCTGCAGTGCGGGAGGCTCAGGACGGTCCTGCATTTCGGGAGGAAATATTGCAGGAGACCGGCCTGAGCCTTTGGGTTATCGACGGCGAAGAAGAGGCACGCCTGTCTGCGCAGGGTGTATTACTTGGCTGGCCTGACGCGAAAGGCATGATTTGCGACATTGGTGGATCATCGATGGAATTGGCCGTTGTCGGCGATGGTGACGTCGGCAAACGTATCACCTCGCCGCTTGGGCCACTGAAGTTGCAAGGTCTCAAAGGCGGGCGCAAAGGCATTAAAGACCACATCAAACCCATCATGGCGGACCTAGCCGAAACCATGGGGATGGATCATAAGCGCATTTTTTTGGTTGGCGGCTCATGGCGTGCCATCGCACGTATTGATATGGAACGACGCGGATACCCACTGCATGTCCTGCACGAATACCGCATGTCTGTGCGCGATGTGACCAAGACAATCCAATACATTCGCGCAAACAATCTGGAAGAAATTCGCGCCAAAACTGGCACGTCCTCTGCGCGCATGGCCTTGGTTCCGATTGCTTCAGAAGTGCTACGCCAATTGGTACGGACCTTTAAGCCAAAGGAAATTTGTATTTCATCATACGGCATCCGCGAAGGTATGCTCTACGAACAAATGCCGACCTCTGTGCGCGCCCGTGATCCGCTTATCGAAGCCTGTCGTTTTGCCGAACAAAAAGACGCACGGATCCCCGGTGTTGGCAAGCGGTTGCACCGGTTTATCGAGCCTATTTTTAAGGCTCGCGATTACAATAAAATGCGCCTCATCCGCGCCGCTTGTTTGTTACATGATGTGACATGGCGCGCGCATCCCGATTATCGCGCTGAAGTGTGTTTTGACAATGCGACACGCGCCAATCTTGGCGGGCTGACACATAAGGAACGTGTGTTCTTAGGTCTTGCCTTATTGCACCGTTATAAAAACTCTCGCGAAGGCACAAGCTTTGCGCCGCTCATTGAGATGCTGTCAGACAAGGAAATTCAAAACGCAGAAGTGCTTGGCAAAGCCATGCGCTTTGGCGCGATGATCGCCGTGGATGCACCTGACGAGATCGCAAAGCTAAGCTATTTTCCAAAGAAAAAAGAACTGATTTTGACCCTGCGTCCACAGGCAATAGATCTGTTTGGCGAAGTGTCAGAGGCGCGATTTATGTCCTTGGCGTCGTCTCTTGGTGCAAACACACAGATCAAGCACGCCAGAAGCTAAATTTCGATATCGTCATCAGGCATAGGGTCAATTTCAACGCGCGGGCGTGGAAGGGGTGGCACTGGCGCGGCCGGCGTTCCCATATCGTCCTCTGCTAAAGTTTTACGCCGAATGATGATGTCGCCATTGGGCAACATTACTGGCGGTGCGTAAGCATCAAGCTCAAGTGCGAAGGATTCAAACCCTTTCAGCGCAGGCTCCAGACCATCAAAAAGATCCTGCATCAGCAGCTCCGCCCCCTCGCGCAGCAGTTCAAACCCTTCCGACATGGGCGTATCTGTCGGAGCTTGCGGGCTGTCATCAGCCCATGCCAAGCTCGGCAAAACAAAAATGACAAAAGGGATGTGACGCAAAATATGTTTCATATTTCCTGTATACAGCTTCTGAGTTCAGGTTTCATCCATTCTTTGTGTCCAAATTTCCAGTCATGAGATCCAAATCCAAAGTCACTGGAAAATGGTCGGATGCGGTCAGCAAAGCTTCACGCAATGCGACATCCTCGTAGCATGCGCGATCATCAAAAGGATGCCAAATCCGCCATCTGCCCTTTGGTGCCAAGTCTTTTGACACCATGATATAATCTAACAAAGCTGATAGATATCGATTTTCATGCCGAATGAAGAACCGTGATGTGGTGGGCGCGGCACTGGCACGTGGGGCCATCGCCATCCGCGCATGGGGATCAAACAAACGATGATCTTCCGCCCTGCGCCCCACCCCTTCACCAATCACAATCTCCAGACCTGAACGCCCGAACAAGGCTTCGAATTCATCCAGCCCAGGTCCATCGTTAAAGTCCCCAAGCACAATCAATGGATCGCCTGCACTCAAATGCTGCTCGATCCGTTCACGTAACCAAATGCATTGTGCCTGCTGTTTTCGACGGTTTTCGATGGAAATACGAATTTCCTCATCGCGGCTCCGTGCACCATGGGGCGCTTTTGATTTCACATGGACGCCAATCATCCGAAAGGCAAACCCAGTCGCACGCACTTGCATGGCCAATTCTAACGGAGGCTTGGAAAAGGCAATGGGATCGCGGCTCATATCAGTGTCAATATCGAGATGATAGACTGAGTTGAACATCGGGGGGCGACCATCCAGATCATCTCGCCCCGCATCCTCCACCGGTATCCCGCGCGGATCGTGCTTGGCTCGCAAAATTAACGGATCATAGAGCAGCGCGATTTCTTGTTGGGTATCATTGAGAAAGCCGGTTGTGACGGCGCGGGCGCGTATGCCTGAAAAATCCGCAAATTGTTCAAGGGCTTGCACTGTGTCACGCTTGCGCGATGTATCTGGCGCTTCAATAACCATGATCGCATCAGCGTCCAGTGTCCTGAACACCTTTGCCAATGCATGTAATTGATCAATGCGCTTAACATCATGACGCCGCGACCAAGCGCCATCCAACAGCGGCCTGCCTTGTGCATCAAACAGCGCGTCGAACCATTCCACATTGTACGTGGCAATGCGCACTAGCTTGCGCGTTCCAAAGCGATATCATCCCACGCGCCGTTAATCTCTGCCAAGCGTCGCGTCGCCATCTGTACCGCTTCTTGAGGCACCCCACGTGCGATCATTTTGTCAGGGTGCGTTTCACGAACAAGCCCTTTATAGGCCATTTTGATATCCTCAATAGCCATGTTCGGGTCCACGCCTAAAATATCATAGGGATCACGTTCGGCATCAGGCACAAAGCGCGCCCGAATGATACGAAATTTACGATCACTGATTTCGAAAATCTCAGCCACACGGTGTAAAAATGCATCCTCATTCGGGTGATATTCGCCATCCGCCATTGCGATGTGAAACAGCCCGTCCAACAGATCCAGCAGCGGCGTACAATTGTCGCCATACATGGATTTCACCCGTTTGGCGTAATCTTCGAACCCTGCAACATCTTGGCGGGCAAGGTTGAACACACGCCCCGCTGCGGCTTCATCTTCGCTGGAAATATCGAAAACTTCGCGAAAAGCCGTGACTTCGTCGCGTGTCACTTGCCCGTCGGCCTTGGCCATTTTTGCCCCTAAAGCGATCACAGCAATGGCAAAACCCACGCGTTGTTCGGGTTCAGATCGCAGACGATCAAAAACGGCAGACAGGCTTTCGCCAGCGCGCAACGCCGCGATGGCGTCTAATATGCGGAACCAAATGGACATGAAAAGACCTTAGCGAAAAGACGAAAGACTGTCAGGTCACAAACTCATGACGGATTGCCACAGGCGCAGATACGCTGAAATTCACAGCATCTTTTGCATGAAAAGTGCATCCAGCCAGCGATCAAATTTAAAACCAGACTGCGGAATGCGACCAACCTCTTTGTACCCAAGCGCCTCGTGAAACGCGATGGAGGCCGTGTTGTCGGCATCAATCACGCCGATCATCGATTTATGCCCCGCCTCGCGGGCATGTTCTTCGATGGTGATCAGCAAAATACGCCCATATCCACGTCCCTGCGCGGCATCACTTAGGTAAACGGAATGCTCCATTGTATGCCGGTAGCCGTTGTTCGAACTGCGAAACTGTTCATAGGTGGCGTATCCGGCCACCTTACCGTCAACTTCCGCCACATAAAATGCGCGCCCATCTTTGAGGCGAGCCTCAATCAAAGTGGCCCAGTCTTCGACGCTACGTTCCACCGATGAAAAGGTTGCTGTCGAGCCCTCGACCACAGGTTTCATGATTGCCTTGATGGCCTGCGCATCTGCGGGTGTTGCCGTACGAAGTGTCATGCGATCCAAATCTCCCCTGAGGCTGATCCAATTTCGGCTTGTAATGACGCCACAGCGCCTTCGCCAATCGAGACCTTTTCCATCGCTTCGACAAAAGGTGCAAGTGCTGCACGCAAATCAGTTGCGTTTGGGTGGGTCAATTTCAAACGACGCAACCGTAGGTCTCGGTGCGGCAGCTGTACTGTAGGGTGCGATGATTGCCATTCAATAAAGGTCGGAAAGCACCCGTCGAACAAGGGCTTTCCATCGTCAGGCACCAACATACGCCACGCATAATCACCGCGTTCGAACGACATAATTCGCCCCACTGTGGCAGGTGCGCGTTCCCACGCTTCATCCAAATCATCACAGCGGATCACCCAATTTGACAGCTTTGGCCCACCGCCGAAATCGTCCAATCCGAACCAACGCGCATGATCGGGCTTTGGGGCATCAGGATCGACAGAAATCACTTCGAAATATGACCCAACATCAAGGCGTGCGATGTGATTCTGCGTGCCCATAAGCGCATGGGTGCCACGGGATTCCAAAGGCACATCCAAAAGCCCTTCCGCCCAAAGGCGTCCTTGGTTTAATTCGGAAGCGCAGACCACCAAGTGGTCTAATTCATACGGCATGGGTCACCAAAAATAATATGCTTAATCGAACGGCAGCAACGAAGCGCCGTTTTCGGGTATGGTGCCCCTCTAGCAAGAGAATGAAAAGTACAAAAGGGTCTGCACTCCCTCATGCCCATTTTTTATGCTTTCGCGTTGCCAATCAATTCCAGAATTTCACGCGCAGCCACCGGGATATTGGTGCCGGGCCCAAAGATCGCTTTGACCCCCGCCTCTTTCAAAAAGGCATAATCTTGCTGCGGAATGACTCCGCCACAAATTACAATAATGTCCCCTGCCCCTTGCGCTTTGAGTTCATTGATCAATTTCGGTGCGAGCGTTTTATGCCCTGCCGCCTGTGACGAAATTCCGATGATATGCACATCATTATCGATGGCATCTTGTGCGGCCTCGGCTGGAGTTTGGAACAAAGGCCCCACATCGACGTCAAAGCCGATATCGGCAAAGGCGGTCGCTATGACTTTCGCGCCGCGATCGTGACCGTCTTGGCCCATTTTAACCACCAGCATACGGGGGCGACGGCCCTCTTTCTCCGCGAAGGCTTCAACGTCGGCTTGGATTTGCGCAAAACCTGCGTCGCCTTCATAGGCAGCACCATATACGCCCGCCAAAGTTTTCACTTCTGCGCGGTGACGCCCAAATGATTTTTCCATTGCCATAGAAATTTCCCCAACAGTGGCCCGTGCCCGTGCGGCCTCGACCGCCAAGGTTAAAAGATTGCCTTTGCCAGTTTGCGCCGCCGCTTCCAGATCGGACAGAGTTTCTGACACCAAGGCATCGTCCCGCGTTTCGCGGATTTTCTCAAGCCGCGCCATTTGGCTCAAGCGCACAGCGACATTGTCGACATCTAAGATATCAATCGGATCTTCATTGTCTTTACGGTATTTGTTCACGCCCACGATCACCTCAGTGCCACGATCAATCAAAGCTTGGCGTTTGGCGGCAGATTCCTCGATGCGCAGTTTCGGCATACCCGTGTTAACCGCCTTGGTCATGCCGCCCATGTCTTCGACCTCTTCCATCAAGGCCCAAGCTTTATCTGCCAATTCAGCGGTCAGGCTTTCGACGTAATAAGAGCCCGCCAGCGGATCGACGACATTGGTGATGCCTGTCTCTTCTTGTAAGATCAGTTGGGTGTTGCGCGCGATGCGAGCAGAAAATTCAGTCGGCAAAGCGATGGCTTCATCAAGCGCATTGGTGTGCAAAGACTGCGTGCCCCCCAAAGCCGCTGACATCGCCTCATATGCAGTGCGGATCACGTTGTTGTAAGGGTCTTGCTCTTGCAGCGACACGCCAGAGGTTTGGCAATGGGTGCGCAACATTTTGGATTTTTCTGACTTGGGCTCGAACTCATCCATCACCCGCGTCCACAACAAACGCGCCGCACGCAGCTTGGCCGCTTCCATGAAAAAGTTCATGCCAATGGCAAAGAAGAACGACAGACGTGGGGCGAATTTGTCCACATCCATACCCGCCTTGATCGCGGTGCGTACATATTCGCGCCCGTCGGCCAAAGTGAACGCCAGCTCTTGTACCAAATTCGCGCCTGCTTCTTGCATATGGTAGCCGGAAATCGAAATCGAGTTGAATTTCGGCATCTCATTGGCGGTATATTCAATGATATCTGCGATGATCCGCATCGAGGGTTCAGGCGGATAAATATAAGTGTTGCGCACCATAAATTCTTTGAGAATGTCGTTTTGAATGGTGCCCGCGAGCTGCGCTTTGTCGTGGCCTTGCTCTTCACCAGTGACGATGAAAGACGCCAAAATCGGGATCACCGCGCCATTCATGGTCATTGACACGGACACTTTATCCAGCGGAATACCGTCAAATAGAATTTTCATGTCTTCCACGCTGTCGATCGCCACACCTGCCTTGCCGACATCGCCCTCAACACGCGGATGATCACTGTCATAGCCACGGTGGGTGGCCAAATCGAAAGCAACCGACACGCCCTGTTGGCCCGCATCCAGTGCTTTGCGATAAAAGGCGTTTGATTCTTCTGCCGTGGAAAAGCCCGCGTATTGGCGAATGGTCCAAGGGCGTCCTGCGTACATCGTCGCTTTCACGCCCCGCGTAAACGGCGCCTCCCCAGGCGTGTTGCCAAGATGGGGCAAGTCTTTGATGTCATCTTCGTCATAGAGTGGCTTGACCGTGATGCCTTCCAGCGTTTCCCACGCGAGGCTGTCCACAGGCTTGCCGCGAAGCTCTTTGCTGGCAAGATCAGTCCAGAGTTTTCTATCGGTCATGAGAGGTCCCTTTCAAACATGTGTGACTGCAGGGCCATTGCAGCAAAACACTTGGTGGTAATCTTGGTAAATCCTGCAAAGGGCCCTATATAGACAGGGACCGGAGGATCGATGAAACACATATTTCTCAGCGCCCTAGGCGCAGTTCTAATCAATGTCGCGCCCGCAGCCTTTGCACAAGAGACACCAGTTTTGGCGCCCCTGTCGCAAGATGCAGAGGGCGTAAGTTTGGCGGATTTCAAGTGGATCAACCGCGTCGTGGCGGTCTTTGCCGACAGTCCACTTGATCCCAGTTTTCGCCAACAAATGGATCTGCTGGCAGAGCGACCCGAGCGATTGTTCGAGCGTGATATTGTCGTGCTGACGGACACCAATTCTGATACGTTGAGCGACGTGCGCAAAACACTGCGTCCGCGTGGCTTTGCTTTGGTGGTGGTCGATAAAGACGGCACTGTGTTGTTGCGCAAACCCGACCCGTGGGATTTGCGTGAACTGACACGCGCCATCGACAAAACACCGCTACGCCAGCAAGAAATCCAAGACATCAAAGACGCCGCACAGGCCGCACGATAGGCTGCGGTCACGTGCGAGGCTTTGAGCCTGAGGATTGGCATAGCTTTGTAGGCCAAGAGATTATTCAAACTCCATGATCACTTCGTCGACTGCCAAGCTGTCACCCGCGTTGGCGTTGATTTTGGACACCACGCCTTTGCGCTCTGCACGCAGGATGTTTTCCATTTTCATCGCCTCAACAGTGCATAGCGTTTGCCCTTCTTGGATTTCATCGCCAACAGCCACATCAACGCCCACGATCAACCCAGGCATTGGGCACAGCAGCAATTTGGACGTGTCCGCAGGTACTTTTTCAAGCATGTGCTTTGACAATTCTGCCGCACGCGGACTGCGCACGTAGACTGTGAGGTCGGCACCACGATTGCGGATGCGGAAACCGCCTGCCACTTTGCCCACTTTCAACGTCACCTTTGCGCCATCAATCGCAACCACAGCCAAGGTTTGCCCTGGCACCCAAGCGCTTTCAACGCGCATCAGCTGATCGCCCAGCGTGACGTTCGATCCGGTTTTATCGGCCTCGATGCTGACAGGGAATTCTTGATCACCGATCTGCACAACCCAGTCAGAGCCAACAATGCGTTCGTGGTTGTCCATACGGCCAGAAATGCGCGTGCGACGAATTTCAGCGACACGGTACATCGCCGCACTGGCTGCCGCGATTTTGCGCAGTTGCGCATCACTCAGCACAGCACCTTCAAACCCGTCGGGGTATTCTTCTTCGATAAAGGCGGTGGTGATATTGCCAGAGACAAAGCGCGGGTGATCCATAACGGCAGACAAAAACGGCAGGTTATGCCCGATACCTTCGATCTCGAACGCATCCAAAGCATCGCTCATGTGATCAATAGCTTCGGCGCGCGTTGGTGCCCAAGTGCAGAGTTTCGCGATCATCGGATCGTAATACATCGAAATCTCGCCGCCCTCAAAAACGCCTGTGTCATTGCGCACAATATGGGTATCTGAGACGCTTTCGGCAGGCGGGCGATATTTGCTCAAACGGCCGATGGAGGGCAAGAAATTGCGGTAAGGATCTTCGGCGTACAAACGGCTTTCCATTGCCCAGCCATTCATTTGCACGTCTTCTTGTTGGATGCCCAAAGGCGCGCCTGCGGCGATATTGATCATCTGTTCGACCAAATCGATACCGGTGATCAACTCGGTCACTGGGTGTTCCACCTGCAAGCGGGTGTTCATTTCAAGAAAGTAGAAATTGCGGTCGCCATCGACGATAAATTCCACAGTCCCAGCTGAGGCGTAATCCACCGCTTGCGCCAAAGCGACAGCCTGTTCGCCCATGGCTTTGCGGGTGGCCGCGTCCAAAAACGGACTTGGCGCTTCCTCAATCACTTTTTGATTGCGGCGTTGGATCGAGCATTCGCGTTCTTGCAAGTAAATGCCATTGCCATGAGTATCGCAAAGCACTTGAATTTCGATGTGGCGCGGCTGGGTGACGAATTTCTCAATAAAAATACGATCATCGCCAAAGGATGACGCGGCCTCGTTTTTGGACGATTGAAACCCTTCGCGCGCCTCAGCGTCATTATAGGCCACGCGCATGCCCTTGCCGCCGCCACCCGCGGAGGCTTTGATCATCACAGGATAGCCGATTTCGCTAGAGATTTTCACGGCTTCGTCAGCGTTCTCGATCAACCCCATATATCCCGGAACGGTGCTGACATTGGCGTCCTGTGCGAGTCTTTTCGACGTGATTTTGTCGCCCATAGCTTCAATCGCGCCCACAGGAGGCCCGATAAAGGCCACGCCTTCAGCTTTCAACGCCTCGGCAAATTTGGCATTCTCAGACAAGAACCCATAACCAGGATGCACAGCTTGCGCGCCAGTCTGGCGTACAGCCTCCAAAACCTTTTCAATCACGATATAGGATTGGTTGGCTGGCGCAGGCCCGATGTGAACCGCTTCATCCGCCATTTTCACATGCAGCGCATTTTTGTCAGCATCTGAATAAATGGCGACGGTTTTGATCCCCATTTTCTGCGCGGATTTTATGACACGGCAAGCGATTTCACCTCGGTTGGCGATCAGAATCTTGTCAAACATGTGCTCTCCCTTTTTCTTTCTTCGTATCGATTGCCCAGCACACACAGTGGCGCGGCCAGCGATGGTATTTCAAATCATGCGCATGAAAAAAGGCTCCCGAGCTGGCCAGCTCGGAAACCTTGTTTTTCATTACGCCCAAGTCCGCCAAACAGCGCACTCAAAGCCAAATCTGTAGACTGTTTTTTAGCGACAAACGCCTGCGTCGTCGCACAGTGCGCCAGCAGCAGCGCCGCCAAGCGCGCCAACGGCCGCACTGCCACCCGTCGCATCCGCAACAAGTGCGCCAGCAAGACCACCCGCGATGGCGCGTTCTGCGTCGTTGTCCAAACAACCGGCAAGGGCTGTGACTGAGATGAGGGCGAATGTAAGAAGTGATTTGCGCATGATTTTACTGCTCTTTGTTGTGTTGCACTTACTTTCACTCTGCCAAAAAAAGCAGTTCGAGAAAAGTAAAATCCACAGACACGAACAGTTTCGGCGAAAGGCGGCGCAAAACGCGCAGCATCACCGAAAGAAAAAGAAAGAAGGCAAGGACCGCACGCATCGGGTGCAATCCTTGCCCCAAGGGAAGGGTCGTAAGAACGTCGTGTATCTGAGCGCGCAATGTTCGAAGCGCACCGGATATCAATAGAATGAAAGACCGCTATCAAACACGCAAGCTTTGCGTCAAAAGCCCCCCCAGCACGGGCAAACTTTTGCGCAATGACGTCATATGACAGCGACAATCCGCGCATCCTACCAAGGCTCCTCATCGGTTTCAGCATCTGCATCAAAGGGATCATCTGCCACGAACAAATCAGGGAACGTCACTTGGGCAATCTTGACATTGACTTGGATCAGCGCCTCGTAAGAGGCAGGATCAAAATTGTCAGGATCAGCGGGCACGATTTCACGCCCCCAAAACCATGACAAACGCCCCGCATCCAAATTACCGCGTTCGAACGGTTGATCGCCGAACATTTCCCAAATCGCAGTGAGAAAGGCCGCATCCACGCGTTTGTCGACAGGCTTGCGATCTTTGAAACGCTCTAACGCTTTGAGCGGCGTCACGCCTTTTGGATTGGCGCGGCGCAACGTAAATTGATAATCCGAGCCGGGAAAGCGCCCGGGAAAACCCTTGTGTTTGGGCATGTAATCTTTGGGTGGCATGTTATGCGTTCTCCTGCGGTCTGCGCGCGATCAGGTCGATTTCGACCAATGCGCCAACAGCCAGAGCGGTCACGCCCACCGTGGTGCGTGCCGGAAGCTGGCCTTCGAGGAAATAACTTTTGTAGGTGTCATTGAACAGCGCGTAATCACGCTCAAATGCGGTCAAAAAGCACCGACATTGCACAACATGACTTAAATCAAGATCCAACTCGGCCAATATCAGCGCAAGATTGTCCATCACACGCCGCGTTTGTGCTTCGATCCCATCTGGCAAAGGCGCATCTGGGGCATTCGGATCGGTGGGCATTTGCCCCGTCAAAATCACCCAACCATCGTCTTCGACCGCATGGGAAAACGGCGCGACAGGGCGTGGGCCTTTGTCAAACAAATGAAACTTAGGTGCCATTTTAAAACGCCTCCCATTCGCAGACTGTGCCCGCTGGGCGGTAGGCCTCAAACACCTGTGCCACATCTTGTTCGATGGATCCGAAAACAGTTTCGCGCTCGGACAAAGAAATAACGATCACCGACGGCACGGGGGCCGCGATGCGTGGCATCGCATAGGTATCGCACAAATAGGCCAGATCAGCCTCAAGTTCATCATAGCTCAAGGCAGCCAGCGTTTGCGGCAATTCAGGCGCAACGAAACGAAAGCGCGCTGTCAGCCCTGTGGCAGGACGATCCAGCAAGCTTTCAAAAAACGTGACCGGCTGGCCAGAGGGGACAGTGATAACATCCAATTCCCGTGGCGTCAGATCGGCATGGGCCGATGCTGCGGCGGCGACTGTCAGCGCAAGAAACAATGCAACTTTCATGCTGCGGCCCTCCGCGCACTGCGCACCCATCTGGCGCGACGATCAGGGCATTCCAAAACATCAGACACCAAAGTTTCGGATCGCAGCTTCGGAAAACGCCCAGCAACAGCGCCGCCTGCGGTGATTTCCAAATCATCACCTTGCACTTTGACCTGCACCACAGGCGCAAAGCCACGCAAGGATTGCAACACGCGCCACATGTCTTGACGCACCTGCGTGGCCATACGCCCTTTTCGCAGGTTTGCACCGCCTGAAATCACGGTTTTCGCCGAGAAATCAAAGCGTGCGGGCAAACGACGAGACAGCGTGAGCACTCCGTCGTCCGCGCGCAGCATATGCCACTGTTGATGCATTCCAGTTTTTCCCATGGTGTCCTCACATTATCCCAAATTACAGAGGGATATTGTCGTGCTTCTTCCATGGATTTTCGAGCTTTTTATTGCGAAGTGACGCAAAAGCCCGCGCCACACGTTTGCGCGTGGATTGCGGCTGGATCACCTCATCGATAAATCCGCGCTCTGCGGCGACGAATGGATTGGCAAAGCGGTCTTCGTAATCAACCGTATGAGCCGCGATTTTTTCCGCGTCATTCAAGTCACCACGGTGGATAATTTCAGTCGCCCCTTTGGCGCCCATGACCGCGATCTCTGCGGTTGGCCACGCATAATTAAAATCACCACGCAGATGTTTGGACGCCATCACGTCATAAGCTCCACCATAAGCTTTGCGTGTAATAACAGTGACTTTCGGGACGGTTGCCTCGCCATAAGCAAACAAAAGCTTGGCACCGTGTTTGATAACGCCACCGTATTCTTGGCTGGTGCCAGGCAAGAACCCAGGCACATCCACAAGTGTCAGAACAGGAATTTCAAAGGCATCACAAAACCGCACAAACCGCGCGGCTTTTTTGGAACTGTCAATATCAAGACAGCCCGCAAGCACCATGGGTTGGTTCGCCACAACGCCGATGGTTTGACCTTCTATGCGGGCAAAGCCTGTGATTATATTTTTGGCATGTTCGGCTTGGATTTCATAAAAATCACCCTCATCGACAACTTTATGAATCACTTCCTTCATATCGTAGGGCGTGTTCGCGTTATCAGGAATGATCGTATCAAGCGACAAATCAATGCGCGCGGGATCATCAAAGAACGGACGCACAGGCGCTTTTTCGCGATTGTTTTGCGGCAAAAAATCGATCAAGCGACGCACTTCGATCAAGGTTTCCACGTCATTCTCAAAAGCGCCATCTGCAACGGATGATTTTTTGGTATGGGTGGACGCACCGCCCAGTTCCTCAGCGGTGACCACTTCGTTGGTGACTGTTTTCACCACATCAGGACCAGTCACAAACATATAGGACGTGTCTTTCACCATGAAAATAAAGTCCGTCATGGCAGGCGAATAAACCGCACCGCCAGCACAGGGCCCCATGATCACAGAGATTTGCGGCACAACGCCAGACGCCATGATATTGCGCTGAAACACTTCGGCGTAGCCCGCCAAAGACGCCACACCTTCTTGAATACGCGCGCCGCCGGAATCATTGATGCCGATCACGGGCGCGCCGTTTTGCATCGCCATATCCATAATCTTGCAGATTTTTTCCGCGTGCGTTTCAGACAAAGAGCCGCCGAACACCGTAAAATCTTGAGAGAACACATAGACCATACGGCCATTGATTGTGCCCCAACCTGTGATCACCCCATCACCCGCAGGCTTGGATTTTTCCATACCGAAATCGGTACAGCGATGGGTTTTGAACATGTCAAATTCTTCGAAACTGCCTTCGTCCAGCAAAAGCTCGACCCGTTCGCGCGCTGTCAGCTTACCTTTGGCGTGCTGTGCGTCGATACGGCGTTGCCCCCCGCCCAAACGGGCGTCAGACCGACGATCATGAAGTTCTTGAATGATATCTTTCACAGGTAGGCTCCTCTTCGGCTTATCCCACCTTAGCTGCGTGATCAGCGCGAACAAAGCAAAGTTTGGCAGATTTGCAAAGGATGCAAAGGCGGCCTTGCGCTAATTGCAAAGTCGCAAATCAGATCAAGGCAACAGATGGCGCAAACATGACGAACCCCTGTGCAAATGCGCGCCAAGATTGCGGTAGACGTCCGCCCTTTCGCTTCTATTGTGAGCCAATGAACACACATTCAAAAATCCGCTTTTTAGACCGAACCACACCGCCACATATTCTAACATTGGTGCTCATGGCTGGGATTTCCGCCATGACGATGAACGTATTTTTACCCGCTTTGCCAGAAATGACCGAATATTTCGGTACAAATTACGCGTATATGCAGCTGTCCATTGGCGTTTTCATGGGCATGAACGCAGCTTTGCAACTGATCGTCGGACCGATGTCAGACCGCTTTGGCAGGCGCCCTGTCGCCCTTGTTGGCGTAGTTTTGTTTATCATTGCCACCTATGCCGCAATGCAGGCCACCACGATTCAGATGTTTTTGATCCTACGCGGCGCGCAAGCGGGCGTGGTCACAGCGATGGTGTTGTCACGCGCTGTCGTGCGCGACGTCTACCCCGGCGCAATCGCCGCCAAGATGATGGCCTATGTGACCATGGGCATGTCTTTGGTGCCGATGATCGCACCAACAGTTGGCGGATTTTTGGCTATGGCTTTTGGCTGGGAAAGCACATTTTGGTTGCTGTTGATATCTGGCTTAGGTTTGCTTGCGTTACTTTATTTCGACATGGGAGAAACCGCGCCGACATCCAGCGGATCGTTTCTTGATATGGCAAAAGGCTTTCCTGACCTACTGACATCACAACGATTTTTGGGATACGCCCTGTGTTCTGCCCTTGCCTCTGGCGCGTTTTTTGCCTTTTTGGGCGGCGCGCCGTTTGTTGGTGTGCAGATTTTTGGCATTTCTGAGGCCGCCCTCGGCATGGGGATTGGTGCCCCCGCCATCGGATACTTTTTTGGCAACTTCCTTTCCGCACGCTACTCGGTGCGAATCGGCATGAACAATATGTGCCTCATCGGCACCTTGATCCCCTTTACTAGCATTACCCTATGCGCCTTGTTCATTTACACGGACCACATCACAGCCTTTTGGTTCTTTGCGTTCATGATCCCGCTTGGCTTTGGCAACGGTTTGACACTGCCCAACGCCATCACAGGATCCATGTCAGTGCGCCCAAAGCTGACTGGCACCGCCGCGGGCCTTGGCGGCGCGATGATGATCGGCGGTGGCGCAGCCTTATCGGCTTTTGCGGGAACATTTATGTCCGTGGATCACGGTATCCTACCCCTGTTGATGATTATGATGATAGTGTCCCTACTGAGCATCATAGCCATTGTTTGGGTTATCCGTAGGGAGCGCGCCTTAAGCCTGTAAAGCAAGGCTCCTCGCGCGGGACAGACTGAAAGCGTACATAAGTCGCACTGCAGACCAAAGACTTCCCCTTGCGCACTAGGTTTGCAAAAGCGATGCTAGACATACGCAAACATGCAAATATGTGAGGTCCCATGGCTCAGCAGAAACTCTACGCTGGCGCAAAGCTACGCGAAACGCGCACCCGTTTGGGACTGACCCAACGGGCATTTGCGGAAAAGCTCGGGGTGTCTTTGCCCTACCTCAACCAAATGGAAAACAATAATCGCCCCGTGTCGACAGGCGTTGTTTTGGCCTTGGCGCAAGAATTCGGCTTTGACGTGACAGAACTGTCAACAGGGGATGCCGAACGCATGGTTACAGACATGCGCGAGGCGCTGGCCGATCCGGTTTTCTCCGACGGCGCACCACCTTTGGCTGACTTACGTCTGGCAGCAAGCAACGCACCTGCACTTGCGCGAGCATTTCTAAAACTGCACAGCGCCTACAGACAGGGCTCAGAACGATTGGCCTCACTCGATGACGCGTTGGGTCGCGACGACAGCCCCGCCCGCCCATCGCCGTGGGAAGAGGTCCGTGACTTCTTTCACTATTGCGACAATTATATTGATTCCATCGATCGTGCGGCAGAACATTTTTCCAGCCCGAACGGACAAACGCGCGACGCGTCAGTTGCCGCAACTGACGTTTTAAAATCACAAGGCATCCACGTCCGCTACAATTCAGACAACGTGCGCCATTTTGACAAAGAACGAGGCATTCTATCGCTATGCGCACGCACATCAAAGGCCACGCAAAGCTTTCAAATTCTTCACCAATTGGCGCTGCTAACGCAGAATGATTTGCTGGATGCGACATTGGATTTGGCGCGTTTTCACACAGAAGACGCGCGTAAAATTGCCCGCATTGGCTTGGCCAATTACTTTGCTGGTGCGGCCTTGCTTCCCTACACCGACTTTTTGGCGGCAGCAGGCGAGACACGCCATGATCTTGAAATGCTCGGGGACCGCTTTGGGGCCTCAATCGAACAAGTCGGGCATCGCCTGTCCACACTGCAACGCGTCGGCGCAAAAGGCATCCCATTCTATTTCGTGCGCGTGGATCAAGCCGGCACCATCACCAAGCGGCACTCGTCTACACGGCTTCAATTCGCGCGCTACGGCGGCGCCTGCCCCTTGTGGAACGTACACCAAGCCTTTGAAACACCGGGTCGATTCTTGCGCCAATTGGCGGAAACACCCGATGGCGTGCGCTATCTATCGATTGCGCGTGACGTGTCTAAATCTGGCGGATCTTTTCATGCGCCAGTGCGACGCTATGCGATTGGGCTGGGCTGCGAGATAAGTCACGCGTCCGATTTGGTCTATGCCGATGATTTGGATGTGAAAAACCCGAATGCTTATGAACCCATTGGCATTTCATGTCGCATCTGCGAACGCAAAAACTGCCACCAGAGATCTGTGCCGCCCTTGGAGCGCGCCTTGACCATTGACCCCGACAAACGCGGCACCCTGCCCTATTCAATTGATTGAATGGGGCTTGAGCCCTTTGGTGTGGCCTCACAAAGACGGCCAGAACCATTCAACAATGTATCGATATCATGAAAGAATGGAAAATGGCGCGGTTGACGGGACTCG
>NZ_JAHKPU010000042.1:42375-95879 GCF_018860505.1 Pacificibacter marinus
GACAGGCCGGTACTCTAACCAACTGAGCTACAACCGCTCGCTACCATTCCGACGTTACCGTCTGAACGTTGTGGCGTTCTATGGCTCGGCGGGCTGCGCGTCAAGCGCCATATGCACGAAATGTGAGTTGGTTTGTAAAAAAAATGCTTCGCCTCAAATGCACGGGCCACAACATAGGTTAAAGACAAGCAGAGCGCCTGATGTAATGTGGATACATTCTGAAACAAAGGAGAAATGGTGGGTCGTGAGAGGCTCGAACTCCCGACATCTTCGGTGTAAACGAAGCGCTCTACCAACTGAGCTAACGACCCGGTGAGGGCGATTTACCGAATGCATCGGGCGGACACAAGAGGCTTTGTGCAATTAATGTAAACTTCTTTTCACGTCCCGCTCATGTCTTGGTGCACATCAGCGCCCGTTCGGCGAAAAATGTTCAAAAATATTATTACAAAACAACACGATAACAACATCACCACACAACAAGCATTAGCCACGCGCCGCACGCCAGCCTGCGGCCTTTGCATCGTTTTCCGAGCAGAACCACCGCTCCCCCTGCCCCTCATTGATACGCGTGCCATCATACCAACGTGATCCTGGTAGGTGGTACAGACGTCCCGATTTTGAAATATTACCCTTGATGGCGCATCCCTCTGGGCTTGGAACCTCTGCGGCCGCCTGTCGGGCCTGTGTGGCGGCCCGTTTGTCGCTACGATAATCAGATGGAGCCTGAACCCCAGAACGCCACATACCAGCAGCCACACGGCGCGCTTGGGCTTCATGGCTGACGTAATCACGAGAATATTGCACATAGGCAAAGGCAGCGCCCTTGGCGACCATCGCGGCGTTCATATCGACGCCTTGGGCAAAGCACGTCCCAACAATGCGCCCATAGCGATCGATGTCTTTTTGCACACATGTGATCGTGCCAGTCGCAAGCCGCTCAAGCGCCGCTTTCGACCACTGCCCGCAGGTCCAGATGGCACCATGCATGTCACTACAGGTTTGCGCAATTTCGGGAGCGTCAATCCCGTGAAGGCGAATCTTTACCTCACCCAAGGCCAATGTATCGCCATCAATAATGCGTGCTGCGCCAGTATACTGAGGCGAGCTGTCTTGAGGCCCAGAGGCCGCGACACTTGGGGATTGTGCAGCCTCTACCCGACCTGTTTTCACAGAGGGAAAAGCCACTCCTAGCCCCACAACGGCCGAAAAGACCGCAACATATTGTATAATACCCCATCTCACACCTCAGCATTTGGGGTAAAACAGGAACAAAAGCAAGAGGACATGTTACCTTACGGTTAACATGTCCTCAGCTTTATAAACTCAAATCTGCCTTCAGGCGCGACTTAAGCCGCAGCGGAAAGCATCTGATACAACTCGTCTTTCAGCGCCATGCGTTTTTTACGCAATTCCGCCTGCGCCAAATCTTCCATGGGTTCTACATCCGTCTCAGCGCGATGCACTTCGCGGTTAAGCTCATGGTACTCTTCCATCCGGCGCGCGAAATGCGCATCAGCGGCTTTCAACGCAGAGATTTTATCTGCAAGCTCGGGAAAATCAGCTGACAATTCGTGTGGTGTATTGGACATAGTGCGTCTCCTTTGATCCATTTCTTGATTCAACTGTCCAGCATTTCAGACCGTCAGACCTTGATTGGGATCAACTCGTGAAACGTTTAATGAAGCGCTTTTGCTGATTCCGTCCGACTTTTGGTGCGGGCTTCGCGAATCGTAATGAATGTGACCGAAGCCATGATCATAAGACCGCCAAAGATCACAAAGCTATCAAAGCCTTCACCAAATAGAGCCGCACCAAACACTGTGGCCCAAAGCAACTGTAAAAACGAAACCGGCTGAATGACGGATTGCGGCGCACAGGCAAACGCACGTGTCATACAGTAATGTGCCAGCGTGGCGAAAAAAGACGTACAGAACAGCAACAGCAGCTCAAGCATGGTTGGCGTTTGCCAAACAGGTATAACCAACGGCAACAGCAGCAAAGGCACAATGGTCGATAGCATAAAGACCACCACAGTGGCCGGCACACGACGCGACAAGGCATTGGCAAACAAATAACTTCCCGCGCCCGCGATCGGTGTAAACATCATCGCGATATGGCCGGGATCAAGTTCACGAAACCCAGGGCGCAACACGACAAGCCCGCCAATAACAGCAACAATCAACGCGATGATGCGCGGCGCTGCGATTTTTTCACGAAAGAAAAACACCGCTCCAATTGTGACATAAATCGGGTTCATAAAGTTCATCGCGGTGACTTCGGCGATCGGAATGCGCGTCATAGCATAAAACCACAACAACACAGCGATCGTATGGATGACTCCGCGCCCCACCATCAAGCCGACGATTTCGCGCGTGTAGACCACAGAGCGGACCATTTTAAGCATTGGTATCAAAAACACCAATCCCAAGACGAAGCGTAAAAATGCAGTTTGAACCACAGGCAACCCTGTGCCCACGTATTTGACCAAAACATTCATCGTGACGAAACTGATGGTGGTGATCGACATCCAAAGGATGCCTGCGAGGGGTCTGGATTGTGCAGATTGTGTCATTCGGCGAACATCTGCCTTTGCCCCGAAAAGCACAAGTGACCTTAGGCGCTAACACTCAAATTTAATGCGATTGACCACATGATTAGGCAGATGGACCCGTCCAAAACCCGCCACGACATCTCTTTGGCAAAGAGCGGCGCGAGTAAACGAGCGCCAAAACCAAGCGCAAAAAAGAACACTGTCGATCCCGTCACAGCCCCCAAAGCAAACAGGCCAGACGATGTGCCAAATTCAGTCGAAATCGCGCCCAAAAGCACCACAGTGTCCAAGTATACATGCGGATTGAGCCATGTCAGCATCAAACAGGTGGAGAGCGCAGCCACCAAGGATTGGGTGGCGCCCCCAGCAGGCATCAAATGTTGTCCGCCGCGCCACGCAGAACGCAACGCAAGCCCGCCATAGACCGTCAAAAACACCACACCACCCCAGCGCATCACCGGCAAGGCCAAAGGCATCGCTGTGGCGATCCAAGATGATGCAAAGACGCCGATGCAAATAAGAATCGCATCAGACAACGCACAGACGATGACGATAGGCAAAACATGCGCACATCGCAGACCTTGGCGCAGAACAAAAGCATTTTGACTGCCAATTGCCACGATCAAAGACAGGCCTGTGATAAATCCGGTGATGGCTGCGTACATGGTTTATCCTTTCGTTTCGCCAACTGTCTAGCGCGACACAAAGCTTAGTGATAGTAAATATTACTAAGTCAAATGAAGGAAATCTAATGCTTGATTATGCAAGCCTCGATGCTCTCGCGGCCGTACTACGCGGCGGGTCTTTTGATCATGCAGCCAAAATGCTGGGGGTGACACCATCAGCCATTTCGCAGCGCATCAAAGCATTAGAAGAGCGTCACGGATGCGCCTTGGTAATACGTGGCACGCCGTGCACAGGCACAGACATCGGTAAACGGTTGGCGCGGCATGCCGAAGATGTCGGACTGTTGGAAGCCGAGCTATCGCAAGATATCTTTCCAAACGCGGCGACACCGAAAACCGTGCGTATTGCCGTGAACGCCGACAGTCTTGCCACATGGTTCGTCGATGCGCTCGCCCCTGTTGACGGCTTGATGTTTGATTTGGAAATCGATGATCAAGATACAGCTGGGGATTGGCTCAAACGTGGTGACGTGGCCGCTGCAGTGTCTTCACATGCGGGACCGATTGCGGGCTGCGACAGCTTTGCTTTGGGCGCGCAACGTTACCGCGCCACCGCGTCGCCCAAGTTTGTGGCCAAACACTTCCAACAGGGGATCTCGGCGCACAGTCTAAGCGCCGCACCCGCGATGATTTACAGTTCCAAAGATCAACTACAAGACACTTGGGTGGAACACCACATAGGGCACAAACTCGCCCTGCCCCATCACCGCCTACCTTCGACACAAGCATTTTTAGATGGCGCAATTGCTGGGCTGGGCTGGGGCTTAAACCCTGAGCACTCTTTTCAAACGGCACAGGCCAAAGGGCAACTGTGCGAACTGATCCCGGACACGCCATTGGACATCGATTTATTCTGGCATGTCTCGCGCGCGGTTAAAGCACCTTTGCGCGGATTAACGGCCTCAGTACGCAAAGCCGCGCGTGCTGCACTGGTCCAGCCATAAAAAAGCCCCGCACGGAAAACCGGCAGGGCTTTGAAAAAAATAGAAAACAAGGCTTAGCCGAGCTGTTCCATAACCTCGTCAGAGGCCTCAAAATTCGTGGTGACTGTTTGCACGTCGTCATCATCTTCCAAAGCATCGACAAGCTTCATCAACTTTTCCATGCCTTCAAGATCAAGTTCGGTTTGAATATTTGGCTGCCAGATCAACTTGGTGCTTTCAGATTCGCCCAACTCAGCCTCAAGCGCTGTTGAAACTTCGTGCAGGTCTGTGCCTTCACAGGTGATCACGTGACCCTCTTCTGTGCTTTCGACATCTTCCGCGCCCGCCTCAATCGCCGCCATCATCACGGTGTCGGCATCGCCAACGGATGCGGGGTAAGTGATCGAACCTTTGCGGTCGAACATAAAGCCAACAGAACCGGTTTCACCAAGGTTGCCACCGTTTTTAGAAAACGTGGAGCGCACAGTCGAGGCAGTGCGATTGCGGTTGTCCGTCATGGTTTCCACAATCACGGCCACGCCATTTGGACCGTAGCCCTCATAACGGATTTCATCGTAGTTTTCTGCATCGCCGCCGATGGCTTTTTTGATCGCGCGATCAATCACGTCCTTGGGCACAGAAACAGATTTCGCCTCTTTCACAGCCATACGCAAACGCGGGTTTTTGTCGGGATCAGGGTCACCCATTTTGGCTGCCACGGTGATTTCCTTGGCCAGCTTAGAAAAGAGTTTCGAGCGTATTTTGTCCTGACGACCTTTACGGTGTTGGATGTTTGCCCATTTTGAATGGCCTGCCATGAGGAGCCTCCGCACTAGAATTTCAGCTTTGCACCCGTATAGGCGATGCACCCCCTGACCTGCAAGGCCACGGGGGGCGTCTAAATATGCAAATGGGCTGTAATTATGTTTAAAGCGGCCATAAAAACGGGATCACGGCTGAGGCAAGCAAACCGATTGATATGTTTAGCGGTATGCCCACTTTCATGTAATCGGTGAACTTGTACCCACCTGGGCCGTAAACCATCGTGTTGGTTTGATAGCCAATTGGCGTAGCAAAACTGGCAGAGGCGGCCACCATGACAGCCACGACAAGACCGCGTGGATCAAGCCCCATTTGATGTCCCAAAGCGATGGCAATCGGCGTGACGACCACCGCCACCGCGTTGTTAGACACCAGTTCGGTCAACACAGAGGTCATCAAATAGACGGCCCAAATCACAAAGAAAATCGGCAAGCCTTCAAGCAAAGGTGCAACCCATCCGACGATCATAGTCACAGCACCTGAGGCCTGAAGCGAAGCCCCTACCGCCAACATCGAAAAGATCAGTGTCAGCAGGCGAATGTCGACAAACGAAAACGCTTCTTCGGCGTCGATACAGCGCGTCACCAAGACAACAGCAACTGAGACCACAGACAGCATCAAAATCGGAGCCACACCAAGCGCGGCCAAAATCACGATCGAAAACATTGCAATCAGCGCAATCGGCGCATGGGATCGATGATAAGCACGTTCCGTCGGTTTGGACACATCGCCTAAATCCATATCAGACGCGAGCCTTTGAATATCCGCAGGCGCGCCCTCAATCAGCAAAGTGTCCCCGACTCGCACGACAAGATCATTGATCTTTTGGCCGACATTTTGATTGCGCCGATGCACAGCTAAAACGTAAATCCCGTAACGACGACGCAATCGCATAGAGGTCAGCGAGCGTCCGACCATTTTACAGCCCGGCGTGATCAAGGTTTCAACGGTGGTGGTTTCAACGGCAGAAACCTGATCAACCCGCTTAAGCGATTTATCGCGTTGCAGGCTCAAAAGTTCCGAAATTTTTGAACGCAAAATGATGCGATCTCCGACCTCTAAAACGACACCATTCAACGCGTGGCGCAGCGAATTGTCCCCGCGCACAACATCAATCAACCGCACACCTTCGCGCTTAAACAACTGAACATCCAAAACCTCGCGCCCGATCAAGTTGCTATCGGGGGGCACGATGGCTTCGGTGAAAAACTTCATCTTGGCGCGCGAGCCACTGAGCATATTGGCCAAGCTGTCGCGTTCCGGCAGCAGGTGCCGTCCAATGAAATACAGATAGATCATGCCCCAAACGACGATGATCACCCCTAAGATAGAGACCTCGAAAATGGAAAACGGCTCAAGCCCCTCGGCGCGCGCGACACCATCAACAAGCAAGTTTGTCGATGTACCGATCAACGTCATTGTGCCCCCCATAATAGCGGAGTAAGACAATGGAATCAAAAGCTTAGAGGCAGACACCCCCAACTTGGAACTCAGTTGAACAAAGACTGGGATCATCACAACGACAACAGGCGTGTTGGCTACAAAGGCCGATAAAATCACAACTACGCCCAAAAGCATCGCGATAGATAAAGAGGGGCGTTTTTCTGCATGCAGCCCAGCAAGACGCGTGAACCATTCTAACCCGCCGGTGCGCACCAAAGCGCCCATGACAACAAACATCGCCGCGATGGTCCAAGGCGCTGGGTTAGACAACACGGCCAGACCTGCGTCATAAGGCAAGATGCCAAAGACAATCATCAAAGCAGCGCCAGCCAAGGCCACCACCTCAGTCGGAAAAACCTCGCGCACAAACAGCACGAACATGAAACCGACCACCACCAAGGACACAATGGCTTGTGTCATCGGATCAAAATGAAAAATCTCCATGCCGCCTCAATATCCAATTGCACATATTGTCCATAATGGACGCGGATGCAAAGACACTACAAGCGGCAAAATGCCCCTATGAGGCCCGAGCCAGCAAAACGGTGAGAAATGTCACAAAGTCAGGTCGAAAGATCACCGCTACGGATGGCTTTGTTCCAACCGTCCGCCATGACGAATTTGTTTCACTCGCGTGGCCAAGCCTGTGCGATCATCGGTTTCGACATAAACACCTGATAGGGTTGCCTCGCCTTTTGCCGGTTCAAAACGCCCTTTGGACATGCCGGTGATAAAACGGCGCAAGGGCTCAGCTTTATCCATGCCAATGACCGAATTGTAATCGCCACACATGCCGGCATCGGTCAGATAAGCCGTGCCACCCGGCAATATCTGCGCATCGCCAGTGCACACATGGGTGTGCGTGCCAACAACGACCGAGGCTTTGCCGTCGCAAAAATGCCCCATAGCCATCTTTTCTGACGTGGCTTCGCAATGCACATCGATCAAAGCGGCTTGAATTTGACCGCCCAATTTATGACGCATGAACACCTCGTCAAGCGCTGAAAACGGATCATCAAAGGCGCGCTTCATGAACACTTGTCCCAAAATCTGCGCGACCAAAATACGACGCCCGCGAGCATCTTCAAAGATGCGCATGCCACGCCCAGGAGCGGTCTTGGCAAAATTTATCGGGCGAATGATCCGCGTTTCCGTTTCACAAAATTGCATCATATCGCGTTGATCAAATGAGTGATCGCCAAGGGTCAAACAATCGACACCCGCGTCCAACAACAATCGGGCGTGATCCGCAGACAGCCCCATGCCATTGGTGCAGTTTTCACCATTGACCACAATAAAATCGAGCTTCCACTCTTTGCGCAAAGTGGGAAGCCGCTGGATCACCGCATCGCGCCCTGCGCGACCGACGATATCGCCGAGAAATAGGATTTTCATGGTCACGACTTACCCGTCCTTGCCCCCAAAACGCAAGCCCTGCGTGACGGACACAGAGGCACAGCCGCGCGTCAAAGGGTGAAAACTTCGTTCTCGGTGACAATAGCGTTCAACGGCACATCATAGCGCGAGGTCGGGAAATCTGCCATTTCTTGCCCGCTATAGGCAAATCCAACGGCAAGAATATCGCGCTCGGCACGCAATTTGGCCAAGGTGCGATCATAAAACCCGCCACCATAGCCCAATCGGTGCCCCGCGCGATTGAACGCCACAAGTGGTACGATCAGCACATCCGGCACGACAGGTACAGAACGCTTGGGCACCGATGCCCCAAATGCACCGGGAATCATCTCTGTGTTGGGTGTCCACAGGTCAAACCGCAACGGTGCCGCTTTGACTTCGACAATAGGCACTGCGATGGGGCCATGCTCAGACAAAACTCGCATTGCAGGCAATGGATCGATCTCTGATTTGATCGGCATATAGCCTGCGATCACTTTACCATAATGCGGCACCAAAAATGTCGCCAAAAGCTGTGAGGCGACCCCTGTATGACAGCGGTCGCGCGTATGAACAGCGCCACGCTGCGCCAACGCCCGTTTGCGTGCTATCGCTTTCAGATCAACGCTCACATCACTCAAAACTCAGCCCCTTTCGCAGATGACAACAATTTCGCAGCTTACAGCAAAAATGTTGCGGCCAGCCCAAGGAACGCGAAGAAACCGACAATATCCGTCACTGTGGTCACAAACGCGCCAGAGGCCAAAGCAGGATCAACCCCGATCCGCTCAAGCACGACAGGCACACCTATACCAGCAAGTCCCGCAACCACCAAATTGATCACCATGGCCACGGCAATAACACCGCCCAGCGCCAGTGATCCGAACCATACAAGGCCGACCAAGCCCATGATAACAGCGAATATAATCCCGTTAACCAACCCGACTAAAATTTCACGACGGATAACCCGCCAAACGTTAGCGCCAGTCAAATCGCGTGTGGCGATGGCGCGCACCGCCACAGTCAGGGCTTGAGTACCGGCGTTGCCACCCATGGAAGCCACGATGGGCATCAACACAGCCAAGGCGACCAGAGCCGTGATCGTTCCTTCGAATTGGGAAATGACCAATGAGGCCATGATGGCCGTCAACAGGTTCACCCCCAGCCAAGGCAAGCGCTGTTTGACCGTATCAAAAACGCGGTCAGTCAAGGTGCCTTCACCGACCCCCGCCAGACGCAGAATGTCTTCCTCGTGCTCTTCATCGAGCACGTTCATCGCGTCATCGATGGTAATCACGCCGATCAAACGGTCATCTTCATCCACGACAGGCGCTGAAATCATATGGTATTGGTTGAACGCGTAGGCCACATCGGATTCGCTCTCATCAACGCGAAAGGTGCGAAACCCCGGCTCTAGAATATCATTCAGCTTTTGCGCCCGTGGCGCGCCCAAGATTTTGCCCAAGGTCACATGACCAATAGGATGCAACAAAGGGTCAGTGATCACCATGTGATAGAAATCTTCTGGCAACCCTTCGGCTTCGCGCATGTAGTCAATGGCTTGGCCAACGGTCCAGTGTTCTGGCCCCATCACCACCTCGCGCTGCATCAAACGACCAGCTGAGAACTCTGGGTAGGACAAGGATTGCTCGACGGCGACACGATCTGCGTCCTCAAGAGAGGCCAGAATGGTTTCTTGTGCCCCCTCTTCAAGATCTTCGATCAGATCGACAACATCATCCGAATCCAAATCACGCACAGCATCGGCCAAGACTTCTGGCCGCATGAGCGCTATGACTTCTTCGCGAATACCATCATCGACTTCTGACAGAATCTCACCATCAAGCTCGCGTCCGTACAATTCGATGATCCGCCGGCGATCAAAGGCGTTCACCTGCTCCAGAATATCGGCGATATCGGCCGCGTGCAGCGGCTCCATCAGCGCGACAAGTTGCGCTTGGTCCTGAGTTTCCAGCGCAAAAATAATCGACGACAACAGGCGCGGCGCTAGTACATAGGCATCCTCGTCATGGGGGTCGTTTTCTGTCTCGGGTGTTGTCTCTTCGACCATAATGTGCTCGCGGTCTTTTAAGGTGCCTGTTTTACAGACTTTACGTCACGACGGCCCTGAGAAACAGAGGCAAGATCGATTTACCTTCGAAAATCATCCCCCTAAACTGCAGCAACACATATCGGAGCCTTCTATGATCCCTCATGCCCAAAAAGACTGCATCATCGCAGGCCAAATCCTGTCGTTTCACGGCGATCCGTTTGTGATGCCCCCAACCGAGGCCGTCACAGTGCGCGCCGGTGCGCTGCAGATCGCGGATGGGCGCATCAAAGACATCGCGGATCTGGCGGTTTTGCGCACCAAGCACCCCGATTTACCCGTGATTGACCATGGTGACGCCCTGATCACGCCTGGGTTTGTCGATGCCCATGCGCATTACCCGCAAACAGGGATCATCGCCTCATGGGGCAAGCGGCTGATTGACTGGCTCAACACCTATACATTCCCCGAAGAGCAGCGGTTTCACGATGCCGCTTACGCCCGCGAGATCGCAGCACTTTACTTGGATTTTCTGCTCGCCAATGGCACGACATCTGTCACATCCTTTTGCACCATTCACCCCGAATCTGTAGAGGCCCTGTTTGAAGCGGGTGAGACACGCGGGATGCGCATTATCGCGGGTAAAACCTGCATGGACCGTGACACAGCACCCGAAGGCCTGCGCGATACGGCGCAGACAGCTTATGATCAATCGAAAGCTCTGATTGAACGTTGGCACCTAAAATCACGCGCCACCTATGCGATCACACCACGGTTTTCGCCGACTTCGACGCTTGAACAGCTTGAGGCGCTTGGCGCACTATGGGCCGAAAACCCCAGTTGTTTGATGCAAACTCATTTGAGCGAACAAACTGACGAAGTCGCTTGGGTCAAATCACTTTATCCCGAATCTCGTGATTATTTGGACACCTATGAACAGTTCGGCCTGATCGGCAAAGGCGCTTTGTTCGGCCATGCTATCTATTTGGAACCGCGCGAAATCGCACGGCTGCAAGAGACTGGCAGCTCGCTGGTTCATTGCCCGACCTCCAACACGTTTATCGGCTCAGGTCTATTTGACATGGCCGCGCGCAAAGCTGACGGGCTGCGTGTGGGCCTAGCGACGGATACAGGTGGCGGGTCGAGTTTTTCAATGTTGCGCACCATGGCGGCAAGTTATGAAATCGGCCAATTGCGCGGCACGGCCTTGCACCCTGCTCAACTCTTGTGGCTCGCGACACGCGGATCATCCGAAGCGCTGCATCAAGAACACCAGATCGGCAGCATCGCTGTCGGGATTGAGGCTGATTTGACGGTGATCGATTTGGCCTCCACCCCCGCCATAGCGCAACGCGCACGGCAGTCTACAGACGTCTGGGAAGCGATTTTCCCGACCATCATGATGGGCGACGATCGGGCTATTGTGGAGACTTATGTGATGGGACGGGCGATGCGCCCCACCTGACATGTCTATCTAGCAGCGACTGCCAAACACCGTCACGTAACGCGCCCCTTCGCCAATCCCGATGCCGATCTCGTTAAATCGGCGGTTCAAGATGTTATCACGATGACCTTTTGAGGCCATCCAGCCTTGCACAGCGGCTTGGATCGAAGCGTGCCCCATCGAGATGTTTTCGCCTACGATGCAATATTGATATCCCACTTGCCGCGCACGATCAGCTGCGGTGCCACCACCAGAGCCAATGTGCGAGAAAATGTTATTGCTGACCATATCGTCCACATGCCCGCGTGCGGCGCGAGTCAGCAGGCCATTGTACTCCAAAGGCTGCAAGCCGTAGTTCGCACGTTCAGCGTTGATGGCGGATAAGACTTCTCCCTCGGCCGCAATAGCGGTATTCACACCACTGACCTGCACGGGCACTGTTTGCGTAAATCCCGCACCTGTTTGGCTTTGGCAGGCGGTCAACGCCAATGCGGCGCACAAGCCGAAAAGTGGTATTTTCAACATCGATTTGGTTCCTCATAAAATTATCAACTGCGCCATAGACGCTTTAAAAGTCCATCAGGCCACGCACCAATCTGGATTGCTCTTGCAACACGCGCGCCATGTCCATCGTCGTGAGCCAACCGTCTTTTACAACAGGCTTGCCTTCAACGAACAGGTGTTTGACCTGTGTTGGCCCCGCCAACAACAAAGCGGCGGGGTCCCAACTGCCGGAAGATTCGATATCTGACACATCCCAAACCGCAATATCTGCGCGCATTCCCACAGCGATTTGCCCCAGATCGTCGCGACCTAACACTTGCGCACCACCGCGTGTCGCAATTTCCAGCGCCTCACGGGGGCTCATTTTATCTGCGCCATTCATCACCCGCTGCAACAGCATGGCTTGGCGTGCCTCGGACACAAGATTGCTGGCGTCATTTGAGGCCGACCCATCGACCCCAAGGCCCACAGGCACGCCCGCATCACGCATCGCACGCACAGGGGCGATGCCTGATCCAAGCCTGCAATTGGAACAGGGGCAATGAGCCACGCCTGTGCCTGTTTTAGCAAACAGCTCGATTTCTGAAACATCCAATTTGACGCAATGGGCGTGCCAAACGTCAGGTCCAACCCACCCCAAATCTTGTGCGTATTGACCCGGCCGACATCCAAACGCTTTCAGAGAATAGGCGATATCTTCATCGTTTTCCGCCAAATGCGTGTGCATCATCACGCCCTTATCACGCGCCAAAATCGCGGCATCGCGCATCAAATCTTGACTGACGGAAAATGGCGAACAGGGCGCCACGCCGACACGGATCATCGCGCCTGGATTTGGATCGTGAAAAGCATCTATCACGCGTAAACTGTCGTTCAAGATATCGCCTTCGCGCTCGACCAAACTGTCGGGGGGCAAACCGCCGTCACTTTCGCCGATGCTCATCGCGCCGCGCATTGCGTGCAAGCGTAGACCGACTTGATTGGCCGCATCTATCGTATCCTCAAGACGCGATCCGTTGGGGTAGAGATACAGATGATCGGATGTGAGAGAACAGCCAGAAAAAGCCAATTCAGCCAAGCCAACCATAGCTGAGACACGTATGTGATCCGGAGTAAACTTCGCCCAGATCGGATAGAGTTTTTGCAGCCAGCCGAACAGTAACGCGTTTTGTGCCTCAGGTACGGCACGAGTCAGAGTTTGAAACAGATGGTGGTGCGTATTCACGAGGCCCGGCGTGACAACGCAGCCGCGCGCATCAATGATCTGAGCGTCATCATCATAGAGCAATGCGCCGACAGCTTCGATCACGCCATCGCGCACCAAGACATCACCGCCTTTAATCTCTCGGCGCCTGTCGTCCATTGTGACAAGAACGTCTGCACCACGGATGATAAAACATGAGTGCATCTACTGCTTTTCACCTCGCCTGTTTTTAACGCCACATATAACCAATATTTGTGGTTACACGTCTTTCAACAATTCTAAAGCCTCGGCCAACAAAGCCTGAGATCCCGCAGCCAAAATACGCCCACCGTTTTGCGCAGATTTTCCTTGCCAGTCCGTTACCACGCCCCCTGCGGCCTCGATCACACCGATCGGCCCCAAAATATCATAGGGTTGCAAACCCGCTTCGATTACAAGATCAATCTGCCCTGCCGCTAAAAGCGCATAGGCGTAACAATCCATGCCGTACCGTGTCAGCTTGCACTGATTTGCCACGTTTTCAAAGCCCCTGCGGTCTGCGGCTGTGCCAACTTCAGGGAAAGTGGTGAAAATGATAGCATCGCTTAAGCTCACGTCTTTGCGCGCCGCAAGCGGCCTTACGCCATGCGGCCCTGTCACTTCAGCAAGACCAAAGCCGCCAAAGAAGCGTTCCCCAATATAGGGTTGATCAATCACCCCCAGATGCACGCTTGCGTCATCGCGACAGGCAATCAAAACACCCCAAGTGGGTGTGCCAGAAATAAAACCCCGCGTCCCGTCGATAGGGTCCAAAACCCATGTCAGGCCAGATGTCCCCTCTTTGGGGCCGAACTCTTCGCCGTGAATGGCATCATCGGGGCGCATCTCGCTGATAACTTTGCGCATGATTTCTTCAGCGCCGCGATCCGCAACGGTGACAGGATCAAAGCCAGCCGCTAATTTTGATTCTGTGCCCAGCGATGTACCGCGAAAATATTGCAACGTCACCTCGCGCGCAGCGTCGGCTGCGGCATGTGCGGTTGCGATGAGGCTTGCTTGTTGCTCTGTGCCAATTTTTAACTGCGTCATACCGAGAACACATCCTTTTGTGTTTTGATCTGCGCGGCGCGGGCTGTCTGATGCGGTGAAAAACCTCAAAGGCCATCACGCGCCAGCCTAGACCTTTGCGGTAAAGACTCATACGCGATGCGTCAAGACGCAAGACCTCGTACTGAAAATGTAAAAAACCTGAACTAAAATATGCAAAGGTCCCGTGCCATAAGTGGCATCGGGACCATTGAAAGACATCGTATTGATCAACAGTTACACTTGTAAGGCGCCACTTATATCATGCGACGTCGGATAAAACTCGAGCCAATTCGAACAAACGACGGCGTTGGTTCTCTGGAATAGAATAGTAAGACCGCACCAACTCAAGTGCTTCTTTATCCGCAAGGATGTCCGCAGGAACTGATCCTGATACGGCGACATCCGTGTTTGCAGTGACATCTACACCTTCAAAGAAAAATGCGACAGGCACACCCAAGGCTTCTGAGATATCCCACAGGCGGGATGCCGATACACGATTCATTCCAGTTTCATATTTCTGAATCTGTTGAAACTTAATACCCACCTTTTCGGCGAGCTGCTGTTGCGTCATCCCGACCATCCAACGCCGATGGCGAACGCGCTTTCCTACATGTACATCCACAGGATGTTTCATTCTAACCGCTCCTTACTGAGGTACACAAAATAACCTATGCGTGTGTAACAGAGTTCATCTGACTCGTGGTATTCCTCAACCTGTCTTTTTGGACAGGCCAGAAGAACAAACATATAACCACATGATAACTAATAACATTTATCACATTTTTCGCAAAGTTTAATAATTATCATCGCTGCTAAAATCGATTTTTTGACTAAACCGCAGCGCGAGCATCTCATATTTTTCGCATTTTGCGAATATATTTAGCAATAAGCAACTTATCAATGCAGAGTGCAAAACTTAAAATGCGTCAATTCAACTTATTCATTTTCAGTGGCATTCGAGTATTGTTGCGCCATGTCAAAACACACACCCGCATATCAAGTAATCGCAGCCAACACGCCCCCAAAATTAGTGACGCACCGCCTTCCGATCCTTCAAGCGCAGGACGTTCTTATAAAAGTACACGCTTGCGGCTTAAATTTTGCCGACCTGTTGATGTGCTCAGGCAAATATCAGGACACGCCAGAGCTACCATTTACTTTGGGAATGGAATTCGCGGGCGAGATCATCGCCTTGGGCATCGGCGCACCAAGCCATCTTGAAATTGGCTCACGTGTGGCGGCCTATACAGGACAAGGCGGCCTTGCGAATGTGGCGATAGCACCAGCACAGCGCTGCATCCCATTGCCCGACGCGCTGTCCTATGACGATGCAGCAGCTTTGCAGATTGCTTACGGCACCTCGCATATGGCGTTGACGTATAAAGCACACCTGCAACCTGGCGAACGCCTTGTTGTCACGGGGGCTGCAGGGGGCGTGGGTTTGACGGCAGTCGAACTGGGAAAACAACTTGGAGCCGAGGTGATTGCCGTTGCGCGTGGCGGTGCAAAACGTGAGATCGCGCGCAAAGCTGGTGCAGACCACGTGATCGATGCCGATGATCCAGACTTACGCGACAAGATCAAAGCACTGGGGGGCGCCGATGTTGTCTATGACGCAGTTGGTGGCGATCTGTTCGAGGCCTGCTTTCGTGCAACCAACCCCAATGGGCGTATCCTATTGATCGGCTTTGCGGGAGGCAACCTGCCGACAATAAAGCCCAATCACATGCTGGTCAAAAACATCACAGTGATCGGATTCTACTGGGGCGCTTATTTTGGCTTTGCGCCCGAAATCATCACAACGTCTCTGGGCCAACTGTTTGACTGGGCGGCGGCGGGCAAAATCACCCCGCATATTTCGCACCGTTTGCCTTTGGACCGCGCCGCCGAAGGTCTTGCCTTACTGAAAAACCGCCAAGCGGCTGGCAAGGTCATCATCACCCCCTAGCCTCTGTGCCGTCATCACCCAAATCTTTACTGAGCCGCCAGACCGCGCGCCGTGAGACGCATATCATAAGAGGCGCGCAGTAAATCCCTGAGCGCGTTAAAGGCTTGGCCGCGTGCCATGTCTGAACTGTATAGATTAACCTGCTTGCTTTGCAATTCAGGCAAGGCTCCGCCATGCTGAACGGTCTCTGATTGCGGTGGCGTTGAACCGACCAGCATCGCATGAACCGCTAAATCTGCAGACACTGACGCCTCGATTGTGCGCGATTGATCGCTTTCAATAGCCATGTGCCACGGAATGCCGGCATCATCCAACGCTTTTTGCACGCCTTTGCGGAACAAACACTTGTGCTCAAACGCCAGTCGCAAAGGTCGTTGACGCCAAGCAACACCATTGACCGCGCCAACCCACACCAACGGCAATTCGACCAAAGTCTCGCCCCCTGCATCCAAAGTGTCTTCGGTGGTGAGAATCAAATCCACTTCGCCTTTGGCCAACATCTCTTTCAATTTCAGAGTGAAGGAAGACACAAGATGCACCCGCATCCGAGGATAGGCATGGTTGAATTGTTGCAGCACCTGCGGAATCGAGGGATAAACGATATCATGAGGCACACCCAAAGTGATTTCGCCTTCAAATTCTTGCGCAGTCAAACGCCCGAACACTTCGTCGTTCAAATCCAGCATTCGGCGCGCATAGGACAACAACTGTTCGCCGTTGGCGGTTAAGGCGATGGTACGCGCCGTGCGATCCAGCAATTTAAGATCAAGACTTTCCTCAAGGCGTTTAAGTTGCATCGAAACGGCAGACTGCGTGAGGTTCAAAAACCCTGCCGCACGCGTGACACCGCCGCAATCAGCCACGGCCACAAAAGACCGCAAAGCCGTCAGATCCAAATTTCGCGCCATATCAATCTCCGTGATACATCAGTCAACAATCATTCATTTTACTTATCATAACAAATCGACGAAACATATCAACATGAATGATACGTAGATAGTGAAACATCACAAATAGGAAAGTAAAGCCATGCTAACATTGACGCTTCAGCGCGCCTCTCGCGCCCGCCCCGCCAAATCCCTGTTGTCCCGCGTGATCCAAGCGCGCGCAGTGGCACGTCAACGCAAAGCATTGGCAGAGCTTGATGATAGCATCCTGTCAGACATCGGTATCACACGCGCACAAGCCGAATACGAATCTGAACGCCCAGCTTGGGATGTTCCGCAACACTGGATGAAATAAGCCACGTTACTTCTCATCAATATCGCCTGATTGGAATCATTGTCCCCGAACCATCAGCGATCCAGACCGCGCCCCACACAAAGGCGTGGTCTTTTTACGTTTTATCCCCCCACTGACACCGCTTAAGCCTTGAAAAGCTCTGTCAGCGCGCCAATATGGATATGGAAACCAAGCAATCCGCTTGGAGTAACGTTTAATTCCCACAGGAGACAGTTAATGGCTGACTACAGAACGATTGATGCAGGCGTTGGCGCCCGCTCATCCGCCCAAATCGATGCAGGGCTTCGCACCCACATGAACAAAGTTTACGGCACGATGTCTGTAGGTCTTTTGATCACGGCCTTGGCCGCTTGGGCCATTGCCAATCTGGCTGTGACGTCAACGCCAACAGAACTCATGTTCCGCGAAGGTCAGTATCTGACCGGTCTTGGTCAGGCTCTTTACACATCCCCCCTTAAATGGGTTGTGATGCTTGCGCCCCTCGGAATGGTCTTTGCTTTCGGCGCAGCCGTGAACCGCTTGTCCGCCGCTGGCGCGCAAACATTCTTTTACGCATTCGCAGCCTTGATGGGCGTCTCTATCAGCTCGATCTTTTTGGTCTACACCGGCATGTCCATCACGCAGACCTTCCTTGTGACATCCATTTCCTTCGCCGGTCTGTCTATCTTTGGCTACACCACCAAAAAAGATCTGTCTGGCATGGGCACATTCTTGATGATGGGTGTGATAGGTTTGATCGTGGCGTCCATCGTCAACATT
The DNA here is from genome assembly GCF_018860505.1 of Pacificibacter marinus. Taxonomy (GTDB): domain Bacteria; phylum Pseudomonadota; class Alphaproteobacteria; order Rhodobacterales; family Rhodobacteraceae; genus Celeribacter; species Celeribacter marinus_B. Next base: position 60,418 of record NZ_JAHKPU010000042.1, read on the forward strand.
TTCTTAGGCTCAGGCGTTTTGAGCTTTGCGATTTCGGTCATCGGCGTTTTGATCTTTGCGGGCCTCACAGCTTTTGACACGCAAAAAATCAAAAACGACTACATTGCACATGCACATGCGATGGACTCAACATGGCTTGCAAAATCAGCGATCATGGGTGCGTTGAACCTCTACCTCGACTTTATCAACATGTTCATGTTCTTGCTGAACCTTCTGGGCAATCGTAACTAAGGCTGATGCAATAGATTTGATAAAGGCCGGTCTTAGGACCGGCCTTTTTTGTGCCTACTCGGCAGTGATTGCCCTGCAGCATATCAATTTAATGTGCGGCGCATTTGAATGGCGGGCAAGTACAGGCCAGGCTCAAGCGTCAATTCCACTTCGCCTGTCGCATCGAACCCTTTGGCTTTGTAAAAATCTTCCGCCGCCAATGTGGACAGGCAAAACATACTTTCCACGCCCTGTGTGCGAGCATGTGCCAATGCGTGATCCACGATCAGCGACCCCACACCAGACCGGATCACATGCGGCAAGACCGCAACACGGCGCATATGTCCATTGGTTGCCGGACCAACACCGCCAAATGGGGTGGCCTGCGACCAGCCCCCTGCCCCCAAAAGCGCACCGCCAGCATCAGCCACAAAATAGCTGCCGCCAGACAGTAAACTTGGCGCGGTGCGCATCAAACGCGGCAGAGCACGTGATAGAATGTCATCGTGATAAACGGGCCGCATCAACGCGCCATAACTGGCCGCAATCAAGCCATCGATGGCCAAGGCATCAGCCGGTGTGGCCGTACGCACGACAAAAGAAGGTAGAACATTTTTCGGTTCTTCGGCTAGGCTGAGACTGTCGTTTTCGCTCAAAGGGCTCTCTTGTAGTAAACACATATCGGGGTCTCCTGTGTCACGCTTGTGCGTCGTGATTTGGGGGAGGTCCGCGAGAGCAATCTTAAATAAAGAAAAGCCGCGCGAACCTTGGTGGTTTGCGCGGCTTTTGCATTTTGTCGTTCAAGTCAGGCTTACTTGATTTTGCCTTCTTTGTACTCAACATGCTTGCGCACAACCGGGTCGTACTTTTTCATGACCATCTTTTCGGTCATGGTACGCGCGTTTTTCTTGGTCACATAAAAGTGGCCCGTGTCCGCAGTTGAGTTCAGACGGATTTTGATTGTGGTTGGCTTAGCCATTTTAAAGTCTCCAGTCTTACGTACAACGGGTCAGTCGGGCACTTACGCGTGACACCCCGTGAAATCCTTGAAGCCCGCCTTTTAAAGTGTTGCACCCACGAGTCAATGGGGTTGGCACTAAAAAAACAAGCGGAGCCACCATGGCCCCAAATAATGGCAATTTAAGTAAGACAATCACTTAAATCACCGCTCTTGCGCTTCCTATGCCATAGATTCGCGGGGTGGACCAGAGAGATAACGACTGAATGTAAAAGATACACGAAGACCCCAACATTTCTGTTGAGGCCCCCAGCATTTCAGCCGAGTGGCTTTGCCAATGCCACATTGATCACTGCGTTACAGCGCAGGTTTGCCCATCGCTTGATGAATCTCGGTTTGCTTGACTGCGTCGATTTGCAAGGCTGCGGCCAAAGCGTTCAAGAATGTTTTTTCCGCGTCTGTATCGACAGAAATTGCCATCAAGGCGGCGGAGTAGACTTTTGCTTTTGTGCCCTCGGTCGCGTCCTTGGCCAAAGCCACAGGATCAACTGGGGCATCCAATTCTTGCTGCACGAAATCTATCTCGTCTTTCGAGGCATCCGTAAGGTGATCCAAAATCTTGGTCCGCTCTTCAGCATCGATCTCGCCATCTGATTTGGCGGCCATGATCATCGCACGAATCATAAGCTTAGCGTGTTCTTCTGCGGCATCCCCCATAGGCGTGCCTTGCGTCACAGCCCCAAACATATCTGACAAGCCACCAGCACCGGCGGCAGCCGCACCGCCCATGGCCGCAAACAGCGACCCAAGGCCCGCTTCTGTCGCCTCAGAGGCATCAGCCGCCTGACCGCCAAAAGTGCCCATCATTTTGCGAATGGCGTCTGCGCCACCGGGGACACCGAATTTTTCAGCCATCTGCCCCGCTTGATCTGCCAAGCCGCCTTCATCGCCAGCCTTGCGCAGCGCGTCACGCACGCCATCCATGCCGCCCATTTGTTTGACTTTGGTGACGCCCTTAGCGGCCGCGAATCCTACGGCCAAAGTGGCCAATGTTTTTACAAAGCTCATGTGGATATCCCTCATTTAAAATCACTGTCTGTTCTGAATATGAGGTCAAGAGACGGTTTTTCCTAGTACTAGGGGCTTTTAGGGGGAACGATTAGCAATTCGGCCCCCTGCTGCAAGCGCACATCTCGCATCGCTCAAGAAAGTATATTTGGGCTGCGCAAGCAACAACGCATGCTGGTTGCTGATCGAAAAGGTCCGCTGCGATTTGGGCAAACTAGCGCAAAACCCAAGCGGCACGCATAAGTATGGCGAAAGCGCCGACTTCAATCAGCTCTTCCATAAACATACTTTTCGGCAAATTAAGTCCACCTTGCTCAAACGCACTCGACACCCCGAAGAGCAAAATGGCAACATATATATTCTGGCTTGTTGGGTGTGTCAGGTAGTGCTTTATAGCCGTCAGTTTTGGCGAGACTCGTGTAATGAAAAGTCCCAGCGCGCACAGGGTTAAGCTCGCCCAGATTGTGGCCATTACGGTTTGAATAGTCACGACCAAATCAGGCCCAGCACCAAGAGTTGCCCCAAAGCTCAATTCACGCCCCGCACCGACAAAAGATATGTTTGAAATGAATAGACCAAATGCCAACAAGTGTAGGTTTTTGACGCTGAATAGCCCAAAAAGGCGATACCAAAAGACGAGAGTTGTCAAAACAAGCACACCAACTTGAGCACTTTCAAGCAAACCATTTTCGTTCGTCAATACAGCAAGATCAAAAAATGCCATTCTATCTATCCTTATTTAAAACCAAGCCTCTATTGGCCAACACGGACATGGTAACCTAAAATTGCACGGATGGCCTATAAGCCGGATTTTGTCTGGGGTTGCCCCCTCGATGACCATTCCTCTAGGCGCAGTGTTACCAATACGCTCAAGCTGCCAACCCGGGTCTCTCGGGCTTGAACCTCCCTATGATCACTCTGCGCGAACGCAGAATCTCACACGAAACCCCTATTTGGCATTGCTCCCAGTGGGGCTTGCCGTGCCGCTTGCGTTGCCGCGCGCGCGGTGAGCTCTTACCTCACCGTTTCACCCTTACCTCCGATTTAGAAGGCGGTCTGTTCTCTGTGGCGCTATCCCTAGGGTTACCCCCGCCGGGCGTTACCCGGCACTGTTGTTCAATGGAGTCCGGACTTTCCTCGCGTTCCAGTATGCTTACGCACCCAAAACCCGCGGTCACCCAGCCATCCGTGCGATTTGGGACTTAGGCTGTCACGGCTGTGCGGTCAACGGGAAAGCGCATGGCAAGATCACGCGCCAGTGCCATGTCTGTGCCATCAAGGGGACCGGAATGACGCGGGCGAAATCGATCACGAAAGGCAGACAGGCGCGCCTCTGCAGATGTTTCGCAGGAATACCCAAACACAGCAAGGTCAGCGAAAAACGCTTCATTATCGACTTTACGAGGCGCAGATGTTTCAGGCCAAATACTCAAACCCTGCACAGCCAAGCGCCGCCAATCAAATCTTGGGCCTGGATCGATTTTACGTTTAGGAGCCATATCAGAATGACCGATGATGCGCTCAGGCGTGATGGAATGGCGGGCAGTGATGTCATGTAGCAGTGCCTCAAGCGCGTCCATTTGCGCGGCGGCAAAAGGTACCAAACCGCAATTGGCCAATTCAATCCCAATAGAGCGCGAATTTATGTCCGTCACATCGCCCCATTGCCCCGCGCCCGCGTGCCATGCCCGATTGGTCTCATCGACCATACGTACGATACGTCCGTCGATATCGATCAAATAATGAGCAGAGACTTCAAATTCAGGATCGCACAACCGCGAGACAGCCGCGTCCCCCGTTGCCATCGCCGTATAATGAATGACGATCATATCAGGCACCGCACCGCCCTTACGTTCGCCAAAATTGGGCGAGGCTTGGCTATGGCAGGATAGTGCAGTCATGCAAGATTAATTGCGACCAGCGGCCAAGCGAAAGGGTCTAGGATCCCATGAACAGGCAAAACCATCACCATCTGGATCAAGACCTTTGACATTGCGCTCAGGCCCACCACCAGCCAAAAAGGCATCTTGCGCCAAATCAGGCGACGGGTATTTGGCACAATTGCGCAAGGCGCGCGCTTCGGCGCCTAGTGTCAAACGTGAATAGATCGGCTGGCCAACCGAGTTGGTCGTAGACAGCGCAAATTGAACCAAAGACGTGCCCGAACCCGAGGGGCGACTTGGGATCGTTGTCGGCGCAACCGTTTGATATATTTCGCGATTTGCGGCCACACGCGCCGCATCTTCTGCGATTGAACGCTCAGATGCCACTGCATCAAAGTCATTTTCCGCTGAAATGCCTGCGCCATTTTCAACGCCGGCAGAAATCGGCGTTGATGCAAATTGGCCCGTCGGATCAGCCGGTACACCCACAGAAGACTGGCTTTGACCGATTGCTGCCAAGGCTTCGTCCGAAATGTCTGAAACCGCCACAGATGAGGTCGTCGCAGAAGTCGCGGATCGCCCTTCGCCATTGGCAATCAGTTCAGCCTCGCGGCGGGCTTGATATTCAGAATAGGTTCCAAACCCCACGCCGGCACCACTGTCGGGCACGGCAGGATCACAAGCAGCCAAAACGGCCAAAGACATCACAGCAAAAGCGGCACGACGCATCATGCATCTCCCGAAAAAATGAACGTTGTTAGCAGAGTTACCACCATTTGCTCGGCTTGGAAACAAAGCCCGCAGACTGTTCAAGACTATGAGCAATATTCAGCAAATCGCCTTCTTCCCAAGGACGCCCGATCAGTTGCAATCCCAACGGCAAGCCTTTGGACGACAATCCAGTCGGCACAGACACACCCGGCAAGCCTGCCAAGTTGAGCGTCACGGTGAACACATCGTTAAGATACATCTCGACAGGGTCGGCTTTGGACACTTCGCCAATACCGAATGCAGCGGAAGGCGTGGTCGGCGCCAAAATCGCGTCAACGCCAGCGGCAAACACCTGTTCGAAATCGCGTTTGATCAAGGTGCGGACTTTGCGGGCGCGGTTGTAATAGGCATCGTAGAAACCAGCCGACAACACATAGGTGCCGACCATGATACGGCGCTGCACTTCGCGACCAAACCCTTCGGCGCGGGTTTTCTCGTACATATCATCGATGCCATCGCCTTCGCCGATTTTCGCGCGATGACCGTAACGCACACCATCATAACGCGCCAAGTTTGACGAAGCTTCCGCAGGTGCAATCACGTAATAAGCTGGCAACGCGTATTTGGTGTGCGGCAAGGACACATCAACGATCTCAGCCCCCGCATCTTTCAGCATCGCAGCGCCATCATCCCAAAGCTTCGCAATTTCAGCGGACATACCATCGAGACGGTATTCTTTAGGAATACCAATCTTTTTGCCTTTAATGTCACCCGTGATCATCGCTTCGAAGTCAGGCACAGCCAGTTCCATCGATGTGGAATCTTTCGCGTCGTGACCTGCCATGGCTTCCAACATGATCGCCGCGTCGCGCACGGTTTTGGTCATCGGACCCGCTTGATCCAATGAGGATGCGTATGCGATGACACCCCAGCGCGAACAGCGGCCATAGGTTGGCTTGATGCCCACTGTGCCTGTAAAGGCAGCAGGCTGACGAATAGACCCGCCCGTGTCAGTACCGGTCGCAGCCAAACACAGATCCGCGGCCACAGCAGCCGCAGAGCCACCAGAGGACCCACCCGGTGTCAGGTTGCGGTCGTCGATTTTCCATGGGTTGATCGCAGGGCCGTAGACCGAATTTTCATTCGACGAGCCCATCGCGAACTCATCCATGTTCAATTTGCCCAACATAACAGTGCCAGCGTCGAACAATTTGGATGTGATCGTGCTTTCATATTCGGGCTTGAACCCGTCCAAAATATGCGAAGCCGCCTGTGTCGGCTGGCCTTTGGTCGCGAACACATCTTTCACGCCAATCGGTAAACCGCACATGCTCGGCGCGTCGCCAGCAGCAATACGAACGTCCGCCGCTTTGGCCTGTTCGCGCGCTTGCTCGGATGTGTCATGCACAAAGGCGTTGAGTTTGCCAGCAGCCGCAATCGATGTCAGGCAGGCTTCGGTCAGATCGGATGAGGTAAAATCGCCCTTGCGCAAACCATCACGCGCAGCGGCCAATGTCAGTGTGTTCAGATCAGTCATAGCGCTCACTCCACCACTTTGGGCACAGCGAAAAAGCCTTCGCGCGCGTCTGGTGCGTTTTTCAAAATTTTTGCTTGTTGATCGCCATCGGTGATCACATCGGTGCGACGCTTGAGGCGCTGCGGGGTCACAGAGGTCATCGGTTCGATACCTTCTACGTCCACTTCAGACAGTTGCTCGATGAAGCCCAAAACGGCGTTGAATTCTTGGGCCAACTCAGGGAGGGCATCTTCCTCAACCCGAATGCGTGCAAGCGATGCAACGCGGCGTGCGGTATCAATGTCGATCGACATGGGGCAACTCCGTTATCTCAACAGCGCTTTGAGGGCGCTTAATTCAATCTAATTGCATTGGCTTTATCGCGCCGCGCGCCCCGCTTCAAGCTTATGGCGCGACAAAGTTTGGCTCTGATCTGATTAGATGGGACTTGATGTGACGCAATGCAGCAGCACGCGGTTGTTGTTTGTGCAATTCCAGCCGCAAGCCCTGCCCGTCAGTTTTGCGCTTTAATCAGGCTGCGAATATGCGCGGAAACGCCTCGTGCGTCCACGATGGCCTCTCTGACAAGCCAATCGAAATGACTAGACAAAGATTTAACTCGCTCGATTTCGCGAAAAGCCAGATAGAATTGCCCCACATATATAACGGCCAAATTTGGACCAAAAACGGTGACGGGAGAGCTAAAAACCCGATGCGCGTCAAATAAAAATATACGCAACCTCGGGAACAGTTCATCACATTGATCTGCAATAAAATTCAACTGGGCATGGCGCACGTCTTTTCCCACACCCTCATAATAGGCGGTTCCAGCAGCGCAGGCTTCGATCTCGTGAATTGGCAGCGCAATTTCATAATCAGACACTCCAGAAGACACCCACTCCATTTGATCTTGCAGGGCATCATAGGCCTGTGGCAGCTGGCGCGCGCGCACTGACGCATATTCCCATTCCAACATCTGCTTGGTTTTCAACATATCGGGCAAAGTTGCTGGCACGTGTCGCACTTTATAGCCCGCAGATTCGTGATGCCATTCAAGAAGTTGCGCATCCGCAGACGACCGTTCAGCTGGACTGAGCGACAAGGCTGCCGCCACAATATTACCTGGGGTTTCTGGCCTGTTGGTGAGACCGAGCAGCCAATCCGTGCTAACGCCCAATACATTTGCAGCCTCAGCAGCCAATTGTGCATTCGGCAAACGCGGTTGATCAACATTTAACAACTGGCCAATCGTAGATCGATCGACCTGCGTTGCGCGCGAGAGCGCGCTCTTTGTAACGCCCTTAAGCACCATCGCGTCCGATAGGCGTTCTCGAAATAAGGCTGCTCGCTTACGCTTGTCCATTAAGATCAACTTTGTAGGATTAAATCTGCAAAGTGTAGTTTAGGCAGCTAATTTCCCTAATGTCCATAGCGCGATATTCACGATAGCCCAATCACAACACAACACTTTACGCAACTTTACGCAGAGGGCCCCCATGGACAGCAAGATCAGACTCATCGCCAAATCTATTACGTGGCAACTGGCTGGACTTTTCACCATGACGCTCATTGGCTTTGTATTCACGGGGTCATTTGCAGCAGGCGGCGGCATTGCTATTTCTGGCGCAGTCGTGGGCTTCATCTGCTATTTTGCGCATGAAATCGTCTGGTCGAAAATTAATTGGGGCAGACGCAGGCGCGAATAGGCACAACAAACGCCAAGACCACCCAACGACAGCACATAAAACGACGGCTCAGCGGCGCCGACTTGCAAAGAAATCTTTAAGTAAGTCTTCGGAATCTTGAGCAGAAATGCCATCATAAACCTCAGGCGCGTGATGGCATTGCGCGTGGGAAAAAACGCGCGCCCCCTGGGCCACACCGCCTGATTTCACATCCTCTGCCCCATAATACAGACGCGCAATACGTGCATTCGAAATCGCCGCCGCACACATCGGGCAAGGTTCAAGCGTCACGTATAAATCATATCCCGACAGGCGTTCTTGCCCCAAAGCGGTGCAAGCTGCACGGATCGCGACCACTTCGGCATGAGCCGTCGGATCATTCCATTCACGGGTGCGATTGCCCCCCTGTGCCACGACATCTCCTGTAGGCGACACAATCACAGCCCCCACAGGCACCTCGCCACGGGCCGCAGCCGCATGCGCCTCGCGCAATGCTATATCCATGTAAGATCTAAAGCTCATGACCTGTATCTGCCCCCAAAATCGGCCTATGACAAGCAAATGCGCGCCCAAACCCGCTCAATCTAGGCTCAATGCAGGCCCAATGCACAGCACCCCCTTCCCAACTGCGCAAACCCCAGCTATGGCAATCGTATGACACGAGATTCCGATAAAAAACCCGCCCGCGGCGCAAAATCTGGCGCACCCTCCTTTGTTTCAAAAAGCAAAGGCTCCCGCAGCCATGGTGACACGGAAGGCAAGTCTTACAAAAAGCCCCCCGCGAATCCCTATGCCAAGAAAGGCGCACCTAAAATCGCGCCAGCCAAAGGCCCCGAGGCTGGCGCGGATGGCACACGCCCCGGTGATCGGATCGCCAAAGTTCTGGCCCGCGCGGGCGTTGCCTCGCGCCGCGATTGCGAAGTGATCATCGATGAGGGTCGCGTGACCGTGAATGGCCGCAAGGTTGTCTCACCGGCGCTGAACGTATTGCCCGGTGATCGCATCACCGTGGACGGGCAACAAATCGGCGAAGCGGAACCGCCCCGTTTGTGGCTGTACCACAAACCTCTGGGCCTCGTGACCACAGAAAAAGACGAGCTTGGCCGCAAGACCGTCTTTGAAAACCTGCCCGCAGGCCTTCCACGGGTTTTGTCTGTTGGGCGTCTCGATTTAAACTCTGAGGGGCTTTTGCTGCTCACCAATGATGGTGAATTGAAACGCAAGCTTGAGCTGCCAGACACAGGTTGGCTGCGCAAGTACCGTGTGCGCGTCAAAGGTTCTCCGTCTGAGGCGTTGCTAGATCAGCTGCGCAAAGGCGTGACGATTGATGGCGAAGATTTCCAACCAATGGAAGTTGTGTTCGACCGTCAACAAGGGGCCAACGCTTGGCTAACTGTAGGCATCCGCGAAGGGCGCAACCGCGAGGTTCGCCGCGCGATGGAACACATCGGCGTTATCGTGAATCGATTGATGCGCATCTCATACGGCCCATTCCGTTTGGGCACCATTCGCCCCGGTCAAGCCGAAGAGGTTAAGGCCCGCGTGTTGCGTGATCAGCTGGGCGTTGATCCCTTCGCGTCAGATATCGAACACCCAAGCGAGCCACGCCGTCAAGTCAGCCGTGGCGGCAAACCTGCTGGTCCGCGCAAGGAAAGCTTTGGCCGCACAGATTCCCGTGATCGCGATGATCGTGGCCCAAAGGGCGCAGAGTTCAAATCGCGCGGCGAGCGTGATGATCGCGGCCCAAAAGGCAGCGGCTACAAAGGCAAATCTGTTGATCGTGACGGCAAACCTGATTTCAAATCGGCAGGCTACAAATCACGCGGTGGCCCTGATGGCGGTCGCGCCAAAGGGTTCAAATCTCACGGCGACAAACCCACAGGCGGCCGCGATGGCAAGCCGTCCGGCGGACCACGCGGCGGTAACGGTTTTGGCGGCGGCAAAAAACGCAGCTAAGCAACCTTAGTTCTGAGCAAGGGGGAGCAACTTATGAAGCTTCCCCACGCTTAACCCTTTCATGAACCGCATTTGTTACCTATATCTTATGGCAAGACCCGCACGGGCAAAGGGGCATAAGCCCGCAATAGGATGGAGTGAGAGCGACATGAGCGCCAATAAGGCCCAAAAACTTGCGTATTATCTGCTGGTTGCATTGACCTTTTACGCCACTTTGGGCGCATAGGGCATCTGATCATGGCGCAAAAATACGGCTCAAAATACTCACCTGACAGTAACAATGACGCGAACACATCGATGGACGCCCCAAAAGCACGTCCTTTTGATGGCAAAGAACCATCCCGTGTGGGCGCGCGCTCAAACATCTTGTTTTATGCTGCCCTGCCCTTGGCGTGGAAAGCTTTTGGCGCTGAACCCATTGTCATGGCGCAATACATTGTCGCTCTGGGATTGTTGTTGGGGGCCGCTTGGCTGACCCGCGAAGGCCTGAAAGCGCAAGAAGCCTATGAAGCGCGCAAAGTCGCTCGCCGCCCTGCGATTCCACGCAAAATTTTCGGGTCTGCTTTAACAGGCCTTGGACTTAGCCTTGTTGGTATCGCGGGTTGGGGCCCACTTGAGGCTGCCATTTTCGCGGTTCTCGGCACAGCTTTACACAGTTTTGCCTTTGGCATTGATCCTTTGAAACACAAAGGCATAGAAGGCATCGACACCTTTCAACAAGATCGCGTGGCCAAAGCTGTCACCGAGGCAGAACGCCATTTGGCCTCTATGCGTGAATCCCTAGAGCGCGCGGGCGACCGCGAGACGCAAACCCGCCTAGATCAATTCGCCAAAACCGCCCGCGCCATGTTTCGTACTGTCGAAGAAGACCCGCGCGATTTGACCGCAGCGCGCAAATATTTGAGCGTCTATTTGCAAGGTGCGCGTGACGCGACGACAAAATTCGCCGACATCTGGGGCCGCAGCCGTAACATGGACGCCCGCACATCCTACCTTGCGCTTTTAGACGACCTTGAAAGCAATTTCACAGCACGCAACAAAGCGTTACTTTTAGACAATAAGGTCGATCTTGACATCGAGATCGACGTGCTTCGCGACCGGTTGGCCCGCGAAGGTATCAAGTAAATCAAATCGTTATCTCTGGGGGACTTCATGTCAGATACCACTCGCCAAAAAGCCGAAGCCACGTTGAAAGACGTCGAAGCAGTCACCGCCGTTGTTCTGCCTGAGCCCGCGGGCGATCTGGTCGTATTTGACGCAGCAGAACCTGCACAGGCTGACGCGATCCGCAGCGCTATGACTGAAATCGATATGAGCGATACAAATTCCATCGTGCGTTTCGGCTCTGGTGCGCAAGCTGAATTGCAAGAGATTTCCCAAGCCATGCTCGCAGATGTGCGTAACAAAGACGTCGGGCCAGCGGGCGACAGCCTACGATCCATCGTAACCACCATTCGCGGCTTTTCAATCTCTGAACTCGATGTGCGCCGAGATCGGTCTTGGTGGGAAAAACTTCTGGGGCGCGCTGCCCCTATGGCGAAATTCGTTGCCCGCTTTGAGACTGTCCAAGGCCAGATTGATGACATCACAGACAATCTTTTATCGCATGAGCACACGCTTTTGAAAGACATTAAATCCTTGGATCTTTTGTACGATCGCACGCTGACCTTCTACGACGAATTGGGCATTTACATCGCCGCTGGCGAAGAAAAGCTCAAAGAGCTTGATGGCGTGACCATTCCCGCGAAAGAAGCAGAGGTGGCAGCTGCGGCAGAGAACGATCAAGTCATGGTCGCGCAAGAGCTGCGCGATCTACGTGCCGCGCGCGATGATTTGGAACGCCGTGTGCATGACCTAAAACTGACGCGCCAAGTCACCATGCAGTCCTTGCCATCCATCCGTTTGGTGCAAGAAAACGACAAATCCTTGGTCACAAAAATCAATTCGACCTTGGTCAACACAGTCCCGTTGTGGGAAACCCAATTGGCCCAAGCCGTGACCATTCAACGCTCTTCAGAGGCGGCACATGCCGTGCGCGAAGCCAATGATCTGACCAACGAATTGCTGACATCCAACGCCAAGAACCTGCGCCAAGCCAACAAAGTTGTGCGCGAAGAAATGGAACGTGGCGTGTTTGACATTGAGGCCGTGAAAACCGCCAACGCTGAATTGATCGCGACTATCCAAGAAAGCCTGCAGATCGCCGACGATGGCAAAACCAAACGCGCAGCAGCAGAAGCAGACCTGAAGCAAATGGAAGCAGAACTGCGTGATACATTGGCTTCTGCTAAAGCCAAACGCACAGGCACCGGCGACAATGCTGGCACAGCTGTTCCGAGCTAAGGTGACACAAGGCGGCACATATAAAACTCAACGCGCTGCGGGGTTTGTCCTCGCAGCCGCGATGACGCTGTCCGGCTGCGTCCAATCCACAACTGTGTCGCCGATCCCTCAATCACGCCCTACCACTGTACCCACAGCAGTAGAGGCCGACACGACGCCTCAAGGGCCCTCAGCGCAAAGTAACGCCATGCGTGATTATTACGCAAAAGTTCAAAATAACCTGCTGCTCAATGATTTGCTGCGCACAGATGGCGGCGGCAGTGATACGCCGTTCACAACCCACCAGCTGGCCAATAATTTCGACGCCATCGCGCTGAACGACGAATACACCAGTGTCGGCGGCACTTATGTGGCCCGCACCACGCCGTCATCACTGCATAAATGGGCTGGTCCTGTACGCATCGGTTTGGAATTTGGCGCCAGTATTCCCGATGCACAACGCGCCACAGACCGCGCAACAGTTGCCGCTTTGACAGGGCGACTTGCACGGGCAACAAACCATTCGATTTCGATGTCCGCACGCCCCAACTTTCATGTTTTGGTGTTGAACGAAGACGAGCGCCAAGTGATCGGCCCGCGCCTTGAACAGCTTATTCCTGGCATCGGCCAAGCTGCCATCAATTCCATCGAAAACATGCCGCGATCCAACTATTGTTTGGTGGTGGCGTCTGACCCTTCAGACAATGGCGTTTATCAAACGGCCGTGGCGATCATTCGCGGCGAACACCCTGAGTTGATGCGAAAGTCATGTTTTCATGAAGAAATTGCGCAGGGGCTTGGCCTTGCCAATGACACGCCGCGCGCCCGTCCGTCAATTTTCAACGACGACGAAGAATTCGCGCTGCTGACGGGGCATGATGAATTGCTGCTGCGCATTTTGTATGATCCGCGCCTTTACCCCGGTATGCAGCCCGAAATCGCCCGTCCTATTTCTGCGCAAATCGCCAACGAGCTGATGCGCGACGCCACTTAACCGCCACAGGAGCCTCCCATGGGAATTTTCGATTTTCTATCTGGTGAATTTATTGATGTCATCCACTGGACCGATGACACCCGCGATACAATGGTGTGGCGTTTTGAGCGTGAAGCGCACGAAATTAAATACGGCGCGAAGCTGACTGTACGCGAAGGTCAAGCAGCTGTTTTCGTGCATGAAGGTCAATTGGCGGACGTCTTCACACCGGGTCTTTACATGCTTGAGACCAACAATATGCCGATTTTGACGACCTTGAACCACTGGGATCACGGTTTCAAATCACCGTTCAAATCTGAAATTTATTACGTCAACACCACACGGTTCTCAGACCTCAAATGGGGCACAAAGAATCCGATCATGTGTCGCGACCCAGAGTTTGGCCCAGTCCGCATTCGCGCCTACGGCACCTATACGGTCAAGGTCTCAGACCCTGCGCTGTTTTTGACGGAAATCGTTGGCACCGACGGCGAATTCACCATGGACGAAATCTCGTTCCAAATCCGCAATATCATCGTGCAGGCCTTTTCACGCATCGTCGCCTCAAGCGGCATTCCTGTCTTGGATATGGCCGCGAACACTGACGGTCTTGGCAAATTGGTTGCGACAGAAATTTCCAAAGTCGTCGCCGAATACGGCCTTGTTATTCCTGAATATTACATCGAGAACATCAGCTTGCCTGAAGCTGTTGAAGCAGCCCTTGATAAACGCACCTCGATGGGCATTGTCGGCAATCTGGACAACTACATGAAATTCAACGCAGCCGAAGGCATGGGCGCGGAGAACTCTGCCATGGCTGCCTCGATGGGCGCAGGTATCGGCGCGGGTCTTGGCATGGGCATGGCGCAACAGGCAGCAGGCCCATGGGGCGCACGCCCAACAGCCGCCGTCCAAGCCCCTCCGCCGCCGCCTGTTGAACATGTTTGGCACATCGCTGTGAATGGCGAAACCAAAGGCCCGTTTTCAAAAGCCGAAATGGGGCAGATGGCCGCCAAAGGCACCCTTACCCGTGCCTCTTATGTTTGGACCCAAGGCCAAGATGGCTGGTTGGAAGCCGATGATGTGGTCGAGCTGTCACAACTGTTTTCCGTCGCCCCGCCCCCACCACCGCCCGGCGCCTAAAGCGGCGATTGGACAGACTTGACCATGCAGCCCAAAAACAAGCCGCCCAAAGTGACCCGCAAAGCCGAGGGCCATGCCCGCAAAGATGCTCGCGCCGAAGACATCGCGCTGGCGTTGATGGGCGTTGGCCCTTTGCCCGTTGACATGATCGCAGATGATGCCACTTGGGAATGCGGACAAGACGCCCCAGCCGCCGGTCGCACGGCCATTGCAAAAGTATTTGACGCCCTGACCGCCCCCGACACCATCACTGTGGATCAAGTTGTAACGCACGGCAAAGCCGCGTCGGTATCGGGGCGACTGACACGCGGCGCGCAAGAGCGCATCTTTTGCCACGTGATTCGGCATACCAGTGAGGCAGCAACGCAAATCGCGCAGATCGTCAGCTTTGAACATGCCGGAGGGTCGTCATGACCGGTAACGACGGATTACCAGCACAAGACGTTTTACAAGATCACCGCTTTCCCTGCACCACCTGCGGGGCAGACATGCGGTTTTCACCCGACACAGGCGCACTGGCCTGTGATCATTGCGGGGCAACTGAGACTTTGGACATCGGCGGCGCAACAGGCCCCTATGAGTTGGATTACAGCCGCGCAATCAAAGACCTATTGCCGCAACAAGATATGGAAGACACCCGTGTCTCTGAATGTCCAAATTGTGGCGCACAGGTCGAATTTAGCGCCGAGATCCATGCCACAGAATGTCCGTTTTGTGCAACGCCAGTGGTTACAGACACGGGGCTACATCGCCAAATCAAACCGCGTGGGCTGCTACCCTTTGCGCTATCAGAAGCGACAGCACGCGACGCGATGAATGACTGGCTAGGCGGATTGTGGTTTGCTCCAAACGGGTTGCAAAACTACGCCCGCAAAGGACGCAAGCTGTCTGGTATTTACGTCCCCTATTGGACCTTTGATGCCGATACAAAGTCGCAATATTCTGGTATGCGCGGGGATGATTATTATGTCACCAAAACCGTTATGCGCGATGGCAAACGTAAACAAGTGCGCGAGCGGCGTACCAAATGGCGCAACAAATCAGGGCGTGTCGCACGGTTTTTTGATGATGTTTTGGTGCTGGCCTCAACGTCTTTACCCAAGAAATACACTGAAGGGCTAGAGCCGTGGGATTTGCAAGCGATGGAACCCTATGTTCCTGACTACATTGCTGGGTTTCGCGCCGAAAGTTACTCTGTTGATTTGGAAGACGGCTATCGGTCTGCGCGCAGCTATATGGATCGTGTGATTTTGCGTGACGTTAAATTTGACATCGGCGGTGATCGTCAACAAGTGGCCAGTGTAAACACACAAGTCTCAAACGTGACATTCAAACATGTGCTGCTGCCGGTTTGGATGGCCGCCTATAAATACCGCGGGAAAACCTATCGCTTTGTCGTCAATGGCCGTACTGGTCGGGTACAAGGCGAACGCCCTTGGTCCGCTTGGAAAATCGCTTTTGCCGTCATTTTAGGCGCAATCGTTGCAGGCGCCATCGGGTTTATCGCATCACAATACCAATGACTTTGAATGCGTGATTGATCAAATAACGCTTGCCCTGATAGCGCTAACGAACTTAAAACGACAGCAACTCAATAAGGAATTGTCTCATGATCCTCTGCGCTGGTGAAGCTCTGATCGATATGTTGCCCCGCACGTCCACTTTGAATGAGGATGCATATGCTCCGCATGCTGGTGGTGCTGTGTTCAACACCGCCATCGCGTTGGGGCGTCTTGGGGCTGGTCCTGCGTTTTTCCATGGGTTGTCGAATGATTTCTTTGGCGATTTACTCAAATCAAAATTGGCGGAGAGTGGTGTGGATGCGTCATTGGCCGTGACAGCGGATCGGCCTTGCACCGTGGCCTTTGTGAAATTGGTCGATGGCCATGCGACCTATGCGTTTTATGATGAAAACACAGCGGGCCGCATGCTGACACCTGCGGATTTGCCCAATATTCCTGACACTGTGGACGCGCTGTTCTTTGGCGGTATTTCCCTGCCAGTTGAGCCCTGCGGTGAAGCATACGAGGCCCTGTGCGCCCGCGAGGCAGCCACCCGTGTGATCATGATGGACCCGAATATTCGCCCCTCGTTTATCAAAGATGAGGCGCGGTATCGCGCACGAATGGAACACATGCTGAGCCTGTGCGACATCGTTAAAGTATCTGACGAAGACCTTTTGTGGATCATGGGTGACGGCGATATTGAAGAACATATTCAAACGCTTTTGACCAAAGGCCCCAAGCTGGTCTGCTTGACCGAAGGTTCTGAGGGCGTACGCGGGTTTACCAAAAACGGGGTTGTACAAGTCACGGCGACCAAGGTTGAGGTGGCCGATACAGTTGGCGCGGGCGATACATTTAATGCAGGTCTTTTGGCCTCATTGCAACAAAGCGGCAAGCTGACCAAAGCAGGTGTGGCCGATCTGGATGACGAGACCATCCGCGCGGCCTTGGCAATGGGATCAAAAGCGGCAGCAATCACGGTGTCACGCGCAGGCGCAAATCCTCCTTGGACCCATGAGATGTAATCATGCGGGTTCTGGTTCAACGGGTGCTCGAGGCCAGCGTTAAGGTTGATGGCAAAACCGTCGGCGAATGCCCGCAGGGGCTATTGGTCTTTGTTTGCGCGATGCGTAATGACACCGAAGCCGAGGCGCAGAAACTGGCGACCAAGCTGTCCAAGCTGCGAATTTTTCAAGACGATACCGGAAAAATGAACCTATCGCTGCGCGACATCAATGGGTCCGCTTTGGTCGTGAGCCAATTCACTTTGGCTGCCAATACCAAAGGCAATCGCCCCGGTTTTTCCAACGCTGCTGACCCGCACACCGGCAAGGTGCTCTATGATGCTTTCACGGGGTTTCTGTCCGCCACAGGTGTGCCAGTTCAAACCGGTGAATTTGGCGCGGATATGAAAGTGAGCCTGATCAATGATGGCCCTGTGACCATTTGGATGGATACAGACGACACATAGAAAAGGCCCCCAACGGGACCTTTAAACATAATCCAACAAGTTCATAACGTTTAAATACGAAACAAAGGCTGCAAAAGACGCGGCACAAAGGCGCTGAACTTCAATGGTGCATCGGTCGCGGCCAAGCAGATGCAGGGCAAGCCTTCTTCGGCAACTGGCGTATGCTCTAACGTATCGTCAGCCACTTCCAAATCACCACGTGCGAACCGACCTGTTTCGTCCTTGAACGCGCCTTGCAGCACCAAAGTCAGCTCAAGCCCGCCATGGGTGTGATCAGGCACTGCAAAACCCGGTGCGATGTACAACAAACGCACAGATCCATCTTTGCCCGCATTCAAAATGCACTGTTTGGCCCCAGGCCCAAGCGAGCGCCATTTGGGTGGTTTGCTGCCCAACGCTTCCAACACAGGTGTTGGATAGGTGTTATCGCCACGCGGGCGCACAGGCTCAGGCACGATATCATCGTCCAGCCCTGCCATCACGCGGTTGCGCAGATCATCCGTGATTGAAATAGGATCGAAAGCATCCAATAACGCACCGCCAACGGCCTCATGAGCCGCCAAATTGGCGCGACACTCTTCACAAATCGACACATGAGCCGCCACAACCAAAGCAAAAGGCTGCGCCAAAGTACCGGAGACATAAGAGGCCAAAAGTGCCTCTGGGATATGGTGAGCAATATCAGTCATGACTTACCGCTCTCCTTTCAATTCATGGCGCAAACGCTCGAGCCCGAGGCGAATGCGGGATTTGATTGTGCCAAGCGGAAGACCCGTTTCGGCTTGGATTTCGCTGTGTGACAGCTCACCCAGATATGCCTTTTGCACCAAATCGCGTTGCTCTGGGTTGAGCCGCGAAATGGCTGCGCGCAGACTGGCTGCTTCTTGTTCGATGCCCAAAACCTGTTCGCCGTCGATATCCGTGCTTTCGGGCATGGCGAGTTCTTCTGGCATGGGGCGGCGATCTTTGCGGATGACATCAATTTGGCGATTACGGGCGATTTGGAAAATCCAACCCGACACATTGGCTCGCTCAGGGTTGAATGAATGGGCCTTGCGCCAGACAGATAGCATCACGTCTTGAATGACATCATCGGCTTGGGCGGCGCCAAAACCGTTTTTCATCAACATCCCACGCAACCGTGGCGCGAAATGATCAAATAGCTTTGCAAAGGCCGCACGATCACGGGCGTCGCGCACTTTGAGCATCCATTCTGTCTGCTCTGTAAACGTTGTCGACATATCACAAGTCACGGGCATCCTCTCCCGAGAAACCTTGCGCGTCTGTGGCGCTTGTCCCGACAGTCGCGCGTGTCGCGGAGTGGGCACAATCTTAGCGCCATCCAAAATTTTATGTTCATCAACTATCATACCAAGCTTACGCAGCCCGTCGATAGATGGATCACATTCTTTGCGAATTATTTTGCGCCCTGTAAATAAATGATCCAAATGGAGTGAGATCGCGTAACCTGTGTAAGCAACATAGGATTTCCGATGTCATTTGATATTCCCACCCAAGCCCGCTCACGCATTGCCATTGTCGGTTCGGGCATTTCCGGCCTCGCCAGCGCTTACTTACTATCGCCACAACACGATGTGACGATTTTCGAAGCCGAGCCGCGCTTGGGTGGACATGCACGCACGCGGATCGCAGGCAAAAACGGCGATCAACCGGTGGATACAGGGTTTATCGTGTTCAATTATGCCAATTATCCCAATTTGACCGCGATGTTTGATGCACTCAATGTACCTGTGATCAAATCGGACATGAGCTTTGGCGCGACCATCAACAGCGGTGCCATAGAATACGGATTGCAAGGGTTGGGCGCGCTGTTTGCGCAAAAATCCAATATGGCACGACCTGCTTTTTTGCGCATGGTGCGCGATATTTTCAAGTTCAACGCCCACGCAGAAAGCACAGTGCAAGACGAGACGACGACCATCGGCGAGCTGACGAAACAATTGCGCCTTGGCGATTGGTTCGTGCACTATTACCTGATGCCAATATGTGGCGCGATCTGGTCGACGCCCCCATCCGAAGTGCGCAACTATCCCGCCGCAAGCCTGCTGCGGTTCTTTCGCAATCACGCGCTGCTATCAGCCACAGGTCAGCACCAATGGTACACCGTCAAAGGTGGATCGATTGAATACGTGAACCGTCTCGAGACACATCTGAAAATGATGGGCTGCACCTTGCGCCTTAACACACCCGTTGCTGCCGTGACGCGCTCACCACTTGGCGTTACGGTCAAAGCCGAAAACGGAATGTCTGAACGTTTCGACCAAGTCATCTTTGCCTGCCATTCAGATCAGGCCCTCAAGCTGATCGCCAAGCCTACCCCGATTGAGCAAAAGGCCCTGTCTGATCTACGCTATCAAGCCAATCGCGTGACGCTGCATTCAGACCCGAACCAAATGCCAAAACGCCGCGCAGCATGGTCATCTTGGGTTTATAAATCTGACACTGTCGGACAAGAGCAATCACTTGGGGTCACCTATTGGATGAACAAATTGCAAGCGATTGACGAACATGATCCTTTGTTTGTAACCCTCAATGCAGCCACCCCGATTGATGAAGCAAAAATCTATGACGAGACGACGCTTTATCACCCCGTGTTTGATAATGCGGCTTTGTCGGCGCAAAAGACCATTCAATCCATCAATGGCGACAACCGCACGTGGTTTGCTGGGGCTTACCTTCGCAACGGATTCCACGAAGACGGGTTTCATTCCGCCGTGCAAGTGGCTGACAAAATGGCAGAACGGTCGCCTGCGAAACTGGATGTGATTTTGGCATGACTTGTCATCGACCCGAGCACATCGCAGGCCACACCAGCCATGCGCGGCGCGGATCGATAAAAAACGCCTTTCGCTATGGCGTGGATTTCGTATTGATCAATCTTGATGCACCCACATCCGAGCTGCCCGCGTTGTTTTCCCGCAATCGGCTCAATCTCGCCTCCATTCATGATCGCGACCACGGCGGAAAATTGAAACAGGGTATCGGTGCCGATTGGGCGAGACAGCATTTTACCCATGCAGGCCTAAAGGATATTCGTATCGATCTGCTGACCCAGCCGCGTTTTTTGGGCTATGGCTTTAACCCCGTCAGTTTTTGGCTGGGCTGGCGCGGCCAGGATTTGGTGGGGGTGATCGCGGAAGTGTCGACACCCTTTAACGATCGCCATTCTTATCTTTGCGTGCAAGATGATCTTGGCCCTATCACCAAAGCCGATCAGGTCACAGCACCCAAAGCGCTGCATGTTTCGCCATTTCAACAGGTTGATGGGCATTACGCGTTCCAATTCGACATCACGCCGAACCGCGTCGCGATCCGTATTTTCCACGGCAATGGGGATGAGGGCGTGATCGCCACACTTTCTGGACCACGCCAGCCTGTGACCAATGTATCGCTGTTAAAGGCTTATTTACGCCGCCCATTTGGCCCTTTGCGCACCATGGCTTTGATCCACTGGCAAGCATTGGCTTTGAAACTGAAAGGCGCGACATATCGCAAGCGACCAGCCCCACCCTCACATGATCTTACAAAATCTGGAGATCCGAAATGACAGACGCTTTTATCGGCAAAACATGGTGGATCGTGGGTGCCTCAGACGGGCTTGGCGCGGCTTTGAGCAAACAGATCGCGGCACGCGGTGCGCATGTTATTTTGTCTGCACGATCATTGGACAAATTGACGGCCCTCGCCGCCACCTTGCCCAACGCAACAGTTTTGCCCATGGATGTCACCGATGCGAAAAGTGTACGCGAGGCCACCCCAAAAGCTGCCCACGTCGATGCGATGCTCTATTGTGTTGGCACCTACGAGCCGATGAATGCGCGCGAGTGGGATGCAGAGACCGTGGAGCGGATGATCGATACCAATTTCACCGGTGCGACACGGGTGCTGGCTGATGTTGTGCCGCACTACGTCACCCGTGGGTTTGGTCACATTATGCTGATCGGATCGCTGTCGGGCTATCGCGGCTTGCCTAGCGCTGTTGGGTATTCTGCATCGAAAGCCGCGCTGATGCATTTGGCTGAAAACCTGCTGATTGATCTGAAGGGATCGGGTGTAAAAATCCAGATGGCCAACCCTGGTTTTATCAAGACCCGTCTGACCGCCAAAAACGATTTTGCCATGCCGCAAATCATGACCACTGACGTCGCCGCGCAACATGTTATTGCCGCCATTGATAGCGGACGGTTTGAAACCGCCTTTCCTCGACCATTCGCTTGGGTATTCAAATGGGGGCGTTATTTGCCACGCGCGTTGTTCAACACATTGTTTTAATCACACATCAAACGCGGATCCCATGGACCTTTGGGCATTTTTGACCTAAATCCGCCTTGGGAATTCATGTTTAAGGATCAACAGCGTGGCCGCGCATAAGCTTCACTCCATTACGCTTCATGCCTCTGATGAGGCGCAAACCACCCGTGTCGCAAGCCAGCTTGGCAAGCAAATGTGCGCGGGCGATGTTGCGCTGCTGGATGGGTCTTTGGCAGCAGGCAAAACCTTTTTCATTCGTGCGCTTGTGGGGGCTTTGGGCAGCTCGGAAGACGTCACCAGCCCCACCTATACAATTGCCAACATCTACGAGACGCCCAAAGCGCCCGTTTTGCATGTCGATGCATATCGCCTTGAAACAGCAAAAGAGTTTTATAATTTAGGCTTGGATGACTATTTCGATACTGCCATATGTTTGATCGAATGGGGCACGCGGATTGACGGGTTCTTTGACGCGCCATTGCAAATTGAGATCGCATTTGGCCCGACGGATACGGACCGTATTTTCACTCTCTCGTCCACTGATATACGTTGGGCATCTGTCTTTGCCGATCTTGAGGCGACACTCAATGACTGACCTGAGTTTTCTGCTGCAAACATCAAACGGTGTGCCTGTTTTGGGGCTGGCACGCGGTGATGAGATCGTGTTCGACAGCGCCACCGACGAGTCTCTGATCGGATCGCGCAATTACCGAATGGTACTGGAAACGGGATTGGACCGGTTGGGCGCGACACTTGGCGATATCAAACAGATTTTTGTCGACATCGGCCCCGGTGGCCTTGGCGTGACGCGCACGGGCGTTGCCTTTGCCAATGCTTTGGGCTTTTCCCTTGGCCTGCCCACCACCGGACTGCCCGCGTTTGAACTGCTCGGCAATGAAATGTCCCTTGATGGTGTGCCTGTTGTGATCTTACGAAAAGCGGCGAAGCCTTTCGTGCATTTCGGGATATTTGAAAACGGCGCGCTAGCACATTACGAACATTGTGAACGTGATATTGCTTTAGATATGATTGCAAAATTAGATAAATGCCGCATCGCTGGCAATGTCGTGGATGACGGGCTGAAATCACCCGAGACCAATGTTGCATCGATGGAAACCATGCTAAAAGTGGCGCGCAGCAAAGCATTGCCAGCATCAGACACCCGTGCTTACCCAATCGTAGAGGTCCTGTGATGTCTGTCGACCAGCGCATTTTAGGCGAGGCGCAAGAAACGCTTACAGCTGGCGGCGTGGTGCTTTTGGCCACGGACACGGTCTTGGGGCTTGTGGCATTGCCAAGTGACAGTCGCGCTGTCGATAAGGTCTATGCGCTCAAACAACGCCCAACAGACAAAAACCTGCCGATCATCGTGGCCTCTGCCGACCAGATCACAGCTTTTGGTGGTCAAATCACCCGTAGCGCGCGCGCCTGTTTGGACAGTCCATATATGCCGGGGCCGTTGACCATTGCGATTGGATTGCAAGCAAAGACGACACCGAACTGGCTTTCGGGCCGCGCAGAATGTGCCGTTCGCATCCCCGATGATGCGCTTTTGTTGGCATTGCTCACAAACTTGGGACCTTTGATGGCCACCTCCGCAAATCTATCGGGTCAGGACACGCCGCAGACCACGCAAGAGGCCGCAGATCAACTGAACGGCACACCGGATTACGTCGTTGCAGGACATGCCAAATCGCAAGCGCCATCAACATTGGTCAATTGCCGTGTGACGCCGCCCAGAATTGAGCGCATCGGGGCCGTACCTGAGGAAGAGATCACAGCCATTTTGGAGTGTGCCGATGACTGACTATGTATTGGGAATCGAGAGTTCTTGTGATGATACCTCTGTGGCGCTGGTCGCAAAGGATGGCTCTGTCAAAGCGATCAAAACCGTGTCGCAATACGAGATTCATCAAGCCCATGGCGGGGTCTACCCTGAACTGGCATCTCGTGCGCATTTGGAAGCTATTTTGCCAACGATTCAATCTGTTATGGATGAGGGGCACGTCACACCAAAAGACCTTAAAGCCATCGGCGTCACCCGTGGCCCCGGTTTAATCGGGTCGCTTTTAATCGGTCTGGCAACAGCAGAAGCGCTGTCGATGGGCTGGGGGGTGCCGGTTTACGGCGTCAATCACTTGCGCGGCCATATGCGGTCTGTCGATCTGGAAGAGGTTCGCACCACCTACCCCGCTGTTGTGTTGCTTGTCTCTGGCGGGCACACTTTGGTGGCCGAACTTAAAGACCCGTGGAGTTACCGTTTGCTCGGCACAACCCGCGACGATTCTGTTGGGGAAAGCTATGATAAAGTGGCGAGGATGCTGGGGCTTGGCATGCCAGGAGGGCCTGCCATAGATGCGGCGGCCAAACGCGGCACGCCTGTATTGCGCCTGCCCCGCCCAATGAAAAACGAAGGCTATGAGTTTTCATTCTCAGGCCTGAAATCATCCGTTGCGCGCCACATTGAAAAACATCCAGAAGTCAGCGTTGACGACATGTCCGCGTCTTTTGTGGCCGCCTGTATGGATGTGCTCATCGCCAAGGCCGAGCGAGCTGTCATTGAGTGTGCGCCAAAATCGCTGATCATTGTTGGCGGGGTCGCCGCGTCGCCGCAAATACGTGACGGGATGGCAAAACTGGCACAGGTCCACGACCTATCCTTGTGCTTGCCTCCGATCAAATGGGCGACGGACAATGGGGCAATGATTGGCTTGGCCACATGGGATTACATAGAAAAAGGCATCAAGCCTGACTTGGTCCCCAAACCGAATCTAAGCCTTGAGACGCCTTAGACGTCGAGACTGTAATTCGGCAGACTGTCCAAAGCTGTTTTCAAAGCCTCGCCCCAACCATTTGAAATGGTTTGAAAATACTTATTATCTGCTTCGATACGCGTTTGCGCCCCGATCTTAAAGCTGTCGGTCTCATAGGTATGCACATCAAAGGGGAGCCCGACTGAAAGGTTGGCCTTGATCGTGCTGTCAAAAGACACAAGCAGCAGTTTGATCGCCTCTTCAAAAGACATTTTCGGATCATAAGCGCGCACCAAAATAGGCTTGCCGTATTTGGTTTCGCCGATTTGAAAGAACGGCGTGTCGGTGCTGGCCTCGATAAAATTACCTTGGGGATAGATCAAAAACAATCGTGGTGGCGCGCCTTTGATTTGGCCTGCCAAAATCACAGTCGCGTTGAAACCGCTATCGGCTTTTTGGCCCTCATCCGCATGATCGGAAATGACGTTTTTCAATGTGTCTGCAATAAGCTGTGCGGCTTGAAACATCGATGGCACGGCAAAGATAGAGGGTTCACGATCCTCAGGCGCTTTGCTGCGTTCATCCAGTAGACTGATCAAGGCTTGTGTGGTGGCCAAGTTGCCAGCGGTCATCACGGTGAGCACACGTTCGCCAGGCTCTTCCCAAGTGGCCATTTTGCGAAACATAGAGATGTTATCAACGCCTGCGTTTGTGCGCGTGTCTGACATCATAACAAGCCCGCAATCGAGCATCATTCCAACGCAATATGTCATAGTATCGTGTTTGCCTTACTGTTGAGCGACTTCGATTTGAACGCTCAAGCGTTCGCCAGAGCCGCCATATCGCGTACCAGTTACAGGAGCTGCCCCCGCATAGTCCAGCCCTGTCGCAACGCGCACATAACGCACATCAGGGGAAATGCCATTAGATACATCAAATCCCACCCAGCCAAGACCCGTTATATGTGCCTCGGCCCATGCATGTGTGGCCTCTTGATCTATCCGATCATCCATCATCAAATAGCCTGAAACATAGCGCGCAGGAAATCCCATCGCGCGTGCGCAGGCCAAAAAGATATGACTGTGATCTTGGCAAACACCTTTGCCAGCACTCAAAGCATCCTCGGCGGTGCCAGTGGGCAAAGAGCTTCCAACCTCATAGACCACGGAGGCGTGGATAACCTTTGACAAGCTGTGCAACCGGTCCAAATCAGTGTCGCCTTCAACCTGTTTGATCAAGGCCCGCGCGCCCTGTCCTGCTTTGGTCAAATCTGTAGATGTATCATAGAGCCACAAAGGCGCAGGGCCACGGTGCTTGCCCATCATGCCCTGCGATTCTATCATTTCGACCTCACCTTCGCTGACCAAGGTCACTTCGGTGGCATCACGATCAAAGGAAATAAGGTCCACATGATTGTTGTTGTGATCATTGTAGGCCACTTCTTTTGCCCCACCAATCACTGTTGTTTGCCAATTGGCAATTCGTTGAAACGGGCTTTCCTTAGGGGTCAGTCGCACTTGTTGAAGCCCATAAGATACGGGCGTCTCAAAGACATATCGCGTTGTGTGGCGGATTTTCAATTTCATGAGTTACTCATAGAACCTAAAGTCAATTTCGACCTGACGCCCCAAGTCTGAGAAGGCTTGTAACACCGATTGAATGTATTCGTGTAAGCCTTCTTCGAAAATCACATCAATGTCATTATGCGCAAACCGAGAGACCAAGGTTTTGGCCAGCTCCAAAGATTTTGGTTCAATACCGTAATCCGAAGAAAGGTGCTCAAGGTTATCAAGCACTTTGCGCGCACAAAAATTCAAACTGCGCGGCATACGTTTATCGAGGATCAAAAACTGCGCAATATCACGTGGATTGGTGTTGTTACCATGCACCATGCGATAGCCGCCACGCCCCGATACAGACCGTAAAATGGTTTCCCATTGCACGTTATCAATCGATGATCCGACGGAAAAGACCGAAGGCAACAAGACGTAGTATTTCACATCCAAAATGCGCGCTGTTGCATTGGCACGCTCTAAAAACGTTCCGATACGGGCAAAGTTATACATGTCATTGCGCAGCATCGTGCCATGAGTTGCCCCACGCACCAGCGCGGTGCGTTGGCGTACCAACCCCAAAGCTGTGGGCAAATCGCGCTCTGACACTTTACGGGCCAACGTCTTTTGTGCGGCCATGAAACAGCCGTTCATCGCCTCCCACACTTCATGGGTCAAAGCCGTGCGCACCAAACGCGCATTTTGGCGTGCGGTCGAGATGCCCGACTGCACTGACGACGGATTGTCTTTCGAGCGCAGCATCCAGTCAATCACATCGTCTTTGCTTATGTCATCATGCGTGGCAAGATACCCTTGATCAACGCCCGCAGTTTTCATCACAGAGCGCCATTCATCATCATCCGCGCCGGTGCGTGTCAAACCAATACGTTGACCAGTTTCGATCAAACGCGATGTGTTCTCAGCCCGTTCCAGATAACGATACATCCAGTAGAGGCCATTTGCAGTTTTTCCAAGCATATCAGTCCTCCAGCACCCATGTGTCTTTGGTCCCGCCCCCTTGAGAGGAGTTGACCACAAGCGATCCCTTTTTCAGTGCCACGCGGGTCAAACCACCCGGCGTGATGTTGATGCCCTTTGGCGAGCATTGCACATAAGGTCGCAGATCCACATGGCGTGGGGTCAAACCGGCTTTATTGAAAATCGGCACTGTCGACAGGCTAAGCGTTGGTTGCGCGATGTAATTTCCGGGACGCGCTTTGAGTTTGCGACGGAAGGCTTCGATTTCGCGTTTACTGGCTGTAGGGCCAATTAACATGCCATATCCGCCAGATCCGTGCACCTCTTTGACGACCAAATCCGACAGGTTATCAAGAACATAGGCCAAAGGTTCTGCTTCCGAGCAGCGCCATGTCGGCACGTTTTTCAAGATCGCTTTTTCGCCCGTATAGAATTCAACGATATCCGGCATATAACTATAGATCGCTTTATCGTCCGCAATCCCAGTGCCCGGCGCGTTGGCGATGGTAATGCCCCCCGCACGGTAAACATCCATAATGCCCGGCACGCCCAATGCACTGTCAGGGTTGAAACTAAGCGGATCTAAATATTCGTCATCAATGCGGCGATACAGCACATCAATCGGTTTATAACCACGGGTCGTGCGCATGCAGACGCGTCCATTCACGACACGCAAATCATGACCTTCGACCAATTCCACACCCATCTGATCCGCCAAAAACGCGTGTTCATAATAAGCGGAATTATACACACCGGGCGTCAAGACAGCCACCGTCGGCGTGCCCTCACAGGCAGCCGGTGCGCAAGCCGCCAAAGAACGGCGCAAATCTGTGGGATAGTTTTGAATCGACTGCACTTTGTTTTTCGCAAAGAGTTCAGGGAACATTTGCAGCATCGTTTCGCGGTTTTCCAACATATACGACACACCTGACGGGGTGCGCGCGTTGTCTTCTAACACGTAAAAATCATCGTCCCCCGTGCGGACCAAGTCGACCCCCACGATATGAGTATAAATACCACCGGGGGGCGTCATGCCCAACATCTGCGGCAAAAAGGCTTCGTTGTTGGCGATCATTTCACGCGGCACACGACCTGCTTTGATGATCTCTTGCCTGTTATACACATCATGCAAAAAGGCATTAATAGCCCGCACCCGTTGCTCAATACCTTTGGACAGCTTTTTCCATTCGCGGGCTGCAATAATACGCGGAATGATATCAAATGGGATCAACCGCTCTTCGGCCTCGGTACGCCCGTAGACGTTAAAGGTGATGCCCATCAGGCGAAACACTTCTTCGGCCTCGCGCTGCTTGGCTCGCAATCGTGCGGGGTCTTCGCCTTCAAACCAGTGGTTAAATTCTGCATAAGGTGCGCGAAGCTGCCCCTCAGTGCCCAACATTTCGTCAAAGATATTTTTTTCACTCATGGAGTGAGGCTAGGTCTGAAAATCTTGGCTTGCAACAGGATCTGATCGCCAAAGCCCCCCAAAACAAGATGTGACTAAGTTTTAATCAACAAATAATCTTCCTCAAATTCCATGCCCTTACGTCACCATATCGACGGCATGAGGCGATTCTTTGATTTGCCAGAAAACGCCCATTGGCATCGGATAAGTTCAAGAAATCCGCCCCCTTCGTGACTTACGCAGGATTCACTGGTGTTTTGGCAAAGATTTACGCTTTGTATACCATTGCACACATTGACTTAAACGGCGGTCTCATTTACCTCGAAGTCAACAGCGTGGACTGGGGGACGTGGATGCCCTGCGAGCCTCTGCCACGCAGGTATTTGTCCGATCATATCGTGAAAGAGACCACAACATGGCCAATCAAACCCCAGACATTATCTACACAATCGTTGACGAAGCCCCCGAGCTTGCGCGCCACTCACTGTTGCCGATCATTCGCTACTTTGCGAAAGCGGCCGACATCAGTGTAGAAACCCGCGACATCTCATTGGCTGGCCGTATCTTGGCGCTTTTCCCTGATCTATTGACCGACGAGCAACGCGTATCCGACGATCTGGCAGAACTTGGCAAATTGGTGAAAACACCAGATGCCAACGTGATCAAATTGCCAAACGTTTCTGCCTCTGTTCCACAGCTGACAGACGCGATCACAGAATTGCAATCCAAAGGCTATGCGATCCCTGACTATCCAGCCGCGCCAGAAACAGACGCAGAAAAAGCGATCCGTGCAAAATACGACACGGTCAAAGGCTCTGCCGTGAACCCTGTTTTGCGCGAGGGCAACTCTGACCGCCGTTCTGCAAAGGCTGTGAAATCCTATGCGATGGCCAACCCGCACCGCATGGGTGAATGGACTGCCGACAGCAAAACACATGTTGCGTCAATGTCCGGCAATGACTTTTTTGCCAATGAAAAATCCGCGACCATCTCAGCCGCGCAAGCAGGTGGTGCGAAAATCGTTTTCACCGCAACTGATGGCACCGAAACCGTTCTTAAAGACGGTCTGACATACCTTGAGGGCGAAATCGTTGACGCGACATTCATGTCCGTTGCCGCATTGCGTGACTTCATCAAAGCCGAAATCGCCTCCATGGAAGACGGCGTGCTGTTTTCTGTGCACCTCAAAGCGACCATGATGAAGGTCTCTGACCCGATCCTCTTTGGTCACTTCGTGTCTGTATACATCGAAGACTTCTTGGCCAAACATGGTGAGACAGTCAAAGCGCTCGGCTTTAACCCGAATGCTGGTCTTGGCGATCTCGAAGATCGTATCAAAGGCAATGCCGAACTCGAAGCCGACCTAAAAGCGGCTCTCGCGGGAAAACCTGACATGTACATGGTGAACTCTGACAAGGGCATCACCAACCTGCACGTGTCCTCAGACGTTATCATCGATGCGTCCATGCCTGCTGTCATCAAAGCGGGCGGCATCGGTTGGGGTCCAGACGGCAAAGCCGCTGACACCAAATGCTGCATCCCAGACAATTGCTACGCTGGCATCTATGACGAGACCATCAATTTCTTCAAAGAAAACGGCGCATTGGACGTCACCTCTTGTGGTGCCGTGTCCAACGTTGGCTTGATGGCACAAAAAGCCGAAGAATACGGCTCGCACCCAACAACGTTTGAGCTGCCTTCTGCTGGTACAGTTGAAATCGTTCTCGACAATGGCGGCGTGCTGCATTCACACGCTGTTGAGGCTGGTGATATCTGGCGGTCTTCCACTGCGAAAAAAGCGCCTATCCTTGACTGGATCAAAACAGGTATCGAACGTTTCGACGCTGTTGGCACAGCCGCTTTCTGGCTAGACGCCAACCGCGCGCATGACGCAGAGCTGATCAAATACGTCGACGCAGCACTTAAAGCTGCTGGCAAAGATATCCCGATCATGGCGCCTCGCGAAGCCACGCGTTTCTCATGGGTTGAAATGACCAAAGGCAAAGACGTTGTGACCATTTCTGGCAACGTTTTGCGTGATTACCTAACCGACCTGTTCCCAATCTTGGAACTTGGCACATCTGCAAAAATGCTCTCCATCGTGAAACTGATGAACGGTGGCGGGTTGTTTGAAACAGGTGCTGGTGGTTCTGCGCCGAAACACGTGGAACAGCTGGTCGAAGAAAACCACTTGCGTTGGGACAGCCTCGGCGAATTCTGTGCGCTAGGCGAAAGCTTCAACTTCTTGGCGACAGCCAAAGGCAAAACCAAAGCAGCCGTTTTGGGTCAAGCCGTAGAAGACGCCACAGTAAAACTTTTGCTGGAAAACAAATCGCCAGAGCGCAAAGTCGGCCAAAACGACAACCGTTCTTCGCACTACTGGTTTGCACGTTTCTGGGCCGAAGCCTTGGCAGCACAAGACACCGATGCAGAGCTCAAAGCACACTTTGCACAAGTGGCTGAAAAGCTCGAAACAGGCGAAGCGGCAATTTTGAGCGAGCTCAAAAAAGACGAAGGCGCACCTGCGGACATGGATGGCTACTATAAAGCAGACGCCACCAAAACATCCGCGATCATGCGCCCGTCAACCACGCTCAACGCCATCATCGGCTAAACTACGCGCAAATATACAAGCATTTGGGGAACCTTTGGGTTCCCCTTTTTTTATGCGCACCTGACACAAAGAGTTGGGTAAAGTGACAGGATGTTCACGTAAACGACGAGGGCTTTGGGTCAATTCCAATCAATGGAAGGTGGTGCGGGCGGGGCGCAAGGAACCGAACTATTTCCTGCTATCTTATTATCTCATTACGTCTATTAAATAAACAAAAACAGTAACTAAGTATCTCACTGAGTATTATCCCCTATCATCGAATCTCGGTCTATCTTACACTTTTAGGTGGACTGAAGGGGGGATAGAGAGAAGCTGTATTATGGGTGCAACGAACAAATTGACTGCAAAAGGGATTGCTGCGGCTAAGGTAGGAAAATACAATGATGGCGCGGGACTATGGTTTTATAAGCGCAAGGATGGCGGGGCACAGTGGTTTTTTAGGTACACTATTCATGGCGGGCGCAAAGAAATGGGTTTTGGCGCTTATCCGGCTGTCTCTTTGGCCGAAGTGCGCCGCAAGGCAGTCGATGCCCGCGAACAAGTTAGGAATGGTATCGACCCTATTAAAGAGCGCGAAAAATCAAAACGTAACGCAGCTCGTAACCTCCACCTACTTTCTGAAATTGCACATGATACCTTCGAAACACGAAAGGCTCAACTAAAGGGCGATGGAGTGTCTGGCAGGTGGTTTAGCCCGCTTGAACTTCATGTCCTCCCTAAGCTCGGAAAAATGCCCGTCACAGAAATCGACCAAGTTGATATTAGAGACACACTATCCCCAATCTGGCACACGAAGTCAGAAACGGCACGCAAAGCTCTTGGCCGCCTCGCGATCTGCATCAAGCATGCCGCAGCGCTAGGCTTACCTGTTGATATACAGGCCTGTGAAAAGGCTAAGGCACTACTCGGAAAACCACGCCACAAAGCTCAACACATCCCAGCATTACTTTGGCAGGAGGTACCCGAATTCTACGCCAGCTTAAATGATGGCAGTATAACACATCTTGCTCTGCGCTTTTTGATTTTGACTGGTATGCGCACTGGTTCCGTGAGGTTCTTACACGAGGACCAAGTTGAGGGAGACCTATGGACCATTCCTAGCGAAAACATGAAGGGGGCCAAAGATGTTGCTGAAGATTTTCGCGTGCCGCTTTCACCGCAAGCATTGCAGATCATTCAAGCAGCGCGGCAGTTTTCTAGGGATGGCCACTTATTCCCCAGCGTTAAGAAAGGTGTAATTTCGGATGCAACAATGGCGCGGTTGATGGAGCGTAGGGGGATGGAGGCACGCCCTCACGGCTTCCGCACCAGCCTACGCGTTTGGGTTGCCGAAACAACCGACGCACCACACGAGGTGGCTGAAACGTTGCTGGCACACTCAACGGGTAGCAAGGTGGTTAAAGCATATCGCCGCACAGATTTTTTGGAACAGCGACGAACACTATTGGACAGTTGGGCGCAGTTTGTTTCGCCACCTAAGAAAAAGATCAAATTGCGGCGTATTTGACGGCTGCACGCTAGAGTTCGCGCAAACTTTATGCGCTTTTTATCGCTCAAACCAAACAATACAATTGACTTGTAAAATACTCGAAAAATTAAAGACTCTTCACTTCCTGCGAATCACCTTACAATGGCCCTATAGATCAACTTAAGGAATGAAGAATGTATAATGATATACAACTACTTAACGTGTCCGATGTAAGTAAAATTCTCAACTGTGGCGTATCAACGATTTGGCGGTGGGTTTCTGACGGAAAATTTCCAGCGCCAACCAAGATTGGAGGATGCACCCGCTGGAAGGCCAGTGACGTGCTCAACTTCATCGACAAACCCAATCAAGAGACCTCAAAAAATACACAACCTAAAGCGCCCTCGAAAAAGCGCCGCCTTCGCCGCACAAAACTTTCAACAAAATAAAATAAAGAGCCCCCCTCCTATCCCTAGATGTGAAAAATTTTGGCAGTTTTTTCGAAATGTGCAGAATGTCGAATGCCTTTCGTGCGCCCCTACACACACCTGATCCCTATAGGCCTTTTCTCTGTCACCAACTTTCGGCTAACTCGATGAATATAAAAAGGGAAACCTGTTTTAGTAGCCCATACAGACAAGCGGCACACCTCAACCTACCAACACGCCAACCGTATTTGACCTAGTACCCGAGTATATCAGGCGAACTGAGACTTAATTAGAACGGCTTAGAGCGGATGAAACACAATACCATACTTGGCTTTACTGGAAGATGGTCGTTGATCAGGTGTTCACAGGCAAACGAACATTAACTTGTGCAGAAAGCCATAACAATGAGTTCACGTTACATCGCCTACTACCGCGTTTCCACACAGCAACAAGGCCAGAGCGGCTTGGGTCTTGATGCCCAGCGCGCAGCAACCAACGCATTCCTTTCGACCTCACCTTCTGATCTCATTTCTGAATTTACTGAGGTAGAAAGCGGAAAGCGTGCTAAGCGCCCAAAGCTAGCCGCAGCCATTGCGGCATGCCGTAAAGAAGGTGCAATTTTGCTCATTGCCAAACTCGACAGGCTGGCTCGTAATGTCCATTTCATATCTGGCCTCCTCGAAAGTGGGGTCCGCTTTACTGCTGTTGATATGCCGAACGCCGACAAGTTCATGTTGCACGTTTACGCTGCGATGGCTGAAGAAGAAGGGCGCAGAATTAGTGAAAGAACGAAAGCTGCCCTTGCAGCAGCTAAAGCCCGTGGGGTCCGCCTTGGCGCTAACGGTTCAGTCCTCGCTCGTCGCAATCGCTCTACTGCAGATAAAGTTGCGTTAGAATTTGGGCCAAGGCTTATACACCTCAACGAAATCGAAGGCATGAGCTATCGCGCTATCTCGGATTACCTCAACACCACACAATCTCTAACTGCAAATGGTGCTCGGTGGCATCCCACTTCAGTCTATCGGCTTACCTCAAGATACAGATCACTGTCAGCTATTTCTCTATAAACTATATAGACCTCTATAACACATGCCTCATACACCACTAATCAACCCCAAAAGATGTACATATGTCCCGAGAAAATTATTTAGACGAGTTTAGCAATGATTTGTCATTTCCACTAGAAAGGGCCTGCATTGATAAAGTTGACTGCACGATTGGTAAATGGGTTATTCGCGGTGAGCCTGAAGCCATCCGAAGTTATATCGCACATTCTGCAGAGGATATGCTGGCTTGCCAATCCGATGAAGAGCAAAAAATTTTTAGAGATGCAGCACCGTCTAGCCTAACCAGACGAGTGATAATCGAAACACGTGGAAACCCACGCTCGCCGGACGAGCAACATTTGATCTTTGCTGGAGCCCTCACAGGGACCAATCCAACAGCGCCAAAACAGACCTTAACGCTAGTAGCCAAGCTAAACGTAACTCGCGGCATTCAAGCTCAACAACTCATTGGACGCGTGAGGCCTCCGCAACCTAAAATTAA
Organism: Pacificibacter marinus; assembly: GCF_018860505.1. Taxonomy (GTDB): domain Bacteria; phylum Pseudomonadota; class Alphaproteobacteria; order Rhodobacterales; family Rhodobacteraceae; genus Celeribacter; species Celeribacter marinus_B. The sequence continues at coordinate 94,838 of NZ_JAHKPU010000042.1, forward strand.
AGGGCCCTATCGCTTAACCATTTGCCCCAGTGAAAACGCAAGCAACGATGAAAGTGCGTATATCCCTGCCACAAACATTCTAATGGGCAGCAACTTCAGGTATGCATATGCCGCATCAAAACCCCCATCTATGCACCTCATAGACAACGTAAAGGCCGTTTATGAAGCGATACACGCTGGCTTCAACAAATCTGTTCGCTGGAGCGGCGTCAATGTTGAACCGTCATTCCAATTTGGCATGCGCGGTATAGAAGTCTATTGGGAGTTTGCTTGCAAAAGCCCACTCTCTGCCGTTGAGTTACTAACACCCCAACTTGTATCAGCCGTGGATAAAAGCCGGACTCGTAGCGTTGCCATCATTGACACCGAAATCTCGCGTCAAAGCAAATCCATCCAACTTGAACTCGAACAAGATATGATTGTTCGTGCGTACGCCAAAACCACCAAGCGCATTCGCGTAGAGGTATCTTTCGGCAAGAAGGCAATTGAAAAACTAGTCGGGAAACGGACATGCACGTCAGAAGCTGATATTACTACAAAAGTGGATCGCTTGGTTTTAGAGGCATCCACCCGATTAACCGAATTGTTTGGGTATATAAAAAGCACGCGCGACATTAGCCACAGTCATATCCTGCCAGATGACCTTTTGCGCGAGATCAATGGCGCAACCGACGATCCCAATATAGCTGCCCATATCTTAGATGGCCTTACACACCACGGGCGCATTATACCCGAGTACAACCCCAGCTTGCTAAAAGCAGTAAGAAAGCTAAGAGCGCGGCGCGTCATGCGCTTAATCCGCAAACAGGTGAGCGCATACGCACTAACGCCGGCCTATCAGCGCGCCTTTGAGGATATGCGACTATCGACTAAGTCGAAGTAAAGCAGGGTATGGTCGCATGGAGCTGCAATGCTCTGGCGATGTGGTGTAATCATTATGGGCGGGAAGCGGAAGTTTGCTGCAGCTGCACGGTTCTAGCATCGGGATCGCGAAAGCGGACAATCAGGACGCGAAATGCCCTTTGGTCTTGCCACGGTTTAG
>NZ_JAHKPU010000029.1 GCF_018860505.1 Pacificibacter marinus
CTGTGGGCCATTAAATGGCCCGTCACCAAGATTGGCCTCGGTCACAGGACAAAGACCCGCGACGGCTCCTGATTTGGCCATATTTACGGTCTCGGCCTCGGTCATATGCGTTGCGTGAATTAGACACCAATCTGCGTTGACGTCCGCGTTGGTCAACAGCCAGTCCACAGGGCGGGCGTTCAGCCAAGCTTGCACATCGGCGACCTCTTTGGGTTGTTCGGCGATGTGGATGTGCACTGGACCATCGGGTTTGGCGGACAAAACGGTTTTCAAATCCTCTGGCGATGTGGCGCGCAGCGAATGCGGGGCAATGCCCACGCGGCAATCCGCAGGCAGGTTTGACACGGCCACTTGCACCTGCCCCACCAAAGCGTTGAACCGATCCACGGAATTGCCAAAGCGGGCTTGCCCTGCTGCAAGCGGCACTTTGCCCGCGCCGCCGTAGGTATATAAAACGGGTAAATGCGTCAGGCCAATGCCTGTTTCACTGGCCGCAGCCGCGATGCGTGACGACAATTCGCCCAAGTTATCATAGGGCGTGCCGTTTGGTTGGTGGTGCAAATAATGAAACTCGCCAACGCTGGCATAGCCTGCTTCTTGCATTTCCAAAAACACAAATCCGGCGATGGCCTCAACGTGTTCTGGCGTCAGATGTGCCGTGAACCGATACATCAAATCGCGCCATGTCCAAAAGCTGTCTTTGCCTGCCATACGGAACTCGGTCATGCCTGACATCGCGCGTTGAAAACTGTGACTGTGTAGGTTTCCAAGCGCGGGCAGCAGTGTATCGACGATGGTGTCATCTTGCGCGGGCGACTGGTTTTCCGCCACTGAAGTGATCTTACCATCGACAAGGATCAAGCGCACATTTGTGGCCCATCCGGATGAAAGCTTAGCTTGTTTTGCAAAAATCATTTGGCTGTCCTCAATTTTTATGTATAGACATAAAGCACACTTACACATACTAGAAAAGTACAAATTCAACAGTGGTGGAGCCAAAATGACCCAAGATACTCAGGTTTTTGTGAATTTAAACCTTACAACGATGGGCGAGTCGGATGCGGCTTATGGCTGGATCGAAGATGGCGCCATCGTGGTGACAGGCGGTATGATCGACTGGCTTGGCCCTGTGGATGATCTGCCCAACACTTATAAAAACCTACCGAGCACCGATCTTGGGGGGCGCGTTGTGACCCCCGGCCTGATCGATTGTCACACTCATGTTGTTCACGGCGGTGACCGCGCGGTTGAGTTTGAGATGCGTCTGAATGGTGCGAGTTACGAAGAGGTTGCACGCGCAGGCGGCGGTATTATTTCGACCGTGAAAGCCACACGTGGTGCTTCAGAACAAGAGCTGCTCGCATCCGCGTTGCGCCGTGTAGATGTGTTCATTGCAGAAGGCGTGACCACCATCGAGGTGAAATCGGGCTATGGTTTGGATGTTGAGACAGAGCTGCGGATGCTGCGTGTCGCACGCGCCATCGCAGATCACCGCCCCATTCGCGTGAAAACCACATTCCTTGGTGCCCATGCAACCCCTGCCGAATTTGCAGGCCGCGATGATGCCTATATCGATGAGATTTGCATCCCCACTTTGCGCGCCGCCCATGCTGAAGGTTTGGTTGATGCGGTGGACGGGTTTTGCGAAGGCATCGCGTTTCAACCCGCCCAAATCGCCCGCGTTTTCAATGTTGCACAGCAACTCGGCCTACCGGTCAAGCTGCACGCAGAGCAGTTGTCCAATATCGGTGGCGCGAAACTCGCGGCAAAATTTGGCGCACTGTCCGCAGATCATATCGAATACTTGGATGAGGACGGCGTCAAAGCGATGGCGCAAGCAGGCACCGTCGCGGTGATCTTGCCCGGCGCGTTCTACACCCTGCGCGAAACCCAAGCGCCGCCCATTGATTTGTTGCGCAAACACGGTGTGCCGATGGCTTTGGCGACGGATCTTAACCCAGGGACAGCGCCGATCAATTCGCTGCTTTTGACCCTAAATATGGGCTGCACTCTTTTCCGTATGACACCTGAAGAAGCCCTGCGCGGCGCGACCCAAAATGCGGCGCGCGCTCTTGGCCTAACGGATGTCGGGACATTGGCCGTTGGCAAGCGCGCTGACATGGCCGTTTGGGACATCAAGCACCCAGCCGAACTGGCGTATCGCATCGGCTTTAACCCACTTTATTCTCGCATTTTTGGAGGCACATCGTGACCACATTAACCCTCACTCCTGGCGCTGTTACGTTAGACGATCTTGCGACCATCTATTGGGATGAGGCCTCAGTGCGTCTTGACCCTATTTGTCATCCTGACATCGAGCGTGCCCATGCGCGGATTTCAAAAGCGGTTGCTGGAACGGATGCCGTTTACGGTGTGAACACGGGCTTTGGTAAATTGGCCTCGGTCAAGATTGAATCCAAAGACACCACGACGCTGCAACGCAATTTGATTTTGTCGCATTGCTGCGGTGTTGGCCCTGCGATTTCGCGCCGTCATGCGCGTTTGTTGATGGCGCTTAAATTGCTCAGCTTGGGTCGTGGTGCATCTGGTGTGCGGCTTGAGGTTGTGACTTTGATCGAAGGCATGCTTGCCAAAGGCGTGACGCCTGTGATCCCCGCGCAGGGGTCTGTGGGGGCCTCAGGCGATTTGGCGCCCTTGGCCCATATGGCCGCCGCAATGATGGGGCATGGCGAGGCCGAATTTGACGGACAAGTGATGTCTGGTGACAAAGCCCTGAAAGCTGCAGGCCTGACGCCTGTTGTGCTTGGCCCCAAAGAAGGCCTCGCGTTGATCAACGGCACTCAGTTTTCGACCGCTTTTGCGCTTGCTGGATTGTTTGGTGCTTGGCGTGCGGCGCATTCCGCACTGGTCACATCGGCTTTGTCCACGGATGCCATCATGGGGTCCACAGCGCCGCTGCAACCTGAAATTCATACCCTACGTGGCCATCTTGGACAGATTCAAGCGGGCGAAACCATGCGTGCGCTTTTGGATGGATCAGATATTCGTGAAAGTCATGTGGTTGATGATGCGCGGGTCCAAGACCCTTACTGCATCCGCTGTCAACCGCAGGTCACAGGCGCGGCTATGGATGTGTTGCGCATGGCCGCGCGCACGCTTGAGACCGAGGCCAATGCCGCAACAGACAATCCACTGGTGTTGATTGAGGCCGATGTCATCGTATCGGGCGGCAACTTCCATGCCGAACCTGTTGGCTTTGCTGCTGATATGATCGCCTTGGCGATTGCCGAGATTGGCGCGATTGCGCAACGTCGTGTGGCTTTGATCGTTGATCCTGTGCTCAGCTTTAATTTGCCGCCCTTTTTGACCCATAATCCGGGCCTGAACAGTGGCTATATGATTGCCGAAGTCACCACTGCGGCGTTGATGAGTGAAAACAAACATCTGGCAAATCCTTGTGTGACAGACAGCACGCCGACATCAGCCAACCAAGAAGACCACGTATCTATGGCCGCTCACGGGGCGCGTCGCTTGGGGGCGATGAACGAAAACCTCGCGCGTATTTTGGGTGTTGAGTTGCTTTGCGCGGCTCAAGGCATCGATTTCCGCGCGCCTTTGGCGACCAGCGCCGCCTTGCAACAGGTCGTGATGCGCGTGCGCCAAGAGGTCGAAACCATGGGCGAAGATCGTTACCTCGCCCCTGATCTAGAACGCGCAGCTGTGATGATCACGTCTGGTGACATCGTGACTGCTGCAGGTATCGCCATGCCGGAGTTGAGCCTATGACCCCTGTAGAAATCACCCAAGGTGACAGCCCTATCGTTCTTGGATTGCCGCACACTGGGACCTTTGTTCCCGATGATGTTTTAGCTGACCTAAACGATCGCGGGCGTGGGCTGGATGATACCGACTGGCACATTCATCAGCTTTATGACGGTGTTTTAGATGGTGCGACAACCGTGCGCGCCACCTTCCACCGTTATGTCGTGGATGCCAATCGCGATCCTTCTGGCGTCTCGCTTTACCCTGGTCAAAACACCACGGGACTTGTGCCTTTGACCGATTTCGACGGTCATGACATTTGGACTATAGCCCCAACAGAGGTCGCGATTGAAGCGCGTCGTCAGACCTATCACGCGGCTTATCATGCCGCGTTGCAGGCTGAATTGAATCGGGTGCGCGATATTCATGGCATCGCGATTTTGTATGATTGCCACTCGATCCGTTCAAACATTCCGTTTTTGTTTGAGGGCACATTGCCAGATTTTAACATCGGTACAAACCTCGGCGCGACATGTGCGCCTGAAATCGAAGCCCTCACGCAAGATATTTGCAGGGCCGCCGCTGGCTATACCTCGATCACAAATGGTCGTTTCAAGGGCGGCTGGACCACACGCCATTATGGCCGTCCAGCAGAGGGGGTCCACGCCATCCAAATGGAGTTGGCACAAAGCACGTATTTGCGGGATGAAGCTGCCCCTTGGACCTATGACGCTGATAAATCGGAACGCCTGCGCGTTCATCTTTCGTCTATTTTGACACAATTGGCCGTATTGGCCCCGACTTTGAAAGGCACATCATGAGCGATCCGCGCAAGAACACCCGTGATATTTATCCCGCAACAGGCACAGAACTTTCTGCCAAGAGCTGGCTAACTGAAGCGCCTTTGCGGATGTTGATGAACAACTTGCACCCCGATGTGGCGGAAAACCCGCATGAATTGGTGGTTTATGGCGGTATCGGCCGCGCCGCGCGCACGTGGAAAGATTATGATTTGATCGTCGCAGCTTTGCGTGATCTGGAAGAAGATCAAACCTTGATGGTGCAATCAGGCAAGCCAGTTGGCGTGTTCCAGACCCACAAAGACGCACCACGCGTTTTGATAGCGAACTCCAACCTTGTGCCGCATTGGGCGACATGGGATCACTTCAACGAGCTCGATAAAAAAGGTCTGGCGATGTATGGCCAGATGACCGCTGGGTCTTGGATCTACATCGGCAGTCAAGGTATTGTGCAAGGCACTTATGAAACGTTTGTCGAGGCTGGCCGCCAGCATTACAACGGTGATTTGACGGGCAAATGGGTCTTGACTGGTGGTCTTGGCGGTATGGGCGGCGCGCAGCCTTTGGCGGCCGTGATGGCGGGGGCTTGCTGTTTGGCGGTTGAATGCAACACCGACAGCATCGATTTCCGTCTGCGCACAAAATACGTGGACGAAAAAGCGTCATCGCTTGACGAAGCCTTGTCGATGATTGATCGCTGGACGAAAGCGGGAGAGGCGAAATCTGTTGGTCTTTTGGGCAACGCTGCCGACGTTTTTGCTGAAATCGCGGCGCGCGGCATTCGTCCTGATATGGTGACAGACCAAACCTCTGCCCACGATCCGATCAACGGTTATCTGCCCCAAGGCTGGACCATGGCAGAGTGGAAAGAAAAGCGCGAAAGTGACCCTAAAGCAGTGGAAGCAGCGGCACGCGCTTCGATGAAAGTACATGTGCAAGCGATGCTCGATTTGCAGAAAATGGGCGTTCCGACCTTTGATTACGGCAATAACATCCGTCAGGTGGCCTTGGACGAAGGGTTGAAAGATGCCTTTGATTTCCCTGGTTTTGTGCCAGCTTACATCCGCCCACTATTTTGTCGCGGCATCGGTCCGTTCCGTTGGGCGGCTTTGTCTGGCGACCCTGAGGACATCTATAAAACAGATGCTAAGGTGAAAGAAATTTTGGCCGAAGATAAACATCTGCACAATTGGCTGGATATGGCGCGTGAGCGGATTGCTTTTCAAGGTCTGCCAGCGCGTATTTGTTGGGTCGGTCTGGGTGTGCGTCACAAGCTGGGTCTCGCGTTTAATGAGATGGTGCGTAACGGCGAATTGTCCGCGCCCATCGTAATCGGCCGTGACCATTTGGATTCAGGCTCTGTTGCCTCGCCAAACCGCGAAACGGAAAGCATGAAGGACGGCTCTGACGCAGTTTCTGATTGGCCGCTGTTGAACGCTTTACTGAACACGGCCTCAGGTGCCACATGGGTGTCATTGCATCACGGCGGCGGCGTTGGCATGGGGTTTTCCCAGCACTCTGGCATGGTGATCTGTTGTGATGGATCCGAAGACGCAGATCGCCGCATCGCACGTGTGTTATGGAACGATCCGGCCACAGGCGTGATGCGTCACGCAGACGCTGGCTATGACATTGCACTGGATTGCGCCCGTGAGAACGGTCTGAATCTGCCTGGTATTTTGTAAAAACAGACCGCCGCAACCTTTCGGCTGCGGCGGTTCAACGATCTACGGTGCGAGAGGTCAAAAGCGCGTGGTTAATCGATGACCTGGGCGGTATGAAAACCGCACATAGGTGACAGCATCGTTTTCCCACCATGTCGAACGTTCTATTGTGAACAAAGGATCACCCACAGAGCAGGACAAGTATTCCGACAGTTTTTCATCTGCCAATCCCGCGGACAAATTGATTTCGGCCTCTGAAAAGGGAATGGTCGCGATAAGCCATTCGCTTGGGCCGTTTTCGGAAAAATCTGCGGTTTCTGCCGCAGGTAGTGCGGTTAGGTTGATCCAGCGGTCTTCATGCTCGTATGGAGTGCCATCGGCATAGTGCATACAGACCAGATGCAAAACCATGCCGTCATCAGGCAATCTAAGCCGCGCGCGCAACCAATCGGGCGCGACCCGCACGCTGCGACGGGCCAAAGAGTATCGGTAGGACGCGCCTTTGTCTTCGATCTCGTTACGTATAACCGGAATATCAAAACGGGCTTGCCGGATCGGCGATATGCGCACACGGGTTCCAGCTTTGCGGCGGCGTTCGATGATGCCATCGTCTGACAGCTCTCGCATCGCGCGATTGACTGTTGCTCGGGCACATTTATACGTCTCGGCAAGGTCCACTTCGTTTGGCACCAAATCACCGGGCGCCCAGTCGCCTTTGATGATCTTTGCCAAAATGTCAGACTTGACCTCTTTGTACGTGATTTTCATAAATGACCAATTCTTATGCTTTGCGTCTAGTAAAACAGCACAGACCTATAAGTGCTAAAACAGTCTGAGCCAAGCATCCCCCTACCCACGTTGACCAAAAAGAAAATCTAAACGGTCATATAGCTAGACTGACTTGACGATACAGCCTGTTCGTCTCACCATCCTATTAATCTAGACATAATGCAATATATCCAGACAAAAGTAATGAATATGAACTCAATCCAGTCGATCATCCTCAAACGTTTATTCAGTGGCCTGCTAACGTTGTGGATTGTAACCGTCATCATTTTTGCTGCGATTGAGTTGCTGCCCGGTGATATTGCGACAGAAAAACTAGGACAAGCGGCAACCCCAGAAAGCTTAGCTGCCTTTCGTGAAAAATTTGATCTGAACCGTCCGGTGGTGGAACGATATATCTCTTGGCTTGGCGGGGCTGTGACGGGGGATTTTGGCATCTCTTTATCCAACCAGCGTCCGATTTCAGAACTGATAGGCCAACGCACCGCCAACACATTTTTCCTTGCGGGATATGCGGCGTCCATCGCTGTGCCGATTGCGGTCATATCTGGCATGATGGCGGCTCTTTACAACGGGTCTGTGTTTGATCGCGTGCTGTCCGGCACAACTCTGGCGGCGATTTCGTTTCCTGAATTTTTTATCGCCTATATTCTGATCCTTGTGTTTTCTGTAGGTCTTGGCTGGTTCCCGAGTCTTGCCAATGTGGATGTGGACACCAGTTTGGGCGAACGGCTTTACAAAACCTTTTTACCCGCAATGACACTGACCTTGATCGTGCTGGCCTATATGATGCGCATGACGCGGGCTGCGATTTTGAACCTCTTGGCGCTGCCCTATATCGAAATGGCGCATCTGAAAGGGATCAAACGCTGGCGTGTGATCGCAGTCCATGCCTTGCCAAATGCGCTTGCGCCGATCATCAATGTTATCGCGCTGAACCTTGCCTATCTGATCGTTGGAGTGGTTCTGGTCGAGGTGGTTTTTGTCTACCCTGGCCTTGGGCAAGTGCTTGTTGATGCCGTCTCGAACCGAGACGTCACCGTTGTGCAAGCGGCCTGTTTGATCTTTGCCGCGACATATATTTTGCTCAATCTGTTGGCAGACATCCTGTCGATCATCGCAAATCCACGCCTCCTACATCCGAGATAAGACATGAACAATTTGATTTTTCATCTGCGCGATGCGCCTGTTTCCGCGTGGGTTGGCATTGTCATCGTCGCTTTTTACGCCTTCCTTGCCATTTGCGCGCCTGTGCTGGCCCCTTACGCTGAAAGTGTTTCTGTTGGTGCGCAATATCAAACGTGGACTTCGGCACATTATCTGGGCACTGACGCTTTGGGCCGTGATGTGATGTCTCGGCTCATCTATGGCGCACGCAATACGGTTGGTATCGCCCTTGCCACCACGTTCCTCGCCTTCACCCTTGGCGCGTCTTGGGGACTTTTGGCTGCGACTCTTGGCGGTTGGTTTGACACAATCAGTTCGCGCCTTATTGACGTCTTGATGGCGATTCCGCCCTTGATTTTTGCTCTGCTCATTTTGACAATCACGGGCACCTCAGTGGTGGCTTTGATCCTTGTTATCGCCATTTTAGACAGCACCCGTGTGTTCCGTTTGTCACGCGCCGTTGCCCAAGGCATCTTAACGATGGATTATATCGAGGTCGCGCGGATGCGCGGCGAAGGTATGTTCTGGTTGATCCGCAAAGAGGTTCTGCCCAATGCGGCAGCGCCTTTGATCGCTGAATTCGGATTGCGGTTTTGTTTTGTCTTTTTGTTCATCTCGGCTTTGTCGTTCCTCGGCTTGGGCATTCAACCCCCGACCGCAGATTGGGGCGGAATGGTGCGTGAAAGCGCCAAACTGATCGCATTTGCCAATTTCAGCTCATGGGAAAGCGCCACCTTTGGTCTGGCACCTTTGTTGCCAGCTGGTGCTATCGCGATTCTCACCATTGGGGTGAATCTTGTGGTGGATTGGGTTCTACATTTATCCTCCGGCCTGAAGGAATAAGCCATGTCAGATACATTGCTTGATATGAAAAATGTCATGATCGAAGGCCGATCAGACAGACAGTGGAAACCAATCATCAAAGGCGTTGATCTGTCTCTAAAGCGTGGCGAAATCCTTGGGTTGATCGGGGAAAGCGGTGCGGGCAAATCAACTCTTGGGCTGGCTGCTATGGGCTATACCAAAGGCGGTTGTCGCATCAGCGGCGGCAGTATCAATTTTGATGGGATTGAACTGGCGGGGGCCTCAAACGAGGCGCTGCGCCAATTGCGTGGCAAACGGATCGCCTATGTTGCGCAATCGGCGGCTTCGGCCTTTAATCCTGCGTTTAAATTGATCAACCAATTTGGTGAAGCACCGGTGCAACATGGCGTTTTATCCAAAGCCCAAGCGCAATCCGACGCGATTGAATTGTATCGCAAAATTCGCTTGCCCAATCCTGAAACCATCGGCTTTCGTTATCCGCACCAAGTGTCAGGCGGGCAGTTGCAGCGGGCAATGACGGCGATGGCGATGGCGTGTCGCCCCGATCTGATCATCTTTGACGAACCAACCACGGCTTTGGATGTGACCACTCAGATCGAAGTTTTAGCTGCGATCCGTGACATCGTGCGCGAATACAACACGGCCGCGATCTATATTACCCATGATCTGGCTGTCGTGGCGCAGATGGCCGACCACATCAAAGTCTTGCTGCGCGGCGAAGAGGTCGAACAGGCCCCTGCCCGTGAGATGTTGTCCAATCCGCAAGAAGATTACACCAAATCTCTTTGGGCTGTGCGCGAGTTTCGCCGTGCGCCACGACCCCCTCGTGACGTGAATGAGACGCCTTTGCTGGTCGTTGAAAATGTCTCAGCCGCTTACGGCCCCGTGAAAGTGTTGAATGATGTATCCGTGACCATCAAGCGTGGCAGCACTGTTGCTATCGTTGGTGAAAGCGGATCTGGAAAATCCACGCTTGCGCGGGTGATAATGGGTCTGTTGCCCCCGTCCAAGGGTGGTATTGTCTATGATGGCACAGCGTTGGAAGGCGTCGGTTCAAAACGCAAACGCGGGTTGAAACGCCACATCCAAATGATCCACCAGATGGCCGACACGGCACTGAATCCTAAGCAACGGATTAAAGATATCATTGGTCGCCCTTTGGATTTCTTTATCGGGCTGAAAGGTGCCGCCAAGGACGCGCGTATCAGAGAGCTTTTGACCCTGATCGAGCTTGACCCAGACGAGTTCATGCACCGTTATCCATCCGAGCTGTCCGGCGGGCAAAAACAACGTATCTGTATTGCGCGCGCTCTCGCGGCCGAGCCCACTTTTATTATCTGCGACGAAGTGACATCAGCGCTGGATCAACTGGTGGCCGAAGGGATTTTGCGCCTGTTGGACCGGCTGCAACGCGAGTTGGATTTGACTTATATGTTCATCACTCATGACATCGCCACGGTGCGTTCAATCGCAGATGAAGTCGTCGTCATGCAACACGGTGTGATCGTTGAACAAGGCACAAATGATGACATTTTCACGCCCCCACACGCGCCCTATACTGAGTTGCTGCTGTCATCTGTTCCTGAGATGGACCCAGATTGGTTGAGCAATTTACTGGCAGAGCGCGCGGAGGAATCTGCACAGGCAAGTTTGACCTGATCCAACCTCGGCTTCGCAGCGTTTACGCCGAAGGGGATGGATATGTCACCATTTTTGGCGCGCCGGCACAGGCTTATATCGTTCATAAGAGACAAATTGCGCGAGGCCTGTTCGCTCTGACAAGAAGGCACGTCGTAGGATAACTGGCGAAAGCTGCATCCTTGTCAGGCGTTTAAGTTGTTAGATATCTAAAACCACTGTCCCTTTGGGGCGGGAACAACAGATCAAGACCTTGCCCTTTTCAGGCGCGATGAGAGGCTGTTCAAAATATTCGACCTCGCCTGAAACCAAGGTGCATTTGCAAGCGTTGCAAATACCGGAACGACAGCTGAATTCAGGCTCTAAACCACAGTTTTCGGCCAGTTCCAGAAGCGAATTGGCTGAGCCATCCCAATCGACAGAGGCATCTGATTTGCGAAAATTCACTTGGCCCTGTGATGCGGCTTGCACGGGCGCAGGCGTTTCATCTGCCACAGCCCAAGCATCAGGATCAGTCAAAAACGTCAACGCTTGAACCGTTGGGGCCGCTTTAGATGCAGCTTTGGTTGCTACCTTGACGGGAGCCGCTTTTGACACCAATTGATCAAGCGATGCGGCCTTGCCAAAAAACTCATAAGCAATGCGTGCTTTGGGCACACCCAGCTCTTGCAGCAGGCCATACATGGCCATCATGAATGGCACCGGACCACACAGATAAACGTCGTAATCGTCAATCGGCAGAGTGCTTTGCAGAAAAGCCTTGTCGATCATGCCCGATGCATCAAATTGATCGACATCCTCTGGCATACGGTAGACAAACCGCGCTTGAATACGGTCACTGGTTTGCGCCATGACCTCATCGCGCAGGGCGTGAACGCGGCCATTTTCGCATGCATGTAAGAAATATACATCACGGGCACTGTGCTTGAGACAATGTAGCATCGACACCATCGGTGTTAGACCAACCCCGCCAGATAACAATACGACGGGGCGCGTGCTGTCTTCGTCAAGGCAAAAGACCCCGCGCGGGGCTGCGATGTCAATGGTATCGCCGATCGCGACCTGATCGTGCAACCAGCAAGACCCGACCCCATCAGGTACGCCATTAAAGCCCGCTTCACGCTTCACGGTGATGCGGTAATGGCTGGGGTCAGACGGATCACTTGAGACCGAATAGGTCTTGAGAACAGGATCGTTTGCGACAGGCACACGCAACGTGATGTACTGCCCTGGCTTTACAGTCCACAGAGGGCCAGCGTCCGTTGGTTCAAGATAAAACGACGTGATGATATCGCTTTCAACACGTTTTTTGGTAACGCGAAAGGCACGAAATCCATTCTCTGACTGGTGTTGTGCCATGTTACAGGCTCATCTTTTCGTCAACCATCGCCTCTTCTGCGATCATGGCTTCCAGTTGACGACGGAACCGCAGCTGGCCTGCATCAATGCCAAGATCGATATGCGGCGACGTTTTCTCGTTCATGCCGATTTGAACGGCATCCAGAACAGCGCGATCTTCTTCAAAGGCGTGGCGCACATCTTCGCTCATCATTTTCGACAGATCTTCGTCGTCAGGGCGAATATTGCGCAGTTGGAACCAATAGTACCGCGTTTCTTTGTCGGTTGTTGGTGTCATGAAGTTATAGCTGTCCATGACAAAGGTATTTTCGTGCAGCGGGCCATCAACGCCGCCGGTGCCAGCGGGTGTAAACACAGCACGGATCAAGGCATGACTTGGGTAGCGCACTTCGTAGTGCTGCAAACGGTCGCAATTGCCTTCAAATTCCACAACTTTTTTGTAGAACGGCGCAGGTTCGTGATCCATCATCCAACGGTGCACGATCACACCGGTATCGGTTTTGGTGACACGTAGCGGTGTGTCTTTGGTTGCGGCAGCAGCAAATGAGGATTCGTGCACCCATGCCACATGCGTCGGGTCCAAAAGGTTGTCGCACATCAACAGGTAGTTGCAGTTCAATTCCATCGCCGCACCTCGATTTATGCCCCACTCAGGGCTATCGAAATTGGGAATATCGATGATATCGTCTACATCGGCGATGGCCGCGTTGCCCATCCAAATCCAAATCAACCCGTATTTTTCATGCACAGGGAAGGGCCGAACGCGTGCCGCCGATGGAATCCGCCCGCCGCCAGGGGACCAGACGCATTGGCCCGCACAATCGAAGGTCAGGCCGTGATAGCCGCATTCCACGTTGTCGTCTTTGATTTTGCCCTTCGACAAAGGCAGTTTGCGATGTGGACAGGCGTCCTCCATCGCGATGACCTCGCCTTCAGAATTACGGAACATGCAAATCTTTTCGCCGAGAACTTTGACCTGTTGCAATTCATTGACAATTTCATCGCTCCATGCAGCGACGTACCATGCGTTTTTGAGAAACATATAACTTCCTAGCTGAGGTTTTGTCTGGGATTAATCAGACGATACATCCGCATGGAGGGCAAAAAAACTCAGACTGCACAGCCCATTGTTTAGATTTTCTGAAAACTAAATTCTAGCTTCAGCTAAGATCCAGTTTAAAAAGTCACGTGGCTTTTCTTGATCCAACATCATCGAGCCCCAACAGATATAGTAAGGCTCAGGCATTTTAACGGACTCTTGTGAAATGCGGATCAGACGCCCCAATCCCAAATCCACGGAGGCAAAGGACAGCTGCGCCAAGCCAATACCCTGCCCGCTAGCGACAGCTTCAAGCGCGGAACTGGACAACGAATGAACGGATGCGGGCTTGCGCGAGGGTGGTGGCAATCCTTGAGCTTCTAACCACGTCCCCAATTTGGGCACAGTTGTATAATGTGGTCCCCAATCGATATCCACCCATGGTAAATCAGACAGGTTTTCAGGCTCTAATGCTTCGGGATGTTTTTTTAAAAACTCAGGCGCGCACACCGGAAAGCACACATCTTGAAATAAAGGACGTGCATGTGGGAAAACATCCGAAGCATCGCCGTAAGTCAGCCGAAACATATGATCCAAAAACGCTGGCTCTGGTTCGCCATGCGTGGCTTCTAACCGGATAGACACGCCTTCATTGTTCGCTTCAAAGCTATGCAAACGCGGTTGCAACCATTTTGACAACAACGTGGGCAGGCCTGACACGTTTATGTCCAACTCGGAATTTTGCTGCGCCAGCAAAGTTTGCGCCTGTCGCAGCTTGTCGAAGCCATCCGCGATGACGGCGTGATAAGATCGTGCCTTAGGCACTAGCGTGGCGCGGCGCCCGTCTTTCATGATGAGTGGCATTTGCAAATGATCTTCGAGCAACTTGAGCTGTTGACTGATGGCCCCCGGCGTAACGCCTAATTCTTGAGCAGCGGCGTTCACTGACGACAGCCTGCCGAAACTCTCAAAAGCTTGCAAAGCGCGTAAAGGCGGTAAATTTGATCGCATATTTGGTCCGAATTACCCTGTTTCTGCCGTCACTTTAACAATGCTCAACAGTACCCTTCTAAAACTGATTTGTCACTCATAATGTAGCCCCATACCGTATTAAGTGCAGACATATTAATAATCAATACCACAAGGCGTTTGCCCATTGGTCAACACACAGCAGGAGATCACACATGACTTTTACAACGGACCGTCGCAGCTTATTGCTGGGCGCGAGTGCCCTTGGCGCCACGACCCTTCTTGGGCTTTCCGGTCAACCACTGCGAGCGGCTACACCCTCGCAAGGCGGCACACTTCGTCTTGGGATTGGCAGCTTCGATTCCGGTGAGACTTTGGACCCGCAAGCGTCTGAAACTAAATTCATGCAGAACCTGCAATGGCAACTACGCAACAACTTGATCGAAGTTGGTGCCGGTGGTGTTTTGATGCCTGAGCTTGCAACAAGCTGGGACTCCAACGACGATTTAACCGTCTGGACATTCCAGCTGCGTGAAGGCGTGCAGTTCCACAACGGCAAAACCATGGACGCGGATGATGTTGTCTTTTCGATCAACCTGCACCGCGGCGAAGCGTCTTACTCACAGGTCAAATCCCTCGTGTCTGTCATCAGCGATGTCCAAGCCACTGGACCAAATGAGGTCACAATCACTTTGGCCTCTGGCAATGCCGGCTTTCCTGCAGTGTTGTCGTTAACATGTATGTACATCGTTCCTGCGGATGACACCAATTTTGACGCAGGTATTGGCACAGGTCCTTACATGCTCGAGACCTACGAGCCAGGTGTGAAATCTGTGGTGCGTAAAAACCCTAATTACTGGAAAACAGACAAAGGCCATTTCGATTCTGTCGAAATGTTCGCGATCCGCGATGTGAACGCGCGCACCACAGCGCTGCAAACTGGCGAAATTGATGCTATGAACGCGGTTGACCCAAGCACGGCCAACCTCTTGGGCCTCATGCCCGGCATTGATCTGATCCAAACGCAAGGCAAAGTACATTATGCCTTTAGCATGATGGTCACAGATCCGCTGTTTTCCGACAATCGTGTGCGTACAGCTATGAAACTGTCGGTCAACCGTCAGGATATGGTCGACAAAGTTCTTAATGGCTATGGGTCCATCGCGAATGATCAACCAATCTCGAATGCCTACGCCTATTATGACCCAGATCTTGTCCAGCACGAATACGACCCTGATCAGGCAAAATCCTTGCTCAAAGCAGCAGGTGCCGAAGGGTTGACCGCCACGCTTCACGCCTCAAACACGCCGTTCACAGGCGCTGTCGACGCGGCCCAATTGTTCAGTGAACACGCAACAGCATCTGGTATCAATATCAACGTCTCGCGCGAACCCGAAGACGGCTATTGGTCTAACATTTGGGGCAAAAAAGCGTTCTTCGCCTCCCGTTGGTCCGGCCGTGCGAATGAAGATCTGATGCTGTCTCTTGCCTATTCGAAAGAATCCATTGGCGACTACAACGAAACCAGCTGGGACAATCCCGCATTCAACGCCGTTTTGGTCGCTGCACGGTCTGAAAAAGATGATGCAAAACGCAGGGCGCTCTACAACGAATGTCAGATGATCATCGCACAAGAAGGTGGGATGATTGCGCCCGTTTGGGCCGATTTTCTTGACGCGAAATCCAGCAAGCTGTCCACGCCTGAAGCCATTTCTGGTGATTGGGATCTTGACGGCAATCGCTGTGCGGAACGCTGGTGGTTTAACGCGTAATCACCCAAATTCTATCGAAGCGGGCCGCGGATTTGCGGCCCGTTTTTTCTGAGGATCCAATAGAATTGACCGAATATGACTGACGCTCTGCCCCCCCTTTTTGATGTTCTAAAAGCTGAATTCGCGGATCGCTTTTTGACCTCTAATGCCGCGCGTGAACATCACGGCAGCGGCGAAAGCCATTTGTCTGCCGCTTGGCCTGACGCGGTTGTCATGGTCCAATCCACACAAGAGGTCGCAACGGTTTTGCGCGCCTGCACCGAACACCGCGTGCCTGTGATCCCCTTTGGTGCTGGCTCATCTTTGGAAGGGCAAATTCACGCCCCATTGGGCGGCATCAGCATCGACATGTCCGCAATGAATGAAATCTTATCTGTGCGCGAAGACGACATGGATTGCACCGTGCAATGCGGCGTCACCCGCCAAGATTTGAACGCATATTTGCGGGCAACCGGATTGTTTTTTCCCGTCGATCTGGGGGCTCATGCAACGCTTGGCGGTATGGCCTCAACACGCGCTTCTGGCACCACAACTGTGCGCTTTGGCTCGATGCGCGATCTGGTGCTAGGGCTGACAGTGGTGATGCCGGATGGCGAAATTATTCACACAGGCGGACGGGCCCGCAAATCATCTGCAGGCTATGATCTGACCCGTTTGATGGTCGGTTCTGAGGGCACACTGGGCATCATCACCGAATTATCGCTGCGTTTGGCGGGCATTCCTGAAGCTTCGCAAACCGCGATGTGCAGCTTTGAGACCATCGAAGATGCCACAGAAACCGTCGTGATGGCCTTGCAATGCGGCTTGTCGCTGAACCGGATTGAGCTGGCTGACAGGGTGCAAATGAACGCGATCAATCGTTATTCAAAAACCGACCTGCCCGAATATCCGACCTTGTGGATCGAACTGACAGGGAACGCGGTCACGGTTGAAAACGATATGGATATTCTTCAAGGTCTGGCTGAAAGCGCGCGGAAATTCGAACGTGCGGCAACCACTGATGACGCGGCACGGATTTGGCGGATCAGGCATGACGCGCTTTATGCGTCACGGGCTTTACGGCCTGGGATCAAGGGCATTTCTACGGATGTTTGCGTGCCGATCTCGCAGTTGCCTGCCTGTATCAGCCGAATCCAAGCCATCATTGCAACCACATCGATCACTGCGCCTTTGATTGGGCATGTTGGGGACGGCAATTTTCACCTTGTCTTACTTTATGATCCTGAAAACGCCACGGAGGTGCGCGAGGCCCAGCACATCAATAAAACGCTTGTGACTATGGCGATTGAGATGGGGGGCACCTGCACCGGCGAACATGGCGTTGGGCTGGGCAAGAAGGCCTATATGCAAGCCGAACACGGATCGGCCCTTGGTGTTATGCGGCGCATCAAACGTGCCCTTGATCCTGATAACATCATGAACCCCAGCAAAATTTTTGATCTATAACCCGAGGTATGCCCATGTCTTCTACCCTACCCAAAGACCTTATTCGTCCAGAGGTTGAAAGTCTTCCGACTTATAACGCCGGTCTTGCTTTGGACCGTTTCAAAGATATCTACGGCATCGACTGTTTGGCCAAACTGGACAGCAATGAGAGTCCATTGGGCCCGTCTCCCCGTGCGATTTTGGCCATGCAAAATGCTGCAAAAGGGGTCGGGCGCTATCCGGACGCTGCCAATATGGCCCTGCGCCAACAGGTGGCCAAAGCAACAAGCAGCACCGCAGACCACATTATTTTCGGCAATGGGTCTGAAGACCTGATCGGTGCTTTGTTTCGCACTGTGATCCGCCCGAATGACAAGGTCGTCACCATCTGTCCCAGCTTTGGTCTGCACGAATTTGGCGCGATGATGTTTGGTGCAACAGTGACCAAAGTGCCGTTCAACGACGATTGGTCGTTCCCCATCAAAGGCCTGTGCGCAGCGCTAAAAGACAAGCCCCGCGTTTTAATCTTTTCATCGCCCAGCAACCCAGCAGGTCCCGTTATCTCGCAAGACGAATTTCGTCAGGTCATTGCAGCGACAGACCCCTCGACTTTGATTTGCTTTGACGAAGCTTACGTGGAATTTATCGAACCCGATAAACAGTTCGACGCCATGGCGTTGTTGCAAAACAGTGGGCGCCCTTGGATTGTGTTGCGCACGTTTTCAAAGGCTTACGGTCTTGCAGGGGTGCGTATCGGATATGGCATTGCAAGCGATGCCAAAATGATCACCGCCTTGATGAAAACCCGCAATCCTTTCGGCGTCAATGCCCTTGCCGCCAGTGCCGCGTCCGAGGCTATGGCCGATCACGCGCATTTGGCCAAAGTTGTAAAGCAAGCCACCGTCGAGCGCGAGCGCATCGCCGCCGCTTTGACCGCCAAGGGGTTCACTTGCGCACCCAGCCAAGCCAATTTCGTGTTCTTTGATACAGGTGCTCCTGCGGATGTACTGGCCGAAAAGCTGCGCACAAAAGGCGTGCTGATCAAAGCATGGCTTGAGGCCCCCTATAAAACTTGGGCGCGGGTCACTATGGGATCACCTGCAGAGAATGATATCTTTTTGAATGCGCTCTAAGCCGTGCCAAAACCAGCATCCCGTTTCAATCAGGCCGCTCTGAAAGGCGCAGATTTATTATGTCTCCAGAACAAAAACTAGTCGCTCTTGGCCTTGTGCTGCCCGCGCCGACGAACACACCTGCAGGCCTGCATTTGCCCTTTGTGCCTGTCAATGTCAGGGGGGCGCAGGTGTTTATTTCGGGTCACCCCAAAACATCCCCACAGGGTGAAATCATCGGTCCCTATGGGCAGGTCGGGCGCGACCTGACAACCGAAGACGCGCAGCTGGCGGCCCGCGACATTGCTTTGACGGTGCTTGCCAATCTGAAAGCCGAAATCGGAGAGTTATCACGCGTCACGGGATGGGGGCGCGTTTATGGCATGGTGAATTCAGCACCAGCCTATTCCGAACAGCATTTGGTTTTGAACGGGTTCAGCGATCTGATTATCGAGGTCTTTGGTCACGAGATCGGTCGCCATGCGCGCTCTGCCGTTGGGATGCACGGGCTTCCTTTGAACTTTGCGCTGGAAATCGAAGCTGAATTACAGATCATGCTGTAGCCCGCCACGCCAACACACATCCGCGTTACGCTAACCTTTCAAGCGTGGTGCGGATATGCGGCAGGCGGTCCAAAGTTGCATCAAGGCGTGTACACCATTTGGGGCCTATGTCGCGGGCCTCTTGGTAGGCTTCCCACAGCTCGTCTGGGCGATCTTCGGCCAAGACATTGATCAAGAAACTGGCCTGCAAACGATCCTTTTCGGCCTTTAATCTATCATCCCCTTTGCGCCGCCGATCCGCCACGATCAGCTTGTGTATTGCAAAACGTTCAGGTCGCGGAATTTGCACCAAAACACCGCTGCGATAAACGACAACGGCTTTGATGGGATCGGCAATAAGATAATTCAAATGGTGCAAGGATTGCGCATCTACCCCCAGCGCAGCCAAGGGCCGAATGCCCTCATTCTCTTGAAAAGACGGGGTTAAAAATTCGACCATCAAATCATTCCGCGTCTGCCGCCAGCGCCAGATTTTGTTGCCTTGCAGGCTGGGGACCGGTGTAAATGAAAACTCTCCCAAAACCTGTTGCAATGGGGGCGCCACAACGTCGTCCAGCGCCAAAGACAGTTGTTCAAAGCTAGCGATATCGATGTCGCCGGTTTGGGCCATCTCGTCAAAGCGGTACTGAACTCCCAAGACCCCTTCATACAATCGAAACGCATGGGTTCCGACAACTGTCCCGCCCAAACGAAACACGCCCGCGTTCGCCAATGCGGACAATAAACTGCCCGTGGCCGCGTCGACACCTTGAAACCCTTCTGCACGTAAAATGCGGATCAGTCGTGTGCGCTGTTTTCGCTGGTCATCGTTGTCTTGACGCAAGGATTTCAGCCGATCCAGACGATCTAACAACTCTGGTGTTTCTTCCCCGATATAGGTTTTACGCACATCGGTGCCGATCCGATAACTGTCGTACCAATAGGTTTTATGATTTCGAACAACCCGTGTTGGTGTGCCGCGCATGCTGGAAATAGAAGCGTCCAACAGCGATCTTTGAAGATCGTGGTAAGCTGCGTGTGCTGTTGTCGAATGTCGATTTATCATCGCGATACCTATGTTCAACAAAAATATAGTTTGTTGAACATATATTCATGTTCAACAAAAAGCAAATGTGTTGAACACAGCGCTTTATCAGGCGTAAAGCATACGTGGGTTTTAAATGTCTTTTACAAAAATGGTACGCGGAAACGCGTCAACAAGTTCAGCGATGGACGAAATTCCGATAAACGGCGCACTGCGCAGGGATGGCACCAGCCCAATTGGGCCACGCAATCGCTCAAGCTGTGCGGGGTCTATTCCCATCGCTTTGAGAGTCTCCAAACGGATCGCATGAGTTTTGCGACTGCCCAAACTGCCGATAAACCTCGCATCGGTTTTGACAGCTGCGGCCAGCAACATGGGCTCCCAATCGTGATCATGAAACAGGGTCAAGAACCCGCAATAAGAATCCATCTTTAAGTCTGGTGCAGCACTTGGACTGGTCAGCAAAATCGCCTCAACGCTTGGCACATCGGCCAAGGCCTCTAGGTCCTCTGCCTCTGGTGAATACAGTGCCACCTCAAAGCCAGCTGTTGATGCAACCTGCGCTGTGGCCCGAAACACGGCCCCCCGCCCCGCCAAACACAGACGCGGTTTTGGGGTGTATTCAAAACAAATAGGCTCTGATCTATCTGGCACAGCAAAGCACAGGGTGCTGGCCATTCTGTTTTGCAAATCACGATAGGCCCGCTCAATCGCATCTATGTCGGGCGATGGATCTAACAACAGCTCCAACGCACCACCACAGGGCAATTTTAGATCAAACGACGATGAACCTTCACCGTATCGCATAACCCGTGCGTGATCACTGCCAACCATCTGCATCGCGCGCAATTGGATGTCGCGATCAATGCAGCCGTTGGACATATAACCAAACATTTCGCCGTTTGGATCAACCACAGCGATCGACCCAAGTTCGCGCGCGGCCCCCCCTTTAATATCAATGGAGGTGACCAGCACGAGACCTTTGCCAGCCGCATGCAGCCGAACCGCATGCGCCATGACATCAGCGGCGTGTTCCACATAGGTGATCCGCTCAGGCAGCATGTTCTTGCGATACAATCTCAGCGAAGGATTTAAAGAACTTGGCCGCGAGTTTTTTAGCAGTGCTTTGGATCAAACGGCTGCCAAGCTGCGCAAGTTTGCCGCCAATTTCGGCCTTGGCATTATAGACCAAAATCGTCTCATCGCCGTCCGCAGTCAGCGTCACATCCGCGCCGCCTTTGGCATGACCAGCCGTCCCGCCATTGCCTTGCCCTGTTAATGAAAACGCCTCAGGCGCACCGGCCGTATCCAACGTCACGTTGCCGCCGAATTTTGCTTTGACCGGACCGACCTTCAGCACCACTTTGGCTTCCAGTTCCGTGTCTGAATGCTTGATCAACTCTTCACATCCGGGGATGCACTGTTTTAACACGTCCGGGTCGTTCAATGCGGCGTAGACCACATGTATTGGGGCGGCGATTCTAATTTCGTCGGCAAGTTCCATTGTTTTTCCTTTTATTAACAACAGGGGAATTTCATGCGAGCCAAAGCGTCGGCTTGCGCAGGTGTGAGGGTCAATCGTGCCTTGATCCACTTAGTGAGAGATTTCATGGCGGTCTCCTTGATGATGGGCATAGATTTCGGGCGTATCGATATCGGTGTAGAATCCCGCAGCGCTCAGGCTTTGCCGTTGCACAAAATCGGAATGCATCTGGATAAACCGCTTGCAGCCCGGCTGCGCACGATCTTCCAAAAGTCTCGGGCGCAAGGCGTTGGGCAACACAACGGGATTGCCGCGCTTGTCGCCATCAACGGGAATGGAAATTTTATGCGGATCACTGCCAAAATGCAGGCTAAGCAGAGCGTGCAGATCGGCGGGTTCCAGCAAAGGCTGATCCCCCAACCCAATCAAGGTCGCATTCGCATCTGTTGATTGGCGCAGGCCCGCCGCAACAGTGGTGTTCTGCCCCTGCTCAAACGCAGGATTGTGACACCAATGCAGCGGTAGATCGTTCAAGGCCTCTTGCACAAGATCTGCTTCAAACCCCGTCACAATAGTGACTTGTGCGATGCCTGCATTCAAATAGGTCCGCACCACTTTACGGATGATCGGCACGCCGTCCCAATCCAAAAGCAACTTGTTTTGTGCGCCCATGCGACGCGACAACCCACCCGCTAGAATGATCGCATCGACGTTATTCATCCCGCGCACCGTTTTGATTTCTATCTTTATCTGCGCGGCGCAACTGCGTGAGTTCTGCCATAACCGACAGTGCGATTTCTTCTGGCGTCACAGCGCCAATATTCAGGCCTGCGGGTGAGGAAACCTTGGCAATTTGTGCCTCAGACAAGCCAGCGGTTTTAAGCTTTTCGGCTAGCACCGCGAATTTTTTGCCACTGCCGACAAAAGCCACGTGATCGGCGTCACTTTGCACCGCGGCGCTCAAAGCATCGAAATCGCCTTGCCCTTGGGTGGCCACAACAATGGCACGAAAGCGCGGCGTGACTGGCAGCGCCTCACCGGCGCGGACAACCGACCAATGCAATTGCGGGGCCAACCGCGCAAGCGCATCGGCAATCGGCAAAGCGCCATATAAAACCAGCTCTGGCATGGGCAAAATCGGCTCGATAAAAATATCAATCGTGCCACGCGACGGGCAGCCATTGCGTGCATAAGTCACACCAGCAGTGACCTCGCCAGAAGCAACGCCGAGGTCTTTCAACGCCTCATCAGGGGCCACTGAAATCAACTGCGGCCTGCCGCTGTCAATTGCTTTAAGCGCTGCCCGTTTCACAGCACCTCGGGTACATCCACCGCCTAAAAACCCTTGCACGATGGAACCATCAGAACCAATCAACGCTTTCGCGCCGGGCTTGGCCGCTGTTGTGCCGACCGTGCGCACGATGGTGGCAAAGGCAAAGGGTTCTTCCTTTGCCCGCAGATCATGCGCGGCGGAGGTCAGCTCAGTGGAAAGAATTTCTGTAAAACTCATAATCGAACAAGCTCCTTTTCCAAAGCGGCCAAATCAGACAAAGTATTGGCCGCGCTAAACAAATCGATATGCGGCAAGGCAGCGGCCATACCAGCGGCCACGGGTTCGTAGTCTTTCCAGCCTTTCAGCGGGTTGAGCCAAATGATCCGACAGCCGCGTTTGCTTAACTTGCTCAGTGCCGCGTCGATATGGTCCGGCCCTGAGGTGTCAAACCCATCAGAGAAAATGATCACCACCGAGTGCCCATCCACAAAACGGCGTGCATAGGTGTCCGAGAACCGCCCAAGACATTCGCCGATTTTCGAGCCGCCCCCAAAGCCATCCGCCATCAGCGACATACGCCCAACGGCACGCATTGGGTCTTTGTCACGCAAGGCTTCGGTGATGCGCACCAGTCGCGTGTGAAACACGTAAGCGTCAGAGCCCGCATCAGCGCGCATCAGCCCCGCAAGGAACGCCAAAAACACCTGCGCATAGACAGTCATCGAGCCAGAGACATCACAGATCGCAACGATTTTGAGACTACGATCAGGGCGTTTTTTGCGGTACAGATGCAAAGGTTCACCGCCTGTCGATAAGGACCGCCGAATGATTTTGCGAAAATGCAAACGGTCGCCTTTGCGCGCAGCAATTCGGCGGCGTGAGCGACGATCCCGCAGGGCAGCGCCAAGACACCGCGCAACCTCTTCGGCGTCTTTCACCTCTTCGGGGCGCACCAAATCGCGCAGATCGCGGCGCGACAGATTGCGCATCTCAACAGCGACCAATTTACCTTCGCCCTCGCGGGTCGCCTCGCCCTCACCGCCATCTGGGCTAGTGGCATCGCCTGCGCCCGAGCTGTCTTCGCCTTTGGCATCACGCGAGGAATGCATGTCGTCAGTCGGCTTGGCCGGATTGGGCGTCGAGATCACCTTTTGGCGCACGCGCCCCATGTCCATCCAATAAGAATTGAACAAATCGTCAAACCGCTCGGCGTCCTCTTTGCAGCTGGCGCACACTGCCTTGAGCGCAGCACGCGCTTGCGCGGGCGTGATGTCGTCCAAACATGTCAAAGCTGCGAGTGCCGTTTGGGTTTCCCTCACCCCAAGGCGCAGACCGTTGTCGCGCAAATGAGCGATAAAGCCACCCATCCGAGCGGCAGGATTTGGGTCGCGGCCTGCAAATTTGGTGATCCGGCTCATGCGGCTTTGCCTGCAATGCGTTGCGCCACCTCTTGCGTAATATCTGCGCGGTCGCTTTGGGTTTTCAGCAAGGTGGTCAGGGTCGCGTGCAAAGCTTTAGGGTCGTGCGACAGATCAGCGATGCCAAGCCCCATCAGGGCGGCTGCAAAGTCGAGCATCTCGGCGATACCCGGTGTTTTTTCCAACTCTTGTTTACGCAGTTTTTGCACGAAACCGACGATCTGATCGGCCAAGCGCGCATCAACATCACCACAGCGGGTCTGCAAAATTGCCAGTTCTGTGTCACGATCTGGGTATTCGACATAGGCATACAAACACCGGCGGCGCAGAGCGTCCGACAGATCGCGCGTGCCGTTTGAGGTCAAAATCACAATCGGTTTTGTCGTCGCCGTGATGGTGCCAAGTTCCGGCACGGTGATCTGATTTTCCGCCAGCATTTCTAACAAAAAGGCTTCGAATTCTTCGTCAGCGCGGTCAATTTCATCGATCAACAGCACAGGCGGCGTGTCTTGAGTGATGGCCTGCAACAGCGGACGTTCCAGCAGGTAGTCGCGCGAAAAAATGCGTTGTTCGATCTCTTGTCCGTTCTCAGTGCCTGAGGTGGTGCCAGCACGGATCGCCAAAAGTTGACGTTGATAATTCCACTCGTAAATCGCTTGCGCGGCGTCCAAGCCCTCATAACATTGCAGACGGATCAGTTTGGTATCACGCGCCGCTGCGATGACGCGGGCCACCTCGGTTTTGCCAACGCCAGCAGCGCCCTCAAGCAGCATCGGCCGCTCAAGCGACAAAGCCAAATGAAGCGCCACAGCCAAATCATCTGAGGCAATATAATTCTGATCTGCCAGAGCAGTTTGAAGCGAAGTCCAAGTCATGGGTCTGTCCTTGTTCGGGTGGGCCGAAGCCCACCCTACTTTTGGTTTAAGCGTGCAAGTGGTTTAGTCGTGCAAGCCAAGGGCGTTGGCCGTTTTCCAAATACGCCAGTGATCGTGTGGCATATCTGTGTGGGTCAACCCAAAGGACCGAAAGGCATCGTTCACCGCGTTAGAAAAACACGGCACACCACCCACGTGCGGGCTTTCGCCAACACCTTTTGCACCGATCGGATGATGCGGACTTGGGGTGACGGTAAAATCGGTTTCATAGTTTGGCACTTCCCATGCCGTTGGCAGGAAGAAGTCCATCAATGTACCGGTTTTTACGTTGCCTTGTTTGTCGTAGGCAATCTCTTGCCCCAAAGCCACGGCGAGCGCCTCGGTCAAGCCGCCGTGGATTTGACCATCGATGATCATCGGGTTGATGCGTGTGCCACAATCATCCAGCGCGTAAAAACGCCGAATATCTGTCACACCCGTATCCACATCGACATCCATCACGCAGACATAGGCGCCAAAAGGATAGGTCATGTTGGGCGGATCGTAATAGCTGACCGCTTCCAAGCCTGGTTCCAGACCTGGAATGGCTTGGTTATAGGCTGCATAGGCGATCTCTTTCATGGTTTTGAACTTTTCGGGCGCGCCTTTGACGGTGAAACGATCCACATCAAATTCGACATCACTGTCGTGCACTTCCAAAAGATAGGCCGCGATCATCTGCGCTTTGGCGCGAATTTTACGACCTGCAAGGGCCGTTGCCGCCCCCGCCACAGGAGTCGAACGTGACCCATATGTGCCAAGACCATAAGGGGCCGTGTCTGTGTCACCTTCTTCGATGGTGATGCTATCCGCAGGCAGGCCAATTTCAGTGGCAAGGATCTGCGCGAATGTTGTCGCGTGACCTTGGCCTTGCGAGATCGTACCAAGACGCGCAATCGCAGAACCGGTTGGGTGAATACGGATTTCACAACTGTCGAACATGCCCATCCCAAGGATGTCACAGTTTTTCACAGGACCAGCGCCCACGATTTCAGTAAAGAACGACAGTCCAACACCCATAAGCTTACGGGTTTTTCCAGCTTTGAAATCTTCCACACGTTGAGCTTGCTCGGCCCGCAAGCCATCATAATCGACGGCTTTCAACGCTTGATCCCAAGCTGTGTGATAGTCACCAGAGTCGTATTCCCAGCCCAAAGCGGCTTTATACGGGAACTGATCTTTGCGGATAAAGTTGATCCGGCGCAGTTCAGCTGAATCCATGTTCAACTTGATGGCCAGAACTTCAATCATCCGCTCGATAAAATAGACAGCTTCGGTCACACGGAACGAACAGCGATAGGACACACCGCCCGGCGCTTTGTTGGTGTAGACACCATCAACCCCAAGATAAGCCACAGGAATATCGTAGGACCCTGTACAGATGTTCATGAACCCAGCAGGGAATTTGGTCGGATCAGCACAGGCATCAAAGGCACCGTGGTCGGCTGTCACATGACAATGCAGACCGGTGATTTTGCCGTCTTTGGTGGCCGAGATTTTACCCTTCATCCAATAGTCTCGCGCAAAGGCCGTGGACATCAGGTTTTCCATGCGATCCTCGACCCATTTGACAGGTTTGCCCGTCACGATAGAGGCCACGATGGAACAGATATAGCCGGGATAGACACCAACCTTATTGCCGAAACCACCGCCAATATCAGGCGAGACAACGCGGATGTTATGCTCTTCGATACCAGACAGCATAGACGCAACTGTGCGCACCACATGCGGCGCTTGGAAGGTGCCCCACAGGGTCAGCTTGCCATTAACTTTGTCCATGGACGCAACAGAGCCACAGGTTTCAAGCGGGCACGGGTGCGTGCGGTGATAGTACATGGATTCTTCTGCCACGACTTCCGCGTCATCCATGACTTGGTTCGTCGCAGGCTCATCGCCCACTTCCCATGTGAAAATATGGTTGTGGTGTTTGCGTGGGCCATGCGCGCCGGGCACGTTCGTATCCAGATCCTCGCGCAGAACCACGTCAGATTGCAGCGCTTCATAAGGATCGGTGATGACAGGCAATTCTTCATATTGCACGTCGAGCACTTCAACAGCGTCGGCGGCAACATAGCGATCTTTGGCCACGATAAAGGCCACTTCTTGACCTTGGAACAGCACTTTGCCGTCCGCCAGAACCATCTGCTTGTCGCCCGCAAGCGTGGGCATCCAATGCAAGCCGAGTGGCGCCAAATCTTCGGCTGTTAGAACGGCAACAACCCCGTCGATGGCCAAAGCGGCCTCTTTGTTGATCGATGTGATCCGCGCATGTGCATAGGGAGAGCGCACAAAATCGCCAAACAGCATACCAGGCAATTTGATGTCATCGACATAGTTGCCCTTGCCTTGGGTGAAACGCGCATCTTCGACACGTTTGCGTTTACAGCCCATGCCGCCCAAAGCATCGACGCGATCTTCGCGGGTGATTTCGTCCTTCATTCTGCCGCCTCCTTAGCTGCGTTCAGCTCGTCTGCCGTGGCGAAGATCGCTTTCACGATGTTTTGGTACCCCGTGCAGCGACACAAGTTGCCTGCCATTCCAAAGCGCACGTCTTCCTCAGTTGGGTTAGGGTTTTCTTCCAAAAATTTGGCGGCACGGGTGATCATACCGGGGGTACAAAACCCACATTGCAACCCGTGATGTTCTTTGAACGACGTTTGTAATGCGTGCAGATTGTCTGGATCGCCGATGCCCTCAATCGTTGTGATATCCGCGCCGTTGGCCTGTGCGACAAAAACCGTGCAAGATTTCACAGATTTGCCATTCAACGTCACAGTACAGGCACCGCAATGCGTTGTTTCGCAACCGATATGTGGCCCCGTGATGTCCAACCGCTCGCGCAGGGTGTGGATCAGCAGCTCGCGTGGTTCGGCAAGAAATTCTTGTTCTTCGCCATTCACGGTCAGCTTGATGTGCATTTTATTTGACATAATGTTCTCCCTTTACGCCCGTGACCACGCCCGTGCGATCGCACGTCGTAAGATCAAGGATGCCACATGGCGTTTGAATTCGATCGGCCCACGGTTGTCTTCAGTCGGGTCAATATCGCCGAGCATCGCCGCAACGGCGGCGTCCATCGCCGCATCATCCACAACTGTGCCAACCAAGGCCGCGCCGGCCTCTTCAGAATAAATCGGCGTGTCACTGAGGTTTGTCATCGCGATAGAGGCAGAGGTGCATTTGCCCCCCTCTTTCACGATTTGCACCGCAGCCGCGGCCGTCGCGTAATCACCGATTTTGCGCTTTTGTTTCTCGTAAGCGTAGCCACCCACCGGCTGGTCAAATGACACGGCGGTTAAAACTTCGTCGTCTTCGCGGTCAGTCATGTAAGCCGCTTCATAGAAATCGCGCGCAGCAACATACCGAGGACCATCAGGTCCGATCAAATGAAAGGTCGCATCAAGACATTGCATCAACCCCGGCATGTCATTGCCCGGATCGCCATTGGCAACATTGCCCCCAATCGTGCCCATATAACGCACTTGCGGGTCAGCAATTTGCAAAGAGGCTTCGCGTAAAATAGGCGCGGCCTCGGTCAAAGCCACGCTGGCGATAATCTCTGATTGTGTGGTCATCGCGCCAAGGCGGATCGTGCCGCCCTCGACTGTTATGCCTGTAAGGCCGCTCACATCTTGCAGATCGATCAGATGCGGCACCTCAGCCATGCGCAGCTTCATCATTGGGATCAAGCTGTGCCCGCCCGCAAGAACACGAGCATCATCCCCATGCTCGGTCAGGATGGCTAAAACACCGTCCATATCTGTCGGGCGATAGTATTCAAACGCCGCTGGAATCATCGCTTTTCCTCCCTAAGCTTAATTTCTGGCTAGGGAGAGGCTGCACACCAATGCATGCAGACGCTTTTCAAAACGCTTAAATTCCGCGCATTTTGTACGAAATGCGCCGCTCAGCGCACGAGTTGCGCCGCCGCGTCGCTGAAGGCGGCCTCGGCATCTTTCAATTGCGATCGGCTGACAGGCACAGGTGGCATTTTGTCAGCGGCAAAAAAGCACTGACCTTTGTCTTTACTCCGCTCGAACCGCGTGACCTTGGACGGGTTCACCAAATAGCTGCGATGCACTTTGATAAATCCTGCAGGCACCAACCGTTTGGTCGCTTCGGTGATGGGCCAGACGCAAAAATACCGCGCGCTGGCGGTGTAGACTTGGCAGTAATGCCCATCGGCGCGCACGAAATTGATGTCATCGGGGGCGACAAAAACCTTACCGCCATCGCGCTCGCATGGAATGCGCCGCAAGGCGGCTTGGCGTTCACTCTCAGCCTGCGCGCTTGCGGCCCGCGCTGTGTCCACTGACGTGTTCTGCTTTGGGTCAAGTGCCGTTTCCGCCGGAATCAAAATCGTTGATCCGACCCACAAAAACGACCCCAAAATCACAAAGCTCGACAAGATCACGCCAATCGCCATGGTCTCATTGCTGATCAAAGGCCCGAACTCGCGGATCGACGGTAAAGCGATGAAATTGGTTTCGGACATTGCAATGAAGTGCACTGAAAACACCGCCAGCCCGAAACACAGCGTTCCGATCAAAATCGTCCGATTGGACCGCTGCCGATACGCCACGCTAAACGCGACGATGCACAGACCGATTGCCAAGACGGACGAACTTAGCACCCCGTAAACCGTATACACGGGCCGACACAACTGCATCCCCGCCATACCAACATAATGCATCGCCAAAATGCCCGCGCCAACAAGCGCCCCCGCGAACATGATGCTCAACTTGGTGCGCGGGGTGAAATGCAAGATCACCAAAGCCAAGGCCACGATTAAAATCGCCATCAAAGCCGAAACCAGAGTCAGCGCCGCGTCATAGTAAAACAAGATCGGCATACTCAAACCCAGCATCGCAATGAAGTGCATCGACCAGATGCCACCCCCAAAGGCAATCGACGCAAGCGCTACCGCAAGTTTGCGCTGCGCAACCGATTTGCGCGACAAGTCTTTGGTCAAAGACAGACCTGCTGCACCACCGAATAAAGCCACGACAAATGAAATCGCAACCAGCCAAATGTTATGTCCGTATTCTAAAAATTCCATTCGCCAAAGATGTATGAGCATGCAATCAAATGCAATTGGGCAATGCACCAATTGCGCTCAACATAATGTGCCTTTGACCATTTTCCTGCGGGTCTGCACCATAGATATTTACCCGTCCAAGGCAGAACTGTGGCTCAACGTTTTCTGCGCATCGCCGTGCGAAGCAAACCACGACACCTAACCTATCGTTGGCTTTTGGGGATGCTATCTATGGTGAAAAACAGCCCGCTTCGATCAACAAAGTTGCCACCACGGCATTTTCATCGCCTGAAAGGCAATATTCACGCCAATGTGAGTACATTCGATAACTTTTTTCGACAGAAATTTCATACTGTCGCGTAACTATGCTTAAAGGCCGAAAACTATCTAAGGTCATAATCGGTTAAAGGAACTTTCGTTTGAAGAAATTGTTGGTCGTTATTGCATCCGTCGCAGTCCTGTCTGGGGCATATGTTTATTCTTTTGGTCTGCCGCCTGCAATTGCAGCACTGGTCAGCTCAGATGCGCCCAGTGATGCGGGTGCTGCCACAGTGGCGCGCGGCGGTGGGGGCCGACGTAATAGTGCCACCACCGTGGTTTTGGCTCCGCTAGAACAGCGAAGCTACGAACTGGTCTTGCGCACGATTGGCACCGCGACAGCCCAGCACAGTGTTGATGTTCTTGCCAGTGAAGCCGGCACCGTGGCCGAAATGCTGATGGCCGCAAACTCAAACGTCGAAGCCGGTGATGTTCTGCTAAAACTGGATGACCGCTCACAGCAGTTGGCCTTGGAAATTGCCGAAGCAGAACGCGATCAGGCCCAAACCACCGTCAACCGCTATGAGGCACTGAAAGCCAGCGGCAATCTGACGGTAACAAATGTATCACTGACCGAAGCCGAAATTGCCCTTCGACTGGCTGAGGCCAACGTCGGATTGGCCAGAATTGCCCTTGAAGATCGTGTCATTCGTGCCCCCATCGCGGGGCAATTGGGTTTGAGCGACATTCAGGTGGGCGATTTCATTTCCATCAATACCCCCATCGTCAGCATCGATGATTCCAGCACAATTGTAGCGGAATTCGAAGTGCCCGAGCGCTCTGTGGATCTGTTGGAAATAGGCAAACCTGTTTTGATTGGCACACCAACCTACACTGGGCGCGTCTTTGAAGGGGCGGTCACTGGGTTTGATACGCAACTGGACGCCGTCACACGCAGCGCCACGGGACGGGCTGAAATTGACAACACGCAAGGTCTGCTGTTGTCGGGCATGACGTTCAACGTGCGTATGGTCGACGAGACAGCCCCCTTGCCTGTCGTCCCCTCCACAGCGATCACATGGGATCGCACAGGCGCTGGCATTTGGGTTTCAGACGAGCGCCGCGCCACACGACACGCAGTCACCATCCGCTTCCGCGAAGGCGACTGGGTTTGGATCGAAACCGACGTGCCTTTGGGCAGTGAGGTTGTCGTTGAAGGGGCCGCCAAACTGCGCGATGGCGCAACTGTGACCTCGGCCACTGATGCAAAGGGTCGGTCATGAGCTTAGAGAAAAAACTGCATAAATCTGGGTTTGCCGACACTTTTGTCGCCCGACCGATCTTTGGGATTGTTCTCAACCTTTTGGTGATTATCGCAGGCCTTGCCGCTTTAACCAGCGTCGATGTGCGCGAAATGCCAGATGTCGATCGCCCCGTTTTGTCGGTGCGTACAACTTATGAAGGCGCTGTGCCTGCCACTGTAGATTCAGAAATCACCCAAGTGTTAGAGGACGCATTGAGCGCACTCGAAGGGCTGTCTTATATGGAATCGTCCTCCAGCACAGGGTCAAGCCGGATCACGATTGACCTATCCGATAACACAGATGTTGATGTTGCGGCCAATGAAGCGCGTGAAATCGTATCCAGCACAATGCGGCAACTGCCCGATGACGTGGATGATCCCACCGTTAGCAAAAGTGACACCAACTCTGATGCGATTATCAGGCTGGCCTTGCTTGGGGATGCATCGTTTGACACGCTGACCCAGCTTGCCGAAGGGCCTATATATGAGCGGCTGTCTACGATTGATGGCATCGCCGAAGTCACCGTACGGGGCAATCAATCCAACGAATTTCGCGTCACGGTCAATCTGACCTCCCTGCTCAGCCGCGGTTTGACAATTTTCGACGTCAGCACCGCCTTGCAAAACCTGCGCGATGACACGCCTTTGGGATCGATTGAAGCCCAAAACCAGACCCTTTCGTTGAGTGTCGCCAACAAAAATGTCACGGTCGATACAATCGCATCGCTCCAAATCAACAGCACAACCACCGTCGCAGATGTCGCATTGGTGCAGCTTGTCCCCGAAGAAAGCTCAGTCTTTGCCCGCGTTAACGGTCAGACCGCGATTGGCATGGACATCACCCGTCAATCTATCGGCAACACGCTTGAGATTTCGCGCGCGGTGACCATTGCCGTAGACGAGCTGCAATCGCAATTGCCCGAAGGGGTCGAACTGATCATTGGCTCAGACGATGGAATCTTTATCGAAGGCTCGATCTCTGAGGTGGTGAAATCAATCATGCTGGCCACGGCCATTGTGGTTGCGGTGATCTTTGTGTTCCTGCGCTCGCCACGGGCCACTTTTATTCCGGCTGTGACCATTCCAGTGGCGCTGATCGGCACTTTGGCCGCGATTTGGATCACCGGATTTTCGGTCAACACCATCAGCTTGCTGGCGCTGGTTTTGGCGACGGGCATGGTTGTGGATGACGCGATTGTTGTGATCGAAAACATCGTACGCAAACGCAAAGAAGGTATGGGCGCTTTCGCGGCGGCCGCAGCAGGCACCAACGAGGTGTTCTTTGCCGTGATCTCGACCACGGCGACCTTGGCGGCTGTGTTTATTCCTATTTCATTCCTGCCCGGTCAGGCCGGTGGCGTCT
Source organism: Pacificibacter marinus (assembly GCF_018860505.1). GTDB lineage: Bacteria > Pseudomonadota > Alphaproteobacteria > Rhodobacterales > Rhodobacteraceae > Celeribacter > Celeribacter marinus_B. The sequence continues at coordinate 32,917 of NZ_JAHKPU010000029.1, forward strand.
TTGCCGAATTTGGGTTTGTGCTGGCCTTCGCTGTCACGCTTTCGTCTTTCACGGCGCTCACATTAACCCCTGTCTTGGCCGCCCTTTTGGACCCTGGAAAACGCGATGCCGAACGCCCGTCTGGAGCGACAAAACCAAGCGCGCTGGCCAGATACTTCGGCAAGGTCATGGATTTTGCGATCAGAACGCCGATCCTGATCCTCGCGATTGCGGGCGGCTTTGTGATGATCGCGATTGCTGCGGCGACCACTTTACCGTCAACAGTGACCCCCACCGAAGATCGGGGCTTCTTTTTGATCCAAGCACGCGGGGCTTCGGACACAACCGTGTCTTATCTCGACAGTCAGGTGGTGATGGTCGAAGACATTCTTCAGCCGTACTACGAGTCCGGTGAAATTCAGACCATACAAAGCATTATCGGCGTTGGTGGCGGAACAAGTGGCTTTATCATCGTGCGTCTGCCCGATTGGAATGAACGTGATTTTACCCAAGCGGAACTCATGTCCAAGATCAATGGCCAACTGTCTGCAATTCCAGGCGTACAAATCAGCGCAAGGTCGAGCAACAGCTTGAATATTCGTGGCGGTGGCAGCGGACTTGGGCTGGCAGTCACCGGCACAAATCTTGATGATATGACCGCTGCTGCGGAAACACTGATCGCGGCCATGGCCCAAGACGAGACCTTTGTGAACCCACAATTGTCGAGCGCCAGCGTGAATGCGCAATTGCAAGTGAACGTCAACGATGCCGCCGCCAGCGACATGGGGCTAACCAGTTCAGAAATGACAGCCCTGATCAGCGCGATGGTGCAAGGCGATGTCGCCGTCAGCGTGTTTGAAAATGACACAGAAGTTGACGTTAACGTCGTGCCAGGAGGGCCGCCCATTGATGATCCGTCAGACATCGCCTCTTTGTCAGTGCGTTTGGACAGCGGTGATTATGTGCCGGTTTCTGCCCTTGCCACGTTGGAAATGGCCGTATCTGAGGCGCAGATCGAACGCCAAGGCGGGGCTTTGACGATCGACTTGCAAGCCAACCTTGGCGAAGGTGTCAACCTGTCCACCGCTATGGCCCGTGCGCAAGATCTTGCGGCTGAAGCCTTGCCCGAAGGTATGGGACTTATTTTCACCGGTGAGGCGGCAACGCTGAGCGATGGTGCAAATGCACTTTACGCCGTCTTCGGCGTGGCGATGCTTGTGGTTTTATTGGTGCTTGCTGCGCAGTTCGAAAGCTTTGCCAGCGCTGTCGTGATCATGATGACGGTGCCCTTTGGTTTGGCCGCTGCCCTTTTGGCGATCTCGCTGACGGGCGGATCATTGAACTATTACAGTCAAATCGGTTTGGTGATTTTGATTGGCGTTATGGCCAAAAACGGGATTTTGATTGTCGAGTTTGCCAATCAGTTGCGTGAAAAAGGTCAAGACATCGACGCCGCAATCCGAAACGCTGTACAACTGCGTATTCGTCCAGTGATGATGACAATGATCTCGACCATCTTTGGCGGTTTGCCCTTGATCTTTACCTCAGGTGCAGGTGCCGAGGCGCGGATTGCTGTGGGCTGGGTCATTGTGGGCGGCTTGGGTTTTGCCACCGTGTTTACGTTGTTTTTGACGCCGATCTTCTATCGCTGGATTGCCGTTTGGGGCACAGCGCCCGGTGCGGCTGCGGCGCGCTTGAAATCTGAGATCACAACATCTACAGCAAAAGCCTAAATATAAAAATCTGCGGCCGGTGGTTTACATCACCGGTCGTTTTTGACCCAAACCTGCGTTTGTTGCCGTTTCGGCAAAGCTCCCCTACCTGATACGTTCTTCCCGTGACCAATCCCAAAATCTAATGATGGATCTGTACCCATCGAGAGGATTGATCATGACTGAGACCAAAGGCGTTATTGAACAAAAACTGGAAGCACTCGGGCTGGCCCTTCCCCCTGCCCCGCGCCCCATCGGAAACTACCTGCCAGCCGTTCAGGTTGGAAATATGCTTTACGTGTCAGGCACTTTGGGCACGATCCGTGATGAAAACGACCAAGACATCATGCCGATCAAAGGCAAACTCGGCGGCGAGTTGACGATTGCCCAAGGCTATGAATCTGCCAAACTGATGGCGCTGAACCACTTGGCTTTGATGAAGCTGGTTATCGGCGATTTGGACCGTATCGAACGCATCGTGAAAATGGTCGGTTACGTTAATTCCGCACCTGGTTTTACCGAAGCGCATCTGGTGATGAACGGCGCGTCTGACCTGTACCTTGAACTGCTCGGCCCAGAGCGCGGCAAACATGCTCGCGCCGCTTTGTTCCAAAACGAACTTGGTTTGGACGCGCCAGTTGAGGCCGAAATGACGGTTCTGTTGAAATCAGAATGAAGATGGCGCCCAGCATATCTGTTGGGCGTCTTTAAGTGCCGCTTCATCCAAAGCCTCCCAAAGCGGAAACCTGTCCTCGGCGAACTTTGCAAACAGCTCAGTTGCTGGGGACAAGGCCCGTTGACGCCGCCGCGCGATCGACAATCGTCGATGCGCAAAGGCCGCGCATTGCAGGTTCACCGGTGCCAAAGTCCCGTTGGTCACCTCACCATAAACCCCCTGCAACGGCACGAACATCACCGCTTGCGTGCGCAGTGCATAGTTGCGCAGAAAGTTCAAAAGGTTGCTGCGCGCACAGGGGGACACGTCGGCCTTTGCCTTTTTCGCCACCCGTTTGACCAGTTGCGAAATGCCAAAACTGTCATCTGGCAAGACATGGCGATACGTCAAAATATCGGCCAGTTCCACCGCACGCCCGTCACTGAGTGGGTGATCTGGCGGCACGAAAGCCATCAAGGGTTGGTGATAATGGGCTGTGGTTTCAATCGCGTGGTGGTTTGAGAAATCATAGACAAAGCCGATGTCTGCTTCATAGCGGTCCAACGCATTCACCGTTTCATCCAAGCTGGCTACCGTGATGTCAAAGGTCACATCGGGATAGCTTTCGTTGAATTCGGTCAGGATATCAGGCAAGAAATTTTCGGTGATCCCCTCAACTGTGGTGATGCGGATCACGCCGCGATGCAAGGCACGCAAATCATCGATATCGGAATGAACCAATTGTAGCTGCGCCTCAATTTTCAACCCGTGTTTCCAAAGCCGCTCGCCCGCTTCTGTCAGGCTCACCCCGTCAGATCGCCGGTCCAGCAGCACGCAATCCAATTCATGTTCCAGCGCAGAAATCTGGCGGCTGATGGCAGAGGCGGCAACATGTTGCCGCTCAGAAGCGCGTCGAATCGACTTACACTTTGCGACTTCCATAAAATACCTCAAACCGTTCAAATTCATAGCATTGCCCTATTTTTATGCACAAAAACCGATCAACTCCTGCGCGCACCTGTTGCCAATTTGGCAACGCCCACGTCGCAAGTTAATGCTACCTTCTTCAAAATTTGCAATGCCATAGTTGGTCAACGAACGGGGCGTTTGTGGACTTTGAGCCCTCTAACCCTTGTTTGTTTTGTATTTGTGAATCTTCTGAACCGGCCCAAATGGGTCGCAAAAAAAGAAGAACACCGCGCGTCATCATCCTGTCCAACAAAGGAAAACTCAATGAAACTGTTCTCCACCGCCTCCATCCTCGCGGCCTCAGTTCTGCTCACCACCGCCGCCAACGCCCAAGAGGTCACATTGCGCCTTGGTCACACAGGCGCCCCAACGCACCACTATCAAACCATCTCAGAACTGTTTGCCGAAACCGTCAAAGAGCGTTCAAACGGCGAGATCCAGATCGACGTCTACCCTGCCGATCAACTGGGCAAGCAATTGGAAGCCGTCGAAGGCACGATGCTAGGCACGCAAGATATCTTCCTTGTCTCAGACACTGTATTGTCGAATTGGGTACCAGATATGGGCATCTTGAATCTGCCGTTCATGTTCTCGTCGCTCGATGATGTGCACGAAGTTCTGGAAGGCCCAGTGGGAGATAAACTCGAAGCGAAAATGGCTGGCACCGGTGCAACTGTCATCGGCTGGTGGATGGGCGGTTTGCGCAACATCACCAACAACGAGCAACCCATCACCGATCCATCCCAGCTTGAGGGCGTGAAAATCCGTGTGCCCGAAGGCGAAGTTTTTGTTGAAACGTTCAAGGCTATGGGCGCGAATCCTGTGGTGATTTCATTTGGCGAGCTTTATTCCGCGTTGCAACTTGGCACGGCTGACGCCCAAGAAAACCCACCTGCGCATATCTTGACGCAGAAATTCTATGAGGTTCAGGCCTATACCTCTAAAACCTCGCATATCTACCTTGGCTCGCCTTTGATCATGAACGAAGCACTGCTTGAGTCTTTGTCTGATGAACACCGAGCCATCATCTTAGACGCGGCCACAGAAATGGCTGGCGTGCATTTGAAAATGGTGAATGATCTGGAAGACGCCCAATGGGCCGAATTGGCCGCTTTGGGCAATCAAATCAACGAAGTCGACCCCGCGCCGTTCCAAGCTGCGACAGCCCCTGTGATTGAAATGTTCAAGAAAACGCTGGACGCTGATATCATCGAAGAAATCCAAGCCACATTGGCCGATTAACCCAACTTGGCGCGCGAGGTATGATGCCCCCGCGCGCCAACAGGAAGGCTGCTTATGAAATTCTTTGATCATTTGGACACGGCTGTCAGGATCGTTGCGGGCCTGTGTCTGTTCGCCGTGTTTGTATTGGTCACCGCACAGGTCGCCAGTCGGTTTTTGTTTAATTTCTCGCTTGCGGCCGCCAGTGAACTGTCGATCTACGCAATGATCTGGTCGGTGTTTTTAGGCGCAGCCGTCGCCTTTCGCTCAAACAGCCATATCGCGATGGATATCTTGAAAAACAAACTGCCCAAATCCGTTCAGGGCGTGGCCGATGTGGTGATCTTCATCTTATTGGCAGGGTTTTTGTGCCTGATCGCCACCGAAGGCTATGACTTGGCCCTGCGCGCCATGCGCCAATCATCCCCTGCGGCCAAAATACCGGTTGGCTACATCACAATGGCGATCCCTGTTGGCTCGATCCTTGCGCTGATCTTTTTGACAGAACAAAAACTGCGCCCGTTTTTTAAGGACAAACGCCATGACTGAAATCCTGTTTCTGGCCCTCTTTGCGCTTTTGCTGATGGGTGTGCCTGTCGCCTTTTCCCTTGGCATCGCCTCGGTCGCGGCCTTGTATTTTGGCAGCTCCATCCCGATGCTCATCGTGCCACAAAAGCTGTTCAATGGTCTCAATTCCTTTCCCTTTCTAGCGATCCCGCTGTTTTTGCTCGCGGGCAATATCATGGCCGCCGCACAGATATCCGAACGGCTGGTGAAACTTTCGGGCCTTGCTTTGGGCCGTTATCCTGGCGGGCTGGCGCAAATGTCCACTGGGGCATCTGCCTTTTTCGGCGCGATCTCTGGCTCGGCACCTGCAACCACCTCGGCCATTGGCTCAATTTTAATCCCGTCCATGGTCAAACGCGGCTATGCGCCCGCCTTTGCTGGCGCGGTTGTTGCCTCATCCGGCGCGTTGGGTTTGATCATTCCCCCCAGCCTGACCATGGTGATTTACGGCACCATCGCAGATGTCTCTATCGGTGATCTGTTTATCGCGGGCATTTTACCGGGGATCGTGATCGCCTGCGCCTTGGGCGTGGTGAATTACATTATGGCGAAACGCCTTGGACTGTCAGGCGAACCGGTCAGCCCCGATATGCGCCCCCGCAAAGTGATCGCTGAAAGCAGTCTGGCCTTGGTCATGCCGTTGATCATTCTGGGCGGCATTTACGGCGGTATCTTTACCCCCACGGAATCTGCCGCTGTCGCCTGTCTCTACGGGTTGATTGTGGGCATGTTCGTTTACCGGTCTATTTCGTTCAAATCGCTGGGGCCTATTTTTATCGACACAGCCATCAGTTCGGCGATTGTCATGTATCTGATGGGCACGGCCAACGCCTTTTCCTATATCATAACCGCCGAACAAGTGCCGCAGGCCTTGGCTGCATCGATTTTAGAGTTCAGCTCGAACCCCACATTGATCATGGTGATGATCCTTGCATTGCTTTTGCTTGCTGGCACGTTTTTGGACAATGTCGCGGCGCTGGTGCTGTTGGTGCCAACTTTGGGCACCTTGATTTTGGCCGTGGGCATTGATCCGATTTATTTTGGTGTTTTCACCGTCATCGCCTTGGCTGTTGGCAATTTCACCCCGCCTGTAGGGTTGAATCTGTTCATCGCCGCCCGCTTGTCGAAATCGCGCATGGAAGACATTTCCAAAAGCGCGCTGCCCTATATAGGCGCTTATCTGGTGGTGCTTATCCTGCTGATCCTTTTTCCCAAAGTCATCACGCTGTTTGTGTGACCTTTCAAATTCTCGGAGCCTAAATTGAACACCGAACTCACATCTGTCAGCGCCACCACTTTGGCCGCACGCCTTGCGTCTGGCGAATTGACATCCCAAGCGCTGGTTGAAGCCTGCTTTGCCGCCATCAAAGCCCATAACGATGACGCGGTTTTCATCACGCTCACAAAAGAATCCGCCATCAAAGCCGCCAAAGACAGTGATGCCCGCCGCAAGGCTGGCAAGCCGCTCAGCGAATGGGACGGTATTCCAGTGGCATGGAAAGATTTGGTCGACATCCCCGACACACCAACAACCGCCGCCAGCGCGGTTTACGAAAATGCGCCCGCCCCCACACAAGGCGCTGTTATCTATGACAATTGCACCAAAGCAGGGTTGATCTGCATCGGCAAAACCAACCTGTCGGAATTTGCCTACTCTGGCCTTGGGTTGAACCCGCATTTCGGAACACCCGTAAACCCGCATTCCACCGACACGCCCTTGGCCCCTGGGGGGTCTTCCGCTGGGTCTGCCGTGGCGGTTGCTGCCTCTTTGGTTCCGCTGGCCATTGGCACAGATACCGCTGGTTCCGTGCGGGTGCCCGCCTCTTTTTGCGGCATCACAGGGTTCAAATCCAGCCAAGCCCATTACGACAAAACGGGTATTTTTCCATTGTCCGAAAGCCTGGATTCTGTTGGCAGTTTCGCGCATTGCGTGGACGATATCATCACCTTCGACGCCATTTTGCGCAGCGAGGCTCCGCAAGCCATGCCAGTCATCTCATCTGACAAACCAAACCTGATTGTGCCAACAGATGTTGTGCTAAACGGTTTGGACACAGAAGTTGCCGATTGCTTTGAAGCCGCGTTAGAGACGCTGTCACAAGCAGGCTATACCATCACACGGCAAGCCTTTCCGATTTTCACCGAAGTGGCAGAGCTGTTCGCCAAACACGGCACATTAACAGTGGCTGAGGCCGCAACGGTGCACAAAGATTTGCTGGCAAGTCCTGATGCGGCCAAGATGGATCAGCGCGTGTTTGAGCGCATGAAAACCGCCGCGCAATTCTCGGCCCAAGACTACATCCAACTGCAATGGGACCGCGCCCGTTTGGAAGCGGCTGTCACCCAGACCCTTGGTCACGATATATTGGTTTGTCCTAGTGTCGCGATCACCGCCCCTGCCATCGCAGAATTGGACGCCGACACAGATCACTTTGCACGTACAAATTTGCTGGCTTTGCGCAACACCATGTTGGGGAATTATCTGGGCATGCCCGGCGTCAACATCCCCGCTGGGCACGCCCAAAACGGCGCGCCAATCGGTGTGCTGTTTTCTATGGCCACCTCTTTGGATATAGAATTGCTGCAACACTGCCGTGCGATTGAGACCACGTTGCGCTAACAGTCAGACACTGCACGTTCAAAACTTTACCTCGACCCGAAACCGCTGCGTATCGCCACGCTGCGGTTTTGGCGTATAAGGACGCAGCTTGCAGTGATCACACGTTGCAAGACACCGCCAGTTCGTTCAACGATGCCCCAAACAGACGATCAACCTTTCAGGAGCCCCTGACGTGACAACGCGTAAGTCGAAAAAAACCCCCTCTTACTGGACCAATGATCTATCAGATGCGTTCAAAGATTACCTAGACGGGCGCGGGCTTGATGAGGTCGAACTCATCATATCTGATATCGCGGGCACATCACGCGGCAAGGCCATGCCCGCCTATAAGTTCGAGCCAAGCGAGTCGTTCTATTTGCCGATCTCTCTGTTTTATCAAACGATTTCTGGGGCCTATGTCGACATGGACATCGAAAACCAGTGGTTTGAACACGACGTGACCTTGGTCGCCGATATGTCCACAGCCTGCGCGATCCCTTGGGGCGACGACGCCTCCGTGCAAGTGATCTGCGATATGAAAACCCGCGAAGGCACACCGCTATCCGTGGCTCCGCGCAACGTGCTGCGCCGCGTTTTGGACCTATATGATGCCGCGGGATGGACCCCCGTTGTCGCCCCTGAGCTTGAATTTTATCTCACAAAACCAAATGTGGACCCCACCGAAGCCATCGAGCCGCCCATCGGACGCACGGGGCGTCAATGCGTGGGCAGTCAGGTCTATTCGATGGCCGCCGTTGACGAATTTGGCCCTGTGATCGACACGATTTATGACTTTGCCGAAGCTCAAGGCCTGCGCATCGACACCGTGATTCAAGAAGGCGGCGCGGGCCAAGTCGAGGTGAACTTGCTGCATGGCAATCCACTTGAACTGGCCGATCAAGTGTTTTTTTTCAAACGCACCATCCGCGAGGCCGCGCTGAAAAACGGCATGTTCGCCACCTTCATGGCCAAACCCATGCGCGATGAACCGGGCAGCGCGATGCATCTGCATCAATCGATCATCGACAGTAAAACCGGTCAAAACATTTTCTCAGATGACGACGGCAATCCAACAGAGGCTTTCGAGCATTTCATCGGTGGGTCGCAAATTTACACCATGCAAGCCGTGCCGCTTTTGGCCCCCTATGTGAATTCCTATCGTCGGATCACGATCGGCGGGCAATCCGCGCCCTCGAACCTTGAATGGGCGGCAGACAATCGCACCACGGGCCTGCGCGTGCCTCATTCCGGTCCTGCGGCGCGGCGGTTGGAAAACCGTGTGATCGGCATGGATTGCAACCCCTATCTGGCCATCGCGGCCTCGCTGGCTTGTGGGTATCTGGGGCTTGTAAACAAGATCAAACCCCGCCCCGCCGCCACCAAAGAGGTCTGGGAAACAGAGCACCCCTTGCCGTACACCCTTGGGATGGCCTTGGATCTGTTTGAAGAGGCAGATGAGCTATGGCAGGTTCTCGGCCAAGAGTTCTGCCAGCTGTTCCTTGATCTAAAACGCGCAGAGAACGAAGAATATCAGCGCGAAATTTCCCCTTGGGAACGCCAACACCTTTTGCTGAACGTGTAGCCCATGAACCTGCTAACGATCAACGACACGGCGGGGGCCTATCCCCCGTCTTATTATGCACGCGACATCGACCCAATCCCCAATGCTGGGCCTGCCCAAGGGGATATTCACTGCGATGTCTGTGTGATCGGCGGCGGCTTCACCGGCCTGTCGACAGCACTGCATTTGGCAAAACGTGGCTACTCTGTGCACCTGATGGAAGCGCAGCGCATCGGATTTGGCGCGACGGGGCGCAATGGGGGGCAGGTCGGCCAAGGTCAACGGCTTGACCAAGACACGTTAGAACAAATGTTCGGCGGGACGCGGGCAAAAGATCTTTGGACCATCGGCACCCATGCCTCGGATTTGGTGCGCAAACTGGCCCAATCCGATTTGGTACAGGCAGACTTTCACCCCGGTTTGTTGTACGTCAACCACCGCGAACGTTATGACGCCACATCCCGCGCTTATGTCGCTAAGATGAACGACACATATGGCTATAATCAAATGTCGTTTTTAGACCGCGATCAAGTGCAAGATTTGGTCAAATCCTCGGCCTATTTTGGCGGCACCTATGACACAGGCGGCGGTCACATTGACCCACTGCAATTCGCCTTTGGCTTGGCCCGTATGGCGCAAGCAGCCGGCGCAATCCTGCATGAAAACAGTCAGGTGACAGAAATCAAACACGGGTCCAACGTGACCCTGCGCACCAAAGAGGCGCGCATCCGTGCGAAATATGTTGTGATGTGTTGCAACGGCTATATCGGAGATTTGCACGATGACGTATCGCGCCGTGTCATGCCGATCAACAATTACATCGTCGCGACAGAACCTTTGTCAGACGCAGAGCGCGCAGCCGTTTTGCCCCAAAACATCGCCGTCGCCGACAGCAAGTTCGTCGTGAATTACTACCGTTTCAGCGATGACAACCGCATGTTGTTTGGCGGCACCGAAACCTATGGCTACCGCTTCCCCAAAGACATCGCCCGCCAAGTGCGCAAACCGATGCGCAAGATCTTTCCCCAACTCAAAGACGTCAAAATCGACTACGCTTGGGGCGGCACTTTGGGCATCACCATGAACCGGATGCCGCATTATGCCACCTACGGCACCGGCAATATCCTAAGCCTATCTGGGTTTTCAGGATCAGGCGTGGCCATGGGCACCCTATCCGGTCAAATTGCCGCCGAGATGATATCAGGTCAGGCCGAGCGTTTCGATATTATGGCCAATCTGCCCAGCCCGCAGTTTCCAGGCGGGCCAAAAATGCGTCAACCGCTGCTTGTTCTTGCGATGCTTTGGTATGGGCTGCGCGACAGGCTTTAGCGTGATTTACCGCTGGGCGCGTCGTTCAATCAAAGCGCGTCCGGCAGACACCAAGCCATTCTGGATGTCATTCTCAATCGCCAAGGTCAAAGCCTCAGACGCGCGATCCATCAATGCTTCAAGGATGGCCTTGTGGTCATCCATCACATAAAATTCACCCACATCCGAGATCAATTCACGCTGGAACGGCCCAAGTTGCAGCCAGATGCTTTCGATCAGCGGCAAAGACGTCAAATCAGGGTTCGCGCCATATAATGCACGATGAAATTTGTGGTTCAGGCAGATCATCCGATCATAATCCCGCCGAGAAATCGCCGCGTCCATTTCGTCGTCAATGACGCGCAACTCACCGATCACAATATCCGAAATATACGGCAAGGCCCGCAGCCCTGCATGACACTCCAAAACCAACCGTGTCGACACGAGATCTTCAAATCGACCTGCGCTCATTTCAGGAATCAGCATTCGACGATTGTCTTGGGCCTCGACTGCCTGTTCAGAATTTAATCGGCGCAAGGCCTCACGAATCGGGGTCGCGGAAAGGCCCATCACATCCGCCAAACCGCGCATTGTCAGCGATGCGCCCGTCGGAATAGCCCCCACCATAATCGCATTGCGCAAGCGCATATACACATATTCTTGGCTGGTCAGCCCCTCGCCGCCTTCAAATTCTGGAACTTCAAAGCTCATATATCGACCTGATCCTTTTGTGCCTGTCGCCAGACTAGAATTGAGTTTGACATAAGTCAACAAAGGTGTCACAAAATATTAAATGCTATCACATTTTAATAAAGGATGTGGCAATTGCCTCAACTCGATCCCGAAAACTGGCTGAAATCCAACCCAGATGCGACCTCAGCAACCATTGCGATCTGCGATATCAACGGGGTGTTTCGCGGCAAACGCGTGCCCGTTGAACAAATCGTCAAGATTTTCAAAGACGGTGTGCGTATGCCCACGTCCTCATGCACTGTTGATATTTGGGGCTGCGATCTTGAAGACAGCGAATTGGTGTTTGACTCAGGGGATGCCGATGCCATCTGCACCGTCACAGACCGCGGTTTGGTAGAACGTCATATCGCGGGACAGATATCGGCTTTCGTGCCAGTCACCATGTTTAACGAGGATGGAACCCCAGAGCCGACAGACCCAAGACAGGCTCTTGCCGCAATTGTTGATCGGTTCAAATCCCACGGCTATAGGCCTGTTGTTGCGACCGAACTTGAATTTTATCTGACCTCAGGCCCCGCAGAAGAGGTGGAACCCGCGACCCTTCCGGGTGAGGCCGGACCACTGGAACATCACAACGTTTTATCCGTGGCCGAGCTGGACCAATTGCAGCCGTTTCTGGACGATATTTATGCCGAAGCAACCCGCCAAGGCATCGTGCCAGATGCGATTATTTCTGAAAGCGGCACAGCCCAGTTTGAATTGAACCTAATGCACAGCGACGACGCCCTGCGCGCAGCCGATGACGCGGTTTTGTTCAAAAACCTCGTGCGCAGCGTTGCCCGCGCCCATGGGTTTCGTGCGACCTTTATGGCCAAACCCTTTGGCGACAAGGCGGGCAACGGGTTGCATGTGCATTTCTCGGTGCTGGACGCGGCGGGACAGAATATTTTCGATAACGGCACTGACGACGGCTCAGATCTGATGCTGCACGCAGTTGCTGGGCTGGCGGCCATGATGACCGACAGCGCATTGATTTTCGCGCCGCATCAAAACAGCTACCGACGCATCCGGCCCAATGCCCATGCCCCCACGGCTGTGGCTTGGGGCTATGAAAACCGCACCTGTGCCATTCGCATTCCAGGTGGTGCCAATGCTGCGCGACGCATCGAACACCGCGTTGCTGGCGGCGATGCCAACCCTTACTTGGTTTTGACGGCCATTTTGGGGGCAGCGATTTATGGCATAGAAAACAAACTCACGCCCCCTGCCCCGACTGAGGGCAACGCCTATGAAACAGACGCGCCCTTGCTGCCGCTGCATTGGCACGGGGCTATCGATGCCTTTGAGAAAAGCACTTTGCTGCCGCATATCATCGACCCCCAATTGATCCGGCTATTTGCACAGATCAAAACGCAGGAACTTGATAAACTTCTCAGCATCGTCCCCGCCAGCGAATACAGCGCCTATTTGGAGACCGTGTGATGACCCCGCCCCGTCCTTATGCTGGTAACGGCGATCACACCGACAGCTACTATGCCGCCTCTGCCAACACGCGAATTTTGCGCTCTGCACTAACCGGAGATCAAAGTTTTGACATTTGTGTTGTAGGCGCTGGATATTCTGGCCTGTCCACAGCGCTGCATCTGGCGGAAAAAGGCCATAACGTTGCCATCGTTGAGGGCGCGCGGATCGGCTGGGGCGCTTCTGGACGCAATGGCGGGCAAGTCGTCAACGGGCTGAACGCATCGTTGCAAACCATCGAACGCCGCTACGGCCCAGACACCGCGACATTCGTGTCTGGTCTGGTGATGGAAGGGGCCGAGATCATTCGCGAGCGGGTCAGAACCTATGACATCGATTGCGATTTGAAACCGACGAACCTGTTCACCGCCTACACTGATGCCCATATGCGCGAGCTTGAAGAACGACTTGCCTTGTGGCGCGGCTACGGTATTGAGACGCAAGAAATAGTGTCTAAAGCACAGATGCGAGACTATGTCGGTTCTGACGTTTACGCAGGCGGGATGATCGATCACGCAGGCGGCCATATGCATCCGCTCAATCTGGCTTTGGGCGAAGCGGCCGCCTTCGAGCAAAACGGCGGCACGATTTATGAGATGTCACGCGTGATTGACGTCCATTACGACCAGCCCAACCCTGTCGTGAAAACTGCGCAGGGCAGCATCACCTGCAAAAAAGTTGTGCTATGTGGCAACGCCTATCTAGGCCACGTGGTGCCAAAATTGACGGCGCGGGTCATGCCTGTGTCAACGCAAATGATGGCCACGGAACCCCTGTCCCAAGACCAAGCCGAACGTTTGCTGCCCACAGACACTTGCGTCGAAGACATTCGATTTATCCTCGATTATTTCCGCCTGTCAGCCGACAATCGCCTGCTGTTTGGCGGCGGGACTGTTTATGGCGGCGCAGACCCTAAAGACATCGAATCCAAGCTGCGCAAGAATATGCACAAGGTGTTTCCCGAACTGAAAGCCACAAAAATTGACTACGCTTGGAGCGGCAATTTCGCCCTGTCGTTCAGCCGTGTACCTCAATTGGGGCGTCTGAACGACAACACCTATTTCGCGCATGGCTATTCCGGCCACGGGGTCACAGGATCGCACACATTTGGTCGCATTCTCGCCGAAGCCATCGATGGCGACATGTCGCGCTTTGATGTCTTTGCAGGCTTGCCGTGGATTCCCTTTCCCGGTGGACGCCTGCTCCGCGTGCCCTATTCAATGATCGGCTCTTGGTATTACAGTTTCAAAGACAAGTTTGGAGTGTGAAGACAGTATGAAAATCGGTATCCTACAAACTGGGCGCGCCCCTGATGAAGCCTTGCCGGATTACGGCGATTACAACGATTTTTTCGTTCATTTCCTGAAAGACAGAGATTTTGAATTTCAAACCTACGCCGTCCTCGATGGCGACTTTCCCCAAAGCCCCGCAGAGGCCCAAGGCTGGTTGATCACAGGGTCAAAGTTCGGCGCCTATGAAAACCACATGTGGATTCCCCCACTTGAGGCATTCTTACGCGCAGCCTTTGCCGCCGAAGTGCCTATTTTCGGGGTCTGTTTTGGTCATCAAATCCTTGCGCAGGCCTTAGGCGGCAAGGTCGCGAAATACGCGCAAGGCTGGTCCGTTGGTCCGCAAACCTACCAAAGTGATCTGTTTGGCGATCAAAAGATGATCGCGTGGCACCAAGACCAAGTCGTCACTCGCCCGACTTCGGCCTCTGTCGCCGGATCCTCTGCTTTTTGCGAAAACGCGATTCTCACCTATGGCAATCGCGCGCTGACCATTCAGCCGCATCCTGAGTTTTCAGTATCGTTTTTCCACACGTTGCTAGAGCATCGCGGTGACGATTTGCCTGATGCTATTCGCAAGCAAGCAAGCGCTGCCAACAGCGATAATCTATCATCATTGGCCTTTGCCAGTATCGTCGAAGACTTTTTTAAACGTCGCGGAAAATTTGCAGATTAAGCACTCCAAAGCAGCTTAGCCCAGCATAAACGCCCCGATCAAAACAAAGCCTGCAAGGAAAATACTTTGCATCACCAACAGCCCGATCGCCGGCCCGCCGACCTGTAAAATACGCGGGATAGACGTCTTCATTCCGACCGCGGCGATGGCCGTCAAAAGCGCCCAACGAGACACCACAGAGGCCAAGTCGCGCACAAACTCTGGCAACACGTGAAACGAATTCAGGGCCGCGATGATCAAAAACGCCAAGACAAACCTAGGTAGTAGCGGTGGGCGCGCTTCGCCGGGTTCAGCGTATTTGCGCAAAAACATCGAGGCAATCAGCACCACAGGTGCCAACATGGTGACGCGGATCAATTTGACCACCGTGGCCAGATCGCCTGTTTCTTCGGAAATCGAATATCCCGCGCCGACAACTTGGGCGACATCGTGAATGGTTCCGCCCAAAAACACGCCGGATTGGCGCAAATTCAACCCTAAAATATCGGCTAAAATCGGATAAAAAATCATCGCGATGGTCGACAGAACAGTCACGCTGACAACCGTGAACACCAGATCACGTTCACGGGTTTCGCCTTTGGGCAAAATCGAGGCAATGGCCATCGCAGCAGAAGCCCCACAAATGGCGACAGAACCACCCGTGAGAAAAGCAAACATCATACCGCGCCCAAAAAACCGGCCAATCAACAGTGAAAACAGAATGGTCAAAATCACCGCGATGATGATCAACGCCACCAACGCAGGCCCCAAGGCTTGCAGCATCTCGATGCTGATCCGTGCACCCAACAACGCCACGCCAAAGCGCAAAAGCCCCTTGGCAGCAAAGGCAACACCGGGTTCTGTGCGTGTCTCTTCTGACAAAAACTGCAAAGAGATGCCCAGCAGAATGGCCATCAACATCGCTGGCGCGCCGTAATGTTCTGACAAAAATTGCGCTGTCACCGCCACAAGGCCCGCGATCACAAGTCCGGGAAAAATCCGCTCTGTGGTGTGTTTCAGGTTTAGCATTGATAAGTCCTAGTTTCGTTGTAAGTCACTGGGCCAGTATGACGGCGCATCAAAAGCGGCCATCGGCGGGGATCCTGATGCGGCGATTTCGTTGAAAGAGATTGTGAAGAAGATGACGCCAGAGCAGATCGATCAGGCGCATATTTTGGTGAATGATTACAAGGTTGGGATGTACCCGTTCAGTTGATCCGGTGACAGATGATCAGGTGGGGCGCGCGCTTACAACATACACACGCACGCCCCGGATTGTTTTTAGTTCAGGTCAGCATCACGGGCTGCGTTCACATCCGCTTCGGCAGCTGCAACAGCGACATTCAATGCGTCGAAAGCCGCTTCGCCGTTTGCAACATTGGCTTTGAACCAGTCGTACACAGGGGCTGCGGCGGCTTTGAAATCCGCTTTTTGCTCTGGTGATGGCACGTAAAGATCACCGCCACCTGCGACGAATTCTTCATAGGCAGCGATGGATTTGCGCTTGGGTGAGGCGAAAGTCGCCTGTTGCAAAGCGTAGAAGCCATCAACCACAACACGGCGCATATCTTCGGGCATGGACATGAATGTCTCGTTCGACATCCACCACAAAGCGCCCATGTAAGCATGGCCATCCAAGGTCACATATTGCAAACCTGCGTCTGGGAATTTCATCCCCATAATGTCGGTGATGCCGTTTTTAGAGCCTTCAACAACGCCCGTTTGGAACGATGTGAACAGCTCAGGCCAAGGGATCGGAGTCGGGGACGCGCCCATAGCTTTCACCAGCTCTTGCGGCAAGTCAGCCACAACAGTGCGGATTTTCAGGCCTTCCATGTCGGTAGGCTCGGCAATACGGCGTTTCGTATTGGCAAAGTTGCGCCAACCGCCTGTGTTGCCAACAGTCATCAACCGGACAGTATCGCCTGAATCGGCCAAAGCCATATCGCGCAATGTACGCACAAAATCGCCAGACAGCACATGTTCCGCGATTCGGTCGTCGGCCATCAGATATGGCAGGTCAAGCACTTGCACATAGGGGAAAATGCCCGCAGCACCACCTGAGGTCGAAATGTAAATATCGACGCTGCCGTCCGCCACGCCTTGCAAACATTCCGCGCCGTTTGAACACAGCTGCGTGCCGATGAACAATTCAACCTCGATCGCGCCGTTAGACGCCGCTTCGACGTAGTTTTTGAACACCACAAGACCGTCATAGTCTTCGTCGTTTTCATTCGAATTCGCTGTCGCGCGCAGCTTGAAATCCGCCGCAGTGGCCGACAAAGCCGTCCCAGCCAAAAGCGCGGATAGCGCGAGTGTTTTAAGCGTGTTTTTGAGCATAGTAGTTCCTCCCTGATACTCTATTTTAATTGGCAAATCCGGTGAGCCTTGGAATGGTCATCGAAATCGCCGGTACGTAAGTAATTAGAAAAATCACGATCACTTCCACGGCCAAGAATGGCAAAATCGCTTTGGAAATCGCTTCGACCTTTTCGCCTGACACGGCGGAGGCCACGAACAAGATCAACCCCATCGGCGGTGTCGCCAACCCAACGGTCAAGTTGACCGACATGATGATCGCAAAGTGGATCGGGTCCACACCAAGATTGATAAATATTGGCCCCAAAATAGGCCCCAAAATGATAATCGCAGGCCCCGCGTCCAAGAACATCCCAACCGCAAACAACAGCAGGTTGATCAAGAACAACAACACCAGTGGATTGTCGGACAGCGACAAAATAAAGCTCGCCATCTGTTCAGGCGCATGGCTCAGGCTCACCACCGTTTTAAACGCCATTGCCGCGCCAACCAGCAGCAAGACCACCGCTGATGTGGTGCCCGAGCGGATCAAAATGCCAGGCACTTCTGATATCGTCAGCGTGCGCAAGACAAAGAACCCTATGAACAACGCATAGGCCACCGCGACAGCCGCCGCTTCGGTGGGCGTAAATATCCCAACCAAGATACCGCCCAGAATGATCACAGGTGTCAGCAATGGCCAGAACGCTTTCAAAGACGCCTGCCCGCGCTCGCCCCATGTGTATTTGCGACTGGCAACCGGAAAGTCATATTTGTTGGCCATAAACTTGATCATCAACATCAAACCAATGCCAATCATCGCCCCTGGCACGATCCCCGCCAAGAACAGCGCAGCCACGCTTTCGCCCATCACGTAAGCGTAAATGATCATGATCCCTGAGGGCGGAATAATCGGCCCAATAACAGACGACGCCGCCGTGATCGCAGCGGCAAATTTACGGGTGTAACCTTGCTTTTCCATAGCAGGGATCAACATCGATCCAAGCGCGGATGTGTCCGCCACAGCAGAGCCAGACAGACCGGCAAACAGCATCGACGACAGCACATTCACATGTGCCAAGCCCCCGCGCAAATGTCCCATCAAGGCTTGAGCAAATTCAACAAGGCGCATCGTGATGCCGCCTTTGTTCATCAATTCCCCCGCCAACATGAAAAACGGAATCGCCATCAAAGGAAAGCTGTCCATACCGTTGTAAACATTGCGGTACAAAAGCGTGATGTCTTTTTCTTGACCATTGAGCCAAAGCAAAAGGCCAGGGGCAGCCAAAAGCCCAAAAAAGACCGGCAAACCGATCATCAAAAAGACAAGAAAAACAGGTAAAAACCAAACCAGCATTATTCTGCCCCCCCAGCATCAGCCACAACAATCGGCGTCAGGCGGTCTTCACCGCCCAAAATCGACACCAAAGCACGTAAAATCAATTCAATATTGACGCTGGTCAGCAAAATGACCCCGACCAAAAGCGAACTCATCATCCACGAGCGCGGCACCCGCAACAGCTCTGAAAAATCAAAAGACGTGGGCACATATAACGCAGCTGTGGCGAAGCGCCCGCCAAAGCCGGTGACTTCGCCCCAACCGATTTTCACAGCAACCACCAAGACCAAGAGTGACAAAAATAAAAGCAACAGGTTGATCACCCCGCCAACAACACGCGGCAGCATCACCACCAACATGTCGATGGCGACGAAACCGCCTTGGCGAAACGCTGTCGGAGCCATCAAACCCGCCATCCACAACATGCAAAAACGCGCGGCCTCATCGGGCCACGGCAACGCGTTGTTTAGAACGTAACGATAAAAGACCTGTATCAAGATGGCGATAACCATCAAGCCTACAGCCAATGCACCCACGCCGCGCGCCACACGTAAAACGTGATGGTTCACGGCCCCTAGCGGTGCAAGCACCAGTAACAGTCCTCCCACAGACTTTCTCCTCCCATGATGACCCTTGTCAGGCCTTTTCCTCTTATATCAGTCGTCCCGAAATCCGCTCCTTTGCCGTTTTATGCCGCTTGAAAGACACCGTATTTGCCAGCAAAAAAACCAAGCGCATTGCCTTGATTGATTTCGGCCCGTGTGACTTGCCCCACCACGATCACATGATCGCCTCCAGGATGGGTCGCAACATGACGGCATTCAAGACGCGCCAAGCAATTGTTGATCAGTGGCACGCCCTGCGCGCTGGTGGTCATGTCCAAATTATCAAAGGCGTGCATGTTGCGCGCAAAGCCTTCGCAGACCTCAGCTTGGTCGTCCGCTAGAATATGGATGGCATAATGGGGGGCTGCCTCGAAATATTTGAACCGGCGCGATCCTTTGGCGGGTGACCACAGTACAAGCGCAGGGTCCAAAGACAATGATGAAAAGCTATTGGCGGTGATGCCCACAGGGCCATCGTCTGAGGCAGCTGTGATAACAGTCACCCCAGTTGCAAAACGCCCAAAGGCATCGCGTAGCAAGCGTGTGTTGTCAGCGTTGGGTTTAAAACATTCTGGCATCAATACGTTCCCCTGTCCCATTATGCGACCTCACGACCCAAGGCTGCGGTGTAGAGTTTGTACCACGTTTGGCGGTCCATTTTGACTTTGAACGCGTCCGAAATCGCGGCAATACGCGTCAAATTGTTTGTGCCCATAACGGGCAAAATCTTAGCGGGATGCGCCAAGACCCAAGCCACAGCAACTGCCGAGCGATCCACGCCGTTCTCGTTTGCAATGACGTCTAGCATACGCCCGATGTCGTCATCTGCGGTCATCAAAGCCCCGCCACCCAAAGGCGACCACGCCATGATCGGTTGTGCATTCTTTTGGTGGAACGCGATATCGCCATTGACCAAACCCTCATGCGCGGACAGCGACACTTCAAGTTGGTTGGTGACAAGTGGGGCGTTCATACCCGCTTGCAGCAAGTCCCAATCCCAAGGTTTGAAATTTGACACGCCGATGTTGCCGACTTTGCCAGAGGCCACGAGCGCATCCAAAGCAGCACCCGTTTCATGGTGGTCCATCAAAGGATCAGGGCGATGCACCAACAAAAGATCGATGTGATCGATTGCCATGCTGGTCAAAGACGCCTCGACAGAAGCATTCAGATGCGCCGCAGAGGTGTCGTAATATTTGACTGGAACATCGCTGTATTTGCCACAAGGCGCCACGATATCGCATTTGGTCACGATCTGCATTTGGTCGCGCAAGGCGGACTGACCCCGCAGGGCTGTGCCCAAAACGGCCTCGGCGGTGTAATCGCCATAGATGTCGGCTTGGTCAAATGTTGTGATCCCCTGCGCAAGGCAAGCCTCGATTTTGGCAGTCACATGTTTGACCGACGTGTCAGCGTCATCAGCCACACGCCACATGCCGTAAACAATGCGGCTCATCTCTAGGGTATCAGAAAAACGAATACGTTCCATTAACGGCGGTCTCCTGCGGCCAAAGGTGTTTGGGGGGCGCTGCTCGGCACGCGGCCATAGGCTTGCGGCATTGAGCAGGTTTTAAGATGTGGCAACACAAGGCGACCAAAGTGTTCGGCCTCATCAATGTGCGGATAGCCCGAGAAAATAAACGCGCGTATGCCCATTTTTTGGTAGGCTTCGATCTTGGACAAAACCTGATCCGCAGAGCCAACAAGCGCCGCGCCACAGCCAGATCTTGCACGACCAACACCAGTCCAGAGGTTGGGCTCGATATAGCCATACTCGTCCGCAAGTTCACGGTTCGCCGCTTGGTGCGACACGCCCAAAGACCCCGCATCCAACGCCCGTTCACGGATCATCCGGCCATAGTCGTCATCCAGTTTCGACGTGATGTATTCTGCGTATTCCTGCGCTTCTTTTTCCGTATCGCGCACAATCATATGCACCCGCAGACCGTAATCCAGCGTGCGATCATATTTCTCTGCCACAGCGTTCACAGCACGCATCCGGCCAGCCAGCTCTTCTTGCTTTTCAGGCCACATCAAATATACGTCGCAATGCTGACCGCACAGCTCCAGCGCCATCGGAGAATAGCCGCCAAAGTACAACAACGGCCCGCCCGTTTGGTACGGCACGACAGGGTCCGTTGTCAGACCCTTAAAGTTGTAAATCTCGCCCTCGTAATTGATCTCGCGCTGCGTCCATGCCTGCTTCAAAATCTCCACGACCTCGCGCGATCGTTGATATCTATAGGCACTTTCTTCCTTCTGCCCGGGGAAATCAGAGCTGATGATATTAACCGTCAAGCGCCCTTCCAACATGTGATCCAGCGTTGCCAAAGTCCGCGCCAACATGATCGGCTGCATCTCTCCGCAGCGCACTGCTGCCAGCAAATTTATGTCCGTGGTGATCGGCGCGCAGCCCGCCACAAACGACAACGTGTCTTGGCCAACTTGATACGAGGATGGGCACAAAATATTGCCAAACCCTTGCTTTTCCGCCGTTTTCACAATGTTAGAACAATGCGCCCAACTGGAGCGCAAATCCCCGTCAGGCACGCCCAAAAACTGGTAATCGTCCGAACATAGGGCTGCGAACCATGATACTTCTGCGGCGTCTAAATCTGGCGATGTGATAGGTACGATGGTCATCGCTTCCCTCCCAAGAATGCGTCTCACTTTCCACTTGCCTAGCACTCAAAATGATGTAGATCAATGGTGTATCAATTTTTTATCTCTGTTGCCTCTAAGGATCAAATCCATGAAACCGAGCGGTGGAAATCCCAACGTTTTGCCAGCCTATGTTCAGATTTCTGAACTGCTGATCCGTGACATCAGCGCGGGCCGTTTAATGGATGGTGAACGCCTTCCGCCCGAACGTGAAATGGCTAAATCCCTGAAAACATCCGTGGGCACACTGCGTAAAGCGCTCGATATTCTCGTTGAAAAAAACCTGCTTGAGCGTATCCAAGGCTCTGGCAATTACATCCGCCATGGCGGTGACAGCAACAGCATCTATGCCATGTTTCGCTTGGAACTTCTCGGCGGTGGCGGCTTGCCAATCGCGCAAATCCTTAGCATTGACGCGATGGAAAAACCGCACAGCCTGCCCCCCTTTGGCACCAGCACACATGCCACCCGAATCCGTCGCCTGCGGTTTCTCAATGAAACAATTATTGCCGTAGAAGAAATCTGGCTCGATGCAGATGCAGGCCAAGTCCCTGAAGGGGCCATTTCTGATTCGCTTTACCACTTCTACAAAGAACAGCTTGGCTTTTGGATCACCCGTGCCGAAGACCGCGTGGGCATTGGCGCAGTCCCCGAATGGGCCCCTGAAAATTTCACCAAACCCAGCGGAACACTCACCGGATATATAGAACGCTTAAGTTGGGCAGACGCCCCTGAAGCTGTCGAATTTTCACGCACATGGTTTGACACCGATCAAGCCCTCTACGTGCAACGCCTCAAATAAGGCCTGAAATAAGACCCTAAAACGGCCAGAAAAAAGGAAAGACTATGACGACCACACATTACGGCATCATCGGCTGTGGCATGATGGGACAAGAACACCTGCGCAACATCGCATTACTGCCCGATACAAAAGTCACCGCGATCTATGAGCCAGACCCAAACATGGCCGAAATCGCTGCTAGCTTTGCCCCAGATGCGCAATTTTGCGACAGTATAGACGCGCTTTTGGCAATCGAGGCTTTGGATTGCCTTGTCATCGTCAGCCCTAATTTTTGCCATATGGACCAACTGGAAAAAATCGCAGCTACGCGCCCCCTGCCCGTTCTTGTCGAAAAACCTTTGTTCACCGATCCCGCAGATGTCACGCGCCTGAAAGCCTTCCAAGACAACTACCCCGCCCCTGTCTGGGTCGCGATGGAATATCGCTATATGCCCCCAGTGGCCGCTTTGCGGTCCGCCGTCGATGACGCCACAGGCGGCATCAAAATGTTGACCATCCGCGAACACCGCTTTCCATTCTTACCTAAAGTCGGCGACTGGAATCGCTTCAATGAAAAATCAGGCGGCACATTTGTTGAAAAATGCTGCCACTTCTTTGACCTCATGCGCTTGCTGACAAAATCCGAACCCCTGCGGATCATGGCCAGTGCGGGCCAAAACGTGAATCATCTTGATGAGGTTTACGAAGGCAAACCATCTGACATTCTGGACAACGGCTATGTCATCGTAGACTTCGCAAACGGCATGCGCGCCATGTTGGAACTGTGCATGTTCGCCGAAGGGGCGCGCTACCAAGAAGAAATCAGTGCCGTTGGACCAAAAGGCAAAATCGAAGCGCTGGTTCCAGGTCCGGGTCGTTTTTGGCCAGCACATCTTGGCGATGCGCCGATTCCCCAACTTATCGTCAGCCCTCGTGATCCCAAAGGGCCCGAAGTGCGCGACATTCCCGTTGATCCGACACTATTGGAAGCGGGCGATCATAACGGCTCAACTTTTTATCAACACGAAGGTTTTCTGGCCTTGGTGCGTGGTGAGCGCGCCCTGCCCGATGTCAGTTTAAACGATGGTTGGAAAGCTGTTGCGATGGGAATGGCTGCGCAAAAAAGTGCCCTGACAGGTCAGGTTGTCACATTGGATGAATTCGCAGCACCGTAAACGCGCATGAGCCCTGCTTCATCTGCGATGTAGATGACTAATTTTAAGACCCTAACCGCGTGGTTAGGGTCTTTTAGTCTTTACAACAAATGCAACTAAGGGGCGTCAATTTAAGGCGCGTCTAAAAGACGTTCCAGCTCCGCCATAGCGATCTCAACCAACTCCTGATCCACGCGGTCGCCGTTGATCCGGATCATCCACCCCTGCCCGTCTTGGCTGCTGGCCAGTCGAACGCCTGATTTCAACTGCCGCGCACTGTGCGGCGCTGCTGGGGCTTTCTTTGGCCGCCCCCCGCGTGCTGGGTCTTTTCGGACGACGGTCAATGCAGACAATGCGGTTTCAATCTGTTGAAGTTCTTGCTCAGGCGTCGTGGGCGTGGTGATGGCCAAAGCGTCCCGCAGCTTGGCCTCATGCCCTTCACGCAGGGCGGCGGCCAGTTTCAAACCATCGCGCTCTTTCAGCATGTCAGGGAAAACCAGCATATCGCCAAGTTCTTCAAAGATCAGTGCAAAGGATCGTATTTTAGATCTCTTGGCTTTTGACGCCATCGGGAACAGCCCATTCACAGCGGCTTCGGTATTTTCAAACGCGCCCTGCTGGGCGGCGATCACCGAAATACGTCCTCGTTCATAATGGCTTAACGCGGCGCGAATTTCGTTTTCTTCGATCATCGCCGCAAAGGTGCCACCCATGGCATCAGGGTCGCGTACGATGGCTTTGATGGTATTGTACTTCGCATCTTTGGTCAGGTCTTTTAACGCTTGCACCGCGTGCAAGCGGCGGTAACCAGACAGCAGGCCGTAACGGCGCTCACCCTCAGGTTCAGACAGCTCAAACACCTCAATCGGCAATCGAAGCCCGCCTTTGGCGATCGACATTTGCAGTTCATTCATCTGCTCGGCGTCCAGAACAACGCGGTCACGCACCAAAGCGTCAGCGTGGATGGATTCCAAAAGTAATTCTTTTAGTATCAGACCCTTAGAGACAGAGTCACGTAAAATTTCGGCATCTGCGCTGTCTTTCGCAGATTTTTCGCGATCTGCCTGCGTCCGTGGATCAAATGCCCCAGCTGATTCGGCCGCCACCTGCGCAATAGGAACACTTAACGGCGCGCGCGCTGTGGTTTCGCCGCGAAACTCCTGTTCGATCTGATCCAGATCTGACGCGGATGGAGTCACCAGTTTTCTACGCTTCGCCATCTGTATTTTCCTCTGTTTTCTCTGCTTCAGCCGCCTGCAAATCGCGCCACCATGTGCCTAAAATCACCCGTTTTACTTCGGCCCAGGTCTGATCAAATGTCTCACGACCGCGCACATAGGTATCGCGATTAAAATCGCGGTAATCGGTCTCATAAATTCCCGACACTTGCTCACCCGCTTGCCCAACCATGGCCGTCACATCTTGTCGATAGGTGGTCATGAAGTCACCGAAATAGGCCTGAATTACATTGGCCAAATCCGTTTGTTGAGCGGCGTCGAAACGGGTGATAAGCGCCAAAACGGCATCCCATTCAAATCGCATTTCAGGCAATCCATCGGCGCGCCGATTGCGGTTTTCGCCTTCTTCGATTGAGGCAAAAGTGGAATAGATCATATCAAAGAATCGGCCCGTTGAGTCGAATTCCAAAAACGACGCGCCAAGGGGAACCAGCATAATGTCAGCGGCAGCCAAGGCGTTGATCGTCAGGTATCCAAGTGCTGGCGGCGTATCGAGAAAGATCAAATCATAGTCGTCAAGCAAACCGCCATCTTCGAGCGCGTTGGACAGCGCATCCCATAGCGTCCATGAGCGCAACTGCATCCGCCAAACGGGCACTTGGAATTCCGCCCAATACAAATTTAGTTGGGCACCTATGAGATCGATATTGGGCCAATGCGTCTTTTGAACGAGGTTTCGCGGCGAAACTGTTAACGCTTCGGTAAGGGTTTCGTCGAACGGAAAAGGCGCTTGCCCTGCCGCTTCACGGACCTTGTTTTCACGCTGCAATGCCAAGGCATAATCGCGGGCCAAAAGCGGGAAGGCTGTTTCCCATTCGTCGGCCACGGTCCCGCCCAATATCGATGTCATCGATCCCTGACTGTCCAAATCAATGACGAGAACCTTGTAGCCATCAAGAGCCGCTGACATCGCCAAATGAGCAGATGTGGAGGTCTTACCAACACCGCCTTTGAAATTTGCAACCGCAACGACTTTGGCTGGCAATCCCTCGGGCCGCCAAGCGGTGTATTCGCGGTTTGCGGCTCCTTCTTTACTGAAATGCTCGCGCAGTTTCTGCACATCTTCTAAGCTGAACCACTTGGAATTGCCCTCACCTTCGCCCTGCGGCAATTCCAGATTGGCTTTCAAAACACGTCGCAAATGTGCAGGAGCTACAGGAATTAGATACTTGCATATCTCCCATGTCGAAAACTTGCGCAGACGTTTTTCCCCATCCGGCGCATAGCCGCGTTTTGCCAAATCATCACGACCTCGTCCTGCGAAAGCGGCGGCCTTTGCGAAGCGTGCCGTGTTGATCGGCGCTGCCAAACTTTCTGCTGCTGCTTTCGGGTCTATATTGAAATAAGGTGGGAGGGCCTCTTTGCCCTTATTGCCTGATGTCATGATTTAGCTGCCTCTGCATGTTCGCTACTTTATGCGATATCCGTTGAAGTATGGCACATGAACTAAGAAATGTGAATCAGTTTGAAGGCCTATCCAAATTGAAAATCAAATTTAAAAACAAAGACCCATCTGTTTAGTTATTTTTATAAGACTTTAGAATCTTTATGCTTAGAAAAAATTTTAAAAATCAATATCTTATGCCATTATAGGTTCCGCAATACAGGATGAAAGGCACCTAAATGCAGGATTATGGGTGCCAATATACAGGACTTGAGGTGCTGATTCTCGGGATTGTACAGCGATTTCCGACGTTAGACCCTAAAAGTACTGGTTTAGGGTCATTTGCAAACGAATCGGATATCCTGTGTGCGAATCTTCCTAACTGATTGTCCTGTATTCGGGTTCCTTAATCAGACAATGGGCGCCTGAGGTGCCAAGTTACGGTATCACCTTTAAGGTGCCAATTGAATGCTTGAACGTGGGGACCTTATCGCAAATACTGAGGATATGAAGCACTGTGATACGAATCGCAAGAACGAGGTCAGAAAAATAGGCCCATAGGTGCGCATGAGCAAAGAGACAGGCAATGGACGATATTGAAAAAGAGACCCTGACCGGATCATTGCGGCGTGGCGCGGTGAAAAAAAACGTGGCCGCGATTCATGTCTCGGGCAAGCTGACCCTGCTTCAGCGCAAGCTGTCCAACGTGCTGTTGCTCAATGCCTATGACACGTTGATGAGCCAACAAGTGCATCAGATTGATGCGCGCACCTTGTGCATGATGATCGGCTATAATTCCAACGATATGGACACGCTCAAACAGTCGCTGCGTGGGCTGGCCGAAACTGTGGCCGAGTGGGACATGCTGGATGAGGAGGGGCGTCAAGAATGGGGCGTGTCGTCCTTGCTGAGTTATGCCAAGCTGAAAGGTGGGGTGTGTGAATACGCTTATTCACCCGCCTTGGCGCAAAAGCTGGATGACCCCAAAGTCTTTGCCTTGATCAATTTGAATATTCAGCGACGCTTTACCTCCGGGCATGCTTTGGCGCTGTATGAGAATTGCTATCGCTTTGTACGCACAGGGTCGACGGGCTGGTGGTCGCTCGACTTGTTTCGCCGCCTGATGGGGGTGTCCGAGAGTTCCTATTATGAAGTGTACAAGCATTTGAACGCCAAGATTATCAAACCGGCTGTTGCTGAGGTGAATAAGACCTCGAACATTGTTGTGACGCCTGAAACCAAAAAGATAGGTCGGTCGGTGTCTGAAATTCGGTTCAAGATTGCCGAAAATCCGCAGTTGTCGATTTTGGACTTGGATGATGGTGCGGGCTTGCGCAATTCAGACATTTACAAACGGATGCGTGCGCTTGGGGTGAGTGATCGTTTGGCGTTGCAATGGATGAATGAGCACGACGAAGCCTATGTGCGCAAGCAGGTGGATTACGTGGCGGGGCAGGGCGGTGTTAAAAATCCGGTAAGTTATTTGACCGCAGCTCTTAAACAAGACTTTAGCGGCAGTACGGTTTCGCCGCGAAACCGGCAACAGCCCTTGAGCGAAAAAGGTTCTGAGCGGGCCAAGCGGCTTGAAATTTTGCAAAGGTTGGTCAGCGCCAGATCGCCGACGCAGCGCGATGCGGATAAGCGTTTGTTTATGTCGACACTTGATGGGGCGGCGCGGTTGGACTTTGAAAATTATGGCTGGGTGTCATCGCTCAATCACGCACAGATTGTGATGTTTTGGCAAGACATCGTTCCTGGGGCCTTTGATGAGGTTGAATAAGTATTGAGGTGAGCGGGGCAGGGGGGGGCATCACGGGCGTGTCTTGGGAAACGGGATTGAGATGATGCCAGCCGTGTTGCGCGATCAATAGCACCCTGCGGCAACCGTTCTATGTTTGCGAGACTACAAAACGGGCGCAGATTCAACAACTTTGAGTTGATTTTTCTCGCGTTCACCTTTGAAATATGTTCAGAGATTGCATGAAACCAGATAGTGAATCCACCGCATGATATTTCTTGATTACATTGATCTTTATTGTGAACGCACAGCGTCAGGGTTTTGGAATGAACCAATCAATGCGCTCAGCAATGCCGCCTTTTTGATCGCAGCGTTGATCGCTTGGCGCGCACTTCAGGCTTCGGATCGGCGCGGTATCATGGATTACATACTCATCTGTTTGGCGGCCTGTATTGGCGTGGGATCATTTCTGTTTCACACCTACGCCAATGGGCAAACCGAGCTGTTGGACGTGATTCCCATTTGGACGTTTGTAATATTGTACGTCGCCACAACGGTCTTCCGCATCAGTAATGGAAACCATCTGAAAACCTTACGGATCATGTTAATTGTCCTCGTTTGTGTTGGTGTTAGCCTTTGGGCGACAAGCGGAGATGTTTCGACGCAGGATGCCGACGAGCCAGCCCTTTTAAACGGGTCTTTGCAATATCTGCCAGCATTGGTGGCGCTGTGGGCCTTTTCTATCGCGACTGTGATACGTCGCCATCCAGCCAGAATTTTGGTGATCTCGGCGGCAAGTTGTTTTACGGTTTCCTTGGGCTTTCGTACAGTCGACTTGATGACTTGTGGTGTCACTGGCGTGGGTACTCATTTCATGTGGCATGTTTTGAACGGTTCCATGGTGCTCGGGCTTTTGTTGGCGCTTATTCGGCATGTTCCTTCAGCTGGAAAATGAATCTGATGAAAAAAGCTTATGACGTTCCAGATAAGAAAGCGTGAAAAATGTTTTTACGCGTCAGATACACTACATAACACTGATTATACGCCAAAACCTCAGCGTGGGGCACATTCTAACGGATCAACGTCAAGCAGCCTCGTCAGAATGATCAACTTAGCGACACCAATTTGACGCTGGCCGCTTTTTATACAAGCGACCATAGACTGGTGACGTGGTACCTGTCTTACCAGCCCTGATTGTTATGCGTGTGAAGGTTGCAAAAGTCTGTTTTGGGCGGAACGCCCTCAGAATGGTGTCATCTCTTTATCAGGGAGCTCCAATGGCGCGATCCGTTCCATCAATTGTCCCTTATTGGCGGCGATGTCTGCAATGGTAAGATTATCCAGCACGGACATGAAGGCTGCGGTTGCCTCCTGCATTTTGCGTGACAGCACACATATGCCAATCAAAGAACAGGTGTTTTTTTCGGGGTTGAAGCATTCGACAACATCCATAGACCCTTCGTTAAGCCGGACGATTTCTCCAACGATAATGTCCTGTGCTGGGCGAGCCAGACGAAAACCGCCTCCCCGACCACGCACTGTCTCAAGATAGCCCGCCTTACCCAATTCATGCACGACCTTCATGATGTGCGGCCGCGATAGATTGTGAATGCGTGCGACATCATTGATGCGCACAAGCTCGGGCGATTTGAGCGCCGCGAGCTGCAAAGACCGCAGAGCAAAGTTTGTATAGCTGGTCAATTTCATTGGTGCATCCTATTGCCGCAGCAAAAGATATATCAAAAATATTGCTTTAGTAAATCGATATGGTTAAGTCGCCGATGAACTATTTGTTTGTAATGTATGTTAGATTGGGGTGCTGCACATGGGAGGCAGCGCTGAGGTCAACAGATTACTGCACCCTAATCACAAACGTCGGAGACACCCATGTTTGACAGTTTGACTGCTGAAACCCTCGCGCGGATGCAATTTGCGTTCACGGTGTCGTTTCATATCATTTTTCCGGCATTTTCGATCGGTCTTGCCAGTTATCTGGCCGTATTGAACGCGCTGTGGTTACGCACCCGTGACGCAACATATCTGACGCTTTTCACCTACTGGAAAAAGATTTTTGCAGTCGCGTTTGGGATGGGCGTCGTCTCTGGGATCGTGATGTCGTATCAGTTTGGCACGAATTGGTCTGTGTTCTCAGACAAGACCGGTCCTGTGCTTGGCCCACTCATGGCCTATGAGGTGCTTTCGGCTTTCTTTCTTGAGGCCGGTTTTCTGGGCATCATGTTGTTTGGCCGCGAACGGGTGGGAGATAAACTACACATGTTCGCCACAGCAATGGTGGCTTTTGGCACGCTGATGTCGGCCACATGGATTTTGTCGGTGAACTCATGGATGCAGACGCCCACAGGTTACAGTATAAACGCGCTTGGACAGTTTGTGCCCGAAGACTGGTGGGCCATCGTTTTCAATCCATCCTTTCCTTATCGGTTGGTTCATATGGTTTTGGCGGCGTATCTTACAACAGCGCTTGTTGTCGGCGGCGTTGGCGGGTTGCATCTTTTGCGCAACCGGACCGATGCGCCGGCGCGCCGGATGTTTTCTATGGCCATGTGGATGCTGATAATCGTTGCCCCGTTGCAGATACTGGCGGGCGACTTCCATGGCCTCAACACGTTAGAACACCAGCCGGCAAAGGTGATGGCGATGGAGGGGCACTATGACAGTCACCCACACGGCGCGCCATTGATATTATTCGGCATTCCAAACCCAGATGAAAAGCGGATCGATTACGCGATAGAAATTCCTCAGGTTTCCAGTCTTATCCTGAAACACAAATGGGGTGCGCCACTGAATGGGTTAGATACCATTCCAGACGCAGACGAACCGCCAGTCGCTATCGTATTTTGGAGCTTTCGCGTGATGGTTGGTCTTGGAATGGCGATGCTGGGCTTTGGGGCATGGGCCGCTTGGCGGCGTTACCGTGGTCGTTTGTATGACACGCCCATGCTGCACCGCGCTGCAATTTTGATGGGGCCAATGGGGTTCGTCGCGGTGTTAGCGGGCTGGGTGACAACCGAGGTCGGGCGTCAGCCTTTCACCGTGTATGGGGTGCTGCGAACCAGCGACAGCCTTGCGCCAGTTGCTGCACCGGCCGTGGCGGCGTCTTTGCTTGCTTTTATTGTGGTGTATTTCTTTGTCTTCGGCGCGGGCACATTTTACCTCTTGCGGATGATGAATAAACCCGCTGCGACACCGCATTTGGGCCTTAAAGACGGCCCGATCCGCACGGCAGGCAGCACACCGATCACCCAAAACAATCCAGACGCACATCCAAGTGAATAAGGTATTTTTCTATGTTTGAACTCTCCTTTATCTGGGCCGGCATTATCGCCTTTGCTGTCTTGACCTACGTGATCCTTGACGGATTTGATTTAGGTGTCGGTATTTTGTTTCCTTTCGCTGACGACGAGCGGGAAAAGGCGACAATGATGAATTCCATTGCGCCGATTTGGGACGGCAATGAGACATGGTTGGTGCTTGGCGGCGGCGGGCTGTTTGCGGTGTTTCCGCTGGCCTACGCAGTTGTGATGCCAGCGCTTTACATGCCCATCATCTTGATGCTTTTGGCTTTGATTTTTCGCGGGGTTGCTTTTGAGTACCGCTGGCGGACCAAACGCTGGAAACCCGTTTGGGACGTGGCATTCTGTGGCGGCTCGATCGTGGCGGCATTCATGCAGGGCATCGCCCTTGGCGCTTTGGTACAGGGTATCGAATACAAAGACCGCGCTTACGCTGGCGGCTGGTGGGACTGGCTGAGCGGGTTTTCTGTTTTAACAGGTCTGGCCGTTGTGATCGGCTACGCTTTACTCGGGTCCACGTGGATTATCCTTAAAACCGAGGGCGGGCTACAACGCAAAATGCAGGGGTATGCACGGTGGCTTGCCATAGCGACATTAGGATTTATTGGGCTTGCCAGCCTGCTGACGCCGTTTCAGGATCCGATCTACTTTCACCGTTGGTTCAATCTGCCCGGTAGTGTCCTGAGTGTTCTGATGCCAAGCGCCGTACTTGTCACGGCCTGGGCATTATTCTCGGGACTAAAAGCGGATAAGGATGCGCAACCGTTCTTTGCTGTGCTGGTTTTGTTTGTGTTGTGCTTTATCGGAATCGGGATCAGTTTCTATCCCAACATCGTACCGCCGAGCCTGACGATCAAAGAAGCCGCAGCACCAGAGTCCAGCCTGCTGTTTGCGCTTGTCGGTACAGTCGTTCTCGTGCCTATGATCCTTGCCTATACCGCATATGCTTACTGGGTGTTTCGCGGCAAAATCGATCCTGATGAGGGCTATCACTGATGCTGCCGATAACCGTTAAGCGTATTGGTTGGTTTATTGGTCTTTGGGTTGTCAGTGTCCTGATTTTAGCCGTCATCGCATTCGCGATACGTCTTGCGATTGGCTCTTGAGTAAAGGCGCCTAAGAGGGCCGGATTTGGCTATATATATCAAAGTCGGATCAGCGTGCCACCGTCAACGGTGGCTGCGCGGCTGTTGGTTGTGACGTGAAAATACCAACATTGATATTCTCTTTTGACATTGAGGAATTCCTCCTTTATCAGGCATTGTATCCAAGCGGATACAATGCGAAGGACCGGAGATGCCGAAATCAAACTCAACAGACATGTCGCAAGGCGGTATCGCCTATGCACGGTTGCTGGACGCGATCAGATCTGGGGTCTTCCAACCTCATGATCGCCTACGTGAAGAAGATGTGGCGGCCCGTTTGTCCCTGTCGCGTACCCCAGTCCGCGAAGCTCTGCGCAAGCTGGAAGCCGACGGAATTGTTGAGCATCGTCCACGTTTAGGGGCTGTGGTGCGTGCCTTAAGCCGTACAGAGGTGGTCGAACTGTATGAAATGCGACTGGTGCTGGAACGCACAGCAGCAGAAATGGCAGCCAAACATGCCATTGCGGCAGAAATAGATGAACTTGAAGACCTGAATGCAGAAATCGCAAAGGCCCTGAACGCGCCTGCACAGGCGGCGTCGATTAATCAACAGTTCCACCGTTGCATTTATCTGGCGACACGCAATCGCTTTTTACTTGAATCGGCTCGCGCGTTGAACAATGCCTTGATGTTGCTTGGGCCCACGACCCTCGCAGATGAAGCGCGAATTTCAATTGTATGCAAACAGCACCAAGACATCATAGACGCGATCCGCAATGGTGATGTCGAAGCCGCAGGCGCGAGTGCCGAGGCGCATCTGCAAACCTCGCTGCGCCATCGTCTTGAGGTCATGCGCGGATGAAACATCTTTTTGTAACATATATAATTGCTGCCGCTGGCGTTGGGGTCTTTCACCTGCTGGATTTGCCTTTACCATGGCTGATTGGTCCAATCGTTGCGTGTTTGATTGCCGCTTTGGCTGGGGTGCCCATGAAGGGCAACAAATTGGTGAATGATGCGATGCGTTCCATCCTTGGGGTGGCTGTCGGCGCGACCTTCACGATGACGATTTTGGTTTCCATGATTTCGATGTGGCCAACCTTGTTGATGATCCCTGTGATGGTTGCGGCTATCGGATTGATCGGCATTCCCTATTTTCAACGGATCTGGGGGTTTGATTTTGCCACCAGCTATTACTGCGCGATGCCTGGGGGCTTGCAAGACATGTTGGCGTTTGGCGAAGAAGCTGGCGGGGACGTGCGCGCGCTGTCATTGGTTCATGCCACTCGGGTTATGGTCGTCGTTGTGGCGCTTCCGTTTATTTTGCAAGGCTATTGGGATGTCGATTTGTCGAGCCCTCCCGGTGATCCCGCGTCGTCTATCGCGCCATCGCAATTGATCATTATGGCGCTTTGCGGCCTCATTGGATGGCGCGTGGCCAAGGCGCTTGGGATGTTCGGGTCCTCCATTTTAGGGCCGCTGATCCTTGCTGCTATTTTGGCCTTGCTTGGAATCTTGCACCACCGCCCGCCTGCCGAAGCGATCTGGATGGCGCAGTTTTTCATTGGTATGACTGTCGGGGCCAAATACGCTGGTGTCACGATGCCAGAGGTGCGCAAAGACGTGAGCGCCGCCCTTGGGTTTTGCGTGATCCTTATTATAATGACTGTCATCTTTGCAGAGATCATTCATCTGGCAGGTCTCGCGCCGCCTATGGAAACGCTTTTGGCCTTCGCCCCCGGCGGTCAGGCTGAGATGACAGTGCTCGCGCTGGTTGTTGGGGCTGATATGGCCTTTGTCATCGCCCATCATGTTCTGCGTATTTTTGTTGTGATCCTTGGGGCACCGATTGCCGCTAAGATTTTGAATCCCAGACATCAGGGTTGATCATATGGATCGGATCACCCGCAGCATAGGCGTTGATTTGGTCAAAAATATCACTGAATTGCAGATCAAACTCGTCCTCGGTTACATAGCCAATATGCGGCGTGGCCAGAACATTAGGGTGTGTGGCCAAAACATGATTCCTGTCGCGCATCGGCTCATCATCAAAGACGTCAACCGCAGCAAACAAGCGTCCCTTCATGATTTCGGCCTCAAGCGCGCCTTTGGCAACCAATCCAGACCGTGATGTGTTCACGAACAGCGCGCGAGGGGCCATCGCGGCCAGATCGGCACCTGTGATGATGCCTTTGGTTTGGGGCTTCAGGCGGACATGAAGGCTGACTATGTCAGATGTGGCAAAGAATGCGTCGCGGCTTGATGCTACCTGTTGCCCACCTTCAATTGCGCGGGCGCGCCCAGACTCGGAGCCCCACCATTGTACAGTCAGACCCAAGGCTCTTGCATATTCGGCAAGAGCGCCGGCGATCCGGCCATATCCGTAAAGGCCCAATGTGCGCCCTCGCAACGTGCGCCCGACCCCCATCTGCCAAGTGCCATCTTGCAACGATTTGGCTTGCTGGGGAATCTGGCGGTAGCTGGCAAGGATCAGTGCGAGCGTCATTTCTGCTGCTGCATAAGAGGGTGTGTCGCTGTGCATATTCGAACTCAACAGCACGTTATTTGCAGTGCAGCTTTCCACATCCACATGTGGGTAGGCTGAGCGTTGGCTGATAAGTTTTAGATTTGGTAGGCGCGTCAAAAGGTCGGCACCAATTTTGGTGCGTTCACGGAACAGCACAAGGCAGTCTGCATCCGCGACCCGCGCTGCCAATTTTTCGGGGTCAGGTTCATGATCGGTCCAGACCTTGACCTCATGATCTTTCAATTTGGCAAAGCACGGCAAGCTTTGAAGGGTATCAAACCAGTCATCCAGTATATGAATTTTCATTTTGTGCACTCCAAATTTCGCGTGGCACCATGACGTCACCACGTGCCAAAAGCCGTGCGGTCCGCACAAGCCCTGCGGATTTCAACACGATGCCACCGGCGTTGATTTCATAGTCGACCAACACATCGATTAAACCTGAGGCATGCTCAAGCGTGATTTTTGCGGGGCTTTCGTTCGGCAAATGCGCCAAACCTGACGCCACACTTTCAGGAGTCAAAACGCAAGATGCAAGGCATTGAGCCCCTGTGACAGCCATCGTTGGATGCGCAGTCCATGGCATGAAATAACGCGCAGCAACGGCGCCGCCGTCTTGCGGAGGTGCCAAAAGGCCGAATTTCGGCGTCACAGATGATGCGACATCCCTGATCCCCATCGCTTCGCCTGCCTGAATACGTACGGCTTCCATTGCGGCAAAGAAATCGCGGTTTTCGTTCAACTCAGCCGCTGTTTCATAGCCCGTCAGCCCAAAGGCATCTGCACGCGCGATGACCATCGGCATGGCAACATCCATACAAGTCACTTCGATCCCGTTAAAGGTGTCTCGCAGATTTCCTGTGGGTAAAAATGCCCCCGTTGCGCCCCCCACGGTGTCCATGAATTGCAATTGCACCGGTGCGGCTGTGCCCGGCACGCCGTCGATGGCGGTCTCGCCAACATAGGCCACGCCATCCGGTCCGGTTTGAACCGTTGCAATGACCCGTGCGCCTGTGTTCACGGCCAAGATTTTGATCGTCGTGGTCGCGCCTGTTGCGGGCATAAGTCCCATTTCAATCGCAGCGGGACCAACCCCAGACAAGATATTGCCGCAGGTCGGCTTGAAATCAACCTGTTTGTCCTCGACGCTGACTTGCGCGAAGAAATAGTCGATGTCCGCCCAGTCGTCTTGTGATTGCGACAGCATCGCCACTTTGGTGGTGACGGCATTGCCGCCACCTATACCATCGATGTTAAGCGCATGGCCTGATCCCACGGCCGCGATAAGCACTTGCGCCAGTGTTTCGCGATCTTGGGGCAAATCGGTACGGTTAAAGTAAGGTCCTCGCGAGGTGCCCCCACGCATGAACAAAAACGGGATTTTCGTTTGGGTCATGACAGTGGCCAGGGCAAGCGGACGAATTCTTGTAACAACCCCGGAGGGAAATCACGGTTCAATGTTGCCGCCATCGCGCAGATGAACGCGATGCCTGAGGCGGCATAAAGCCCCGCGTAAACCCAACTTTTTTCAGCTCTGTAGCGGATGAAGGTCACCAGAAAGACTGCCAAGGCGATGATAAACCCGAACACTGCGGTGCCCGCTAAAAGGGCTGCGAACCAAGCAAGTGTTGACCAAAGCCCATGCGTATTTATTTCTGCGTCTTGTTTTTCTCGATCCGCGAACAGGGCGTTTGTGTCAGGTGAATACCGCATCTGTACAAGCAAAATCGCCAAACATATCAACGTAACAGTGGCCACAAAAACTGGGAACACACGGTCCATGCGGGCATAATCTGGGATCAGGGACGCGTTAAAATAAGCCAGTGCAACATAGGCTGTGATGGCGAGTAAAAAGATCAGCGGTGCGCGCTTTTTACCGTTTTTAACATCGCCTTCTGCCAAGATTGATTTGGCATTTTTTAAGCCAACAACAACAGAAATAACGGTGATGATGATCAGAATAATCACAATAGGGCTGAACACATAATCGATACCCTCTTCAAAGCTACGCCGGAAACGGGATGCCGCGATCTGGTAGGCTTGATTGGTGTAACGTTCGGCAGGAGAGGCCAAAACGAACCCGATCAAGAATGCAGGCCGTGACCAATCAAAGCGGCGCAACAAAATACCCAGCAAACCAAGGCCAAACAGAGTCACCAAATCCATGATAGATTGGCGTGACTGAAAGGCCGCGAAGGCGATGATCATGAACAAAAAGGGTGCCAAAAGGGCGAAGCGGATGTTGGTCAGTCTAGCGATAGGACCGGAGGCCGCGATGCAAACAAGAGTGCCAACAACATTCGCTAAGGCCAAAAGCCATACGATTGAGTAGGTGATATCGAGATTGTTCTTGAGCATAGAGGGGCCAACCTCGATATTTCCGCTGCCCAGTAGGGCAATGCCCGAAATAAAGATGGCCATAGACCCAGATCCCGGAATGCCAAACAAAAGCGTGGGCACCAGACCGCCACCCTCTTTGGCGTTGTTCGAACTCTCAGGCCCAATCACTCCACGCACGTCGCCTGACCCGAATTGCGATTTGTCTTTGGCCGTTTGAATCGTATGACCATAAGCGATCCAATCGACAACGGAACCGCCAAGTCCTGGGATGACGCCAACAGTGACACCAATCAACGAACAGCGGACTGAAAGCCAGATATTGGCCCACCAATCCTTTACGCCGTCAAGCCACCCCCCGCCAATCGCCGCGCGATCCGAGATGGCTTTGTCTTGACGCAAGAGAGCCACGATTTCAGGTATAGCAAAAATGCTGAGGCCAACGATCACCAGCTTAAGGCCATCCATCAGATAGGGCGTGTCAAAGGTCGACATGCGCAGAGCGCCAGCACTGGACCCTTGCCCAATCGTGCCGATCAATACGCCAAGCCCCGCCGCAGCAATGCCTTTCACGGCAACGCGTCCAGCAAGAATTCCGACCATCGAAAGCCCAAAGATCGTGATCATCAACAATTCAGGGGTTTGGAACATCAATACGATGGGCCGCGCGATCAGAATAAAGACCGACAAGAATGCAGCGCCTAACAGCCCTCCAAACAACGAGGAGGAGAAGGCTGCAGACAAAGCACGGGCGGCTTGGCCTTTCTTTGCCATCGGAAACCCGTCTAAAACCGTCGCCTGTGACGCTGACGACCCGGGGATGCCCATCAAAACAGATGAGAATGTATCAGAGGTTGGAACGACCGCGACCATACCAACCATCAAGGCCAAGCCGGTCAACGGCTCCATGCCAAACATAAAGGGCAGCAAAAGTGACAGGCCAGCGATACCGCCCAATCCTGGGAACACACCGATGCAAAGCCCCATAAGCACACCAAGAACCAAATAGCCCAAGACATGTGGTTGTAAAATCATGGCAAAAGCATCGCCAAGCGCAGGAAGCGCTGTCGCTAGAACATCCATCCGAAGTCCCCAAATTTGAGATTAAACTGCGTGGGCCCCCACCATTGGGCGGGGGCCGAGAGCAAAAGGTTCTTATTCTAGAACGATGCCGTAGCTTTCTTGAAGCCATGTCTTCACAAAGTCGCTTGCCTCTTCTGGAACGACAGTCGCATCAGCCATCGCACGTTTTGCGCCCGCGCCAGTCAACTGTGGGTAAAGGCCCAAAGCTGTTTCAGAGATTTCTGCGTAATCAGGGCGGTCTTTGATGGCTGCGAAGGCTTCGGTAAAGGTCGCGATTGCTTCTTCAGAGGCGCCATTTGGCAAGAACACCATCTTTTGCGCTGGGAAACCGGCGATAAAGAAGGCTTTCCATGCGTCCCAAGTCGTGCCGCTTGTCTCACAGTTGGGGTTCGCTTCGCAGACTTCCTTAAAGCTTGGCATGTCTGGGAATGTCGGGTCGCGGACAATGTTGCCATCATCATCAAGCGCGCCAAAGCTGAACCAAGGTGTCGCTGTGCCAGCCTCTACCAATGGGGCAACACCTGACAGATAAGACGACGATGTTTGGTAATCGATATTGGCTTCTCCACGTTCGAACATCAAACGTCCGTCACCACGGCCTTCGATGCCAAACACAGGTTCGACGTTGAGACCAAGCATTTCCCATGCCAGCAATGGCACAAGATCAAGACCTGTCGCCGATTGCGCACCGTAAATGAAATCTTCATCGTTCAAAGCTGTCGGATCGGCAGCATAGGCCTCTGCGAGAGCAGGTGGCAGGTAGGCTACGCCACCAGTGCCAGATGCGAGCACAACGTTCCAGTCACTGTATTCGTAACGCACGCGCGGATCGTCCAGCAAATACGGGAATTGTGTTGATCCAGATGAGCCGAACAGGGTTGTTCCGTCTTCATATTTCAACCGTTGGAAATGATTTGCGCCGGTTGTTGACCCTGCACCTGGCATAAATGTGACCACAACCGTTGGATTGCCCGGCAAGGCTTGGCTGAGCAATGGTGCGTAGAAAGTGGCCCAACGTGCTGAGCCGCCGGTCTCGGAAAAAGGAATAATCCATTCTACAGTCTCGCCAGATAAATCAAGACGGTGGTCATCTGCCAAAGCCGCTGTTGACGATAGCGCAGCCGCGCCAATTGCGCTTGCACGCAAGAATGCTTTCAATGTCATGTTGTCCTCCCAGACAGTTTTGCTCTAGTCTTTAGAGCAGGCAATACGAATCAAGCCAGCCCTCCAAAGCCCTCTTGATATTCTGACCATCGCGCGCCAACCTTTCACCAAGCTTGCATCGCGGAAATTTGAAGAGGACGGAGTTTTGCGGATTGTCATAGTTGAAGACAATAAAAGCGTTGCCAATGGCATAGCCTATGTCCTGCGTGACGCAGGTCACGCGGTCGATTTGATTTTTGACGGTGCAGCAGCCGACGAGTTTTTAAGAGACGATGGCGCTGACGTTATAATACTTGATTTCAACTTGCCCCAACTCAGCGGGATTGAAGTGCTTAAAGGTCTGCGGGCCCGCGGCGATCAACGGCCTGTCTTGATGTTGACCGCACGCACAACACTTG
Organism: Pacificibacter marinus; assembly: GCF_018860505.1. Taxonomy (GTDB): domain Bacteria; phylum Pseudomonadota; class Alphaproteobacteria; order Rhodobacterales; family Rhodobacteraceae; genus Celeribacter; species Celeribacter marinus_B. Next base: position 72,752 of record NZ_JAHKPU010000029.1, read on the forward strand.
AGGATAAACTGGCCGGTTTGAATTCTGGTGCGGACGACTATCTGGCAAAGCCTTTCGAGATGGCCGAATTGACCGCACGTTTGCAGGTTCTTATGCGGCGCGCTGTCGCAAAACCGGTTCCGACCCATTCAGTCGGCCCACTTACTTTCGATCTGGCCGCACGCCAAGTCGTCAGCACAGACGGGCCATTGGAACTGCCGCGACGCGAGGTGGCGATTTTTGAGGCCTTGATGCTGGCCCAAACGCGCACGCTATCAAAACAGGCCCTACTGGATAAAATCTATGGCACGGGGGCAGAGGTCGATGAACAAGTGGTCGAGGTCTATGTCTCGCGTCTGCGCAAACGGCTAAAGCCTTTTGCGATCGAAATTAAAGTCCAACGCGGGCTTGGGTATTCAATGCATTATGGTGGGGCATGATGTGGACAATGTCGCTTAGAGCGCGGCTGACATTGATCATACTGACGCCCTTGATGGTGATTTCGCTGGGGCTTGGTGTGCTGACCCTTAGTGATGCAAACGCTCGTGCGAACGATCGCTTTGATCGCTCACTTTTGTCCATTGCTTTGGCCATCTCACGCGATACAGCGCTGTCGGGTGGCGACGCGCTGAGCCCTAAGACGCTCTCTTTACTCGGCGATACATCTGGCGGGCCGGTTTTTTATCATGTTTACGCGCCAAATGGTGCCTATGTCACAGGCTATGCGACACCGCCCGTTTTGCCAAAAACATTAGATGAGAACGCACAGGCTCAAATTTACTATGATGCGATTTACCGTGCACAGCCCGTTCGGGCGCTGCGGTATGTTGATGCTATGTCGATTGAAGGGCTGAGCGGTGATTTCACCTTTACGGTTTGGCAAGATATTGCGTTACGCAACAGTTTTGTCAGGGATATAACGCAACGCACCTTTGGCATAATTGCAATCATTATCACCGCGCTGGCCCTTAGTGTGTGGTTTGGCGTGCGGGTTGGCCTGCGTCCTCTACATGATTTACAAGACGCGATTTCGCAACGCTCCTCACGCGAGTTGAACGAAATTCAACGCGCTGTTCCTGTTGAAGTCAAAGGGGTCGTACAGACTTTGAACAGCCTTTTGTCAGAGCTGCGTGCCACGCTGCACGCCAAAGACGAATTCATTTCAAACGCGGCACACCAATTGCGCAATCCCATCGCTGGGGTTCTTGCTATGTCAGAGGCCGTGCGCTCTGCCAAGACCTTATCTGATATGAAAACGCGCAGCGAAGACCTTGTCCTTGCGGCGCAAGATGCGTCCGATTTGGCGAACAGTCTTCTGGCCTTTGAGCGTGCGATTTCACCAAGAGAGATTGCAGACTTTCCTATCGTGGCGATTGACGAGTTGCTCGGCGAATTGGAAAACAATGCCCAAATACGCGCGGCAGATCGTGACATCGTGCTTGAGTTTGATCTTGGTGCGACTGGCAGCGTTTTGCACGCAGATCCAGTTCTTCTTCAACAAGGTGTCCTCAATCTGATCGAGAATGCGCTTTGCCATGGTGGGGCCAAGCTGACGAAAATCAGTTTGAAAACCCGTGCCACATCTGCCGCTATCCAAGTGACGGTTGCAGACGATGGTATCGGCATTCCGCCTGATAAGTTGGACATCGCGACGGCACGTTTTGGTCAAGTCTCTCTTTCGGGGGGCAGCGGGCTTGGCCTGCCGATTTCAATCGCTGTCGCCGAAAGCTTGGGTGGAGATTTGTCGTTGAGCAGTTCGCAAAAGGGTCTCACCATCGTCATGACTCTGCCGACCAGTCTTGCGAGGCGGGTTTAGAGGTCAAAACACCACGCTGTGATGTTCCATTTATATGACGCCCAGTTTTGTGATCGTACGAAAACAAATGACAAATGCAAAACTATCTGCATTAGGTTTGCAAAGGATTACGAGAACACAGAGTAGTGCCAAACATGCCAACACCGTTGATTGATGCAGAAAATTTGAACGCGACCGTCTATGCGGATTTGCGGATCAAATTGATCTCGGGTCAGCTCAAACCGGCCGAGGCGGTCTCTGTGCGTCAATTGGCCGAACTTTATGGTGTCTCAACCATGCCCGTGCGCGAAGCCTTGCGGCAATTGGCGTCCGAAGGTGCGCTAAAATCTGCTGCACGCAAAGCCTACCGCGTCCCTGATTTGAGCGCCAAAGAGGCCTCAGACTTGTTTTTCGTACGTGGTGTGCTTGAGGGGGCAGCCGCCGAACTTGCGGCGCAGCGCATGACAAAACGCAAGCTCTCTCTGCTGGAAACCGCTGTTCGCAAAACACGCAGCTGCTTGACGAAGCGGGATGCCAATGGATTGTTGTTGGCCAACTATGACTTTCACAGCACCATCTATCAAAGCAGTGACAATGACGCGCTCGCGTTGAGTATTGATCGTCTCTATGTCCAAACGGGGCCCTGGTTGGGTCACGGGATCATGAACCTTGTGGACGCAGACAATTGGCTTGGCGAGCATGATTTGATCATCGACGCTTTGCGCAATGCGGATTCCAAATCTGCGCGTAAGTTGATTGAAGAAGATGCTTTTTGGGGTGTTGAACTTTATCGTCAACGGGCCTGATGCTCAATCGATGCTGTGCCGGTCCCCTTAACGCTTAAATTATCACCATCCTTTCGCAAACCTGTACCGGACGCTTTAAAATGCGTCCGCTTGGAAATCTGCGTGTATTATTTCTTTTGCCAGCTATGGCCAAATGCTCTACATCTGTGATCACAGATTCGCTTTAATTTGGAGCAAGCAATGCAAGCCATCCCCCCCATGGACGCACAAGAATTGCGTCAACATTTGACAGACTTGACCAGCCAACCAAAGGATGAGGCCTATAGCATGCCGTCGCCTTTCTATACGTCCCAAGAGTTCTTAGATCTTGAGAAAGAGCAGATTTTTCGCAACGAATGGGTTTGTGTTGGGCATGTTGGTGAGGTCGCAGAACCTGGTGATTTTTACACAACAGAATTGGTCGACGAACAGCTGTTGGTGGTGCGCAACGACGAAGGGGGCATCAACGTGTTGTCCAATGTGTGTCGACATCGCGGCAACATGGTTGAAAACGAGGCCAGCGGCAATCGTCGCAGTTTTGTCTGCCCTTACCATGCATGGACGTATAAACGTGACGGTGCGCTGAAAACTGCGCCTTTGATGCGAAAAGCCAAAGCCTTTGATGCAAAAAAATGCAGCTTGCCACAATTCAAAACCGAAATTTGGAACAATTTCATTTTTGTGAATTTGGACGGCAAGGCAAAGCCACTAGCGCCACAATTGGCATCGCTCGATGGCATTTTACATAACTATCATCATGAACTGCGCAATCTATTGTTCAAAACCGAAGATGTTTGGGCCACCAATTGGAAGAACCTGACCGAGAACTTTATGGAAGGGTATCACCTGTTTGCGACCCACCCAAAGACATTGCAGCCGATGACGCCAACGCAATTGTGTCGCAAGGTGCCTAGTGAAGATCGTTGGACGGCGTATCGGTCATACTATGATCCAGAATACCCACCGCGTGGACCGTTCCACGATGACATGACAGAAGACGAACAGCGCAATTCTGTTTTGTTCAACATTTTCCCAAGCTTTGTGGTTGCTGTGGCGGCGAACTATACGTTGTTCTTGTGTTTGCGTCCCAATGGAGCGGATAAAGTGTCAATTCGCTGGGGCGTTTGTGGCCTTAAAACCGATCCAACAGACCCCGAAGTCGTCGCCTATGTGGACCTGTGCAAAGCCTTCAATGCCGAGGACAAAGAGAAACTGGAAACTCTGCAACAAGCGCAGAAAACACGGTTTTTCGCTGGCGGCCCATTGGCACCAGATGACTTGGAAGGCACGATCTGGGATTTTCTGAGCTATATGGACAGTAAGCTGGGCGTTAAGCCTGTCGCTACAGCCGCTGAATAACTCAAGACCCGCGCGCCTGTTTACGCAGGCGCGCGTCATTTATGACAACAGCGACTTCAGGACCGTGTCGGGGTTTGTAATCACGTCAGATGCCGGTGATTTTCCCGCTTCGATCAACCGCTTGCCGATCATGTAATCACGGGGCGCGTTCATGGCATCTACGGCCAGAAAGGTCTCGCCACAATAATACCAATGCGACACCGAATGAGGCTTATCTCCGACACGCGTGACGACGGTATCATAGCCTGTATTCAACCCCGCGATTTGCAGTTTTACATCATATTGATCTGACCAAAACCACGGTTTTGCGTGATAGGTAACGCCTGCGCCCATGATGTTTTGTGCAATGATTTCAGCCTGATCTATGGCATTCGGCACGCTTTCAAGGCGCACACGCGTATCGCCTATCGGGAAAGACGCGCAGTCACCAGCAGCCCAAATATGCGGATCTGACGTCGCGCCAAAAGCGTCGGTGGATATGCCGTTTTCGATCTGCACTCCCGCGGCTTCGGCCAGTGCAGTATTGGGGCGAATACCAATGCCTGCGATGACAAAGTCCACATCCAGTATCTCGCCAGTTGAAAGCACCGCCTGCGTGACGTGATCGTCGCCGTTCAGCTGGGACAGGCCCACGCCTTCGCGGAGCGTCACGCCGTGGCTATGATGCAGCGCGCGAAAGTAGTCCGAAGTCTGCGGAGCGGCCACACGCTGCAAAATACGCTCGGCCATTTCGACCACCGTAACGTGCAGGCCACGTTTTGCAGCCACGGCTGCGGCCTCAAGGCCTATATATCCGCCGCCGACAATCAAGACGCGACGGTTTTCGGTAAAATACGGTGCCATCGCATCGATATCGGCAAGCGTGCGCACGCAGAAAACACCCTGCAAATCACCGCCAATTTGTGATGGCAATCGGATCGGCGCAGAGCCGGTCGTCAGCACCAATTCATCATAGGCGATACCTTCGTCGCCAAGGTACACCTGCTGCGTTTTGGGATCGATACTGGTGACTGTGGTCCCCATGCGCACCGTGATGTCGGCCTCGTCATAGCTTGACTGAGGGCGCAAAAATAGACGTTCGCGGGACATGTCCCCAAGCAAATACGCCTTTGACAACGGCGGGCGTTGATAGGGCAAAGCAGGTTCGTCACCGATCAAAGTGATCGCGCCCTTGTGACCAAGGGCGCGCAGTTTAAAGGCGAAAGCATTGGCCGCTTGCCCTGCCCCGATGACAACAACATTTTTCATGGCAAAGCTCCTTTGGTTCCGCTTTTGGGAGTTTAGAATTCCACAACAGCGCGGATCGATTTACCTTCGTGCATCAAATCGAATCCGTGGTTGATTTCGTCCAAGGTTAGCTTGTGGGTGATCATCGGGTCGATTTCGATTTTGCCGCCCATGTACCAATCAACGATTTTCGGCACATCTGTGCGGCCTTTTGCGCCACCAAATGCGGTGCCGCGCCAAACGCGCCCTGTAACCAATTGGAACGGCCGAGTGGAAATCTCGGCGCCAGCTGCGGCCACGCCAATCACGACGCTTTCGCCCCAGCCTTTATGCGCCGCTTCAAGCGCCTGACGCATCACAGTTGTGTTGCCGGTCGCATCAAAGGTGTAATCCGCGCCGCCGCCTGTCAGCTCGACAAGATGGGCCACAAGATCGCCCTCGACTTTGGTTGGGTTTACGAAATCTGTGAGGCCGAAATAACGGCTCATTTCTTCTTTATCGTCGTTCAAATCCACGCCAACGATCTGGTCTGCGCCAGCCATGCGCAGGCCTTGGATCACGTTGAGGCCGATGCCGCCCAAACCGAAAACAACACAACGTGCGCCGATTTCAACCTTGGCCGTATTAATCACCGCGCCGATACCCGTGGTGACGCCGCAGCCGATGTAGCAAATTTTGTCAAAGGGCGCGTCTTTGCGCACCTTGGCCAATGCGATTTCGGGCACAACGGTGTGGTTCGCGAAAGTCGAACAGCCCATGTAGTGATAGATCGGTGTCCCATCGAGCATGGAAAAACGCGTTGTGCCATCTGGCATCAGGCCTTGGCCTTGGGTGACGCGGATCGCTTGGCATAGGTTGGTTTTGCCTGACAGGCAGTATTCGCACTGACGACATTCTGGGGTGTACAGCGGGATCACGTGATCGCCCACTTCCAACGTGGTAACGCCCTCGCCTACTTCCAAAACAACACCTGCGCCCTCGTGGCCAAGAATTGTCGGGAAAATACCTTCGGGATCGGCACCTGAGCGGGTGAATTCGTCGGTATGGCACAGACCCGTGGCTTTAACCTCGATCAAAACCTCGCCCGCTTTCGGGCCTTCAAGGTTCACTTCCATCACTTCAAGCGGTTGACCAGCAGCAATGGCAACAGCGGCGCGAGTTCTCATCATTGGGACGACTCCATGATTATTATGTATATACTTATTGCAAATTAGCACATTAAATAAGGTGTAATCTGAACTGGGTCAAGCGACCTGTCACATAAACACAAGGACAATGCCATGCAAATTTTGCCAGCCAAAGCGCTTATTGATGTGCCATGGAAAAACGGCGGTGGTATCACCCGTAATATCGCCAAAGGTTTGCTTGGAACGCAAGCCGTTTGGACCGTCAGCCGTGCGGATGTGGCACAAAACGGTCCGTTTTCAGATTTTGCGGGTATGACGCGCATTTTGACTGTTGTGTCTGGTGGCGGCATGACACTGACGGGCCCAAGCCTGTCTCTTGACGCATCGTTATGGCGGCCTGTGGTTTTTGACGGCGGCATCTCGATTGAATCGCACTTAACCGCCGGTCCGCTTACCGATCTGAATTTGATGTTTGATCCAACGCAGTGCGAGGGCGTCGTGACGGTGCATCAAGAGGCATCGCAGCACGCGATCCAAACGCCTGAGCATGGCATCGTGATCTTGCATGGTTTGGCGGGCGCGCCCAAAATCGACGGCACAGTCTTAGGCGTCAGCGACACCGCGTTCGTAACAGCGACAAACGCGGTGGTGGAGCTGGCTATAGGCGACGCTTTGCTTGAGATTTGCCTCAGCTATATGGATCAAAGCGCGGCCATCAAACTGGCCATTGCAGTACGGTAAGCGGCGATGATCGTATCGCGTTTTACATGCCGCCCCGATTGGACGGCATGGCGACCGGCGGACCAAACATCTGTCACAACACTGTCCTTGGCGCCAAAGACCAAGCCGTCAAGCAGTTGATCTTGGCGCAAGGTGCACAAGGCTGGGGCGGCACTGTCAATCGCGACAAGATCAGCGAGCTCCCCAACCGATATTTCACCTGCGCCACGCCCCAAAGCCTGCGCGCCACCTTTTGCAGCGCCCATATAAAGCGTTTCGCCAACAGAGCCTTCCCCCACAACCATGACATTACGGGCAATATCCCGCAGGCGTTGAGAGTATTCCAAGGTCCGTAACTCTTCGGTCAGTGAAATCAGTACGTTTGAATCTGATCCGACCCCAAAG
>NZ_JAHKPU010000035.1 GCF_018860505.1 Pacificibacter marinus
AACTTTATATGACGACGGACACTTTCACGACATCTGATATCAGATCTAATCCCGTCACAGTTGGTGCGCCCAAGCTTGATGGCACATTGATTGAGCCATCGTCAGCCGCGCTAGCGGAACCTGTTGATAGAAAATACTCGCATGGTTTGCCCCTTGAAACCGTAGCTTTTCGAAGTGTTTCTCACGTTGATCAAAGCGTGGTCTCGCATACAGGTACTGAAAAAACGGTCTTAATGCAGACCGAAACGCAATTCGCGATGCCGCAGATGCTTGCAGGTGGGGAGGGTGATCCTCATGTCAGTGAAAGGCAGATGGAAATACCTCTTTTGTCCGCAACGCCTGAGGTGGACACAGCTGATATAGAATCGAGTGCTGGGTTGACCAAAGTGAGTTCTTTATCAGCCATCTATGGGCATAGCGAGGCTACGATTTCCGATTTGGCATTTGGTGACGCCGTATTTCCAGAAGTGAAAATGACACCGAATCAACTAAAGGCGTCTCAACCCCAAATTCCAATTTCGGTTTCAAATCAGGGGGAGGCAGTCGCTCAACCCTTGCAGCCTCAAACCCTAAGCCAACCTGAGGCGCTTATTGAGGCTGAGTTTGTTTTGGCACAGACAAAACATCAGGATGAACCGGCAGCACGCCCAACATCTGCGCAGACAACAGCACCTATCACGCCACCGATAAATCCAGTGGTTTCAAAGGCGGAAGCCTTAGACACGGCCCAAAGCGCGAATATCGCTGCTGTTGTCGATCATGAGGCTGCTGAGGTGGTGTCCATAGATACGTCTTCAGCAGATTTACCGACTGACGCGACCGATATGGCAGGCCAATCGTATTCTGTGCCCTCAGCCACCGAGCGCAGTGCTGCGCTTTATTCGGGCATGACCGAAAACGCTACGTTTCAGGCGATCCCCGATGGCGGGTCGCGGCTGCAAGAATTTGAAATAACACCGCTTTATGGCGGTGCTGATAGTCTTTCGGCTCCGTTGGGGCAATTGTTTCAGGCTGAGCCTTTGCCTCAAACCTCTCGGGTTGAGCTGCCTGCGCATATCGCAGCACAAATCGCGGACGCGGCACGGCAACTCCCAGATGGGCCGATTGAAATAAGTCTGTCTCCTGAGGAACTTGGCAAAGTGAAGCTTACATTCCAAGTGTCTGAAAATGGCGCCATGAATGTTGTGGTGGCCACTGAACGGGCTGAAACGCTCGAACTTATGCGGCGCAATGTCGATAGTCTTTTGGCAGAGTTTTCTGATCTTGGGTATGAGGGCAGCAGTTTTCAATTCCAGCAAGATGGCCAAAACACATCGGGCGATCAGTCGGAGCAATCTGGCTCTGGTGGTGCAAGTGGGTCAATCAGTTCAACCGACAGCATTCAGTCGCCCCAATCAGACACAGACCCTTTATCACCAGTGCGGCTCCATTTGGATGGTACGGCTGGTATGGACTTAAGATTGTAAGGACGAGCGAATGACCACCGTAACAAGCGCAACAGCAACGACGTCAACTGCCGCAGCAAGTACTGTCGTTGAAGAGGCTTCAACGTCTGTCATCAGTTCCGATTTTGAGACGTTTCTGACAATGCTCACAGTTCAGTTGCAGAACCAAGATCCGATGAATCCAATCGAATCATCTGATTACGCGGTTCAGCTCGCAACGTTTTCGGGTGTTGAGCAACAGGTGCAAACCAATGATCTTTTGAGATCCTTGGCCAGTCAAATGGGCGTTATGAGCATGTCGCAGATTGCGGGTTGGGTTGGCATGGAGGCGCGCACCGATGCGCCTGTATATTTCGACGGTGCACCGGTCACACTGGCCCCGTCCCCCAGTGTGTCTGCCGATCAGACCTTTTTGATTGTGCGTGATGCGTTGGGGAATATTGTCCAAACGACCGAAGTGCCCGCGACATCAGATTTTGTGGAATGGGCAGGCGTGGATGACAATGGTGATCCATTCCCATCAGGCACTTATACTTTTGAGTTGGAAAACTTTGCCTATGACGAATACTTATCTTCGACGTCAGTAGAGGCTTACGGACAAATTATTGAGGCGCGTGCAGATGGCGTCACGACTGTTCTGGTCATGGAAGGAGGGGCGGAAGTCGATGCAGAGGACATCTCTGCTCTTCGCGAGCCCACCTAAAGCACAATCAGTTGCATCGCCCCGTGCCTCATCTGTAAACTCGCCCAATCAATGGCCGACACATGGGGCAGGGCGTGCAGCGTACAGACACAGAATTCAACGGACCAAGGCAAGCTGCTCATGCTCTCGGTCTCGGCGCGCCGTCTGAGTGGCGCGCATTGCTGGGCGGGCGGTCTAATCGTCTGTTTTGTGGCGCATTTCCCAATGGCAAACTGGTATTCAAGTTCTTTGATAATACGCGGTCTAATACCTTGTTTCCAAACCGTGTGCGCGATGAACAAAACGCCCTTTTGGCATTAACCAATATTGGGATTGCTTCGACGTTTCGCGGCTGGGCGGAAACCGATTTTGGTGTCTGTATTGTCTATGATTTTGTTGATGGAACCATTCCTCAACAAACATCGATGCAGACCATGTGGGCGCTGTCACGATTACATTCGTGTGACGTGGCCCAAGACTTTCGACATATATCGAGTGATCCAAGCGACATTCAGGCACAGGGCATATCGTTTTTAGATCATGATTTGTCTCCCCGAGCAGCGCGGTTGCGATCGAATGTGCCCGAGGTGCCAAATGCACCTGACGTTGCGTCTTGTTTTTTGCATGGCGACCCTACACCTGCAAACTCTGTCATCACGCCTGATGGGCTCACCTTCTTGGATTGGCAGTGTCCTGCCTTTGGCGATCCTGTTCATGATCTGGCGATTGCACTGTCGCCTGCGATGCATGTGGTTGATGGGGCTGAGCCACTGAATGGCACGCAAATCGATCGCCTATTGGCCGCCTATGCAGATGAGACCGTGACGGACCGCTATCGCGCACTCGCCCCGCTCTACCACTGGCGTATGGCATGTTATTGCCAATGGAAGGCACGTTTGGGTGAGGTTGCTTTTGCCGCCGCCGGAGTTGCTGAATTTAACTGAACAAAATCGCGACAAAAGCACCGATTGCGGCGGCCACACCCCCACCGAGGATAAGAAATGCCGTTTGACGCAATGCGCTTTGCGGCTTTGTCGGCTCATGTTGGTTGCTTTGTGCCGTCAGGATGGATTCGGCAATTTGTGGTAGTTTGGGACCAAAGCGCGACAGCACGATTGCGGTGCGTCCCAAGTCGCGTAGCAGTGCCTTGGGGCCAATGTTTTCTTTGATGTAGTTTTCAACAACTGGTTGCGATACTTCCCAAATGTTGATCTTTGGGTCGAGTGAACGTGCAACCCCTTCAACCACAACCATCGTGCGTTGCAGCAAAATCAATTCAGTGCGGGTGCCCATGCCAAAGCGTTCGGTCACTTCCAGTAAATAGGCCATCACGCGACCCATCGAAATTTGCGTGGCATCCATGCCAAAAATAGGTTCGCCTACAGCGCGCAGCGCACGGGCAAATTCATCGACATCTTGATCGGCAGGTACATAGCCCGCCTCGAAATGTACTTCGGCGATACGTTGATAATCTTTGCGGATAAACCCGAAAATGATTTCGGCATAAACGCGGCGCGTGTAGGCGTCCAACACGCCCATGATGCCAAAATCGAGCGCTGCCACGTCGCCGTTGGGTGTAATTTTCAGATTGCCTTGATGCATGTCAGCATGGAAAAATCCGTCACGCAACGCATGGCTGAGAAACATTTGCAAAACGATCCGGCCAAGCTCGGCACGGTTGTGACCGGCTTCGGTGATGGCTGTTAGGTCTGAGGCGGTGATGCCCTCGATCCATTCCAACGTCATCACACTGCGTGAGGACAAAGCCCAATCAACTTGGGGGACATAAAAACCCGTGTCATCAATCGTATTGGCATGAAATTCTGCAGCAGAAGAACTTTCTAACCGTAGATCCAGTTCGCCCCGCACAACGCCGTCGAAATGCGCAATGACCTCAAGCGGCTTGAGGCGTCGCGATGAAGGTAGGAACTTTTGTACAAACCAAGCCGCGAGGTAAAAGGCGTCAACGTCCTTGCGAAACGCAGCTGCGATGCCGGGCCGTAAAACCTTAACGGCGACCGCTTCCCCCGTGTCGCGCTTGATGGCCTTGTGAACTTGGGCGATGCTGGCGGCGGCAACAGGTTCGGAAAATTCTGAAAAAATATCGTCGAGTTTGCAGTCCAAATCAGCTTCGATCATCGCAATGGCGTCATCTCGCGGAAAGGGCGGCAGCTTGTCTTGCAAAACCTGCAACTGCTGCGACAATTCTTCGCCGACGACATCAGGGCGCGTCGATAGGATTTGGCCAAATTTGATATAGGCAGGGCCCAGCGCGGTGATAGCGCGGGTGATCGGCGGACGCGCTGTGTCACCTTTGATGCCAAGCCATTGAAAAGGCCAGACAAGCGTGCGCAAAGCAATTCGCATCGGGCGCGGCGCGTTTGTGGCTTCAAAAAGCGCTGTCAGCGCACCGGTGCGTTCCAATGTGGCGCCAGTGCGAATGAGGCGCCATATATTATGCGGCCCGCGCATTAAATTTTCCAGCCTGTGTGAAGCGCCGCAATACCAAGACTGAGATTGCGATAGCTCGCGTTGGCAAAACCTGCGTCACGGATCATCTGCAAAAACGTTTCTTGGTCAGGGAACTGGCGAATGCTTTCAACAAGATACTGATAGCTGTCCGCGTCATTGGCGATGAGTTTCCCCATCTTGGGAATGACGTTGAAGGAATACAGATCATACGCCTTTTGCATTGCAGGGTTTGGCAGCTGCGAGAACTCCAACACCATCAAGCGCCCGCCTGGTTTAAGCACGCGGTAAGCCTCGGACAGAGCCTCGTTCACGCGGGTGACATTTCGGATGCCAAAAGAGATTGTGTAAACATCGAACTGATTGTCTTCGAACGGCAAGGCCATCGCATCACCTGTGACCCAAGACAGGTTTTCGGCCATCTGTTCGGCTTCCGCGCGTTTTCGGCCCTCAACCAGCATCGATTCCGTCATATCAAGCACAACAGAGGTCGCACCTGGTGCACGTTTTAGGAAGCGAAACGACACATCGCCAGTGCCGCCAGCGACATCCAACAGATGTTGGTGAGGGCGCGGGGCAAGCCAGTCCATCATCGCATCTTTCCAGATACGGTGAATGCCCATCGACATCACATCGTTCATCACATCGTATTTCGACGCGACATTGGTAAAGACCTCATGGACCATTCCGGCCTTTTGATCTTCGGCCACATCTTTAAAGCCAAAATGAGTGGTCTTGTCGCTGGTTGGTCCGCTTGTACGTGTCATCTCTCTTGCACCTTTTGCAAAACTTACCCTTCTTATAGGCCACACGTTGGGCGTGACAATCGCAAGCACCAGCAAAGAGGGGGCAAAATGCCAGAATTACCTGAGGTCGAGACAGTAAGACGCGGGCTTGAACCCAGTATGACCGATGCCGTGATCACGCGCGCCGATGTGAATCGCCCCGATTTGCGCTGGCCTTTCCCCGATAACATGGCCGAGCGGTTAACGGGCGCGCGTGTTTTGCAGCTGCGCAGGCGGTCTAAATATATTCTAGCCGATCTTGATACGGCTGAGACGCTGTTGATCCACCTAGGCATGTCAGGGCGCATGACGGTGTCGGGCGATCTTTTGGGGCAATTCGTACATGAGCATCCAAACCTGATCAAACATGACCATGTGGTGTTTCATCTGGATAACGGCGCGCGCGTAACCTTTAACGATCCGCGTCGGTTTGGCGCGATGGATTTGCTCGACACTGCCACGGCCGAGGCACATCCCTTGCTGGCTAAGATTGGCCCTGAACCCTTGGGCAATGACTTCAACGAGGGGCATTTGGCCAAAGTGTTGAAGACCAAAAACACGCCGATCAAAACGGCGCTGCTGGATCAAAGCCTCATCGCAGGCTTGGGCAATATATATGTCTGCGAGGCGCTGTTTCGCGCAGGGATTGATCCGACGGTGAAGGCGAAAGATATTTCAAGCGAAAGCGTCACCGCTTTGGTGCCGATCATTCGTGAGATTTTGCTAGAAGCTATCGAGGCAGGAGGATCATCGCTCAAAGATTTTCGCCAAGCGGGCGGAGAACTGGGATATTTCCAGCACAGCTTTCGCGTTTATGGCCGCGAGGGTGAAAATTGTGCGACACTGGATTGCGCATCTGCTGTGCAAAGGATCACGCAATCCGGCAGATCGACATTCTTCTGCCCAACCTGTCAAAGTTGATTTGAATACGTGGCTGAGCCTGATAGGTCTTGGCCAACGGACTGATCTTTGGAGCACCACCATGGCCTATAAAACTCTCATCATTGAGATGCAAAATAGCGTAAAGCTGATTCGATTGAACCGACCCGATGCGTTGAATGCCTTGAACATAGAACTGTTGGGCGAATTGGCCGACGTGCTGGGTAAAGCAGATGCCGATCCAAAGGTGCGGGCTATTGTCATCACGGGGTCTGATAAAGCCTTTGCAGCTGGGGCTGACGTCAAGGAAATGTCCGAAAAATCCTTTGCTGACATGGCCATGGCTGACTTTTTTGGGGCCGAGGCCAATGCCATTTCCGCGATCCGCAAACCGATTATCGCGGCCGTATCCGGTTACGCGCTGGGCGGCGGTTGTGAACTGGCCATGATGTGTGATTTCATCATTGCCGCGGATACAGCTAAGTTTGGTCAACCCGAAATCAATCTGGGCATCATGGCTGGCTTGGGTGGTACACAACGTTTGACGCGGTTTGTTGGCAAATCCAAAGCGATGGAAATGAATTTAACGGGCCGGTTCATGGATGCTGATGAAGCGGAACGTTGCGGGCTGGTATCGCGTGTTGTGCCAGCGAAAAAGCTGGTTGATGATGCACTGACCACAGCCGCCAAAATTGCTGAAAAAAGCACGATTTCCGTTATGGCGGCCAAGGAATCGGTCAACCGGTCCTATGAGACGCCCCTGTCTGAAGGCTTGTTATTTGAGCGCCGTGCATTTCATGCTTTGTTTGCGACAGATGATCAATCTGAGGGTATGGCCGCCTTCCTAGAAAAACGCGCACCCCAGTTCCGCGACAAATAGGCGTTTTGGGCTTTCCTTTTGCGCGATTCTACCTTAGAGGACAGCCTTACATGCGCGTGGAGCCCGCTCAGGCTATGACTTTCCCGTCCGTCTTTGACGTGGGCTTTTTTGCGCAATCGTAATTTAATGAAGCCCTAGAGAGGGAAAGACACCATGGCAAATTCGCCCCAAGCTAAAAAACGCGCCCGTCAAATCGAGCGTCGCACAGAAGTCAACAAAGCGCGCCGTTCGCGTATCCGTACATTCTTGCGCGCTGTTGAAGAGGCCATCGAATCCGGTGATTCCGCAGCAGCAAAAGCCGCTCTTCGCGCCGCTCAACCAGAGCTGATGCGTGGCGTCACAAAGGGTATCGTGCATAAAAACACAGCGTCACGTAAAGTGTCTCGTCTTGCTTCGCGCGTCAAAGCACTCGGCTAAACGCTAGCCCTTATATATGTATTGAAAACGCGCCTTAGGGCGCGTTTTTTTATGCCGATTTTTCAAAGAAAACAGGTTTATTGGTGCGGCGTTGCAGCGAATCTGCTGCGTGCGCGGCGCTTACAAATCTGTGGATAGATTCGCAATCCTCAGTTTCACGCCGGTTCGATTTCCTGATGTTTGCGGCAATTGAGACACGTCTCAACGGGCCCAAAAGGACTTTTCAGATTCGGTTCGGGCAAAGACAGAGTCAAGGACGAAGATCTGTTGCGCGACTCGAGGCGGGGTTGCTAACTTACTCAAGCGATTCATGTCGTCTTGGGGGGACATTCTCCTACCACACCGATTTGGATGACAACTTTGGCAACGACCGAAAGTTGTTTTCTTGGGCTTGCCCGATCAGTGTAGAGGTGTTGTTTGGCCGAAAGGATAGGGGTATCCTTGGTTAAGCTGTCCAGAAAACTTACACGCTTTGTGCGTGGTATTGATTTTTTGGTGTGTCCACTTGCGTTGAACAGTATTGACACGATCCGACCAGACATCCGTTTGTCTGGAATGGTTTGTTACGTCGTATTGGGATATGCGGTTTATACAGGCGCCCTTGCTTGAAAAGGGTATGCCACAACAAACTGTGAGGGGTTTGTTGTGGTGGGTCTGGCGTCAGCCTGACCACCGCGTATAGATGTTGAAGACCTGAGGCGTTGTGTCTTGGGCGATGCGGTGCATCGTTCAAGGGTCGGTTTTGCCGCCGAGCCATAATGAAAAAGTTATAATTAGGTCGAATACGAATATGAAAAATGATACGTGGGGACGTGTTAAGCAGCAGTTGCTCGAAACTGTGGGGCGTAACAATTACGCCAACTGGATCGAACCTCTACAACTGCAAAAAGTTGATAATGGTATCGCGCTATTTTCTGTTCCAACCAGCTTTATGGCGAATTGGGTCGCGCGTAATTTTTCTGATCAAATTTTGTCTCGCCTCAAGGCCTCCGGTGTGCCTGCATCGCGCGTTGAATTTAAAGTTGAAGCTGTGCGTGCTGCTACCGACACGTTGAGCGTTGATTCCGATCAAGCACCCGCTAAAGCGCCCGAGAGCCTGTCTGCGCAAGCCGCTCCTGTGGCTGAAGAGGCTGAACTTCCGGGGGCGCCTCTTGATGCGCGCTTTACCTTTGACAATTTTGTTGTCGGTAAGCCAAACGAATTGGCCCATGCGGCGGCGCGCCGCGTCGCAGAAGGTGGCCCCGTGACCTTTAATCCGCTGTTTTTATACGGCGGCGTTGGTCTTGGTAAAACCCACTTGATGCATGCTATTGCGCATGAGATTCAAGTGCGTGACCCGAAAACGCGTGTGCTGTATCTGTCGGCTGAGCAGTTCATGTACCGCTTTGTGCAAGCACTGCGCGATCGTCAGATGATGGATTTCAAACAGTTGTTCCGCTCTGTCGATGTGTTGATGGTGGACGACGTTCAATTCATCGCTGGTAAAGACAGCACGCAAGAAGAGTTTTTTCACACCTTCAACGCGTTGGTGGATCAAGGCAAACAGATCATCATTTCCGCGGACCGTGCGCCGGGTGAAATCAAAGATCTTGAGGACCGTATCAAATCGCGCCTGCAGTGTGGTCTTGTGGTTGATCTTCACCCAACAGATTACGAATTGCGTTTGGGTATTTTGCAAACCAAAGCCGAAAACTATCGCGCGCAATACAAGGATCTTGTCTTTGCGGATGGTGTTTTGGAATTCTTGGCGCATCGGATCACGACAAATGTGCGCGTGCTTGAAGGGGCTTTGATGCGCCTGTTTGCTTTCGCATCTCTTGTGGGGCGTGAAATCACAATGGAGCTGGCGCAAGAATGTCTTGCAGATATTTTGAAAGCGTCTGATCGTAAAGTCACGGTCGAGGAAATCCAGCGCCGCGTATCTGAACATTACTCTATCCGTTTGTCCGACATGATCGGCCCGCGTCGTGTGCGTTCTATCGCGCGTCCACGTCAGGTGGCGATGTATCTGTCCAAACAGCTGACATCGCGGTCTTTGCCTGAAATCGGCCGTCGCTTTGGTGGGCGTGATCACACCACGGTCATGCATGGTGTACGTCGCATTGAAGAGCTTCAAACAACCGACAGCCAGATGTTTGAAGATGTCGAAATGCTGCGTCGCGCTCTTGAAGCCTAGGTAGAGGGCTTAAAACCTGAGTCTCACGTGCTGCACTGCCGCGAATTCATTCATAGCAGTGCCCTGAGCCCTTGACGCTCAGGCAAAGACAACGGCAAAGTCCGAGCAACAACATCTTGCACGTGATGGTGAATGATATATCGTCAAGATCCGGCCAATGAATCAGACGAGGGTGGCATGAAAATTAGCATTGAACGCGGCGCGCTGTTAAAGGCCGTGGGCCAAGCGCAATCTGTAGTAGAGCGTCGGAATACCATTCCAATTCTTGCCAACGTTCTGATCGAAGCCGAAGGCAACACGGTGTCCTTTCGCGCGACGGATCTGGACATCGAAGTTATCGATAAATGTGCAGGGATCGTAGAGCGCGCAGGCGCGACCACGGTGTCTGCTGTGACGTTGCATGAGATCGTACGAAAATTGCCTGACGGCGCAATGGTTATGCTAGCCGATGATGGCGCATCTGGTCGTTTGACTGTCGAAGCGGGCCGGTCCAACTTTTCTTTGGCGACTTTGCCCAAAGAAGACTTCCCCGTCATGACCACGTCTGAATACGACAGCAACTTTGCAGTCGCAGCCCCGGTGCTGCGCCGTTTGTTCGATAAATCCAAATTCGCGATCTCGACAGAAGAAACCCGCTACTACCTCAACGGTGTTTACATGCATGTTTCTGATGGCGAAGACGGCAAAGTGTTGCGCTGTGTGGCCACAGATGGTCACCGTTTGGCGCGTATCGATGCACCACTTCCTGAGAGCGCTTTGGAAATGCCCGGCGTGATTGTGCCGCGCAAAACCGTAGGCGAGTTGCGTAAGCTTTTGGACGACGATGACATGACTATCGCTGTGTCCGTGTCCGAAGCTAAAGTGCGTTTCGCGACCCCAGATATCACGCTGACCTCCAAAGTCATCGATGGCACCTTCCCCGATTACACACGTGTTATTCCCGTGGGCAACACCCGCAAGCTTGAAGTCGACGCAGCAGAATTTGCCAAGGCCGTGGACCGTGTTGCCACTGTGTCGTCAGAGCGTTCGCGTGCGGTGAAACTGACCTTAGAGGAAGATAAGCTAACTTTGTCCGTCAATGCGCCTGATAGCGGTGCCGCCGAAGACGAATTGGCCGTAGCCTACAATGACGAGCGCCTTGAGATCGGCTTTAATGCTAAATATCTTTTGGAAATCGCCAGTCAGGTGGATCGCGAAAATGCGGTGTTCATGTTCAACTCATCGGGTGATCCAACCTTGATGCGCGAAGGCAATGATACTTCGGCCGTTTATGTTGTGATGCCGATGCGCGTTTGACGTAAAAACGTTGATTTACAGCACCCTTAGCTTAGGAAAAGAGGCGGCATGTCTTTGTTCATCGAAGACCTAACTATGTCTCATTTCCGCTCTCATCGGGCCGCACGTCTTGAATTGGACGCGCGGCCTGTTGCGATTTGGGGTGCGAATGGCGCGGGGAAAACCAACATTCTTGAAGCCGTGTCTTTGCTCTCTCCGGGGCGGGGTCTGCGCCGCGCCGCGATGGATGACATTGCGCGAAAACCTGAAAGCTTGGGCTGGAAAGTTCGCGCTGAATTGCAGTCTTTGCATCAAACTCACGACATTGAAACGTGGTCCGAAAATGGGGCATCGCGCACAGTGAAAATCGATGGAAAATCAGCAGCCCAAATCGCGCTTGGACGCATCGCTCGCGTGGTCTGGCTGATTCCGGCGATGGATCGACTGTGGATTGAGGCCCCTGAGGGGCGTCGTCGGTTTTTAGATCGTATGGTGATGTCGTTTGAACCCCGTCATGCTGATGCTGTGTTGAGTTATGAGAAAGCCATGCGTGAGCGCAATCGGTTGCTCAAAGATATGGTGCGTGATGCCCATTGGTACGCCGCATTGGAAGCGCAAATGGCCACGTCAGGCGCTGCGATTATGCAAAATCGTTTGATGGTTTTGGAACGATTGAAAGACGCTCAAGATGGCGCGCAAACGACCTTCCCTGTGGCCAGTCTGACGCTAAAGGCGTCGGACCAATTTGGCTTACCTGAGACCGAAGCCGATCTACTTGGCGCTTTCAAAGACAATCGCCCGCGCGATCTGTCGGCTGGGCGTACATTGATCGGCCCGCATCGTGCCGATTTGGGGGCAATCTATGCCGCTAAGGGTGTTTCTGCAGATCAATGCTCAACGGGCGAGCAGAAGGCCCTGCTGATTTCGCTTATCCTCGCCAATGGGCGTGCTTTGGCGCAAGATTTCGGGGCAGCGCCAATATTTTTGCTCGATGAGGTTGCAGCCCATCTGGATGCGGGGCGGCGCGCGGCCCTTTATGACGAGATCTGCGCCCTTGGTGCACAGGCCTTTATGACTGGCACGGGGCCAGAGTTATTTGCGGAATTGGGATCACGTGCGGCCACCTTTGAAGTGTCTGAAGACGCGGGTGTGTCATCGGTTAAGGGCGTTCTATGAGCATATCTCCTGTTGAATTGTTGTTTTATGCGGGCGCTTTACTGGTTCTGTTTTTGACCCCTGGCCCTGTTTGGGTTGCCATGCTGGCCCGCGCCATGTCAGGGGGCTTTGCCGCGGCGTGGCCGTTGGCTTTTGGGGTTGTGATCGGTGACGCGCTTTGGCCCTTGCTGGCCATTTTGGGCGTCACATGGATCATTTCTGAATTCACGTATTTTTTGGTGGCGATGAAATGGGTCGCTGTTGCGATGTTTTTGAGTATGGGCGCGATGTTGATCAGATATGCAAGTCAATCGATCAGTGCCAACAGCCGCCTGACCCGACCCGGAAAATGGGCGGGGTTCATTGCTGGATTGGTGGTGATTTTGGGAAATCCGAAAGCGATTTTATTCTATATGGGGCTATTGCCGGGGTTCTTTGATCTGTCCAAATTGACCCTTTGGGACGTCATCGCAATCTGTTCGATTTCGGCGATGATCCCTCTGACGGGCAACCTGATTATGGCTGTTTCTATCGATAAGCTACGAGGGGTTTTGACCTCTCCAGGGGCGTTAAAGCGTATGAATATGACAGCAGGTGTGTTGCTTATTGTCGTGGCATTCGTGATCCCATTTACCTAAGCGCAAACCCGCGCGACGCTACGGTGATATTTGTGCCATTTGCGTGACAACCCCAGCGGTTTGGCGTATAAAAAGGCTAAGTAAAAACAAGGAAGTCCGCATGTCCGATACACCTGAGCAGTCCGAAGAATATGGTGCTAATTCCATCAAGGTTCTCAAAGGGTTAGACGCTGTTCGCAAGCGCCCTGGTATGTACATCGGTGACACCGATGACGGCTCTGGTCTACATCACATGGTCTATGAGGTTGTGGACAACGGCATCGACGAAGCTTTGGCTGGTCATGCGGATTACGTGAACGTTAAAATTCACGCGGATTCATCTATTTCTGTGCGTGACAATGGTCGTGGTATTCCGACCGACATGCACGAAGAAGAAGGCGTGTCTGCAGCCGAAGTTATCATGACCCAGCTGCACGCTGGTGGTAAGTTTGACAGCAACTCTTATAAAGTGTCTGGCGGCCTGCACGGCGTGGGCGTTTCTGTGGTGAATGCGCTGTCGGATTGGTTGGAACTGAAAGTCTGGCGTCAAGGCAAGGTGCATAAAGCCCGCTTTGAACGCGGTGAGACCGTTGAACACCTCGAAGTCATCGGTGATTCCCATGGCGAGACCGGCACCGAAGTGCGGTTCTTGGCTTCTACGACGACCTTTTCGAACCTCGATTACATCTTTTCAACCTTGGAAAAGCGTCTGCGCGAATTGGCGTTTTTGAATTCTGGCGTGCGCATTATTTTGGAAGACGAACGCCCCGCAGAGCATCTCAAAACCGAACTGTTCTATGAAGGCGGCGTCAAAGAATTCGTTAAATATCTGGACCGCTCTAAAACATCTATGATGCCTGAGCCTATTTTCGTGCAAGGCGAAAAAGATGGTATCGGGGTCGAAGTGGCGATGTGGTGGAATGACAGTTATCATGAGAATGTTTTACCCTTCACCAACAACATTCCGCAACGTGATGGCGGGGCGCACTTGGCCGGATTCCGTGGGGCGCTAACCCGCACTATGACGCGTTATGCGGCTGACAGTGGCATCGCAAAGAAAGAGAAAATCACCTTTACCGGTGATGACGCCCGTGAGGGTCTGACCTGTGTCTTGTCCGTCAAAGTGCCGGATCCCAAATTCTCTTCCCAGACCAAAGACAAATTGGTGTCGTCCGAAGTGCGACCCGCTGTTGAAAATTTGGTGGGCGAAAAGCTGACCGAATGGTTTGATGAAAACCCGCAGATGGCCAAGATGATCATTGGCAAAATTTGCGAAGCGGCGATGGCGCGCGAAGCGGCCCGCAAAGCGCGTGAATTGACGCGCCGCAAGTCGGCTTTGGACGTGAATTTCCTTGCTGGTAAGCTCAAAGATTGCTCTGAAAAAGATCCTGCCCAAACCGAAGTCTTCCTCGTGGAGGGTGACTCAGCGGGGGGGTCGGCTCAAATGGGCCGTGACCGCCGCACGCAAGCGATTTTGCCTCTGCGCGGTAAGATTTTGAACGTCGAACGCGCACGTTTCGATCGCATGTTGGGATCGCAAGAAATCGGCAACCTAGTGATGGCGCTTGGTACAGGAATTGGCCGCGACGAGTACAATTTGGACAAATTGCGTTATCATAAAATCGTCATCATGACCGATGCGGATGTCGACGGGGCACATATTCGGACGCTGCTTTTGACGTTCTTCTTCCGTCAAATGCCGTCTTTGATCGAGGCTGGCCACCTTTATATCGCGCAGCCACCTTTGTACAAAGTCGCGCGTGGTAAGTCTGAGGTTTACCTCAAAGACCAAGCGGCGATGGATGAATATTTGATCCAGCAGGGCACCGATGGTGCCGTGTTGCGTTTGCAAACGGGTGAAGACATCGCCGGTGCCGATTTGGCACGTGTTGTCGAAGGTGCGCGGACGTTTAAGCGAATTTTGGATGCCTTTCCAACGCATTACCCGCGCCACATCATCGAACAAGCCGCCTTGGCAGGTGCGTTTGAACCTGGCCGCGTGGATGGCGATTTGCAAGGTACAGCCGATCTGATCGCCAAACGCCTTGATATGATCGCGCCCGAGTTTGAGCAGGGCTGGAAAGGCCGTCCGACCCAAGATGTTGGCATCCGTTTGACCCGCGTTTTGCGCGGCGTTGAAGAGGTCCGCACCCTTGATGGGGCAATTTTGCGTGGCGGTGAGGCGCGTCGGATCAACCAAGAAGTGCAGGCGACAAACGGCATCTATGATGATCCGTCGCAATTGATGCGCAAGGAGCGGTTCAGCCTGATTCACGGCCCTATTGATTTGCTTAAAGCGATCTTGGAAGAGGGCGAAAAAGGTTTGTCCCTGCAACGATACAAAGGCTTGGGTGAGATGAACGCAGATCAGTTGTGGGAAACCACATTGGACCCAGAAGCGCGCACCTTGTTGCAGGTGAAAATCGAAGACTTTGCCGAAGCGGATGACATCTTTACCAAACTGATGGGCGATGTTGTCGAACCGCGCCGCGAGTTCATTCAAGACAACGCGTTGAACGTTGAAAACCTAGACGCATAAAGACTCTGGAACGATTCTTTTGCGCGGGGGCGTGACGCATTTCAAATTGAGTGTCGTGACATTCAACGCAATTTTAATATTGGGTTGCTCACTTTGACGTGGAAACCTTTTTATCTATGGGGTTCTTGATGCCAAAAGCTATTTTACACATCGGCACGATGAAAACCGGCACGACTTCTATTCAGGCTACACTTGTGAAAAATCCACAGGTTCTTGCACGCATGGGATACTCCTATTTCGGTCCGCCTATGCGCCGCTCTGAAGCGCTATCTGGCGCGTTGGCGGAATTGACCGACAAAAATTACCAAAATGTGATCATTTCTGATGAGGGGCTTTGGCACTTCTCGGACAGTAAGCGTAGTGATACTGTGGGTCTGGCAAAAGTTCTTAAACGGTATGATGTTACCGTCGTAATCTATTTGCGTCGCCCCGATAGTTTCTTTGAATCATGGTTTCTGCAGGGTCTTAAAACGGGGACAGGCGTAAAGACGATGTCACAATTCTTAGCATCGCCGTTTGTTCAATACGGTGCACAATTCCAAAAAGTAATCAAAAGATTCGAGACCCTTTTTGGCGTTGGGTCAGTCGTCATTCGACCTTATGAGACACTGCAATTGAAAGGGGGCGATGTCGTTCTTGATTTCTTGCATACAGTAGGTTTTCCGGCAGATGAATTTGACATGCCCGCGCGGTCCAATGAAACGTCTAACACCGACATAAACCTGTTTTTGAGCATGCTGCGAAATGTAGAACTGCCGCCAAAAGTCCAAACAAATCAGTTAAAACAAATCGAAAAACATCTGAAGGAGAATGGATACAAAGGCAGACGTTATAGTCTGTTCACACAGGCAGAACTTAAGGTTATTGTGGACACTTACTTACCAGTTTTCAGAGATCTGCAGCGAAAATATGGCACAGGCTCCAGCCCAGATTTTTTCATGTCATGGCCTGATCCGTCTGAAGTCAATGAGTCACTCTTGGATTTGCGGTTTGCACAGGAAGCGTTGCTCGGGGCTCCGAAATAACATCGCGGACTTTCTGCCTCCTTTGGTGACTGTAGGTGATTACAGTTCCTAAAGGAGGCAGAATATAAACCTTGCGTCAGGGTCTAAGCGGTGCTGCCGCCGTCTACTGTCATGATGGTGCCTGTGATGCGTTCTGCATCAGGGCTCAACAGATAGGCCACCGCGCCAGCGGCATCTTCAGGCCGGGCCAAACCCAAAGGTGCACGGCGTCGGATCGATGCCATTTTATGCACGTCCAATCCTTGGGTCATTTCCGTTTCCATATACCCTGGAGCAACGCAATTGACCGTTAGTCCCATTTTGCCCACTTCGCGTGACAAAGAGCGTGTGAAACCCTCGAGGCCCGCTTTACTGGCGGCATAGACCGATAGGCCGTGGAACCCAGTTGAGGCGATGATGGACGAAATGTTGATGATCCGGCCCGCGCGTTTTGCCAGCATGGTGCGGCTTACGTATTTTGCAAAGGTGATCGGGCCAGTCAGGTTGACACGCAACACGGTGTCGATGTCCGTTTTGTGCATGGTCGCGAGCACCCCGTCATTGCCTGTGCCCGCATTGTTGACCAGCCCCCAAATTTTTCCGTAGGTCTTGGTGATTTGGCTCACAACGGCAGGAATGGCCTCTGTATCGCCGACATCGAAGGGGATGAAATGAACCCGATCGCTTGAGTCCATAAGGGCTTTATATTCGTCAGAATGAGAGCGCGACAGCCCCACCACACGGTAGGTGCCCTCTGCATTCAAGCGTTGTGCAATGGCAAGCCCAAGGCCGCGGGATACACCGGTAACAATTACGGTTTTCAAATCATTATTTTGCGTCATCGGTACGTATCAACTTTCCTGCAGCGTTCAGAGTAAGGGTGTCCACAAAGCGAATGATAGCTGGAACAGCTTCGCGTTCCAATGTCGCTTTGCAATGGGCTTGAATTGCGAATTTTAGTGCTTTGGTGTCAATATCGTCGTCGGCCATGACTTCGGCGACCACGAGTGCGCCAGATATCGGGTTTTTCTTGGCACTAATTTTCGCAAGCTTTACACCTGCAATAGCCATGATGGTTTGCTCGACCATTTCGGGGTGTATTTTGACGCCACCGACGTTGATCGTACCGTTGTCCCGTCCTAAAAAATGAGCGCGCCCATCTTTGAGTTGAATGCGGTCCCCAGAGCGAATGAAGCCCTCTGAGTCGGTTTCTACCTCTGTGCCGTCAAGTGACCGTTGCGCGCCTAACGGTGGGCGCAGCCAGAGTACTTCGTCCACAATCTTCATGCCGATGTTTGCGGATTCTTGTAGAAAATGTGTGGGAAACCCAGCTTGGCCATCCGTGACAGCAAAGCCGACACCCGCCTCGGTCGAAGCGTAAATATGTGTGATGCGGGCGCACGGGTGAGCGGCTGCGAGCGTATCCAACACCTGTTGATCCACGATTTCACCGCCCAAGGTGATCTGCTTCAGAGAAAGATCAGAAAACCCCGGCGCCATAAGCAACCGCCGCCACAGCGTCGGTGTTGCAGACAAATGCGTACAGCCTTGCGCTTTCAACATTGCAATTTGGTCGGCCAGTGGAGCGTGGGTGTCGGGCGTCAAAAGAACGCCGCCACCGATAAGTGCTTGCAGGACAACTTGCAGCCCTGCAAATCGGGTGGGGTCATACAAAAGCCCCCAGCGTGGCGGGGTGGAAGGATTGCCGCGCGCCACAGTGCGAGTCAGTGAATTTAGCGTGTGCGGGATCAATTTGGGCAGGCCTGTGGTCCCAGATGTTGTCAGCGTCCACTTTGTGGCTCCGTCTGCGGGAACAGTTGCAGCGATAGCCGCCTCTGGAGTGCATTGCTCAAGTGGTGTCACAAGGTCAGTTCGGTCTGTGACAAGCTGTGTGCAGCCTGCGTCCTCAAGTAAGACAGACACTGTTTCTGATGGCAACGCATGAGACAGCAACACCAATTGAGCCACAGATCCATCTAAATGTATCAATGTCTTAACAAATGAAATCGGGTCAGAGATACACAAGGCAATGATGTCTGATCCTGCCGTGCCACCGATTGTCACTGGGGCTTGCGCCACGCGATTCTTAGGGCCGATAGCGATGTCCGCCCCTTCAGATCGTGGCGCCAATCTTTGGGCCAAAGATGCCATTAGCTTGGTTTGTGCTTGGCGTAAAAGGCGACGAACTCACCGTAGGTTTGCGGGTAATAGGCGTCGTTTGAAAGTGTGAAAGGGTCGTATCCCAACTCTTCTTCGAGTTGTGATACGAAAATTGCGAACCCAAGACTGTCCAACCCCGTTTCGAGCAAAATGTCACTATCAGCAAGCGCTGGCGCATCGGTTTCATTCTGGCCTTGCCAAACGTCAGCGAATACGGCGCGGATTTTTGTGTCTAGAGTGTCCATTGGGCGTCCTTACTAATAAACTTTATATGTTCAAACCAAATCGTGATCAGCTTGGCAAGCAGACAAGACCTGCTGCCAACGATCCAAAATAACATCTGGTGCATATGAAAGCACAGATGAGGGGGCGGCAAGCCCTAGTTTTGTTCGCATCATCGGGTCGCTCATCAGGTGATCAAGTGTGTTTGCGAAAGCCTCATCGGGGGCGGCACCTGTTTCAACCAGAATGCCGTTTTCGCCGTCCTGTATCAGCGCTGTTACGCCAGAGCAGGCAGCATCGGCCGCCACAGGCAAGCCATGAGCGAGGGCTTCTGCCACAGACAGCCCGAAACCTTCAAAAGATGAGGGATGGCACATGATACCAGCCTTTGCATAAACTGGCATGATATCATGACAGATTCCCGCTAGCTTGATCTGCTCAGACATGTTCAGCCGATCAATCTGATGCTGCAGCGCATTTTTTTCAGGCCCATCCCCGTAGATTTCCAAACGCCAGTCAGGGTGCTTAGCGCTGATTTTGGCAAATGCGGCGATCAAGATGTCGTAGCGTTTGATCGCAGTGAGGCGCCCGACGCCGATCACACAAGCTTCACGAGGTCCTGTAAGTGACATGGTGGCCGCAGCGATGGGATTGGGCATGACGCTTATTTTATTTTGCAGTGCGGAATCAAACCATTGCTTAAAATCATCTTGCAAGACCAGAATGTGGTCCGCTTTATGCAGGGCTTGCAGACGGCGTTTCCGGTACTTAGGATTGGCATCCCAACGCGGACTGCTTAGGCCGAAATCTTGTTCTGGTACATTATGCGTCGAGGCGATCACAGGGATGCCAAGCGGTTTGGCGGCTTCCACTGCGGCCATGATGCCAGTGGGCATAAAACCAATAACAACATCGGGTTTTAGATCATTCAAAGCCTTGTGCAGCCGCTTAATAAACGGCGCATAGGTCGCGGCCCATTTCAGTTGAGGCAGGGGCCAAATATTTGGAACTTTTTTGACAAGATTTTCAAGCCCGCCCCGCGATTTAGAGGGGCCAGTTGCAGGCGTGCGAGGGGCTGGGAAAAGGTTGCGCAGATAGACCTTTTGCAAAGGGTAGGCTGGCACGCCGTCGTGCAATTCATGTCCGTCGTCATATAAAG
>NZ_JAHKPU010000011.1 GCF_018860505.1 Pacificibacter marinus
ACTAAAACCGGGCAAGACCAGCCCGCTATCCAGTGCGTCTTTGATCTCTGGCAGCATATTAAACACAGCTTTTTTGGAGGACAGGGTGTCGGGATGTTTCGTCGCCAAGCCTTTGATCTCTTTTTTGATCGCCGCAAGATCCTTCTTCGGGATACGTTTTTTCTTAGATGTTTGTGTCATTCTAATGATCCTTTATGTTGGTCTTAATATTTTCTTTAGGATCAATATTTTGAAAATCGAGGTATTTTTGGGATTATCCCCAAAAAAGTGGATTGTGGCCCGACATCTGAATGACCGAGCTCGATCATGTGGTTGCCTTGTGTCTCAAAGTTCGATGCGCAGATGTTTTTTATGATGAGCGCTGTGACCAAATGTGTCATTCAAATCGGATTTTTGTGCCTCACGACTTCATGAGTTGTGTGAAAGCCGTTTTGAAGTTTGAGACCACGTTGATTGGTGAAACCAATGCACGAGAGGGATCTTTCCTGCACCGCAGCAAACGAGCAAAGCCTGATAAAAAAAGGCGCTCGCGCCGAATTTGGAAGTCCCATTTCTGCACTCGCAACCGTTAGTTTGTCAACAGAATCGGCGGTGGGCTCAACAGGTGGACGCAACACTTTAATCTTTAGGAAAAGATGGAGTGTTCAAAATGAAGTATCGTCGCCGTATTTATTATTCGTCCTTGCCGCGGGCTGAGATTTGGGATCGTTGGCAACGCGGAGAGTCGATGAGCTCGATTGGGCGGGTGTTCGACCGCAAGTCATCGTCGGTTTTTTCTGTGATCTCACCGACGGGTGGTATTCGCCCTGTTGACCGAAAGCGTAGTCGGAAAACCTTAAGCCTTGCAGAGCGCGAAGAGATATCCAGGGGGCTGTGCGTCAAACACTCGCTGCGTACAATTGCGCAGCGGTTGGGTCGATCGCCTTCGACCATCAGTCGCGAAGTTATGCGCAATGGCGGGGCTTCAAAGTATCGGGCGACAGCTTCTGATCAAGCCGCATGGGACCGCGCCCTGCGCCCCAAGAAATGCAAACTGGCTTGCCACCCAGATTTAAGCGCCGCAGTATCAGCCAAGCTGCGCCGCAAATGGTCACCCGAGCAGATTGCGGGCTGGCTGAAACGCAGTTTCCCCAAGGAACCACACAAACGAGTGTCACACGAAACCATATATAGAAGCCTTTATATCCAAGCACGTGGCGTCTTGAAGAAAGAGTTACTTGAGCACCTGAGAGCAAAGCGAACTGTCCGCAGGTCTAAGCATGCGAGCCTCAAACGGAAGGGGCTTGGCCAGATCAAAGATTTAGTATCGATCAGTGAAAGGCCTGCATCAGTTGAGGATCGAGCCATACCTGGGCACTGGGAAGGCGATTTAATTGGCGGCTCAAAAAACAGTTATATAGCGACACTTGTTGAACGGCATTCACGATATGTCATGCTTGTGAAGGTTGCAAATAAGGATACTGAAAGTGTTGTCTCTGGCTTGATCAAATCCTCGCAAAGGCTACCGAGAGAACTGTACAAATCCCTCACTTGGGATCGAGGGAAAGAGCTGGCAGATCATGCCCGCCTAACGATGGCCACTGATGTCGAGGTCTACTTTTGTGATCCGCAGTCTCCATGGCAACGCGGCTCAAACGAAAACACAAACAGGCTACTGAGACAATATTTACCGCGTGGAACAGATTTATCTGTGCATTCTCAAGCCAAACTCAGTGCGATTGCGCGACAGCTTAACGAGCGTCCACGAAAAACCTTGCAATACCAAACGCCAGCAGAGAAGTTTGCACAGTGTGTTGCCTCGATCCGTTGAGCCCACCGCGGAAACCGGACGTTCGCTGCAAGTGCGCGATTATTGGTTCTCATAGTGCAAAGCCGACATTCTCCACCCTGCCTGCGCGGTAGCTCTTGCCGCGTCATGCGCCAAACGCGCCCTTTAATGCCGAACCGGAAACCCCTGCGCCAACGCCGCAGCGAACCCATGGAAGAGCGCATCAATTTCTGTGTCTGGACGCCCAGCAACTATAGCACCGAAGAAATTCACCGAGAAAGACACATGCATGACCCCAGCGAATAACAAGTCGATATCCATATCTGGTGAAACTTTGCCGTTATCCTGTAACCGTCTGACACGGATGCGAAAATTTTCATCCGCGAGACCATCTGAATGCACGCGCCCCTTTTCTCGAAACTCGCCATCGATGGCGGCGCGACTGACAATCAGCCGCACGATGTCCTCGTCCTTCAGATCGTCGCGTAGCTTTTCGTGCAGGTAACTGTATATCTCGTCTTCCAAGGTATCCTGCGGCGGATAGGATAACTTCCCCTCTCGGCGGCTCGCAACAAATTGATCTGTCAACGCAGTCAGCAACCCCTCTTTGCCGCCGAAATACCGGCTGATCAGCGATAGGTTCGCTTGGGCCGCTTCCGCAATCTCGCGCAATCCAGCTGCATCGTATCCGCGTCGGGCAAACACAGCCCGGGCCGCGTTGAGAATGCGGGCCTCGGTCGCGGCGCGGTCTTTTACGATGCTGGCTTTTTTCATTGATATCATCTCCGTGTGAACAACTGTTTACACGGGTCAAGCCTCGTCGTAAAGTAAACATACGTTTACATAGAGAGATTCGGAGGATCCTTCATGATTGGCCTTATGCGTGCCGCTATTTTCGAGGCTCTGACACTCCTCGCCCTGTTTTGCGTGGCGATGCCACTGAAATACTTTGCAGGAATGCCTCAATTCGTTTCTGTCATGGGGCCGCTCCACGGATTGGCCTTCATGATTTTCCTCTGGTTCGTGATCCGATCCTGGGCAGAAGGTCTGATCGGCTGGACAGGGGCCGCGCGCCTTTTTGTCGGTGCGATGATCCCGTTCGGCGGCTTTGTCAATGAGCGCTGGCTGCGCCGAAAAATGGAAGAAAAATAATGCTTTACGACCTCACCAAAGCCGCACATCTGATTGCTCTTTTCGTTTGGCTCGGCGGGATGGCCGCAGTTGCCCTCGCACTGCGATATCCAGCCTTGGTCCATATGAAACCGTTGCGGGCCTATGACAGAGCCGTGTCCTCTCCTGCGATGATCCTCGCCTTGCTTTTCGGCATATCGCTTGGGGTTCAGGGCGGCTGGTTTACATCAGCATGGTTGGGGATGAAGATTGTGCTCGTGCTCGGCCTCTCGGGATTGCACGGTGCTCTGGTCGGAAAACTGCGCCGCGCGGTGCAGGACAACGGGGGTGACGCAAAGCCCACGGGCGGCCTGTTCCTGTTTGTCGGGCTAGCCCTATTGTCGCTGATCGTCCTTCTTGTGACGATCAAACCATGATTGCATCGCGTTGCCAGGTTGGGCCTAAGCCCTCTTTTTTCGGAAGAGAGAAAGAGCAGACATTCAAATGAGGAAACGCAACGACAGCAAAGTCCGCACAGCCGGCGCTCGCCTTCCTGTTTGGCGTTGATTTGGTATGCAAATGCAGAGAATATCGGCAAAGAGCCCATGTTGACATCTTTTTGCATTGCGGCAATGTTCCGCGACAGTCAAATTGGATGGACGCAACGCATTGAATATCAAAAAACGAACCTTTGGTGTCGTTGGGCTGGGCAACTTCGGAAGTTCTGTTGCAAAGGAATTGCAGCGGTTCGGCAACCATGTAATCGGCATCGACATCTCCGAGGCGCGTGTCGCCAACCTTGCAGATACCTTATCACAAGCCATGATCGTAGATGCTCGGGATGACGCAGCGCTGCGTGATGCCGGTTTCAGCGACTGTGATACTGCTGTCGTTGCTATGGGGGATGATTTGGAGGCCAGCATCCTGTCGGCGATGAACCTCAAACTTGTCGGCGTTCAGGTCGTTTGGGCCAAGGCTACGACAAAAACCCATCACCGAATTCTTAAAAAAATCGGTGTGGACAGGATCGTTCACCCGGAGGTCGAGGTTGGTCAACATATCGCGCAAATTCTGCACAATCCGCTTATGCGTGACTATGTTAGCCTCGGAAACGGCTTCCATGTGGTGAACTTCCGCATACCCGAGAGCCTCGAAGGTCGAAGCCTGAACGAGTTGCCACATGGCAAGGCCTACAATCTTCGCTGCATTGGGATTATGAGGGGGAGTGAATTCATCGGGCAGGATGGCTCAGAGTGCCAGTTGCAGCGCGATGACCTACTTCTACTGCTGGGCCAGCGGAAGGACCTTCACAGCTTTGCGGCCAGCCTCTAATCATGACTGCATCACTCCGGAATTTTCTCAGGCGGAAGAAAAAACTGCGAATGCCGCCGCCTGCGCTGTTATCGCTTTTCTACATAGCACTGATCCTTCTAGGCGCTTTATTTCTCTGGTTGCCCATCTCGCATTACGGTGACATTGGTCTGAGCGAAGCTATATTCACCGCGACCTCGGCGGTGACAGTCACCGGGCTTGCTCTTGCCGATACCGGATCCGCCTTCACCGGATTTGGTCAAGCGATCATTGCGATGCTCATTCAGCTTGGCGGGCTCGGGCTTATGACCTTTGCGGTGCTCTTGCTCGGAGCTCTGGGGATCCCAGTCGGCATGCCACAACGGCTGATCCTGCGCGAAGACCTAAACCAGACTTCGCTGTCGAACCTCACGTATATTGCTCGCATGATCCTTGTCATCGCCCTCGCCTGCGAGACGGCTGGCGCCGCCCTTTTAGCTTTAATATTTGTCCCTGAATTTGGCTGGACTGGCCTTTGGCAGGCGGTCTTTCATTCGGTCTCTGCCTTCAACAATGCCGGGTTTGCCCTACACCCCGACAGTCTTTCGCAATGGGTCGGAAACCCGATTGTCAATCTGGTGATCCCCGCTCTTTTCATCTTGGGTGGGCTTGGTTTCATCGTTGTGGGGGATGTCTACAAAACACGAAACTGGCGCAAACTAACCCTACATTCCAAGCTGATGCTTGTCGGCACCGCTTTCCTGATCGTCTGGGGTAGTGTCATGTTCGGACTTTTGGAATGGCGAAATCCCGCGACACTGGGACACCTAAGCACCATCGACAAGCTGTGGGCGAGTTGGTTTCAGGGGGTCACCCCGCGCACCGCAGGCTTCAACACGATCAACACCGGCGGGATGCATGATAGCACGTCCCTGCTGACGATGACACTCATGCTGGTCGGCGGCGGCAGCACCTCGACTGCAGGAGGGATCAAGGTCACTACACTATTCGTCCTACTTCTTGCCACGGTCGCCTTCTTTCGGCGTCAAACCACGTTGCATGTCTTTGGTCGATCCTTGGGGGTGGAGGAGGTCATGAAAGCTCTCGCACTGACGACAATATCCATGCTGCTCGTCCTAACGGGGATCTTCGTAATGACAATCAACCACGATGGTCAATTCATCGACGTCGCATTCGAAGTGACATCCGCCTTTGGAACGGTGGGCCTATCACGTGGGATCACGGGTGAGCTTGATGGCACAGGGCGCGGCATCATCATGACGATCATGTTCGTCGGGCGCGTCGGCCCTTTGGCAATCGGTTTTTTCCTCGCCACCCGCAGCGTTCCAAAGGTCAAATACCCCTCAGGGCAGATTTACTTGGGGTGAAAAGCAGCTAAGTTCAACAGCGGTTGTTTTTCTTCTTTAGCAACTACCTCTAGTATCGCTGCTAACGACGGCTTTGTCCCGCCAAGCCGCCATCCAGCATGTCGAAATGCTGCGCCAGCGGGTCAATGTCAGCTTCTGGGAAGCTGCAATGCACAGGCGATAGGAACGACCAACGGCAGCTAAGGGCCGTTCATGTCCTACTCTAGCTGCAATTAACCACTGCACGCGGACGCTGCAGCGATTCAGTGGAGACATTCGCTGCGGAAGCACCAACGGCGCTCGCTCGGGAAACGACTGCCACGTTCAGGGTATCTACATGTTTGAATTGACTAAAGAACTGGCCCCTATGCACGGGGACCTGAGTTCATTATCGTAGCAAAAACGGTTAGGTTCAAGGTGCTGATTTGAAAGAGACTGAATTTAGAGACTGGCTTGCAAAAAGCGGTCAGGGTGAGGCGACGGTTGATACGCGTGTGAAGCGACTGAGCCGTATTGAAGGGGTTCTCGGCGATATAGACGCGTGTTTTGATCGAGAGGGATATGTCTCCATTCTCGAACAGTTCCGCTATAGCAGTAAGGATCAGAGAGCGGGGCGTGAAAACCCGTCACCGCTCGTGATTGATGGCGAGCTTCGAACCAACTTGGCGAGCTATAGTCAGGTGCTTCGCAATTACCGAGACTTTCGCGAAAATAAAGGCACGCGTGTCTCACATGGTGAGTTGCTCAAACAGTTGACGCGAGAACATATCCTCGCCGCGATGCGGGAGTGTGATACACTGGGTCTGGAGGCTTTCCTCTCCACCTATCAATATTCGAAGCCAAAAAAATATTGGGTTTTAAGTGAAGATGCGCAGGTCCAATATCCTGTGAAAGGCATCGTGGGCGCGGCGCTGCAATATCTCACGGATGGTCAAGCGGTCACGGCTTCTGAATTTTTCAACGGCTATGGAGAGGTGCAATCGGTCACCTGTTTGCGTGATTTGGGTTTTGAGATACTAGACGGCAGGCAGGATACTTTCTCGCGTCACAAGATCGAAGCCGCGATGGACGCCTACGCGGCTTATCTTTCCGATGGTGCCCACGCAGATGTATTCGCAGTATTTGGCGAGGCGAAGGACTATTGGGTGCGCTCGTCGCGTGCGCGCAATAAACGCGTTTTTCCAAGCAAGCCCATTGTCGGTTACCTCATCGGGAAAGCACCATCAAATTTCAACGGTGGCTGGTCGCAAAGCTCTGATGCCGCCGCTCGTTTGCATCAGGCGGGCTATGTGATTGTGGATGCAGATGACGTGCCGCTGCCTTTGCCGGAGCAATACATCCATCTGGAACGCGGCGCAGATCGCATGCGCAAATGCGCGTTGAATTATTACGTTGAATCTGCGCGTGAGCAGGGTGCGGTCGAGGTATCAATCGCCGCGCGTGATTTACACAACGCATTGGGGCTGAAAAACGATTTTCCAAACATGTGCCAAACCCTAGGCGGCGAAAAATTCCTAAAGCTTGCAAAGCTCGACACGCCGACCATTACGGGGCCGAACCCGAGCAGCACCACAATATTTACCTATCCCTTGAATGCAAATGCGAAGGGGGCGACTATGCCTGACTGTGCGCAAGACCCGTTGACACCAACCACTAACCTTATTCTCTATGGTCCGCCCGGAACGGGGAAAACCTATCGCACGGCATTCGAAGCGGTGCGGCTATGCGACGGGGAAGCCAAGGCGACGCAATTGGAGGCACAAGGACGCGGTGCCTTGATGGAGGCCTACTCGGCTCTGTGCAAGGCAGGTCGGATCGAGTTTACCACGTTCCACCAGTCGATGTCCTACGAGGAGTTCGTTGAAGGCTTGCGCCCGACCCAAGCCGATGGCGACGTGGGGTTTCAACTGGCGCCTGAGGACGGGATTTTCAAACGCATCGCGAAACGGGCGGAGAAAAGTCGTGCCAAAGGTACGCAAAAGTCTGGTTTCTTCGACGGACGCAAGATTTTTCAAATGTCTTTGGGTGTATACGAACCCCGAGGCGAGAATGAAGTCTTTGAACATTGTATGCGTGATGGTATCGCGCTGCTCGGCTTTGAGGACATTGATTACACAGATAATAAATACAACAGCCGCGACGAAATTTTGAAAGTCTGCGAGGAAAGGGGGACCAAGTCCGAACGTTATTCCATGCAAGCGGGTGCTGTGCAGATGCTCGACGTGTTTCGCAACGAGGTTTCTGTCGGTGATATCCTAGTCGTCTCTATGGGCAATTCAAAGTACCGCGCAATTGGCGAGGTGGCAGGGGCATATGAATACGTTCCGCGTGACCGCAATTCCTATTGTCAGCGACGGGCAGTGAACTGGCTCTGGGTCGATCGTGGCGGGCGGCCTGTCAGCGAAATTCACGATACGAACTTTATGCAGAAATCGCTTTATTCCTTGCAAGCGAACCGTCTGAATCTACCTTTGTTAGAGAAATTGATAAACGCTGAAGATGTTGACACGACGACCGGCTTGCAAGCTCTCCAAGACCACGTTCTCATCATCGACGAGATCAACCGCGCCAATATCTCTAAGGTGTTTGGCGAGCTGATCACGCTGTTGGAGGCGGACAAGCGGGTAGGGGCCGAAAATGAAATCTGCCTGACATTGCCATACTCGAAAGCACTATTCGGTGTGCCACGGAACCTGCATATCATTGGCACGATGAACACCGCCGACCGGTCCATTGCATTGCTCGACACGGCGCTGAGGCGACGGTTCGAATTCAAAGAGGTGATGCCCAATCCAGATGTGCTGCGCGGCAAGGTTCCTCAGTTTGATCTGGCAAAGTTGCTCACGGATTTGAATGGCCGCATCGAGTATCTCTTTGATCGGGAACACCAAATCGGCCATGCATACTTCACGTCCTGCCAATCGGTCGCGGACGTCGCGGCGGTGATCCGCGATAAAATCATCCCGCTTTTGGCCGAGTATTTCTATGAGGATTGGGCAAAAATTGCTCAGGTTTTGGGCGACGGTGATCTGGTGCAAGGTGCGCGCAAAACGGGTAAATTTCTGCGTGTGGAAACGATTCAACCGCCAACTGGCTTAGAACTGGATGGCGCAGAGGAGCGTTTGCGTTGGCTTGTTCAAAGTGAGTTTGATCTGTCGGATTATAAGCTGTCATGAGGCACTATGTGCTGCAGGAATGGTGCAGTCTGCCCATTGGCATTGAGGAGGGGTGTATCGCACCATCTCATGCGGATGCTTTGGTGCAGGCCGCTGAAAATTCGGCATTTGCGCGTCGTGATCGCATGGGCGTGTTGGTTCAAGAGCGTCACAAGCTGCGGGCGAAAGGTATTGTTGGCGTGATTGCGGCGCAGGGCTGTAGTCTGGAAATTCTTCCCAAAATCGAAGGAGTCGAGACAGCAGGGGCCGTGCGGCGCCGTTTGGTGCATATGCTGGGTGTGGCTCATGAGATCCCAATTGACCTTGGCGAAAGCGCGCAGCTTCAATGGCAGAATGATACGCTGTTGGATGTGTTGATCCGCGCCTTTTGCAACAGGTTGACCCTGGCGCTGCGCAAGGGCATGCCGCGGGCCTATCTGGACTGCGAGGATGATTTGCGTGTATTGCGCGGGAACCTTAATGTCGCGCGGCAGTTTACCAAGCATGCGGTCAACCCATCGCGCTTGGCCTGTCGCTACGATGCGTTGTCGGCTGATATTCCTTTGAATCAGATCATGAAGGCAACGGTTCGATATTTGTTGCGATTTGCACGGTCTAAAGGGCTTCAGCAGCGTCTACGAGAGCTCACCTTTATGTATGATGGGATCGCGGATCTGCCTGTTTACGCTCTGCCTTGGGGGGCGGTGCAATTGGATCGCACCAACGAGACCTGGCGCGCGCTCTTGGCATTGGCTCAGCGTTTGGTCGATCGACAGTTTCAGTCCACCACAAATGGTGCAGGGCAAGGCGCTGCGATTTTGTTTGATATGGGGCGTCTATTTGAAGAATACGTCGGCCGTCAGTGTCAACGCTCTCTGTATGGGGAAGGATTTGAAGCGCGGTTACAATCCGGCAGGAAATTTTGCCTCCAGGATTTAGAAACGGGCCAAGCGCTTTTTCAAACCAAGCCGGATATTCTCATCAGGCGGCGAAAAGGTGGAGAGGTGGTTCATGTCATTGATACGAAATGGAAACGTCTCACCGCACAGATCGACGATACGAAACGCGGTGTTTCTCAAGCAGATGTGTATCAGATGATGGCCTATGCGCAGCTTTATGAAGCTCAGGAACTAACGTTGCTCTATCCCGCGTCTGCGCCACAGTTCAACGATGTGTGTTGTTTGAAGTCGCTTTTGTTGCCTGACGGAAAACGACTTCACGTCGTTACTGTGTCATTGGCGTTGTCTCCAGACCAAATAAAAGAAGGCCTGCGACGTCTAACAGTAGCAGATATTTTCGCTGCACCGTCTCAATAATTGACTGGTTAAACGGTAATCCCCCCTAAAATTAGTGTTGTTCAAAAGTAGAATTTTCTCGGCAAGATATCTGAGGAGATTTACGATGAAGAATGGACGATACAGCGACGCGCAGATCATGCATTGCCCGGCAGGCGATTGCGCAGCAATCTGCCGAGAGGGGCGGTGTTGAAGCAGGCGGAGGGCGGTGTTCCGGTTTCTGAGCTTTGCCGAGTAAAGTGGTCCCACTTATTCGGACAGTTTTGCGGTTCAGCTAAGATGTAATCGGGTTGATTTCATGCCGCCTTCTGGGTTCGTTCTGTGTCAAAGAATGCATCGTCCGGTGACCGTTTGTCGAGAGCGGTGTGAGGCCGCTCGATATTGTAGAAGTTGATCCAGTCTTTGATCACGCGTTTAGCTTGGAAGCCGTCCTGCAATTCGTGGAGATAAACGGCCCCCTGTTTTAGGGACCGCCACAGCCGTTCGATGAAGATATTGTCGAGATAACGGCCGCGCCCATCTATTACCGTCAGGGTATTGAGTAGCAATATCCCGAGAGGCATTGAGATTTTGACTTCCGCCTCGGTCAAAGTAGTGATCCAAGCTGAACCTGTGAACTGCGATCTTTGGACGCCCTTCTAAGTGTC
>NZ_JAHKPU010000005.1 GCF_018860505.1 Pacificibacter marinus
GGTGCTGACGTCAGACACCATCGCCATCGGAATCAAACAGAGCCTGTGCATCAGGCGTTGCGAGGTCGTAGATTGATGTAATGTTGTGCTCTTGCGCCATATATGTCGGGACACAGATGCCCGCGCGGCCTTCGTAACTTCCAGAGCCGAGACTCACGGTGCCTTTCGTGTCGACATATTCATTTGTGAAGGATGCTTGATTTGGCAACCAGACGTCAGGGTGGATATCTATGTCACCGCGACCGCCATCCATCGACGCAAAAATCACGGCATTTGTCCCCGGAGCGTACCCCACTTCGACGCCCAAGCGGGTTTCAATCACGGTGCCAATAAGGCTTGCCATAATTTTCGCACCGGGCCAGCTTGGCTCGCCGACCATGACTTTTTCTTGCGCCATAGCGCCAGTACCGGCAAGCGCCATGGATAGTGTAAACGTCATTCTTTTCAGTGTTTTCATTTGCTTGATCTCCGAGTTGGTTGATTATGCACGTGCCCGCTTACGTTGCGGATCTATGAAAGGGATATCGGTAACGCGGGCATCAAGTCGCTTCATGCGCCCGTCCATTTGACCTATTTCTAACTGCGTTTCGTTCTCGGCGTACTCTACGGCTATCCTAGCAATCGCGATCGCATGTTCGAGCGTGGGAGATCGCGTCGCAGATGTAACAACGCCAATTTGCCGTTCTCCGGCCCAGATCGGTGCACCATGAGCCGGAACATCATCACCGTTGAGCAGCAAACCTTTGGTAGCGTGACGAGGTGTTTTTATATTGCGTTCCAGCGCCTCTTTGCCTGTGAAAGTCGCCTTTGACATATCCACCGCGAAGCCAAGTCCAGCCTCGAACGCATCGACTCCGGGCGCAAATTCGGCTCCCGAAGCTGCAAGACCTGCTTCAATGCGAATAGTCTCGAGCGCCGCAGTCCCCATGGGAGTAATGCCGAACTCTTCGCCCGCGGCCATCACTGCATCCCAGATTTTCAAAGCGTCAGCTTTGGCACAAAAGATTTCGTAACCGAGTTCGCCCGTATATCCGGACCGCGAGAGCATAAAGGGTGCCCCTTCACGATCTCCCACGCGTGCCACTGTCGCGCCAAACCATTTGAGTTGTTCCAGTGCAGGAACATGAGGTTGGGTGAATACCATTTTCTTGAGCAGATCACGGGATTTTGGCCCTTGAATCGCGAGGCTGGGCATCGCGTTTTGCATTGCATGGACACGCACTTGCAGATTGTGTTTCTGGGCTAGCTCTGTCAGGACACGGCCACTTTCTTCGGTCCCGCAACACCAGCGGAAAAGATGCTCTCCCAGTCGGAACAAAGTGCCATCGTCAATCACAGCGCCTGTTTCGTCGCACATAAGCGTGTAGGATCCGCGCCACTCTGCGAGTTTGGCGACATTGCGCGTTGTTGCGAGTTGCAACAATCGTTCCGCATCTGGTCCGACAATATCATACTTGCGCAAACCACTCATATCCTGAACGACAACGGATGTCCGGCACGCCCAATACTCTCCCAACACGCCGGTAGATGGAAAACTTACAGGCGCCCAAAGGTCGCGTGCAGGTGCAAAATGGTTGGTTAAAGGCGCCAGTCGTTCATGGAACGCTGAGTTTTGGCTGATTGCCATAGGCGAGTCTTCCTTTTGTCGGTAAGCAACAGCATGTCGGATCGGCGTGTCTGGCCGATAGATGCGGACATGAATGTCTGTGGGGTTCCACCCGTTCACGGGATCGATCTCGTCGGGACAAGCAGTCGATGCGCACACCAGATTATCCATCGCACGCATCGCAACATAATCGCCTGCGCGCGAATAGCTTTCTTCGGTCATATAGTGCTGTGAGTTCTGTTCGATCCACGTGTTCCAGAAAAAATTGATAGCGGGCCAAGCGGACCGTCGTTTCACGCCATATGGATCAAGCGCATTAGAAATATTATCGGAACAGTTCACATGACCTGGAAAACCGCGCTCTTCATACACTCGCGCTGTGCAAGCAAGGCCAAATGTATCATGGCGTCCGCATGTATCTTGCATCACATTGAGAAGTGGACGCACCTCTTGATCGAAAAACTTGTCAAACAAACCCGGAGTTGGCATGGCCCGCCGAGACATCGACCGTGACGCAGTGCTATCAATCATCAACTCTTCGCCACGATCAAGGCCGTCGGTACGAAACGCCATAAAATCAGAGCATTGCTGACCTTCTACGTCGATGATCTGGAAGTACTCACCCTTTTTAACTTCGTATGCCACGCCTGTTCCGCGTGAAATTGTAAATTCTTCACGGACGTCACCAAGTTCCGGCGGCAATGTGACACGACTTGGGTTTGCAGGTTGATGTGTGACAGTAATTGCACCACAGTTTGTTCCAGAAGTCAGGATGGCGCTCTCAATCGGGTGCGCAATCCAAACCGCAACATCTACCCGAGGCTTGAGGACAATTTGCTCTGCTATATCATGCAAAACTGCACTCGGAATGTCCTTTGCCGGATCTCCTCCGTGGGCGCAAATCCAGCCGTCGAGCGGCTCGGAATCAATCAGCTCGCGATCAAGATTTTTTGTCGGTTGAAGACTTAACTCGTGCAGAGCGCTTCGCCCGTTCGGATCAAAAGCAATAATATGAAGACTGCCGCCATGATACATATCTGGGATACTGAGCAAGTCCCCTGCCTTCATATCAACATGTATCACTTCGCGCGGAACAACCTCATGGATGTTTGCAGAGTGATCTTTTGTGAAGCCGGGAAAAGATCTCTGCGGGGAGATCAACCCCCTGTTGTCGCAAGCTTGAATAAGTTGATATCCGTACATGACTTGAATCTTTCAGACCTTGTGAAACTAGTTACATTGTTGATGATACTAGTTTCATGCGTCAATATCATTTTTGAGTTTTTCTAAAATTCGGAGGCAAAATACAAAATGGCTGAAAAAAGCATCAAAAAGAGAGCCAACTTGCGCGATGTTGCTAAAGCAGCAGGCGTCTCGGTGGCCACAGTCTCCCGCGTTCTCAATACGCCAGAACTTGTGACCGTTTCGACTCGTGAAACGGTGCAGGCAGCTATTGAAGCCTTACACTTTGTGCCCAGTGCCGCGGCGCGCTCTATCAACTCCGGTCGCTCCCATGTCATCGGTGCGTTAGTTCCAACGTTGGACAACGCGATTTTTTCGAAATTTTTAGGAGCACTTGAGACCAAACTAGGTGAATACGGGTTATCTCTTGTGGTTGCGACAACAGATAGCGACCCAGATATCGAGGCGCAAAAGGCGCAACGACTGGTCAACATTGGAGCAGAAGCATTAATCGTTTCGGGCATTAGTCATAGCCCGGATTTTGATTCACTGATTTCCCGCACACGCATGCCCACAGTTGCAACCTCATTCTATGATCCAAGTTATCGTTACCCGACCATAGGTTACGACAATGCTGCTGCCTCTCGAAAGGCGCTGGAATTTCTGATTGGGAAAGGCCACCAGCACATAGCGGTCTTTCATGGACCAACGGATCACCATGACCGCATGCGCGCGCGCTTGTCAGGGCTGCACGGGCAGGGAGTGCTTCATAGCTTTGAAACCGATATTACGCTGGAAGGGGCCGGTATGGCGATTAATGCATTATTCGAAACGTCCCCGCACGTCACAGCAATCCTGTGCCTCTCTGACGTACTCGCTCTTGGCGCCTTATTCGGACTTCAACGTCGCAACGTGCAAATACCGCATCAGATGGCCTTGATGGGTGTCGACGATCTACCGTCATCAGCTAGCGCTTTTCCATCCATTTCGACGATCCACTTACCTGCCGCAGAAATGGGCGCGCGAACCGCTGAGGCGGTTGCCAATTGGGTTGAACATCAAAGTGAGCCTGAACCATTTCTTATCGATACGTCTTTGATCGCCAGAGAATCCACCTAAGTGCCATATCGGGGCCGTCAGTTGTGTTTCTCCTGAGAGAGGATCGGAAGCGATAGATAGGGATTGTGCGTGCAGGGAGCAAAGAGTGTCCATCACCGGCCGCTCGCGTCTTTTGTTTTGGGTGAAGATTGGGGCATGCAAGGGGTTACTTGCTGCACATTGTCGACCTTGGTACCTGATGCCGCATGAGGATTTGGCTCTGGTCGGGATCGATTGGCCACTTACGAGGTTCTGGCGCGAAGCTTTCGCAATCGCGGCGCATTCACACTTTTTGCTTGATCTATATGTGCTGGTCCGCCAGTTGGTCACCAAGCGTGGGACCGCTTTGTATCTATTTTGTTGAAGAAATCCTATTGATTTAGGCCTTTCAATATCTGCATTGGTCTTGGAGATTGAATGCGATGATGGGGCCACGTCAGGAAGCACAGTCTGCTCTTGTCTTCGATTTTTAGATAAAGGATCTCGCTCCAAGGGTCATATGTGGCGAGCGATTGATTGTGTTGTCGACCTGTCCCGCGTGCGGGCGCATCTGACTGAGTTTTACAGCTGCACTGGCAAGCCTTCGTTCGATCTAGAATTGATGATGACTGCCCGGCTGGGTCTTGCGCAGTTACATCCCATGTGATGCAAATGAACACAGCTCTCAGAAAAAGATCGGACTGTATTTAAAATCGCATAGTGCGGTCTATCAGGGCATTGTATGAGAAGCATCGATGCTGAACGATGCAAAACATTACCTGATAACCCTGTTCGCCATGCTGGTGCTGGTGATCGGAAGTGTTGCGTCCGCGTCAATGATCGCGCCAGATCCTTCGGACGTGTCTCGCATCGAATTATCTGTTTTGGGATTTACCGCACAAGATATTTGCGGCGAGGTCGCAGGGCAGGAGCATCATTGCCCATTCTGTCATCTCGTTCCCTCTGTCGATACGTCGGTCCTCATTGGATCTGGGTGGCGGATGAGTGCCAAAGCCATCTGGTGGTTATCCTCGGATATACATAAAAACACGCTGGCTTGCGACTATTCGCGCATTGTGCGTGCCCCTCCGGTATTGAGCTAAATAGTTTTCGGCCGCTCAGGAGATGAGTGGCTTTACCTCTGTTTTGCGACGCGTGTGATCCGCCTTCGGGCCGAGCCGCCTGTCTTTTAATACCCGGAGTTATCATGACCACTCAAACCAAATTGGTCGGGCTTTTGCTCGCCAGCACAGCCCTATGGGGCACACCCTCTTTGGCGCAGGATGCCGCGTCCTCGGACACATTTTTTTTAGAGGAAATCACTGTTGAGGGGCTCTCGAACGGCGCGATAATTGATGGCTATCGCGCTGATACCGTGACCAGCGCCACGCGCACAGCGACCCCTCTCAACGAGACACCGCAATCGGTTCAGGTGATTTCCCCAGAGGTGATGCAAGATCAAGCTGTGACCACAATGGCGGAAGCGCTGAACAATGTCAGCGGCGCACAAGGCAATATTGCTCTGCAGACCCCGGCCTTCGAAAGTACGATCCTGCGCGGATTTCCGGCAGAATTCTATCGTGATGGGATCACCAGCTACATCAATACAGGTGACGCC
Organism: Pacificibacter marinus; assembly: GCF_018860505.1. Taxonomy (GTDB): domain Bacteria; phylum Pseudomonadota; class Alphaproteobacteria; order Rhodobacterales; family Rhodobacteraceae; genus Celeribacter; species Celeribacter marinus_B. The sequence continues at coordinate 5,484 of NZ_JAHKPU010000005.1, forward strand.
AATGCTATGGCTGGTGTTGAACGGATTGAGGTTCTGAAGGGTCCGAATGCCATCCTCTATGGTGGCGGCGTCGGGACGCCTTTGGGTGGTGTGGTTAATGTCGTATCCAAGAAACCGGTGGCGGATAACTTCACAACTCTTGGTTTGACCTATGGCAGCAATGCCTTTGTCGAGCCATCGTTCGATATCAACCGCCAACTCTCCGATACAGTCCTGTTTCGTATAAACGGCAGCTATGTAAAATCTGCTTCTGACGTGGATGTGCTTGAAACCGAACGCTATTCCATCAGCCCGTCTTTGACCTTTGGTCACGGTACAGACACACGGGTGACTGTCCAAGGCTACGCGTCCAAATGGCAGCAGCAAGAATACCAAGGCCTTCCCGCAACAGGCACGGTGATTGGCGATTTTGATATCGCGCGTGACCTCTATATCGGAGATTCTGACATCCCAGACAGTGCGACCGAGACACGTAAGTTGACTGTTTCGTTGGAGCATGACTTTAACGAAAACTGGTCCAATAAAACCCAATTTCGTTATGGCGAAAACACCATCGAACAGATCACACAGATCATATTTTCGAACACGCCAGATGCGGGGGCGTCTTCATGGAACCTCTATAATTCCTATGTCCCGTCTGACCAGACGGAATACAGTTTTAATACGTCCTTTGAGGGGCATTTCACCACGGGGCTTTGGGATCACACTGTTCTGTTCGGGGCGGATTATTCACGCATCGAAGATTATTCCTTGATGTACATGGATTACGCAGGCTCTATGGATTTGGTCAATCCAAATACATGGCCCGATTGGACCATGCCATCCACTTTGGCGATGGGGGAAGGCAATGGCACCTATACGACAGCCGGTGTCTTTGCTCAGTTGCAAACTACAATCGGTGACTTGCATCTTCTTGGCGGCGTGCGTTTGGCATATCTGGAAACGATTTATGACTCCGAAGGTTACGGCCGCAAAGACATATTACAAGACACACGACTTTTGCCGCGCCTTGGTGCGGTCTATGATGTAACGGATTCCGTTTCGATTTTTGCCAGCTACAGCGAGGGGATGAAGGCCAACGCCTTTCGTTTCTATTCCGATACGCCGAAACCAGAATATTCCAGACAGGCCGAGATCGGTGTGAAATTCGACACAGGCACGTTAACCGGAAGTCTCGCAGCCTATAGAATTGAACGCGAAAATGTCCCCGTGACTGACCCAGATGATCCATGGATGCTCACAAGCTTGACAGAAGGTGTGCAGCGCTCGCAAGGGATCGAATTGGATGCAGTCTGGCAGTCTGGCGGCCCGTGGAAAGTGATTGCCAACTACGCGTATACCGACGCGGAATTGATGGAGGATATTCCAAACGGGGCCACTGCCGGATCGAAGTTGCCAGGGGTGCCAAGCCATTCTGGGGGCCTGTGGGTGGATTACGATATGCGTGAGATGAATGGTAATGGCTGGCGCGTTGGCGCAGGGCTACACGCCGCATCGTCATCTTATATAGATCAAGAAAACGCCTATGAAACGGCGGGCTATGCCGTTGTCAATGCCTCTGCAAGCTATACGCAGGCTGGAACAACCTATGCCTTGGCGATCAAGAATTTGATGGACACGGAATACGATTTGCCTTTGTACGGTTACCTCGGCGGTCGAGTAGCAGCCGGTGCCGAACGACAGTTTTTTTTAAGTATAAGCAAAACGTTCTGAGAAAGGCAGTCTTGCGGTTTTATGCGCCGCAAGACTACCCTTTTCACAGGGTATGATATCGTAAATTGCATCATCTTTGCTTTATATTTCTGATTCTGTTCAGGCGTTTCTGAGGATCATGCACGTGCAGGGAATAGCCCTAGGTCAGCCCAGCCGATCTTGGGCCGTCAAATTTGCTGCGTTAGGTGTCGAGCGGCAACTTTAGAAAAGCTGCAACGCAGCGTTTCGTTTTCGTGCAGTGACAGTTACGCGGTCAGCGAGGTGGCAGAGCAGATCGGGATAAGCACCAAACCGCTGTACATGTGGAAGTCGCAGTTTGCAAAGTCGCCACGCGCCACCGAGGAACGCAAAGATGAAATATCACCTCAGATATGACGCATTTCGATTGGTCTTTATGGAGACTGGATGTGGGCGGATGATCGGATAGATAAGATCTCAAAAGAGATTGAGGACATCAGCCGTATGAAAGAGCATTGCGTCACGGCTCGCAGTGTCGAGCACAATTATCGCCTTTAACGGCGCGACCCTGCGCCCTTTGGGGGTCGATTAGACTAGGCCGTGCTTTAAGGCGATGGCAACTGCCTCTGCGATGGTTCGCGCTCCCAGCTTTCTTCTTAGGTTCGCACTGTGCAAATCAATCGTCGGCATCGCGAGATTGAGGTCGTGGCTCAACTGATCGCGTTTGAGACCTCGGATAAAGCCATGTAGGACATCGCGCTCACGAGGCGTAAGCAGTATTTTTTCTTGCGGAGAGTCAAAAAAATTCTGCATTCCATCGGCGCATTCGGTCGTTGCAATAACCAGCACCTTACGCCCGCCCTCGGTCCTTGGCAGGAAATTGAGCCGCAGTTTCGGTATGATGCGCCCGTCAGTTGCGCGGGTTTGAGCAAGGTCCATCGCGCTGCCCTCGCTTTTGCTGACCCCCGTGGCTTTTGCTGCGGCAAAGTGAAAGGCGTTTTTTCCGGTGCCTCGAACCCTGAGCGTGCGCTTGGAATCGATGGCAAGAAGCGGATGCAGCTTAAATAGACGTTCAGCTTTCCCATTCATCTGAAGAAGGCGCCCCTGCTGATCAAGTTCGAAGATCGGTGCATCATCAAGTAAGCTGCGATCCACTGCTGCGATTTTACGGATGCTGGCGCGGTGCAATTCGCGCCGGATCTCATGGAGCCGTCCCAGATCTTCGACATGGCGATTTATCAAGCCGATTTCGGTATCCGTGAAATCACCGGCAGTCTTGCCTTTGTGAAAGGCCGTCGCGACCCGACCGTCGCGCGTGCTTTGCATTAGGCCGAGGCACCAATACCGATCAAGCCGGTTCTTCTTAATGAACTCGCTATACATCTCGCTTTTTTCGAGTTCTTGCGGGGATACATAGTTCGACAGTCGAAACGCGCCCATTCCGATCTTGTCATCCGTGCCATGCGCTAACCAGGGATCATGCCCTTCAAATGAATTGTAATCGAGATTGGCTTCCGCCTGAGTTCCGGCTGCGATTTCGCGGTAATCCCCCGGATGGAGCCATATGAATATCGTCGAAGGCACGTCGATTTCGCGCGCCAGTCGATTGGGCAGAGTGTTGAACAACTCGTCATCCAGAGCTGCTTCGTAAATGTCGTGATGCGATAGGGCTTCAGGCACTAGAAGAATCTACTCTGTTGCGCGGTTTCTGGCTGAACGCGGGCTCTGGAGATCGCCTTGTTTCGATAGGAAGGCCGTTTCGAAACCAAGGCCAAATCTTGTCGCCGATCGATTAATCCGTCCGACAGTGGATCGTCGGGGATGCTGTGAAACTGGACCGATGAAACTTGTTAAGTGATATTAAAATGCCCGATTCTTGTCAAAAATCAAGTTTTAGTTACAGAGCGGAATCGAAAGCGACAGCTATCAACGAGATGTGGCCGGTAGACTTCACTTACTTCAAGATTATCGGTTGGGACAGGTATTATCCTAGCACGATCTTGAACGATTACCGCTGTTACATCATGGCATAGAAGCTTTGCACAAGCATGCGGGCTGAAGGGGTGACAAAGACGATTGAACTGGCGCTGCCTGCGTCTCGTTGCGGCCAAGCCATTAAGGGCGGCAGGTTGTTGTGGAGCGGCGGATAAGAAGGTCGCCGCCTGTTGTAACCCGTTGCACTGCGGCAGATGTTTGCGTCATGCGCTCCACCAAGAGCGCTACGCCTATACTTCCCAACGAGGCGCGATTGGTCTGTACGGAGGTGAGTGCTGGCGTTGCATAACGACCAAGTGGCAGACCATCAAAGCCGATAACTGAAATGTCATCAGGGACAGATAACCCCATACTTTGAACGGCTTGTATGGCGCCCAAAGCCACCATGTCATTCATGCAGAACAACGCGGTTGGCAAATCACCTTGTTTTAGTCTCTCAAGCACAATGTCACGCGCGGCTAACGAAATGTTCTCAGGTGAACCGAGATCAATAATGTGCTGCTGGGGGGAAAAGTGAATGCCGACTTCTTCTATGGCATTCCGAAATCCGTCAATTCTACGTCGAATTGTTTCTCGGTAAGGGTGCGTGACATGCAATATGTTCCGATGCCCAAGTGTCAAAAGATGCTGCGTCGCGACCCAAGCACCGAAGTGATAATCTGGTGAAACGCTGGTCAGGCGCATGGTGCGGTCCATGCCGTTGACGATCACTGCGGGCAGGGCGCGCGCGATGACCGCATCCACGATGTCAGGGTGATCTATCCCCAAAAGCAAAAGAGGGCCGTTCACACTTTCATTTTGAATGGCCAGTGCGATGTCATCTGTGTTGCGATGAACCTTAAGACCGATTTCGATGCCTGCGGACCCACTGGTCGTTGTTATGGCTTCCAGAATTTCACCATAAAAAGCATCGTTCTCGACGTATTTTTCAAGTGTCAGCAGGGTCGCCGTGCCGACGCTTGTTTCGCGTCCTGCGCGGCCATTATACCCAAGGTCGTCGATGGTTTTCAGGATTCGCATCCGTGTCGTTTCGCCCACACCTTCGCGGTTGTTCAAAACTTTTGATACCGCAGCAACCGAGACGCCCGCAGCCTGTGCGATGTCTTTCAGGGTGGGGCCAGATTTGCGGGGCGTAGTCACGGCGATAAAGTTCCTTGTGCGCAGCTGTTGTGCAAGTCCCGTTTTGGTATCAGGTGCGCACATTGGGATGCAAACGAAACTTTCGTTGATATGTTACCAAAAGAATTGTGCTACCAAAAGAATGCAGTGTGGCCTTGTGCTCGCATGAGTGCTTCCATGAAGTAATAATCCCCATAGGGCAGCATTGCGTCACTGCGACCAGCGGGCACATGTCCTGCGCCATGCGCGAGAAAGCCCTGTGCATCTGCAACGGCTGTGATGTCGCACGTCTCGAGCAACCCATCCAGCAAGCGATACCCGAATGCCGTCCATCGTGCAGCCTCTTGGGTTGGCACAAGTTCCGCAAGCATAAGCACGCCAGCCGCTGTCACGGCCGCAGCAGAACTGTCTACAGGGTGTGATCCGTCTGCGGGCAGGGCAAAATCCCAAACGGGGACGGCGGTATCGCCCAGAAGTTTTTCGAACTTACTTGCAAGCCTGATAGCCGCATAAAGTGATGCAGGATTGCCTGTCACACGGTAGTTATTGGCAAATCCATGAATGAGCCAAGCTTGCCCGCGGGCCCAGCAGGACGCATCTGCGTAGCCTTGGTGCGTTTCTCCGCGTAAGGGTTCCCCCGTGGCAGGGTCAAAGATAAAGGTGTGGAATGTCGTGTCGTCATCGCGCACAAGATGGCGCAAGGAGGTCGCTTCGTGCAGATCTGCGACCTCACGAAAATCAGTGACACCTGTTTCGCGGTGCGCCCAATGCAGCAGGGCAAGGTTTTGAATTGTATCGGCAATCATGCGGCCGTTGGCGAATTTCGCTTGCTCACGATCGTGTGGACCTACGGGGTTCCATGCTTGAATATATTGGCCATCATCGCGGAAACGGGCAACAAGAGCGCGGGCGGCTTCGATGCCCATGGCGCGCGCAGTTTCGTTGCCAGTCAATTGCCATTCCGCCACGGAAGATAGGGAAAACACGAACCCTAGATCATGATCGCGGGTTTTGCGATCGTCAAGCATCTGGCGAAAACCGCAGCGTCGTGCCTGAGCGGCAGCGGAAAAAGTCGTGTCACCTGTCAGTTGATAGGCGAGCCATAATTCCCCCGAGAGAAACCCCATGACCCAGTCTGGCCCGTCACACCACGCCCAGCTGTTGTCATTGCGTCCGATTTTGGGGTTGCGCAGACCTGCCACAGGCAAGACGTCGCGCAAACGTTGAACGCACCGCGAAAGGGCGGCGTGATATTCTGGTTTCCCGTCTGGTCGCCCTTCGGCGTTATCTGAGAAGTAGGATGTCTTTTGCGTGGCTGTCATGTGTTTTCCTCCTTGCGCAGAATATTCGCAGGTCGAATGTTTCGTCAAGTGCGAAAGTTTCTTGACGAGTGTCGCGGCGATGTTTAGGTAGGTTGGTACTGATAGGGCGCAGGGGCTTGGAGAGTTGTGCGACTTTTGTCAGAGGACATGGGAGGCTGCTGCTGGAAACTTGGAAAGTTTCGTGGCGGCGCCGTTTTTGGAGGAAATATCATGAATACTTTTTCACGTTTATTAACGGTCAGCGCCGTTGCTGTGTCGCTGATGTCGTCCAGCGCGATGGCTGATACATATCGACTGGCAACGAATGTTTCTGACGTCAGTACCGCAGGTCAGTTGTTGACTGAATTTGCCGCCGCCGTTTCAGAGCGCACCGAGGGACGTGTGGATTTCCGCATGTTCAACGATGGTGTGCTGGGCGAGCAAGCGCAGTATTTTCAACAAGTCCAGCGCGGCGTTATCGATGCGGGCCTTGTGAACTCAGGTACGCTTGAAAACGTTGCCCCTGCGGTTGGCGTTATGAATTTGCCGTATGTTTTCCGCTCATCTGAAGAATACGCACAAGTGATGACGGCCCCAGAAGTACAAAGCGCGTTGTTTGACGCAACCGCAGAGCACAATGTTGTGCCGCTCGGCTTTATTTCTTCTGGATTCCGCTCGATCTACACCACCTCACCGGTGGAAAGCTTTGAAGACATCCAAGGCATGAAACTGCGCGCCATTGCGAGCCCGACCTACATGGAAATGCTGTCTTTGTTCGGTGCTGTTCCAACGCCTTTGCCATTTGGCGAGCTATATGCAGGTCTTCAGCAGGGGATTGTTGATGGTGCAGAGGGCGGCCTTGCCGGTCTTTATGTTGCGCAATTCGGTGAAGTTGCCAAATATGCGCTTTTGACAAACCAGACACGCCTGACTGATTTTGTGGTCACATCCAAGCGTTTTAACGATAGTGTTGATCCTGCCGATCTCGAGATCGTGCGTGAAGAATTCGAAGCAATTAGCTTGAAATCGATTGAATTTTCTGACGCAAGCGAAGCTGCTGACCTGCAAAAGGCCGTTGATGAAATGGGCGTTCAGGTTGTTGAAGTTGACACAGCGCCCTTCATTGCTGCGGTTCATCCGATGTATGAAGATGCTCGTGCAGATGACGCAAAGCGTGGTTTGATCGAAGCGATTTTCGCCATCGAAAACCGCGACTTCTAAACACCTTACCCCGCTGATGATCTATTGGCGGGGTTGTTTCCTTGGGAGGGGCCGACATGGCGGACGAGACATTGACAGCATCGGCGGCTTTGCGCACGCCAACCGTTATCAAATGGGGTCGGCTCATAGAGCGTACGATCGGCTTGTTTCTCGCCATACTTTTGGCCCTGATGGTTGTTGCCATCACGTGGCAAGTGGTGTCGCGCTACATCCTATCCACGCCCAGCGTTTACTCAGAAGAATTCCTACGATTTTCCCTTATCTGGCTCGGCATGATCGCGGCGGGATATTGTTTTTTGAACGCGCGGCACATGAGCCTGCCTTTGCTGATTGATATTCTTCCACCGCGCCCCCAGCGTGTTTTGAAACTTATCAATGCTGAGTTGTCCTTAATATTTGGTGCCATTTTGGTGTGGGGCGGGTCGATCAGCTTTATGGCCAACAGCCGTATGCGTACCCCGATGACGCAAATTCCGATGGGCTGGTTGCAATCGGTTTTGATACTCTGTGGCATCATGATCATCTGTGCTGAAATTATACGGATTCTGCGGTTGATGGATCTGCTGCCTGTGGACCCGCAAGCCCCCACATTCCGAACTGGCACGACAGTCCTTAATCTGTTGGTCGCCAGCGGCATCGTGTTTTTGCTTGGTGCTGGTCTTGTGACGCTGTGGCAATCCGATTGGATGGCCGGCAATGTCCGCAATGCCTTAGAATTGACGTCTACGATTGTGCTGTTCACGACATTTGCAGTGTTTCTTGTCATCGGTAGCCCCATTGCCATCGGCTTGGCCTTTGCTGGTGTTTTGACGCTCGGTTTGCAAATTGACCTCGAGATCATGATGCCCACTGTGGGGGAGACGATGTTCAACGGGTTGGATAGCTTCGGCTTTCTGGCGCTGCCGTTTTTCATTCTTGCGGGCAATATTATGAACGCAACAGGCCTTGCGCGCCGGTTGATTGACTTTGCGATGCTGATTGGTGGGCGCATTCCAGGCAGCCTGTGGCAAACAAATGTCTTGGCCAATATGCTGTTCGGCACGCTGTCAGGGTCTGGCATTGCATCGGCCACGGCGATTGGGGGCATCATCAATCCCGTCGCCCGCGAAAAGGGCTATAACATGGCGATGACCACGGCTGTGAATGCCGCGTCTGCGCCGTCAGGCATGTTGATCCCGCCATCTGGTGCGTTGATCGTTTACTCTCTGATCACGGGCGGCAGTGCGTCGATTATTGCGCTGTTCATGGCAGGGTATTTGCCCGGATTGATTATGGGTCTGTCTGTGATGCTTGTTGCCTATTGGTACGCCAAAAAGAATGGTTACGAGGCTGAAAGCACGCGCCCTACACGGTCTGAAGCCTTTGGATTGTTCTTGCGCGCAGCGCCCAGTCTGTTGTTGGTTGTGATCGTGATCGCCGGTATTCTAGGTGGTGCATTTACCGCCATCGAAGGGTCGGGCATCGCCGTGGTTTACAGCTTGCTTTTGGCGTTGATTTATAAAGGGTTGACCCCACGCGGCCTGCTCGAAATCTTGCGCGATACATCTGTGGTGACGGGCTCTATTTTGTTCCTCATTGCGGCGTCGACGATGATGAGCTGGTCAATGACCTACGCGTCCATTCCTGAAACCGTCCGTGTTTTGATGACCTCAGTCAGTGACAACAAGATCGTGATTTTGCTAATGATCAACGTCATCTTGCTGATCGTTGGCGTGTTCATGGATATGTCGCCAGCGATGTTGATTTTCACACCAATCTTTTACCCCATTGTCACCGCACTTGGCGTCGATCCTGTGCATTTCGGTGTGATCCTGATTTACAACCTTGCGCTTGGCCTTGTGACTCCGCCTGTAGGCACGGTGTTGTTTGTGTCGTGTTCGATCAGCGGTGAACCTATCGCCAAAGTCATAGGGCCGCTTTTGCCAATCTTTGCTTTGCAAACCGCTGGCCTGTTGCTGATCACGTTTGTGCCAGCCATCAGCCTCGCCATTCCACGCCTCTTTGGGTTGTAAGGCTGAAATGATGACAGATCCTGCACTTGCACCCTATTTGCGGTTCAACCCGCTGCATGGTCAGCCGCTTAATGCGCGTGCTGATCTGATAGTGGCGATGGGGCGACTTTTGGCGCCTTTGGGGGACTATCGCTCAACGGGGGGCGCTCGTGTGCAATTGTCGCCAACAGGTGCTATTTTCGATCATGGCGCGGCCGAACTGGAAGGGTTTGCACGCCCGCTTTGGGCAATTGCTGCTGCCAGTGCAGGGGGGGATACCGCGACGGATTGGCGACCCTACCGCACAGGTTTGGACAACGGCACCAATCCAGATCATCCTGAATATTGGGGCGATGTGGGCGAGGTTGATCAACGTCTGGTCGAATTGGCCGCTATCGGTTTTGCGCTGTTTGCAGCGAAGGCCGACCTGTGGGATCCACTCACTCCTGAGACCAAAACCCGCGTGCGCGCCTATCTTATGGGCGCAACCAAACGTCAGTTTTCTCCCAACAATTGGTTGTTTTTCCGCCTGCTGATTGATGCAGGTCTGCGAGCAACAGGAGATGGCCCTGAGGTTGACAGCGGTGATGCAGACCGCGCCGCCTTGAACCAGATGTACCTCGGTGATGGATGGTATCGCGACGGGGCGGGCAACCGCGTGGATCACTACGTTGGCTTTGCCTTTCATGTATATGGGTTATTGTTGCACAGGTTTGCCCCTGCCACGGATAAGGGCGATCATTTGGCCCGTGCACGTGCCTTTGCGCCGCAATTTGCACAGTGGTTTGATGACGCTGGGCGCGGACTGCCTTTTGGCCGCTCCATGACCTACCGATTTGCGATGACAGCATTTTTTGGCGCTTACGCCTTGGCTGATCCTGACCCTGTGCTGCCTTGGGGCGTGCTTAAGGGGATCGTGCTGCGTAATTTGCGTTGGTGGGCCAATCAACCGATTGCAGATCGTGATGGTGTTTTGTCGGTGGGGTTTGGTTATGCCAACCCGCATATGGCCGAAGATTACAATTCACCCGGATCACCTTATTGGGCGATGAAGGCGTTTTTGGTTTTGGCTATGCCTGAGGATCATCCCTTTTGGCTGGCCGAAGAACTGCCCTTGCCCAAGTTCGACGCGCCGCAGGTCCAGAAAGGCCCGCGATTTGTCCTGCGCAATTGCGGCGATGAGGTGACTGTTCTATCAGGGGGGCAGGATGCCCCGATGTTCCGTCATGGCACCGAGAAATATTCGAAATTCACCTATTCCACAGCGGCTCCACCTTGTGTCGAGGCGCGCGATGCGCTGTTTGAAACAGCAGCACTGGACGGGTCGATGGCGGTTGATATTGCTGGGCGGCCTTGGAAAATACGCCAGAACAGCCAAACGCTTCGAGTTGATGCCAATGGTCTGCGGGTGCGGTGGCGCCCCTTTGAGGACGTGGTGATCGATAGCTGGTTGCGGTTCACTGCTGCGGGGCATGTTCGACTGCACCGTATACGCAGCGCGGTTGATATCCGCTTTATCGAAGGTGGTTTCGCCTCTGCGCGGAGCTGTTCTTTGCCGCATCGTGTCGCAAAATGGGATGACAGCCATCGTGCGATCTGTCCCGATGGTGGCGAAATTTACGATCTGAACGGCGCACGTCAGTCTCGGATTCATATACCCGCTGCAAATCTCTCTCTTTTGACGCCCAAAGTCGCTGTGCCACAACTTTTGGGGCTATCGCCTATTGGGGTATGCTGGTTTGCTTGCTACGTCTCGCTCGGGCAGCAAGATCAATCAACAGGTGTGACCAAACAATGACCAAGACAACACAAACACAACAGGGCATCGGGAACCATGCGTTCAACGGCGAATGGATAAACGACCCAATTCATCAAGAGTTCCTACGCAATGATGTGCAGCGTCAGCTCGATTTTTTCCGCCCCATGCTGCGCGATGATGGTGGATTTGACGTGCCGGATCTTGCTGGGGCCCCTTTGCTTGGCGGACCGCAAGAGCTGCACACAACAACGCGGATGGTGCATTCCTTTGCGCTGGCCAAACAGTTTGGCTATGCGGATTGCGATGATGTGATCGATGCGGGGATGGCCTTTTTATGGAACGCCCATCGAGACACCAAAAACGGCGGGTATTTCGCTGCTGTAAACCATGACGGTACAGTGGCCGATGACACGAAACTGGCCTATGGCCACGGATTTGTATTGCTGGCCGCGTCCACAGCAAAAGATGCCGGCCATGGCGATGCTGACCGCTTGCTCGCCGATGCGACGGATATTTTGTTAAGCAAGTTTTGGGAAGAGACCCACGGCCGTTTCGCAGATGAGTTCCGCGCAGATTGGACGCCATTTTCCACTTATCGGGGCCTGAACGCCAATATGCACAACGTCGAGGCGCATCTTGCTGCGTTTGAGGCCACAGGCGATAGTGCTTATTTGGATCGCGCGGGTCGGATTTTGCGGTTCTTCTTTGATGAGCTTGCTCCTGCGCACGGATGGCGTTTGCCAGAACACTTCACCCAAGATTGGCAGGTGGACACTGCTTACGCGGGCAACCCAATGTTCCGTCCTGCGGGGACCACTCCGGGGCATAGTGTCGAACTTGGCCGGTTGTTGTTGCAATATTGGGATTTGACGGGGCGTGCAGATGACGGAATTCCAGCACAGGCCAACCGTGTGATCCACCAAGCGCTGAGCGATGCGATCCGCCCAGATGGCGGTCTTGTTTACACACTCAAAGACGGTAAGGTTTCTGTGGCCGACAGATATTGGTGGCCTGTGACAGAAGCCATCGGCGCGCTTGCGGCGCTGCAAAAATATGCTCCGAATGCGGAAAATGAAACGCATTACCGCGCGCTTTGGGCGTTTGCCGACCGTTATCTGATTGATTATGAACGGGGCGGTTGGTTCCCTGAGTTGGGGGATGATGGTCGCCCTGTGTCGCGTCAGTTCCTTGGCAAACCAGACATCTATCATTCGATCCAAGCGGGCCTTTTCCCGCCTGTGCCCGCCCTTTCACGCATATCCACATCACAACGGTAAGCCGCTCGACGGCTGCTCATGTTTAAAGAGGAACTTAAAATGACCCTTAACGTCGAAACCCGCCACGCCATTCACCCCGCTCACGCCAAAGGTATGGACACCCAAGCTTTGCGTGATAATTTTTTGGCTGAAGGGATGTTTGCCGATGGCGAAATTCGTCTTGTTTACACTCATTACGACCGC
>NZ_JAHKPU010000051.1 GCF_018860505.1 Pacificibacter marinus
GTTTACACTCATTACGACCGCTTTACGGTTGGCGGTGCTGTGCCAAACGGCGGATCGCTCACCCTTGATAAGGTTGATGAGACCCGCACCACGACCTTTTTAGAGCGCCGCGAAATGGGCATCGTCAATATCGGCGAGGCCGGCACGGTGGAGGCGAACGGCGAAACATATGCGATGAACAAAGGCGATGTTTTGTATTTGGGCATGGGTACGGGGCCTGTGACATTCTCAGGTCAGGGGCGGTTCTACATCACCTCTTGCCCCGCGCATCAGACCTACGCGTCTCGTCTTGTGACCGTTGAAGATGCCAAAAAGGTCGAAATGGGCGAGGCGGCAACGTCGAACAAACGCACCATCAAGATGTTCATCCACCCGCTTGTGATGGAAAGCTGCCAATTGGTTTTGGGCTATACATCGTTGGAAGAGGGCTCGGTTTGGAACACGATTCCTGCGCATGTGCATGATCGCCGCATGGAAGCCTACCTGTATTGGGGCATGGATGAGGCCTCTCGCGTGTTGCATTTGATGGGCGAACCGACAGAGACGCGTCACCTGTTTGTGGCCAATGAACAGGCGGTTGTTTCCCCCACGTGGTCCATCCATTCGGGCGCGGGCATCGGCAAATATACCTTTATTTGGGCCATGGCGGGTGACAATGTCGATTACACCGATATGGATTTCGTGCAACCTGCTGATATGCGCTAAGGGGTTAAAATGTCTGATCTATTTTCTCTCTCAGGGCGTAAAGCGCTGGTCACCGGTGCCAACACAGGCATCGGTCAAGCCATCGCTGTGGCGCTTGCGGGCCAAGGCGCGCATGTGATCTGCGCGGGGCGACGCACCTGCGATGACACCGTGGCGATGATCGCAAAAAACGGAGGGACGGGCGCAAACCTGTCTCTCGATTTTGCCGATCCGATGGCCGCCAAAGAGGTGTTCAAAGGGCAGGGGATTTCGATCCTCGTCAACAATGCAGGCATCATCCGCCGCGATGATAGCGTCGACTATTCCGAGGAAGACTGGGACGCGGTGATGGACGTCAACCAAAAAGCGCTGTTCTTTACCTGTCAGGCCTTTGGCAAGGAATTGATCGCGCAAGGAGCGACAGGATCGATCGTGAATATCGCGTCTTTGCTGTCCTTCCAAGGCGGTATTCGCGTGCCGGCCTATACGGCGTCCAAACATGCTGTCGCGGGGATCACCAAAATTCTCGCCAATGAATGGGCGCCCCACGGCATCACGGTTAACGCCATCGCGCCGGGCTATATTGCCACCAATAACACCGAAGCTTTGCGGGCAGATCCCGTGCGCAACGAAGCCATCTTGGCACGCATCCCCGCAGGCCGCTGGGGCGATGCTGAAGACATCGGCGGCACCGCAGCCTATCTCGCGTCAAATGCAGCCAAATACGTCACCGGCGCCGTGCTGAACGTAGACGGCGGCTGGCTGGCGCGGTGAGGGTGAAATGATACAAACGGGCGCGGCTGGGTCGCGCC
>NZ_JAHKPU010000012.1 GCF_018860505.1 Pacificibacter marinus
AGTCATATGATGGTAACCAGTTCTCGGGTGGTTTGACTCAAACACTGATCGACCGTTCGCTGGGTTGGTGCCGCTTGGCTTTCCGGTTTGGTTTGACCCTCACTCCGATCGATCTGACACGTGTCTTTCCCTGGACCTGTCGACCGCCCGGGAACGCCTTGCGGTGAGGCTTTGTCTCGAAGATGCCGCGTGACCCAAGAAGGGCCTGACCTTTTGGTCTCATGACTGTCCTGTCCGTGCATTCTTTCCGGCGAAGTATGTCTGAAACTGCCGGAAAGGATGATCCTATGGCTAAATCGAAACAAACCATCCCAGTCGTTGGTGGGGTTGATACGCATAAAGACCTCCATGTCGCAGCTGTTGTAGATGAGAATGACCGAGTGCTTGGTACGCATAGCTTTGCCACAACGAGGCAAGGCTACAAGCTGATGCTGGCATGGATGCGGTCGTTCGGGGATTTGCAACGGATTGGGGGTGAATGTACCGGCAGCTATGGTGCCGGCCTTTTGAGATATATGAAGGTCGCTGGTGTGGACGTTCTGGAGGTGACCGCACCTGACAAACTGGACCGTAGACGCGCGGCAAGAACGATGACTTCGATGCGCAAAGCGCTGCTCACGCGGCTTTTGCTGAGCGGCGCACGGTTACCCCGCGCAGTCGAGATGGGATGGTAGAATCCCTGCGTGTATTAAAGGTTTGCCGCAAAACGGCTGTTCAAGCCCGGCGGGTTGCATTGCAAATTATCCAAACCACAATAATTTGCGCTCCTGACCGTCTTCGTGACCTCTTGCGCAATATGACCCGCATGCAATTGATCAGGACCTTGGCAGCTTGGCGTCCGGATCTGACTGGGTATCGAGACGTTGAAGAGGCTTACCGAATTGCGCTCAAATCGCTGGCACGCCGATATCTTGAACTGCACGATGAGGTCGCCGAGCTAGACGACATGATTGAAGCAATCGTCATAGACCTTGCTCCAGATCTGATCGCATGCCGCGGAGTCGGGTTTAACAGTGCGGCTCAATTGTTGCTGACCGCAGGCGACAATCCTGAGCGGCTCAAATCCGAAGCCAGCTTCGCTGCTTTGTGCGGCGTCAGCCCAGTTCCGGCATCATCAGGCAAAACGACACGGCACCGATTGAATCGAGGTGGCGACCGCGCGGCAAAC
>NZ_JAHKPU010000030.1 GCF_018860505.1 Pacificibacter marinus
CGTAAGCGGGACAAGACCATTGTGCAAAATCCCGCCTACGCTTCAGTTCTTGCGGCTTTCAATCGTCTTCAGGAAGTCGCTGGTAAAACAGGGATTGGAGGTGCGGAATTTGAACAAATAGAACGTATCAATATTCTTCACGCGAGCGCATTATATGAAAGGTGGTGCTTAGTCCGGTTAATATCGCTGTTAACAGATACCTTTGGCTTCACACCCGAACTAGACTGGCTCGATCGCGTGATTGAGGGCGTCTGCGGTCCACTTACTTCGTTCGATTTGCATTTTAACCGAAGTGATTTGGGAATGTCGGCACAACTTGAGATACAGCCAGTGCTAGAAAATGGTCGGCGACCCGATTTTCGCATCACTTTCCAAAGGGACGTTAGTGAGAAAGAACAAAAATCTTCATCAGGCGCTTTCGTTAAATTCTCTAGTGATGACCTTTCTGGTTTAATTCTCGACGCTAAGTTTCGCACGCGTTGGTTTCCCGGAGAAGGACAGCAGGTGCTGCAAGACATTGCTGTAATGCGAGGTTACGAGAGGTCAGCACGTCGTGTTTTTATCCTTCAGCCAGCCGGGAATGTGGTTTCTAGGCCAACCTCACCGCTTCCATGGGGGCATGACTGCGATTTTGGCGAGAACGAGCCTGGAAACCATCGACAAGGGATCATAAAAATCTCTCCAGAACCCAGCGCTTGGATGAATCTCCAACGTCTCATTTCTCTAGAGTTACAGGCCAGCTTCCCTGCACCGCAGAAAGATGATTATGGTAAGTGGTTTAGTAATAGCTTTTGCGTATCATGTGGTTGCCGCCACAACCCATCGGATGTTGAGCATCGACGGACCCAAAAGGATAACAACTATTGGATTTTAACTTGTCAAGATTGCGGGCTGTCAACTACCCGAACCCACTGTTTCTCGGGGTGCGGAACGTCTCTTTTCAAGAATGGACTTAACATGACATATCATCGCACAATATCTGACCAGCCTAGCAATATAGCGTGTCCATATTGCGGCGAGTTCTTTGACCGCAACATTCAAAACACTACTGGTGACAACCCTATTCGTTAAGCTGCACCGCGGCGAAGGTTTTTTTGGTCAATGGCCGGTATAGGCCGTTCGCCTCAAGCTCATGGTCTTCTGACTAGACATTAATATCAAATCTGATCACCATCTAAGGCCAGATCAAGTAGGGTGCTGGAGGCGCGCTTCACATCGTGGCCTCATATGGCTCCGTAGAAAACATTTCATTCTGGCCAATGCCGGTGCTGATCTTGAAGCGCGCGATAACCACGGAGGGACGCCACTTCATGTCGCATCGCAATTCGGAACGCCAGAGAATGTTGAAATGCTGTTCAAGGCTGGGGCAGATGGAGCCGCGTTGAATGATGTCGCGAAAACGCCTTCGGACTTGGTGGCAGGTAATCCAAGCTTTGTGGATATCGGCGTCGACTGGACCGGGAAGCTTTTGCTCACTGAGTCAGAGTTTGATAATGTCTTAATATCATCACCATAACTCTATAGTTTTTTGAACGAACTTTTCGAAATAGAAAGAAACGCCAGTGCTTTATTCCCGCTTTATGGCCATACTCCTGACGTTTGTATTTTCCTTTGAAGGAATTGCGGTGGCTGAGACTGTCACGGGCACAGCAACCTTCCGCGAGCGTATCATGCCTCCAGCGGATGCACGCCTTGTTGTGACCTTGTCCGATATTTCGCGTGCAGACGCTCCAGCGGATGAGCTGGGACGCATCGAAATCGAAAATGCGGGCGGCCCACCTTACGCGTTTGAGATCGAGTATGACGCAAGCGAGATTGAGGAAAACCACAGCTATGCGGTTCGCGCGGCGCTCTGGGCTGGTGATCGCATGATGTTTACCACCACCACGGTCGCGCCCGTTATCACGCGCGGAGCACCGGATGAGGTTAATCTTATCATGGTGCGGATTGCCTCAGAGGCGCTAAGCAATGCAATTACGGACCAACCACTAATTGGCGCGCACGGTCTACAACTCCCTGCAACGTTCACAGGCACGCTTCCTTGCGCGGACTGTGAGGGGATCACCTATCACCTCGATATGTGGCCGGATCAAGGCTATCACATGCGCCGGGAATGGCTGGGGCGCGCTGGTGATACTGGCGACAACATTCAAGACGATATCGGATTTTGGTATTCTGATGCACAAAGCAAGACGATTGTCCTGTCCGGTTTGACTGACACGCCCAACCAGTGGGAGGTTAAGGCAGCTAACAAAATCAGGTCGTTGGATATGGACGGGAATGTCATCATATCCGACCTTCCCTATGAGCTGACCGGAAACGGCACGTTGGATGAAACAGATATCGAGGATGTCTTTCTCGGCGGCATGATGACCTATGTGGCGGATGCTGCGATGTTTCAGGAGTGTCGCACTGGGCGCAGCTATCCTGTGGTCATGGACGGTAATTACCTCGAGATGGACCGGGCATATCTTGCCGATCAATCTGACGCCGGTGCCCCACTTTATGTAAATGTCGAAGGGTCCTTTTTGATGCGTCCCGCGATGGAGGGACCAGAGCAGCGTAGTCTTGTTGTGAATCGGTTTGTTCGCACCCGCCCAGGCATCACCTGTGAACGCCAACGTGCGGATGCTACGCTGACCAATACCTACTGGAAGATTGATACTCTGGCAGGGGAGACTGCAGTCGGTTTGCCATCTGGCGGTCATGAAGCACACATGATCCTGCGCAAAAACGACGGTCGGTTTTCAGCAACAGTGGGATGTAATGGAATGATGGGTGATTTCACACAGCAAGACGGAACATTGAGCTTTGGCCCCTCCGCCGCGACACTCATGGCATGTCCGCCACCGCTGGATGCAATGGAACAAAGCCTTGCGCGGGCCCTTGAGGCCACTCAAAGCTACCGTATCAATGGTGAAACGTTGGCACTCTACGATGAGGCAAATGACATCGTTGCGCTTTTGACGGCCGTCTATTTGTATTAACCGCCCGAAACTAATTGGGTCGTTTAGATTACAGCATCTGACCTTATCGTCTCAAAGCTGCCGTTTGTTACGCAATACGTAAAGGGCAGCTCCGGGCAGAAAGCGGAGTTTTCAAAGTTTGAAAGTTGCGCCAAAGCTGCCATTCGGCAAAGATGCAGCTAACGGCAACTTGGAGCCCTAATTCACATATGCTGCGCTTTGCACAAATGTCTGTTTTAAGAAAATTTCGGTGAGGATGGGCTCTCTAATCAGTTCCCGCTCGATGGGCGAATGACCGGAACCGTCGACGCTATCAAATCACCGTCGGGGTTTGCCCAAGTGCTGTGATCATTTGCGTTTAGCGTGACCGTCAGGGCGTTCACACCCGGCGAAAACAGCGATGATGGGACATGATACCAGTTGCCATAGACCCGCGCGATTTTCACGCCGTTGATGTAGATATGCGCATGGCCTTCGTTTGCGACAACGTCTCGGTTTATCGCTGCGGGCGTGAAGGTAAAATTCTGCACGAGAATTTGCACGTTGTAGCCGTCCATCGCGTCTGGAAAGGCGAGATGCGTTATGCTGGGGATGGGTAAGTCTGGGTCAACCGGTCGCGCGGGGTGGTCGTGTTCGACGCCTTCATCGGCCATTGTTGACATGTCGTGATCCATTCCGGACATGTTCATTTCAGACTGCTGCGCATTTGTTGACCCAACTGCGAAGAACAAAAACGCGGCGGCAAGGCCTGCCGCGTTCCAAACCACTTTGTGCATATTGGTCCTCATTGGGGCGGCGCGGGCATGACAGCCATAAGCGCGTCCACGCTGATGCCCAATGCTTCGGCGGCTGCATCAAAGTCTGGTGAACCACCGGCCCCAAGCGCGTTACGCAACGTATCAGTGCTGATCCCAAGTGCTGTTGCAGCCCCCGTTAGGTCGGGGCCGCCGCCACCCATCGTCATTGATGCTTGTTCAATCTCGCCGTGGTAACAGTCGATCATGTAGGGCGCTTCGTCCGCCGTCAGATGATAGTGATAAATGCCATCCGGAAACTCAGGTGTTGCCCCAACGTGGCCGCTACATTCGTCCAGCTCATCGCTGCCGATTTCTGCGCCGTTTAGGTCCTGATTTGCGTAGACTGGAAAGCCATCTTCAAGGACACCCAACATATAGGAATGCTCGCCTTCGATATCCAAGCGGACGGTTAGGCAAACGGGTATCCCGTGGTAGTGATAGTCGGACCCGTCGACCAATGTGTGACCGTTGCATTCATCCAGAAAGGCGACGTGATCGTGTATCACCTGATCATCTTGTGCTGTGACGGTGCGTTCAAAGTCTTCATAATCGTTGAATATCTGCGCGCCGCTCAACGCGACGCCGATCCGACCCAATGACGTATCCGTCACCTCTTCCGAGTATGTCGGAAGTGTCGTGATTGTGGTGTCGATTGGCGATTCCACAAAGTAGTCGGCAGAGTTCACCATATCGAAGAACTCGGCGGGTTTATCGGCAAAAGGCTGATCCGTTGGATCCGATGGGATCAGGTATTTATCTGCAAACCCGTGATCAGGGATGCCATCGGATTGAAACGTAAATGTATCTGCCGCGTCGTCGACGGTAATGGACACGTTGTCAGCCCAGTCCGCCGACGCAACTGCGGCGCTGGTATCAATGCGCGGTGTATCTTGGGCATTGGCGGGTAAAAGAAATGCAGCACCAAGTGTGGCACTTAAGGTGATCACTGAAAGTGAGTTGGCCGTGGTTTTGGTCTTCATGTAAGCGACTCCTCTCAAGAGTGCTGGAAACATCTATTGCGTAACATCGCGCACAAGGCGGACAGAATTAAGTGGCCGGTAATCGCCCTCTGCCGAAGGTGAATCTGCCGCCTTTCCAACAAAACGAACAGCTCCAGCACCGTGGATGTCTTCACCATCTGAGCCGGGCGCATAGCCAAACGCAACATACCAAGCGTAGTAATGTTCCGGGTCGGTGGGGCTAAAGTAGGCGGAGGTCGATGACCAATAGTAACGGTTCGCTTCGGTCCAACTGAACACCTCCGCATCAATGGCAGGAAAGACGCCAGAATAATCAACAATGCTTTGCAATTCTCGGATATTCGGCAAGCGCCAATCGTCGTAGCCTGCCAGTTCGGCCGCACTGCCATAGGCCAGCGCGCTTTGCCAATCCATGTCCTCGCCCGCATCTGCAGCCGCCCACATCAACCCAGTGGCAGCATCCGTGACAGTGCCGTCGCCATTAGCAGTAAAGACATTTTTACCGATCTCGTCGCCGGAAACACAACGCACCAACTTGCCAAACTCGGCTGGACCAGCGGTGTTGTTCTCGCCGGTCTCAGGGCCACCGGCTCCCTCTGTCTCTGCGGTTTGCTCGAACTCAGGCATATCACCCGGCGTCTCGGCCGGGTAAGCTTTGATGTGACCTGTGACGTGATTGACGCCAAAGGCAGAGGCCGCGCCACCATGGGTCGTTCCGACATAGTAGAAGTTGCTGGACCAGAATTGCTGGTCTTTGTCTGCGCCGTTAAGCGTAAAGACACTTGTATCAATATATGGCCAGCCGCTGCTGAAATCGCTGATCCCGAACAATTCTTTCAGATTGGGCGTGCGCCAGTTATCACGCCCAGCAAATTCAAGAGCTTCGCAGTAATCCTGAGCGGCCTGCCAGCCCAAACGTTCCTCGCTTGGAACTTGTTGCCACACCAGCCCCGTGACATTGTCGCTGATAGTGCCGTCACCGTTGTCAGTAAAGCTTTGAGGCGTGGCTGTGAACTGCGCGTCTTGTCCCGCAAATGCTTCGCCTGCGGCAGGACAGGCGATCTCGGCTTTATTGTCGAAGCAAGCATCTTGACCGGTATCGGTCAGAGGATAAGTGTCGCCTGCGGACGAAGAAAGTGCAGTTGTCACAAAAAGAATGGCGGAGAGTGTGAGCGTCTTCATGGGGTTACCTATTATTGGTGGTTCAGACGTGCGATGGCATTGTCGTTGGTATCTGTCGGAGCAGATCGACTCGGCGCTTTGCCGCCAAGCCGCTCCAGTAGGCTGCGCGTCAGATCAGCAAGCTGTGAGGCGTCTTCTGCGCCCATCGTGTCTTTGATCAAAGTGTCGATTTCCTGCCAAGCTGCGTAAATATCCGCCAGCAAATCTCTGCCTTTTGGCGTCAGCTCCACGATATTGCTGCGCGCTTCAGCGGGATCGACCATGCGTGAGATGTAGCCAGCCTCGATCAGCCGAGCTGTCATCGTGCTCATGCTGGCGGGCGTGATGCCAAACTCACGGACAAGCGTCACCTGAGAGACGGCACCCATGCGTGCAAGCGCATCAAGGACGCGCGCTTGGCTTTGTGACACGCCAATGTCTGCCAGCTTCTGGCGAAGCTGTTCCCCAACAAGGTTGGCGGAATGAAGTAGAAGATGGAAGTTGAATGACTCTGTTTGCATGCTAACAGTTAGTAGGCTAACTTTAGGTGCGCCGCAAGTCTTTTTTGTTGGCTATGGATTTTACGGATACGGGATGCGGGCGTTGGTTGGAGCCATTCGAGCGGCAGCTTTGTCCCGCACTCCCGCCGCTGGGACACATTGCCATGAACGTTGGCTTTGTCAATTCATCCCTGAAGCGCCACAGCCGCTTTGGGCTGACTAATGCTGTTAGACGCATATTGCACGAGGGTCCGCTATGGCCGGGAGCGACACGCGCGAGGGGCGACCAGGTGCTTGGCCCTGCGGCGCAGCAAAGGTCGGGAACGAGCCCGCTCTGGACGAGGAATTGCGCAAGTCCAGTTTGGTCATGTGCCGTTCGATCAACGCGCAGGCCGAGTTCTGGATGAAGGTTTCCGCCCTTCAAGTCCGGTTTTTCATTCGCTGATGCAAAGGTAGTGACCACCAGTTGGCGGCTTTGAATCATAGATCGCGACTACTGATACTGAGGACGATTGTTCGTCGACGATAGATACTACTTTGATTATCAAGCCAATGCATTGATTAAGGCCGATATGTGTTCGTGAATACACGAAATCAACAAAAGCGGGGTTCTTCTAACAATCCTCATGATATTTCAAACTTATCAGTAGCTTAGTAATTTCCGTGGGATATCAGCATAATAAATCTTGACAGGGTGTGCATGGAAAAATGCCATTTTGTGCATTCTTATGCCCCATCTACAAAAACAAATGTGGATAGACCATAAGGGCGCACACTAAAACGATTCGCTAAAAATGAAATCAACCTAAGTTGCTGAAATGTAATCTAAAATAATCGCCCTTGAAGGTGGGTTCAGCATAACCATGCACGCACGAACCATAACCATGCACACCGAGCAAAAAAGCGTAAAAAAAGACCCGCATAGTGCGGGTCCTCAACCTACACGGTCGGCAGTAGGTTACTTCTTTTTAGGTGCTTTTTTCGTGCGCGTCTTTTCATACATCATGAACAGCTTCTCCTGATCGAAATTGTCTTGATAGTTCGGCATAGAGAAGGGTGAATATCCCAAAGGGGTGCCAGAGATTTGGGAGAAAGCTTGAGAGAAGTGATCGTTCTTGCAGACCTTATCTCCGTTCAACAAGGCCAAGCTGAGTGCTTCGATCAGCAACTCGATTACCAGACCCCAGCGTTGACAGGCGGCGAAGGTCAGCCGCTCCAGAAAATCCTGCATCTCGAAGTCATCAAATTCCAGCTGAGCTTTGTCGGCATAGATGAACATAAGATTCATCAGCTCCTCCATATCGGATTTTCGAGACAGCTCTATGCCATCGAAACTTACGGTGCGAAGTAGCCAAGCAATTTGCTCCTCCTTGCGTATTTGAGTGGCAAGACTTGGGACGCCTGACAAGATCAACATCAGAGGCCATTGTTGGTCTTTAAGCAGCGACTTGAAGCTGTCCAAGATCTTCTGGTTCGTGAGGCTATCACCCTCAGTAAAGACATGTTGGCATTCGTCAAAATGAATGCCGACCACTCCCTGGAGTTCCGCATATTTCCGGACCTTCGACCAAATATCACTCTGGCTATGACGTCCCTTCATGGAGTAACCCAATACTGACAAAATCTCGATTCCGAGATCTTTCCAGGTAACTTTCCCAGACAACAAACAGGAGACAATCCGAGCAGGTCGACCGTCGGGCATCACGGTCGTCCCGTTATTAAATTGGGTAAGCATCCTATCGATTTCGGTCGATTTACCTTGGCGAGAATCGCCGATGACAACGATACCCCGACTCTCAAATCGACGCCCAATAGAAGCCTTGGTGTAATAGTCGGTGGCGCACCATTTCATCGCGTCAGCCAGGTCGTCTGCCCGATCGAAGGGAAAACGCGCCTCCATCAACGGCTTCCTGACTTCTACTTCTGTTGTATCAATAAAAGGCATCACTTCAACTCCTTGAGGTTGGTAGGTCGCGCTGTCTTCATGGATTTTCCTTTCGGCGCGCGCGACACAGAGCGCTTTGGAGATGAGATATCTTCCACTGCGTAGGCTTCTGAAGTTTCAGAAGCGAGAATTTGTGGATTGTTATGTTCGACGCTGTCGATGCTTGGTGTCTCGGGCGGGGCATCTACGGTCCCGTCGATTACCGAAGGCCCCCCGCCCAATGGGATAATTCCCTCATTCTGATCAATTTTGGTGACCGCATCGAGGCGGGCTGTCCCGGCAAGCCTCTGTGTGCGAATGGTTCGAGCGCCAGCGAAAGCAGCCTTCGCCAACGTCTTGCACTCCTCAATCGAGGTGTAGCTGCGGGGCAGATCATGTTCGACACTGATCGTCGAGATGTCATTGTAGCGCCGGCTGCGTGCCTCCAAGAGTCGATCATCGTAGAGCTCGGTGACCTCTGGGTCCTCGCGGCGATACTCGGCAACAAGTTGCAATACTTCGCCCAAAGTCATGTCTGCAAATGCGGACGTCTGGAGTATAACTTCAATCGGATCGCGAAAGCCCGGCATAAGAACCGTCGCGATATTAAGATTATCCGGATCTACGAAAACCTTAACCTTGCCTTCGAAGAATTGTTCCTCTCGCGCAGCTTGCAGCTCATCAGAGTTGAACCAGATGCCTTGGAAAACGCGAACGCCTTCATCGGATGGTGTGGCGCAGGCCTCCCAGCCCAAATGGATGCGGCGCGTATGAGGGTCAACGGCCGCTATCTGACCACGTGTTTCGTTGATCTCCTGATAGACATCCCAAGGGCGACGTCCAAAAATACCGGCGCCATAGTGCGTTTGAAACGGATACTCATCCACGAGATAGCGGGTCAGCATGCCATACAGCATCTCCACATCGACAACTCCGTTTCGTATGGCGTCATAGCCCGGAACATCGCCTGGACGACGTCCCGTGTATCCAGGCATCAGCTTGAAAAAATTGGACTCGATTGTTCCAAAAAAACGTTCGTCATGCGCGCGGTCTGTCGGAGAATAAGTCCTTGTAATTCCGTTGAACGTTCCAAGTCCCATTAGCGCCGAAATAGTAGCACGATTGCGCAGGCCTACTCCGTTGTCGTTGCGCAAGTGCAGCAGGCCGCACCCCTTGGCAGCTTCACGGGTGCAACCGTAGCGGATTTGTTCACGAGTCTTGTCACGCGTTGCCATCCGAAGGAGGGCCAGGGTCGCATCGGCATTGGGGTTTTCGGTAATGATCCACGCCAGCGGCATACGGCAGGCCACATCAAACATGACGATGATGTGGAGCCGTTTGCGGATATATTTGTCAGCAGCCTCGTATGCACATTTTGCATCGTCAGAGAGGGTATGCCAAAAACCTTCCTCTTTCGCTGAGGTCACCATGGACATCTTTTGCTCGTCCATTCCGCAGAGTTCACCGATCATCAGGGCGCGAAAATCAGTGCTGCCCCGCCCTTTCTTTCTTTTGGTTTCACGGGGACCTTCGACGGCAATTGCATATTCAGTCGGCGTCAGAAGGGCATCCCGATGCTTTCGCAAAGTTTTTTTCGAGGGGACAATAAGGCTCGGCAAATCATTAAGTTCCCGGCTCTTATTCAATGCCTTGACCGAGATCTCCAGGTAATTGTGAACATTCGTGTTCGAAGGGGCTTTTTTGTCCAGGCCAACCTTTTCCCATGCCTCGGTCATCAAATTACGGAGCTCTACAGGAAGGCGAGAGGTTCTATTGCCTCGCAGGTGCTGAAGGGTAATAAGCGCTTTAGCACAACGATCACGGGGATCCAGATCGATGTAGATCTGATAGTAATCATTGATGGTGCGCCCTCGATAGAGCACGTGCCCTTTGACCTGTTCTCCTCCCCTTGGAGGTTTGATGAAAACCCGCTCCCCCAACAAAAGTGTGGTTTGTTCAGCAATAAATTTGCGGGCCGCGTCTGTGTCCAGTTTGCGGCCTGAGGGGGTGAAACCCGGATCATTTTGCCTGCACTTTGCAACATAGATATCCACAGCCTCACACATCGCGAGGTGGAGCCGTCCCAGTGCTTGCTGTTTTTCATTTTTCAAAGACTGAACCGAGAAATACCCATCAAGGCGCTGAGTGAGGTGTCCGCCAGATGCGGCTTGTTCGGAATTTATTTTCCCTCCCGGCAGCTTGAGGTGTTCAACCAATCGATCAAAAGAGACAACGGTGGCAATGCCATCGTCTAGACCAACCATGGAATATCCATTGTCCGTGATCCCGGTGACCGCCATTGGCCGATTCAATAAAGTAATCTCTGTTCCTGGCGGGAAATTAAAACGTGGGGCAATAGTCATGCTGCTACTCCGATATGTGAATGTTCCCAAAGAACTTGATCAAGGTTCGCGTGAAGCAGGCCTTGGGCAACAAGCCGGTAACAGGCTCCAAAGGCCCGCCGCTGAGAGACGCCGACAATCGGGAACAGGTCCTTCATATAATACAGCGTTCTCAAACCGCAGGCCTTCTGCCACACGGCATCGTCCGCCTCCCAATCGGGGGCGGCCATAAATGAATACATCCGGAACAAGTTCTCGCGCCGCTGCCGGGTGTAGTCATTCGCATTGACGACGATCAGGTCGTCTGCGGCAGACTTTGGCGTTGCAGTGCTGATGGCGTCGATCTCGCGGATCGTCCGCTGTTTCTTAAGGCTCTCCTCGTTTCTGACATAGACAAGACGGCGATGCCCGCACCGAAACGTTACCTGAAAGTCATAAGTATGGGTGCGGTTGGCCCCATATTCATCTGTAAATTTCACACTCAGCGGTTGAAAATGCAGATCATAAACATTGGGGCACATCAACAATTGCAGGGCAACCGCAGCCTCTGCGGCGCTCTCTGCGATACCAATCTTCGGCACCCCGTCATTGGCAGGCGCACAGTATGGAATGAATACCTTATGACTTGTGTTGCTGCGTGAACTCGGGTTACGGACGCCGTCAAATGCAAGCACTCCGTGGATTTCATTCAGTTCAATGGGGCTCATACGGGGCAATTTCTGCGGCGCATGCAACCAAGTATCGTGATCTTTAACGGCATCGATATGATCGACGTAGTTTCGTTCCTTTGCAGGCATTGGTTTATCCTATTAAAGCAGTAGAACCTCGACCGGACATTCGGTCGTTGTCATCGCATCGCGCAGAACATGCACTCCACAGGAAGTGGCAGTCAGTGTTCGCGCATGCCTTCTCCATTCCCGCTCATGGCGGGTTCAGGAAGGCGGAGGATGGACAGAGAAACCTTGAACACAGGACCCAAATATGCTTTGGTCTGAAGTGAGAAGATGGACGGCTTCAATGTTGTCCGAGAGCAGTTGAACCGTTGGCGCGGATCAGCTGCTTTTTTGTTTTGTTAGTTTGTCATAATAACGCTCCTTGTTTTCCTAAACTCTCGGATGCTCGCTTTGATCCTTGGTCTGCTAATTACCACCCGCCGCGCCAGAATAAAATATTTTATAATATTTCAACCACTTACAGAAAAAATATACTCATTCTTTTTTCCGCAAGACAGGCTGACAAGCCGTTGTTTCTTTCTCCATGAGTGGCACTAGATTTCGTGCCCAACCTCCTTCCGTTGACCCAAATTCACTTCCGGAAAACTTGGTCGGTTAAAAATCCTTTTTCAGATAACGTCCCGAGATTTCCATCTAGAGCTCCACCTTGTGGCTATGGCGCACCTGAAGCATTGGTATGATTCTCATTCTAATCCCCTCTTTTTCTGTAATGCCCGCACTTGGCTGCTCGAGCTGGCTCAAACACCTCGCCCAGTCATGATCATACAGATTTATCAATGCTCCTTTGCCGACAACATCACACTCAAAAGGTAGCGAAAATCATGCAGATCTGCGAGTTCAGATTACATATCAATAAAACATCTATCAGTGTCTGATAGATATTTTATTGACTGCAAATTTTCAGTTGGTTCTTTTACACCCAAGAAATTTCCGACATGGTAAGCTAGAAGTTCTTTCGTGGGGTGAAACCGCAAATGCAAATTCCGTCTGAGATTGATACAAACAGTTTTGAAGGCCTGACTCGACTGCTGCGGTTTACCATCGGGATGAGGGACAATGATGAAGACAAAGCCGCGCTCAAACATCTTGAAAAACGGTTCGGCCTCACCGCCTACGAGCCACAACTTCGGGGCGCCCTCGAAGATTTTGCAGAGCATCTTAACAGACTTGAGAGCAAACAACGTTTTGAAGCCGTTTGTTCCCTCATTTCAGGCGCGATTGATCCAAATGACATATTGGATCAAGAGCTAGCCCAGGCCATTCTTGACTTCAGCCGCCATAAAAGGATTGTGCGTTTTTCATTCACACCAAGCCTTCTGCTTTGCCTCAAGCACGCACAGATAGTTAAGCCCAAACATTTTCTATATGAACTCAGATATAGTGGGGTTGGCTTGGACAAAGAGCTAGCGGCTTTTGCATCACTTTTTCTAAATTTGGCCATCTATGTGGAATCCAACCCGCCTTGGGTTCCAGACATGGTTTTCGACGATAGCGAGCCGAACACGGAACTGCCAGATCTTGAAATATCGTTTCCGCCTGCAAACTTCAAATTAAATGACGCACCCCACCTTGAAGAAAGCGTTCGAGCATCGAAACTGCCACGTGCAGTAGATCGCGGAAAATATGATCTCGAAAGTGTAATGCTGGACTACCTTTGTTTTACAGAAAGGTCGGTTTTAGTTTTTACCTCTGAGAGTTTTCTTCACTCAACCAAGCAATCACGTCTTCTCGTCCGGCAACGC
Organism: Pacificibacter marinus; assembly: GCF_018860505.1. Lineage (GTDB taxonomy): Bacteria > Pseudomonadota > Alphaproteobacteria > Rhodobacterales > Rhodobacteraceae > Celeribacter > Celeribacter marinus_B. The sequence continues at coordinate 13,147 of NZ_JAHKPU010000030.1, forward strand.
CTGTTAGATTTCCAGCGCATCGACAGCGTGACAGAACTAACAATGACTTCGCCTCATTTGTTCTTGATCGAACTCGCCCCTGAGCTCGCTCAGGTGATTTCCATTCGGATGGCTGTGAGTTCAGACGCCAGCCAGATCGGCTTATCCGCAATTAAACCAAATGAAGACAGCAGAAAAGTTGCATATGTTCCTGTGTCCGATATTCGCTCGGCAGGCGACACATTAAAGCCTGCGCGCTATTTGGTGACAGGCCCAGCCGGTGGGCGAAATCTCGCAGAGCATTTCAGAAACGCCTTCTATCCGGGGAAATACAAGTTGGCAGATTTATTCGAAATTACCCGGCCAAAAACAACAAGGCATGATCCAGTCGGAACGTTTGAAATTCAGGAAGTCCGTGCTGGCAATATATCAGCAAACGGCGAAATCACGGGGCAGCTTCGGAGAATTAGCATTCGTTCGACCTTAGCGATTGGGTTGGAGGAGCAGCTCATCAAACCTGGTGACATCTTATTCGCCCACCGGGGACCGATTGGTCACGCAACATATGTGACCGACGCGACTACCCAAAAGTCGCCGATGTGGGCCGGTCAGACGCTACTGATTTTCCGACCACGAAAAAGAAGCTCGGGCAACCAGAACGCGATATATTGTGATCCAAGGGTGTTATTCATGTATTTATTAACCCCTGCAGTCCAAAAAGATTGGAGCAGGTCCGTTTCGGATGAGCGCAGCCCAGCGATCCCGATAGGTCGCATCGAAAGCTTAAATCTACCAGAAAACCTTATTCTTCCCAGGAAGCCAAAGAAGGGCGATCCGACAGCTAGCCAATATTCGAGTCATATTCATAAAGAACAAATACTTACCGAATATCAAAAAAGACAAAAACAACTAATGAATCTGCGAGAACTTCAAGACAGCATGAATGAAGGTTTAGTGCGGGTCTGGGATTCGGCTTGGGAAAAACAGGTAGACGGTAAAAATTAAAGAGCTTCACGAGTGGAAAAGTGTTGGTGGCAGGAAGTATCTTCTATCGCGGCTCCGGTTCGGTGACTGTCGAACATAGATGACGTGAAAACTGAAGCTTCACCGATGCAGGAATGTTGGAAATCTGTGATGGCATTGACGATTTTCGGGCCGTCGACCTGGATATCGGCGCGGTCCGTAGACGGCATTTGGCTTGGGGCACATTACAACAACCTATGCCCGCACCCAAATGCAGATCAACGAGGTAGGGAATCTGACTCGACACACATTAACTATGGTATAATATTTTAAGGTGAATGTAGCTAACAGAACTGCAACATCTCTAATGCCACACTATCATCAATGCTTGAAATTAGGGGCCTAGATATGGTTGAACGCCCTACACTTGACGATATCCAGCGTGAGAGCGCGCTCTTTATTGGGCCACCACAACCAACTCAAGCACCAAAAATGCAACGGCGGCTGACAGTAAATGACGATATTTATGTCGAAACGTTTGTAACTGCCTATGTCATCCGGACGGCACTTGATGCAGACTTGCCAATCGACCCAGAAAGGCTGCCTCACAAAATAGTCGAGATTATCGAAATGAACGGATCGGGACGCGACAGACCCGTTATTGATGGCCGCGCGCATTACCAAGTTGTCGACGTTATTGAGGCGCTCGACATTCGAAACGGTAAGGCCGTTCGGGATTGATCATTGGCCCGACGTGAAGATCAGGCCTTAATACAACGGCAGACGGCTAACGTAATCGCAACTACGCAACCATTTCGGAGCTCCCTCCATCCACTTTAGTCGACCCTACGTATCAGAAGGGTTAACTCATAATTTCTGACAAGTTCATATTATTCATGACAATTTTACCTATTTCCAATCCATCCCCTGCCCCTCGAGAGACCCTCTACTCTTATCTTGCCCGCCTTGCAGCGGTCTGGCAGACAGATGCTCGCGACTTGGCCTATGACATGGGTGCCCCCTACAATCGATTGTTGGATCAGGACGAGGACGCTATTGAGGCCTTAGCGGGTTGGGCTAACCTCATTCCGGACGTCACTGACGAGCTTCTATCCTGGACTGGGGTAAGAGCCGGGAATGTCAGGATGCAGTTCAGGGGCGAACTTTTCATTTCAAGAGCCTTACGCAATCCGGTGATGCGAGGCTGTCCAGTCTGCTTGCGTAAAGACACTTCAAATGCGAAAGGACCGGCCTTCTCAGCTATGGTGATGCGGGGAGATTGGCAGTTTCGCGAAGTAAATCTTTGCGTCCGACATGGTCATCCAATTGTTCCATTGTGGGAGACCAAGGCGATCAAAGACCGGTTTGATATCGGCGCACGACTCCGAGAGATCGAGGAGAAGATCCTATCAGGAGGCTTCGACCAACCGAGATTGGAGCCATCCAATTATGACCTCTGGCTTGATCGACGACTTGAGGATGGTGATGACAATACGTGGTTCAAAGATCAGCCCGTCCATATCGTAGCTCCTCTCTGTCGTCTAATTGGGCAGGCTACATCGCGATTGGGCACCTCCAACGGTGCGGTTATTTCCACTTTAGCTCATTCGGCTGGCTTCGATGTCGTGGTGCAAGGTAAAGGAGCGATCCGTGCAACTCTTGATCAAATCGCTTCTACGGCGACAAAATCGTCTGATGAGCCCAGAAAAATCTTCGGGATGCTTTATAGTCAATTAGACCGTGACTATCGGAACGAACCGGGTTTTCACCCGTTCCGGAGCCTCCTCCGAGAATGCGTCCTCGACCATTGGCCCCGAGCCGCAGGGGATGTCGTGCTGGGACACGTTGTAAAAGAGCGCCGGCGGCATTCCCTCACAACCGCGGCGTTAGAGACAGGAATCGGAATCGGGGTGCTGGAACACTTCTTGGTCGAGGCCGGTGTGTTCAAGACCGAAGATGGGCGGCCCCACAGCCGCAAGCTGTTTGATGCCGAAGCTCATTCAGCATTATTGGCAGAGATTCCGACACTTGTCGGGCCGATTGCTATGCGTAAAGCGATGGGTGCCACGCACAAAGAACTTGTAGCTTTAGAGAATGAAGAGCTGTTGATTCCACGAACCAAAGTTAAAAAGATCAAGAGCCCTTGGCGCATCTCTGACGGAACCGTCCTCGTTGCCGAGTTGTTGAAAAACTCTATTTTGGTAGACGAAAACGAAAGTAGCTGGGAAACGTTACTCCACGGAAGCAGGCGGAGGGCGATAACCCTAAAGGGTTTAGTCTGTGGCATCAAAGAAGGGCAATTGACAGTCGGCAAACGGATCGGAGTCGAAGGTTTCCATGGGATTGTGGTGCAAAAGACTGAGGTAAACCGATTGGCGGGCCCCCGCACCAGAGTTGAGGGTGAGGTGCTTGATGATGAAGCAGGGACAATGTCCGCGGCCGAATTCGGCAGATCCATCGGATTGCGAGATGGAGAGGCCATTTTGGCCTTAATTAAGGCCGGGTATGTGTCTGCACGGTTGATCACAAGCCCGCTAACTGCGCGGCTACAATACCGGATGACGCCGAACGATATGGCCAATTTTAACCAGCGCTTCGTAACTCTATCAAAGCTTTCAGCCGAAACGGGTCAACACCGGAACACAATAAGAGGCATTTTCAAATCAGCCAGAGTAGCCCCATTCTCACCTGACGGTCAGGATTTCGGCGCGGTATATCTGCGGGACGATGTTGCTGGGTTGGTGAGAAAGGATGGCCGTTTTGAGGAGTGAGAAGATAGCCCCTCAGCTTTTAATTGAATCGTGCAGCAAAACCCATGTGGTTGTATCAGACGACATGACGGGCTTGATGCCGCACGCCCAGTTAAACCGGCGATCAGCCCAAGGCGTCAATGTCTGCGAGCACATAATCATAATGCGTGGTCACTATGGGATTACAACTCAATCTGTGGCAACATCCTGACATGATCGAATTCCGCACTCTCGCCGATGACCATCCGGACCTTGCGCATTCTCCGCTGCTTCGCGGGGCTCTCCTGACTATGCAGTATGCGCTGAAGCACGGGGCAATCGAACTTACCAAAACCAAAGCTTTCAAGCGCACGTTTGTCCATTGGGCGGTCGAACATTTCGACTGGCCGGGCAAAGGCGCGGATGAGATGTTCCGTTACAACAAGGTGATCAATGAGTATGAGTTCCCCCCACTTGAAATTCTACATTTTTTGTTGATTTCCCTGCGCCTGGGGCGTCATTTCAAAGGTGAGTTTCGGCTGACCAAGCGTGGCACAGAACTGGCACAAGCCCCTGGCCACCTGTTTGCCGAACTGATCCCATACTTTGTGCTTCAGATCGATCATGCTTCCTATTCACGTTTGGAAGACCGTCCATTTGGGAAGTGGGACGTCTGGTTAAACGTGATCAATGTCGAGGCCGATCATGGCGCTACTGAGGCTGCCTTGTTCGAAACGTTCTATGATGACCCACAAGATTGGCACACTGCAGGATGGCGAGAGATGGCCGCGTTTTCATCTTACGTGCTGCGGCCGCTCGAATGGGCAGGATTGCTCATCGAGGTTCGCGAAGACGACTCCGCTCAGCGGGGCGGCCATATCTTCAAAACCCCGCTCTGGCGCAGCGCACTTAACCTTGACACCGATGACACGCTTCGGCCGATGTCCATTCAATGAGACATATTTATTGCATCCTAAAATGCAACTTTCCTCGGGCATAATTGTCCCGTAGTCGTCATGGGGGGACAGGCTCGTATGTCGCATTGCAGCAATCCGGAAGCTGCCATTCCTTACGCCCAAGCCGTAAAGTAAAGAGGTTGGCTACCTCGACTTACTTTCCTCATGGACAAATTTTTATGCAGTATGCAAAGTTATTGAAGATACTGGCCGGGCGTTTAGTTTCGCCATCATGAGGAAACGAGAGCACATGCGAGCATTTTGGCGGCGCATCGCGTCACTAACAGCTTTTATCGGGCTGCTCTGGTGTGTTCACGTCGTCAACTGGATTACCGGCTACAACTTGAACACGGTGTTCGGGCTGATCCCTCGGCAAGCCAGCGGGCTTGATGGCATCATAGCAATGCCTTTACTGCACGGAAACTTCGCGCACCTGATGTCCAATACGCCGCCACTGTTGGTGATGGGAGGGCTTTTGGTGGTGACTGTCACACGAAACATGCTTGCCGTGAACGCCATAGTCATTGGCTTGGGCGATGGGTTTGTCTGGCTGTTCGGAGGTTCGGCCATCCATATCGGTGCGTCAGGGCTAATCTTCGGCTGGTTTGGCTTCCTGGTAGCACGCGGCGTGTTGGATCATTCTCCAGTCACGCTGGGCGCGGCTCTACTGGTCGGCTCACTATACGGCTCCATGCTCTGGGGTATTCTCCCAAGTCAGCTTGGCGTTTCCTGGGAGGCACATCTATTCGGTGTCATCTCGGGAGTGGCTGCAGCATTCTTTGTGAAAACAAACGTCCATACTGAGCGGCTTCGTGGCGACCTTCAGGAATGAAGCCGCTCCTTCGGGGCGACCCGTTCAAGAGGTTGCGGACAGAAAGGGGATGACTATTAGAATAGATCATCCAAAAAAGCTCTTCCAAACCGACATGAGGTTGGCTGCCAATCGCAGAGCAATAAGGGACCAGATCGCGGCGTAAAAAGGGGCCACTGCGTTTGACATTGTGTTGCGCTTTGGCGCGAGTGCTCGCCACAAAGCTGAAACGTGCCAAAGCGCATGCTGGCCGTAGGGCCAGCATTTTCCGCGTTTTACAGTTGGCAAAACAAAAATTACTTGAAGAAACACACGACTACTTACCCAAGGTGGAAATCAGCCAGTCAATTTCATTGCGGGCATTGGAAATCAAACTTAGGTAGGAGTGAATCGAAATATTTTTGGCCAAATTATCGACCGAGACATTACGCTTGCGCTCTTTGCCAACCAGCATAATCTCAAATGACATTCCTGAATGAAACTGTATCGAAAGCTCGTCGCGATACTCCTCAGCTTGAGAAATTTCATCTCTTCCAATGGTTTTTGATGGTCGCTTGAATTCAATGAGCAGATGGCGACCGTCAAACCCTTGGGTTAAAAGTAAATCCGGACGGTTTTTTGCTTTTGAGCCATTATATTTTTTGTCGCAATACTTTTGCACAATTGTTGCCAAAGTTTCATTAGACGACATTTGAGAATATCGATGCCCGAAGACCCACAGGTTCTTTTCCAAAGACGTGTGCATAGCGTCTTCTTTGGTTTTGTCGTCATCGGCTAGGCTCTCGAGGTAGCTCAAAAACTGTCGCCTACTACGCGCTTGCCTTCCTACATTAGAGAGTTCCAGAAGTCCAAAGTCTTGCAAGGAGTCCGCAAAGTCATGAATGTCGCGAACACTGGCATCATTGATTTTTTCAAGAACGCTCCAATAGCCATCAAGCTCCATCGCGTCTAAGGCAACGTCAGCAATCACCTTTATTCTTTCGTCACTTTCGCCATAGAATTTGTTTAATATCTTGCTCAAAGCATGCTCAGCATAATGCCTGCGATTTTCTGGAAAGCTTTGCAGTCTTCTGTCTAATGCCTTCTTCAAACGAGCCTGCTGCAGGCTCATTTGATTGGTATGAGTTTCTTTCAACTTCCCTTTCACTACACCCTGCACATAGGCTTTAACTTCTTGGTAAGCCTTACTACTTTCGTTTACTGCCCCCCAATCCGCTGTAACAAAGGTATCATTCTCGGGAACAGAAATTTCACCAGCTAGGTTTTTTAAGAGCTTTCTCGGAATATCTTCGTCATCGTCCAAACCAAAATATGATGGAACCCCAACAATCTTTCCACCAACACGTAGGCTTAATCCCGGTGACTTCGGTTTTGATTTATCTTCGGAAATCGTAAAATTAACTTCGACGTTCCCCGCCTCCGACAAATTCTCTTGCACTGCTACGGACGCCCCTCTCAAATCATTGAAAGAAACACGTTCACCGTTAACGTGAACAGCGAATTTTTCTTCGCGACCGTATTCACGCACGATCAGCTCTTTGAGTTTCTTCGCTTGAGGAAAGTTCAAGCTCTGATCCAACTCTTCCAATGTTATCTTGGTGCCAACGTCACGGGTATCACTCTGAACTGTTGAAAAATTCAATGGGATTTTCTCCAGGTCAGCATCGTTGTCGATGAGTTCCCGCTTATCAATTTTAAGTTGGCATCTTTTCCCTTCTGTGAACGATTCCAGTGTCATGATACTCGCCACAGTTAATCCTGCAAACTTACCAATTCCCTTGCGCCCTTTGATCTTGCGCCCCAAAAGTGGAGATCGTTCGCCAATCCGTTTTCGTTTGTCGCTGGCAATATCAAGGTATTCATTTCGAATTGCCAGTTCAGACATGCCAACGCCATCGTCCCGAATTTCGACAGAGTCATTGGACATCACTGCTGGTAGCGAAACCCAAACGTTCTGAGCATCAGCATCCCAGGCGTTGTCAACCAGCTCTTTGAGCGCGACTTCGCTAGATCGGTATGTTTCACCAAGTAATCTTGTTAGCCGAGGATTGACCAAGAAATGCGCTTTAGTATCCATACAGTGACTATAAGGAACAATCTCACGACTACTAGATGAATTATAAGAGTTCGAAAATCGCACTTCTAATACCGACATCATTCTTTTGACCAAATTACAAAATCGTGTATGCTTTTTTGAACCGAGAAAGTCTGCTTTGGGGGAGCTGCGTCGCAGCATCGGGCTTCATTGTGACCGACTATTAACCTAGATCGGATATTAACCTAGATCGGATATCGGCCGTTGGGAAACGTCGGCGGATTGCCGACATTCGCTGGGTTCTGCGCAGACTCCGCCTCTGCGGGACGAAGTGATCTTTTACTGCAGCCGCTCAAATGCCTGTTTTCCCTCGGATCATAGCCTATAATGCCAACACTGATTGACGCCGACGGCACAGCATGACTTTGCCGCGGCTGTTATTTTCACAAAAGATTGTTACGACACTTAAGCCAATTAAAAATGAGGGAATTTGACATGCTAGACCATCGTTTAAAGTTCGCCAGTTTTGCCGCCTCGGCAATGGTGTTACTTCTGTTGATCGGGAGCCCACAAACATCGATCGCCCAAGAAGCCGAGTTCTTGCTGGAAGGTGATGGTGACTCCGGCGTCACTGACTACGCGCTACTTCTCGCCGTTTCAGGGAATGACGCAATAATCGCCATCAAGGGAAGTGGTTGTCTAGGCAAAATGGATGCTTATTTCTCGCGCATAGATCGCATGACTTGGCTTCTTTCCTCAACTGGAGACGGCGACCAATGCGAGATACTGATCAAAGAAGATGGCAAAGGTCTGATTGAGACTATTCAAGGGCCGGGCTGCTCATACTACCATGGGGCAATATGTGGTTTTTCAGGGCGCTTCAAGGCTCCCACAAGTAATGGGTTGGCACCAATTTTTGACCCGATGGGATAGTGTATTCGCCAACAAAAATGCTGATCTAAAGGTTACTTCGCCTCGAAACCGGACGTAAATGAATAGTGCAGCATCAGTCACGTCGGGCTCAAACCTGCCGTTAGTTGCAATATGTATCTGTGTCCGCTTTTTCATAGATATCATCATATGAATGGCAGTTTTCCCATAATACGAGCGCCTCAAATTAAAACTTGGTCCTCCCATTTCGTTGACAGGTAAAATTTGGACATGGCTATTCAGCGGCTTCGATGAGGCTGGACCCTTCATCCATCAATCCGAACCGCTCAACGGGCCATGTCTTTAGGGCTGTCCCGATCCCGATATCGAGGTTTGCCGAACCCTCTAGCCATGCCTCACGCTCTTCCGAATTCAGGATCACAGGCATACGATTGTGGATCCCTACCATCGCATCCGTTGCCGCACGGGTCATGATGGTGCAGGTCCGTATATCATTCCAAATAGAGAACAGCCCAGCAAAATATAAATTGGCATCGTTGCCCGCCGGAGCAAAAAAGTTGGGCCTACGATTTCCTTTGGGGCCTGTCCATTCATAGAACCCACCAGCGGGGATCAAACACCGTCCATATCGCCATGCAGCGCGGAAGGTCGGCTTTTCACGCGCCTCTTCGATCCGAGCATTGAACGTGGTCGCTTTCCATTCCTTGGGATCATTTGCTTTGAACCAGGACGGGATAAGCCCCCAACGCGCGCCTGCAGCAAATTCACACCTTGTCCGCCCAGCAGACCTTGGGGACATGTGCAGCTAAGGTCTAGTTCGAGCCCATACCTACAAAGCTGCTGGGGTGCGGCGAAAGTCTGCTTTAGTGTTCAGTTTCGCAAAGCCCGTGATCGGCAAGCGTTTCGATGACGGCACAGGTGGCCACATTTCCAGCGTCACATTTGGTGATGCGTTTCAACTCACGCTCCAATCGCCGCAGCTTCGTAATCCTACTCTGAACATCTTGTAAGTGTTGGGCAGCAATACTGTGAGCATCACTGCATGGTTTCTCTGGGTGCTGGCTCAGATCCAGAAGCCCCCTGATATCCTCGACCGAAAACCCTAGGTCACGAGAGTGACGAATGAAGGACAAGCGGCTCAGACCATCCTTTGTGTATCGGCGTTGGTTGCCTTCTGATCGCTCAGGTTCATCAATCAGACCCATTTGCTCATAGTATCGGATCGTCGGTATCTTGACGCCCGTGCGTTTGGAAAGCTGGCCGATTGAAAACATCAAATTTCCCTCTTGAAGCTCTAGTGGCTAGAGGAATTATAGTTGTGAAGAATCGAATATGGAAGTGTCTTCATGAACATACCCCCACTCGCACAACTGGCATTTTGCATTGTGATGGCAAGCTTGCTTGCCGCATTCGTCCCGCTGGCGACTTTTGAAACACCCACGTGGTTGATTGCCGCGACTGTAACGGCGGGAGCGCTGTTTCTACTACCTGCAGTCCTGAGCTTTATCCGCCACAAGACAACCGTGAACCCGCAATCACCAGAATTGGCGAGCACACTGGTGACGAACGGCATCTACAGTGTGACGCGTAACCCGATGTATGTGGGAATGCTGATCATTTTGATGGCCTTTGCCCTGTGGCTCGGTGCGGGCAGCGCAGTCTTTACTGTTGTTGCATTTTTTCTAGCCATTGATCGTTTTCAGATCAGGGGCGAGGAAGAAGCCCTCATTCGGACTTTTGGAAAACCCTTTGACGACTATGCGGCGTGTGTCCCGCGTTGGCTCTTAATCCGCACAAAACGAGGAACATCGCATGACTGAAACAATCAGCAAAACCGAAGTCGCGTGTGGTTGCTCTGGCAACCCAAAATTTGATGGTGTTGATCCAGCTTACAAGCGAGTTCTGTGGGGGGTTATCTTCATAAACGCGGCCATGTTCTTTGTAGAAATGTCGGCAGGCAAACTTGCTGGATCGCAGGCATTGCAAGCAGATGCCCTCGACTTTTTGGGGGATGCATTGACCTATGGCCTTAGTCTCGCGGTCATAGGGATGAGCCTTAAGGTTCGTTCAACCGCTGCACTGATCAAAGGTCTGAGCTTACTGTTTATGGGCCTTTGGGTCTTTGGCTCGACAGTTTACCAGATATTCATTCTGGGCGTTCCAAGCGCACAGATCATGGGTTTGATCGGGCTACTGGCGCTGGCCGCGAACTTGGCAAGTGTCCTGCTTCTGATGCGCTACAAGGACGGTGACGCCAACGTGCGTTCTGTCTGGTTGTGTTCGCGCAATGATGCCATCGGCAATGTCGCTGTCATGATTGCAAGCTTCGCGGTCTTTCTGACGGCTTCGGCGTGGCCTGATCTTATCGTAGCAATCATCATGGCAGGTCTGTTCTTGCGCTCAGCCCAGCTTATTCTGGTTCAAGCGTGGCAAGAACTGCGCTCAGGCGAGGACAGTGGCGCGCTGGAAAGTCATGGGCATGACCATGCTGAGTAACATCGAAATCCTCGCCGTTTTGGTCGGTGGGCTCGCAGGTTGCTATCTGCTTGCTGCGTTCGGGTGGTCCATCGCGTTTCCTAAGCGTCGTATCTGGCCCCCGAAGCAAGCCACAACGAGCATCAAGCTTCGGGTCTGGCTGGCCACGGTTTCAATATTTGCCGCTACGTTGGTGCTGGGTATTGCAAACTGGAACAGCTTTGATTGGCCCATGTTCGTCCGGTGGGGAATTGGTCCTACTCTGATGGTCGCAGGTAACGTCGTCGTCTGGATGGGGGTCCGGAAAATTGGCCTTGGCGCAACCAGTGGCGAAGTCGCTGAGTTGAAAACAGATGGTCTCTATCGGTATTCCCGTAACCCGCAATACTTGGCGGATATGGCCATTCTCGTGGGATGGGCGGTGCTTTCTGCGTCTGGATGGGCGGCATTTATCGCAGCGTTCGGTGTCTTGGTTTTAGCCGCGGCACCATTCGCGGAAGAACCTTGGCTAGAAGACACCTATGGGGCGGATTATAGAACTTACAAAGTTAAAGTGCGACGTTACCTTTAGCAAGATTGCCGAAAGCGGACTTTGATTTTCTAGCGAGCAAGGTCGGGTTTGTCCCGCATTGCCGTCACTGACAAACAACACTATGAACGTCGTGTGTGGATAGCTCCTGCATAGCAAGACATTTTTGAAGTAATTTCGCACTGGTCAGAAGCAGACGTGTGTCCGGCCTATTTGCGCGGCACTCGTAGCCGCTGGCCCTGATGGTTTCCGCGACCAAGTCCCAAACGGCTTATCGAACAACAACGTGTCCTGGACATTCGACGGGGTGTCTTGGTTGGCGGGCTGACTGTGCGCCATCATTTCATTGGTCTTGCTGTCTCGGGTGTTCCTTTCTTATCTCTTAAGCTGTGTGAGGCCGATAGTATTCGTTCTTGGTCAGCACCGCCCAGACTATTCGTGCGGTCTTGTTTGCCATTGCGACAGTCGCCAATCGAGCAGGTTTGCGCTCAAGAAGACCGATGGCCCATGGGTCGACCCGATCAGGGTTTACTTTCATTTGCCGCAATCGCGCTGTCATACCGGTCACTAAAAGACGCCGAATGTAGCGGTCGCCCATTTTTGTAATCCGCCCTAATCTTTCCTTTCCGCCGCTGGACAAATTCAATGGTGTCAAACCTAACCAAGCCGCGAATTGTCGGCCATTCTTGAACTGCTTAGCGTCGCCAACTGTGGCAACAATGGCTGACGCGGTGACGGGCCCGACGCCTGGGATCGTGCGCAACAGCATAACGCGTTTGTCCAGTTTCGAATGAAGCCGCATGCGCATCTCGTACCAACGGAACCTTAGATGCATCGCGATAAGTTGGTGGCTGAGTTGTCTCAGAACATCGATTGCGATTTGTGGTAGAGCGGGCTTCTCTCCTTCGAGAACTCCTTTCGCGTATTTGACTGCTGCTCCAGTTCCTTGTGGAATGATGACACCAAACTCGGCCAGCAGGCTGCGAAGCATGTTGCTCAGTTGCGTTCGCTGCCTGACGATCAAATCGCGCGCGCGATGCAGGAATAATACGGCTTGCTGTTCCTCAGACTTGGGCGCAACAAACCGCATCGTCGGGCGTGTCACCGCTTCACAGATAGCTTCAGCATCATTGGCATCAGACTTGCCGCGTTTGACATAAGGCTTCACATAATTGGCCGGGATCAGCCTAACATCGTGCCCAAGCTTGGTGAGTTCTCGTGCCCAATAGTGGCTGGACCCGCATGCCTCCATGCCGATCAAACAGGGTTCCAATTTGGTGAAGAACTGCATGAGTTGTGGGCGACGGATAGCTCGATTGAAGACAACCTTCCCATCCTTAGTAATTCCGTGGACCTGAAAAACATGTTTGGCCAGATCAATACCAACTGTTGTAACTTGCATTGTATAGCTCCTTTCCTAGCAGTGATAAACAACTGCAGTATGGCGCATTGTGACGCCAGTTGAAGCAGGAGCTATCCACCCCATCCGCTTTGTCAATTCACCCCTCAGGCGCCACAGCCGCTTTGGGCTGGGAGCGGTCATTAGACGGTTTTAGCGCGAGCGGCAGCTTAGGGCCGTTCGCCTCAAGCTCATGGTCTTCTGACTAGACATTAATATCAAATCTGATCACCATCTAAGGCCAGATCAAGTAGGGTGCTGGAGGCGCGCTTCACATCGTGGCATCATATGGCCCCGTAGAAAACATTTTCATTCTCGCCAATGCCGGTGCTGATCTTTCAGCGCGCGATAACCACGGTGGGACGCCACTTCACGTCGCATCGCAATTCGGAACGCCAGAGAATGTTGAGATGCTGCTCAAGGCTGGGGCAAATGGAGCCGCGTTGAATGATGTCCCGGAAACGCCTTCGGACTTGGTGGCAGGTAATCCAAGCTTTGTGGATATCGGCCTCGACTGGACTGGGAAGCTTTTGCTCACTGAGGCAGAGTTTGATAATGTCTTAATATGAGAACCATAACTCTATAGTTTTTTGAACGAACTTTTCGAAATAGAAAGAAACGCCAGTGCTTTACTCCCGCTTTATGGCCATGCTCCTGACGTTTGTATTTTCCTTTGAAGGAATTGCGGTGGCTGAGACTGTCACGGGCACAGCAACCTTCCGCGAGCGGATCATGCCTCCAGCGGATGCACGCCTTGTTGTGACCCTCTCCGATATTTTTCGTGCAGACGCTCCAGCGGATGAGCTGGGACGCATCGAAATCGAAAATGCGGGTGGCCCACCTTACGCGTTTGAGATCAAGTATGACGCAAGCGAGATTGAGGAAAACCACAGCTATGCGGTTCGCGCGACGCTCTGGGCTGGTGATCATATGATGTTTACCACTGACACGGTCGCGCCCGTTATCACGCGCGGAGCACCGGATGAGGTTCATCTTATCATGGTGCGGGTTGCCTCAGAGGCGCGAAGCAATGCAATTACGGACCACCCACAAATTGGCGCGCACGGTCTAGAACTGCCCGCAACATTCACAGGCACGCTTCCTTGCGCGGACTGTGAGGGGATCTCCTATCACCTCGACATGTGGCCTGACCAAGGCTATCATCTGCGCCGGGAATGGCTGGGCCGCGCTGGGGATACTGGCGACAACATTCAAGACGATATCGGGTTTTGGTATTCGGATGCACAAAGCAAGACGATTGTCCTGTCCGGTTTGACTGACACTCCCAACCAGTGGGAGGTTAAGGCAGCTAACAAAATCAGGTCGTTGGATATGGACGGGAATGTCATCACGTCCGACCTTCCTTACGAGCTGACCGGAAACGGCACGTTGGATGAAACAGATATCAAGGATGTCTTTCTCGGCGGCATGATGACATATATGGCGGATGCTGCGATGTTTCAGGAGTGTCGCACTGGGCGCAGCTATCCTGTGGTCATGGACGGTGATTACCTCGAGATGGAACGGGCATATCTTGCCGATCAATCTGACGCCGCTGCCCCACTTTATGTAAATGTCGAAGGGTCCTTTTTGATGCGTCCCGCGATGGAGGGACCAGAGCAGCGTAGTCTTGTTGTGGATCGGTTTGTTCGCACCCGCCCAGGCATCACCTGTGAACGCCAGCGTGCGGATGCAATGCTGACAAATACCTACTGGAAGATTGATACTCTGGCAGGTGAGGATGTTGTCGGCCTGCCATCGGGCGGCCACGAAGCACACGTGATCCTACGCGAAAATGATGGTCGGTTTTCAGCAACGGTGGGCTGCAATGGAATGATGGGTGATTTCACACAGCAAGACGGAACATTGAGCTTTGGCCGCTCAGCAGCGACACTCATGGCATGCCCGCCACCACTGGATGCAATAGAGCAAAGCCTTGCGCGGGCCCTTGAGGCCACTCAAAGCTACCGTATCAATGGTGAAACGTTGGCGCTCTACAATGAGGCAAATGACATCGTTGCGCTTTTGACAGCCGTCTATTTGTATTAACCGCCCGAAACTAATTGGGTCGTTTAGATTACAGCATCTGACCTTATCGTCTCAAAAGCCTTGCCAACTATGCTGCGCCAGCCATCAAGGTCAGCTATGCGCAGATAGCGACCTTTGCAAAGTCTGGAACCGTAATCTTCCTTCTCGACGTGATCGGCCCAGATCCGACATTGGCTTATAGCGCAGCCAACGGCAGGTTTTGTGCATCACCACTGTAAAACAGTTATCATCCTAAATAGCTAATAATCGGACAATCTGGCCGGTGGTCTCCACGGCATGATGTCACCAAATGTGCCAATTCGTCGTGCAGGGATTGTAATTCGCGTTGTTTGATTTCGATTTCTTCCAAGCGTTTTGACGCGATGCGTTTGACCTCGGCACTTGTGCGCGCTTGATCTTGATATAGCCCTAAAAGTTCGCGGCATTCTTCGATGGAAAAACCAAAGGCGCGTGATCTGCGGATGAACACCAGCTTACGAACAGAGACTTCGTCATAGGTGCGGTAGCCTGCATCAGATCGTGCGGGCGCTTCGACCAAGCCAATATCAGCATAATAGCGCACCGTTTTGACGGATAACCCCGCCGCTTTTGCTGCCGATGAAATATTCATAAATCCACCTTGACCTTCCAGTTACGGGAGACCTTATGTTGCGTGCAAAGAACAATCAAGGGCGCATCGCGTCCGCAAAAGGACATGCAAAATGATCGCTACAAAAACGAATAAAACCGCCACACTTTATCGCATGGTTATGACAGATCACATGTGTCCCTACGGTCTCAAATCCAAAGACCTGTTAGAGCGCAACGGCTTTGTTGTTGAGGATCGGCACTTGACCTCGCGCGATGAAGTGGATGCATTCAAGGCCGAACATGATGTCGAAACAACGCCACAGGTTTTCATCGATGGCAAACGTATTGGTGGCTTTGATGACCTAAGCGCATACTTTGGCACAGCAACGAAACCCAAAAATGCGACAACTTATAAACCCGTGATTGCACTTTTTAGCATCGCAGCGCTGTTGGCCGTATGCGTGACATGGCTGTCTCTTGGGACCGTTGTTGCGGGGCGCACCTTGGAGTGGTTCATCTCTATTTCAATGGTGTTGTTGGGCCTTCAAAAACTGCAAGATGTCGAACGCTTTGCAACGATGTTTTTGAATTACGATTTATTGGCACAGCGCTGGGTTCGCTACGGTTACATTTATCCTTTTGTTGAAACTGGCGCGGGCCTTTTGATGATGGCAGGCCTATTGACTTGGCTTTCCGCACCCGCTGCGCTGTTTGTTGCAAGCATCGGGGCGATAAGCGTGTTCAAGGCCGTCTACATCGACAAGCGTGAATTGAAATGCGCCTGCGTTGGCGGGGACAGTAATGTTCCGTTGGGATTCGTATCACTGCTTGAAAACGTGATGATGGTGGGCATGGCTGTCTGGATGCTCTCTAAACTGTGATGCGCAATGGTTTGACCTTCCACCTAGGGGAAGCTGTAGCACAGTTGAAAATGATGGAAACGAGAGGCTTTAATGAAACATAAACTCGCAATTGGCGCACTTATTATTGTGGGTGGGATAGCCTATCTGACGTGGCCGAATGATGAGCCAAGCGCATCATCCACACCTCAATCCAGCGTTGCACAAGGTGCGTTGGCGAAAGTCCTTATACCCGAGATGCTGTCGCAAAATGCCCAAATTGGAAAACGTGCGTTTGATGCCGCCTGTGCCGCGTGCCACGGGGCAAACGCAGCTGGGCAAGATGGCGTTGCGCCGCCTTTGGTTCATAAAATCTATGAGCCCAGCCACCACGGCGATGATGCTTTTCAGCGGGCCGCAGCATCCGGCGTGCGCGCACATCATTGGCGGTTTGGAAATATGCCCCCAGTTGAGGGCGTGACGCGGGGCGATGTGACTATGATCATAGCTTATATTCGTGAATTACAACGCGCAAATGGGATCAACTGATGACACTCAATAGGCGGCAGTTTTTGACCTCGGCTTCTGCATTTTCAATGTTACCAATGCCTCTTTGGGCCGCGACAAGCACGGCTCATTTGCGTGCAGAGCCGGTAACGCAACAAATCTTGCCCAATGGTGGCCCAGCAACACAGATGCTTGGGTTTAACGGGTCCACACCTGGTCCAACAGTGCGCCTGCCGCGTGGCAAGCGCGCAAACATTAAGGTTGAGAATGGCTTGAATGAGGGGACTTCAGTCCACTGGCATGGCATTCGCTTACAAAACCGGATGGACGGAGTGCCGGAACTGACACAAGAACTCATCCTTCCGAATGACAGCAAAACCTATAGCTTTACGCCGCCGGATGCCGGCACCTTTTGGTATCACTCGCACTACATTTCGCAAGAGCAAGTGGCGCGGGGCATGATGGGGGCTTTGATCATCGAAGACGATACGCCACCAGACGTAGACCACGACATCACGGTGCTCATTTCGGATTGGCTGATGCAAGATGATGGCAGCTTGAGCGACGCGTTTAGCGACATGCACACCATGGCTCATGGTGGATATATGGGAAATTTCGCACGTGCGTTTTTATCACAAACGAAGGTCAAGCTAGGGGATCGAGTGCGCTTTCGCCTGATCAATGGCGCTACAAATCGCGTATTTCCGGTGGCGGTTGGCGGCATCAGTGGCAAAATCGTTGCACTCGATGGCATGGCTCTCAGCGTCCCGCGTGATATGGCCGATCTTGTTCTTGCGCCGGCGCAGCGCGTTGATGTGATCGCTGATATCACCGGCCCAGTCAGCTTTGATATGGTGTCACGCCAAGGCGCGTTTAAATTGGCGAATTTGGTTGTTGAAGGCACTAATACAGTCCGTCAAATAGCTCAAATTGCACCTCTGGAACCGCATGGTCTTTCTCGTCCAGATGAACCCAGGCAACACCTGACCTTGCAAATGCAAGGCGGAGCCATGAGCGGGCGGCATGGAGGCGACAATATCTGGGCTTTCAACGATACCTCAGATTTACCGCAAACGCCCTTCGGCACCTTTCAACGTGGTGAGACGGTGAAAATCACGATGGTCAATGACACAGCGTTTGCCCACGGCATCCACCTACATGGGCATCATTTCTATGAGGTTGAAGCGGATGGCAGCTTAGGTGACTTGCGTGATACCACGCTTGTAAATGCTGGTGAGAGCCGAGATATTATCTGCGTTTTCGACAATCCTGGCCGCTGGCTGTTGCACTGCCATATGCTTAGTCATGCCATCGGAGGAATGCGCACTTGGGTCAATGTCCTATGAAAATACTTACATCCTTCTTATTCGTTTTTGCATCAAGTGCTGCGGCAGATCACGAACTTGACGCACGCGACTTAAATAAGGGTCGCGAGCTTTATGTCGAAACTTGTGCCGCATGTCATGGCGCTGACTTAAGAGGTCAGCCCGATTGGCAGATAGCAAACGATGAGGGCGTTTTGCCAGCGCCGCCGCATGACCGGACAGGGCACACATGGCATCACGATAACGCTTTGCTATTTGACTACACAAAATTTGGTGGAAGAGGAACTCTGGCTTTGCGTGGCATCAACGACTTCAATAGCGGAATGCCGGCATTCAAAAACACGCTGTCAGACGACGATATCTGGACCATATTGGCCTATATAAAATCAACTTGGCCAGAGAGGGAACAGCAAGTCCAAGCCAGCCGCAATCCACCCCATTAATACATAAACTTCAGACATCAATATGTAACATGTCAGGCCTTCAATTTCAATTTTTTAGCATAGCTGACATTGGCACATGCTGCAGCAAAAGGCAGCTCTCCGCCCTCACTTCTGAAAATGTCTGATGCTATGGCGGCACAGGTCATGTCCGCTTCGGGCTGACAGCAGTCATCCCGTGTGATCGCTCAGGCCGGTGGCAGGGCATTTTGCGCAAAAACCACGCGCTGCATTGCCGCACGTCCGCTTCGAGCCCAAAACGACGGATGCTGCGCCGTGTTCAAATGTCTGCTGCTGCGCGCGGAAGCGACCCACTGGTTCGCGGGTTGCTCAAATCTCCCAGCTAAAATCGGTTGCTTCTTCGGACACCCGCCACAGCTTTTCCATCACATCCTTGTCGTAGGCATGGGGGTTTAGCGTGCCTTTGCCGACCGGGCCGCCCGTTTGCATCAAACCCGTTGGGCCATAGAGCGCGCGTTGTTCTAACCCGTCTTCTGTCGCGCACATAACTTCAGGATAGGAGCCTCTTTCAGCAGTTTGCACCATTGGCGTTTTGCTCATCAGCCACCAAGTCAGCCGCGTCATTAGGCCACCACTAGAGCTGATCAGCGATGTCGCGGAAGCGCCGGGATGGCAGACGTAAATCGACACGTCCTTGACTGTCCCTTTCAAGCGATCCTGTAACTCATAGGCAAACATCATCTGGGCCAGCTTGCTCTGGCTATAAACAGGATTGGCGCTGTAGTTCTTGTCCCAATTCATGTCGTCAAACTGGATGGTTTTGATCCCCATATTGTAGCCAAGGCTGGCAACAACGACGATCCGGCCTTTACTGGCATCGATCCGATCAAACAGCATTCCGCACAGCACGAAATGACCATAGTGATTTGTGCCAAGCTGGCTTTCAAAGCCATCAACGGTGAGTTGCTGTGTCGGCACTTGAGCGATGGCGGCGTTACAGATCAGCGCGTCGATCTGGGGAACGGTTTTCAGCACTTCATCTGCTGCTGCGCGGACGCTTGCGAGATCGGACAGGTCCATACGCACAAAGCTCACTTCTGCATCTGTGCCAAATTCTTCTTTCAGCGCAACGACGGCAGCGGTCGATTTCTCGGCGCTGCGGTTTAACATCACGACCTGTGCCCCTTTCGACAGAAAGATGCGTGAGGCTTCAAATCCAGCGCCAGCGTTGCCGCCGGTGATGACGTAGGTTTTTCCTGCAAGTGAGCCGAGACGGTTCGGCGTCCAGCCTTTGGGCCCGAAAGTTGTATCTGCCATGGTGTTGTTCCTTAAGGGGTCGGCCATTTGCCGAGAAATGTGTGCTATCGTCTTGGCAGTGTAGATAGCTCTCATCGACTGACTGAAATAGACCGTATCATAACGAATACTTGCCTGATTGTATCAGTCGGGTTGTCACGGCTAGATTTGCCGCTCTAAACTGAACGCATGAGCAAAGAACAGATCAGACAACTTATCGAAAGCCGAACCGACCAAGACGGTCTCACTGAAACTGGCATAAAAGGTGTCCGCTTGTTTCGCGCCACCCAAGCGATCCCTTGCGCTCCTGCGGTGTATGAACCCAGCGTCGTTGCCATCGTGAGCGGGGCCAAAGAGGCAGTATTAGATGGCGAACGACACGTTTATGACAGCAGCCACTACCTGTGCTGTCCGATGTCCATGCCGGTGCAAGCGGGAACGCCCACGGCATCACCAGACAATCCGCTATTTGGCGTTTATGTTTCGCTCGATCAACGGGTTATGACGGAACTGACCCTAGAAATGGATAATCTTGGCGATTACGTTCCCATCGGAAAGGGGAGCCTACCCGCACAGGGTATCAGGCTAGCCTATTGGGACGACGCATTCTCCGATGCACTTCTACGTCTGCTTCAACTGGGTCAAAATGAAACGGACACTGCAGTGCTTGGTGATGCGCGGCTGCGGGAGCTATCATTTGCAATCTTGAAGGGTGAGGCAGGTAGTTTTGCTCGGCGAGCTTACGGCGCTGGCAATGCCATCGCGCGCTCTATTGCGCATGTATCCTCTCACTTAGACGCGCCAATTTCGATTGATGATATGGCAACCCGTGCTGGTATGAGCCGCGCCGTGTTTCACCGAAAATTCAAGCAAGTCACAACAATGGCTCCCATCCAATTCGTCAAATCGATGCGCCTTAACAATGCTGCGATGAAGATTGCTGGAGGTATGACCGTGAACGAGGCAGCGATAGACGTTGGATACGTGAGCCCGTCTCAATTCAGCCGAGAATTCAAACGAATGTATGGGCAATCACCACGACGATGGAGTGACGGCCAACAAGTTGCGTTTGGCGTTGCCTGAGGGCTTGGTGCTCTGAAAAGTTGTGGGAACAGCAGACATTGGGCTGCGCTACGTGAACGGCGGCAAAGTCCGCGATGCCGCCATCCCGCACGTCAAGATGCTGCGCTAACGGGTCAATGTCTGCTTCGGGGAAGCAGCAATGCAGCGACGATAGGAACGACCAATGGCAGGTTTGGGCCGATCGCGTCGATCGACACTTCGGGCGAAAACCGGACTTTCGCGCTGACGCAAAATACAGTCGGCGGGTAAAAATCCGCCCGCTTTACGGAAATGCTAAGATGTTTGGCACGCCGGCCTGTGTCAGTAGATCATACAGCGGCTCTAATTTCACGGTCCTACCGTGACCTCTCGTAAAGAACACTCTTTGCTCTGCCCGGGATACTGCTACAAAAAATGCCAGCGCTTCTTCATCCATATCCGCTTTATAGAAAAATGATTCATCACATAGGGAAAAGAAAATGATTGTGTGCGCCTCCAGTCCTTTGCTCTTATGAACTGTCATAAGGCGAACCTGGTTGATGCCTTGATACCTATCGACAACTTCGTGCCAATTTTTAGCTCCCTGTGAACATTCAGCAAGAAATTCTGCGATGCCGTTTTTGATTTTGGAAAACCGTTCAGGGTTCTTGTATTCTTGGGCTAGCCTACGAAGTTTGTCCTCTCCGAGTTGCACGGTGATTAAATCGACTAAGGCATCCCAAGAAAATGAGCCGTCGGATGACGTGGTGAACTCTTCAAACGCCTTTGTCGCCTTTCGCAATACTTGCTCAAGTCTAAACTGCTCTGCGCTTCGTTCACTCGTTGAGCCATGCGAAATCGACATCAGTTGAATAAGATCTGGATAGGCTCGGTATCGGCGATCACCAGTTGCAACTTGAATAAATAGCACAACCGCTTGCGCTAAAGGTTCGGAGGACAGATCCTGCAACGAAATACCACTTTCGCCAATGGTTCGCGCTTCATTTCTAAGCGCCAAACCTACCTCTTCAAAAGCCGCTCCAAGGCCATTGTTTTCGTGATCATCTGCCTTTTGCCTAACTAAAACAATAAAATCATTGGCGTTCATATCGCCACTTTCGATCTCGCGAGAGATGAATTCAGCAATGCCTTTGTGTTCATCGCCATCGCTTGAAAAAGTTACTATGCCATCAGAAACCGATGGAATTGGATCAGCCGCTTTTGAGCATTTGACAGTGATTGAGGCCGGCTCAATGGTTTTTGCCATTGAGTTCACAATATCCACTATCCGCTGATTGGATCTGAAGTTAGATGCTAGGGCCACATTTTGAGAGTTGAAATCCGTCGAGAATTGCCGAAATCGTTCACTTGTGGCTCCCGCAAATGTCATGATCAGCTGTTTGTTATCGCCCACTGCAGTCAAAATTGACTGAGAGCCGCCAAATATTTCTTTCAACACGGCATACTGCGGCAGGGTTGTGTCTTGGAATTCGTCCAAAAACACGTGGGAGTAACTATTTAGGAACGCTCGTTTAATTGGCGGGTTGTGGTGGATAATAGTTTGCGCAAGCGTCTTAACCATATCAAAGGTAAGAGGCTGAGTGGTTCTTGATAACTGATTTGTCCACCACGCAAGTGTCATAGCTTCAACGGCAGATGCGGGTTGCGGTCGATTCGTTGGAAAAGGCGACGGCGCTCGACCTAAGTATGCGTGGCCATTTTTAACGGTATCTGGATGAAAAGTTTCATGGTTGAAAGGTGCATCCAAGTTAGGCCTATCACCAAACTCTTTCCATATTCGCCAGTCCGGAAATGAAACTTCATAGTTGCGGCTGGGTTGAACCCATTCAGGCAAACCCTCACGAAAGCGATCTAAAATCCCTTTTGCAAACGCGTCGAAGGTATAGGAATCGAAACGCTCTGAAAGCTCAGGCCCAACTCTCTTTGCGACCCGTTCCTTTAAATTTCTTGCCGCATCTCGTTTGAAGCTGATCGCCAAGATTTTCTTTGGTGCAATGCAAGTGTTTGTCTCCAATAGAAATGCGGCCCGTTGAGCTAGAAGTTCCGTTTTTCCAGCTCCGGGCCCTGCTTGAACAGCTTGGGACACATGGCTGCGAACAACATCTAAGCTGTCTTGGTCAAGTTGGATGCCATCACTTGGACACCATGCATCCCGCGAAACGAAATTCATTCGGAATTCTCGGGGTTAAAGTCGATTCCGAGGCGATTGGCACAGTCTTTATAAAGGTTTTGAAGCTCGATTGGGCAAGCGTTTCTTAGCTCGGTTTCCGACAACAAAGACATAGCCTCAATGTGCGAAACTGGTTTGCTGCCCTTATTGAAAAGATCATCATAGATCGCCAACTGTGCGGCAGTTGGGGGTGACGTATTGGCATAGTCCGAAAGTCCGCCTCCAGCTTTCCCGAAAACGCTCTTCTCATAGTCTGCTGCGGTCAAATCAGAAGTGTCTGCTATGCTCGAAATCGACTGGTATTGTTGCGGGTATGCTTTCAACATCATCAGGTCGAGATCGAGAGGCAGTGAAAAGTGGACCCCGTGGCTCTTCAGCCATTCATATCTGGCTGTAATTTCGGCTTGCTGCATGCCTCTCCAAGCAGCTGTGTCTGGTGGCATCGCATCGGAATATGTCGTGCCAATCTTGGACAGTTGCTCAGTCGCATATTTGAAGCGCAATACGCCGGCATTGTATCGTCCAAAATCGTAATCCAATAATGTCACGTGAGGGATATTTAGATCATTTAGAAGCTTCCAAAAGTGATTGACATGGCGACCACCTAGAGGAACGAATGCAACAAAAGCAGGATCCAAATCCAACATTTGGTTAAAGGCTTTTGCAAGTCGCGGAATTACGATTTCCTCAGAACGACCTTCACCCAACACAACCAGCTTCGCAAAATACAGCTCAGGGTTTGAGCGAACAGCTTCATAAATGTATTTGTATTTCTCATCAGTCTTAGCGGGGAGAGTTATGCTTTTTGCATAAGACACTCTTTTTTGTTCATCGTGCCGCATGTAACGAATTTTTTCGGGTTCAACCCTCCTAATGGCTCCCGCAGAGTGCGACGTTAATATCCCCATCGCGCTATCATTTGAGCACAACGAAGACATAAGTGTTATCATTCGAGACAAGTAGAACGGCGAGAGATGATTTTCGGGTTCCTCAAGGGCGATGATCGTAAGCCATGGCTGTAGTTCTGGAACGTCACGATACCCTTCAACCGACTTTCCAATATGGCGTTCATTTAGTTGAATGATACTTGCGACAATAGAGATATACAGAAGAGATGCTTGTCCTTCGCTCAGGTCCTCGATTGCATATTCAGCACCTGTTTCCGACGGGCTCAATTTTAAGGTCAGATCGCGAAGGGCCTTGTGAATTTCTTGTGCCAATATGCTAAGCTTGGTTTCCGAATACAGTTCGCCCTTGAACAGTTGCCCCCAATTCTTTGATAGTTCTTTAACAACCCCATTAACGGCGGGAAGACCATCAAAAACTTTTTGTAACTCGGCTCTTTGGGTTTCAAGTTGCTGTTTACCAGAGGACAAATCTCCAAATTTCTCAAGCCAAACGAGCAGCTCTTTCATCGCACTCTTAACCACAGCAGAGTTATTTCGTGTTGCAGGTAAGTATTTCAGCTGGATCCGCTTACGTTGCGCCGTAGGCATCGGAATTTTTGCTATGTCGTCATCACCAAAGGGAACATCTTCAGTGGTGGTGACCCAATAGATTCGTTGATCAATGTCGTCTTCATCGATGCCGAATTCCCAAGTGGCTTCGAGCCTAATTCTGGCCTGTAACGGTTTTCCTGGTCCAGAACAGGACATTGCGTGGAATGTTTCGATAGAGACATCAAGTGCGCTGCCGGAGGCCACGTCAACCGAGTTTGCCAGCTCGGGAAAACTCAATATGGCTTCAATGTAAATTTCCCTGTTGGCTACAGGGGGGATAGTTTGCGTATCGTCGCTTTGGACAGATGGACCGGGAACCTCTCCAGCGCCAAAGTGGACGTCATCTCGTCTCAGACTTCGCTCGGCAGATGTGCGGCCGAAAAGCCTTTGAAGGGCCTTTAAGACGGTCGTTTTCCCGCTTCCATTGTCACCAATGAAAGCGGTCATCTCTGGATCGAGAATGATGACTTCCTCCTTGGATCCAAAACAACGAAAGTTCTTGAGGCGCAATTCCTTAATATACATTGATCAAATCCAAAAAATATAACTTAGACATGAATACACTGGTCGTTCTGAGGTGAGAAGACCAAACCGCCAATTGAATTTTCTCTGCAAGACATTGAGCGCCGCGCCGCAGCATTTTGAGAAGTGCCCAAAGGCAGCTTTGGGCCGTTCGTGTAGATCGACACTTCGGGCGAAAAGTCGTCGTTCGCCGCATTCTAGCGGATGCTAACGGATGGTTTGACCTGCGCCCCAAAAACTCCTCCAAATTTGTGTAGAGTCCGCCCAACAAAAGGACGGACAAATGAAGGCACGATTTACGGACGAACAGATCATTGCGATGATCAAGGAACAGGAAGCTGGGGAGAAGACTGCTGATGTGTGTCGGCGACACGGGATCAGTTCAGCGACGTTCTACAAATATGGACCTGTCACGGTTTGATGCCGCACCAAGTGCTCGTCTATACGTTTCACATATCAGTCAGGAGGAGATGCGTCGATGAGGGTCATAAAAATCAAGGACGACCTGCACGAGGAATTGCGCAAGTCCAGTTTTTCATTCGCTGATGCAAAGGTCGTGACCACCAGTTGGCGGCTTTGAATCATAAATCGCGACTACTGATACTGAGGACGATTGTTCGTCGACGATAGATACTGCTTTGATTATCAAGCCGATGCATTGGTTAAGGCCGATATGTGTTCGTGAATACACGAAATCAACAAAAACGGGTTTCTTCTAAGAATCCTCATGATATTTCAAACTTATCAGCGGCTTAGTAATTTCCGTGGGATATCAGCATAATAAATCTTGACAGGGTGTGCATGGAAAAATGCCATTTTGTGCATTCTTATGCCCCATCTACTGTCGTTCGACATCTAAAGACCGACTTAGGTGGTAATTTTAAACATACAAATCAATAAGTTACACTATACCCCGACAACCTGAAAGCAAACCTACCGACATCCCGAAACCAACTTCCGACGTCCCTATACCAACTAGATTTAAACCACTGTAGCATAGAATTAAAAAAGGCCGCCCGAGGGCGACCTTTTATCTGAATGCAAAGTGCTTGTTTCAAGCGCTATTTACGCCTTGAGCGCTTCCGCGGCTCTTTTTTCTCAGCAACATTTCGATCTAGAACAACAGTCGAATCGATGCCTTGCCAACAATCGGAGATGAACGGGTTCATCTCCTCATCACAATCAGTGCGAACAAAGTATGCTTCGGCGAAGTGATCAAGATTGACTTCATCATCTCTCTCAAATAGCGCTTCGCCAATTGCCTCGATGACCATTTCCACCGCCACGCCGAACCGGTAGGCCGCCGCATGCATAAAAAGTGGCATAAAGGCAGGTTCATCCAAAAGGCCCCCATGCGAAAGTCCGGCGGCGACAACTAAGTTCTCAGCGGATTGCCTTAGGTTCAGACCATCACTGTTTACTGTCATCGGGCGAATTTCTAACGGCCGAAGGCGCCGAGCCAGAGTCTTATCGAAATTAATCAACTCCCGACCTTCACATGTTGATGTCAGGATCAGACAAACGGGCCAAGGACCATCTTGCATAAGGTTCCGAAACCGCTTCACAAAACCCTGCATGGTGTCGTCGTTGGCATAGCGGCCTGCATCCTGAACTTCGTCGAGGTGAAGTCCCGCAATTCGGCGGTGCTCGAGTTGCGTTTTCAGGCAGCCGATCAGATATTCTTCTGTCCTTTCTCCCTTAGTCGGGTAGTCTAGCTTGTTGAGAACCGCGCGACAGGTTTCCTTCACGCCGGCTTTTCCGGGCACAATCGCGCTGACAATCTCGTGTCCATATTCACGACCACCCGTTGCAGCTGCAGCGCATTCAAACCTCCGAATGGCCTCTTTGACCATCCGTGACTTGCCACTTCCAGGGGGACCGATCAGGCACGCGCCTTTTTGCTCAAATTGTCCACGGCACAAGTTGGCCTCTCTCGCCTCCATCACGCGCACGATACGATTACTCATTTTGTTGAATGTTTCCGTCTCGAAAAACGTTGCGGAAAGGTCGGCCATGGCAACTTCGTTTGAGCGAACTGCTTCCATCTCCATAATAATATTACTCAAAGCCATTACCGACCCCCTTTGTTTGTTGTTGAACGAGAAGTGCGCTTGCCCTTTGAACGAAATTTATCAAGCGGGTTCGACCGACGGTCGTCGTCCGCCGAAACGTCGGCAGGAGTCTCGCCCACCTCTTCATTTTCGTGTTCGCCTCCAATCCTTTTGCCGCTGGTGATGGGATCAATGTATTCATCCCGACCGACAAAGGGTTTTTCATTGCGGCCTTTGCCGAAGCTTGCTTCACGGGCAAGGCGATCGATTTCCTCAAGAGTTCTGCCGTGCGGGCTCACACCTGCCGAACGAGCGATCGCGGCACTTTGTCCTTGCCATGCTTTTCTGGCTTCTTCACGCACAGGTGCCCTGGAGCCAACATCTTGTTGTGCCTGCGCCTTTTGACGCGCTTGTTCACCTTTCCACCAAGCGAGTGATTTGCCGCGCATGGCTTCGTCAAGGCAAGCCACAGAAATCAGATCCAGATCGGTGAGAACAGAAATGGCACCCATGTCCAAGGGGTCCACTTTGATTTCTAATTTTTCACCGGGCTGGGCAATCCGTTCCACACCCTTGGACATGCGTTGATTACGGATAAATTCATTCGAATATGTCAAACCTTTGAAGCGGATGCCGGCCTCCGACACCCCTGCAGTTTCGTATGTGCCGCAAGCCTCCCGCAGCGCGGCAGGGCCGGGAAGCATCGTAAGGTCGAAGAGTGGATCCTGCGACAACTTTTCCCAAGCTCCTATAGGAGTGCGATTCTTGAGCCCACGATGCGGAGAATTATTATAGTCAGCAACGAACTGCACGAAGTTGCGTTCCAATTCATCATCCGACATACAGGCTTCTAAATAGGACTTCCGGTCATTGAGCTGGCTAACGCTTCCTGCAGTCCAGCCTGGCTGGTGGCGCGCCCATTTCAATTCAAAGGTCAGGAAAAGTCGCTCGATAGTTCCACGTAGCTCCGGGACACCGGTGACCGCATTCAAGAAAGATCCACTCAATCGCCGAACTGCTTCGCCAAAAAGCGCTCCACCAAAAGGATGCTTGCCAAACTCCGACCCAGAATCAGTTGACACCATGTGAATCTGGGTGCGGCAATTCCAAGAAGCGTTACGTAGACCAGCATCTTCCAACAAAAACGTCTTATCTGCAAAGCAATACCTGAGCGCCTTGAGTGACGCGTCCTGGTTCGGCGCCTTGCAAAACGCAAAACCGAGGATGACCCTGGTGGCAGCATCAAGCGCAACAACTACCCAGCGCCGGACCTTCCGGACCTTCGCCCTCTGTTCCGGGGGCATTCTATTCAGTTGTTCGCGAGTCGCATCAAGAGTGACCACGTGAACCTTCCATGCGTCCATGATCACTTCTTGGCCAATGGCGCTGGCCTGCATTCCGCCTTCAACCGAACCGAATTTTGCTTTTGCAGCTGCAAGCCCATCGCGCTGTAAGACTACAGTGTAGGGATCAAGGCGCTCGTCTATCCACCGCTCATAAGTCCTTGCTGATCTGACTTTAATCAAGACCGGAAAACCCTGCGAACGCCGCCTAGCGTTTTCTTCCTCTACTCCAACAACGGCCTTCTGCGCGACATCACACTTCGCTATTTTGGTTGCACTGGCATACTCATAGAGGATTATAAGTATGAAATGTAAATCGATTGCCTCCTGATGATCGATGTCGATCGGATTAGCGCGAGGCGGGAGAAAGACCTTAGGGTTATTTTGCCCCTTACGCATTTTACGGTAATATTCGAGGAGCGTTGTGTTCGACGGCAATGGTTTCAAGCTCTGGGTCGAATTGGATTTTTCGGTCCCGTAGTCCATACGCGCCTGATGATCACGAAATTCGCGTTCCAGTTTAGAACGACGAACCTCAACCCCCGCGGGGGTCAAGGGCATGCCCATCTTGCAATAGTGGGCCATGCGACGGCAAAGAAAGGTGATCCTATCGATGCGTGCGCGCTGCTTCCGTGTTGCCCCGAACAATTCGTCAGTTCCGTGCAGAGCACGATCTGTCTGGCGGGCCAGACTGTGATATCCTTTCTCAACAATAAGAAGCTCACATTCCAGCAGATTCACGATCTCGTCGACCGAGAATTTCCTAAGGACGATGCCATGTTCTGGATGACTGACTGACAGTTGATAATGTGTGACAATGCTGCGGCTACAATCCTGAAGCGGAATGATCTTGGTGACCTCGTTTCCTTCAAAAGAAATGCGATCGGCAGCGGTTATCGCAGAAAAATAGCTCATGCCGCCCTCCGACATACAAGGTCGCTTTCAAACAGATCGAGGGGGTGCTTGTAGATGTCACCATCACCGATCAACCGGATCGCAGCCCGCCAGCCTCGGTTTTCCAGCCCAGCAGCCTCGACCAGCTGACCAAGGGTGAAGGAGGCCGGAAGATGACGCACACTTTCCAAGACCGTGCAATCGGCCTCTGGATCCCAACCACGACGGGCGAAGTGGATCTTGCGGGCGCATTCACGCCAAGCCGGGTGGAAGTGGTAACGCGACATCACAGCGAACGCGTCGGCGACTTCGGGCAAGCACTGCGCCGCGATGTCCGCAACCTCCGCAAGATAGGACGGTCGACGCGCCTTTTCATCATACTTTACCGAAACCAGCAATTCGTCTCCATTGCGCAGCAGCACGTGGGCGTCCACTTTCGTGTGCGATGGCGAACCATCCTGCTTGACGAAGTTCACGCGTGTCAGCTGTTCTTTGAAATTCACTACATTCGGGTGGGCTGCCAGGTTTTCATAAACCTGCGCCTCTTCGAACGACGCGCACCAGAACTCTTGAAGGACGGCAGTGCGGTGTATCCGAGTGACCAAGGACACCTTGCAGCAGCCGCTAGACTTGCCGATCTCCATTTTCTGGAGGTGGGAGCGGTTGACGCGCATCGGGTCCTCAGGATCTGCAAAAAGAGGCAGCCCTACCTTGCTGTGGGCACAGCTGTGCCGTGGTGCGATTTCTGTCGTCGGATGGCATCCACTTCTCGCGGAGAGACCACGCTGTTCCTGATTTTCTTCCATTGTTTCAGTCCATATCTTCTTACTCCGGAGGCAAAGCCACGGATGATTGGTGTTTGACCGAACTGAGAACTTCGGGTATCAAGAACCCATGCAATGAAGTCGACTCAGCCGTCGATGAAGAACAAAGCTCGGATCCTGCAACGGTCCGGGCTTTTTGTATTTCTGGGTCTCTAAGTCATTGGTCCCCCTTTTCGCCCAGGCAAACGCTGCCGGTGTAAGCACGTCAATTTTGCGTCGACTTTCACAAATTTCGGCAAACTAGACATGACTGAACAGACACAACGATTCGAGTCAACACACTGATTTTTAAGTGATTTACAGAATTTTTTTGTAAGTTTATTTTTCAAGAAGTGACCGAGGGCGGGCACCCGCGACAACGGCACTACCATGTGCCATCCGCTGTCCTTGAGGCATGCAAAATCTACCTCTTGCCAATAGGCGAGAAGCTTAAGCCCCCCAGAACCAAGAGGACAAACATCCGATTGCGGAAAAACCGCGAAAAAATGTATATGAGAAACAAGATTTAGCATGTGCGGAAGCCCATCGAAAGTTGGTCGAAGGACCTCTGCTCAGTCGCGCGTTACTGAACCGAGGGATTGGAGCCCGCAATAGTCTGGGCGCCGCCTGGATTTTATATTTGGCGAACACCCCTATATTTGACATAACTAGGCGCTATGCCGGGATCGAAGCCACGCTATCTTCACATCTATTCCACCAAATTCCAGTGGACCTGTAATTATTATAGAATATGGATTCCTTTTAGTCGAATCAAATTCATAAAAATCGAATAAAAGATATAAACACTTGATTTTAGGTATATATTCTATTGTCTGCCGTCATTTCATCGTTGGATATGGGCTCAGATCATTTTGGATCAGCGCCCACCAGATGGAGCGGAGACAGTTGGAGATCTATAATCTGCGCCCATCGACACTAAGTCGCCTTCCATTCCTCTGAAATGTGCTGCGCTGCAAAAACACGATAGCAGGCATTGCTCGCAGGCAATAAAGACCGCAACTTCACAAGGGTGTGCTTATTCACTCCCACCTCAAAACCGCGAGGCATTGGATGAAGCTTGAAAAATACTATCGGCCCAGACTGGCTGAAGCAGGATACGATCTCTTGGCCGTATTTAGTCGGTTCGAGTATGCAATGAAGAAAGGCGGGGTTTCGGACATTGAAATGTTCGTTTGATCAAGCCACTACGTCAAGCCTCATCCTCGCGAATGGCCGAACCAATGATTTCCATCCGTCGATCTTTCCCAATTGGTATGCTGGCCAGAGGCTTGCTCCAACCAGCAGGGATCGTCGTCATATCGAACGTCTGCCCGACCTAGGCATCCTGTCACTCGTCGTCGGCGCGTTGGCGATTACCCTCACCGTTTGTGCCGGTAATCGCTTGAGATCAAAGACGGGATCAAGCAACGTCGCAACGCAGCTTATTTTACACCGTCACCAGCTTTTGAGCATAACTCGAAGAGATCTGAACGTGCGACAAAAAACTCCAGAGGAAATCGAAGCAATGGCTTTGGAAAAACCTTCTTCGGCCCCGGTGGTTTCGGAGCAAAGACTGTTTGGGGTCGATGACAGAGACCGTTTCTATTTAAACATCTTGCGTGTCAGACAATTTGACAGGCGTAAATACTGCCTCCTGACCCACCACGACCGTATAGCCGACATGACCCTTTCCATGAGATTTCCGCGCAAGCGGAAGGAGGCTGGGGTCATCAGCTTTAAGATTTCGTTAGAAGGGGTAAACCGCTATCAGGGCGAAACTATTTTGCGTTGAGTTCTTAGACCTACATAGGCAACCCCACCCCAATCGCGAATTCGACCGGTGGAATTTCAAAGTAGACAATCATGATGTATCCTTCGAACGCTACTCAATGGGGCGCATTTACACGATACTACTTCCCGTAGCCGAGCTTTGGAAATTCGCGAGAGATTGGGGGATTTCTTCAAATATGACTTTGCAGGGTGAGGCGCATGAGGACTTGGGAAATATGGTGCTCATGGACTCTGAGAGGGGCTATAGGGCCCTTGTAGATTGCTGGCGCTAAAACGATATCTGACACATTTGGATCAGGCGTGATTACCAGAACATCGCGCAACGCACGCGCGATCCATCAGGCAATAGAACTGGTTCACCCCGCGCTTTTCTGCGCGGCGATGGCATCTGCTATGATCTGATAGGCCGTATCGTAATCTACACCAGCGCTCTCGGCGCATTGCTCTACCGTGCCACCATGGGCATAATTATCGAGCACGCCACGTATCGTTTCGCGATCCACGCCCTTCATGACTTTATCGTTTCTATCGGCGGCATCATTCATGGAACCTCACTTTTCTGGACCATCATAATGCTCTACTCTAGGCTGCCAACGAGAACTGTCGACCATTTTTCTATTTCGGCTAATTGGTGTAGAGGTATCATGCCATGAGTTTCCATCAGTCAGGAATTTATACTTTGGCGCATGAAATTGAACCCACGCTACAATTTCTTCGCGACGAGATCACCAAAATAGCTCATCTCGCCGCGCAAGAACCAGAAAACAGATTACGCCAGCATGATCTGTTTCACGGCATCAACAAACTCGGCAAAGCGCTTTTGGAAACAAACCGTCTTGACGAGGCGCTGCGAACCTATCTTGAGGCAAGCGATTTGGCGAAAGGTCATTTAAAACAAGAGCCTGAAAGCGAGCATTGGCGCGGATTTCTCAGTGTTAGCTATGATCGTATCGGCACCATTTTGTTCAAACAAGGCCTGTATGAAGAAGCTTTGCAGTCCCATCGTGACTGCCTTGCGGTCCAGGAACGCCTTGAAAACAGAACGCCAAGAACCACTGTTGGGCAAAAAAATATAGCCCGCAGCCACGACAAAATCGGTGCTGCGTTGGTCCAATTAGGCCGCAATAAGGAGGGTCTGAAGGCGCAAAGTGAAGCGCATGCCATTCGCGAACGCCTCCCCGAAATAGAACGCGAAAGCCGTGAGTGGCGAGATGGGTATTTTTAGCTCTATCAAGCCAGCCAGCGCACCACCAAACCAACTATGAATGTCCGAACCTTCAGCTTCGACATGAATAGTTCGCACTTGCAGCTAAAGTCCGGTATCCGCGCTTGATGTCGATCGACGTGATCGGCATTAAGCCGCCGTTCACTTAGCCAGTCGCGCTGCAGCGCATATTCACCAAATCCTGCGCATCGCCGCCCTCTAGGCACAATGACACTTCACGCGTTTTGGCCAAATGCCAGTCACCCGACGCCTCAATTCTCTTTCAAAGTGATTTGCACGATGGCCGCTATGCTTTCTTTTAGTGCCGCTTCGCTCTGCATCCATGCGGTGGGCTCGATGGATAACCCCGCAAACTCTCGTTATGAATGAGGGAAGTTTGCTCAATTGACCTGCCCACCGATCATACCCGTATTTCAGCTTTGAGTCAGTGAATAGTCCCTTGTTATCAAATATCAGAGGGCTGAAATTGCATATCTTCTGGCGTTTAGGCTTATTTGAAGGGCCACATACTTTGGCTTCATTTAAATAAGACTCAAAGGAACTATCATGCTTCACGCCCTTCGCAACACCGCAATCATTCTCTGTGCATTAACTGCGACATCAGCTTCGGCCAAACCGGCTGGCCCGCTGGCACTCGGCTTGGGTGCAATCATTGCTGTTGGAGCGGTCCATTCCGGCGCGCCAGAAACATCGCCCTTGCTGCAAGTTCCATCAGGTGCAAAATAAAGAGCGCCGGACTAGGTTAAAAGATCTCATAAAGTTAGGTGGCTTTGAATCGCCGTAATGATGTTCAACCTGCTAAGAATACGCCAGTCTGGTCGCTTGACCGCAACAGCACCCCATGCGGTTGCAGCTAAATAACTCACTTGGGCCGCCATATCATTGGTCCGGCGGGGCAGCAATTCTAACCCTCGAAGTCTGCAATGAGGACGAAGCGAGCTTTCGCTGCGGCTTAACCAATGGCCGCTTATGGTAACTTCGGACATGGATGCTCCTTCCTTTTATGCTGGCTTTAACACCCACCACCTTGGCACATTGCAATGCCATCAAGAGGGGCCTCCACGCCATCAACAAAGCCTGTTACTCCATAACAAGCACGCCTCATCGCATTTTGGGCGTGTTAAACAACGAAAGAAATTAAAATGAAAACCTATCAAAAATTTACTTTTATCGCCACAACGCTGGGCGTTTTTTTAGCTCCAGTGGTCGCCAGCGCAATGGCCTGTCAGAGCTGCAGCAGAGGTGAATGTCAGCAGTTGGCGGATAAGTATAACCTCGGCTATATGAGTTTTGATGGCCCGGGAACTTGCACCTATGCACATGGCGGCTCCGGCTCTGACACCGCAGCAGTTGCTATCGATTTTGAGGATGCGGTCAAAAAAAGCGAAGCCATAAGTAGGAAAACTGGACAAACCGTTTCCAGCGAAAAGCTTATGAAGAAAGAGCCAAGCAGCGCATCAAAAGCGTTACCTGTGACGAAATAGATATTGCGATAAATACTCGCTTAAGGCCGTTGAAGACCAAGCCTTTGATTGCCCCACACCCCGGAATAGAATTCTAAAATACTATACCGGGGTGGTTTTGCACATAATCCGAGAGGTGCTCCCTAAAACCCTCCTTTTTGGCACGACCATAAAACGCTTCGACTGATGCTGCCATAGATCCCGTTCAAAACCCAAGTGGTTGTTGAACGTTTTTGTCGCTACCATGACAGCAGACTTTCGCTGCATTTGCCAAGGAGCACAAAACGTTTCTTTGCCCTGAACGTGCGTTTTTTTCGGCAGCTTAGCCGAGCTTGAACCATCCCTGAAACGGCAATGCATTGACCATTTGATCGCCGCCATTTTTCCATCTTTGCGAAACCGTAGACAAACCCAAAAACGTCACGAGCGAACACGCGCCATTCTGTTTATGTCTGGGATGCAGGTTTGGACTTGGTGATGTCATAGATAAGGGGCTGGATGGATACGGGACCGGCGGCGACGAAGGTGCTCTTTTTTCCAGAGGTGGCTGCATACGACACTGACACATTGGCAGCTTCGCAAAGCGCGATGCCGCCTGCGACATCCCAATATCCGACGTTTCCTTCGGCATAGCCTGCCAATTCTCCCGAGGCCACGAGAGCAAGGGACGTCGCACAAGAACCAAGTGTTAGACTGCTTAAGCCTTGTGACCGCAGTTGCGCCTCAATCAACTCTCTTCGGCTTGGAGGCCAATGTTCATTGTAACCTATTCCAAAGACCTTCGATGCACCGCAAGCATCGCCCCGACATCGCCCGGAATCTTTTAGTCCAAAACCCTGACCACCAAGAAGACAACGGTTCAACATTGGGATCGAGACCGACCCAAAGATTGGGTGACCGTTTTCAATATAGGCAATGGAAATTGCCCAAAGCGGCAGACCTGACAAGAAGTTGCTGGTCCCATCGATCGGATCAACAAGCCAATAGGACTGCCCTTCTCGTCCACCAAATTCTTCACCCACAACAAGATCATCCGGGAAACTCTTGGCAATTTCCAATCTGATGCAGCGTTCAACGGCACGGTCTGCGTCGGTGACAAAATCAGTGAGAGACTTGTGTTCGAGGATCAATGCGTCTCGGCGCACAAAGAACTCACGCGCGACGATCTCTGCCTGTGCGGCAATTTCTACCAAGGTATCAAAGCGCTTCCGGTGTTCTTGCGGTGTTGTTGGGGAATCCGTAGGCGGCGTCATGTATGTTCCAATCGAAAGCCGTTTTGACGCAGCCATTCCAAAAGGAATTCGGGTTCATCCGTTTGGATAACGCTGGCACCATGGGCAATCCAGAACGAATAGACACTGTCTGGAGAAATGCGCGCAAGTTGGCAATTTCGTCCACCATTCCATTGCGTTCCCGGTATCGCGGGGTCGACATAGAGTGTGTTGATGAACTGTCTTACATTGTGCGCTTCGGCAATGCGACGGGCATCGATAGAAAACAGAGAACCACCGTCCGGTGTGATGCCTAACCGGTCCAACCCGACAAAGCCTTTGGGTCCAAGAGGCAGTTCAACCACACATTCGACGCAAGAGATCGGCAGATCTTCACAGACCGTTTGCAGCGCATCTATCCCGTCGATCTGATCTATCAAAATGGGAATGAAATCGATTGGATGTGTCAAACCTGCGAGAATATCGCCCACTTTAGCAATCTGTGCCGCTCCTCGCGCATTGGTTTTGACGGTGACTTGCTCGGTTACACCCGCGTCATGCGCAATCTTGGCGATATCGGGGATGGCCTCGATGCCGGTTTTGCACTCAACATTGATCATCATCTGGGGCCCAAGTGCCAAAAATGCCTCCTCCAGAGTGGGCACGTGAGTTTCGAACGGCTCTCCCGTGCCGGGGTGGATCAAGCTAAGTGCCTGCAGGTCGGTATAAGTATGATTCGCGACCGCACCGCGCCCAGTGGTCGTTCTGTTCAGCGTGTCATCGTGTATGACCACAGCCGTTCCGTCCGCAGTGAAGTGGACATCGACCTCGACCATGTCGCAGCCCAAGCGGCGTGCGCGTTCGATCGCAGGCAGGGAATTCTCCGCTTCGATGACATGATTGTCTTTGATGAAGGCGCCCCGATGGGCCGTGACAAAAATTTCGCCCCGAAATCCTGCGAGATCGCGAAACCGAGTAGACGTAGATACCATTGTTTAATCCTTAACGGCCTGACGATTTGCCAAGACCATAACGGTCGGCAATCGAAATAATGACATATGAAAAGACCATGATCAGTGTCATGTAGACGAGATTGATGGCGGCTTGCTCTGGGTTTGCTGAGCGTGCGCCCTCGAACAGGGCGATAGATAGCGGCTTATTGTTCACATTAAACAGAAAGGCGGACATCGTATATTCGCTGAGAATCGTATTGATGTTCAGGCCTGCAACCAAAACGATGATAGGGGCGATTGCGGGCAATGTGACCCGCATAAACCTATAGAGCGGCGGTGCGCCAAGTGCTTGTGCGGCTTCCAGCTGAAACGGATCCAACGCATAAAATGCCGCACGCAAGAAGCGGATCATCAATGGAATTACGACGATCGCGTAGCCGATGGGCAATATCCAATAACTGCCTAAAAGGGTTTGGTTGCCGATAAGCAAGTTTGGTGTTGCAAAGGTGACAATCAACCCGATTGCGATAAAGGGAACCGGCAATGTCCACGGCAGCATGAACGTCAGATCCAGCGCCGTCGTCAGTTTGTTGCGGTGACGGTTGGCAAGGATGACAACAAACAGGCTAACAAGCAATGCCATAGCAACCGCAGTTCCCCCCATGAATAAACTGTTTTTCAAAGGTGTGAAGGCTTCGCCCCCAGACAAGACGGCTGCATAGTTTTTCAACGACAGGCTAGAGGGTATCACTTCAGACATGATCGATTTTGCTGGCGCGAAAGAGAACAAGACGACGAGGGCAACGGGCAAAAGTTGCAACGCCGCGATCAGATAAGCAAAGCCATGGGTGAGTGTGTTCGTGACAGGGTTGCTCAAC
This sequence comes from Pacificibacter marinus, assembly GCF_018860505.1. Taxonomy (GTDB): domain Bacteria; phylum Pseudomonadota; class Alphaproteobacteria; order Rhodobacterales; family Rhodobacteraceae; genus Celeribacter; species Celeribacter marinus_B. Next base: position 50,766 of record NZ_JAHKPU010000030.1, read on the forward strand.
CTGATCCGCTGGATCGCGACAGGTGTTTTTGCCCCTCCACTATAGCTGCCGCGTTTTTCAATGCGTTGCAGTAAAAGAACACACAAAATAACCGCAACGCCCAAAAGAACAGACAGCATCGCTGCCATATCCGGCCGGCGCAGACTATTCAACGTCAGGATAAGCTCGGCGATCATGTCAAACCGTTGACCGCCCACGACTGCGGGAATTGCAAAAGAACCCAACGATTCATAAGTTACGAGAAGCGATGCCGCGAAGATCGTGGGCAACAACAATGGCAGGACAACACTTCTGAAAGCCCGCAGGTTGCTGGCCCCAAGGCTTCGTGCCGCCTCAATCACCGAATAATCCACGCGCCGGATAGCCGCGCGCAAGAAAAGGTAATGAAAGCTGGTCAATAAAAACGTGTGGGCGACAACGACTGCAAAGACGCCGCTGAACCAATCATTGGGCAACGCGGGAAAGATGGACTGAATTGCGCGAGTCACGACACCAGTTTGACCATAGGTGAAATTATATCCCGTCGCAGCCACGACAGAGCCAAAAATGAGCGGCATCGCATAAGCAAATTTGAGGAACCTCCGCCCTTTTATGTCCAAGTATTCCAATGCGGCGACTTCAAAAATCCCAATAATATTAACGGTTAGAACGCTCAGGGCGCTCACAATCAACGTATTGCGAATGGCGTTACTGACCCTGCCCGAGGCTGCCAATTCCTGTGCCGCACCAAAATTAAGCCCGCTGCCGTCGACAAAGGCTTGTGTTAGAACAGAATAGATAGGCGCGACGATAAAGCTCACCGCAACCCAGAGGATCAGGGCGATTCCGATGTAGTAAAGACCCTTTTGAAACTGCAGACCCGTCATTGTATAAGCCCCCCTTTTTTAAAGCAGAGGATTTTTTTACGGTCGATGTTCAGCCTCACCTCTTGACCGAGCGCGAGGCCATGGAGGGCATCAGAGCCAACGGCAGAGAAGTGCAGCAGTTCATCTTGAAACCGAACTTCGATGGCGCTGATTGGCCCAAGGAAATCGATGTCTGTGATCGTGGCGGCGTGCTCTCCATCTTTGGCCAGAGCGATTTCTTCAGGGCGAATATAGGCGAGTGTTGCAGCATCAATCCCTAGCGCCGCTTTCGTTTTGATCTCCAATTTGTTCGACGCGCCGATAAACTCACAGACAAACGGTGTGGCCGGTTTTGAATAGAGATCTTTTGATGTCCCAATCTGATCGGCAACGCCATTGTTGAACACTAACAAACGATCAGACATGGACAGCGCTTCTTCTTGATCGTGTGTGACGAAGATGGCCGTAAAACCCAGTTCTCTTTGCAGACGTTTTATCTCTTTGCGCATATCGTCGCGCACACGCGCGTCGAGGTTTGACAACGGCTCATCAAACAAAAGCACTTGAGTTCCCATGACCAAAGAGCGTGCGATGGCAACACGTTGCTGTTGTCCGCCAGAAAGCGCCTCGGGCTTTTTGTCGGCATGTTTTAAAATGCCGGTGGCATCAAGCATACGATCAACACTGGTCTTGATCTCGGCACCTTTCTTCTTGGCGACCTTTAAACCAAATGACACGTTATCCCTCACGCTCATATGCGCAAACAGAGCGTAATTCTGAAACACGATGCCAACGTTGCGTTGCTCTGCGGGTTGGCGGGTTACATCCGTGCCATCCAACAAAATCTGCCCCGATGTGACAGGCACAAACCCTGCGATTGCGCGTAGAACGGTCGTCTTACCACAGCCCGATGGACCGAGCAGGGTAAAGAATTCCCCGCGTGCGATATCGACATTCAGATCAGGCACGACTTCGGTTTGTCCATAACAGATATTTAGGTTTCGGATGGAAATCATGAGACACCCCGTTTCATGTGAGAAAAAGGCCAACCGCACCGGGACAATGATGCGGTCGGCCAAAGAGAGCGAAGAGTGTTATTATTTTATCTCAAGTTCGATGCGTTGCATCCAACCATCGATCTTTGGCGCAACGTCATCCCAATCAATATCTTGGGGTGAAACAAGAGTTGCGTTAGCTTGCACCTCCATGGGTGAGCCTGCAACTGCCTCTGGATGAACCGGAACCTGCCCAAATTCTTCAGCGTAGGCGATCATGAATTCTGGTGAGCCAAACCAGTCAACAAAAGCCTTCGCTGCATCAAGTTGGTCTGTGCCGTCAATTATGGCAATCCCTTCCGAGATAAAGGGTGTGCCACCTTCTGTGTCCACGATCGTCGCAGTGTAGCCGACATCTGCTGCTTGACGGCCAACGCCACCAAACCAATTAAGATCGATCACTGCGTCGCCGTTAACGAAGGCTGCAGTTTTGGCGTCACCGCTTTCTACAACAATCGCGTTGTCATACAGATCTTGCATGAACGTCCAGCCCTCATCAGAGATATCGCCGTTTTCGTCGGCAAAGCGAACGAGGATGCCGACCAGATAGGATTTCGTCGTCTGCCACGCAGAAGACCCGATGACGTATTTTCCAGAAAATTCAGGTTTGGTCAGATCGAGCCAGCTTGTGGGGGCCCCTGCTGCGTCCATCGCGTCTGCGTTGTAGGCTAGGACAATCGGTGTCTGCCAAAACTTGTAGACCATGTTATCCACGTCATCGCGGTAGACAGCGGGCAGACCCTGTGCCCAGGCCGGCTCATAGGCTTGAAACATACTTTCAGTTTTAAGTGACGCCATGGCGGCATCAATCAGACCAAAAACGACATCGGCTTGCGGGTTGGCTTTTTCCGCTAAAATGCGGTCAAACAATTCGCCCCCGCCTGCGGATAGAATTTCGATCTCATGACCCGCTGCGGCGGCTTGCTCTGTGATCCATATCCCCCGTTCTTCGCCTTGTGGCGTGTAAACAGTGATTGGCTCAGCGACTGCAGCGGTTGTTGCACCCAGCGCTACCAGAGTGGTGAACGCGACTACCCTGCATTTGGTATTCATCATTGATGGTTTCCTCTGATTTGTTTATCCAACGTGACAAAACGTTGATCGCTTGCATAGCATCGTTTTATTGTTACGCTTATTAAATTACACCATGTAATGTAATGTAATTATGACATATTTGGCGAAACCGAAGACAGAGATTTAAGAGATTGATGTTAAAAGATAATATTTTGTCCTTAAATCAACGCAGACTGGTCGAGCTGGTGTTCCGCAACGAAGGAATGGCCAGAATCGATCTGGTGCATGCGACACAGATGACAGGAGCAAGCGTCACGCGGCTGACGGCCGATCTTGAGGATTTTGGTCTGTTTGAAGAGGCGGCCCAAAAGTCTGGTGCGCGCGGTCAGCCTAAAAAAATGCTTTCCATCCGGCGCCATGCTTTTCGAGCGGTGGGTGTCTATCTATATCTTAATCGGATGGTCGCCGTAATCATTGACTTTTCTGGACAGGTCTTGGCTGAAACATCCCGCCTGACCGAAGATAAAAATGCACAGGAAGCAATGCGCCTTGCTGTAGATATGGCGAACGAACTGATCGCATCAACCAAAACTGAAGCGGATAATTTTATTGGTATTGGCCTCTCGCTTCCCGGAAATTTTGATACTCACGGTAAATCATTGAAGGCTCATGAGACATTTAAAGAATTAGAGGGCTATCAGTCTCAAAACGGCATTTCAGAATATAAGGGGGCGCAAATCCACATCGAAAATGACGGGACCGCTGCTGCTTTGGGTGAATATTTGTTCGGCAACCGTGAGCTTCGTGATCCTCTATTTCTTGTGCATATAGGATACGGCTTGGGTGGCGGTGCGGTGTTAGACGGGCGTCCCTACCGCGGACACAACGGCAACGCCTGTTTACCTGGGGCCCTTTTCCCCTATGGCGCGCCCAGACCAACGCTCCAAGATTTTCAGGACGAAATGGATAAGGTCGGAATCACGCTTAGCGACATCAAAGAGCTCTCGACACAAGACCTCCGTCAAAAAGATTCTGTCGTGGCTTGGATCGCACGAGCATCCGACCAAATGCGTTTCGCGGTTCAAGTGATTAGCGGTATGTTCGACCCTAAAATCATTGTATTAGGCGGCGCACTTCCGGCTGCAATTACGTCAGAGCTTGTGACCAAAATCAATTGCACCCCTTTGCTACCGCCGTCCCGCGGCCTGGAATCCGCACAAGTGGTGGCAACGCGCTTGGGTGAGTTGAATGGTCCGATAGGTGCGGCGAGCATACCGTTTTTTAGAGCATTTTTTCCCGGGGCTTCGTAAGTTTACGCTCGGCAAGTGACAGGGTAAAAAGAATGCAATCAAGTGTTGCGGCTAAAAGGCTTAGTGTAGACATGAACGCATTGTCATTCAACGTTAGCGATCTTGGCACTGACCACAGCGATCATCCGCCTTTCGTGTCGATCGAAGCGAACGGCCCAGAGCCGACCTTGGCCACCACTTCAACATGCCGTAATGCGGTCCGCCATAGCGGTCATTCGTGCATCACGCAGCATTCTGTCCCTTGAATGACAACAGAGCCCGACGACGCCGATGGTCGCGTCCTTATCGTCTGGCTGTTGTCTGAAATGTATCATCGGCGCAACCGATTAGCTGGGAAGCCCTTCGATTCTTTGGATGGAGGTCAGGGCTTCGTCCCAGTTCGCGCGACTGGAACTGCAGATATGCGCGTCGGGTCGTATGTCGATCGGGCTGTCAAGCGACCCTGCCGGAACCACAAGCAAACCGACCTCTGGCTGGGAAATAGGCAGTGCGGATCCGCAGTCGGAGCAAAAGCTCTTGATGTGGCGTGAACCGGGAAGATGAAACGTCTTGATGTTTGCCTCGCCTGACACCCAGGTGATTTTGGCAGTGGACGAAAACAGGTTTGCCGAATGGGCCGAACCGCTGTCCTTGCGGCAGCGGGAACAGTGGCACAGGAAAAAGCTTTCAAACTCTCCTGATATGCGGAATTTCACAGCGCCACAAAGGCATTGTCCCGTGGTAGGATTGTTGTCCATTCACACTCCTCGCGACCGGCAAGCCCTGCCATCGGTCAAACTCATTTTATTGTCTCCTTGTATCCGCGTGTTGGATCCGGGTCAAAAGTGGCTAAAAGAGAGACAGTCACGGCGTCGCAGAGCATCAGCTGTTTGAAGCCGTGCCTTCCGTCGTTCACGGCCCAGAGCCGCCATTCGCTGACTGTTTGAACGCTGCGTTGCAGCTTTCGCATTGCTGCCGTTCATGCATTTTGCAGCATTTTTGACAGGCGAGTGGCGGCTGAGCGGACAAAGGGTAAATTGGCTGCGCCGCAGCGGGATACGGTGACGAACGGCAAAGCGGCCTTGGGCTATGCTGAAAAGTCAATTGTCCGATCGGTCGACACTTGTTCAGGAAACCAGGCCTGCGCTGCATTCACAAAAGGCTCCCCTCCTTTCACAAAGAGCGGACCTTCGATGCGCGGTGCAATAGCTGCGTTTTAGGCTTTATACTTTTTTAATTAGCCGATTGTCCAAAATTGCTTCGAGTTTAATTGGCATTTCAAACGGATAGAGTGTGTCGTATTTGCCCAGAAATGAATCTGGATTTTTGCAGGCTTCAGCGTATTTTGGGACGCTAGCATTTACCCATGGGCAGACCAAAAGGAATTCACCAAAGCCAACAAAACAAACCCCAGTTTTCTCATTTACCAAAATACTGTTTTCATACCCATCAATTGGCTGCAGCATGACCACATCAAAATCACTCTCCTCAAGAAATCCTTGAACGATGTATCTAGCTGGTTGACTTAAAGCATATGTATATCCAAATTTTGCGAACAAACAAAGAAACGCGTTTTTAAGGAAAGCAAGTTTTGCGCGTTTTTTATCGTAAGTAGGCACCGAAATTTTTCCATTAAATGATCTCTGAGATAAGTATATTTCTGCGATTTTTTCTCTTGTTCCAGATAGGTGCGAGGGTTTGTTGTTTTTTCCAGCACGGACATTAATTTTAGAACCAATTTTCCCTGAAATTTGAATATTCGTGGTTATTGTGGGATCTTCACTCAAAGTGATCTTCCCTGGGAAAGGCTTTGGGTCAGGCCTATTTGGATCAATAAAACGAAAAAACTGTTCTCGGGCAGAGATTTGGCTATCCAGCTTCGAACCCAGTTCATTATTACACTTTTTGCATGTAAGTGCGACTACCTTTCCGCCAACACTGGCTGGAGGCGCATGCTCGAGCGTGAGCCTGTAGTCAATTGCAGCATCTTTTTTGATTGCTCGAGCGTCGTAATCGCTGCAGCAAATTGGACACCTGTAAGCTTCACCTACGACACCAAATCCTTGAAGTGCTCTAACTCCAGCGTCGAATAAGTCTCTATGTTTGTATGATCTATCCATCGGTTTCATTAATATTTCGCAATTGATTTTTATCTTATATAAAAACTAAGGCTTAGGGGCTGATTTCAAGTGTTGCCATACTACCGGCACCTGAAGTGCCAACAGTAAATCGCTCGCGTCTTAGCATCAAATGAAATTCAACAGGTCGACAGTAGAAAACGCAAGAGCTACTGCGTCACGTCATTTGGTAAATAGGGCTCTAAACGGACTTGCGGCAATGCAGCACGTGGTTTTTGCGCAAAATGCCCTACCAACGGCCTGAGCGATCATACCGGATGACTGCTGTCAGCCCGAAGCGGACATGACCTGTGCCGCCATAGCATCAGACATTTTCAGAAGTGAGGGCGGATTGCAGACGTTCGCTGCGCGATGCATAGAGGTCTGCTGTGCCGGACAAAGCTGCCCTTGGAGGTAGCCGACTAAATGTCCGCTTTTGTAATTATTGGGAGACGCTCGACCTAACGACGCGCACCGTGGATGCGATTTGGGTATCGCCAATCGCCCATTCACTGTGATCGTTCGCGTTTAGGGTCACCGTGATAAGGTTGTCACCCGGTTGTAGGTAGCTTGATGGCAAGTGAAACCAGTTTGAATAAACTCGCGAAATTTTAGTTCCGTTCACGTAGATATGTGCGTGGCCTTCGTTATCGACAGCCTCGCGGTTTATTGCGGCAGGGGTGAATTCATAGTTTTTGGTCAGAATTTGGATGTTGTAACCGTCCATCGCGTCTGGAAAGACAAGATGACTGACTGTCGGCACCGGCAGATTAGGTGACACGGATCGCAACGGGTGTTGGTGCATCGCGGCCATGTCGCTAATATTGGCGCTGCACATGTCCTCCATCATCATCCCTGACATCTCTTGGTCCGTCATCACAGTTTCACTCATGACCATGCCGTCAACCGGCTTGGTCATATCATGGGTGAACAACGGGATAAGTGTCATCACGACCACTGCAGCAGAGGCCCCGATGACGGCAAACGCTATTTTTTCCATGGTCTGGCCCTAATTTGGCGGCGCTGGCATTGCGGCGCGAATAGCATCTTCGCTGACGCCAAGGGCTGTGGCCGCTGCCGCAAAATCTGGAGGGCCACCACCGCCGAGGGCATCGAGTAATTCGGCCTCGGTGACGCCTAATGTTTCCGCCGCACTCGACAAGTCAGGACCGCCGCCATTCTCAGGGTTCTGCGCCCCGCCGGAGGCTGTCTCTGCGTCGACCTCCCCGTGGTAGCAATCGATCATATAAGGCGCATCATCTGCCGTCAGATGGTAGTGGTAAATGCCATCAGGGAATTCCGGTGTCGGCCCAAAGTGGCCGCTGCATTCATCCAATGCGTCATCGCCAATGATCTCACCGCCGGTGTCGTGGTTGGCATAAACAGGAAAGCCATCCACAAGAACCCCCAGCATGTAAGAATGCTCCCCCTCAACATCGAGCGCCTCTGTGATGCAAGTGGGAATGCCGTGATAATGATAGTTCGTGCCGTTGACCAAAGTGTGCCCGTTGCATTCATCAACGAACGCCACGTGATCATGGAAAACGATGTTGTCGTCCATCGCTGCGATTGTGCGGCCTGGGTCTTCGTAATCGTTGAAAATCTGCGCACCGCTTATGGCGACACCGATTTGACCAAGCGACGTGTCCGTTGTCGCGTCGATATAGATCGGCAAGGTCGTGATATCTTGGTCCAGCGGGGTTTCGGAAAAATACTCTGCCGAATATTCAACATCAAATTCATCCACTGTGTTGTCGCTGAACGGCATTGATCCGACGTTTTTAGGGATCAAGTAAGCCTCAGCGAACCCGTGACTCGGCATGCCATTGGATTGGTAGGTGAAGGTATCATCATCGTTGATGGTGATTGTGACGTTCTCACTCCAATTGGCGGCGGCGATGGCTTTAGCTGTATTGACGCTGTCATAGGCCGTCAGTTCACTGGTCTGTGCGTTTGCTGGCTGTGAGCCCAAGTGGGATGCACCATAAACGACTGCCAACGCAGTTATAGCAGATACCGCTGCGCTTCCGTAAAGTAGTCGATGGTTCATATTTTGGCCTTCAAGATGCTGTTGGGGATATGATCAATGTGAAGATAATGCCCTATTATATCTAACTTATCACTTTTACGGACGAACAACGCAAATCTGTCGCTCGAATTAGATAAAAATTCAGACACAAAAGCACATTTTCACGGAGCTGCGGCTTTTGGTTCTTACTTGGCCTCAGTATCCGTCCAAAAGCGGCAATTGGTGATATTCGCAGCATTGGCTACATTGGGCTCGAACCTGCCGTTAGCTGCGCTACGCCCCAAGGACCGGTTTGGGCCGATCACGTCGAGAAGGAAGATTACGGTTCCAGACTTTGCAAAGGTCGCTATCTGCGCATAGCTGACCTTGATGGCTGACGCAGCGAAGGTCTGGTTTCCGCCCTCACCCCCGATCAAAGAACCCCAAGTGCTCTTGCTGCTCACCATACTTTATGACGGTTTTGCCATACCGCAGATTAATACGGTCAATGGTGGCGGAGAGCGTTTCGCGTTTGCTGTTTTGCCCAGGGGCAAGCGGCAGGAAAAGGTCGCCGTTGCGTTCCGTTAACAGCACCAAGTTCGTGAGGTTAATTCCGATTGATGTGGCTTGGGTTCGACTGCTGGCAAACTGCGCCGTGAGGGCGTCAAAGATATCCAGAAAGTCACGCGTGTCTTGGCTTGGATTGAGCGTTTGTTGCCAATGATGCCCGTGCCGTTTCCAAAGCCCGATGTGAATGGAGATCCGCCCCGCGCAATAGCCGTCACGCCGCATGCGTGCTGCGGCCCGTTCGACCAGCCAGCGGCCAACGCGGGTGGCCATTGGGGCAGGGCGATACTTTGGCGCGAGCAAGGGCCCGCCAAAATAACCCATCGAATCCATTGATGTCAGTTGTGTCCACTATCCATTCTCGAGTCTGCTATCAACCTTGGCTCCTTGGAACCAGGGTTGCCGTTTTCCACCTCCGACTACAGATACTGCTTTAACTGCAATCGTAAAGGACAATCCAATGACCCTTTGCTTCCAAAAAAATTGAGCCGCAGCCCGAGGAAGTTCAGTTAAGTCAATAGGTTGAGCCTCAAAGTAGTAACTTAAAAAATCATAAGCCCCTGAAACTAATCAAAATTAGGCGTTGCGCGATCACTTCAGGCCCGATTACCGTAGCCGGAAATCACCGAGCTAGACTGCAGGCGGGATGCATCAATAGCCACAGACCTCTAGGACCGAACAGCTATGCCGAACTTCACAGGACGTATTGATGTCATGGCATGGTTGCCGGATCAAACCTCACCCGTCCTCGCGGGCCAAATCACGTTGGAAACGGCATCTACCCGACTTCTTTACGACACAGGTTATCTAAGTCGATCAAACGCGGTGTCGGTTTATGGCAGAGATATGGGAATCCACTCAGGTTCATTGGATGATAAAAGAAGTGACATCCTTCCAGCACCGATCCAGGACACACTTCCAGAGAGTTGGGGCCGCCGCGTGCTTGCGGCAAGTCTATATAGTCCGGACGGGGAACTGGTCCCGGCGGAAGAGCTCAGCGACGCATCCCTTCTGCTCAGCCCAGGTTCCGATCGTATTGGGGCTTTGAGTTATCATATCTCTGGTCAAACACCACACGCGCATGACGCTGAGGCTATTGAACTTGATCAACTCATGGCCGGTGCGGACCATGTCGAGAGAGGTGAAATGATCCCCCCTGACATGAGGCACATGATAGCGCCCCTTTCGTCTGTCGGCGGGAGCAGGCCCAAGGCTCTTTATACTGATGCTTCGGGTCGAAAATACATCGCCAAGTTTGGCTCTTTGGGCGACAGCTACCCTATCTTGCGTGGGGAATATATTGCTATGCGACTCGCTGATTTAGCAGGAATCGACGTGACCTCCGTCAAGTTGGTAAAGGTCGGCAGTCGCCCAGTTTTGCTTGTCGAGCGCTTCGACAGGGTTGAGGTTCAACAAAACGAATGGGCCCGCAAATCAATCGTATCAGCCCGGAACTGGCGACGTAAAAATGTGGCCAGAGCCGGCCAGATCTCTTACGTGGAGCTCGCAGATAACATCCGTGCCAATTTTGACGACGCAACTGCCGCGCAGGAGGAACTGTTCAAAAGGCTGGTCTTCAACATCCTTGTTGGCAACACTGATGATCATGCTGGCAACCACGCTGCATTTTGGGATGGACGCACGCTGAAGCTGACGCCGGCATACGATATCACCCCACAGCGGCGCACATTTTCAGAGGCGAACCAGGCTTTGCCTTTTACGGGCGGATCTCGGTCGGCGAAGTTAACCAATGCTGCATCCATTGCGCCCGCCTTCGGTATCACCAGCGCCCGCTTCGGACAGATTATGCATGAGTTGGTAGGAACGATTGTTGATCACTGGAATGACATTTGCGACGAGGCAAATCTATCTCGAAATGAGCGTCATAGGTTTGATGGCAATCAGTTTTTGAATGCCTATGCATTTTCGGGCTATGGCCGCCCGCCTATCCTGACCTGATATGTGGAGCTGCCGCCGAGATCACCAAAACAGTTGCTGCCTGACTCGCAGCAGCTCTAAGGAATTAATCTGGGTGATGAAAAGTAACACTGTTTTGATCTCGGTCAGTTGAAAACCAATCGATCAGGTCACCTGTTCCCAACACTATACTGTTTTGCTTACGGCCTTCGACTAGCTTATCAAATTCCCGCTGAGCAATCTGTCGCATTTTGGTGTAATCGGTCTTGAAGCGCTTAGAGTTTAAAACCTCCACGTCATCAAAGAAGAGTTCCTGTAAAACGCGGAGCAATAATGGGCCACAGAAGCGGCTGCGCATCGCAGTTGTAAGCTTGCGCCAGATCAGGCAGCTAGTTTACCCTAATAAGAACTTTGACTACGATAACAAAGGCTAACCTTTCAACAATAATGATCTTTCACTGAATCGTCTCGCATCCTCCTAAATTGAATTTGTATCGAAGTAGCTAATGACTGATCATATTTATAAATCTCCTCGACCCAAACCCCGTGAAACTCTTATATCCTTTCTATCACGGCTATCAGCGTCAAAAAGAGCAAGTGCGAAAGACTTTGCCTATGACATGGGCGGGTCCTTCAAACGAATTCTGAACCTTGACGAGGAGGCGTTGTCCCTGCTTTGCCAGTGGGGCAATCTTTCCAACTCAGATTTGAACGAACTTCTGTCGTGGACCGGTGAAGGCGTCGGTAACATCCGGATGCGGTTTCGCGGAGAGATCTTTGTCTCGCGGGCCTTGAGAAATCCAGTAATCCGAGGTTGTCCTGTCTGCCTTAGGGAAGATGTTCAAACCTATGGGATAAGCCCTCTCGAAGCGATGGCAATGCGGGGCGATTGGTTGCTGCGGGAGGTGGTTATTTGTGTCAAACACGAACATCCTCTAGTGCCCCTCTGGCGGGCTGACAAGGTCACGGACCGGGACGACATCGGCGCACGCCTGATGGAAATCTTAGACGAAATTTTAAAAGGTGGGTTTGACCGACCGAAAGAGAAAGCTTCGCCATATGACATATGGCTGGATGGGCGACTAGAGGACGGTCGGGATTCTACATGGTTGGTGGACCATTCCCTTTATGCAGCGTCAACATTTTGCCGGCTCCTGGGTGCGGCCATGCTGGACTTAACAATAGCCGATATTTCAAATAACGCACGCAATCTACGGACTGCCCAAGCGGAAGGATTCGAGATCGCAAGACAAGGAACACCACAAATTCGTGCTGCGCTAGATGCCCTTGTAGAACGAGCAACTGGAGTTCAGGATGGGCAGAGAAAGGTCTTTGGTCAGCTGTTCGTAAAACTAAGCCAAGATTATCTGGAAGAAGATACTTTTGCGATATTTCGTAAGTGCTTGCGTGATTGCATCCTCGCGAACTGGCCGATTAGTCGCGGCGAAATTGTGCTTGGAGAACTCGTTCCAGAACGCCTACTGCATTCCCTGCATACAGCTGCGAAAGAAACTGGGGTAGGCTTCAAAGTTATAAATCAGTTCCTAACAGAAGCAGGTGCTTTTGAGGACGACGACCGACGGGCGCCAAGTAAAAAGACTTTCGACGCCGGGCGGTATGCTACTCTTCTAGAAGAAATTCCGACATTGGTAGGTCCAATTGAGATGCAAACGTCCATGGGCGCAACCAGAGCAGAGTTCACTACACTTGAACGGGACGGTGTCCTTGCCCCCCGGACCCAAGTGTCAACGGTCAAATCGCCTTGGCGTTTGTCAGATGGATGCGCGCTGATTGAGGAACTTCAGTCTTTTGCAATTGGTGAAGTTATGGATGATTTACACTGGGAGAGTATCCAACAGTCCAGCAAACGAACCGGTAAGACTGTCGGCATGATTATTTCAGAAATCCGATCTAAAAATATCCAAGTCAGGCTCAAGAACAATATTCCTGGCTATCACGGAATTTGGATTCACAAGAGCGATGCGGGCAGCAGCCGCAGGTTGATGCTTGAGATGTCAGGCGAGTATACAACATCTCTTCGCGACACCATTTCGGCGTATGCTTTTGCGCGGTCAATAGGTTTAAGGGACAGAGGACTATTCAGGGCGTTCCTTGAAGAAGGGCACAGCCCGTCAATTCGAGTTCATAACCCCCGCAGCCAGTGTTCTCAGCTCCGGTTGACCGAGGACAATATTGCCACTTTCCATCGAAACTTCGTGACATTGAATACGCTTCAGGCTGAACTGGGGTTACACCGAAATACGATCTTCAGACGCTTAAAAGCTATTGGTGTCCCACAGTTCGCATTTAATGGTAAAAAATTTGGAGCAATCTGGTCGCGCCATACGATCTCGCCATTGTTCAAAGATGTCTGACGTTTTCTAAAGTTCTCTGCGTATGGATGCAGTAGTCCCACTAATTCGGACAGTTTGCGGCTTAGCTATGATGTAATCTGGTTGGTTTCATGCTACTCTTTGAGTTAAGTCCACTTCTGATTTTGCTTTGCCGACGAACAACGTGGAGAACCCTCACCTAATTCTTATATGTAGACCGCTTCTATTCTCGATTTTTGAGATAAGAAATCAGAAGCAGTTAGGAGGGAATTCACCATGAACTTAGACCTATGTCTTGAGCTTCGGTCCCGCGAATGCAAGTCTCTCACTTAGAGGAATTCCATTGATCCGTTTATTACACACCGCTGATATTCATTTAGATTCTCCATTAAGCTCCCTCGCGCTCAAGAATGAGGCGTTACGCGAAACAGTGGAAGCGGCCACGCGAGCGACCTTCTCGCGTCTGATCGATTTTGCCATCTCGGAGCAAGTGCTAGCTTTCCTGATTGCAGGAGATCTTTTTGATGGCAAGCAGCGCAGTGCCCGCACAGCTGCCTTTTTGACAGGCCAATTGGGTCGGCTCAGAGATGCGAAAATCCGTGTTTTCTACATCAAGGGCAACCATGATGCCGAAAACCCCATCACAGGGGCGATTGACCTGCCTGACAATGTCAAAGTGTTCGATGCTGGCGGCGGCAACGTGCAACTATCGGAGGATGTTTGGATACATGGCGTCAGCTTTGCAGATCGACATGCTCCGGAGAGTCTTCTTCCGAGATTTCCTAAACCTGTGTCAGGTGCCGTCAACATTGCCATGATGCACAGTTCGCTCGCCGGAACCTCAGGGCATGATGTATACGCCCCCTGTAGCGTCGCTGATATGGTTGGTATGGGTTTCGATTATTGGGCGCTAGGTCACGTCCATAAACGGCAAGTCCATTCAAAAGCGCCATGGATCGTGATGCCTGGTATGCCGCAAGGCCGTGATATCGGGGAAGCAGGTCCTAAATCTGCCAGTTTGCTGACGATTGAGAATGGTGAAATCACGGTTGAAGAAGTGCCTACCTCGGTCGTGGAATTTACCCAGACGTTGCTGGACGTAACAGGGGCAGACAGTGACGATACGTTGCGTAGCATCTTGCGGAATCATCTGGCGGAGGTTCAAACACAGAACACTGCTCCGACTGCCGTCTTACGTCTGACTCTTACTGGCCGCCCACCACGTTATTGGCAAATCCTGCGCGACAGAGATGTCTGGCAGGAACAGATCAATGACCTCGCGCAGATGGCCGGGGACCTTTGGATAGATAAACTTGTGTTCGATCTAGCGGCGCCTGTAGTCGAAACCGCCACGGCCAGTGCGACGGACGAGCTGGCGGCGACCATGTTGGATATCGTCACTGAGAGAGGTTTTACCTCTGTCGCACGGGCTGAGATTGACACCTTACTCCAAGACTTGCCGGTAGGCGTGCGTGCCCGGCTTATGCCGGATGAGGTTGCTGCAGACGCTCTGTCACACCGCTTGGCGAAATCGGGGGCTTACCGCGTTCTTGCACGGATGAAGGGGGTGGAAACCTGATGCGGATTAAAGAGCTTTCCCTTGACCGGTTCGGTCATTTCAATGACCGAAAGTTCGACTTTGGAACGTTGAGCGACAGGCCTGATTTTCATATTATTTATGGTCCAAACGAAGCGGGCAAGACCACAACAATGGAAGCGGTATTACGGCTTTTCTACGGATTTCCGAACAGGGAAGCGTTTGCATTCAAACATCAGCGCAACAACCTGCAAGTCTCAGCCAAGCTAAACATCGACGGGCAGTTGCGTGATTTTACGCGCCTTCCAAAGCGAAGCGGGGCCTTGGTGGATGCAAATGGCACAGCCCTGCCGGAGACTGCGCTGTCCGCCCATTTAGCGGGCTTGACCGAAGATGATTATCGCCAACTCCTATGTCTTGATGATGATACGATCGAACGCGGGGGCGAAGAAATCGCACAAGCGAAGGGTGATATCGGACGATTGCTATTTTCTGCAGCGGCAGGTGTCGCGGATCTGAGCACGGTTTTGGATGGTGTCCGTGAACAGTCAGACGGGATATGGAAGAAACGGGCGAGCAAAACCCGCATTGCGGAGCTGAAACGCGATCTTGCCGATGTAGAGAAAACTATCCGCGAGCGGGATATCTCGGCTAGCGCTTGGCGGTCCCTGAGAAAGGTGCTGTCAGAAGCGCAGGCGGCAGAGCGTATGGCTCGCGCAGCCCGTGATGCCCTGTTGATGAAAGCTTCCGAAGTTGACGCGCAGAAACGGGCGATTCCGATGATGGTTGAAGTAAACGGCCTCGAAGCCCAAATCGCTCCTTTTGCGGATTATCCGACGCGGCTGGATTTCGATCCGGAACGACTTGTTCAATTGCGCATCGACGATGCGACAACGCGTCTGGAAGTAGAACGTCTAACGGGTGAAATCGACAAACTGTCATCGGCACGCGATGGCATCACGCTTGACCCGAAACAGGAAAGTCTCGGCGGCAAACTGGATGCTTTGGAAGAATTGCGCATCCGTGATAGTGCGGCAGATATGGATTTGTCGCGCCGAGAAGATCAACAACGCAAGGCCGAAGAAGCCATGTCTTTCGCTGCACGCGATCTGGGTGTTCCGCCTAAAACAGACTTTAAATCCCTTGTTTTATCCCCCGTGGATATCATGCGTCTTGAAACTGCACGGGATGATCTGCGCAAAGCAGGTGATAGCGCGGTCGCAGAAGGCGAAGAGGTCGCGGCTTTGACTGATCGCCTAAACGCGGCGCAAGGTGATTACGATGTTCTTTCGGTAAAAGGGGCTGAGACGCCGAATGTAGGTGAAATCCTGTCGCGTTTTGATGTCGACCTCTTGGCCCCAGCCTTGGCCTCGGCCCGGCAAGCGCTGACCACAGCAGCACAAAGCGCCCGTGCGCATCTGCGTGGGCTGGCCGTGGGGTCTGTTGTGTTTGACAGCCTGCCAACCTGCCCCTCCAGCGTGATCAAAGCGCGGGACTGGGCGGAGCAGCATGCGGACCTGCGACATCAAATAATCAAAACAGCTGAGTCAAAGGCGGAGCATCGGGCGGAGCTGGCGGCGCGCGCAGCACAGGCTAAAGCGCTGACCATCAGCGGCACTCTCGTTTCCGATGCGACGACAGACGCCTTGCAAATGGAACGGGACAGCCTCTGGCAAGTGCATGAGGTCAAGTTGACTGGCGATACAGCAAAGACTTTCGCCTCAGCCATGCACGCATTTGATGACGCACTGAAATCCCGCGTTGCCCGCGCCAGAGATCTGGGCCAGTTGCGCCAGGTTGAGCAGGCTCGGGCAGAGGCACAGGCCCGCGCCGACCAGGCCGATACCCGTTTGAACGCGCTCCGCGACGATCTTGTCAAACTTGAGAACAGCGTGGACGCCGCGGCGTCCGGAGTAGGCCTTCCAAAGCCCATCACGCCGAGTGAGTGGCTGGACTGGGTCGAACGCCATACCAACGCAACCGATGCAGCAGAAACGCTAATCGCCCTGCAAGAGACCCATCAACCGGTTTTGGATCGGGCGCAAAAGCTGTTGGATATGCTAAAACCGCGGTTGCCTCTCGAAGACCCAGATTTCGAGGATGCCATTGCCGCCGCGCGCATGTTGGCAAAGGAGGAACGCGAAAGATCGGCTCAGCGGACCAAAGTGCATGAGGCCTTCAAACATGCAGAAAACGACCTTGCCGAGCGCCAGGGCAAACATCAGGCCGCGATGCAGGCCAAAGCTCAGGCTAATGGCGTATGGCAAGACTTGATACAGGATTTGCTGGGAGGTTCCATCGCATCGCACACAATGATGGCCTCGCTCGAACCTCTGCGCAACCTGCGCGAACAGGAGGAAAGGCGCGCCTCTGCGGCACAGCGTGTCGCAACCATGCAATCGGATCAACGTCGCTTCGCAGCAGAGGTTGTAACACTGGCGGCGACCCATGAGGTGACGCCGAAAGAGCCAGCAGCCACATGCTTTGAGGCCTTGCGCAGACTGTCGAGCGCAGCACAAGCAGCCCGTGAAAAACATGCTGAGGTGACCCAATCCATTGAGGCCGCCCAAGCCAGCCTAAATTCCAATGAAAAAATGCTGGCCGGCATCGTGCAAGAAGTTGCATCCATTGCCGCGATCTTCCCGGAAAGCACTCCGGTGGATAGCATCGACGCTATGCGCAGCGCGGCAGGGCAAGCGCAGCAAGTGATCACGGACCGCGCCGAAATCAACAAGCTGGAGCATAGGATATCATCAGAGCTGGGTGTTGCGGATATGAATGCAGCTCGTGAGGTGTTGGAGGATTTGACGATTATCAACCTCGAAGCTGCCGGGGAAACCGTCAAATTTGATCTTGCAACCGCTGAAAACGGTCTCACCAGCGCGACCGAAGCACGTGTGACAGCGGAGCAAGGGCTTGCACAGGTGACAGGCGATGCAGACATCGCAACCTTGACCGAACGTAAAACCACGCTTGAATTACAGTTGGAGGAGGCAGCCCTCGAACATCTGGAACTGTCTCTGGGCCATCAGTTGGCCTCTGAGGCCATCCGGCGGTATCGTGACAGTCACCGAAACGGAATGATGACAGCAACCGAGCGGTGTTTTGCGTCGCTCACGCAGGGCGCTTATCCGAAACTAACAACCTTGCCTGATGGGTCTGAGGAAATCTTACTCGCCGTTGATAGAGATGGCGCAACAAAGCGTGCGGCGGATATGTCCAAAGGCACTAGGTTCCAGCTCTATCTTGCGTTGCGCGCGGCTGCCCACGAGCAGCTGGTCACGCAAGGCACCTGTTTGCCGTTTTTCTGTGACGATATCTTTGAGACATTCGACGAAGAGAGGACCAGCGCGGCTTGCCGCATCATGGAGGATATTGGTCGGAAGGGGCAGGCGATTTACCTGACGCATCATCGCCATGTCGTCGAAATTGCAATGAAAGTCTGCGATACGCCACCGATACTACACGAAATATAATCAATTCTCTTGGAGGTTGTGAGCTCGAGAAAATTACGAAAAAATAGAATTTACGGGGAATTAAATGCACCTAAAGAAAGTCTTTCTAAAGAATTTCCGGTCTTTTGACACTGGGGAAGTTGGGCTTCAAGAAGATCTAACGATTTTCGTCGGAGAGAATAACGGTGGCAAAAGCAATGCGATTGATGCGATACGCCTTTTGACCCAGCCACTTGGGGGACGTCGCGAGATTTATTGCGAACCGACAGACGTGCGCTTCCAAAGCCCTAACGAAGGGTTCGAACTGGAGACCCTTTTCACTGGCCTAGACGCCGGGCAACAAGGGCGTTTGATAACAGCGGCAACCGATACCAGCATGACTGAAGCAAAGTTTGGGCTGCGGTTCAGCGGAACGATCGGAGATCGTCCTAGCCTCTGGGCTGGAAAGTTCGGTAACTCGCCAGAACCCGGATGCCACGACATGATCAAGCACGTGTATCTACCGCCGCTTCGTGACGCAAAACGGGCCTTGGCCTCTGGCAACCCAACCCGCGTCATGATGCTGCTCAAGCACTTTGTCGATGATCTAGGTGCAGCCGACCTCGAAGAGAAACTTGCACGCCCCACTTCGCATCCAGTCCTCGACAAGGTTGATGAAGCTGTCTCGCAAGGCTTGTCAGCGCTCACAGGCGGTGTCCGTCCACAAGCGGCCTCCCTCGGTTTTGCTTCGCAAGGGAATCTGGCCGAAATTGCCCGTGATCTTCGTTTCAAGCTTGCGGATCATGGTATTCTTCCGGAAGATCTTCGTTACTCGGGACACGGTTACGCCAACCTCCTCTTCATGGCGACGATCGCGGTAGAGCTGGAGAAAGCCCATCGATCGGACTTGACCCTGTTCTTGGTCGAGGAGCCGGAGGCGCATTTGCATCCGCAGCTGCAGGCTGCTGTTCTGTCCTTCCTGAGTGAACAGGCTGCAAAGTCTCGGAAGAATAAGCCAAAGCAGGGACCAGCTGGTCAGGTGCAAATAATTGTCGCCAGTCACTCCCCGAATCTTGCGGCTTGGGTTGGTAGCAAGCATCTCGTGGTGTTTAAGTCAGTCAAAGCGGGGCTATCGACGGTCGAAACATCAGAGGGAAAAAAGTCTCAGAATGTTCCAATGCCGGAAGATTTAGACGGAGGAATAATGGAAACATATTCGGATGAAGAGGCCGACATATCGGAAGCACCGATGATCGAGGCTCTTTCTCCGTCCCCGATAGCGTTGGCAGAGCGGCGTTCGACACGTTGCATTCCGCTCGCAGGGATTATTCTTGTCGAAAAGGATCGTCGGAAGATTGATCGCTATCTGGATGTCACCAAGTCAGCGCTTCTGTTTGGCGGTCGAGTGCTGCTCGTTGAAGGCATCGCCGAAGCGCTGCTCCTTCCGGTCATTGCCAAGCATCACACGCTAAAGGATGATCCCGACAAATTGCAAAAATTCCGTTCGACCGTTTTTTTTCCGATCGATGGCGTCGATTTTCTACCATACGTTAATTTGCTGACGACACCTATGAACGGCGCGCGGATCGCTGATCGAGTGGTTGTCATGACTGACGGCGACAAGGGTAAAGGCCAGAAAAATATCATTGAGACTGAGGTCACCGAAGACAAAGCAAATTCCTCGCTATTGCCAGGCGAGCTACGTAAGGCTGCGGTAGACAAACTTGCAGCGAAAAATGGTGCCTCCGATTGCATTGCAGCAATATCGTCAACCTACACTTTGGAAGCGGAGTTGTTGGATGTGGGTAACGCAGAAATTCTCCGCGAGGCGTTCCTTACTCTTCATACGCGTTCTGAGAAGAAGTGGGACGCTATGGTCAAACTGCAAGGGGACGATCGCGCCAAGGAGCTTGCGAAGGTCTTCGATACTACACGCAAGGGTGAGTTTGCCCATGTCCTGGCGGATCTAATCGCCTCTAAGGACCCCCACTATCCCTTTACCGTTCCTACTTACATTAATCGCGCGATTTTGGCGGTGGTCGAATGACAACATTGGCCTACGATCCGACGCCTGAGCAGATAGCGATCATCGAACATGAGGGCCATGCATTCGTGCGCGCTTGCCCAGGTGCTGGAAAAACGAGGACAATGGTTGAACGAGCGAGGGTCATGCGCGCTGACACATCTGATTTACGAAGCGTGGCGTTTTTGTCGTTCACAAATGCTGCCGTCGACGAAATGAAAATGCGACTGGCAAAGTTCGGCGCTCTACCAGCCCCAATATTCCCGAATTATATCGGAACCTTTGACGGCTTCCTCTGGCAATTTCTCATCGGGCCATTTGGTATCGACGGGTGTCCGGAGCCACCTCAGCTTATTCCTGACAAAAAGGATTGGGTCGTCAAACCGCCATACGATGCTGCCCGAGAGCTGACGCTGGAATGTTTTGACCGCCAGACAGGTGCGCTAATCAAAAACAAAGCCGATAAATTTAAATTCGAACCGAAAAATGGCCCTGGCGCATGGGAAGAAGTTGCACGCAACATGATTGCCCGATCCCTTGAGAAGGGGCTCTTAGATTTTGAGGATGTGCGGGCAATTGTTAAAGGACGATTGGTGGACAAAATTTTCGCTGATCGCGCCGCCACAGCGCTCACAGGGCGATTTAAGGAGCTCGTGGTCGACGAGGCACAGGATTGCAATCCAGCGGATTTGGACATTATCGACTGGCTTCGCCGATCAGGTCTAACCGTCAAGATAATCTGTGATCCCAATCAAGGAATATATGGTTTTCGCGGCGGTGCGACCAATGAGCTGGAGGCATTTTCCGCCAAGTTCGACAAAGCCGATCACCTACCAATGAGCGGCAACTTTCGCGCATCGCCGGCAATCTGTTCAGCAATCAGCCAGTTACGCCCTCCGACGACTCGGGGAGAGTTCGACCGAGCGGTAGGTCGCTACAAGAGCGAGGCGACGCCTGTTCATTTGCTTTCTTATGGCGGACAGGCCGTATCACCCCATATTGGACCTGCCTTTCTGGCGTTAACCGACAAGCTCAATCTCGATCGAAAGGAGTTGCGAATCCTCGCCGCTACTTGGTCGAGCGCCAGTAATGGTGCAGGTCGTCGCACTGTTGACCCTAGAAATAATAAGACGCTGTTGTTGGCACAGGCTGTCATGGGCTTCCATAGCGCCTTCGCGGCCGGCAACCCGCGCCATGCGCTCGGCAGCCTTCATCGTGCGGTATTAATGGTTCGGGGCCTGATCGCGACTGCTGGAGACTATGGCACGTATCTTGCTAAGCCCGAGATTGAAGATGGAGGTTGGCGGCCGGAGATCATTTCGATTGGGCAAGAGCTTCATCCAAATCCTGCAGAAGCAGCTGAACAGTGGCTGACCCGCGCCCGGAATCTTCTTGACAAGGATCTCGTTGGTTCCGCCTCGATTGGCACGCGATTAAAGACAAACTCCAATCTTGGCGCACTCCTGTCGACGGTTCAAGTCACTGACCTGCCCGCCCGCTCCATCCACGATGTGAAAGGTTTGGAATTTCCCGCCGTGTGCGTTGTCTTGTCGCCGCAAACCGCCGGGAAGATTATCGATGTCCTGTCCGGCACAAACGCTGGGCAAAAGGAGATCGAGGAAGCGCGCAAAATCTATGTAGCTGCATCCCGCGCTGAACGCCTTCTTGCCATCGCAACGCCTAAAAGCCGCGTCGAAGAACTCAAGGCAATTTTAGATGCTGGTGGACAGGCTGTCGTAGTTTCGCACGTTCCAACCGATTAGAAAGCAGAGGCATCAATAGGAAACCTGTCAAATCCGGGAAAACTGCATGCATCTGACAGCTGCAACCGGCTGAGATATGCTACATCTACGGCAATACCATCAATCTAGATTTTGCTTAATCACTACCAATGCATCAAGTTCAACGGTCCGTTTCCATAAAAACCAACTTTTGTCGAAAAGTCGGTCTTTCGATGTCGAACGACATCTACAACAAATGAAAAACTGGCGATCCCTTGAGGACTCGAACCTCAAACCTGCTGCTTAGAAGGCAGCTGCTCTATCCAGTTGAGCTAAGGGACCACTGGGGGTGTTTTTGCGTGAGTGGCGGCGGATTATCAAGTCAAAATCGCAACAATATACTACTCATCGAAGGCACAGAGGCATGCAGACGTGTAAGCTGTACATAAACGCCTCTATGCCTGCACGATTTCAACAACAAAAAAGGCCCTTTGAAAGCAAAGAGCCTTTGACGTCAGGTCGACCAGTTTTAATGCGTCCAAACCGTGCGGCGTGCCGTTGCGAAATTTTCGCCGTAGCCACCTTTGCGGATTTTATGAGCGCGCTTTTGAGGCTCAGACACAGTAAAGGCCATACCTTTATCTTCAGCATAGGCAATCGCGGCCTCTTTGCTGTCAAACTTCATACGCACTTGGTTTTGTGTATCTGTGCTAGAGGTCCACCCCATCAGCGGATCAATATTGCGCGCACTGGCAGGCGCAAAATCCAAAACCCAGTCTTTGGTCTTGGCTTGACCGGACTGCATTGCATTGCGGGCTGGCTGATAAATACGGGCGCGCATGGGAGACTCCTTCATGTGTTGTATCAGGTTATCACTGTTTCCGCGATGCATTTCAAGTCAAACCACGCATGTGGCAACGCGATAAACCCTCAACTCATACGATATGCGGGCCAAACTGGGCATGACAAAACCCAATGGAGCAAGGGCGACTGCCCGACCTTGACTACGAAGCGAGGGATAGGGCTACATTCAAGCTCAGGCAGTCTATTTGCTGCTTGCAAGATCAAGCTAAGATGCGACTCATTTCTCTGCAAGATAAAATATCGCATAGGTTGCATAAAAATTAAAAAAATCCGCCTAAAGTATATTTGTAATTTCAACCAATTTTGTAATTTCAGCCAATATCGCCCCTTCCACCAGAGACAACTTATATGACCCGACAACCTGCATCACTGTGATAAAATTTGGCAGCGAGCACCTGCACCGCACAGTTTCTTTGCACCTCGACACGCCTTACTGACAATTCTTGTCAGTCATAGCCTTGAACCTTTGCCGCCGGAGCGCAAGTATAAGGCAACCTCTAAAGGACTTTCCCGCATGGCCTACGCCCACAATGACAAGCGCACCCTCGACGACAATGCGGTTTTGTCCAACCCTGCCCCAGATATCGCCGCGCGCCCCAAACTTGAGGGCGGCAAACGATTCATCATGCATTCCAATTTCGAACCCGCAGGCGACCAACCTGCGGCGATCAAGGAAATCTCTGCGGCGATCAACGCCGGCGAACACGATCAGGTGCTTTTGGGTGCGACAGGCACGGGTAAAACCTTCACCATGGCGAAAGTCATCGAGGAAACCCAACGCCCCGCCATCATATTAGCCCCCAACAAAACGCTGGCCGCCCAGCTTTACGGCGAATTCAAAGGCTTTTTCCCAGAGAATGCCGTCGAATATTTCGTGTCCTACTACGACTACTATCAGCCCGAAGCCTATGTCGCGCGCTCTGACACGTTCATCGAGAAAGAAAGCCAAATCAATGAGCAGATTGACCGCATGCGCCACTCGGCCACGCGGGCTTTGTTGGAACGCGATGATGTGATCATCGTGGCCTCTGTGTCATGTATTTATGGTATCGGGTCTGCGGAAACCTACGGCGCGATGACGCAAGATTTAAGCGTGGGCGGCGAATACGACCAGCGCCAAGTCATAGCGGATTTGATCGCGCAGCAATACAAACGCAACGATCACGGATTTCAACGCGGTACATTCCGTGTGCGTGGCGACAGTCTTGAAATTTGGCCCGCCCACTTGGATGATCGCGCTTGGAAACTGTCGTTCTTTGGCGAAGAGCTGGAAAGCATCACCGAATTTGATCCGCTCACAGGCGAAAAAACAGACACGTTCAAACAGGTGCGCGTCTATGCCAACTCGCATTATGTGACACCGCAAAAGACCATCAAACAAGCCATCGTGAGCATCAAGAAAGAGCTCAAGATGCGGCTGGACCAATTCAACAACGAAGGCAAATTGCTAGAAGCGCAGCGCCTTGAGCAACGCACCAACTTTGACCTTGAGATGCTTGAGGCCACGGGGGTCTGCAACGGTATTGAAAACTATTCTCGCTACCTCACAGGCCGCGCACCTGGCGAGCCGCCCCCCACACTGTTCGAATTCATCCCTGATCGGGCGATTGTCTTTGCCGATGAATCCCATGTCTCTGTGCCGCAAATCGGCGGCATGTATAAAGGTGACTTTAGGCGCAAAACCACACTGGCCGAGCATGGCTTCCGCCTGCCCTCTTGCATGGACAACCGGCCTTTGAAATTTGAGGAATGGGACGCGATGCGCCCGCAATCGGTCTTTGTATCTGCCACGCCCAAAGATTGGGAACTGGAACTGACGGGTGGCGTGTTCACCGAACAAATCATTCGCCCGACGGGCCTTTTGGACCCCGTGGTGGAAATCCGTCCTGTGGACACGCAGGTTGATGATCTTCTGGACGAAGTGCGCAAGCAAGCCGCCAATGACAGCCGCGTTTTGGTGACCACATTGACCAAACGCATGTCCGAAGACCTCACGGAATACCTGCACGAACAGGGCGTTCGGGTGCGCTATATGCATTCGGAAATTGACACAATTGAGCGGATCGAGATTTTGCGTGACCTTCGCTTGGGCGCTTTCGATGTGCTGATCGGGATCAACCTATTGCGCGAGGGTTTGGACATTCCCGAATGTGGATTGGTGGCGATTTTGGATGCCGATAAAGAAGGCTTCCTGCGCTCTGAAACCTCGTTGATCCAAACCATCGGCCGTGCTGCCCGCAATGCCGAAGGCCGCGTGATTTTGTACGCTGATAAAATCACCGGTTCGATGGAGCGCGCCATGGGCGAAACCGAACGCCGCCGCGCCAAACAGATGGCTTACAATGAAGAGCACGGCATCACGCCGATGACGGTGAAAAAGAACGTCGAAGATATTTTGGCGGGCCTTTACAAAGGCGACGTCGACATGAACCGCGTCACCGCCACCATCGACGCGCCGCTTGCAGGGGGCAATCTGGCGACAGTTCTAGAAGGCCTGCGCACCGACATGCGCAAAGCCGCTGAAAACCTAGAGTTTGAAGAAGCCGCCCGCCTACGCGACGAAGTGAAACGTCTGGAAGCGGTGGAGCTTGCCGTGGCCGATGACCCGCTGGCAAAACAAGCCGATGTTGAGAAGGCTGTTGTAGATGCCAAAACGGCTTCGGGAAGATCAACCGGAGGCCGTGGCGGAATGCGTGGTGGGAATGCTGGACGGCGGGGGAAGAGGTAGGCCTAATAAACTTCTCTCATGTGCTTAAAGCGTATCTTTCGCTTCAAAGCACCCAAATCAGAAGGGTTGTCCATTTTGTGTATCATTCGATGGCAACTGGGGCACAAAACTAAAAAGTCTTCAGGGACTCGATACCTCTTCGCTTCTCCCTCCGCCAATTCAAACAATGGCTTACTATGATGTACATCAAGCGGGATTTGTTCAGGCCTGCCATCAAAGCTATAATCAATCTCCGGCATCAATCCGCAGGCTTCACATTTAGGGGGTTTGACAGCCAAAACTGCTCTACGAACTTTGGATGAACGTTCAATACGTTGTGATAGAACTAGCTTCCTTGTTTCTTCAATTGTTTGTCCTTGCACCTCACTTGCCATTACATCGCTAGGCGTCAATCCTCCACGGTTTACGAGTACCTCATAGATGTGAAGTATCTCTCGTAAATCCGTTAGGCATTCATCTTCAGAAAGCATGCTAGATGCATATCGCTTCCCAAAAGCATGCCCAGCTTCGTAGCCAGCAGGCAAATCTTCGGTTGACCCTAAATCAATGGGATCCCTTGAAAATGATTGAATTAGGTCAGCGACACGATCAGACATATCTATAGATCGACGCTTCATAACTTCTCGACCGCGCCGCCTTCCAAATTCTTCATAAACAGCTGTTGTGCCCTGGTTCATTGAAAGGAAAATCGAGTTATCTTGGGCATTAATCAGATAGACAACATAAAATCCTTTTGTCGCAGTTGTCGTTATCAAAGGATCAAAAAATGCCAACCACGGTACAGCGGCCCACTGCCCGTTCCCAACACTCGCCTTTAACTCTAAATCAAACGGCCAAAACGACAAATGCCTTTTGGCTTCCTGTACCAAATCCCGCCGAACGAAATTTCCGAAATCACTATTTGAAAACGGCTTCCCTCGTTCAAAAGCCATTTCGTTGGCAACACGGTTTAACATTTTTGAAAGAGACATAGTCCATCCTTCTTGTAGTAATATAAACGAAACATCTAATATTTTCGTGACCTACTCCGTCACCGTCAGCCCCAGCATACGCCAGACCTGCATGCCGCCGCGGTAGTAAGAAATTTTCTCTGCGGGGAAACCGGCTTTGATCATGCGGCGGGCGGCGGTGGGGGATTGGCCGCACCACGGCCCGTTGCAATACAGCGCCACGGATTTGACCGCATCGCCGTCACAGATGAATCCATCGAAATCAAGTTCACAGCCCAGCTCGTCCAGACGATCCGCAGCTTGGGTATAGGGGATGTTCACAGCGCCTGGGATTGCGCCTCCTTCAAAGTTGGCCTCAACACGGCTGTCGATCACCATTTGGCTCGGATCTTGCAGCATCGCGATCAATTCCAACTCGCCGATGGTAGTGACACCCTCGGCTGGGCTCATCGGTTGGATGCAGAAATTCGGACAGGGGCGCGAGGTGCGGGCCCATTCGCCCGTGACCATATTGGCCTCGTCTTGAATGCGCGAAATGCTTTGGGGGCCTGTGTCCGTTGGCACATCAAACTGCATGATTTCTGGCGTGATACCGACCGAGCCTTCGATTGTGCCTTGGGCGTGGGCCACACTCATAGATGAGGCAAAAGATGCCGCAAGTCCAACGGCCATCAAGCAGGTCATACCCTTTGAAAGTCGTGTCATAGAAAGCTCCTCCCTGTTGTCGTGTCATTCATTGTGAGCGACTGAGATGAGTATGCGACACATTTGAATGAAAAGCACTACGCGTCAGTTGAGGCCCATATGTACCGCCAGCGCCCCCGCGCTCGCGGAAACAAACGGATGATATTCACCATTATTTTCAGAGCACTACCTTAACGCACTTTCGAAATTGAGCCCTCGTGCAAAACCGCGCAACAATAGGTTTAACTGATATAACGCACAGAAAATCCTGATCGTGACAGGGATAGCCGCGCAGAGTATGATCTGAGCATGACAGACAAACGCCCTTCCCCGATCCGTGAAACCGACGACACCGCGCGCAGAACAGCCCGCGAATTAATTGAGAATACACGTCACGCAGCGCTGGCCGTGTTGGATGAAACAGGCGCGCCATCTGTGACACGGATTGCATTTGGGCAGTCAGGAAGCGGGCAATTGTTGTCGCTTGTCTCAGATTTATCAACACACTCAAAGCGCCTGAAAGCCGATCCTCGGTGCAGTCTGTTGATCGGTGATCCCCCTGCCAAAGGCGATCCGCTTGCCTTTGCACGCTTGTCCATCACGGCTGAGGCACAGTTTTTGTCGCGCGATGATCTTGACCATGCAAAGCGCCGCGCAGAATGGTTAACGACCCACCCGAAATCAGGTCTTTATGTTGATTTTACAGATTTCAATTTCGTGCGATTTACACCCTTACGCGCTGATTTGAATGGCGGATTTGGCAAGGCCTATCAGTTAACTGCTGACGATCTCGCAATGGGCGTGTAAAAACACCGAGACCCTTTCGCGCCTCGGTGCATTTTTTATATCGACCGCAATCAAATGGGCCGATCCATCCGCACGTTGATTTGAACAGCCCCTTTTGTCGCCTGCGGGAAACTCAATCGCACTTGGTTTGAATTGGTTCCGTAGTTGTTTGTGACATAGGGCATGGTGCTGACATTGTTGCCCGAATTATCGGTCAACTGCTCACTGAACACCACAGTTTCAACCGTACGCGCCCAGCCATCAAAGGGCAGATAAGCGCTCGGATCCAAGGTCCAATTGCTGGCCGTCGACGACTGCGTGAATTCAAGCGTCACAGGGTTAAAACAGGGTTCAGACACCGCATTAAAGCTGTTGCCAGCAAATACGATATTGCGCATCCGCGAATTGTCCAGCGTGGCAAAGGTTGTGTCCACTTTCTCTGCCCGATTGATACTGCCGTTCAGTGACTTAAACGTATTGCCCTGCACTGAAAGACCTTGGATGAAGTGGCCGCTTCCATAAGGTTTTACGACGATCCAACTGAACCAATCCGCGCTGTCATTGACAGTAAAGATATTGCCAGTGATGGTCAGCCCACCAAAGGAATATTCAGACGCAAAATCTGGTTCGGCATCGTGTTCATTGGTCATTTCGATAAACGAGTTATCAATATAGTTGCCCGTGATGACGGATTTCACATTCGGATAGGTGAACACAAGGCCCGCCATACGTGGGCTATCTGTGTCAGTGTCGCCTTGGAACCAATGATTGCCGGTAAACAAGTGACCATTCCCGAATACGATGCCCGTATGACCAAACCGTTGGAAACGGTTGTCGCGTATTTTGGCGTCATTTGCATTCACGTTGAATGCGATGGACTGACGCGTTTCGGCACGGATCGATTGTTCGCTAGAAACAAAGAAACAGCGATCAATGATCAAATCCTGACAGCCTGACCCCGACGATGTGATGCCGCGATTAAGTGGTGATTTGAAATGACAATCTCGCATCTGAAAGACCGAGCCGGACAATCCAAGCATCACGCCAGATGCACGACCGTTACACAAGAACTCGACATCATCGATGATCAGCTGCGACAGTTTTGAGAAGCCGCTGAAATCGAAGATGTATTTATAACGAGTAAAGGTATAGGTTTGGTTGGCGCTTGCTCCATAAAGCGGTTGGCTTAGCTCCAATGTCTGCGCCCCGACATTCACCGACGTCACATAGACTTCACGCCCAACGCCGTTCCCCGTGACATGACTGCCCGGTTGAATGTTGGCGATGTTAGACACATTGCTCAACTGGCGCTTGCTGGCAACGGAATAGGACGCGGAAGACGTCGAAACATCCAAATCCCAATCCGTTGAGTCCTGACAATTCAATTGACCATTGCGGATCACGCGACGCACTTCTGACGTGGTTTTATTGTCCACCGCCGCCTGCATATCGATCGGACCGTAAAGCTCAATGCGACGACCACACAGATCAAGGCTGTCGTGATCGGAGAAATTCAAAAGAGCTTGAAACGCCTTTTTAAAGGCCAAGACTTCATCCCCGAAGGCATCGATATAGGAATTCAAATGAAATTCGCGACGCAAGGCCAGCCGTACGTTATCGGCCATGGTCATGGTGCCTTCAAAAATGGCCTCATGCACCAAGGTCACATTGCTGATCAGCAGATATGTACCTTCTGGAACAAGAATTTTGCGCCCGTTTGCCGCGGCATCAGCAGCCTCAAAGGCATCAGAACAATCCGTCGTGCCATCGCCAATCGCGCCGTAATCGCGCACATCAATAATACCGATACTGTCCGCCAAAAAGTATGACGACACATCTTCGATTCGAATGTCATCAATGCGAATGGACCCACCATTTGCTCCCGTTAGATCAATACCGAAATGTCCATAAACGGCATCTAAACCCCAAGCCATATCGACGCCGCCGCGCGCCCCTGTGCCAACAATAGCCGAGACCTCGACAACTTCGCCGTATGACGTCAACGTCACCTCGGGGCCCGTTTCGATTAAACCCGTCACATGATCCAGCGAAGCATCGCCAGCCCAGCCCGCAATCCGCACAGTTGGCAAATTGCCCGACACACATTTGACGCGCGCAGTGATCTGCAAATACATTCCGGGCTGCAAAGGTGTTTCGCCCATATAGCGCAGTTTCGTCGTGGTGCTTTGTTTCACGATCTCAAGCGCACCGCCGAAATCGGCATCTGCCGCGACAAAGGCAGCGTTAGCAGCCCCGTCATAGGTTGCCGAGCCCGACGTCCCGTCTTCGCTGGACCATACGCCCAAACCGCTCGCAAACGCTGGTGGCATAAGCACCAGCCCTTCAGTAATGGCCTTGTTCATCCGAACCCCTTTCACACATCTCATAGGTCACATGCGCAACTGGTCCGGCAAAACATTTGCCAGTCCAAGGAAATCACTCTCACTTTGAAAGCCGTGGCAGCGCATGCCCAGACACCAACAGTCTTACCGCAGGGGGATAACAGTGCGCTTAATGAGGCGTGCGCTTAAGCCCTTGTACACGCAACGC
The DNA here is from genome assembly GCF_018860505.1 of Pacificibacter marinus. GTDB lineage: Bacteria > Pseudomonadota > Alphaproteobacteria > Rhodobacterales > Rhodobacteraceae > Celeribacter > Celeribacter marinus_B. The sequence continues at coordinate 81,188 of NZ_JAHKPU010000030.1, forward strand.
AAAGCCGTTCTGACACCCGCAATCGGGTGCCCCGAGGCGAGACAGGCTTGACACAAATATAAAAACCTCCGGTGCGATGAGACAGTCTCATGCGCGCCGGAGGTTCATTTCAAATCGACAGTTCTTATGCGTGGATTAAATCAGTTCGCCACTCAGGCCTTGGTCTATCAATGCGATGCTTTCATCCACGCCATAAAGCGCCATAAAACCACCAAAACGCGGCCCTTGAGAGGCTCCCAAAAGCACCTCGTAAAGCGCCTTGAACCAGTCGCGCAGATTGTCAAAGCCGTGATTTTTACCAACAGCAAATACGATGGATTGCAAAAAGTCGCCGTCAGTCATGTTGGCTTCAGGAAGCGCATCGTCATTCCCCATCATCGCGTTTTTCTTGGCGATTTGTTCAAGCGCCGCTTCGGGCGATGCCAAGGCTGCTTTCAAATCAACCAGCGCAGCACGTTCTTGATCAGATGGGGCGCGGAAGGTTTTTTCAGGCTTCACGAAATCGTTGTAATAAGCCACGGCATAGCCAACAGCCGCATCCAAACCAGGATGCGTTTCAGGCGAGGCATCAGGCGCATAGCGCTGCATAAAACCCCACATTTGATCTTTTTCTTCAGCATTGGCCACCGATGCCAAGTTGAGCAACATCGTAAACGGCACAACCATATCCGATGTTGGCACGTCTTTGCCATGGATGTGGAACACAGGGTTTGCAGCTTGCTGATCTGGCGTTTGTGTTGGGTAAGCGCGCAACTGCTGATGATATTCATCCATCGCACGCGGGATCACATCAAAATGCATCCGTTTTGCGGTCTTTGGCTTTTGGAACATGAAATAAGACAAGGATTCGGTCGAGGCATAGGTCAACCATTCATCAATCGTCAGACCATTGCCTTTGGACTTAGAAATTTTTTCGCCATTGGCATCCAAGAACAGCTCATAGCTAAAGTTCTCGGGGCGCTTGCCACCCAAGATGTCACAGATGCGGCCATAGATCGGCGCGTTGGTCGAATGGTCTTTGCCAAACATTTCGAAATCCACGCCCAAAGCCGCCCAGCGCGCACCAAAGTCAGGCTTCCACTGCAATTTCACATTGCCGCCAGTGACAGGCACGGTCCATTCCTTGCCGTCTTCATCGTCAAATGTGATGGTGTAATCGTCTTTGTTGACGGATTTCATTGGCACATACAAAACGCGACCCGTTTCAGGATGGATCGGCAAGAAAATCGAATAGCTCGCCGCACGTTCCTCGCGCAAAGACTTGAGCATGACTTTCATCACGTCGTTATATTTGTCGACAGCTTTTTTCAAAATTTCATCAAACTGGCCTGACTTATATTGCTCAGTCGCGGAATAAAATTCGTAGTCAAAGCCGAAGGTGTCCAAGAACCGGCGCAGCATGGCGTTGTTGTGATCGCCAAAGCTGTCATGCGTGCCAAACGGATCGGGCACAGCCGTCAAAGGCAGCTGTTCAGCGGCTTTCATCATCTCTTGATTGGGTACATTTGATGGCACCTTGCGCATGCCGTCCATATCGTCTGAGAAACAGATCAAACGGGTTGGAATGTCTGAGATCACTTCAAACGCACGACGGATCATCGTCGTACGCAGCACTTCGCCAAAGGTACCAAGATGCGGCAGACCTGAGGGGCCATAGCCCGTTTCGAACAGCACATAGCCTTTTTTATCCTTGGATTGCTCATACCGTTTCAAAACCTTACGAGCCTCGTCAAAAGGCCAAGCTTTGGAAGTCATACCAGCGGTGCGCAGGTCAGTCATGAGAGCAATCCTTGAATCGATTTTAAAAGGGGCAATCAGAATATGCCCCGTGCAAGCCAGCTACCTATTGCGCAAGGCCCATGGGGTCAAGAAAATGCTCGCACAAAAGCAGTAAATCCGCCGCAATTCTACGGGGCAATACTTGTTCTTGGGACCGCTTGAGCCTAAGTTCAAACCTATCACAAGCCAACCGGAGCACCGTGACCATGACCGACACCGCACATTCCCTATCCGCCCAAGATTGCCTCGTGGCTGTGATGATCGCTGTGTCGATGTCAGACGCCAATGTGCGCACCTCTGAACTGATGGCGATTGAAACATTCATCAATCACTTGCCTGTGTTTGTTGATTTTGACCCTGACCGGATCAAAACGGTCTCTGCCATCGTGATCGAATTGTTTTCTGAAGAAGACGGACTGGACGCACTCTTTGGCTTGATCCGCGATAACCTACCAGAACGGCTATTCGAAACAGCATATGCCTTGGCCTGTGATGTCGCCGCCTCGGATGGCACCATTCGCGAATCCGAGCTGCGCCTGCTCGAAGAGATCCGCTATGAACTGAACTTGGACCGCTTGCATGCTGCAGCGATTGAACGCGGCGCACGGGCCCATTACGTCACGCTCTGAAACGCGCCCCATATTCAGCTGCCGTACACAACAGCCCAGCGCCGGATCATTGCCTGCTGCAATCGCTTAGCGCGCGCATTGAACGTTTTGGCCCCCTTCGGGACTTCGTTGCCCTGTGCCTTGGCCGCTCTGCGTGCGGGCAAATCAGCGGCAAATACCGCAAAGGTCAGCCTTTGCCCATCAGGTGCCGTCACATAGCCTGCAAGCGTTGACACAAAATCCAATGTACCTGTTTTGGCATGAATATCGATATCAGGAGATGTGATCACCTTGTAATCGCCGTCACGCGCAGCGATGGGTTTCAGCAAAGGCCCCAAAAGAGGCTCGATCCCTTTGACGGACAGCAAGCGCACCATGTCTGACGTTGAGACAACAGACGCACCGCCCAGCCCTGAGTGATCGACAAAGTCCAAGTGACGCGTGCCAAGGCGGTCTTTGGCCCAAGCCGACATCGCTTGGGCAGAACTGCTCAAATCCATCGGATCAAGCCCGCGTTTACGACTTGCAGCAAGCCCTATGACCTCTGCCGTAAGATTGGTCGAGTATTTCAACATATCGCGCACGATCTTGGTCAAATCGATACTTTGCAATTGCGCCAAACGCATGACGTTTGCGGGCAAAACCTCTAGACGTTCTGGATTTGGCAAAGACACCCCCTGCCCGCGTGCGACAGCTGCAAAGACTTCCCCCGCATAAAGCGCAGGCAAACGCACAGGCAACCAACGCGCGCCGCCATTGCCCAGCGCAGATCGTGACACCGTCCAATCATCCCGCCCGACACCCGCCGTATGATCAAACACCGGCAAGCCGCGCTCTGCGATTTTCATCTGCGCGATACGTACCTTGGGCGCAAATCGTTTGGCCCGTGCATCCATCACCAAATCGAACGCATCGCCGCGTTTTTTCCATTCAAAATGCACACGGTTGTAATTGATGTTCAACCCTGTGATCGTCGGGTTATAGCCTGCGTATTCTGTTTGTTGATGATCGATATGCTCAATGCGCGGCAAGGCAGCGCCAAATACATAAAACTTGCCCGTGATACCTGTCACACCCATCGCTGCAAGCTGTCCTGCCAAATCGCCAAGACGATCTGTGTCGAGTGTCGGATCACCGCTGCCCGCCAAAATCACATCGCCTTGAATAACGCCATTTACAAGCGTCCCTGTCGCGAAAACATCCGTGGCAAAAGTGAAATCCCCGCCCAGATGCTCTAACGCGTAGATGGCCGTGATCACCTTGGCCACCGATGCAGGCGGCAAGCGCAGCACAGGTCCATGCGCCTCTAATATCTTGCCCGTCTCATCGGCAACGGCATACGACACAGCACCAGAAACTTTGGATGCTTTGATCAAAGCCTCGCCCGATGGCACCGATAATTTATGCAGATCTTTCGGACGCGCAATGGGATAGGGCGATGAGGTGACAACAGGCACGCCAGCGCTTTGCGCCATTGCCGCACCCGCAGCACCACCCAAAAGCAACCCAAGGGCTGCGCGGCGACTGTAGGACGGGGCTGAATGCGTACAAACTTTATCGGACATATGCGGAGTTAACCTTGATCTCAAGGCCTCTGCAAGTCGCAGGCGTGGCGAAATTGTGTAATTCTTCGTGATCTACAGCAGGACACTCAGCGGGATCACCACAGGTCCGCAAAGGCCTCAATCGCGCTTCCACGCGCCTGCGTTGCGAATTTCCGTCGATGACGCGTCATTCATCGGCACATTTACAAAACACCACGCCGGCGTACCGATGCGCCCCAATAGATGCGAAGCACGCGCAGGCACACGCGCGCGCTCGAAAATACTTGCCGCCACAGAGGTGCGCGCCGCAATCCGTTGACCGGGCCGTGCGATCACCCCGATGGGCGTGGTCGCCAATATGCCTTGCCAGTTTTGCCAATGATGAAACTGCTTCAAGTTATCCGCGCCCATCAGCCACACGAACGTCACGCCGGGGTAGATTTTATGCAGCTTGTCCAGCATTTCAGCCGTATAGGTCGTGCCCAAATGCCGCTCAATATCTGTGACCTCGACGCGGGGATGCTGCATCACCTGACGCGCATGCTCCATCCGCTTTTCAATCGGCGCGGGGCCAACGGGTTTGAGCGGATTGGCAGGGCTGACCAGCCACCACACACGATCCAACCCGAACCGTTTCAGCGCCGCCTTGGTGATATGCACATGGCCTTCATGCGCAGGATCAAAAGATCCCCCGAGCAAACCGATCACCTGACCAGCACGAGCATATGGCAAAGCATGACGCATGAGCGCAGGTTGTGGTGGGGAAATGCTTTTGTGTCAATTGGGTAAAGACACGCTTCGCGTGGTAATACGTGGGAGTAAGTAACACAGTTCACCCATCACTCATTCAGAAAGAAGACTGGCAAGCTGGCCTCTGAATTTCGACCGACATACGCATTATCAATGTTATATTTCACATCTTTGGAAATGTCTTTTCCCAAAAATTCGATAAAAACGATTATAGCAGCGTGGTGGAACTCAGTAACGGCATCATTTGCAGCGCTAACCACCCAGTCGAGGAACGCATTATATTTTTCATCGTTTATCTCGTCATTCCCCCAATGTTCATTCAAGCATGCTGCAAAAACAAGATCGTCTGTGCATGAAAAATTCGAGTTTGCTTTTGTGGCATGGAATAGGAATCGGTCTTCTGCATTTTCTGGAATATGCGGCAACCACGCTTTGACCGATTGAGGCACTAGGTGACCACTGAGTTTATTCCTAATTTGTGTAGACAAAGAATTGTGAGGCGAAGATTTCATCTTGTTTTCGTAGGCATCAAGGCGCTCAAGCACCTTTGCTAATCCAGCCGAAGCCCTCATTTCTCTTCTTTTGAGCGTTCTTGGAAATTTCCGTGCAGCATACCTGAATTCATGTAACTTGTGATTCAGCATCCTGATCAAAAAGTTCGAACGACTACTTGATGACTTCATAAAAATGCTATCCCCAGACGGACGCCTAAGTGACATGATGAGTAAATGTTGAAGCTGCATTATCTCTTCAGCGTAAAATGCCATTGTTAAAAATACTGCGGTTAGATCGTCACCCAGAAGTTTACGATCTTCGGCAGTCAAACGGCATTCTGTAAATGAAATTTCCATTGATAAACCCTCTTTCGTAAAAACATAAGCAGACTAAAATTGCGCTCACCTCTGTAACAGGTTATCTGATTTTCAAAACCATTTCCCTCCAAAGGAGCGTCTCCCATGGCAGCTAATAAATTCGTTTACTTCATGGACGGCGTGTCCAAGTCCTACCCTGGCGGGAAAAAGGTGTTTGAAAACATCCGTCTCAACTTCCTACCCGGTGTGAAAATCGGTGTGGTTGGTGTCAACGGCACGGGTAAGTCGTCCTTGATGCGCATCATGGCGGGTCAGGACAAAGAGTACCAAGGCGAAGCATGGCTGGCCGAGGGCGCAACTGTTGGCTATTTGCCGCAAGAACCCGTGCTCGACGAAACGCTCGACGTGCGCGGCAATGTGATGCTGGGCGTTGCGGCGAAAAAGGCCATTCTGGATCGCTACAACGAGTTGGCGATGAACTATTCTGATGAGACCGCCGAAGAGATGGCGCAGCTGCAAGACGAAATCGACGCGCAGAACCTGTGGGATTTGGACAGTCAGGTGGACGTGTCTTTGGAAGCGCTGCGCTGCCCGCCCGATACCTCTGGCGTTGCTGATCTGTCTGGTGGTGAAAAACGCCGCGTTGCTTTATGTAAACTGCTGCTAGAAGCGCCTGACATGTTGCTGCTCGATGAGCCGACCAACCACTTGGACGCCGAAACAATCGCTTGGTTGCAACAGCATTTGATCGACTACAAAGGCACCATTCTGATCGTCACCCACGACCGCTATTTCCTTGACGACATCACAGGCTGGATTCTTGAACTGGATCGTGGCGCGGGCATTCCTTACGAGGGTAACTATTCAAGCTGGCTTGAGCAAAAGGCCAAACGTCTGGCGCAGGAATCCCGTGAGGACAAGTCCAAGCAAAAGACACTTGAGCGCGAACTTGAGTGGATGCGCCAAGGCCAGAAAGCCCGTCAGGCGAAACAAAAAGCGCGTATCAACGCCTATAATGAACTCGCAGGTCAGTCTGAGCGCGACAAAGTGGGCCGCGCACAGATCGTCATTCCAAACGGTCCACGTCTTGGCAATAAGGTGATCGAAGTGAACGGCCTTAAGAAAGCCATGGGCGACAAGCTTTTGGTCGAAGGTCTCGAATTCTCATTGCCCCCTGGCGGTATCGTTGGCGTGATCGGCCCGAACGGCGCGGGTAAAACCACCCTGTTCAAAATGCTCACTGGCCAAGTGCAACCCGATGAAGGCACAGTCGAATACGGCGACACGGTTAAACTGTCTTACGTTGATCAAAGCCGCGACGACTTGGACCCGAACGCCAATGTGTTCGAAGCCATTTCTGACGGCCAAGACATCATCATGCTGGGCGACGCAGAAGTGAACGGACGCGCCTATTGTTCGACGTTCAACTTCAAAGGTGGCGATCAGCAAAAGAAAGTCGGCGTTCTGTCTGGCGGTGAACGCAACCGTGTGCACATGGCGCGCTTGCTGCGTTCTGGCGGCAACGTGCTGCTGCTCGATGAGCCGACCAATGACTTGGACGTTGAGACACTTCGTGCCTTGGAAGACGCGCTGACGGATTTTGCAGGCTGCGCCGTGGTCATCTCGCACGACCGCTTTTTCCTCGACCGCATCTGTACCCACATCCTAGCCTTTGAAGGCGATGCGCATGTGGAATGGTTCGAAGGCAATTTTGAAGACTACGAGGAAGACAAAAAACGCCGCCTCGGCCCTGACGCCCTAGAACCAAAACGCCTAAAACATAAGAAATTTGCAAGGTAACAAAACGCAAACGCGTTTTGTTACGGTGGATACGAGGCAGCTAGTTTTCAAAGAAAACTCGCGTTCGTATCCACTAAAGGTTCCAAACGTGACCCTTGCGTCAACCGACCTAAACAGCAAAGATAAAACGGCCCCGTCTATTTTAGCGGTTTTTTACATCATAATTTCTAAAACAGTTTCAAAGGTGCTCAACGTGGCAAAAGAAGAAAAACCTAAGGTATGTGGCATAGTGATGCCAATTTCCGAATGCGCCGGACTTGGCGACACTCATTGGCACGATGTTAAGTCAATAATTGAAGCTACGGCAACAGCAGCAGGGTTCGATGCGCGCCTAGTAAGCGAAACCTTTGAATCTAATTTAATTCATACTGAAATCCTTCAAAACATTTATGGTGACGACATCGTTATCTGCGATGTCAGCGGTCAAAATCCCAATGTTTTCTTCGAATTGGGAGTAAGAATGGCCACACAAAAACCCACTGTCATTATCAAAGACGATCAAACCAACTACCCATTCGACACAGGCCCCAACAGATACATCCAATATCCACGAGATTTGCGCCATCCCTTGATGGAAAAATTTAAAGCACAACTTAAAAATGCTTTAGAACAAACTATTGATCAACCATCAGAGAAAAGCTTCATCGGCCAAATTGGAAAGTTCAAAGTTCCCGATGTTGAAAGTACGGAATTGCCCGCCCAAGAGTTCATTTTGGACAAGCTACAGAGCATCGAGCGAGAGCTAAAACGGAACGCTATGCCGCGCTCATCAATGCGCCGTCCGAAAAATATTAGATTCACATATTTGAATTCAGATAACGTAAAAATATGCATACAAGGGTATGATATCGCGCAAGTAGAAAACGGCATAAAGGATTTTAGGAGCTTTTCAGACTACGATAAATTGAATGTTAACCTTGAACGCAGATCACCAACCCACACCCATGTAGAAATAACTGGTCGTCAGGTTGAGCGTAATAGTTTTGAACGCGATTTTGAAAATCACATTGACGAAGCCATCCCATTCTAACCCCCGCGACTGACCCGAGGGTGGGAGCGTGAAACGCGCCCTCCCATGGGGGAGGGTCAGGCGCGTCAAAGATGCAAGCATCTTTGAAAAAGAGAAGTGGGACGACACCCGACATCGCGCTTCCCCCTCAAGTCAGGCGCAAAGTTTCCACATTACAAGTCGCCCACAAGGCACCTCAGACACAAAAAAGCGCCGAGAGCCATAAAACCCTCAGCGCCTTTTCAAACATCTTATCCGTTTATCTCTTAAGCCGTTGTCGCTTTCGTCTGCTCAACGACTTCGGCCTTGACCTCTTCGCTCACGTCTTCCGCAGCAGCTTCCACGACGTCTTCGGCGGCCTCCTCAACCACTTCAATCTCTGGAACAGGCTCTGGCGCGGGCAAAGCCAGCGCTTCGTCAGGGAACTGCTCTGGCAGCGCAAAGCTGATCTCATTGGTCACAGGGGTCACCGTCACGGCAGGCATTTCGGGCAATGATGCGATGGCCTCGTTCAGTTCGCCCACAAGACGTTCAAAGGTTTGGCGCTGGGTCTCAATAACCGCTTCTGGTTTCTTGCCGCGACCGAATTTTAAAAACTTGAACATCTTTTTCCTCACAGATTGTCGTTGGTAGATTCTCTTTGCATATGCAGCATTATGCAGAACCATCCGTTCACGCACGGTGAATTTCGCGTGACATCACTCAGTTTCAGATGCGCGGCGGGATTTCGCCGCCTAGAGATAGGGAAAGGAGACATCATGCACATTATTTTAGCAACAGCACTGACAGCCCTCGTAGCCCTCATCGCGGGGATCACCGGCATCGCCACTCAACTGGGTGCACATCCATGGTGGGCGAGCCAAGTCGTCATGGTCGGCGCCCCCATCGGGATCGTTTTGGGGTTGGCGCTATGGGCGCTGCGCCTCAATCGCGTGTTGCGCCTGTGTATTGCAGTGATCGCACTGGCCGCTGCCTTTGGTGTGGCGAAATACGGCCAGATCGGTTTCGCCAATTCCTACGCAGAAGATCAATTGGCGGGCAAACTTTGGTACATGGGCTGGATCGCAACATCGGTGGCGGGCAGTGTGTTGCTGATGGCCGCCGCGCGATCACGGACGCGGGTGTCTCGCGAGGCGTCATGAGGTTTCAGTCGAGGGACGTAGCGATCAGATCACGAGCGCTGTGCCCCAAAGACCAATGCCAAAGACCGTATGCGCCAGAAGGCCGAAACAACGGTTTTTCCACGGGGTCGGCGTTTTGGACAAGGCCCATCCCAAACCAAGGCCGGGATGCAACAAAAACCACCCCGCACCGATGGTCACAATGGCAAAGACCCAAGCAGGGAAAAATGTCGGAGCGGCAAGCCAGCTTGCCCCTGCGATCATCACGAATATAACGCCGTAAACAAGGCCAACCATATAGTGAAACACCCAACCAATGGTGGTCTCGCGCGGCACGGGCGCAGCATTTGAAATCGCGCTGTGAAACACGGTGCCGTTGCGCAAATGGGCAACCCAACGCCCGACATTGCCCCAATTCGGCAAAGGCAACCCGAGCAACCGATTCAGAGCAAGCGCCCAAATATCCATCGCAATAGTACCGCCAAGCCCCATCGCAAGCCCTGCAATCAATAACGCGCCCATGTTTCCTACCCTTCGAAACTCTATAAATAGTGGTCTATATCGCTGTTTTCACAAGATCATGCAAATCGCGCAAGATCCAATATACGCAATCTTGCTCATACGAGCTATGCATTCGAAATGTCTTTCCTTACGCGCGGATCTGTGATCTATAGGCGGTGCGACGTTATCTCTATCGACCCTTCTGTTTTCCCTTATCCGGCACTCAGTCTTCGATCAGACACCTGACACGCCGATCTGCCGCAATATCGTGGGCAGTGATTAAGGAGAAAATACAATGGCTAATGGCACAGTAAAATGGTTCAATTCCACTAAAGGTTTCGGCTTCATCGAGCCAGAAGGTGGCAACAAAGACGTGTTCGTACACATCTCTGCTGTTGAGCGTTCCGGCCTTACAGGTCTTCGCGACGGTGCGAAAGTTACTTTCGACATCGAAGCTGGCCGTGACGGTCGCGAATCTGCGATTAACTTGACTGTAGAATAATCTACACTCTCGTTTGAGATAACGCTCGGTGCTTTGGCATCGGGCGTTTTTTTATGCTTGATCACTCTGATGATATAAAAATGGCGCGAAGTTTCCCTCGCGCCTTTTGTATAGATCACTCGAAAATAGTCTGCTGTGACACCGTCACTTCTTTTTGACGAATTCTGTCAAAATCACGATACGCTGACTTTCCACGCGTCCCTCGATATGCCCTGCATTATCTGCAACCAACGAAATACCACGCACAGCCGTGCCGCGCTTGGCGGTAAACCCACCGCCTTTGACGGGCAAATCCTTGATCAACACAACCGTGTCGCCCGCTGACAAAACAGCGCCGTTGCTGTCGCGGTGAATCACATCAGGCCCGCCAGATTTGGCCCATTCCTCGACCTCTGGTTCAAGGTAGAGCATATCCAGCGCGTCCGCAGCCCAAGCTTCTTCAGCAAAGCGCGTCAGTAAGCGGTAGGACAAAACTTTAACGGCATCAGATTCAGACCACATCGATCCGGTCAATGCGTTCCAATGCCCGTCTGGCACAGCTTCGCCTCTAAGGCCGCCTGCGCAGACGTCACACAGGGCCACAACATCATGACGAGGTGCCACGGACACCTGGGTCAAAGTGCCTGTCGCACCGCAAATTTCACATTCAGACATATTGCTCTCCTTGATTTGGGCGAACCCTAGGCCTGCGCTCTAACCAGAGCAAGCAACAAACCGCCATTTTAGGCGCTTGGCACTGGAAACTGGCTCACAAACAGACCATATTAAGTGGGTGTTCCGCGCATCAAATTGGATCAAAACCTATGACCCTTCACACCACACTGATCGCGGCAGCTTTATGCGCGACTGTGTCCACGCCCGCTTTCGCATTCAATGCCCGCTTGGAAGGCGACGCGACAGAAACCATGCGAGATCGGCTCTCATCCGCATCGGCTATTTTAGAGGCTGAGCGTGACGGAACCACCGAGCCATCCGACATCATCGCCGCCGTTCAATCAGACTATCGTACTTTGCTGGGAACACTCTATCGATCAGGGTATTACGCCCCCGTCATTCGCATTTTGGTCGATGGCCGCGAAGGCAGTAGATTGTCGCTGATCACTTTACCAAACAGCGTGGAAGACATCGTTATATCCGTCAATACAGGCGATAAATTTACATTCAAGACAGCAACCGTCGCGCCACTCGCGCCGCAAACAGAGCTGCCCGCGGGATTTTCCACGGGACAGACTGCAAAGTCTGGCGAGATCGGTGCAGCCAAAGATAGCGCAATTGACGCATGGCGTGCGGCATCATACCCAAAAGCAGCCCTGTCCTCACAATCCATTGTCGCGGATCACAACACCAAAACCCTCGACGTTGCCCTTGGTATCGCACCAGGCCCCAGAGCTGTCTTTGGGCAATTGAGCTTTGCTGGCACCAAACGCGTATCGCAAGAGCGGCTGACGGAAATCACCGGCGAGATCGAAGGCAAAGCCTTCAATCCTGAGACGCTTGAAACCGCAGCGGCGCGTCTGCGTAAAACCGGCGCTTTTCGATCCGTTGCCATAAGTGAAGCGGAAACACTGAACGCCGACGGCAGCTTGGACGTCACCGCAACCGTCACCGACGCCGCCCCGCGCCGCGTCGGATTTGGCGCAGAGATCAATTCCCTCGAAGGCGGCACGCTGTCGGCTTACTTCATGCACAGAAACATTTCGGGCAATGCTGATCGCCTGAGGTTCGATGCCGAAGTTGCCGGACTTGGGTCTGATACAGGCATCGATTACACAGTTTCGACGACCTACCGCAGACCCGCGACAACGCGTCCGGTCTTGGCGCTCGTCGCCGAAGCAGAACTGGCGCGTATAGATGAGCCAAGCTATCTGTCCACCTCGGCCACGGTGTCGGTCAGCGCCGAAGTGACTCTGTCTGACACAACCTATTTCATCGGCGGCATCGGATATCGTTACTCTGATGTCTCGGATGACCTTGGTGATCGTACATTTTCGCATTTCATCCTCCCCATTGAAGGCGCGCGCGACTCGCGCAACAATGCTCTCAACCCAACATCTGGCACATATTTTGCCGCCGAAATTATGCCGTTCATCGGCTTTTCAGGGTCAGCAACCGGCGGACGCCTGTTTGCGGATATGCGCGGATACAAAGGGTTCGGAGACGACGACAGATTTGTGCTTGCGGGCCGCTTCATGGCCGGTTCTATCATCGGCAGCGATGTCACAGAAACACCACCTGACTTGCTGTTTTACTCAGGCGGCGGCGGCACCGTGCGCGGACAGCCCTATCAATCGCTTGATGTCGATTTAGACGATGACACCTCGACGGGTGGAGCGAGCTTTATTGGCCTATCGACCGAATTGCGTGCAGGGATCACCGACAAGATATCGTTGGTTGGTTTCGCAGATGTCGGTGGTATTGGCGAGAATGCGACACCAGATGACGAAATGAGCTGGCACGCGGGCGCAGGGCTTGGGCTGCGTTATGATACCGGATTTGGCCCTATTCGCCTCGACATCGCGGCCCCTATTTCGGGCTCGACAGGTGATGGCGTGCAATTTTATGTTGGAATTGGACAAGCGTTTTGAACACTCGTTTTGCACTCATAGCTATCGCGTCTTTGCCTTTGATGACGGCGGCGCAGGCTCAAGATACATCGGACGATACATCACGAGATCGGTCCTTGATTGTCGGTTTTCTCGAAGACAATCTGTCAGGCGCAGGCCGTGACATTCGGATTGATGGCTTCAAAGGTTTATTGTCTTCCACAGCTACGATGGACAATCTAACCATATCCGATAGCGACGGCGTTTGGTTCACGTTGAACGATGCGGTGTTGGACTGGAACCGATCGGCTTTGTTGGCAGGTCGTCTGGAAATTGAACAGGTTTCAGCCGCCTCTATCGAAGTTCTCAGACGCCCCATATCAGAAGAGTCATCCGCCGCCCCCGAAGCCAGCGTTTTTTCTTTGCCTGAATTGCCTGTCAGTATCGACATTGGTGAAATCACAGCCGAAAGCGTCAAGCTGGGCGCAGATATTTTGGGACTTGGCGAAGCAGTAGAGCTGTCGATTTTGGGCGCAGCCACGCTGAAAGATGGCGATGGGTCTGCCGAACTGGACATCCAAAAAAAATCTGGCACTGTTGGCGCATTCACTCTAAACGCCGCCTATAACAACGCAGACGCCTATTTTGATCTCGACCTGTCGCTGACTGAAGGGCCAAACGGAATTATTTCAACGCTGATCGGCTTACCGGGTGCCCCCGATCTATCGCTGATCGCCAAGGGCTCAGGCCCGCTTGACACCTTTACCGCTGACATCGAATTGGCCACTTTGGGCCAGCCACGACTGTCTGGCACGATCGGGCTATCGACGGTGATTGAAGCCACTGTGACAAATCAAACAGGATCACAAAGCGCGACCACAGACGACATAGAGGCGGTCCAACCCAAGGCCCGCGCCTTTTTCGCGGATATCAGCGGCGATGTTACTCCCCTGTTCGATCCTGCTTATGCACCATTTTTTGGAGCCTCTTCCGCATTATCAGCAAAAGGGACGTCCTTTCCCGACGGGCGCTTAACGTTAGAAGCCTTCTCGCTTGCAACCGACACTCTATCGCTGGACGGTGCTGTGGCCATTGGCACAGATTCCCTGCCCACATCGTTTGACGTGTCAGGTGTGATTGCCAACACATCTGGTGCCCCCACCCTATTGCCTATCGCTGGCGACAAACAGTATTTACAGCGCGCTGAAATCTCAGCCCAATACGACGCATCAAGAGGCGACACATGGACTGCCACAGCGCGTGTGCTTGACTACACCCAACAAAATGTCGCCATCGGCGATGTGTCTTTGGACGCATCCGGCACTATTTCGCGCAGACCAAATCCTCAAGGATCGACCCTGTTGCGAGCCTTTGATGCCAGCCTCAAAATCATCGCGGACGGGATCGATCTAGATGACACCACCTTGATGTCGACCGTTGGGTCCACCGTGTCGGCACAAACAAAATTGGCATGGCGCGATGGGACTCCGTTGGCACTTGAAGCTGTCTCGATAAACGCAGGCGATGCATCCATGACCGCAGATGGCACCATTTCCGGCTTGGACAGCGGCTTTACGTTCAAGGGAAACCTTGGTGTCGATGCAGCCCGCTTGTCACGATTTGCGGCCATTACAGGCCTGTCGTTACAAGGCAGTCTAAGCGGCGATGCCTCTGGGTCGTTCACACCGCTTGGCGGCAGTTTTGATGCCGAAATCACAACTCAAGCTCAAAACGCACGCATTGGCATTCCCAAAGTCGATGCGTTGTTAAGCGGGCAAAGCCAAGTGAGCCTGCGCGCACAACGCGATGAAACCGGCCTGACGCTTGAAGCATTTGATGTCGAAACATCTGCGATAACCGCGCAAGGCTCTGGCGTCTTAACCAGCACGACAGCGGACTTGAACCTTACGGCACGATTGGATGATGTGGCCCGTCTCGACGCAGGTATCAGCGGCCCTTTGACGGCTGTCGCTAGCGTGTCAAAGGCAACCGAAAATGGAGCGTGGCAAACCTCTGCCACGATGACTGGACCTGGCGGATCTACCGCACGCCTCTCTGGCGATATTGCCCAAAGCTTTGACACTGCTACGCTGCAAGTATCAGGCTCAGCCCCCCTTGGGCTTGCCAACAGCTTGACCACGGCGACTTTGCTGCAAGGCACCGCCGACTTCGATTTGCGCCTCAACGGACCGTTGGCGTTAGAATCCTTGGCTGGAACGATATCTGCACGCACGGACACCCGTGCCGTTTTACCCGCAACAGGGCTTGCTTTGACATTCAACCAATTGCGCGCGACTTTGGCCAATGCAAATGCGGATATCTCGGCGAATGCGCGCGCAGACACGGGCGGCAGTATTTCGGCCTCAGGGCGCGTTGGCTTAAGCTCTAATTTCGCGGCCGACATCAAGGTGATTTTAAACAACCTTGTCGTAACTGACCCTGATCTTTACACCACATCGGTGAATGGCGACCTTGCACTGGTAGGCCCCGTGTTGAGCGGACCAAAAATCAGCGGCACGTTAAATCTGGGGCGCACAGATGTACGCGTTGCAACTGTTGCAGTGGGTGCAGGTGGCGATATCCCTGCGATAACGCATAAATCCGAACCTGCATCTGTGCGCCGAACCCGCGCTCGCGCAGGGGTTTTGTCAGACGGACAAGCCTCTACAAGCAACGGCAGCAGCGCCATCGCCCTTGATATCACCGTGAACGCGGCCAATCAGGTGTATATTCGTGGTCGCGGCCTAGACGCGGAACTTGGGGGCAAACTGCGCCTGATTGGCACAACGGATAACATCATTCCTGTCGGGCAATTCTCCTTGGTCAGGGGACGTTTGAACTTGCTTGGGAAACGCATTGAAATGGAAGAGGGCCAGTTGGCCTTACAGGGCGATTTTGACCCTAGTTTTTCTCTTGTCGCCGCCACGACGACCGATGATTTGACAATTACCATCACAACATCCGGTCAAGTGAGCGCGCCCAAAATCGAACTGTCCTCTTCACCAGAACTGCCTGAAGACGAAATATTGGCGCAGCTTTTGTTTGGCCGTGCGATCTCTGAAATCTCTGCGTTTCAGGCCGCACAAATGGCGGCAGCCGTTGCGACTTTGACGGGTGGCGGCAATGGAATCGTCGGGTCTATCCGTGACGAACTCGGCATAGATGATCTGGATGTGACCACATCCGATGAAGGGGAAGCCGCGCTGAAGGTTGGTAAATATTTGTCGGATGAAATCTACACCGACGTGACCATCGACAGCTCAGGTCAGTCTGTCATCAACCTCAACTTGGATGCCTCTGATACGGTAACATTCAAAGGGTCTGCATCACCGGATGGGGCGACCAGCCTTGGGGTGTTTTTCGAAAAAGATTACTAAAGCGAGCCTCAAATATCGCTTTAGGCTGGCTTTTTCGCATGTTTTTGCACAAATCCAACAATGTCACGCGCGGGACGCGCCCCTGCCAATCGCGCAATTTCCTTGCCGCCTTGATACAAAATCAACGCTGGGATGCCACGGATATTGTTCTTTTGTGACACGATAGGAAAGTCTTGGGTGTTCACTTTGGCAAAGCGCGCGCGCCCTTTCAAAGCAATCGCAGCCTTGGCGAAATCAAGTGCCATCTGGCGACAAGGGCCACACCACGGCGCCCAAAAATCGACAAGCAAAGGCATGTCATCTAGCTTGGCTGCCTTGGCCAATGACGTCGGGTTCAATTCGGCCACTTTGTCAGAAATCAAAGCCCCGCCACAGGTGCCACACTTGGGGCTCGAGGCCAGTTTTTCAGCGGGCACACGATTGGCCTGACCACATTTGAGACAGGCAAGTTTGACAGAATAGGTCATCGTGTGATCCCTCAATAAAGTCATTATACAGATTATATTTGTACCTAAGACCAAACAATCAAGGCCCCGATCTATGGATCAGGGCCTATGTGTTTTAGTCAAGTGCTTCAACATAGTTTTCAAGCGGTGGACATTGACAGATCAAATTGCGATCCCCGTGCGCGTTGTCAACACGTCCGACAGGCGGCCAATATTTATCAACGCGGAAAGATCCAGGGGGGAAGCAACCTTGTTCGCGGCTGTAAGGCCGATCCCAATCCGCAACCAAATCATTGACCGTATGCGGCGCGAGTTTGAGCGGATTGTTGTCTTGCGGCAGTTGGCCACTTTCGATCTGAGCGATCTCGGTACGGATCGACAACATCGCCTCGATAAAGCGGTCCAACTCGGCTTTGGTTTCCGATTCAGTCGGCTCGATCATCAAAGTGCCACCGACAGGCCAAGACATTGTCGGAGCATGGAAGCCACTGTCCATCAAACGCTTGGCTATGTCTTCCACAGTCACATGCACACTTTCATCAAAGGCACGCGGATCGATAATACATTCATGCGCCACCCGCCCCTGCCTGCCACGGTACAGCACAGGAAAAGCGTCATTCAAACGGGCCGCGATGTAATTTGCATTCAAGATCGCAACCTTTGTGGCCTGCGTCAGACCTTGCCCGCCCATCAACATACAATAGGCCCATGAAATCGGCAGAATAGATGCAGAGCCATAAGGGGCCGCAGACACAGGGCCTGTTTCGCCACCGGTTTCAGGATGTCCCGGCAAGAACCGTTCAAGGTGTTTTTTCACCCCGATCGGTCCCATGCCCGGACCACCACCGCCATGGGGGATACAAAAGGTTTTATGCAAGTTCAGATGGCTGACATCTGATCCGATCTCACCCGGTTTTGCCAAGCCAACCATGGCGTTCAAATTCGCACCGTCCAGATAGACCTGCCCGCCAAATTCATGGGTGATGGCGCAGACCTCTTTGACGGTTTCCTCAAACACGCCATGGGTTGACGGATAGGTGATCATACAAGCGGACAGGCGATCACCAGCCGCTTCGGCTTTGGCGCGGAAATCGTCGATATCGATATCGCCATTCTCGGCAGAATTCACCACGACAACCTTCATGCCACACATCTGCGCCGAAGCCGGATTGGTGCCATGCGCGGACATAGGGATCAAGCAGATGTCACGCGCGCCTTGCCCGTTTGCACGATGATAGGCGGCGATGGCCAAAAGCCCCGCATATTCGCCCTGTGCACCAGAATTGGGCTGCATCGACATCGCGTCATAGCCGGTGATCTCGCACAGCTTCGCGGACAGATCGTCGATCATTTCCTGATAGCCGATGGATTGATCCACAGGCGCAAAAGGATGGATCGTATTAAACTCAGGCCATGTCACGGGCATCATTTCAACCGCGGCGTTCAGCTTCATCGTACACGACCCAAGCGGGATCATTGTGCGGTCCAGCGCCAAATCGCGATCTGCCAAACGACGCATATAGCGCATCATTTCGCCCTCGGCACGGTTCATGCCAAAGATTGGATGGGTCAGATAGTCCGTGTCACGCACAAGGGTCTCGTCAAAGCCCAATGCCGTAGGTTCGCTGCCAGCTTCAGCGTCATGGCCAAAGGCACGCCAAACCTTTTCGATGACCTCAACGTCCACCATTTCATCGACAGAAATACCAATGCGATTTTTCCCAATGGCGCGCAGATTGATGCCTTCGGCCACAGCAGAGCGCAAGATCACCCCCTGCATCGCACCCACATCAACGGTGAAGGTGTCATAGAAATTCTCAGGTGCAATTTTAAAGCCGGAAGATTTCAGCCCTTCTGCCAAACGCACGGCGTTAAAGTGGATCTGCTCACCAATGGCGCGCAGCCCTTGGGGGCCGTGGAAGACCGCATAGAACGAGGCCATAACCGCAAGCAGCGCTTGCGCGGTACAGACATTCGAAGTGGCTTTTTCGCGGCGGATATGTTGCTCGCGGGTTTGCAAAGCCAAACGATATGCCCGCCCGCCATTGGCATCAATCGACACGCCAACAATACGCCCCGGCATGGCGCGTTTCATCGCGTCTTTGCACGACATAAACGCAGCATGAGGTCCGCCAAACCCGATGGGCACGCCAAACCGCTGCGCGGAACCGACAGCGATATCAGCATCCATCGCACCAGGATCTTTGAGCATCGTCAATGCCATAAGGTCTGTCGCCAAAATCGCCACAGCTTTGACCGCATGCAGCGCGGCAATATCAGTGCTGAAGTCGCGCAGATCACCATTGGTCCCAGGGTATTGATAGATCGCGCCGAAAACCTTGCTTGGATCGATGTCTTTGGGGTCGCCGATGATCACATCAATGTCCAAAGGCGCGGCACGGGTTTTCATCACTTCGATGTTTTGCGGGTGGCAGTTTTCATCGATGAAAAAGCCCTTGGCTTTGGATTTTGACACGCGCTGCGCCATAGTCATCGCCTCGGCGCAGGCGGTGGCCTCGTCCAGCAGTGACGCGTTGGCAACGGGCAAGCCCGTCATATCCGACACCATGGTTTGAAAGTTCAACAGCGCTTCCAAACGACCTTGGGCGATTTCGGGCTGGTAGGGCGTATAGGCCGTGTACCACGCGGGATTTTCCAAGATATTGCGTTGGATCGCGGGCGGGGTCGCGGTGGCGTAATACCCCTGCCCGATCAAAGAGGTCATGATCTTGTTCTTGCCCGCGACTTTGCGCATCGCGCCCAAAACTTCGTGTTCTGTCATCGGCCCCCAAGAAAGAGGCTCAAGCTGACGGATGTTCATAGGCACGGTTTGATCGATCAAACTATCCAAAGAAGAGGCCCCAATCACATCCAACATTTCGCGCATTTCATCAGGCGAAGGGCCAATATGACGGCGGTTGGCAAAGTCGTATGGATTGTATGTAGACGGAGTGTAGGCCACGAAAAGATCCTTTTGAACGATCAGGGAAAAGGCGCCACAGATGATGGGCGCGCATGAGGGCCAAGGCAGCGCCAAGGCCCTTTAAAGTTAGCCAACCAAGGCTTTGTATTCAGCTTCGTCCATGAAATCGTCGAGCACGGATAGATCATCGATTTTCATTTTGAAAAACCAAGCATCGCCAATGGCGTCCTCATTCACTTTCGACGGATCATCGACCAAAGCCGAGTTCACTTCTACGATTTCGCCATCAAGCGGTGCCAAAATATCGGAGGCTGCCTTCACGCTTTCGATCACACAGACCTCTTCGTCCTTGGTCACGGTGATGCCTTCTTCCGGCAGTTCGATAAAAACAACATCGCCAAGTTGGGCGGCGGCGTGTTCGGTGATGCCGACCACAACAAGATCGTCTTCGACGCGCAGCCATTCGTGTTCTTCGGTGAATTTCATAGATCTTATCCTTGGATATTTTAGCGTTTGTAAGTGGATGGACGAAACGGCATAGGCGCGACTGTCACAGGCAGGCGCTTGCCACGCAGCTCGGCGAAAATTTCGACGCCATCGGCGGCAAAGTCAATGGGCAGATAGCCCATGGCAATGGGCCCCGCGACTGAGGGGCCAAAACCGCCCGAGGTGACGGCGCCAATTTGATCGGTGCTCTCAGCGGTGGCAAACAATGGCGTGCCTTCGCGCATCGGCGCACGACCTTGCGGCAACAATCCAACCCGCAGCTTGTCTGCACCTTTTTCTAATTCAGCCAAAATACGTGCCGCACCAGGAAAACCACCAGCACGCGCGCCGCCCTTGCGCCGGATGCCTTGGATCGCCCAAGCGATATTGCCCTCAACGGGCGATGTGCTGGCATCGATGTCATGGCCATAGAGGCACAGCCCAGCCTCTAAGCGCAGGCTGTCGCGCGCGCCAAGGCCAATCAGTTCGACTTCGTCCATTGCGACCAATTGAGAGGCGACATTTTCAGAAATCTCAGCAGGAATCGAAATTTCAAACCCGTCTTCGCCTGTGTAACCAGAGCGCGAAATCCACCATTGGGCGCCATCCACACTGACACGGTGGCTGTCCATAAATCGCATGGATGTGACATGCGGCACAATCCGCGCAAGGGCGGCTTCAGCTTTGGGGCCTTGCAGGGCAAGCAAGGCACGATCGGTGATTTCCGTGACAGTGACATGATCCGGTAAATTGGCACGCAAATGGGCAATGTCTTGGGCTTTACAGGCAGCATTGACGACCAAAAACAAATGATCGCCCGTGTTGGCAATCATCAGGTCATCCAAAATACCGCCGTCATCATTGGTGAAAATACCATAGCGTTGACGATCTGCTTTGAGGCCGACGACAGAGACAGGCACCAAGGCTTCAAGCGCCAGCATGGCCGCCTCAAGACCCTGCGAGGATGTCAGCGCGACCTGCCCCATGTGCGACACGTCGAACAATCCAGCAGAGTTGCGCGTGTGCAGGTGTTCTTTCATCACCCCAAGTGGGTATTGAACGGGCATGGCATAACCGGCGAAAGGCACCATTTTGGCGCCATTTTCCACGTGAAAATCATAAAGGGCGGTACGTTTTTGATCCGTCATTTTATCCTTTCCAAGCGCATCACACGCTGAATATCAAAACCGGAACACATACCGGCATCACGACAAAGCCATCCTTTGTCTGATGCCCCCTCTGTCCTTAGCGCCTGAGATCGTTATCCCTTCGGCGGGCGCATCCACGCCTCTCTCCAGAGTTTTATGATCTTCGAAGGTCCGTTTGCCTGAGAGTTTACCGGGGCGGTTGCTCCTTCGGCACAGGTACACATACGATGCGCCCCGTTCTCCCAACGAAGATGTTGCTTGATCATTAGGCCAGCTGATCGATTCCAGCAAGAGGGGCTGTGCGAAAAAGCAATCCACGCAGAAATAAACCCGCCAAACGCATCAGCGTGGCGGGTTTTCAAACACTCAATGTGCTTTGTGATTACAGAGCAGGCGCTTTTTGCAACAACGGCATCACGTTGGACATATCGGGTCCGCGCTCCAAACCGGTGACTGCCTTGCGCAGCGGCATAAACAGGCCTTTGCCTTTGCGTCCCGTCGCCTCTTTCACGGCTGTGGTCCACTCTTTCCACGTCTCGCCAGTATAAGGCAAAGCGGGCATCATAGCGAAGGCTTGGGCGACAAACTCTTTGTCTTCATCCGCCACCAGCGGCGTGGCACCATCGCGGAACAGATCCCACCAGCCCGCCATATCGGCCTTAACCGTGATGTTTTCGCGCACGACATTCCAAAACAACTCGGCCTTGTCAGCAGGCACGCCCAAGGCTGCGATTTCATCTGCCACATCCGCAAAAGGACGCGCCAAGTTGACTTGTGCAGTCAGCGGGAACAGGTCTTGTTCGTCGAATTTCGTCGGCGCTGAGCCAAAGGTCGAAATATCAAAGCCCTCAATGAGGTCTTCCATTTTGGACCGCACCTCAACAGGTTGCGATGATCCAGTGCGGGCCATCAAAGACATCAGCGCCATTGGCTCGATCCCTTGTGCGCGCAAATCACGCAACGACAGCGTGCCCAAACGTTTCGACAGTGCTTCGCCTTGCGGGCCGGTCAACAAAGAATGGTGCGCAAAATTTGGCACGGCGCCGCCCAAGGCCTTGATGATTTGAATTTGAGTCGCGGTGTTTGTCACGTGATCAGACCCGCGCACAACATATGTCACGCCGTAATCAATGTCGTCACACACGGACGCGGGCGTGTACAAAAACTGCCCGTCGGCTTTAACCAACACAGGATCAGACACAGAGCCACAATCGATAGAAATATCGCCCAAGATGCCGTCAGTCCATTCAACACGTTCAAGATCAAGCTTGAAACGCCAGTGACCATCGCCGCGCTCAGCGCGCAAGGCATCTTTTTCAGCGTCAGTCAGGTTCAGACCAGCCCGATCATAGACCGGCGGCTTGCCCATGTTCAGTTGCTTTTTACGTTTCAGATCAAGCTCAACTGGCGTCTCGAAACACTCGTACAAACGCCCCGCGGCTTTCAGCTCTTCCATCGCCGCCGTGTAGCGATCAAGCCGTGCAGATTGGCTTTCTGTGCGATCCCATGTGAGGCCAAGCCATGTCAGGTCCTCTTTCAACGCATCGATGTATTCTTGCTTTGAGCGCACAGGATCGGTGTCGTCGATGCGCAAAATAAATTGCCCACCCGCTTTACGCGTGATCAGGTAGTTGAAAAGCGCCGTGCGAAGGTTGCCGACGTGAATATAGCCTGTGGGGCTTGGTGCAAAACGTGTGACGGTCATGGTGATCTCCTGTTGTGCTTGCTCTTTCATATTGCGCACAAAGAGTCCATATCTGTGCGCGTGCTTGCCTCAGATGTGAGTGCAAAACCTGCCCTATCTGGAGCCCCCCATGTCCGATACACTTTTGAACGCCACTGCCCCTGATCTTGCGATGTTCGAACAAATCGCCCGCGCCACGATTTCTGAACTGCCGCCTGCGTTCAAAGTTTTGGCAAGTTCCGTTGGCGTCACAGTGATGGATTTCATCCCTGAGGATTTGATGGCTGAAATCGGCTTAGACGACCCCTTTGCGCTGACAGGGCTTTATACGGGCATCCCAATGACGGAAAAGTCCACAATGGATC
The DNA here is from genome assembly GCF_018860505.1 of Pacificibacter marinus. GTDB lineage: Bacteria > Pseudomonadota > Alphaproteobacteria > Rhodobacterales > Rhodobacteraceae > Celeribacter > Celeribacter marinus_B. The sequence continues at coordinate 104,586 of NZ_JAHKPU010000030.1, forward strand.
AAGCCACAGCGCCTGACACCATTTGGCTGTTTCGCAGGCCTATTTTGGACGAATGGTGCCTGCGCGGCGATGTGACGATCCAACAAATGGTCGCCCATGTCACAGTGCATGAATTGGCGCATCATTTTGGCTGGTCAGATGAAGATATCGCCAAAATCGACAAATGGTGGGACCACTAACCCCTTAGGCGGCAATCGACCTTTGCCCTGCCGCAATCGCCAAACCATCAACCACGGCAGTGAAGGCTTCGGACTTGATCGACCGTGCGTCTGGCACCACCGCTTTGATGGCGTCTGGCACGATGGACATCAAGCTGGTGCCGCCGACATAAACCACCGCGCCGATAGCATCGGGGGACACGCCCGCCAGCTTTAGAGTCTCGGCAGCGGCCTCCGTCAACTCGGCCTTGTAGCGTTCCAATGATGCGCTCATCCCCGTCTCATCCAACTGGGCACTCAGTCCTTTTTCAACCAATCCAAGCTCAATCACGCCCTGCCCGTCGGTGTTAACTGCGATTTTGCCCGCTTCAACTGCAAAGGCGACATCATGGCCCAGCTCGGCCTCGATCACCTCATAGAGACGTGCCAATTTATCGGGCTCAACCGCATGACGTTGCAAGTCTTTGACCAAACGTTCGGTATCTTTGGTGTAAAGAAACGGGATTTTTTGCCATGTCGCCAAATCATTAAATAGCGTGGCAGGCACAGGCAAAAGCCCGTCAGCCAAAGCACGGCGCACCTTGGTGCCAGCGCCGAACAGCGGCATCACATGATCCAGCGATAAGGCGCGATCCAAATGGGTGCCACCCAAACGCACACCGTAGGACGCCAAAATATCAGCCTTGCCGTCGGCTTTGCGAAACACGGTAAAATCCGATGTCCCGCCACCGATGTCCACGACCAAACCGATCTCGCCTGCGGCCAAATCTTGTGCGGCCAAAGCGGCGGCTTCGGGTTCGGGCAGGAAATCGATATGCTTAAAACCAGCCCGCTGGTAAGCCTCTGTTAAATCGACCAAAGCCTGCGCGTTGGCCGCATCATTGCTAGAATGAAACCGCACAGGGCGCCCTGAGACAACACCTGTCACAGGCTGGCGCACATGATCTTCTGTACGCTTGCGCAGCTCGGTCAGAAATTGCGTGATCACATTTAAAAGGCTTTGCCGTTTGGGGCCGATCATCCGTGTTTCGCGCAGCAAAGGCGTGCCCAAAACCGATTTGAGCGCACGCATATAGCGCCCCTCATCGCCCGCGATCAGCGCGCGGTTGGCAGCAGAACCAAGACGCATATTGCCCCGCGCGTCAAAAAATACAGCCGTGGGCAAGGTTTTCGCGCCCTCTTCAATGTCCACCAACCAAGGCTGACCATTCACGGCCAAACCCACAGCCGAGTTGGAGGTTCCGAAATCGATTCCGACAGTGAGTTCCATAGACGCGCGCTCTACCTAATACCGTAAAGAGCGTGGTGATACGGCATGAGTTGGGCGTGTTCAAGAGTACAAATCGGCGCAAGTCCACTTGGCGGCGCCGACGATCTTTTATCCAGTGATTTAGCCCTGATCCCGCCAGCGATTGGCAATCGGATACCGACGATCCAGCCAAAATGCGCGCGGCGTCAGACGCGTACCTGGGGCTGATTGGAACCGTTTATATTCAGAAATATAAAGAAGGTGTTCGACCCGCTTCACCACATCGCGGGCGTAGCCTTGTGCTTCGATCTCGGCAACGCTGAGTTCGTGATCCACCAAGCCTTCAAGAATCGCATCCAGCACTTCATAGGGCGGCAAGCTATCGTCATCGCGCTGATCTGGGCGCAGCTCGGCTGAGGGGGGTTTGTCGATGATCGACACCGGAATGACCTCGCCCGCAGGACCAGCCATCCAAGGCCGGTGATTGGCATTGCGCCAGCGGCACTGTTCGAACACGCGTGTTTTGTACAGGTCTTTGATCGGGTTATACCCGCCGTTCATATCGCCATAAATCGTACAATAGCCCACGGCGACTTCGGATTTATTGCCCGTCGTCAGCAGCATTTCGCCAAATTTATTGGACAAGGCCATCAACAAAAGCCCACGCAAGCGCGATTGCACGTTTTCTTCGGTGGTGTCGGCCTCGCGCCCTTCAAATAGCGGCGCAAGCGTGTCGGTGATTGCATCACGCCCCGCTTTGATCGGCACAAAATCATAGTGACAGCCCAAGCGATTGGCGATGTCTTTGGCGTCATCCAGCGAGCTTTGCGATGTATATTCAGAAGGCAACATCACACAGCGCACGTTGTCAGCGCCAAGCGCATCAACAGCAATCGTGGCGACGATCGCGGAATCGATCCCGCCAGACAGCCCCAACAGAACCTTTTTGAAACCGGTTTTCCCCATGTAATCCCGAAGGGATTCAACCATGGTGCGGTAGTCTTGTTCCCATTCATCAGGATGTGTTGTGATCTCACCTTGCTCGGCCACCCAAGCCCCATCCGTTTGCACAAAATCGACGTGGCGCAAGGCTTCGTCGAACACAGGCAGTTGATGCGCGATTTTGCCGTGACGGTTGAGCACAAAAGAGCCGCCATCAAAGACTTGATCGTCCTGCCCACCGACCATATTGAGATAAATCAGCGGCAGATCGTTTTCGGTTACACGGGCCACCATATGGCCCAAACGACGATCAAATTTATTGCGGTAGTAAGGCGAGCCATTGGGCACCAACAGGATTTCTGCGCCTGTTTCGGCCAAAGCTTCGGACACATCTGCATGCCAAGCATCTTCGCAAATCGGTGTGCCGATGCGGATCGGACCAACACGGTACGGCCCATGCACATCACCGCTTTCATACAGGCGCACTTCATCAAACACGGTCTCGTTGGGGCGGTGATGTTTCAGCACGACAGTTTGCACTTTGCCCTCAGACAAAATCCAATAACCGTTGTACAGCTTGTCGCCATAAGCATAAGGCCCGCCGATGCCCATCGCAGGTCCATCAGCGGTCAAAGGGGCCAGTGCTTCAATCGCACGCATGGCGTGGCTGGTGAAAGCGGGCTTCATCACCAAATCTTGAGTTTGGTAACCGGTGATAAACATTTCCGTAAAGGCGATCATATCAGCGTTTGCAGATTTGGCCTGCGCGTAAGCCGCGCACGCGGCGTCAGCGTTGGCGTCAATCGCACCAAGCGACGGGTTCAATTGTGCCAACGTCAGGCGGAATTTATCGGTCATTTCACAGGCCTCTTACACTTTGAGACAGGTTTAGCAGACTGAGCGGCAAGGGAAAGCCGATGACGCCAAAAACATTTGCTCACAGCCGCCAGACTGCCTAGGTTAGCGGCAACACTTGGCCCGCCCTTGGGCCGTAAGTTCGACAAACGCGTTCGATTTGGACGCACCTGCCACAGACCGCAACGGGAAGACCAAAGTGACCAATATCAAACGCAGCCTTGCCATGCTCAGCCTCGCGACCGCTCTGGTCCTCCCCTCTGTCACCCTTGCGCAAGACGGTAAAGTGCAAACACGCCAATATGACGAAGGCGGATTGTATGAGGGCACGTTCCAAGACGGTCAACAACATGGCACGGGCACCTACCGTTTGCCCAATGGATTCGAATACACGGGCGATTGGGTCATGGGCGAAATCAAGGGCCAAGGCGTGGCGCGTTATCCTGACGGCGCGGTCTATGAGGGCGCCTTTGAGAAGGGCAAACAGCATGGGTTCGGCAAGATCACCTATGCAGATGGCGGCACCTTTGAGGGCGATTGGGAAAACGGCGTGATCACCGGATCGGGCGTGGCCCATTACGCCAGCGGCATCACTTATGAAGGCGGTTTCTTGAACAACAACCACCACGGCCAAGGCCGTATGGAAAGCCCCACCGGCTATGTCTATGAGGGCGCATGGGTCAATGGCGTCAAAGAAGGGAAAGGTACGATCACTTACCCCGAAGGCGCTGTTTACGTCGGCAACTTGTCTCTTGATGTACGGCATGGTTTGGGCGTTTTAACCCTGCCTGATGGCTTGAAACTGGATTGCCAATGGGTGGCAGGCCAATGCAACGGGGTCGGCACCATCAACCAACCCAACGGCGATGTTTACACTGGTATGCTTGTGGATGGAAAACGCCAAGGCGAAGGGCAAGTCACCTATGCCAATGGTGATCTGTATGTTGGCGATTTTGACGATGATAAACGCCACGGCACAGGCACATTCACGGGCACCGATGGCTATGTTTACACTGGCGCATGGGTCCAAGGCCGCATCGAGGGCAAAGGCCAAGTCACTTACCCTGATGGCTCAGTCTATGTTGGCGATTTCTTAGACGATTTGGCGCATGGCATGGGCAAAATCACTTACCCTGGCGGCACGACCTATGACGGCGCATGGCAATATGGCGTGATTGAAGGCATGGGGCGCGCAGAATACGCCAATGGGTTGATCTATGAAGGCATGTTCAAAAACGCCCAAAACCACGGCAAAGGCAAAATGACCTACACCGATGGGTTCGTTTATGACGGCGATTGGAACAATGGCGAACGTTCAGGCAAAGGCATGGCCACATACGCGGATGGCACGACCTATGACGGCGATTTTCTGGGCGGCAAACGTGAAGGCACAGGCACGCTGACCATGACGACAGGCTACACTTACGTGGGCGAATGGAAAGATGGCGAAATCAATGGGCACGGCACGGCAACTTATGCCAATGGTGATGTTTACGTTGGTCTGTTTGCGGGCGGCAAACGCCAAGGCAGCGGCACGATCACCTATGCTTCGGGCGAAATCGCTTCGGGCGAATGGGCAGACGGCGCGTTGATTACAACTGCTGAACCAGAGGCCCCAACGACACAGGCCCCAACAACACAGGTAGAGACGCCAACAGAAGCACCAGCGGAGTAAAGAGGCACCAGCGCAATAAAATGGCATAATCGCCAAAGAAATAATTCTCATTTTGGGGTTTTCTTTACCCGCCCTGTGATTATAGTCGCCCCATGACGAACCAGACTCATATTTCAACCCAGTCCCTGCGCGACAGCGCAGCGCTTCGTCACGACCTACTTCTTCTTAGCTGCTTCTGAGCGTGCCTTTGGCGCGACCGCTCAGAAGTGAACAGCGCGCCAAATCGAACACACCCAAAACAGAATAGCTAAGAACATCGAGAGACTTCACATGACATCTGTATCTGACAAGAACCAAGTATTGATTTTCGACACGACCCTGCGCGATGGCGAACAATCCCCCGGCGCCACCATGAGCCATAACGAGAAACTGGAAATTGCCAGCTTGCTTGACGAAATGGGCGTCGATATTATCGAAGCGGGTTTTCCGATTGCCTCGCAAGGCGATTTTGACGCGGTTTCGGAGATTGCTAAGAACTCTAAAAATTCCGTGATCTGTGGTCTGGCGCGCGCCAGCATCGGCGATATTGATCGCTGCATGGAAGCGGTGAAACATGCCGCACGCCCACGCATTCACACCTTTATTGGCACCTCGCCTTTGCACCGCGACATCACGGCGCTCAACATGGATGAGATGGCGGATAAGATCCACGACACTGTCACCCACGCGCGCAATTTGTGTGACAATGTGCAGTGGTCACCGATGGATGCGATCCGTACAGAACATGATTACCTGTGCCGTGTGGTCGAAATTGCTATCAAAGCAGGTGCCACAACGATCAACATCCCCGACACTGTTGGCTATACCATTCCGCGCGAAAGCTCTGACATCATCAAGATGCTGTTGGAACGGGTGCCTGGCGCTGACGATATTATCTTTGCCACCCATTGCCACAACGATCTGGGGATGGCGACGGCCAACTCTTTGGCCGCAGTTGAGGCTGGCGCACGTCAAATCGAATGTACGATCAACGGCTTGGGTGAACGCGCGGGCAACACCGCGCTGGAAGAGGTCGTGATGGCGCTGAAAGTGCGCAATGACATTATGCCTTACGCGACAAAAATCGACACCACAAAGATCATGAACATCTCGCGCCGTGTATCGCAGGTGTCTGGTTTTGTGGTCCAACCAAACAAAGCCATCGTTGGCAAAAATGCCTTCGCGCATGAATCTGGCATCCACCAAGACGGTATGCTGAAGAACGCCGAAACCTTTGAAATCATGCGCCCTGCCGATGTGGGCCTGTCTGGCACATCTTTGCCTTTGGGCAAACATTCGGGTCGTGCTGCGTTGCGCGCAAAACTCGAAGAGTTGGGTTACGAGCTGGGCGACAACCAGTTGAAGGACGTGTTCGTGCGCTTCAAAGAACTGGCAGATCGCAAAAAAGAAGTGCTTGATGACGACGTCGTCGCTTTGATGCAAGACACTGGATCTGAGGGTCAAAACGAATTCATCAAGATCAAGAAACTGCGGGTAATCTGTGGTTCGGAAGCGCCACAAACCGCTGACATTATTTTGGAAATCGATGGCGAAGAACAGCATTGCACAGCCGAAGGCGACGGCCCTGTGGATGCGACATTCAAAGCCATCAAAACGCTTTACCCGACCAAGGCGCGTTTGCAGATTTACCAAGTGAGCGCTGTGACCGAAGGCACCGATGCGCAAGCGACTGTCTCAGTGCGCTTGGAAGAAGACGGGCGCATTGCCACGGGCCAAAGCTCGCACACTGATACTGTGTTTGCCTCAGCCAAGGCGTATGTCAACGCGGTCAATCGCTTGATCGTGCGCCGCACAAAATCTGCGCCGGGGGCTGACACCAAAGAAGTCAAATACACCGACGCGGGTTAATCTGACTATAATCGAACCGTGAAAGGGCGTGTCATCTGGCACGCCCTTTTTTGTTGAGCCACACGCCCAGTGCATGGACGATATGCAATCGCATTTTTACCTTGCGTCACAGATGGATAGACCTTGAAAACGCACGCGCCATGAGCACATGCAAAGACAGATACACAAAAGGATTCCTGCTATGAAAAGCGCTGCACACACCACCTTTGGCGACCCCGTTGATGTCATGACATCTGCCGATATGCCTTTGCCCGAACCCAAAGACGGCGAAGTGCGCATCCGCATGATCTTGTCGCCTATTCACAATCACGATCTGTGGACGGTGCGCGGCGAGTATGGCTACAAACCAACACTGCCAGCCATCGGCGGGTCCGAGGCTGTGGGCACGGTTGAGGCCGTGGGCGCAGGCGTTGATGCAGCCATGATCGGCACGCGTGTGGCCGCAGCAGGCATCCACGGCACATGGGCCGAGTATTTCATCGCCCCCGCTGCAGGTGTGATCCCCCTGCCAGACTCAATCGCAGACGAGGCAGCGGCGCAGCTGATTGCAATGCCATTCTCGGCCATTTCATTGCTTGATTTCATCAACGTATCCGAAGGCGATTGGGTTGTTCAAACCGCAGCCAATGGCGCTGTGGGCAAAATATTTGCACAGCTTGCCCGTGCCAAGGGCATTCACACTGTCAACTTGGTACGCCGCAAAGCGGCCGTAGCAGAACTGGAAGACATGGGTCTTGAGAACGTGATTTCAACAGATCAGGACGGCTGGAAAGACAAGGCGCAAGCGTTGATCGGCGAAGCTGGCGCGAAAGCGGCGATAGATTCCGTGGGGGGCACAATGGGCGAAGACTTGGTTGACTTACTGGGGTGGCAAGGCGAGTTGATCACCTTTGGTACCGCCACTGGCGCGCCTTTGACGCTCAATTCCGGCGCTTTGATTTTCAAACACATCACTGTGAAGGGCTTCTGGGGCTCCAAAGTATCTGAGATGATGGAGCCAAGCAAACGCGTGGGTTTGATCACGGAACTTGTAACGCTGGCGGCCACTGGCAAATTAACACTGGACGAAGGCGGTGTCTTTGCCATTGACGAGATTACCCAAGCGGTGAGTGCCGCGCAAACATCTGGACGCACGGGCAAAATTCTGATCCGTCCGTAATACGCGCGACCTAAGACTTTTATGATGCAAGCATGGTCATATTCTGTGCTTGCATCCCATAACAGCACATTTATCCACGGCAGCCTCGTCACAAAGGCGAGACTTTGCCTGAGGTGTGCATCCGCCCCTTTCCCAAGGACGCTCAGAGGCATATAAGGCCATTTACGGGGGATTCTCCCGTTTTTGAGATTGACGAGGAATGTAGAAACTATGGCGGGCTTTAGAGGACTTTTCTCTTCGGATATGGCAATTGACCTTGGGACAGCGAACACGCTTGTCTATGTCAAGGGCAAGGGCATTATCCTGAATGAACCATCCGTCGTGGCCTACCACGTCAAAGACGGGCGCAAACAGGTTTTGGCTGTCGGCGAAGACGCCAAGCATATGCTGGGCAAAACGCCGGGTTCGATTGAGGCCATTCGCCCAATGCGGGACGGTGTGATCGCGGATTTCGACACGGCTGAGGAAATGATCAAACATTTCATCCGCAAAGTGCACCGCCGGACTTTGTTTCCAAAGCCCAAAATCATCGTCTGTGTGCCACATGGCGCGACACCTGTTGAAAAACGGGCCATCCGCAACTCTGTTTTATCCGCAGGTGCAGGTCGCGCCGGTTTGATTGCAGAACCTATTGCCGCAGCCATCGGCGCCGGTATGCCGATCACAGATCCCACAGGTAACATGGTTGTCGACATCGGCGGCGGCACGACTGAGGTGGCTGTTTTGTCTTTGGGCGACATCGTTTATGCGCGTTCTGTACGTGTCGGCGGTGACCGCATGGATGACGCCATCATCGCCTATTTACGCCGTCAACAAAACCTGTTGATCGGTGAAGGCACAGCTGAGCGCATCAAAACCACCATCGGCACAGCCCGTATGCCTGACGATGGACGTGGCGCAGCTATGACCATTCGTGGTCGTGATTTGTTGAACGGCGTGCCAAAAGAAATCGAAATTTCACAAGCTCAAGTGGCCGAAGCCCTGTCTGAACCCGTTCAGCAAATTTGCGAAGCAGTTATGGCTGCACTTGAGACCACGCCACCCGATTTGGCGGCAGACATCGTGGATCGTGGTGTGATGCTGACCGGTGGTGGCGCGCTTTTGGGCGACCTTGATCTGGCCTTGCGTGAACAAACTGGCTTGGCGATTTCGGTTGCTGATGAGCCGCTCAACTGTGTGGCCTTGGGGACAGGCAAGGCTTTGGAGTATGAAAAACAGCTCCGTCATGTGATTGATTACGACAGCTGATCGCTGGCCACTTGGGTGCATCTTATGCGCTCATTGCCCGCGATCCTTTAAAGGTTCGAAGTAAACGTGGCCAAAGACGCGCACACATCTGACGACTATATTCGACCTCTGCGCAGATTGCTGTCTGCGTTGTTTATTATTTTGCTGTTTGGCATTTTCATTTTGTGGCGCATCGACAGCCCTCGCGTCGAACGCGTCCGCGCGCAGCTTGTGGACCGTGTTGTTCCCTCTTTTGAATGGGCTTTGGTGCCTGTGACCAAGACTGTCGATATGGTCGAAAACTTTCAAAGTTACAGTCGCATCTATGAACAAAACCAAGAGTTGCGCCGCGAGCTGCGTCAAATGCAAGCGTGGAAAGAAGCGGCATTGCAGCTGGAACAAAAGAACGCCAAGCTGCTTGATCTGAACAACGTCCAACTTGATCCCAAATACACCTATGTCACCGGTGTGGTGATGGCCGACAGCGGGTCACCGTTTCGTCAATCCGTACTGTTAAACGTCGGATCGCGAGACGGGATTTTGGACGGTTGGGCGACGATGGACGGGATCGGCCTTGTGGGGCGCATTTCGGGCTTGGGCGAAAACACAGCGCGGGTTGTGCTGCTCACCGACAGCAATTCGCGCTTACCAGTGACCATTCAACCCTCTGGCCAACGTGCGATTTTATCAGGCGACAATACCGCGCGCCCGCCACTTGAATTTATCGAGAGCCTCGAATTGGTGCGCCCCGGTGATCGGGTCGTATCCTCAGGCGATGGCGGGGTTTTCCCGTCAGGTTTGGTAATCGGTCAAGTCGCGCTTGGCGCGGATCGACGCTTGCGGGTTGTCTTGGCTGCCGATTACGAACGGCTCGATTATCTGCGCGTGCTGCGATCGCTTGAAGGCGAGCGCATCACCGACCCCGGATCATTGATTGTCCCCGAAGCACCACTTTCGGCCACAGCTGAACCTGCGGGGGCGTCCAATGGTTGAACCTTGGCTGATCAGACAGTGGATGTATCGCGGCGGTTTCGTATTGATCTGCACGATTGCACTGTTCTTTTGTATTCTACCGCTTGAGGTTGGTGCAGGGCGTTGGCCTGGTCCCGATTTAATGCTGGCTTTCGCTTTCGCTTGGGTGCTGCGCCGCCCTGCTTATGTGCCTATGGTCTTGGTGGGCCTTACGTTTTTAATCGGTGATTTTATCTTCATGCGCCCCCCCGGTCTTTGGGCCGCGCTTTGCGTCATTGCGGTCGAATTTTTACGTGGTCGCGAAGGCATGTCGCGCGATATGCCCTTTTTGATCGAATGGGCAACAGTCTCTGCGCTCTTACTTGGGCTTGCCGTGGTCTACCGTATCTGCCTGGGCATTTTCATCGTTGAACACACCTCGTTTGGCTTGGTAATCTTACAACAAATTTCGACATTATTGGTGTACCCCATCGTCGTGCTGATCTCCACTTTGCTGATGGGTGTGACGAAAATCACAGCAGCAGAAGCCGAACAGATCGGATACGCACGATGAGAAGATCCCCCGCAGATACCGCCGAAAGCGCTCGAAAAATATCACGACGCGCCCTGTTTTTGGGCGGCACACAGCTGGCCTTTATGGGGGTGCTTGGTCTGCGCATGAGATTCATGCAGGTGGAGCAAGCCGACGAGTTTCGCCTGCTCGCCGATGAAAACCGCCTCAAGGTGCGTCTTTTGCCCCCTGCCCGTGGGTTACTGTATGATCGCAACGGCGTGATTTTGGCCGAAAATGAACAGACCTTTCGGATCGTCATTCGCAAGGAAGACGCAGCCGATCTTGATATCGTTTTGGAAAAACTCGAAAAGCTGATTGGTTTGACGCCAGATGAGCAAGAGCGCGTACGCAAGACAGTCAAAAGCCGCGACACCGGCCCCTCTGTGCCCGTGACCATCGCAGATCGATTGACATGGGAAGCCTTTTCCACAGTCGCAGCCAACGGGCCAGCTTTGCCTGGCGTATCCCCCGAAGTGGGCCTGACGCGGTTTTACCCGTACCGCGATGATTTCGTACACACCGTCGGATATGTCCGCCCTGTGACCCGCGACAAGTTGGATCAGATGGAAGTCGTCGACCCGATTTACCGTATCCCCGATTTCCAGATCGGTCTCACGGGCGTCGAAACCAAATTGGAAGATCTGCTCAAAGGGCGCGCGGGCACCTTGCGGGTTGAACAAAATGTTCACGGGCGCACCATTCGCGAATTGGACCGCCAAGAAGGCGTAGCGGGCTCTAACATTCAATTGACCTTTGATCAAAAGGTTCAAAACTTCGTCCAAGCACGCCTAGATGGTGAAAGTGCCTCAGCGGTGATTATGGATGTGCGCACGGGCGATGTAATTGCTGCGGGATCCACCCCTGCCTTTGATCCCAACAAATTTGTGCGCGGGATTTCCGGCGCGGATTACAAAGCGTTGCTGGAAAATATTTACCGCCCCTTACCGTCGAAGTCTGTTCAAGGCGCCTACCCGCCTGGATCGACCTTTAAAATGGTCACGGCACTTGCCGCGCTTGAGGCTGGGGTTGTGACCCCAGACGAGACCGTGCGCTGTACGGGCCACGTCGAGGTTGGCGGACGTCGGTTTCACTGCTGGAAACGCGCAGGACACGGTAACGTCAATCTTATCGGCTCGTTACGCCATTCGTGTGATGTCTACTATTATGAATTGGCACAGCGCGCTGGGATTGAAAAAATTGCCGACATGGGCCGCAAGCTTGGACTTGGCGACGACTATGGCTTGCCGCTTCCGGGCATGTCCACGGGGCTGATGCCTGACAAACAATGGAAACGCGAAAAGCGCGGCGCGGATTGGGTGATCGGCGACAGTTTGAATGCCGCCATTGGCCAAGGCTTTGTGCTGACGACTCCGATGCAACTGGCCGTGATGACATCGCGACTGGCCACGGGGCGCGCGATCACGCCACGCCTTGTCAAAACAATCGACGGTGTTGAACAACCGATCCAAGACGCCGGCCCATTGGATATCAACGAAAATATGCTGCGTGCTGTGCGCACAGGCATGTATGAGGTGTTGAACAGTTCACGCGGCACGGCTTACCGTTCGCGGATTGTGGAAGACGGTATGCAAATGGCGGGCAAGACCGGCACCAGCCAAACCCGCAACGTGGTTGTGAACAACAATAACGTGCCATGGGAAGAACGCGACCATGCGCTGTTTGTCGCCTTTGCGCCTTATGATGATCCCAAATACGCCGTCTCAGTCGTCGTCGAACACGGCGGTGGCGGATCGACGGCTGCTGCTCCGATTGCGCGCGATTTGATGCTATTTGCTTTGCATGGCGCTGTACCGCCTTTGGCCTCTTATCCACAATCTCAACGCGGGACGATTAAAAACCGTCTCGAGGCTTTGCCCCTACGCCCTGATGATGAAGACGCCAGCACAAGGAGCAACGCATGAGTTATCTCGAGCAAAACCTCAAAACAGTGCCCACAGGCCTGTCCAAAATCCTTTACGTCAATTGGGCTTTGGTGATTTTGCTTACGGCGGTAGCCAGTGTCGGGTTCATCATGCTCTATTCCAATGCAGGCGGATCGTTCTCGCCATGGGCGGAACCGCAAATGAAACGGTTTGGCGTGGGCCTAGCGCTTATGTTAATGATCGCAATGGTCCCGATCTGGTTTTGGCGCAATGTGGCTGGCATCGGTTATCTGCTGTCTTTGATTTTACTGCTGGTCGTCGAATTTTTCGGCGATGTCGGCATGGGCGCGCAGCGTTGGATCGACCTTGGATTTATGCGATTGCAACCATCTGAATTGATGAAGGTGACCTTGGTGATGTTGCTGGCTGGCTATTACGACTGGCTGGACATCAAAAAAGTCTCGCGCCCTCTCTGGGTCGCGATTCCTGTATTGTTGATTTTGGTGCCGACAGCATTGGTCCTAAAACAACCTGATCTTGGCACCTCGCTTTTGCTGGTTTTTGGCGGGGCGATCATCATGTTCGCAGCCGGCGTTAGTTGGTGGTATTTCGGTGCGGTGGCGGCCATGGGCGCAGCTTTGGTGACATCTGTGTTTTCATCGCGTGGCACGCCTTGGCAATTGCTCAAAGACTATCAATACCGGCGCATCGATACGTTTTTGGACCCCTCATCTGACCCTTTGGGCGCGGGGTATCACATCACCCAATCCAAAATTGCCCTCGGCTCAGGCGGCTGGACGGGGCGCGGATTTATGCAAGGCACGCAATCGCGGCTGAACTTTTTGCCCGAAAAACACACCGATTTCATCTTCACCACCTTGGCCGAAGAATTCGGCTTTTTGGGCGGGTTTTCCCTGCTCATGCTCTATGCGGGCGTGATCGTGTTTTGCCTGATCTCGGCGATGAACAACAAAGACCGCTTTGGCGCGCTGGTGACCATCGGCATCGCCGCGACATTTTTCTTATTCTTCGCAGTGAATATGTCGATGGTTATGGGTCTTGCCCCTGTTGTGGGGGTGCCTTTGCCAATGGTATCTTACGGCGGCTCTGCCATGCTGGTGTTGATGGCTGCCTTTGGCATCGTACAATCTGCGCATGTCCATCGTCCACGCAGTAAATCGTAACAAACACCGAGGCGTGACATGACCGTAAATATTCTTTTTTCAGCACAAAACGGCCTATGGGATACCTATAAAGACGAACTGCCCGCAGCGCTGTCGGCGCAAGGTGTCACTGCACAGATCAGCCCAAACATGCCCGCAGAGCAAACCGATTACATCGTCTATGCTCCTAACCCTGAACTTACAAACTTTGCCCCTTTCACGCGTACAAAAGCGGTTCTGAGCTTATGGGCGGGCGTGGAAACGATCGTCGGAAATGCCACTTTAACGCACCCTTTGTGCCGCATGGTGGACGAGGGATTAGAGCTTGGGATGACCGAATGGGTTGTGGGTCATGTGATGCGCCACCATCTGGGGATGGATCCTCACATTCACGGATTGAACGGCCTTTGGGATCAAACCACACCGCCGCTGGCACGCGACAGACATGTCACTATTTTGGGGCTGGGTATGCTCGGTGGTGCTGCAGCCACGGCTCTGGCCTCACTTGGCTTTAACGTCACAGGCTGGTCACGCAGCCCTAAAGACATCAAGGGTGTCACTTGTTTGCACGGTGTTGATGGGTTGAAACACGCCCTTCAGAGTGCTGAGATCTGCGTGCTGTTGTTGCCCAATACAACCGAGACAGAAAACACTCTAAACGCTGAAACTCTGGCGATGATGCCACGCGGCGCTGTCATTTTAAACCCTGGGCGTGGGGTTTTGATTGATGATAGCGCCTTGCTTTCAAGCCTTGAAAGCGGCCAAATTGGCCACGCCACATTGGATGTGTTTCGCGTCGAGCCCTTGCCCGAAACACATGTGTTTTGGCAGCACCCAAACATCACGGTAACACCGCATATCGCGGCAGACACGCGACCAAAGTCAGCGTCTCAGGTGATTGCAACCAACATCAAACGATCTGAAACGGGCCAGCCGTTGTTGCATCTTGTGGATCGCACAGCAGGTTACTAGCACACAAGCAAACCATCTCGAAACTCGACCTTAACGCAAAATAGGCGGCTTGTTTGGGTCCATGCCGGGTGCAGATGGCCCCGTCGATTGCGGCTCTGGCTGCGGCAGATCAAAGCGCAACCCGTGACGTGCAAGAGCTGCACAAAGCGGGTCGCTGGGGGCAAAAAACGCAACATCCAAAGCGCCCGCCTCAATCCCTGAAAACGTCAAAGCCTCGGCCACCAATTGCGCCAACGCGCCTTCTGAGCCGGGCATGTGATCGACATAGGCCAAAAGATGGGTTTTCGTGCCACCTTCATAAGTCACGCCCGCCAAATAAGCAACACGCGCCAAACCACCTGCAATCGCCAGTTTTGTATCAAGCGCTGTGACCAGAGTTTCAGGCAGACCATGTGGCGGAGTAATTTCTTCCGGTTTGGCTTCGGCCTCGCTCGGGGCGTGGGCCAGCGTGTTTTTAAGCCAATCCATCGCCTCAGGCGGCAAAAGCATCTCAGACGGAGCGACTGTCAAATTCAACCCAAGACCAATACCCTGCCCCGCCAACATATCGGCCAAAACCCGTCCCGACAGAGCGGCATAGGGCGCTTCCCCTGCGAATTCTGCCAAGCGTTCTTCACGGTCAAACACCAAAACATAGCTTTGGTCTTCGACGGGAAACACACGTGGCTCAATCGGGCCATCACCAATAGGTTCGGCATCCAGCAACAAAAACAACTCGCAATCGGCCAGCCGCTCAAAGAACCGCAACCGCAATGCGTCATCGTTTTGGGCTGCCTCCATCGCAGCGTGGGCCACGTCAATTGGCGTAAGATCAGGCGTGGTTTGATCGGTCATACAAGCTCCTCTACCGACGCGAAACTAGCCCATCACAACATAGGCCCAAACGGATCGGTTTGTTCGGTACAACCCGTATTGTTCTCAGGCCGAGGAGGCAAGCAAAACTGCATTCACATCGAGCACGCAGATTCTATTGCTTAGAGCACACCAAAAAGTTACGAACGATCTGCACTTTTTCATGACAACCGCGTTTGCGATTATTTTGACAGATTGTATCCTTTACAGACACAATGTGCCGCAATCGCGCTATGATTCTTCAGAATTATTTTTCAAGCGGTATCAAATTAACGCAAGCAGTATCAAATTAACGCAAGTTTACCCGCTTTATGACAAAGAATGATGTTCTGATGTGGATTAACCGCCTTTTGCGCGACATAATATGAACAAATTGAGTGCGTAAGACTCTCTTTAAGAAAAGTCCGTTAAGGATAAAATGAGCAAAGAAGTTTCGAGGCGTAACGATGCTCGAGTTTGATAATGTCAGCAAGTCCTTTTGGACAGGCACACAGCGCAAGGTGATCCTTGATCGGGCCTCCTTTCGGGTAGAGCTTGGTAATTCACTTGGCATTTTGGCCCCCAATGGCACGGGCAAAACCACGATCATCAACATGATGAGCGGGTTGGAAAAGCCTGACGAGGGCGATATTCGCCGCGGCTGTCGCATTTCCTTTCCTTTGGGCTTCATGGGCGGACTGATCGGCAAACATACTGGGCGCGAAAACGTCCGCTTTATTGCGCAGCTCTACGATCTTGACCCTGATTACGTCGAAGCCTTTTGCAGATGGCTATGTGACATAAACGAATATTTCGATATGCCTGTAGGCACCTATTCGTCTGGCATGCGCTCACGGCTGTCATTCGCGCTGCTGTTGGCACTCGACTTTGACATTTACCTGATCGACGAAGGCATGCCATCCACTGCGGATGTCAATTTCAACCGCAAAGCTGGCGCAATCTTGCGCGAGAGGCTAGAGAAAGCCACAATCATTGTGGTGTCTCACCAAGCCTCCACATTAGAAAAATTCTGTCGATCCGCTGCAGTCCTACGCAAAGGAAAGTTGCATATGTTCGACACATTAGAAGAGGCAAAAGTGCTCTATGACTACGAAGCCTAAAGCCCAAAAGTTTCGCGTCCGCAGGTCTCCGCGCGCAGTAAGCATGTCTGACGCAGCTGCACGCGTCGACGCGCCGCAAACTCCCGCAGCGGCACCAGCCAATGTATCGACGCAACACCCAACAACAGCTGCTGCGCAAACGGCGCCGCCTCCCACGCCTCGCGCACCTGTTGATGACTCGCGACTGTTTGATAACGGTGGCGATGATGATGGCTTTGGCAACGTCCCATTTCCGGGTGCAGCTGCCGCACAACCACGCCCTGCGGCCACGCAGCGCCGTACATCCCGCGGCGCTATTTCGGACGCTTTGGCCTCTAACGCACAAAAAACCGCCGCAGCCACTGGCGATGTCACACCTGCCGATGAAATGTCCGTGGACCAAGACATCGACACGATTAAACGCGAGGGTCTGACGGGGCGCCAGTTACGCATGGCGCGGCGCGTGGCGCAAAAGCATGGCCTTGCACCGACATCCGATTTCGATGCCGTGCGGTTGCTGCGCCAAAAGGGGATCGATCCCTTCCAACGCTCGGCCATGCTCGACATGGTCACCACCGAAGATGACGCAAATCTTCCCGCGACCACGGGTAACAAGCTGCCCAAAACCATCGAAACCGCCCCGATGCCGTCCGCTGACGTTATGGAACGGTTATCGCGCGAAAGTGAAATTTCACAAATCCAGCTCGATATTGCGAAACGACGTCGCCGTAAAACGATGCTGCTTGTCTCTCGTCTGGCTGTATTTGTCGGCATTCCCACATTTTTGTCCGCGCTCTATTTTTACACGATCGCCACGCCGATGTACGCCACAAAATCAGCCTTTGTGATCCAACAAGCCGATTCTGCTTCGGCTGGTACTGGCGGTCTTTTTTCAGGATCACCTTTAGGTGGGTCGCAAGATTCCATTGCCGTTCAGGATTACCTTGAAAGTCGTGACGCCATGTTGCGTCTTGATGCCGACGTTGGTTTTAAAAGTCATTTCGCCTCAGAAGCCATCGATTCCATCCAGCGCCTGCCCGAGAACCCGACCAATGAGAAGGCCTATAAAGTCTACTCAAAACGCGTCAGCATTGGCTATGATCCGACCGAAGGTTTGCTGAAAATGGAAGTGGTCGCAGCAGATCCGAATGTGTCGAAACAGTTCAGTGACGCCTTGATCAAATACGCAGAGGAACGGGTGGACAATCTCACACAGCGCAAGCGCGAAGACCAAATGAAGGGAGCGCGCGAAAGCTTGGAAGACGCCGAACTCAAAATGGATGAAGCCCAAGAAAGCGTAGTGCTCTTGCAAGAACAACTGGGCATCATTTCACCAGAGGCCGAAACCGGCGCGTTGATGGGACAGATTTCGACGTTTGAAACCCAGCTACAACAAAAGCAATTGCAACTGCAGCAACTTTTGGACAACGCCCGCCCCAACCAAGCGCGCGTCGAAGGCGTCAGAGGCGACATTGGCCGATTGGAAGGCACCGTAGCCAATTTACGCGCGCAGATGACTGAGGCGACAGGTTCGTCAAGTTCTTTGGCCCGTATCTCGGCTGAGTTACGCATGGCAGAAGTTGATCTTCAAACCCGCCAAATGATGGCACAACAAGCCATTCAATCGCTCGAGGTGGCCCGTATCGAAGCCAACAGGCAAACACGTTACCTGTCGCTAAGCTCTAGCCCTGTAGCGCCAGATGAGCCCACCTATCCGCGCAAGTTTGAAAACACCATTTTGGCGTTCTTACTGTTCTCAGGCATCTATCTGCTGGCCTCTCTCACCGCTGCAGTGCTGCGTGAACAGGTTTCGGCGTAAATCTAATAAATTTTGATAATAAACATTTAAGGGCGCCCATCGTGGCGTCCTTTTTTATGGGGTATTGTTTTGCGAGCTGATTTATTTACAGCCCTCATTAGACGTCAACGATCAACACATTCCGCCCTTACCCTTCTCACGTCTCAGAATTCGGTGCATTTTGGCGCGCCGAGGCCGCACAAAGCCGGTTCCATCGCCGCCTTTGAAAATTTTCTTATTCGAGTTTCCAAATTTGTGCAAAAAGGGGTTGCACAGCCCGCAACGACAGACTAATCAACGCTCCAAGTTGGGGTGTAGCCAAGTGGTAAGGCAACGCTTTTTGGTAGCGTGTACCGTAGGTTCGAATCCTACCACCCCAGCCATTTCCACCACGATAATATGGCATAGACCCCGCAGACTAGCCTGCTGAGGAATGCCCCAGATTTATGCCCCTGTGGTCTGTTACTTCTTCTTCTACTAGGAGGGAGGGGGAATAGGTATAAGTAATGAAGTAGAACGGGTGTGTAGAGGGACTGATAGCTCCAGCATCCTCATCCAGCCCAATGAAGGCGTTCGAGGTCTTCAAGCAGGCACCAAGAGCCGCCTCAGATGCTAGGGCCATGGCCTGCTTCAGTTCACCGACACGGGTATCGTCAACGATGAAGCTATCATGCACAGACAAGACAGGAACACCCTGAGCCGTAAAATGACACTGATCCTCTGCCCCTCGTTCATGTATAGTCTGAACCATGACGGCCTTCGAATCTCACTTCCCCCCAATGCCTGCCCGCACCCATGAGGTTTGCGGCTCCTCGGCGCATGCCTTTGCCCTTGCCCTTGCGGGGCAAGTGTCGCGTGCCAAGGGGAGCTCGGTGGTTTGGGTGCGTGAGGCGTGGAATTCCGTGCAATTGAACCCCCTAGGGTTTGAGACCTACCTCGACCCGCATCAGCTTTTGGTCGCGCAGGCACCGAGCCATATTGATGTTTTGGCGTCGGCGGAAGAAGCGCTGCGTTCGGGGCGTGTTGCCTTGGTGGTCATGGAATTGAGCAAATCCGTTGGCCTGACCGAAGGGCGGCGGTTGCAGCTTGCCGCGCAACAGGGCGGGTCGATGGGCCTGTGCCTTCTACCTGAGGGCATGGGCAGCAATGCAGCGCAAAGCCGCTGGCACTGCGCCCCGCTCTTTGATGCGACAAACACATCGGAGGACTCGACTCTTCAACGATGGAAAATTATAAAGAACAAATCAGGAACATTAAGAGCGTGGAATGTGAAGTGGAATGCGCAAGCGCGTCGTATCAATGTGGTTTCAGAGGCTGCCCAGCGATAGGGCTTTGCGCGCATGTGCGCAGGTCACAGCCAATGACAACCGTCCTTTTGTGCTCACGCATCACGAAAAAAACACTGACCGCATCTATTGCCTGAATCGCTCTGCCGAAGCGCAGGGATTGCATCGAGGCATGGGGTTTTCTGACGCGCGTGCCTATTGCCCCGAGCTACAAAGCCAGCCTGCAGATACCGTCGCCGATGCGCGTTTTTTGCAGATGCTCGCACGGTGGAGCAAGCGGTATTGCCCTTGGGTGGGCCTTGATGGCGCCGATGGGCTGGTGCTCAATATCGCGGGGTCGGCGCATCTGTTTGGTGGAGAGGCGGCGATGCTTGATGACATGCGCCATCGCCTCGCCCGCGCAGGGTTAAACGCCCGCATCGCGGCGGCAAACACACGCGGCGCAGCCTGGGCGCTCACCCACTACGGGCGTGGCGCTGGGGATGATATCCGCACCCTGCCCGTCACAGCGCTGCGTCTTGATGCCAAAACCGACATCGCGTTACAGCGTCTGGGGCTGCGTAGAATATCCGATCTTGTCGATCTACCCCGCGCCACGATTGCGCGTCGTTTTGGCCCTGATGTGGTGTTGCGTCTGGATCAGGCTATGGGGGCGCAAGACGAGGTCATCGCACCCTTGGGCGAGGTGCCACATTACGGTGTGCGACTGACATTTCCCGACCCGATCGGCTTAACGGAAGACGTGATGATGGGGACAAAGCGCCTCTTGGCGCGGTTGTGTGAAAAGCTCAAAGAGCAAGACATGGGCGCGCGCAAGTTGCAACTCACTCTGCGCCGTGTGGATCAAAGCGCGCAACAGGTCGAGCTGCGTCTGGCCGCCCCCATGCGCGATGCCGCACGGGTTTTGCCCTTGTTCGAACGCGGGGTGAATGCGGTCGATGCGGGGTTCGGTATTGATCAACTCCGCCTTGAAGCCACACAGGTAGAGCCGCTTTTACCCGCGCAAATCACGACAACCACGGCGGCACGTCCCGATGGGCTGGATGACTTGGTCACGCGCCTCGGCAACCGCATCGGGCTTGAGAATATCCAGCGGTTTTTACCAGCCGACAGCCATATTCCCGAGCGCAGTTTCCAGATCGCACCGGCGGCCTATAGCGAAGCGCAAGGCACATGGGCGCGCCATCGTCCGCGCCCGCTGAAACTCTTCGTCCCCGAGCCGATTGCGGGCGTGGGATCGCAGCCCCCCGTTCGGTTCCGCTGGCGACGGATGACGCTCACAACTGGGCGCAGCACGGGCCCTGAACGCATCGCGCCACAGTGGTGGCTGCCTGATGAGGCGTGGCGGTCCGGCGTACGTGACTATTGGAAAGTTGACACCTGCGAAGGACGGCGATTGTGGCTGTTCTACACGCCGCAAACCCCTGGATGGTTTGTGCATGGGGAATTTGCATGAGTGCTCGTAACCCATCCCTTAATCCCGGATATGCCGAGTTATGCTGCACGTCCAATTTCACCTTTCTGCACGGTGCATCACACCCCGAGGAGCTGATCTCCCGAGCAGCAAACCTTGGCCTTACCGCCATAGCTATCACAGATCACAACTCGTTGGCCGGCGTGGTGCGCGCGTATTCGGCGCTCAAGGAACTGCGCCGCGAGCACGGCGAGAATATCCCCCTGCCCAAGCTGATCATCGGCGCCCGCCTGATCTTGCGCGACAGCGATACGCATTGGATTGCCCTGCCCCATGATCGCCCCGCTTATACGCGATTGACGCGGCTGCTCACCCTCGGCAAACGGCGCGCACCCAAAGGGGCCTGCCATCTCGACCTGCGCGACATAGCGCAGGGCTGCGCGGGAATGAGCCTCATTGCCCTGCCCCAACAAGCACTAAAGGACAGCGCGACTGAGATCATCACGCTCAGAAAGCACTTTCCGGCGGATGTCTTTATCGGCGCGTCCCCGCGCTATGATGGCAGCGACCAGCTCCATTTCGATGCCTGCGCCGCTCTCGCGCATCGCACCGCTGCTCCGATGGTGGCGGTCGGGGATGCGCTGATGCATCACGGATCGCGCAGGCAATTGGCCGATATTTTGACTTGCATACGCGAGGGCATCACGATTGATAAAATCGGCACCCGCGCCCTCCTCAATGCCGAGCGCCGCCTCAAGGGAGAAGCGGATATGGCGCGGCTCTTTGCCCGCCATCCCGCCGCCCTGCGCCGCACTGTGGAGATCGCGGCGCGGTCGAGTTTCTGCCTGTCCGAGTTGAGCTATGAATATCCCGACGAGATCGCGGAAGGTGAACCGCCCCAAG
Source organism: Pacificibacter marinus (assembly GCF_018860505.1). GTDB lineage: Bacteria > Pseudomonadota > Alphaproteobacteria > Rhodobacterales > Rhodobacteraceae > Celeribacter > Celeribacter marinus_B. Next base: position 126,574 of record NZ_JAHKPU010000030.1, read on the forward strand.
AACGCTTGGCGCGCCTCGCTGCCGAAGGGCTGAAAAATCGCTATCCCGATGGGGCACCCCAGACCGCCATCGCGCAGATGAAGAAGGAACTGACGCTGGTCAAATCGCTCGGCTTTCCCGCCTATTTCCTCACCGTTCATGACATCGTGCAATTCGCACGGTCTCAGGGCATCCTGTGTCAGGGGCGCGGGTCTGCGGCCAATTCCATCCTGTGCTATCTGCTCGGGATCACCGATGTTAGCCCAGAAACCATCACGATGGTGGTGGAGCGCTTCGTCTCCGAGCATCGCGGCGAGCCGCCTGATATTGATGTAGATTTCGAACATGAACGCCGCGAGGAGGTCATTCAGCATATCTACGCCAAATATGGCCGCCACCGCGCGGGGCTATGTGCCACGGTGATCCATTTTCGTTCCCGCGCCGCGATCGCCGAAGTGGGCAAAGCCATGGGGCTTTCCAAGGATGTCACCGCCAATTTGTCGGCGCAGATCTGGGGATCGAACAATAGGGGCGCAGACCCTGAGCGCGTCAAGGAGCTTGGCCTTGATCTCTCGGACCCTCGGCTGGCCCAAACGATCAAACTCATCGGAGAGATCATCGGGTTTCCCCGCCACCTCAGCCAGCATGTCGGCGGCTTCATCATCACCAAAGGACGGCTCGATGAGCTGTGCCCGATTGAAAACGCCGCAATGGAGGACCGCACGATCATCGAGTGGGACAAGGACGATATCGACGCACTCGGCATTCTCAAGATTGATATTCTCAGCCTCGGCATGCTCACCTGCATTCGCAAAAGTTTCGATCTGATCGCACAGCATGGCGGCGCGCGCCTCTCTATCGCCACCGTGCCGCAAGCCGACGCGCCGACCTTCGATATGCTCTGCGCAGCCGATGCCATTGGGGTATTTCAAGTCGAAAGCCGTGCGCAGATGAACTTTCTGCCGCGCATGAAACCACGCGTATTTTATGATCTGGTGATCGAGGTCGCCATTGTCCGCCCCGGCCCGATCCAAGGCGGCATGGTGCATCCTTATATCAATCGCCGCCAAGGCAAAGAGCCCGTCGCATTTCCGTCAAAAGAGCTGGAAAAGGTACTCGGCAAGACACTCGGCGTGCCGCTGTTTCAAGAGCAAGCCATGCAAATCGCCGTGGTCGCGGCGGGTTTTTCCCCCTCGGAGGCCGACAAGCTGCGCCGTTCCATGGCGACGTTTCGGCGGATGGGCACCATCGGCCAGCTACGCGATAAATTCATCAACGGCATGTTAGAGCGCGGCTACGAGTTGGCCTTTGCAGAGAGCTGTTTTTCCCAGATCGAAGGCTTTGGCGAATACGGCTTTCCCGAAAGCCACGCCGCCGCTTTTGCCATGCTTGCCTATGTCTCGGCTTGGCTCAAACGCCATCACCCTGCCGTCTTCGCCTGCGCGCTGCTCAATTCCCAGCCTATGGGATTTTACGCCCCTGCCCAAATCGTGCGTGACGCCCGTGAACATCAGATCGAGCTGCGCCCGATTTGCGTAAACAACAGCGACTGGGACAATACACTGGAGCGCCGCGCCGATGGATCACTCGCGCTCCGGCTTGGGTTTCGTCAAATCAAAGGATTTCGCGAAGAAGATGCCGCCTGGATCGTCGCCGCGCGTGGCAACGGCTACCCTGATCCCGAAGCGATATGGCTGCGCGCAGGGATTGCGCCCGCAACTCTCGAACGACTGGCCGAAGCGGATGCCTATGCGGGCCTCGGCATGGGGCGACGTGATGCGCTTTGGGCGGTGAAAGCCATCGGCGGTCCCAAGCCGCTGCCACTTTTCAATGATCCGATTGAGGGCGAAGGCATACATGAACCACTTGTGACCCTGCCCGCAATGCACCTCGGTGAGGAGGTCGTCGAGGATTACGTGGCCATGCGCCTATCGCTCAAGGCCCATCCGATGGAGTTGTTGCGCCCCAAGATGGAAGGACTGACGCCACACGCGGCCCTGCCCAACGTCCCACTCGGGCCTTTGATGAGGAAAAGCATTTCGGTTTGCGGTTTGGTCATCACGCGCCAACGGCCGGGGACAGCATCAGGGGTCGTATTTTTAACCCTTGAAGATGAAACCGGCGTCTCGAATGTGGTGGTCTGGAAGACGGTCTACAAACGATTCCGCCGCGCGGTCATGGGCGGGCGGCTGCTGCGCGTCACCGGATATGTGCAACGCGAAGGTATTGTGGTGCATGTCATTGCACAAAAGATCGAAGATGTCTCGCACCGCCTCAGCACCCTCGGCCATCCGATGGATGAAGCCATTGGCATTACTGAATCCCAAGCGGACGACGCTCCTCGCCCGAAAACCCAACCCCGCGCCACGCACCCGCGCGACCAAGCAAAACGACTGTTTCCAAGTCGGGACTTCCACTGAGTGTCAAGCGAGAGCGTGAAGCGTGCATTCGCTGCAAGTGAGTGGCCCGCCGGAGAACACGAAAGCGGCTTTTCATGGGCTGAATATTCCTTCCCTCCCAATGTTACCCCCTCCTTCTAAGTCTGTGAGGCTAGGAAAGACGACCACATCGTATCTGTTGCCAACCACGGATGGACCTTAATCAACGGCATAACATCTGAGATGGGTTTTGAGTACAAATGGCGGGTTCCAGTTTTGCCCGAAACAGGTTTCACGTCATTTAGGAGGTCCGAAATAAAATGATTATAAATCAAGTACTTAATACCCAAAACGTCCAACACTCACCAAACGCCAAAACCACTTATGGTGTTCGGTCAAAATTGGAACCCTGAACAGGCAAGGCTGGGGGCTGAGGTCAGACGAACCGTTTTTCTTTATGAATTGTTGAGTTTCTGCCGCACTGACGTGACATGCCAAAATTCACACGTTCTGAACTCGAGCGACCGCGCGCTCAGCGTAAATTGCGCGGCTTTACAACCATCGCACACCTCAATCGCGCAGAGCCGTTCACCTCAAACTCAGAGTCTTATGACTAGACATTGATATCAAACCTGACCACCATCTGACGGCGATCGACATGAGCGTACCAAAGGGGATAAGTAAGAATGAAATTTGGTGTGTATCTTGTTTTTGCAGGCGCTTTTGGAATTACACAAGCGCAAGCGGGATGCCCACAAGGACAAGAGGCCTTCACCTCGTGCCAGATTGAAGGACGCGAGACGGAAGTCTTCGTGTGCTTCGACGATCAGATTGCAACCTATAGCTATGGGCCGATTGGCGGCGCACCTGAATTGCAGCTGTCTGAACCTATTGAGCGTGTCGATTTCGAGCCTTGGTCGGGGGCGGGACAGTCGATCTTTGAGAGCGTCACCTTTTACAATGGCGACTACGCTTACAACGTGGGCGGCGGTTTTGATCGTCCGTTTTCCGAAGAGGACATGGAGCATGGCCCACGGCGTTTCGGGTGGGTCGAGGTGACGGAAAGTGGTGAACACGCCGCCAGCCTTGAGTGTATCCCAGAGACAGTAAGCTATGGTTTTGGCGGCGGAATCCACGACATTAAAGTAGCGGCAGGCCAAACCTGGGATCCTTATTCCTACACATGGGTGTCCGACCGTATTCAGCCAACGGCGACGTCGACCTTGCAAGAGACCAGCTACGAAAGCGTTATCGAGTATTGCCTACCTGCGAGCGAATTCAATCTGGGAGGCGTGCATATGGGCGATCCGCTCGGCACACTCGGCAAGCTTGGCTCACCAGAAACCATTGAAGACCCTGATGGGCGTGGCGAGGCGATTGACCGCATGATGCTTGTCGGGATGGATATCGATATTTTCCAAGATGCCGTCTTCGCCATGTCCACCACATCGCCCCACTGGGAAATGCCGTCAGGCCTGAGGGTTGGGCTGACGCGCGGCGAAGTGATCCGCCTGTTGGGTCGCGTGCCCAACGGCTATACGTCCACATCGCAAAGATTCACGGCTTATGTCTGTTCGGACATTCCGGTTCCTGATCCCGAATGGACCATGATGATCGACTTCGGACAGGACAAACGGGTGAGCCGCATAGATTTTGTAAGTTTGGCATATTAGCATCGCGTTGAGTTTGGGAGAACGACCGTTTTGAAAACTATACCGACATTCGTTGTTCTCCTATTCTGGATCAGCAGCTGGCTTTCCACGTCGCCCGAAAAAGGCGCTGTATTCGGGGCCGTTTGCTGCATCCTAGGTTTTATTGCAGCGCATTTGGCTGCAAAACCTCAGAGCAAACGTGCCAGTCCCTCAAAAGCAACTGCGGTTCTCGCCACAGCCCTCCTCATCATCGGCGCGCTTCTCGCGTTGATGACATGGGCAGAAGGCACATCAGCGAGCGGGGCCATCATGCTCTTTTATGTTTTTGGGGTCGTGGGTTATCTCTTGCTGCTCAGTGCGATCATGTCGCCCAATCAAAACAAGCGGGGGTATCGATGCACGGGGGCTTTGGTTCTATTTCTCATGGCCAGCTGGTCATGGGGCTCCGCGATCAGCATGTATGCACATCGCGGTGTAAAAACACACACTGGTACTGCATGCATTCTTGTGCCCAATCCAAGTGAGTACGACACTGAATTAAACTCCATATGGGAAATGCGCCTGCCCCAAATCCGATCGCAACGGACAAGTCCCAGCGGCAGCTATATTTGGGAATATCATGCCATACTTGTCGCGCAAACTGATGGGCGAACCGAACACTACAACTGGTCAAAGAAATGGATGCGGTTCGAACACCTCGATCCTGTGCGCAATCCGTATTTGCCGAAAACCTGTCCATAAGTTTGCTCATGTAGGGGAGCAGAAAGGGCTAGAACCGGACATTCGAGACGCTCAACATAGACGGCAGCAAAGGGCCGTTTTTACAACAGCTCAAGGCTCTATGATCACACGCATCGCAGCGGTGACCAACCGCCTATGTAAGGTCTTTACAACAACAGGAACGCCAAATCAGTCGCTTTTCGTAGCAATTGCTCTCTTGCGGCGCACGGCCTTAATCAATGGCCAAGCCACCACAAGCACGGTGGCCACAGCAAGCGTGGCGGAGATTGGGCGGGTTAACAGCTCTGTCGCATCGCCGCGGCTGATCAACAGTGCACGTCGCACGCTTTGCTCCGCCATTGGACCAAGGATCATGCCGAGAATGATTGGCGCCAGTGGTACGTTCACTTTCTCAAGGAAATATCCGGCAACGCCCGCAAGCAGCATGACCCATAAGTCGACAGGTCGCCCGTTGATGACGTAGACGCCGACACACATCAGAGTCAGGATAGAGGGAACCAGTAAAACACCGGGGAGGCGCTGGAACTGGGCAAATACGCGGGTGGCAACAGCCCCGCCAAGCAGCAGGATCAATAAGGATGTGATCAACATTTCCATCATGAACCCGCCGACAAGGGTGGGATTTTGGTGGAACAATTGCGGACCAGGTTGCAACCCGTGAATGGTCAACGCACTCAGCACGAGGGCCGCAACCACATTGCCCGGAATACCAAGCGCTAAAGCGGGGATCATAGACGCTGCGTTGTCCGCGTTATTGCCACACTCAGCAGCGGCGACGCCTTGAGGGTTGCCCTTGCCAAAGCTGTCAGGATCATCCGATGCGTTCTTGGCCGCGTTGTAGCTAAGGAAAGCCGCGATGTTGCCCCCTGCACCGGGTAAGATGCCCACTCCGATACCAATGCCAGAAGACCGGATCCACGTCGGGATCAGCCCGCGAATTTCCCCTTTATTGAAGGGGGTATTCGTCAGTTTCAATTGTGCTGCTGATAGCCCTTTCAGGTCGCATTTTTCAGCCAGTTGAAGGACTGGCGGTAGGGCATAAAGGCCCACGAGAACAACAATTAGGTCAAGACCGCCAAGCAACCAAGTTTGCCCGAATGTAAATCGGGCTTGGCCTGACAGAGAATCAATGCCCATCGTGCCGATCAGCAGCCCGATAACGGCGGCCATAATGCCTTTGATCGGATCAGACCCGACCATGACACCAACAGACGCCATGCCAAAGATAGCGATCCAGAAATATTCGGCGGGCCCGAAGAACAACGTCACACGAGCGAGCAACGGCCCCATCGTCATCAACGCAATTGCAGATACGATTCCCCCCACAGCTGAGGACCAACAGGCGATTTTCAGTGCTTTGGAGGCTTCGCCTTTGTCGGCCATCGGAAAGCCGTCGAACGTCGTGGCGATGGACGCCGGAGTACCAGGAATACGCAGCAGAATCGCAGGGATAGCGCCGCCGTACATCGACCCGTTGTAAATGCCTGCGACCATCCCAAGGGCTACCAATGGGTCCATTGAGTAGGTCAGCGGGAGTAATAGCGCGATTGCCATAACGGGATTCAGGCCCGGCAATGCGCCGATGAATACACCTAAAAGTGTGGACCCGATCATGGCAATCAAAGGCCAGAAGGTCAAAACATTGCTAAGCGCCTGAGTATAAAATTCCATCTCTTATACTCCCAAGCCGAATAAGGGTGCCAAAGCTTCGCTCGGCAGCGGTTTTTCAAGCAGCACCGAGAAAACAAGGTAGACAACGGTCATAAAGACCAATGCGACGATCAGCGCATAGATACCCTGTCGGAATCCTAGCGCGATGGGCAGCGCCAGCATCAACAAGAACGACGACGTATAAAAGCCAAGTGGCACAACAAGTGTGACGTAGATCGCGGCGATAACAACCGCCGTGATCATTTTTACGGGCGCATCCACGAGCAAACGGGCCTTGTTGGCCCCTTTACGCACCGCCCGAAGGGCGACGGTCCCGCCAAGAAGCGTCAAAATTACACCAAGCACCATCGGATAGGTGCCCCCCGCGCCGCTATAAGATGTTGCCATCCAAGCCGCTGCAATACCAAGCCCCACAAAGATGAGGCCTAGCGCGATATCCTGACGCCGCTCCATTATTGACCGAGGCCGAGGCTGGCAGAAACTGCCGCCAATGCGTCAAATTCGGCCTGCAAACGTGCGCCTAAGTTAGCGCCAAGCACGACATTCGGAACTTCGCCCTTTGTGGCGAGGAACTTGACGTAAGACGGGTCATTTACCGCCGTTTCGATAATGGCACCCAGCATTTCAACAATTTCTGGGTCCATGCCTTGTGGCCCGAGGATCGCACGCCACAAAAGTGTTTCATTTTCTGGCATACCTACGGCAGCCAGACCAGATGCCTGCTCAAGTGCCGGAACATCAGCAGCGGATGTGACGAGCAAACATTTCGCTTTGCCGGTTTCGACATAAGGCAGAACTGTGGAGATGGAACCGCCGTAAATGTCGACGTGACCGCCTAGAAAGTTCTGCAATGTCTCGCCAGCGCCGCCAAACGGAATGGCGATTGCCGAAATCTCACGGGCTTGGAAAATACGTTCTGCCGCGAGCTGCATTGTGCCGCCGATGCCGTCATTACCATAGGTGTATTTGTCAGGGTTTGCTGCAAGTTCGGCCAAGAACTCCTCGCCTGTTTCCGCCGGAAAGTCCGCGTCAACGCAAAGTGTATATGCAGTTTCAGACGTAGATGCGATCGGGGTGAAGCTGTCGAGCGTATAAGCAACGTTCTGCAACTGTGGCACAGTTGTCAGCGGGCTGTTCCAAGTTGCAAACAGAGAATAACCGTCCGGTTTTGCCTGCATAAATTGCGATGCCCCCACAGAACCACCGCCGCCGCCAACGTTCAGAACCGCGATAGATTGGCCGAGTGCTTCTTCCAGCAAAATTGCCAGCTTACGTGCGCTAGTATCGGTGCCGCCACCTGCGCCGGCTGGAATAGTCAGTTCGATTGCACGTTCTGGGTATTCGGCAAACGCCGGTGTCGCCATGGCCGCCGCCGCGGTTAGGCTGATGAGTGTTGTTTTGATTTTCATCGTCTCTCTCCCTTGGTGTTTGGTAATTTAGGTAATTTCAGTGCGGTAACGGAATTGCGCGGCACTCCCGCGCGCAATTCGCCACTCAACCGGATTGCCTTCGATGTCGAAAGCCGTTCTGCGGATGACGGCAATTGGATCGCCTATCTTCAAACACAACTGTGATGCGGCGACTTCTGACGCCGTATCAAAAGATAATTCATCCGTGGCGCGCTTTACGAGAACACCGAAGTGTTCGAAATACAGCGGATAAAGCAGGGGCCCCATGTCAGCTTCTGGCAGCACTTCAAAACCGGAGAACTTTGAGACTGGCACATAGATTTCTTCGAACAGCACAGGCACGTCGGACAGGCTGCGCAAGCGGACGGTTTTGATGACGTCCGTCGTGCCAAGTGCGGCGACTGCCTCGCTTGGGGCTTTGTTGAGGCTGCGCAAAATCAACTTGCTGGACGGAATGGACAGTTGCACACCATCCACATCACGCCATTGAAAAAACCGGAACAGGGTCGCATCAAAGGATGGCGCCTTAACATAGGTGCCCGATCCTTGGCGTCGCTCAAGCAAACCTTCGCTTACCAAGCCGTCAACGCCCTTGCGCACCGTGCCGACGGACAAGCTGTATTCTTGCGCCAAACGTGCCTCAGAAGGAATGGGTTGGTCGGCCGTCCATTCACCATTTGCAATGCGCGCCGCAAGCGTGTCGCGCAGTCGTGCATAGGCCGGAAGCCGTGCGTCAGTGGTGCTTAATTCTGTATTCATCATATCCTCCCCTTTCTGGCATAGTACATATTGACCCATTCAGTCAACTGGTCATATATATGAATTAGGAGAGCGAATTGATGATAGACTTTGATTGCCATGCGCATGTTTACGAAACTGTCGCGGCTGTTGCGGGCGCACGATACTGCCCTGCCACCCCTGCGCCTTTGCAAAATTGGCTTGATCTTCAAGATCGACATGGCTTGAAGGGAGGCGTCATAGTTCAAGTGAGCTTTCTCGGCACAGACAATTCCGAACTTTGTTCCGCCTTAGCCAAATTGGACCTGAACCGTTTTGCTGGCGTCGCGGTCGTGCCCATGGATATCTCTGATGCAGAGCTTGATCATCTTGTTGACGCAGGTGTGCGTGGAATCCGTTGGAATCTTGTGCGCGGCAAAGCCATCCCTGATGTGAACGCACCTGAGGTCCAAGGACTGTTGGCAAAATTGCGCGCACGCAACCTTCACCTTGAACTACACCTCGAAGGGGCGCGCCTTGCGCCTGTTCTGCCACAATTGGTGGATCAAGGCCTTCGCATCGTAATTGACCATTTTGGATTGCCATCCGAGCCCAATCCGATGTGTGACCCTATGATCAAATCCACCAACAGCTTGTCAGACGCCACATCGCTTTATTTCAAATTCTCCGGCCATTATCGAACCCCCTTTGATGTGACGGGCCACGCCCAAGAAATTCGATCCAAGATAGGTGATCAACATATCGTCTGGGGCAGTGACTGGCCCCACACCCAGCACGAAAAAGAGGTAAATTTCAGTGCAGTAAGACAGGCGCGCAATGCTTGGAGCATTGGATCAGATGGTACAGCGGCGTCTGAGCTCTATAATATCAGCCTTGAATCTTGATTGTCCGCGAGTTGAAAGTCTTGTTAGATATAAATGCCTTCGCGAACGGTCATTGAATTTTTTAAGCTGGCGAGAACCGGGGCCTCAACTCCGAAAAAGCAAGCATCGCCTTGATCTCAGACAGCGATAGCGGCAAACGAAAGCCGGCATTCGTTTACGACCTCGTGCCAACTCCACAACGAGTGCAAAGCAATGTGACCGACTATCCTACTGCAGAAATCCAAACATCTTGGCGCACCACGGCGGATGCTACGGGGAACACCAAAGGTGAGCGTTTGTAACCCAGCCAAACCACCTATGGGGTCTAGAGGGTCAGAAAACAGTCTAGGGGGCAATTTTTCCGAAGGCCTGCCTAGGTGACACCAGTGATTCCATTATGGGTCTCTAGTCGCTCCGGACACCAGCAACACGCTTGCCCTCTATTGCAGTTTCACTCGCGCACTGTCATAAAACTGTCATGATAGGCATCACATTAAATAAAGAAGAAAAAGTCACCAGCGGTGGTCAACGAGATGTATATCTGCACCCATATGACAGCACGAAACTTGTAAAAGTTCTCAAACCGTCACAGGACATTCCGCGTCGCTACAACTTTAATGGTTTGGCCACTCGCTTTTTCCCCAGCACCCGCATTCGTCAAATTCGCAAAGAATATCAAGAATATCTACGCGTTTGCTTGAACCATCCCTCTGCAGAGTTCAATGCGCCGTTCAGTCATATGCATGGTTTTGCCGCCACCAACCTAGGGTTGGGGTGTCTGACAGAGCGCGTCATGGCGCCCGATGGAACCCTTGGCAAAACTCTGGGTGAAAAAGTACGTACGGGCGATTTTACGGATGCTGATTTAGATTTGCTCAACGACTGCATTGGTCGAATTTATGACTACGAAATTCGTGCGAGTGACCTCAATGCAAATAATTTCGTTTTTGGGCAGCGTAGTAACGATCAGACGCTCGGCCCAGTGGAATGCGTTCTCGTTGACGGGATTGGGGACATCCATGCCATTCCAACACGATCGATGGCGCGTTGGTCAAACCGACTTGGCCTAAACGACAGCTGCGCACGACTTGCACGTAACACACACCTTCACTGGGACAATCGGCAGCGCAAACTAGCCCGCTCAACGTGATCGACATCTCTAAAAACAGGGCTTAGGGCGAAAATGTTAAAGCTGTCTGATGTACGTCTTTTGGGCTGTCTAAGGTTCTGGTTCACGATCATCCCCCTACCCGTCACCACGTCCCATCGACCATATGCGACACCCAAAAAAGAATTCAAACTGCCCTCGGTAACCCCATCAGGGCTTGCCGAGATCTCTGCCATTGAAGCAATCGTATTTGATCAACGATCCCACGTTTTTGTTCTTTCAGTATTCCGTTTTAGTTAGACATCAATGACAACTTTGCCAATGGCCTGTCCGCTTGTCAGGCGATCATAAGCATCTCCAACATGATCAAGGTCGAAAATCGTATCATCAAGCAAAGGCTTCAACGCACCTGCGTCGACAATTTCAGCGAGTTTTGCCAAAATCTCACCGTGCTTAGCGCGACCTTGCCCGCTCAGCATTGGCAGCAGCATAAAGACGATGTGCAAGGATAGGCCTTTGAAATGTGCCGGTGACAGATCAATTTCCAAAAGCGACACAGTGGAGGCGATATTTGCATTGAGCGCCGCAGCTTCGAAGGAATTGGCCATATTGGCCCCGCCAACAGTATCAAAGATCAGATCAAAGCCCACGCTATCAGTATACTCTGCCACGTAGTCAGCAATCTTTTCCGAGGTATAATTGATGGGAGTGGCTCCGTAGCCCTTGATGATCTCAATCTGTTGAGCTTTGGAAACGGTTGCATAAACGTCCGCACCAAAATATTTGGCCAGCTGCACGACCAAATGGCCAACACCGCCAGCGCCACCTTGAACAAGAACTTTTTGGCCCGCTGAGACACCTGCCCGCTCAAGTCCTTCAAGGGCAGTGATGCCAACCAAGGGCATTGCTGCGGCTTCGCGCATCGAGATGGATTTAGGTTTATGGGCGATCAATTGGGCATCCGCCAGCATGAACTCAGCAAGCGCCCCTTGGATATCGGCCAGACCACCTGCACAGCCGTAGACTTCGTCACCAACGGCAAATTCGGTCACACCGTCGCCAACAGCCTCGACAACACCCGCGAAGTCCATACCCAAAACTGCGGGCAACGCGGGGGACAAAGGCAGATCAGCGCCCATTGAGCGGATCATGGTGTCGACGGTGTTCACGCTGCTTGCGGCAATGCGCACGACCACGTGGCCTGCGGTCGGTGTAGGTTTGGGAAGATCGGCGATTTCAAAGGTGGCGACCTCGCCGTAGGCGGTAATGGTTGAAGCTTTCATGAGAAGTATCCTTGAGAAGGTTTGAAGGGTTTTGTGGGAGAGGGCATTCCGCCCTCTTGATGAGTACGGGGATGCTTGCGCCTTAAAATGGGGCGAAAGCGTCTTTGGGAGTCGTTGGAACGGACCAGCGCTCTTTGGCGTCAATCGCGCGATCTGATGCGCCAAAATTCGGCACCTGCCCCTTGTCACCATAGAGCCAAAGGACAAAGTTTGTCCTCTCGCCTTCGGTGATCGGCATGGACTCATGGGGCACGCTGCCGTGGTGGATCAGGGCTTTTCCGGAGGCAAAACTCAGTTCCTCCACTCGACGGGTTTCGCGGTCAAAGAACTTCACGCCTGAGCCGGAAAAGGCTTCGTCCGGAAGATTGAGGTTGATGTTCAACGTCACCGACGATGCATCCGTATGGGCGCGCAATGACCTGTCCGCATCCGCTTGCCACTGGATTGAGAAGCCGAAGGTTTGCGTGTCGTATCCGACAGTATCGGGAAACAAGAGCCGCGAGATGGGCCGCATGTAAGTGTCCATCAAGTCACTGTAAAACGCTTGAAAATTCGGCGCGGCAAGATAGCCCTCCGAGCGCGAGTCGAGCATCGCGCCACCACGGTTGAGCGAAATGCCATAGGGCGGGCGCAGCGGGATACCCGCGTCGGCAACATTTTCAAGATAGTCACGCAAAATCGACAGGCGGGCGGGGTCAAAAAACTGCGCCTCGTAAACACCGGGAAAGACTTCTGTCCAAAGGTCTCGCACGAGGGTTTCTTTGCTTGGATCGGCCCAAGCCTGCGCGATGGCCTCGCGCAATTGAGGGTCATAAAGGCTATTGTCCAGAATGGGCGCTTGGCCGGTGCTGGCCTCCCATTGCATCCATGCGTCCTGAAACAAGGGCGTGTTTTGCGCCCAGAATGTCTGAACGGACGGGCTGCGTTGCAACATTTCGTCACGCGCAGGTCGATTGATCGCGCGGGCGCGTTCGAGGGCGTTGGCTTGCATTGTCTATGCTCCTGATGTGGCCGTGCACGGCATCGGCCTTAATGAGAGGGGTCTTCGTATGAACTTAGCCAAGCATGGCTGCGGCCTCATCGAGACCCCGCATCACCTCGGCGCTGTGGGTGGCATCAAGGGCTGCTACATGGGGCTGGGCGAATTGCTGACTGTCATTGTCAAAATATTTACCACTCGCCTTGGAAAAACTTGCGCCCAAAGCCGCTTCGCATAGGATACTCGCGCCAATACTCAGGTCGTTGCCCGCAATACCAAAGCCCTCTTTGACCATTTTGGACGCCAACAAAGAACCAGGATTAACCGCGATAATTACAGGTCCCTCCGGCAATGTTTTCGCCATTTCGCGCGACCAGATGGTGAGCGCGAGTTTGCTTTGTGCATAGGCGTCCATATCGTCCAATGCTTTACCGCCGTGAAAGGCATTCAAATCAACGGGCGCTTGCGCCGCTGAGGACAGATTCACGACGCGACCGTCTTTTGCGATGATCGGCAAAAGGTCGCGGGTCAGCACATAAGGGGCAATGGTATTCACCATAAAGCGCAGATCATAGCCGCCTTTGGTCACGGTGTTCGGGGCTTTCAAGATGCCTGCGTTGTTGATCACCACATCGATCTGGCTGTGCTTGGCGCGAATGGCATCGACCAATCCGTGCACGTCAGCCATATGCGACAGGTCGGCCATGTATTGCTCGGGTGAGCCTTTGATGGTGTGCGCTGCTGCCTCTAACTTGGCCGCATTGCGCCCGTGTAAAAGGACAGTATGCCCCTCTGCGGCAAGGGTTTGCGCGGTCAAAAGGCCGATCCCGTCAGTGGACCCTGTGATGAGAATGGTCTTGGTCATTGGAAGCTCCTGTATCTGGCTTGCAATCAGACTTATCACTTCCAAAAATTATATAAATAAGTCATATTTTAATTCAGTATTCCGAAAAAGTATAAAATATGGACACGCAAACCCTTCGACTTTTCGTTCTCGCCTGTGAGACATTGAACATCAGTGCCGCTGGTCGCGCACTTGGCATGGCACCTGCCGTCGCGAGCACGCGTATTGCAAAGTTAGAACATCTTGTCGGCGCGGACCTGTTGCACCGATCAACCCGCAAAGTATCGCTGTCCTTAGAGGGGCGTGATTTTTTGCCCTATGCACGCGAAATGATCGCCTTAGAGGAAACTGCGCTCGCAGCCCTTGGGACCGGGCGGACAACAATCAGCGGCACATTGCGCTTTGCCGCCCCCAGCACGTTTGCCCAACTCTATATCGCGCCGCTGTTGCCTAAGTTTATGGACAAATATCCTGACCTGCGGCTGGACCTGCATCTCTCAGATTCCGAGTTCGATCTGATCGAGGGCAGCTATGATCTTGCGTTGCGCAATTCTGCACTTGCCGATAGCAGCCTTACCGCGCGCAAGCTCGCCGATGATACGCGCATCCTGTGTGCCTCTCCGGCCTATCTTGAACGCTACGGCACCCCCAATACCGCTGAAGGTTTGACGAAACATCGGTTAATAGCGTTCAAAAATAATGAAGCCAGATCGCTGGCCTCACATGACGGCACGCAAATGCAGTTCGACCCCAAGGCTGCAGCCCATTACCTGACCGTGAACGATGGGCTGACCCAAAAACTCACGACTCTCGACGGTGGGGGCATTTCCATCAACTCGCTCTGGGCTGTGCAAAAGGAAATTGCAGAGGGGACCTTGGTGCGTGTTTTGCCCGACTACGAATTGGCCAACAAACCGGCGCTTTGGCTGATCTACCCCAAAAGCAACGTCGTCTCTGCCAAGGTGCGTGTGTTCATGGATTTTCTGATCGAACATTTCGGGCGTCAGAATGTATCACGTAAGACATCCTGATCCGAAGTCTTACATGATCGACAAATTTTGCAGTTCAAAACAATGGCAGGCGTTATGATATGGCTAAAAGTCGGCAATGGGCCGAAACAGCCCCCAAACGGCCCCAGTCGGTCACTGCCCCAATTTTTCAGATCGTCCCCAAAAACGTTACAAGTCTTCTGCCGTCAAGGCCTCCGACCACCTCAGTCAGTTTTTCGATCATTCTGCCTTAAAACAGACGCCTCAGCATCTTATTTAGCATATTTCAACACTGACATCTTAGGCTGTGGCTTAGAAGTCGAGCCCAAGATCAACTGTGCGCGCAGAATGCGTGAGCGCGCCAGAGGAAATATAATCCACCCCAGTCGCTGCAATTGACGCGATACGATCAAGGGTAACATTGCCGCTGGCCTCAGTCAGCATCCGGCCTGCAACCATCGCCACAGCTTCGCGCAGGGTGTCGTTGTCCATATTATCAAGCAACACAACGCTTGCGCCGCCGACCTCTAGCACTTGTGCCAATTGATCCAAGCGATCCACTTCGATTTCAACGGCCATCATGTGGCTGGCATGGGCTTTAGAGGCTTCCAAAACTTCGCGCACGCCACCTGCGGCGGCGATATGGTTGTCTTTGATCAAGATGGCATCAGACAAGGAATAACGGTGATTGAACCCGCCTCCGTGCAGCACCGCCAGTTTTTCAACCAAGCGCATGTTCGGCGTGGTTTTGCGTGTACAAGTAATGCGGGACTTGGTGCCTTTAGCCTCGGCCACAAACCCAGCGGTTTTGGTCGCGATCCCTGTAAGACGCCCCGCGTAGTTCAACGCCACGCGTTCGCCCGACAGGATCGACGCAGCAGCGCCCTTGATGGTCATCAAAGTGTCGCCCTTAGCGCAAGCCTGTCCATCGGCGATATGCACCGCAATCTCAAGGCTTGGATCGATCAGGCGAAATGCCAAGGCGGCCACTTGCATGCCAGACACAATCGCGTCTTCACGGGCATTGATGCGGGCATCATATTGCGTGCTCGCAGGGATCACAGCGCGGGTGGTGACATCACCATAAGACCCTAAGTCTTCAAGCAAAGCATTGCGCACCATCGGTTCAAGCACGAGATCGGGAACGGTGGAAAAACTCATACTGTGTCCTTAGCAATTTTGGCCCGCAAAGCGAGCATATCTGTCAATTGTGCTTTAGAGCGAATGCCCTCGCCCGCATCCGTATCAGGGAAATCAGAACGCTCATGCGCCCCGCGACTTTCACAACGCAGCAGCGCACAGCCCGCGATCAATGTGGCCGTGGCGCACATGTTCATGAACGAGGGGCTGTCAGAATGAGCTGCCTCAAGCGCATCAATTTTGCGCAAGGCTTCTTTAAGGCCCGCTTCATCACGCACAACGCCAACCAGCGAGGTCATCGTTTGGCGCAGGCTCATGACGGCGTCAGGATCAGGCGCGACACCGCCCTGTTCAAACTGAATATCCAAAGGCGTGGTGATGGCCGAATTTGTCGTTTCTGGCACCATAGCACTGATGTCGTCGGCGCAAATGCGCGCGTAAACCAAGGCTTCTAGCAAGCCGTTAGAGGCCAAACGGTTCGCCCCATGAAGCCCCGTTGAAGACGCTTCGCCGCAGACCCACAGGCCCTCAAGGCTAGCACGCCCATCGGTATCGGTGGCGATACCGCCCATGTGGTAATGCGCAGCGGCAGCCACGGGAATGGGCTCAAGCGCGGGGTCGATACCATTGCGAGCGCAGGCCTCGGCCACGGCAGGAAACTGCGTTTTGATACGCTCACCCAAAGCCGCGCGCGTGTCCAACATAGGACGCATGCCCGCTTGCCACTGCGAAAAAATCGCCCGTGCCACAACATCGCGCGGGGCGAGTTCGGCGTCGGGATGAACGGCTTGCATGAACCGCGCACCATCTTTGTTGATCAAAATGGCGCCTTCGCCGCGCAGAGCTTCGGTCGCCAAGGGCGCTGGATCTTCGCCCACATCCATCGCAGTCGGGTGGAATTGCACAAACTCAGCATCGGTGATTTCGGCACCAGCACGCGCCGCCATACCGATCACTTGCCCACGAATGCGTGGCGGATTGGTCGTGATCGCGTAGAGCCCACCAGAGCCACCGCCCGCCAAAAGATAAGCGGCCCCGCGCAACATGACAGGCGATGAGCGCCCAGTGGCAGAGTCTTGGATCGCGATGCCAGTGACCTTGCCCTCTTCTGTGTCCAGACCCGTTGCCATAGTGCCTTCCAGCACTTGAATGGATGGCGTCTCGCGCACTTGTTCAATCAAGGCCTTCATAATCTCGGCGCCCGCTTGGTCGCCTTTGACCCGCACAACGCGGGCAAAACTATGGGCTGCCTCGCGCGACATGACATAGCCGCCATCAGCTGTGCGATCAAAGGGCGCGCCCATGCGGGTGAGGTCCAAAATATAGTCGCGCGCGTGGCGTGTCACCAAATCAGCCACATCCGCATCCACAGTGCCTGCGCCCGCTTTCACTGTGTCGGCCGCATGGTTTTTCGGATCATCCAAAGGGTCCATCGCCGCTGCAACACCACCTTGCGCCCAAGCGGAACTTGCCCCCTCGCCCAAGACTTCGGGGGAAATCATCACAACGGGCCGCGGTGCCAACTTGAGCGCTGCATAGAGTGCCCCAAGGCCGGCACCAACAATGACGATACGATCGGTTGTGATCTCTTTCATGGCGTGGCTCACAGACCCAGTTTGCGAGACAGATCAATCATCCGCGTCACAGACAGCTTGGCTTTCTCGGCCATATCTGGATCGATCTCGACTTGACCTTCCATCGTGTGCAGCGCGTATAAAATCTTCTCTAGCGTAATTTTCTTCATAAACGGGCAGGCGTTACAGGGCTTGGCAAATTCGACCTCTGGCAGCTCATCTGAAATATTAGACGCCATAGAACATTCCGTAATCAACATCGCCTTGGCAGGCTTATTGTCATGGACCCACTTGATGATACCGCTCGTGGAGCCAGTGAAATCAGCTTCGGCGACCACTTCAGGCGTACACTCAGGGTGTGCGATGATTTTCACTTCAGGATCATTTTCGCGGTAGGCACGCAGATCATCGGCTTTGTACAATTCATGCACGATGCACGAGCCCTCCCAGAAAACGACCTTTTTCTTGGACAGGTTTGCTACGTTCTGCGCAAGGAATTGATCGGGGGTCATGATGACCGTATCGCTTTCCATCGCATCAACGATTTGCACCGCATTTGACGACGTACAGCAAATGTCAGAGGCGGCCTTCACTTCGGCGGTGGTGTTCACGTAAGACACCACAGGCGCACCAGGGTATTTGGCGCGCATCTGTTCAACACCCTCTGCTGTGATGCTTTCGGCCAAGGAACAGCCAGCTTCCATGTCAGGCATCAGTACGATTTTATCAGGGCTGAGAATTTTCGAGGTCTCGGCCATAAAGTGCACGCCGGCTTGCACGATCACGTCAGCTTCGACTTCGGTGGCTTTGATCGCAAGCTGCAAGCTGTCGCCCACAAAGTCAGACACGCCGTGAAAAATTTCAGGTGTCATGTAGTTGTGGCCCAAGATCACCGCGTTGCGCTTGACCTTTAACTCATTGATCGCCTTGACGTATGGGGCGTATATGGCCCAATCGACGGGGGACACAACACGGGACATTTTGTCATAGATATCTTGCATATTCGCGGCCAATTCGGGGGAAGGCGCAAGGTCATAGTGATCCGCAAGAACAGTTTTGACATGAGTAATATCGAGCACTGAAACAGTCTCCGTTGAGGACAGGTTGTGGTCAAATAATGGGTTTTTACGTTAATAACCACAAATAAAAGGACGCATTGCGCAAGATGCCTCACAAAACTTTAGCTCTCAGCTGATCGTATTTGTTCTCTCACACCCAGAATGCTCACCAGTCCCCCAGCGTATCCCCTGAGACAAAAGGGGGTTTTAACTCGCATTTCCAACGCACAGGCTTATAAACATCTCAAAATCAACATCCGGTCCCAATGTGAAGCTCAACCACACTCTGCCCTCTAAAACAGCCCCAATTGCATTGGCTTTGGTCATTGGCACAACGGGTGGCCTTGGGTTTTCACTTATGGGTCTGCCTTTGCCATGGATGCTGGGGGCGATGTTCGCCAGCTTTTTGGCCGTCATTGCGAAAGCGCCTCTGCACGGGCCTGGCGCTTTGCGTCCCTATGTTATGCCAGTGATCGGCGTCATGCTGGGCGCGGGCTTTGACACGCAAACCTTTTCGCACTTGCAAGAATGGGCGTTCTCACTGATCGCTTTGGTCGTTTACATCGCCGTTGCAGGCGCAGTGGTGGTTCCGCTTTACATCAAAATCGGACGACTTGACCCTGTGACCGCGTTTTTCTCTGCCATGCCGGGCGGCTTGAATGAAATGACTATTATTGGCGGCGAACTGGGTGGCGATGAGAAGCGGATCATCTTGTCACATGCCGCGCGTATTGTTGTCACGGTGTCTTTCATCGCCGTCTATTTTCGCCTCGTTTTAGGCTATGACGTGGGTGGCGCAGCCATAAACAACGGCGCAGAGGGTGCGTTTGATTTTAAGAGCGCCGCAATTCTACTCAGCTGCGCCCTATTCGGTTGGATGTTGGGCAAAGCTTTAAAATTGCCAGCGGCGCCGCTTTTAGGTCCCCTAATTTTATCCGCTATCGCACATATGACAGGCATTTCACACTCAGCCCCGCCCCCCATTTTGGTGATCTGTTCGCAAATCATTTTGGGCACAATGATGGGGTGTCGCTTTATGGGAGCCTCCTCAAGGCTTATCGTCGAGACGCTGGTGCTGAGTACCATCGCCACCACCGTGATGCTGGCTCTGTCTTTGGGGTTTGCCGTCGCATTGCACAGCTTGTTTGGTCAAACGGTCCAACAGGTTTTGCTGGCCTATGCACCAGGGGGATTGACCGAGATGTCATTGGTCGCCATCGCGATGAACGGTGATGTCGCCTATATCGCCTTGCACCATCTGGCGCGCATTGTGATTTTGATTGCGATTGCCCCGAGTATCTTGTCGTGGCTTGCCATGCGCCTGACACGCTAAGGCAACACTATCAGCCCAGCACGACAGCCATGCGACGCAAGGCCAACTCATAGCCCTGAACACCAAATCCAGCCATCACCCCGTCAGCACGCAATGAGACATAAGAATGGTGACGAAAGGATTCGCGTTTGTGCACGTTCGAAATATGCACTTCAAAAACAGGACCATCAAAGGTGTTGAGCGCATCCAAAATCGCGACAGATGTATGTGTGTAGGCCCCCGGATTGATGATGATGCCCGCGGCCTGTTCGCGCGCATCGTGGATCATCTCGACGATGCCGCCCTCAAAATTCGATTGTTTCAAATCGATTTCCAGACCAAGCTCAGCCCCCAAGGCGGCGCAGTTGGTCGCGACATCCTCAAGCGTATCGTGACCATAAATTTCAGGTTGGCGTTTGCCCAAAAGATTTAGATTTGGCCCATTGAGGATGAAAATCTTTTTGGTCATTTGGATAGCCCTTTTAAAAAGTCGTGCCGATGATGGCCGCAGCCTTTATGACGCGTTTTCAAGCTGTTCGGCAAGGGCTGCGATTTCTTTATCGAAATGCTTTTGCAGGGCAAGCGCGGCCACATCAGTGTTTTCGTTCAAGACATAAGACGCAATTTCTGCGTGTTCGCGCCATAGATCGCTGTAGGATCCACTCGGCGGCGACAGTTGACGTCGATACCGATCGTGCAGGTCATGCAAATTCATACAAAAGGCGATCAACATTGGCATCTGACAGCCGCTGACCAGCGCTTTGTGAAATTCCGTATGAGCGATAGACCAGATTTCGTCGAAATGGTCGGCCTCCGCAGATTGTGACGCAGAGTGCAAATCAACCGCTGCCGACCGCAATTCCGACCGCCATGCCGCCCCACCGCACGCTATGGCCGTGCGCAAAGCAAGCACATCGACTTCGCGGCGCAATCGCCCGATTTCTGACAACTCACAGAGGGTGAGCGGCGCGATTGTCGAGCCACGTTGATCTTGGGTATGAACCAAACCATCGATAGATAGGCGTGAAATGGCTTCGCGCAGCGGTGACAAAGAAACGTCATATTCTTCACGCAAGCGATCCAGATTGACCTTTTGACCAGGTTTGAGATCTCCGCGTAAAATGGCAGCACGAAGCCGCGCCGTCAAAAAGCTGGCGCGGGTTGTTTTGGCATCGGGCGCGTCAGGATTGCGCCGAATATACGCTTTGTAATTGTCTAACACCACTCACCCATTTCACATCAAGCGACGTTATCAGCCACTCATTTTTTTATGCGCCACCCTCATCGCCTTGCGAAATTTAGGCCCGCCACGCCGCGCAAGAACGGCCTCACAATAGGTTGCGATAAGCCAAGGACGCCCCTTTTTTTCAAGCCGATCAAGCATCTCGCGTTGAAACCGTGTATCTTCGCGTCGTCCACGTAGCATTTTGTAAAAATCTGGTTCCGTCAACGTCCCTGCAATGGATTGCTCAACAATCGGTTTTAAAACGCCTATGCGCGTCCACATCGACGCGATGCGATGCCCAAAATAACGACACTTAAACTTAACAACATTTTCCCCTCTAAACAGGGCCGCATGCATGGCATCCAGCGGCGAAAGGGGGTCATAGAATAAGAACACCTTTTCGGCCGTTGCCGTCATCGCGGGCGCAAAGCCATAGCGGGTCGAAAAGTCGCGTTTCCATGCTTTGCGGTAACGCGTTTCCCAACTGGCATCGTCACGCGACAATGTGGCTTGCGGAGAAATCACAACCACTGTGGCACCAGGGCAGGCCGCTGAAAATGCTGCTGCCGCATATCCGCCCATAGAAGCGCCATAAAACACCACGCGCTTAAAGCCGTCAAAAAAGCCTTCGTCGCGCAACCGGTCGAAGAACTCATATACAGCCTCATCGCGGTACCATGTCCAATCATGGGCCATCATACCAAGCATAGACCAACCGCGTTTCTCGACGAAATCAAATCCCCATGGCATTTTTTCATCGCTGTTCTCGAATACATGGTCGAGATTTTCAAACGTGACGATAAGGGTATCGCCGTTCTCAACATAAAGGGCCGTATGCTTGGGCCCAAGCTCTTCGTAAAAACCGCGCGCATCCCCTATTGCACGCAGGGATTGGCGCCAATCTGATTTGGTATGAGTGGTCTCAGCATCCATTACATCAGGACCTTTGCAAATGTTTGGTTTACCATTTCATACATTTCAAAATCTGGCTCGAACGCCATTTCAAGGTTTTTGATATCTCTCGAACTCAACGTCTCGACCATCTTTTGTAATTCCGTTCTGCGGTCCAAATCGCCGCCTGTATCTACGCTATCTCCAAGTGCTTCTATCCCGAAAATACGTTTCACAATATGATCCATCGAAGGTTTAAGTGTGTCGACAGTCCCGATGTAATCAAAGTCAATTTGATCATATGAAATTTCTTTTCGCTGTGAGCGCCAATGACGATCCAGCTCACGGGCGCCCTCATCATTCGCAAGTAGAGCAATAAACTGTTTTAGCGTGATGTTACTGTCATGAGGTCTGCCCAGATAGGTCATCAAACGCGTCTTTTGGCTTTGGCCACTTAGTACTTTATCTGCATAAGCTGAAACGGTGCGCGAAACGGGATCACGCACCACTGTAAACTTAAAAACCTTCGGATCATTAACAGCTGCAATAACGCGCGCCTCAGATAGTCCGCGCGCCCCCGTAAGCAACAACGACTTAGAGGGGGCGTGCACTGCGTCCATCGACAAAGTCACGCCTCCCCCTTGAGGCTGTTCAAGGTTACGCATCAAGATCGCAAGGATAGTCGTGCAAGCAGCTTTATGATTTTTCATATATAAAAAATCGCCGCCCTTTGGGGTTTGCGTCGGAAGATTGACCGTCTGTAAAAAATGACGCCGATGAGGATAATTCCTCAACATCTCATCAAAAACAGACATTTTCATTTATTCCTTAAACAAGGATGCTGCGTTATCTCTGATTTTATCACGACACTGGCGCACAAAACGACGCTCGACAGAATATTTCTTTGCAATTTGCCCAAAGTTTAAACTTTCTTTCAAGCCTTCAAGGCCAATTTGGGCCTGAAACTCGGCGTCATGCAACTCGGGTACGTCTTGCACTTGGCGTGGCGGAAGAGGTGCTTTTTCCGGGTCGATACCGTGTTTAATCAACAAGCTGCCCAGTAGGCTTTTGGGGTGTGGCGCCCCCCCTTCACGTTCGACCAAACGTTTACGCATCCGGCGGCCATAAAGGTGCACAGACATGGTGTTTTCTGTCACATAAGGCGATACATCAAAGTTACGTTTCAACATCATTCTGCGGTCTTTGAATGTGAATGGATATAGAACTTCTTGCGCAAAGGAATGCTTACTTTCGCCTGTTTTATGCAAGAAATGCGTCACAGCATGCGGCCCCCAAACACCCCATGGCTGCTCTGATGCATGCACAGGCGTGCCTGCGGCTTTTTTCTCTTCCAGTTCTTTCGTATATTCATCACCGTAATAAGTCGGGATGGAAAATTCATCAGATGTAAACGCCAAAAGTTCTTTGAGCGTATCACTATCTTTCGGCAAGCCAAGCACACCACCATTGATATGGGAACCAGACTCCCAGCCGTGAAAATGGCCGGTTTCGGTTACAAACGGGCGCATACAATAGGCGTCGGTATCAGCCCAAATAACGTTGTCGCTTTTCTCAAGCATTTTGTAACGGAAAAGATCTGAGTGCAGTGCGGGGCTGCCGGTGCGTTCATGCGTCAAGAAATTGGATTGCGGCAGGAATTCGTTGGCATCGCCAAGCTCGATTCCTTCGGGAACATTTTCGAGCGGACCGTAATGGTAAAGAACAACCTTATGACCGGCATCCAGAAAAGATTTCAAGCAAAGCTGTTCTAAGAAACTAAGCTTGCCTTCCATCCAAAGCGCACCGATGACTGGAAGTTTTGCGCCTTGCGCATGCGATGAAACTGTCATGTTCATTTGCCTCATAATGTTTTCGTCTTATTGCACAAAAATGCCAATAAGAACATATATATTTGCGCAAAGCGAAGCCCACAAGAGAAGAGGCGTTGCCTTGACTTCACAGGGGGGGCATGAAATGATTTTGTAAATATTTCGGGCAAAAAGCCTGATCAAGAGCAAGTATTCAATCATTATCCACCGCCAGCCCCTTTAAGGGGGCCACGGGTGAGCTTTTGGCCAAAGGTAGGTTTAACGTGAGCACAGTTGGGATCACATGCATCCGCGACGAGTGTCCTTGGATTCTTGATTGGATTGCTCATCACCAAGCGGCGGGCTTCGATCACTTCCTCATTGCTTCACACGACTGCACGGACGGGACTGATACGCTTTTGGACGCGTTGCAGGCCGCTGGCCTTGTGACCCATATTCCGTTTGAACCCGAAGGCGACGCGCCAGTCCAATGGCAAGCTGTAAAGATTTTGACCCGACATGATCGCTATAAATCAGCGGATTTGGCCTTGTTCTTTGACGTCGACGAATACCTCGTTTTGGATGGCTTGCAGATAGATCAGCTGATCGGGAATGCCGATGCCGTGCCTCTGCGCTGGCATTTATTCGGCCACTCAGGCCAAAGCACTTATACCGATCAACCTGTGACGACGCGCTTCACGCGAGCAGCCCCAGATGGCATCCACCTGCCCTTGGCGCATTTTTTCAAAACATTGCACAGACCGCAGGCCTTTCGTGAATTGGGCATTCATCGCCCTAAAGGCAAAGATGCGCAGTGGTCTACGGCATCAGGCAAACGCTTGCCACCAGAGTTCGCCGCACAGCAATCGCGCATCAACCTATATGGCGTTCCGCATCAAGGCGAGCGAGCGTGGCTCAATCATTATTCGATCCGCTCTGTCGAAGAATTTGTGCTGAAATCTGCACGCGGTTTGCCCAATCATATGAATAAACCCATAGCTGCAGGCTACTGGGCCGAGCGCAATTTCAACACTGTTGAAGACCTGCGCATCGCACCTATGCAAGAGCCCGCACTGGCAACCCGTGACGCGCTCGCTCAGTTCGATCCGTTGCACGCCGCAAGTGTTGCGCACCACCGCGCAGCCCTCGCCTCGCTTATATCCAAACGCCCCGTCATAGAATTCATGTGGCAACTTGAATTGCTGGCAGGCTCGACACCGCCAACACAAGCGCAACTTTCTGCGCACATAACGCGACTTAAATCTCTTGTTTCTGAGGACCAAAATGGCTGAACTTATCACGCAGTGTATCGAAGCGCAGGTCTTTGAGAACGTCACCCTTTTGGACGCAATCGCGGCCCCCAATGGCAAGGCTGAACTGTTCTTTGATCACACAAGCCTTTTGCCCAAACCTGTCGCAACAGATATCTTTGACGACGGCGAATTTCGTTCTGTCGGCAATGCGCCATGGATCGTCGGCACGCCAAAATCAGAAATCATCACGGCGATTTTGGCTGGAACCCCGCGCAAAATCACGCCGGTTCAATCCCAATCTGAACTGATGGCAGGGCGCGATGTGGCTTTGGCGACACGCAATGGCGAGACGGCAGAGACTGTGCTGGAGTGGCTGGCTTTTCACGTCAAGCACCAAGGCTTGACTGGGGCGGTGATTTTAAACAGGGCTGCTCCGAACACTGATTCCGATTTTTACGGCGGACTAGAGGTCGGTCTGGCTGCAATGCAAGCAGATTTGCGTGTGCTTGTTGTGGAATGCACTGTCCCCTTGGGCAATCGCAAGTCCCCCTCCGAGAACCACCCCTTCGCCACCCCAGGCGCGCCCGGCAAAGACCGTATGGCCATCCCGAATCCAGAACCATGGTCGTCGCCTTTGGCCGATGTCTTAATCTACGAAATACTGCGGCGCAGATATTTGGAAACAGCGCGCGCTATTGCCAACATCGAAGTTTACGATCTGATCCCGCGCAACGGCGACACGTCGGTGTTCGATCTGGCGCAAACGGCTGAAAACGGCGTGGTGCAACTTGTTGGCAGTCAGTGCTATCCTTGGCGGACTCGCGACCATAAGGCAGCGCGGTTTGCCGATCACATTTGCGTTCAATTCGACGAGAAAAAGAAACGTGGGCGCTGGTGTGCGGCCCCTGCCAAATTACCTGATAACGCCGTGTTTCGCCTCATCCGCATCGGTGGTGCTGATGCAAATGTGGGTTATCCGTTTTTCCGTTATATGGGCCTGCGTCATGTGGCCAAAACAGTGTCTAAAATTGTTCCCAAAGCCTCTTTGATTGAAAACCCTCAGTTGATCGAGATGGCCGACAAAGAATGGGGCTACAAGCCCGTATCAATGCCAAAAGAAGGCGTTGCCAAGCCGCCCAAGGGCGACAATTCAGTGGCCATCGTGACCTGCATGAAAAACGAAGGACCGTTCATCTTGGAATGGATCGCCTATCACCGTGCCATCGGGGTGACAGGATTTCTAGTCTACACCAATGATTGCACAGACGGCACGGATACCCTGTTGGAATTGTTACAGGAAAAGGGATTTTTGCAACACCGCGACAACGCGTTTCATGGTACAGGCCTCAAGCCACAACACCACGCGCTGCAACAAGCAGAAAAAGAAGACGTCTATAAAAAATCCGACTGGGCGATCTCTATGGATGTGGATGAATTTATCGACATCAAAATCGGCGACGGCACTCTGCCCGCCCTTTTCGAAGCCTTGCCCGATGCGAACTTGATTTCATGCACATGGCGCCTGTTTGGCAACAACGACGTGCATGAATATGAAGATGCCTTTTTGCTAGATCAATTCACCAATTGCGCGCCTGAATTTGCCAACAAGCCACACCAAGCATGGGGTTTCAAAACCCTGTTCAAAAATGTCGGATTGTTCAAAAAACTCGGCGTGCATCGCCCCAAAGGGTTGAAGCCTCAGATTTGGGACAAAATCCGCTGGTATAATGGCTCAGGTAAGCCGATGCCACGCGAAGAATATCGCAATGCGTGGCGCTCAAACGCGGACACTTACGGCTATGATATGGTCCAACTCAATCACTACGCCGTGCGCTCAGCTGAGAGCTTTCTGGTCAAACGCGATCGGGGCCGCGTGAACCACGTCGATCGGGACCAAGGTCTCGCCTATTGGTTCCGCATGAACAACAACTACGTCGAAGAACGGTCGATCCAGCGCATGATCCCCAAGCTGCAAGTCGAATACGACAAAATGCTGGCCGATCCTGACATTCGCGCCCAACATGAGGCATGCGTCACGGCGCACCGTGAAAAGATTGACGCCTTGCGTGCGACCGAAAACTATTCGAAATTCTACGAAGAGTTGACGGGCGACCGCATGGAAAAACTGGCCCGCATGCATCATCATTTCGGCGCGAACATCTTTTTAATGGGACCAGAAAGTGTGCCTGATGATGTCGTTCAGGCAGATCATGACGAAAAATTCTTCTTCACGGTTGAGCGTGGTGAAACAGCGCATTAAAAAAGATGCGCAAAAACGCTTACAATCGCGGCTCGTAACATAAGGATTACAATGCGTATCACGCTACATATTGGCGCTCATCATACACGCACACCGCGTCTCGTTGCTGCAATAAAAGCTGGTGAGAGAGCATTCGGACGTTTGAATATCGCAGCCCCTAGCCCAACCCATTATCGACCTATTGTTGCTGCGGAATTGACGCGACTTGATGGCTTGCCACCAATCTTATCCGAGGAAGATGCCGTTTTGGCTCAAATCTTGGATGACAAATCTGACGCCCAAAGTTTGATTATGATCAACGAAGACTGGGCCGGCGACCGCAATATGATGTTCAAAGGCGGGCAGCTATATACTGGCATCGGTGCATCTGTCACACGGGTTGCAGAGCTGTTTTCCCAACACGAAGTGCACATCACGATGGCCATTCGGAATCCGGCCTTTTTGGTCAACGCAGCGCTGACAGCCCCCGCCACGCCTGCGTCATTGAATTGGTTTTTGAAATCCAACGACCCTATGAATTTGTCTTGGCTGGCCCCAGTTGAACAACTGCAACAAGCACTGCCCAAGGCGCACATCACCCTGTGGTGCGAGGAAGATACGCCGTTGATTTGGCCTCGAGTTATCCGTCAAGTCGCCAACGTCTCGGACGACACCCCCATATTCGGCGGATTTGCCGCCATCTCAGAGTCCTTGCAACCCGAAGGCACTAAAAGATTTCGCTCGTTCATGCGCAATCATACCATGACATCCCCTGCTCAATATGAACGCGCTGTTCTGGCGTTTTTAGATAAATATGCGGATGAAAGCCTCATGAATGCCTCATGCAATGTGCCCGGATGGACAGCCGAAACAGTGTATGACTTGTCCTTAAACTACGAAGACGACATCGCCGCTTTGGCTGCGAAAGACAATGTGACCTTT
The DNA here is from genome assembly GCF_018860505.1 of Pacificibacter marinus. Taxonomy (GTDB): domain Bacteria; phylum Pseudomonadota; class Alphaproteobacteria; order Rhodobacterales; family Rhodobacteraceae; genus Celeribacter; species Celeribacter marinus_B. The sequence goes on from NZ_JAHKPU010000030.1 coordinate 154,650, forward strand.
ATCTTACCGACGACCCAAGAAGAATTGACACCCGCCACTGACGGATAATTCAATCGGACTGCGCAACCGCGTCACAAGATAAAACTCACCGGCGAAACGTTTTCTTATGCTGCCTGTTCGGCCGCTTTGCGGATAGCGGCGATATTGGCCCCATATGGTGTCGGGCTCTCGACAGATCCGCCTTTGAAGGCCGCAGACCCTGCGACCAAGACATCTGCACCAGCAGCCGCCACAAGAGGGGCAGTTGCCGGATCAACGCCACCATCGATTTCGATATGAATGGGGCGATCTCCGATCATGGCACGCAGAGTACGGACTTTTTCAACTTGCGAATGGATGAACTTTTGTCCGCCAAAACCGGGGTTCACTGTCATAATGCAAACCAAATCAACCATATCCAAAAGATAGCCAATATCCTCAACAGGTGTACCGGGATTAAGGGCCAGACCCGCTTTTGCCCCTGCCCCGCGAATGGCTTGCAACGTGCGATGGATATGCGGGCCTGCTTCTAAATGCGCGGTGATATAATCTGCGCCAGCATCAGCAAAGGCATCGATAAACGGGTCAACAGGCGCGATCATCAAATGCACATCCATCACGGTTTTTATGTGCGGACGGATCGCTTTGCACATGGCAGGCCCAAATGTGATATTGGGCACGAAATGCCCGTCCATCACATCGACATGGATCCAATCCGCGCCTTGGGCCTCAACGGCTTCGATTTCTTGGCCAAAGTTTGCGAAATCGGCGGCCAAGATTGAGGGTGCAATCTTGATGGACCGATCGAAGGACGTTGGATTAGACATAAGTCACCTGTGATTTTTAGCTCTCTGATCCGAGGCTTTACTTTGTTTGGGGCGTCCTGTCACCTAAACTTGCCTAAAATGCACGTCTTGCTGTGACGTTGCGATCATTTTCGCCCAAAGCATTTGACCAACGGGTCAAACATTGCCAAAGCTCTCGCATCATGCCAGCGTAGGCGCGCAGACAGATAGACAGACGAACGGGGCCCGCACCGATGACATCAACTGAAGTGACCAAAACGCAACTGAACGCGCATCTGCCGCAAGTGCATGAGCCGCGCAACGCGGGCGTGCCACTCGATTTGGATTGGGCGCTTGGCACGCAAGCGAATACATCCGCTATTGAGCGCCGCTGCGCCACCTTGCCCGCACGACGCTCGGTCAAGAAAGATCACCAAGCGGCTTGGTTGCTCAAGGCGATTACCATGATTGATCTGACAACTTTGGCGGGCGACGACACAGCAGGACGCGTCAAACGCCTGTGCGCGAAAGCCGCCAATCCTGTGCGCCGTGATATCTTGGACGCGCTGGGAATGGACCGCATCACCACGGGCGCGGTCTGCGTATATCACGATATGGTTGAAACCGCTGTCGAGGCTTTAGACGGCACGGGCATTCCTGTGGCCGCTGTGTCCACCGGCTTTCCCGCTGGCCTATCGCCGTTTCACTTGCGTGTGCAAGAGATCGAAGAAAGCGTCAAGGCAGGTGCGCGCGAGATCGATATCGTGATTTCCCGTCGTCATGTTTTGACTGGCAACTGGCAAGCCCTTTACGACGAAATTCGCGCCTTTCGTGCAGCTTGCGGCGAGGCCCATATCAAAGCGATCTTGGCCACAGGCGAACTGGGATCGCTGCGCAATGTCGCACGTGCGTCTTATGTGTGCATGATGGCGGGCGCGGATTTCATCAAAACATCAACGGGCAAAGAAAGCGTCAACGCGACCTTGCCCGTGTCTTTGACAATGATCCGCACGATCCGCGATTACCATGCGCGTACAGGGTTCCGCGTCGGCTACAAACCTGCGGGCGGCATTTCCAAGGCCAAGGATTCATTGGTTTACCTAAGCCTGATCAAAGAAGAGCTTGGGGATCACTGGCTACAGCCCCATATGTTCCGCTTTGGTGCCTCAAGCCTTTTGGGCGATATTGAACGGCAGTTAGAGCACCATGTGACAGGCCGCTATTCTGCTGCGCATCGACATCCCATCGGTTAAGCCGTCAGCGAAGACACTCACTCAGCCATTCAAGAATAAAGATAAACACGACAGCCATTGAGGCCCCCAGATGACAGTAAAAGACATATTTGAGACCATGGATTACGGCACAGCCCCTGAAAGTGCAGCCGAGGCCCTGCGCTGGTTGGTTGATAATGGCGATCGTTTTGGTCACTTCATTGATGGCAAAATGACAGACCCTGCTGCGACTTTTGACAGCAACAACCCAGCCACCGGCGAGGTGCTGGCGCAGGTCAGCCAAGCCACGCAAAGCGATGTCGATATGGCTGTGGCGGCGGCGCGCAAGGCCCAAGGCAAATGGGCCAAAATCGGCGGTAAAGCGCGCGCTAAGTACTTGTATGCCTTGGCCCGCTTGGTGCAAAAACATGCACGGCTATTTTCGGTACTTGAGACCTTGGACAACGGCAAACCCATTCGCGAAGCCCGCGATGTGGATATCCCGCTGGTCGCGCGGCATTTCTATTACCACGCAGGCATGGCACAACTCATGGACGAAGAGTTGCCCAATCGCGAAGCCCTAGGCGTATGCGGGCAGATCATTCCGTGGAATTTCCCACTGTTGATGCTGGCTTGGAAAATCGCACCTGCGATTGCCATGGGCAACACAGTTGTGTTGAAACCTGCTGAATACACGCCCCTAACAGCGCTGCTGTTTGCGCAGATTTGCAATGAAGCGGGCCTACCCAAAGGCGTTGTGAACATTGTCACTGGTGATGGCGCTGTGGGTGAAATGATTGTTACCCATGACGGGATCGACAAAATTGCCTTCACAGGGTCGACGGGTGTAGGCCGCCGCATTCGCGAAGCCACAGCCGGATCGGGCAAGGCGCTGACCTTGGAATTGGGCGGCAAAAGCCCCTATGTGGTGTTTGAAGACGCCGATATGGACAGCGCCGTTGAGGGGCTGGTGGATGCTATCTTTTTCAACCAAGGCCAAGTCTGCTGCGCGGGCTCGCGTCTTTTGGTGCAAGAAAGCATCGCTGATGATTTTCACACACGTTTGGTTGCACGGATGGCGAAATTGCGCATCGGCGATCCTTTGGACAAAAGCATAGATGTCGGCGCTATCGTCGATCCTGTGCAATTGACACGAATCACAGCGCTGGTGGCACAGGGCGGGCATGAGGGCATGGTGCATCAGCCTGTGCCGGCCCCCGATGGCTGTTTTTACCCACCAACTTTGATCACAGGGATGCACAGTTCCGCGCAATTGATGCAAGACGAAATCTTTGGCCCTGTGCTTGTGTCGACCACTTTCCGCACGCAAGCCGAGGCTGTGCAGATCGCCAACAACACCCGCTTTGGATTGGCCGCCAGTGTGTGGACTGAAAACATCAATCTTGCCTTGGACATCGCGCCCAAATTGACCGCTGGCGTGGTCTGGGTGAATGGTGCGAACATGCTGGACGCAGCCGCTGGTTTTGGCGGCCTACGCGAAAGCGGATTTGGACGCGAAGGTGGCTGGGAAGGCTTGCAAGCCTACACTAAAGCCACTGGCAAACCCACGGCCATCAAGCCCGCAAAAACCTATGGCAAACCCGAAGACATCGACGTCGAGGGGTTAGACCGCACCGCGAAAATGTACATCGGCGGCAAACAAGCCCGCCCAGATAGCGGGTATTCCAAGGCGATCTATTCCCCCAAGGGCAAGCTGTTGGGCCATGCCGCCGTTGGATCACGCAAAGACATCCGTAACGCAGTCGAGGCCGCCCGCGGCGCTGTGGGCTGGACGAAAGCGACAGCGCATTTGCGAGCGCAAATCTTGTATTACATCGGCGAAAATCTGTCTGCGCGCTCTGATGAATTGGCGACGCGTATTCAGGCCTTGACCGGAACGACAGCCAACAAAGCGCAAACAGAAGTGTCTGAGGCCATAGACACATTGTTCACCTTTGCCGCGTGGTGTGACAAGCTGGATGGCGCTGCTAAACCTGTGCCGATGCGTGGCGTGGCTTTGGCCATGAACGAAGCTGTCGGCGTAATCGGAGCATTTTGTGATGATCGCCCCCTTGGTGGCTTGATCGATATCATCGCGCCTGCGATTGCTATGGGCAACCGTGTTGTGGCTGTGGCCAGTGATGCTTATCCCCTTGCTGCGACGGATTTCTACCAAGTTCTGGACACCTCTGATCTGCCAGCAGGCGTGGTGAATATTCTGACAGGGCCGCATGAGGATCTGGCCAAGACCATGGCTGGACATTTGGATATTGATGCGGTCTGGAGTTTCTCAAGCGCAGATATTTCCAAAACCATCGAGCATGAGAGCGCAGGCAATCTTAAACGCACTTGGGTGAACAACGGCCAAACGCGCAGCTATGCTGCCCGTGATTGGTTGGCGCAGTCGGTCGAGGTTAAAACGATTTGGGTGCCTTATGGCGAGTGAGGCGCCACAGCCTCAATCCTATCCCATTGAAAATCCGGCGGTGGCGCAAGTCTTGGCCAACGTCCCACCAGCTGAACGTGCGGGTCTTTTGGACTTGCGCCAACTCATTTTTGATGTGGCCGCGCGCGATCCTGACATAGGCCCCCTTGAGGAAACGCTAAAATGGGGTCAGCCCGCCTATTTCACCGCTGCGACGAAATCAGGCACTACACTGCGGCTTGGCTTGCCCAAAACTGGCGGCTTTGCGATGTTGTGCCATTGTCAGACGACAGTGATCTCAGATTTTCGTGCGCTGTTCGGCGATGATTTTATTTATGACGGCAATCGCGCGGTTGTATTTTCAGCAGGTGAGACTTTGCCAACCGACAAAATCGCGCTGCTGATCAGTGCGGCTTTGAGATATCATCTGAAATAGGTATTTAAACCCTTTAGCGCCAAGGCCGCGCTTACTTGCGCAGCCCTGCAAACCAACCTTTGATGCCCCGTGCTTTGTCGCGTGCGCTGTCTTTGAAGGCATCCGCTTTGTCATCCACAGCATCCCACGCCTCGCCAGCATCTTCGACCAGTGGGTCAATCGTGCGTTCACGAAACTGCACCCACATGCGCCAAATAAGCAAAATCACGATGGTTAAGAACGTCAAAATAATAATGTTCACCCAAGGCACGATTTTGGCATCAGGCCCAGCGACAGGTTTGATCGCGATGGCATTAGGAAAGATCGACAAAACTTCGTTGCGCCAGCCATAATGCGTCATCGAATACCATTCTGGGTTGGCTTTATCTGATTCCGCGTCCGAGGCCTCAGTGTACAAGCTTGAGGTGTCGAATTTGAAATAAGGCGGCCACCCCCAACCCGTATCCTCGTTGCGGTATTCCATGGTTTTGCCGTTGGCTTTGACCGTCTGAATGAATTGCACGTCCCGCGAGGCTTCGCCAGATGACCAAAACATCGAACGATTGCCTGGAATGATCGTGCGTTCCGTATTGGTGCCGACGACACGCACGATATCATGCTGTGGCAAAGTGTAGTGCACAAAGCTGCCCACGATAAGCACGATCAAAGCAATCAGGGTCCATTTAACATAGCGCATTGGGCGGCCTCACATGAAATTTGTCATATAGAAGATCACGCAAAAGGTGATCAGCGGAAGGATATAAACTCCAAGCAGTAACTTGGGGCGCAGGGACTGCGCGTAATCGTCCAATCCCTTTTGTACATAGTCATCGCGGCGCCCAATGGAACCCTCGTCTTCCCAATCTTGTTCAAGACGTTCGCGAACAAGCGAGCGCACATAAATCGACAACAGACCATATAGAACAGTCAGTCCTGCAAATCCGATGACGAAAAATTTAAAAAAACTGAGCATGACGATCCATTGAGCAACATCTTGGGCGATGCCAAGCTTACGCATAGAGTACCGTTTTGTGACACAAAGCACGAGAGGCTTTGTGTGATTTATTATGGGGGGCAATCTTGATACCTCGCTATTTGGCAGCCTTCCTGTCGGCCTTGCGCCCCACCCCGACACGCACGCCGTCCTTGCCTTTGAGACGCTCAATTCTTTGCGCCATGCTAAACCATGCCAAGGCCAAAAGCGGCCCCCAGACCAACGCCGTCAAAACTGATCGTTTGAGAAAAAACAACGCCGCATGGACGGGCGTATTTAAAACAACATGCCCAACATCCGTGCCCTCAACGGCATATAAAACCGCCATAAACACAGCGCCGATGATCAAAAGTATGAATGCAGATAGACCAACACTGATCCTCAAGCGTCCCTGCGACCGCGTGTTGCGTGGCGTGATCCACAATGGCAAAGCAATCGCCAAAGCGGCCAGCACACAGATAGGTAGCACAGTGGACGCCAAAAAATGCGTATTCATACGGATCACCCCCAACCACATCCATCATGGCTTGCAAAACATATAGTGCAAAACCTCTACCAAAGCGTAGAGTTTCAAGCCGTTGGTGTAGCGCGGATCACATTCGCCAGTCGTGCGATGCCTTTATCTATCACGTCCTCATCAGACATAGAAAAGTTCAAACGGATGGTGTTGGTCGTCGCCCCATCGGCATAAAATGCAGCACCTGGCACGAAAGCCACCTTTTGCATCAGTGCGTGTTCAAGCAGATTTTTGCCACTCATCGATGTTGGCAATGTGACCCAAACAAACATGCCGCCTTCGGGAGATGTCCATGTAACCCCATGCGGCATGTGCGCTTCCAAAGCCGTCAGCATTGCGTTCAAACGCGCGCCGTAAACCTTGCGCAGGCCCGCGACATGCGAATCGAAAACAGCACGCGCCACATGATTGACAGCTATTTGGTTGATCGTCGCGGTCTGCAAATCAGCCGCTTGTTTGAGCAGAACCATCTGCGCAATCACCGGTTTGGCCGCCACAACCCAGCCAACGCGCAGACCTGGTGCCAGCGTTTTTGAAAATGAGCCGCAATATACGGTACGGCACAAGTCGATATCGCCTTTTTCTGCCATTTCAAGCGCAAGCAAAGATGGGATGTCTTGACCAGTATAGCGCAGCGATTGGTAGGCTCCGTCTTCGATCACAGCAATATCAAGCGCTTCGGCTTGCGCCAGAACCGACAGGCGCTCTGTGCGCGTCAGGGTCTTGCCCGTTGGATTGGCAAAATCCGGCGACAGATAGGAAAACTTCACCCGTCCGCCCTGCGATTTTGCATCAGAAGCAATTTCTGTCTCTGTGCGATTTTCACCGGCGTTCAGACGATCAAACTTTGGCTCATAGGCATTAAACGCGCCCAGCGCGCCCAAATAGGTCGGCCATTCCACCAAAGCGGTATCGTTTTTATCAAGGTAGAGCTTGCCCAGATAGTCCAAGGCTTGTTGCGATCCAGCCGTGATCAAAATGTTATCTATGCCGCAAGCCACGCCAAGTTTGGACATGTACTCTGCGATCCATTCACGTAAAGGAACATAGCCCTCAGACGCCGCATATTGCAAAGCGGTGCCTGCCGTTGCCTCGGTTAAGGCAAATTGCATCGCCTCAGCAAAGGCGTCGCGCGGAAAATACGCCGGATCAGGAATGCCGCCAGCAAAGGAAATGATGTCAGGTTGGTCCAACAGCTTGAGCAGCTCACGGATTTCTGAGGCTTTCATGCCCTGTGCGCGATGGGCAAATAGGTCGGTGTGGTTCATGACTCTCTCCCTCTGAGCGCCACAGATGCACGATGCAAATATTTATGTCAACCATACTGACTTAAATATCCACTTCACAAATTTGAAACAAAACCATGCGTTCTCGTGAACCTTAACAATCTTACTGGCTTCATCTGCAGTTGCGGCACGCCGCAGCCAAGCTTGGTAGCGGCTTGCCAACTGTGTCCAACGAACAGATGCGTGATCTGATCCCAGACCTCAAATCGCACAACGGCTACGTTGTGGACATGATCGAAGGCAAGCCCCTCTTTTGGTCCATCGGAAAAATGTAAGCTTAAAGCTGCATAACAGCCAAATCAAAAACGCCCGAGAGTGTATCTCGGGCGTTTTCTATTTTAGACGTTCAGTCGGCTTAAACCTCGACTGTCTCAACGACCTGCGTTTCAACGTCTTTGTTTGATGCAATCGCGATCCGACGCGGTTTCAACGCTTCGGGCACTTCGCGCAACAGATCGACATGCAGCATCCCATTGGCATGGGACGCTTGCGTCACTTTCACATGGTCTGCCAAATGGAACCGGCGCTCAAACGCCCGCGTTGCGATCCCGCGGTGCAGATAGGTTTTACCCGCCTCTGTTTCATCATCGGGTTTTCGCGCAGCAATGATCAACGCGTTTTCACGCTGCTCGATCACGATGTCATCTGTCGAAAATCCAGCAACAGCCAGCGAGATGCGCCATGCGTCGTCTCCGGATTTTTCAATATTATAAGGGGGGTAGCTGGGTTGTGACACATCTTGTCGGATCACACGGTCCATCAGGTCCGTGATTTGATCAAAGCCAACAGTTGCACGGTGCAGCGGTGTCAGGTCAAAATTTCGCATGGGTATCCTCCATTGAGCGATCCAAATAAATGCCTTCCCTTCGGGGACAGGCTTGTGTCGGACCCGCTATGCAGCGCCCGACACAATTTACTTGGGAATAGAGGTTCGGCCTTTCAAGGGGCTAGTCTTCGATCCGTCCGACGACAATTTCGACATTGCTTAATTCGTCTTCGATGGGATCGGCTTCCGCTTTCTTAAAGAACTTGCGCCCTGTTTTGGCCATGGCCAGAAGGTCTTCCAGCGGCCCATCCAAAGAGGTTCCCACCGAGACCTTTTGTCCGCGAAAATTTGCCTTTGCAGAGACAACAGAAACAATTTTCGGCTTGCCATTTGTCATCGAAAAGATCGGTGCACCGGAAGATCCGTAATCCACATCGCAAGAGGTCACCAAGACACCACCTTGACGCGCCAAAACATGGCATGTCTCTTGCAAAGACGGGCTATTGGCACGGTCATGCGCATAGGACACAACGCCTACAGCTTGGCCTTTATTGGGACGACGGGATGTTGGAAAGGGCAACACCGACGAGTCATTCACCGGACGGTCCAATTCGATCAACGCGATATCACTGGTCAATCGATCATGCCGACTGCCGTTGTTCAACGCAAAATCTGGGTGGACAAAGTAACGCGCGACGCTGCGATAAGCTTGTGCGTGTCCGTCTCGCCATCCTGCACGAAACTGAATGACTTTCGATTTGTGCAGTTTCTTTGTGTCGATGTCATACAGACAATGCGCTGCGGTTAAAACCAATGATGGTGAAATCAATGATCCAGTGCAAAAGCTACGTCCTGCAAAGTCAAGACGACCAACGGCTTCCCACCCGCGACTATCGTCACCAGTTCGAAACGCTTTCAGCTGGCTATCCGCTTGTGCCTGACCTGCAGTGCAGATCAGAAAGAGGATGGTCAGTAAGTTTTTCATGTTCGTCCCCAAGTCCTATTTCTGGACTAATAATTAACGGCAGTTCAGGGCATGATTATGTCCGATTCGTGGACAATTTTGGTGATTTTTTCCCCCCTGTTGCCCAATCCAACAGCTCAACAGTGTGAACAACTGGCAATTGAGTGCCCGATCCTATCTGCATGATGCAGCCGATATTGCCTGCCGCCACTACATCTGGGGTCTTCACCTCTAAACTTTCGACCTTCATTTTTTTCAATTTTTGTGAGATTTCGGGCTGCAAAAGGTTATATGTGCCCGCTGAACCGCAACAAAGGTGACTATTTTTGGGTTCGACAACGGTGAACCCCACCCGTTTAAGCAACGTTTTTGGATCAGATTTGATCTGTTGCCCATGCTGAAGCGAGCAGGCCGCGTGATATGCCACAATCATGTCTTGTTTGCTGGTGGGTAAATCCAATTTCATCAGAATCTCTGTCACATCTTTTGCCAAATGCGAAACCGTTAACGAATCATTTGCTAATTCTGTGTTACGCATCATGTGTCCATAGTCTTTCACCGTCGTGCCACAGCCAGAGGTATTGATCACAATCGCATCCAGACCCTTGCCGTTCTTCTCGGCCATCCACGCGCGGATATTGCGCGCTGCTGACGCATGTGCCTCGGATTCGTGGCCCATATGATGCGTTAGTGCACCACAGCATCCTGCCCCTTTGGCCACAACCACCTCACAACCGTGGCGCGTCAAAAGGCTGATCGTGGCGTCGTTGATATTGGTGTCCAAAGCCTTTTGTGCACAGCCCGTCATCAAGGCCACTCGCATTTTGCGCGGGCCAACAGCAGGGAACACTTGCGGATCATCGTTGCGCGACACTGGCGGAATGGTTTTCGGCGCCATATCCAACATCGCACGCAATCTTGGATCAGGGATCATATGGCGAAACGGTCGCCCGATTTTAGCGCCCAACAAAGCCAATCGAAACCGCCCCGGATAGGGCAAGATTTTCGCAAGCGTCCAGCGCAGCAATCGATCCATCAACGGACGTTTATAGGTTTTCTCAATATGAACCCGCGCGTGATCAATCAGGTGCATATAGTGAACGCCTGAGGGGCAGGTCGTCATGCAAGACAGACACGACAGACAGCGATCAATATGTTTAACCGTCTTTTCATCCGCAGGACGATCATTTTCCAGCATATCTTTGATCAGATAAATACGCCCGCGTGGGCTGTCCAATTCATCGCCCAAAACCGCATAAGTCGGACAAGTGGCAGTGCAAAAACCGCAATGCACACAGGCCCGTAAAATCTCGTTCGAGCGCGCCGTAGACGAATCCGTCAGTTGTTCAGGTGTAAAGTTTGTTTGCATCAGCTCATCATCCCGCGATTGAATTTTTGCATCGGATCAAATTTGCTCCGCAGTCCTGCACTTATTTTGGTGACCACAGCATTCTCAGGGTGGAACACGCCAAGGGCTTGTTTGGTCGTGTCACTGGCGCGCACCAGCGTGGCATGCCCTGCCCCCATGTACGCGCGCACATCTGTGTCAGGTTTGGTCAAAAGCCAAAGCCGTCCGCCACCCCAGTCATAGATGACATCCTCTGGCTGTAGGTCCGTGACCAGCTTTGGCGCATCGGAAGGTTTAACCGACAGGCGCCAAACATCGCCCGTCATATTTTGGAAGCGTGTGACATCACGGATGGATGCCCAAAGCCTTGCGTTCTCGCCGGCATCCCAGATCACATCACTTGCGCCATACCCCGTCAGCGCATTTTGCAGGGCTTTCGCGCGGTAAATCACAGAGTGCTCAAACCCTTCGATACGGATCAGCGTGCGTGCGGGAGCGCCACTTGCATCTGCCCGCAAGTGCGCTGCCCCCGTTACACTATAAGGTGTTCCCAAAGCGGCGGACATGGCAGCCACAGCGTCACCTTCAAGCAAGCCCTCAACCACAAGCGTCACGATCATTTCAGGAATAGGCTGCGTTTTAAGGCTCACTTCCGTGATCAACCCAAGCGTGCCATGGCTGCCAGCCATCAGCTTGACCAAATCCAGTCCCGTGACGTTTTTCATCACACGACCACCGTTTTTAATCACACGCCCCTGCCCGTCGATAAATCCTACCCCAAGGCAGAAATCACGACATGCACCGACCGTCACGCGGCTCGGACCAGAAGCGTTGGTTGCGACGAGTCCGCCGATTGTGCCCTTTGAAGTGCGCCCCAACATAGGGGCCAAATTGGGCGGCTCAAACCCAAGTCGTTGGCCTTCTCTGGCCAAGGTCGATTGGATCACATCAACCGGCACCCCCGCAGATGTGGTCAAGGTCAAGGCACTGGCGTCATAATCCCACGCTTGGTCAGGGGCTTTCAATGCGACACCTGTTGTCAAACCAATCCGGCTTGACCCTGCACCTGTGATCAAATGCGCATCGCCTGCGCGCACCTGCGCTGCCAGTTGTGTTTCCCACGCTGCGACAGCGGGGTTGTTCGCGCCCAAAATGCTCATAATTGCCCCCTGCGCGTTGTAGACGCCGCAAGCGGAAACACTTTCGCAGGGTTCAAAATCCAGCTTGGATCAAACACGTCTTTCACATTCATCTGCGCATCCAAATCATCCAGTGTATATTGATGGGTCATGAGGTCGCGTTTTTCGATGCCCACACCATGCTCGCCTGTCAAACAACCGCCGACATCAACGCAAAGCCGCAAGATGTCCGCGCCCAAAGCTTCGCATTTCTCTAGATCGCCCTCTTTATTGGCGTTGTACAAAATCAGCGGGTGCATATTGCCATCGCCCGCATGGAATACATTGCCGACACCCAAGCCATAGTCTTTCGACAGCTCACCAATGCGTTTCAAAACATAAGGCAGTTCGCCCACGGGGATCGTGCCATCAAGACACATGTAATCACCAAGCTGCCCCATTGCGCCAAAGGCCGATTTGCGCCCAAGCCAAATGCGCGCACTTTCCTCGGGCGATGTGCTTTCGCGAATTTCAACGGGATTATGCTGTTCTGCAATGGCAACAATACGCGCCAATTGGTCGTCGATTTCAGCGTCCGAGCCTTCGACTTCGATAATCAACAAGGCTTCGCAATCGGGGTATCCCGCTTTGGCGAAGTCTTCAGTGGCACGAATACATGGCCGGTCCATGAATTCGATCGCCACAGGAATAAGCCCTGATTTAATGATGTCAGACACGCATGCGCCCGCGACTTCACTGCTGTCGAATCCGATCAACACAGGACGCGCGCCTTCGGGTTTGGGCAAAATACGCAGGGTTGCTTCTGTCACGATCCCAAGCTGACCTTCAGAGCCGCAAATCACGCCGAGCAAATCCAATCCGCTGGCGTCCATATGATCGCCGCCAATCTCGACGATTTCACCATCGGCCAGAACCATTGTGACGCCCAAAAGGTTATTCGTGGTCACACCGTATTTCAAACAATGCGCCCCGCCCGAATTCATCGCGATATTGCCCGCAATGGCGCAGGCCAATTGGCTTGAGGGATCAGGCGCATAAAAGAAGCCGTCGCTTTCCACCTCGCCAGTCACTGACAGATTGGTGATGCCCGTTTGAACCTTGATCACCCGATTGGGAAAGTCGACGCCCAAGACATCACGCATTCGCGCCACACCCAAAATCACGCAATCGGCAGTCGGCAAGGCCCCGCCGGCCAAAGACGTGCCCGCGCCACGCGGCACAACAGGCACGCCCATTTGCGAACAAATACGCAGCACCTGCGCCACCTCTTCAGTCGTGCTTGGCAGTACCGCGACAAGCGGCGGGCAACGGTAAGCCGCCAGCGCATCGCATTCATAGGCTTTCACCTCTTCAGGCGCATCGATGACACCCTGCGCCCCCAAAACGGCACGTAATTTCGAAACCAACTCAGATTTTCGAGATAAAACCTCGGTATTTGGGGCAGGCATTTGCATGGACGACTCCACAATGTCATTTCTATTGGTAAGTTTTTATAACCAATTTTTCCGTATGACAAGTTAAACTCAAACAGGTATGTTTCGGCTCATGGAATTACTGAACCAATTGAGCTATTTCACCCTGCTCGACGGCATCGCTGTTGGCTTTTTGTTACTGACTTGGCTTGTACTGGGGCATGTCATTGAGAACCCGCCGAAATCGCGCATTTCGACCTCTGTCATCATGGCAGATTACAGGCGCAAATGGATGGTTCAGATGATCACACGCCAGCCACGTATTTTTGATGCAACGGTTCTGGACACCCTGCGTCAAAACTCCGCCTTTTTTGCCTCAGCCAGTATGATCGCGATCGGGGGAGGGCTGGCCGCGATTTCCAATCCTGACCGTCTGCGCGGCGTGGCCCAAGACCTGACGATTGATGTGCCTGAAATTATTTGGGAAGTTAAAATTCTTGTGGCACTTATCTTTATCACCAGCGCCTTTTTGAAATTCATTTGGGCCAATCGTTTGTTTGGCTACTGCGGTGTGGTTATGGCCTCGGTGCCCAATGAAGTGGATGCACAAGAAGCCCTGCCACGCGCGAAAAAGGCAGGAGAGCTGAACATCGCAGCCGCGCGCGCGTTTAACCGTGGTTTGCGCTGCATCTATTACGCCCTTGGATCATTGGGATGGTTCTTAGGGCCCGTAGGTCTCATTGTTGCGATATTGATCACTGTGTTCATTTTGGTGCGCCGTGAATTCACATCAGCTTCGCGTGCCGTGCTCTTGCAAGACGAAACCTAGCCAGCCACTTCCCAACTGAGGGCTGCGTTAAGCCATTGATAAGGTCAATTGGTCATCTGCGACCTTCGCGCAGCCACGTGAATATGATCCATCCCGTTAGTGCGATCATCCAAAGCCACGCAGGTATCAACGGCATTTTAGAACTGGACACAGCAGTGTAGGCCTCGCGCGGCGTGATGCCCATCCAAGTTCGTCCTGCAGCGACGCGCCCGTTAGAAACACGGCGCAAATCAGGCATCCCACCAGATAATGCGAACACACCGCCGCGCGTCTCACGCACAGCATTTTCCATCAACGCACCTGTTGCGATGGTTTGCTCAAATTCTTTTGGCGCGGCAGGCCCCAGAACCACGACAGCCGAAAGACCATCCTGTTCGAGACTGTAAAGCCCGATGTCGTCGCCTGTGATGACCGTTTGAAACAGCCCCGGGCGCGTTTGCGTCATCTCAACAATCTGTTGCGTCCCATCTGGTGTGGTGATCGTCACGCTGCGCGGCGCATCCGTCAAAGAGCGTCGCGTCACTGTGATCTCATTCCCTGTGGCGCTGGCTGCCAGAGATTCCTCTTCCAGTTCGGGTTCTTTCATCATCCAATGAGCAAGACGTCGCAAGAGTTCCAGTTGAGGACCACCGCCCTCGATCCCACGCGTCCACAGCCACGCATGATCCGAGGCCAAGACCGCCACGCGTCCTTCGCCCACATGATCCACCACCAATAATGGCCGTCCTTCATTGCCCGTCATGATAACATCGCCTGTGGTCGCAGCGGGATCGAGATCAATTTGGCGGAACCAACGCCCCCAATCAGGTGCAACATCTGACCGCGTGACGCCACCCAGCCCTTGGGTCACAGGATGGCGCAGACCGAGCTCTGATATTTGTGGTCTATAGGCCTGATCAAACACCCGCCCCGTCGGCTGTGTCGGGATGACACGCGCCAAAGCGGATCGATATAAACTGTTGGCAGAGGCAAAATCAGGCCCTGCTGAAAACAACACTGCGCCGCCATCTTCGACATAACGGGCGATGTTTTCAAAATAATTGGCATAAAGAATGCCGCGTTGTTTGTAGCGGTCGAAAATGATCAAATCAAAGTCGTCTATTTTTTCCAAGAACAACTCACGCGTCGGAAAGGCGATCAACGACAATTCCGTCACGGGCACCCCATCTTGTTTTTCAGGCGGGCGCAAAATCGTGAAATGAACCAAGTCAACTGAAGTATCTGATTTGAGTAAATTGCGCCAAGTGCGCTCGCCATTGTGCGGCTCGCCTGACACCAATAGCACCCGCAGGCGATCACGCACGCCGTTGATCTGTATCACCGATGAATTGTTGCGATCTGTCAGCTCACCCTCGGCCATTGGCACAGAAAATTGTAAAACATTCATGCCACCATGAGGCAATTTTAGCGGCACTTGCACCGCACGGCCCACTGGCATCTCCAACACGATATCTTCGCCGCCATCAATCGACACGATTAAAGGCGATGTCACGGACAGGTCGGCTGGCACAGCGCCTTGGTCTTGTATTTTCAACGTCAGGGTGATTTCTTCGTCCAAAATCGCAAAAGCGGGCGCGTTTTCAACGATAAGCCTGCGATCCCAGTCATCCGGTTCCCCAGTCAACAGCACATGCAAAGGCGCTGGCAGATCCGGTGCAAGCCCTGAGTCATGTATTTGACCGTCCGTGATAACGAAAACACCTGCCAAACGCCCCTGAGGCTCATCCGCCATCACGCCACGCAACCGCGTCATCAGCAAAGTTCCTTGATTGTCCGCAGCATCAGCCACGGAGACAATCCGCAGTTCCGTGTTGGGCATCCTTGCTATTTGCGCCTCAAGCCGCGCTTGCGCCGCCTCGGTTTGATCCGCACGTGCAGACAGGTTTTGCGAGGCGGTTTTGTCAACCAAAAGCACGATGATATCGGTCAAAGGACTGCGCTCTTCGCGCAAAATCGATGGGTTCGCCAAAGCCAAAAGCACCGCACCAAAGGCCAGCGCACGCAAGGGCCACCCCTTAAATCCACGCAAGGCTGCAATGATCAGAACCGCAGCCAAAATGGCAGAAACACCTGCCAAAAACGGCCAAGGTACATAGGGTTCAAATGCCATATCTAAAGTCATTCGCCCAATCTTTCCAAAAGCGCAGGCACATGCACTTGATCTGATTTATAACTGCCAGTGAGCACATAGAGGATCAGATTGACGCCAAAACGATAGGCCATCTCGCGCTGCATCTCGCCAGTATATCCGCTGCCGACCGGTCGCAAGGCACGCCCGTTATCGCCTACGGCCCAAGCCGAGGCCCAGTCATTTGCGCCGATGATCACCGGACTCACATTGTCGTTGAGATTACGAAACGGCATACCTTCGATCTGGGCAGTTTCCGCTGCTGATTTTTGCACCCAAACATCAGCGCCATCGAAACGCCCCGGGAAACCTTGTAGCAAATAAAATGTGCGCGTCAGCACATGGTCTTGCGGCACAGGTTCCAGCGGCGGCACATCCAGCGCATAGGCAATATTGCGCAGTTTGATGCCCAGCGCAGTCTCGCGCCCAAAGGCTGAAATATCGCCATCACGGGTGTCAAAAAAGATCATGCCACCGGCCCGCATATAGGCGTTGAGCTTGGCATAACTGGCCGCCGACAAAGGGGGCTGCGCCTCTGTCATTGGCCAATACAATATCGGAAACACACCGAGTGGATCGACTTCTAGATCGACCCCCATCGGGGCTGAAGGTTCCACAGATGTACGATAGGCCAGAACCTGAGACAATCCTTGCAATCCTTGCTGCGATATCCTGTCGATCGCCTCATCACCTGTTATCACATAGGCCAAAGTCAATTCTGAGCTGGCCAGACGCAGGACTCGATCTGCATCCTCTTGCGCCTGCACGGACTGTGTCCCTGCGAGGCTTACCCCCAAAATAAGACCGCCAACTGCGGAAATGGCACGACCAAGCGTGACGCGGCCTGAGAGCACCAAGGTCGCTATCAAATCCAATACGAGTGCCATCAAAGCAGCCATTAACAAAACGGGTTTCAAACTGACCTCACTCGCGTCTTGCACCCCAAGCATTTGCACCGAGTTGGGCCAAACGGCAGGCTCAAGCACGCTTTCGCGCCCAAAAACATTTAAGGCCACAGCACGTTGCTGCGTCTGATAGACCCCTGCAGGCGTTGCCTTGGAGGCACGGGATCCTGCAAAAACTTCGCCATCAACGGAAGCCTGCAACCCAGCGTCCAGCAATTCCCCGAACCCGTTCAAAACCGTGACAGGCGTCAAGGTTTGTCCAGACAAGTCATTCGCCTCAGCCCCTTGGGCATGTGAAACGGTGGTCAATCTTTGCAGCATAGACACAAACACCCCCGACAAGGGCAAAGTGGACCATTGCGCATTGGCCGTAACATGGAACAACACGACTTGCCCCTGACCAATTGCTTTGCGTGTCACCAAAGGTGTGCCATCCGCCAAAGTCGCGATCACGCGCGCCGCCAATTCGGGGTCGGGTTGCGCCATGACTTGCGATGAGACTGTGACATCACTTGGTATCTCAAGACCGTAAAACGGCGAGGTCTCAGCAAAGGGGCGTAAACCTTGGGGAGCCCCCCAAGTCATCGCTCCACCGACAGAGCGCCCGCCAGCACGCAAACGGACAGGCAACAAAGGATCAACGCCTTCACGCGCCACATCTGATGCTGCCAATTTTGGACCTGAAAAACGCAACAAGACCCCGCCTTTTTGCGTCCATTCCAACAGATCAGCCGCCTCACCGCCCGCAAGTCGCGCAACGTCGGCCAAAACAATCACATCTGGATTGGCGGCAATCACGTCACTGAAAGCACCTTCGATCACATCAGAGGTCGGATCAAAGGCGGCGCGCAAGTAATGCAAATGCGACAAGAGCTGCGCGTTGCTGCCGTCGTCTTCGCCAGAGATCAGCGCAACTTCAGGGCGTTTCAAACTATCGGCAATCAGTTGCACGGCTCCCGCCGAGCGGATATTTTCAATTTCAAACCGCGTGACACGATTGCGCAGTTCCGTGCGCAGGGCGATGCTCACGACTGTCTCGCCCGCCTCGACTGAAAGACTGGTTTGTCCCAACACCCGCTCGATGCCAGACGGATCAGGCCCTATGGCCGCAACTGTGACATCCGTCTTGACCAAGCCACCAATGCGATGCACAACAGACGATACGCCTTGTTCGGTTCGATTGACAGGTCCAAGGGCAAAAATGGGTCTTTGCAGCTCCAGAACACTGACAGCGCCCTTGCCTTGTAAAGCCTCCAAAACCTCTGAGCGTCCATCAAAATCTGCACCGCTAGACAGCCAAGTCGTGTTGGCCGCGCGATCCAGCGCACCGATAGCTTGGGTCAATTCCTCCGCATCAGGTGCATGGGCCGCAGGCTGAAGGCCCGCCAAGGCGGCACGCCAATCGCGCGCAGGTTTAAAGCTCAAACCTCCGCTGGGCAAATCCGTCGCCACGACAAACGCCACAAGACGGTCGTTTCGTTCGGCCTGTTCCAAAATATCATCGATGCGCGCGATCTGCGCTGACCAAATCGGCGCATCCGCCCAAGTGCCATCGACCATCAAAATCATCGGGCCGGTATCAGCGTCTTCGATCTTTGGGTTTAAAACAGGCCCCGCAAAGGCCAAAATCAGCGCGGCAATCGCCCCCATACGCAACAGCATCAACCACCATGGTGTAGCTGCGGCTTGGGCATCGGTATCTTTTAACCCCAACAACAAGGCCACGCCTGAAAACCGCAAACGCTTGGGCGCAGGCGGCACAGCGCGTAACAACAGCCACAGCAGCGGCAAGACCAACAAGCCCCACAGCAACCAAGGCGTTGCAAATCCGATTGGCCCTACGATCCACATTAGTTTGCGCCCCCATCTAAGGCTTGGAACAACCGGACCAAAGCAACCTGTGCAGGTGTATCTGTGTGGTGACAATCGTATTGCCAGCCAGCTTGCCGCGCCAAGTTGTGCAATGCATCTTTGCGCTCAGCCAATCGGTCAAGATAGCGGGCCTTCAAATCACCGGCCCGCAGGGTTTCATGCGACAGTCCGCCCCCCATCGAGGTGAAAACAGTACGCCCTTGAAATGGAAAGGCTTCTTCAACGGGGTCGAGAATTTGAAATATTACGCCACGAATGCCGCGATCCGCAGCGGCGCCAACAGCACGCTCAATAGCTTCCATCGGCCCCAAGAAATCGGACATCATAACGGCACGCGATTGTGGCAGGTAATCCGCCCCATCCACTACGCCGAATTCATCAGTCTGAGGCGCACATAAAGCCTGCGCGATCCGCCGCAATTGCTGCGTGCCATTGCGAGGTGGCGTGCCCACACCATCCAAAGCCACCCGTTCGCCGCCATTCATCAGCAAAATCGATAGCGCCAGCGTCAACACTGCGGCGCGGTCCAGCTTGCTGGTTTCGTCAGTCAATGATGAAAACTGCATCGAAGCTGACTGATCACACCAAAAATGTACCGATTGCGCAGCCTGCCATTCTTGTTCGCGGACAAAAAAACCATCAGATTGTCCCGATCGACGCCAATCGATAGATCGCGCGGGATCCCCAGCCTGAGCTGGGCGATACTGCCAAAACTCAGACCCATTGCCAGCACGCCGTCTGCCATGCCCGCCCATCATCATGGTGCGCGCAAGCGCGTCAGCCTTGGCCAAAAGTGCAGGCATCGGGCCTGCAACCTGTTCGGCCTGCGCCCTGAGGTGGCTTGAAGAGAGCCGTGGATCACTCACGCGGCGGCCCTGTTTTTTAACGCGGCCAGCGCTGCGGCATCAATCAAAGGCCCAAGGGCTTCCCCCCGCGCGCGCGCCGAGAACGTCAACGCCATACGGTGGCTCAACACAGGACGCGCCAACGCCAGAACATCATCAGGGGACGGTGCCAAGCGACCATCCAACAAGGCTCGTGCGCGCACAGTCAACATCAAGGCTTGTGCCGCGCGCGGGCCAGGCCCCCAAGCGACAGAGTTTGAAATCGCGTCTGAGGCATCAGGCGTATCGGGGCGGCAAGAGCGCACCAGATCAAGGATCATCTCGACCACATTTTCACCCACAGGCATTTTGCGCAACAAGGCCTGTGCCGCAATCAACTCGGCCGCGCTGAGAACCTCATGCGCCTCTTCTTCGGTCTCGCCTGTTGTGGCCAAAAGGATCGCGCGTTCTGTGACCCGATCAGGATAGTCCACATCCACTTGCACTAGAAAACGGTCCAACTGGGCTTCGGGCAGCGGATAGGTGCCTTCTTGTTCCAACGGGTTTTGCGTGGCGAGCACATGAAAAGGCGGTTCCAACTCATGCGCCTGCCCCGCGATGGTCACAGATTTTTCCTGCATCGCTTGCAGCAACGCAGATTGCGTGCGCGGCGAGGCGCGGTTGATTTCATCTGCTAGCAAAAGTTGGCAAAACACCGGACCTTTGACAAAGCGAAAGGCCCGTGTTCCATCTGGTGCGGTTTCCAACACTTCTGATCCCAAAATATCGGCAGGCATCAAATCTGGGGTAAATTGGACCCGCGCGCCTTTGAGGCCCATGACCGTAGATAATGTGTCAACCAGTCGGGTTTTGCCCAAACCTGGCAGCCCAAGTAAAAGCGCATGACCACCACACAGCAACGCCGAAAACACCAAATCGACGACCTGTTCTTGACCGATAAAACGCCGTGTCACCGAGGCTTTGGCCTGCGCCAATTTGGCCCCAAGCTGTTCGATCTCAACCACAAGATCATTTTGCGACATGTCTTCACCTATCCTAGAATTACGTGCACTATTAGAAACAGGTCTGAGCCAAAGCACAAACAGACAATAGTGTTATGGTGCCAATAATGGAGTGATTTAGGGTGAACTTATCGTGAGTGTCTCAGCAGATAGCATCGCGGCTGCAATCAGCGCCGCAAAAACCCGAGGATTACCGCCCGTGGATCTTTGGAATCCGCCCTTTTGTGGCGATTTGGACATTCAAATCAAACGGGACGGCACTTGGTTCTACCTTGGAACACCGATTGGGCGGGTGCGGTTGGCGCGCCTCTTCTCTACCGTGTTGAAAAAAGAAGGCGACGCCTATTTCTTGGTCACACCTGCCGAAAAGGTTGGGATCACAGTCGAGGACGCGCCCTTTTTAGCGATAGATTTCGATGTAAAAGGCACTGGCACGGAACAGGTTTTGACCTTTCACACTTCGATGGGCGATGAGGCGGTTCTGGATGCGCAGCACCCTTTGCGTGTCGAGACGCGCACCTCAGGTGAACCTGCGCCTTATGTCGAAATCCGGTCAGGGCTTGAGGCGCTGATTGACCGCAAAAGCTTTTTCCGTCTGGCCGAATTGGCGGTTGAGCACAGAATTGACGGCAGGCAGCGCATTGGAGTCTGGTCCTCTGGTCAATTTTTCAGCCTCGACACGGCCTCAACAAGCGAAAGCCCTTAATGCCAAAAAGCGCCGCCCTTTAAGACAGCGCTTTTCGACATCATATCGCGATTGGATCAATCGCCAAGTTTGGCGTGAACCTCATCCAGATCAATTTCCGCAATTGGAAATTTGTTGGCTGGATTTTCAAAATCATATTTGAACAGTTGGAAATCACGTTTGTAGATTTCCCAAATCAAATGTTTGGACAGATCATCAAAGTAATCTTCAACAGGGTGAAGACGTTTGGGGCCATGCCCCTCGGACTCGTTGAACCGTGGAATATTGGCCAAATCCACTTTGTGCGGCGTTTGGATTGCATTTAGAACGTCTTGCATTCCATCGTTGAACGTCTCGGTGTAAACGATTTTGTCGTAACGCCCGCCGTTGGCGATGAATGTCGACACATGGCCAGACATCGCAGACCAATGGATGTCAGGGTCCATAGGGCGACGCCAACGGATGGTATCGCGTACAAACAACAAAAACCGACGGAACGATGCGATTTGGTCAAACTCTTGTTTGCCATCATCCCCGCCCACTTCGATGCCATATTTTTGCACAAGCTGCGGCACCATGTTACCGCGGTAGCGTCTGCCATTGCGCTGAATGCCGCAAATTTTGTCAAAGAAAGACGACAGCACACGCGTGTACGGATTGCGCACACAAGTGAAGGCGTAAGACTTATGCCTTTGCGCGTTCGCTTCGATCAAGGGCTGGCTGTTTTCTTGCGACCACTTATGCATTCGATCTTTGCTGTCATGGATATCGCCGTCGAAAAATTCGCCGTGATCTGAATAAAACATGATCTGACCAATGGTCGAGCACGCACATTTTGGAACAACGCGGTACACCACGCTTTCACTCTCGGTCATCCAAGTTCCTGGAAAGCCCATATAGACCCGTTCTCCTCAAGACTGCACACAAACAACGTTTTGCACTTTAAAAGCAAATTAGGCTTGTTTATTCAATAACTGGTTACGATTATAATCCATAATGCGGCAAAAATGAGGATACGGTTTCTATAATGGCACGAATTGCATTCATTCTTCTGTGCCACAAAGACCCAGAAGCGATTATTGATCAGGCGCGCAGATTGACTGCAGCAGGGGATTACATCTCAATCCACTTTGATGCGCGCAGTGGCCGCGCTCCATTTGAAAAGATTCGCGAAGGCTTAAAAGACAACCCAAACGTCGCATATGCCACCAAACGCATCAAATGTGGTTGGGGCGAATGGTCACTTGTTCAAGCATCCTTGTACGCGGTTGAGGCCGCTGAAAAGGCATTTCCGCGCGCGACACATTTTTATATGGTCTCTGGCGACTGCATGTCCGTGAAGACAGCAGAATACATGCATAACTTCTTGGACCAAGAAGACGTGGACTATATTGAGAGTTTTGATTTCTTCGAATCGGAATGGATCAAAACCGGGTTCAAAGAAGAACGCCTCATTTATCGCCACTGGTTCAATGAACGCACACAAAAATGGCGATTCTATCAAAGCTTTTGGCTGCAACGTCGTCTAGGGCTTCAACGCGAGATCCCTGACGATATTCAAGTTCAAATCGGATCGCAGTGGTGGTGCTTGCGTAGACGGACGATTGAATGGATTTTAGAATTCACGCGCAAACGTACTGATGTGATGAGGTTTTTCCGCACCACATGGATTCCCGACGAGACATTCTTTCAAACTTTGGTCAGGCATTTAGTGCCCGAATCTGAAATTCAGGCACGCACGCTGACCTTTTTGATGTTTACCGATTACGGCATGCCCGTGGTTTTCTACAATGACCATTATGATCTACTGGTCACACAAGACTTTCTATTCGCACGAAAAATTTCTCCAGACGCCGCAGAGCTCAAAAAGAGGCTTGGCGATTTGTACGCAGCAAAAGGTGTGGAGTTTCAAATATCTGGTGAAGGACGGTCTTTGTATAAGTTTCTCACTGGACGGGGACGCAATGGCCGACGTTTCGCACAGCGGTTTTGGGAAACCGAAAGCTCGCTCGGGCGTGACCGCGAATTGTTAATGATTGTCTGCAAGAAATGGCATGTCGCCAAGCGGCTTGTGGCCGAAATCAAAGAACACAGCGATGTGCCCTGCATCGAATACCTGTTCAATGAAGAAAGCACCCCCCTGCCCGATTTAGGGGGCATCGAGAAAAGTCTTGAGAAACGCACACGACACCGGCGCGCTTGGGTGCGTATGTTGTTCGATTACTTTGAAACTGATCGCTTGGTGGTGTGTTTGGATTCTGACGGGTTGGATCTGATCAAAGATTTTTACAGCGACCGCTCTGGCACGCGATTGTTGGAAATCGAATGCGAGTTTACCGACGATTATCTTGAAGGGCACGCCAAACGCGTGGGGCTTGCTGGCGACCAAACACCCCAAGATGCACTCGAAAAACTGCTTCCAACGCTTAAATCCGACATCAATCATGAATATGATGGCATTCGCGACGCAGATTTTGAGAACCATGAGCGTATTTCGCAAACAAAAACGCCAGAAGAAAACGCAGGCCCCATCGCGCGTTTTTTGAAAATATCGCATGAAGACGCCCTAAAAATCGCCAACACAGACTATTTATTTTACGACTAAGCCAAAGGACCACCCATGGCCTATATCTATGATGATCAAAACATCTTCGCTAAAATTTTGCGTGGCGAAATCCCGTCCAAACCTGTGTTTGAAAGCGATCATACCATCGCCTTTCCTGACATTTCACCGCAAAAAAGCATACATATTTTGGTGATTCCGAAAGGCCCGTATCGCTGCTATGACCACTTTGTCACCACGGCAAGCGATGCAGAGCAGCTCGATTTTTTCAAATCTGTCGCCCACATCGCCAAGCAGACAGGCACATCCGAGGCCCATGGCGGCAATGGCTATCGCTTAATCACCAATTCCGGCCCTGACAGTCACCAAGAAGTACCACATTTTCACGTGCATCTGTTAGGCGGCGAGACTTGTGGCCCATTGACTGCAGGCTAGGCACCACAAAAGACACTACCAACCGGACCAATCAAAAGCCCCGCTGACATCAGTGGGGCTTTTTTTATTTTGATCAAGTTTCAGGTTGGCTACGCCCAAGCGTTATTTTCCAGAGGTCAAATCCACAAAGACATCCTCAAGATCCGGGTCAACCGTGCGCACATCGCCAATGACAATGCCCGCCGCCTTCGCCGCATCCAAAATCACGTTGGCAGAGGTTTTCGAGCGCGAGTAGGAAAAGGCCAGAGATCCGTCAACTTTGCGATCCAAGGTGACCCCTTCAGGTAGATCAAAAACTTCAGGCGCTCCGCCTTCAGGCTCGATCACCAAAGTTTTCGCATCCATCGCCCCGATCAGGTTTTTGGTCGTATCGCGCGCAACAACTTCGCCATGATTGATGATCGCAATTTCGTCACACATTTCTTGGGCTTCTTCCAAATAATGCGTCGTCAAAATAATCGTGGTTCCGTACGTTTCGTTCAAGCGCCGTACATTGGCCCACAACATATGGCGCAGTTCGATATCGACCCCCGCGGTCGGCTCGTCCAGCACCAAAACTTGCGGGTTGTGCACAAGCGCTTTGCCCAACAAAAGACGACGGCGCATTCCCCCCGACAAAGTGCGCGCATAGGACTCGGCCTTGTCACTCAACCCGACCATCTCGAGAATCTCGTCAGATCGGCGATCCTTTTTTGGCACGCCGTAAAGGCCCGCCTGCACTTCAAGCGCACCGCGTGGAGTGAAAAACGGATCAAGATTCAATTCTTGCGGCATCACGCCAATGGCGGCACGTGATTGACGCGGGTTGACGTCTTGATCAAAGCCCCAGATCTTGGCTTGGCCAGATGTTTTGACCACAAGCCCAGCCAGAATATTAATCAAAGTGGATTTCCCAGCTCCATTTGGCCCCAAAAGCCCAAAAATAGACCCTTTGGGAATATCCAGATCGATGCCTTTAAGCGCCTCTTTGGCAGGCGCTGTACCTTGACCACGATAGGTTTTGCGCAGGCCTCTGATCTCAATAGCATTGCTTGTCATCGTATCTCCCTTTCGCGCGGGGGTTTCCTGCGCTGATCTGGTCGCACCCCCTTGCCCGTGGCGCGCGGATCGCTATCATATGTCGTTGACATAAGCCGTCCAAACAGGTTCGGCAACAGTGACCGCCTGCGCACCCCTTGTGCAAATCAAACAAGGGATGCACTCAGCCAAAAGTGAGCGACAAACATGACCACCGATGCCCCAGAAACCGAAATCGTATCCTCTTGGAAAGTGGCCTGTGATGGCTCCGAAGGCGCTTTAGGCCATCCGCGTGTTTGGTTGGTAATACCGCATGAGACAGGATTCGTTGAATGTGGCTACTGCGATAAAAAATTCGTACACATTTCATCGAAATTGGAAAGCGAAGCTTAAGCCGCGTTTTTCGCCCCTAACTATCAAGGGTTAGATTTTTCAAAACAGCCGCGCTGACGCCGGCTGTTTTGTCATGTTTGGCCTCATGACGCTTCACCTTAGAAAACACTGCGCAAGCTGGGCATTTTAACACGATCACAGCTTGCAGGTGGGGGACCCCTTCGTGCTATCAAAGCGGGGCAGATTTACACAAAGGCGGCATGCATATGACTTTCGGCAAGGGACATCACCTTCACCTTATTGACGGCTCAGCCTTTATTTTCCGCGCCTATCACGCATTGCCGCCTTTGACGCGCAAATCTGACGGCCTGCCTGTCGGCGCAGTGTCAGGCTTTTCGAACATGTTGTACCGCTATATCGAGGCCAACACTGGTCCCGATGCGCCAACACACGCGGCAGTGATTTTCGACCACTCCGGCGACACGTTTCGCAACAAAATCTACCCGCAATACAAAGCCAACCGTCCACCAGCCCCCGAAGATTTACGCCCCCAGTTTTCGCTGACCCGTGACGCCACCCGCGCTTTCAATATTTCTTGCATCGAAGTCGAAGGTTTTGAGGCCGACGACATCATCGCAACGCTTTCGTGCAATGCGCGCGATGCGGGGGCCCGCGTCACCATTATTTCGTCAGACAAAGACCTGATGCAGTTGATCGGCGGGGGCGTTGAAATGCTCGACCCGATGAAAAACAAACGCATCGATTCCGAGGGCGTGGAAGAAAAATTCGGCGTTGGCCCCAACCGCGTTGTTGATGTTCAGGCACTCGCAGGCGACAGCGTTGATAACGTGCCCGGCGCCCCCGGCATTGGCATAAAAACGGCCGCGCTTTTGATTAATGAATACGGCGATCTGGAAACGCTTTTGTCGCGCACTGATGAGATCAAACAGCCCAAACGCCGCGAAAGCCTGCAAAACAACGCAGAGCTGATCCGCATTTCACGTGATCTGGTGAAACTGGATTGCGAAATGGATCTGGACTTCACGCTGGAAAGCCTTGAGGTCAAAGAGCCGAATGTCGATGATTTGGTCGCGTTTCTGGCCAAAATGGAATTTCGCACCATTGTCAAACGCGCCACTGAGCGCTTTGGCGTTGAGGCGCCGAAAATACCGGATGCGCCAACCTCTGCAAATGCAACCGCAATACAGCAGTCAGCAAAACCTGCAACGAAACCGTTTGACTTAGATGCCTATGAGCATGTCCGCACCATCGGTGCATTGGAGCGCTGGATCGATGCCATCTATGAGCGTGGCTATGTCGCCGTCGACACCGAAACCATGGGTTTGGATGCGATGCAGGTCGATCTGGTCGGCATCTCGTTATGTGTTGAAGCGGGCCAAGCCTGCTATATTCCTCTCGCGCATAAAGCAGGGGATGATGATCTGTTTGGCGGCGACAGCTTGGTCGAGGGCCAACTGCCGCTTGATTTGGTTATCGATACCCTGCGCCCCATGCTGCAAGATCCAAGCATCGTGAAAATCGGCCAGAACATGAAATACGATGCCAAGATTTTCGCGCGCTACGGCGTCACTGTCGCGCCTTACGATGACACCATGTTGATGTCTTATGCTCTGCACGCTGGTCTGCACAATCACGGTATGGATGCCCTGTCGGTCCGCTATTTGGACCATACCCCGATCCCAACCAAAGAACTGTTGGGGTCAGGCAAATCCATGATCACCTTTGACAAAGTGGAACTGGGCAAAGCGATCAAATATGCCGCTGAAGATGCCGATATCACCCTGCGCCTGTGGCAGGAGTTCAAACCCAAGCTGCATGTAGAACAGGTCACCACAGTTTATGAGACGCTGGAGCGCCCCTTGTCACCTGTGTTGACCCAAATGGAACGCAATGGCATCAAGGTTGACCGTGATGTGCTGTCGCGCATGTCCAATACGTTTGCCCAAAAGATGGCCGGACTTGAGGCTGAAATCCAAGAGCTTGCAGGCCAGCCGTTCAACGTGGGGTCCCCCAAGCAGCTCGGTGAAATTCTGTTCGATAAATTGGAATTGCCCGGTGGTAAAAAAGGCAAGACCGGTGCCTATGCCACAGGAGTCGATATTCTCGAAGACCTCGCATCTGAGGGCCATGAATTGCCAGCCCGCGTGATGGATTGGCGTCAATTGTCCAAGTTGAAATCGACCTACACGGACGCTTTGCAAACCTTTATCAACCCAGAGACAGGCCGCGTACATACGTCGTATATTCAGACGGGCGCAGTCACGGGGCGCATGTCATCGTCTGACCCGAATTTGCAGAATATCCCTGTGCGGTCCGAAGAAGGCCGCAAAATTCGCGAGGCCTTTGTTGCTGATACAGGCAAGAAACTGATCTCGCTGGATTACAGTCAAATCGAGTTGCGTATCTTGGCCCATGTGGCCAAAATCGACAGCCTCAAACAGGCCTTCCGCGACGGTCACGATATTCACGCCATGACCGCGTCTGAGATGTTCAACGTGCCAATGGAAGGCATGGATCCGATGGTGCGCCGTCAAGCGAAAGCCATCAACTTTGGGGTCATTTACGGCATCTCTGGCTTTGGTCTTGCGCGCAATCTGCGCATTCCACGCAAAGAGGCTCAAGGCTTTATCGATCGTTATTTTGAGCGCTTCCCCGGCATCAAAGAATATATGGATGAAACGGTCGCTTTTGCGAAAGACCATAAATACGTGCAAACGCTGTTCGGTCGCAAAATCCATACGCCTGAGATTGCTGCCAAAGGTCCGCAAGCGGGCTTTGCCAAGCGCGCTGCGATCAATGCACCGATCCAAGGCACCGCTGCCGATATCATCCGCCGCGCAATGATCCGTATGCCTGACGCCATCAAAGACCTGCCCGCCAAGATGCTGTTGCAAGTCCACGATGAATTGATCTTTGAAGTGGATGAGGACGCCTGCGATCAGGTGATTGAAGCCGTGAAAGACGTGATGGAAAATGCCTCGGAACCCGCTGTGAAACTTGATGTTCCAATCGAGGTTGACGCAGGTATCGGCAACAACTGGGCAGAGGCGCATTAGGGGCATCTTAGCCTGAAGACGTATAGGAAAAGGCGCGTGAGACTGATCTCATCGCGCCTTTTTTAATGTCTACTTTATTGCAGGCTTAGTTAAAGGGTACAGACACGCGAAATTGCAACGTCTCAAGGCCGGGGTTCACGTCCAACAGCTCTGCATTTGAGCGGTGATCATAGGACATGGCGTAGCGCCATCCATTGTCCGCCTCATAACCAAGCTCAACACCTGAACGGAAATGGATATGACCGCCAATGTCTTCCCCATCCCCCTTATCAAAAAGGCCACCCATCAAGTGAAGTTGGGCGTAGATGCCTGTGTCAGCCAGCTCTTTGGTATAGGCTGCTCCAGCACCGGCCCAAACCGCACCTTGGCCTGTAAAAGAGGCCCCTATGATGGGCTGAAACGGTCCGTATTTTTTGCCGAAGTCGTACCGAAAATAGGCTTCATGCGACACATGGTCTTCGTTAAACTCAACCAATCCTGTTGAGATAGAAAAACGCGAGGCTTCGTCAGACTGAGCCAAGCACCCAGAACCAGATCCACAATCGTTTAGGACCATATCAAGACCACCAAACAACAAAAAGGCGGCTGCCATAGCTCCGTCCATCACATATTCCTATCTTAGTTAATCGTGTTCACCGAAAACCTAGAGCAGCCCAGCGTCTTTGAACAGGGTTTTAAGATCAACCTCAGGCCGTGGACCAATATGCGAGATGACTTCAGCTGCGGCGACACAGCCCATTTTGCCTGAAACTTCCAAACTTTGGCCTGTGGCATAGCCGTACAAAAATCCTGTCGCAAACTGGTCGCCTGCGCCGGTTGTATCAACAGGTTGCACACGTTCGACAGGCACGACAATCTCTTCGTCGCCTTGCACCAGCACGACACCACCTCCGCCGCGCGTACAGACCACCAAGCCACATTCGGCCGCCGCAATTTCAAGTGCTGCGGACAGGTCGGTTTGATACAGGCTTTCCCATTCGTGTTCATTGCCGATCACAAAGTCCATCTCTTTGACGAATGTCCGAAAATCATCGCGATGACGGTCAACACAGAACGGATCGGACAAAGAAATCCCAACCTTTCCACCAGCCGCATGAGTTAATTTCGCAGCTTGATCAAACGCTGCTTTGCCCATGTCTTTGTCGTATAGATATCCTTCTAGAAACATAATAGCCGTATCAGAGGCAGCATCCGCGTTCACATCCGCTGACGAAATCTCAGAAGAAATTCCAAGATAGGTGTTCATAGACCGTTCCCCATCAGGAGAGACAAAAATCATAGACCGCGATGTCGGCAGCTCGCCCCCTGCGACAGGCGGGTTCACGAAAGCCGTGCCATCAGCCTCCATCTCAGCGGCATAGAACCGCCCCAAAGCATCGTCATGCACACGACCGATAAAGCCGGTCTTTAACCCAAGATTGCCCAAGCCTGCCAGAGTGTTGGCGACAGAGCCACCGGGCGTTTGCACACGGTTTTCCATCGCACCGTACAGCATCTCACCCCGCGATTGTTCCACCAATTGCATGATGCCTTTTTCGATGCCCATGAGCTCTAAAAAGCTATCATCTGCTTGCGTAATCACATCGACGATCGCGTTGCCGATGCCGACAACTTGGTAGGTTTTAGTCAAAATTCTTCTCCTCAAAGGCGCAGATGTCTCTTATCAGACAAGTGCTGCACAAAGGTTTACGCGCCTTGCAGGTATAACGACCATGCAGGATCATCCAGTGATGTGCGTGTTGTTGAAATTCAGCGGGGATTTGGTCTTCGATGGCGCGCTCAACCGCGACGACATCTTTGCCCACAGCCACACCAGAGCGATTGCCAAAGCGCAAGATATGCGTATCGACGGCCTGCGTCGGCACATGCCACCACATATTCAACACGACATTCGCAGTTTTACGGCCCACACCCGGCAGGCTTTCCAAAGCGGCACGCGATGAGGGCACGACACCATCAAAGTCATCGACCAAGATTTGCGCAGTCTTCATCACATTCTTGGCTTTTTGGCGAAACAACCCGATGGTTTTGATGTGTTCTGTCAGCCCTTCAATCCCAAGATCAAGCATCTTTTGCGGGGTATCAGCAATCTTGAACAGCTCTTTGGTGGCCTTGTTCACGCCCACGTCTGTGGCCTGCGCAGACAGAGCCACCGCCACAACCAAGGTATAGGCATTGGTGTGATCAAGCTCGCCTTTGGGTTCGGCCTCGGCGGCGCGAAAGCGTGAAAATATTTCAAAGATCGTATGATAATCGAGTTGTTTGACCATAGTTCGCTTAATGCCTTTTTGTGACCTTAACGGCAAGGCTCGGGTTTTTATAAAATGAGCGCCAAATCAGCTATCGCAGTTAAGACTGCCTTGATCAATTCACCGCATCCTTGCCACAAGGCTTCTCAGTAAACGCGGCTAAAGCCATGGCCTCTTAGCGCACTTACTCTTTGATCAAGTTTCGGGTCGCCTCACGGCTGCATTTCGTGTGAGTATCCTCTCAAACACATGGGGGCCCAAATGACTGTCGAAAATCACTACCATTATCAGGTCATTCGTCGTGCAATATCGCACATCGATCAGGCAGAAACCCCTTTGACGTTAGAGGGGCTCGCCACAGATCTAGGTATGAGTTCGCAACATTTTCAAAAAGTGTTCTCAAAATGGGCTGGCGTCTCGCCCAAACGTTATCAGCAATATTTGACCTTGGATCATGCCAAAACACTGATGAAAACGCGACATACTTTGTTAGACGTGACGAGTGACGTTGGCTTAACGTCAACAGGCAGGCTGCATGATTTGTTTTTACGTTGGGAAGCCATGTCTCCAGGCGATTATGCTCGCAAAGGCGCTGGCTTACAAATTACTTTTGGCTGGCTTGAGACACCTTTTGGCGAAGCTTTGGCCATGGCCACGCCACGGGGCTTATGCGGCCTTGGCTTCACATCTGAAATCGGGCGCGAGGCAAGCTTTGCCGATCTCAGCGGGCGATGGCCAAATGCAACCTTTGTCGAAAATCTCGCCGAAGTACGCCCTTTTGTTGAGGCAGCCCTCTCAGGTGGCACAGCGCAGCTTCAATTGATCGGCGGCCCTTTTCAAATCAAAGTTTGGGAAGCGCTTTTGTCGATCCCATCAGGTGATGTCACCACCTACGGCGATATCGCCGCAGCCATCGGTAACCCCAAGGCCGTACGCGCAGTGGGGACAGCAGTGGGTCGCAACCCGATCAGTTGGCTGATCCCATGCCACCGCGTGTTGCGCAAGTCTGGCGATCTGGGCGGGTATCACTGGGGCACCCCAGTCAAACGCGCCCTATTGGCCTATGAAACCGTACAGGCTGAGGCCAGGCCTTAGGCAAACTCATAAGCACTTTTCCGCCAATTTTTCATCGCATGCGTTATGGCGCTGCGCATCGCGCCAGACGTAAGATAAAAGAAGCGTAAAAGCAGTTTAACAAAAAGGTAGTCTCATGAAGACCCGCACCCTTATCGCCTTTCCCATTGTCGCAGCCGTCGTTTTAGCCGGATGTATGGACAGCAGCAATATGAGCGACCCGGACTCCAAAGCTCGCCAAGGCGCAGTCGCGGGCGCGGTTCTCGGTGGCATCGTAGGCCTATCGCAAAATGACGGTAAGCTCGGCAAAGCCGCTGTCGGCGCCGTGATTGGCGGCGCTATTGGCGCCGGCATCGGCGGTGCGCTTGATCAACAAGCCGCTGACTTGCGCCAAGACCTTGGCAATGATGACGTTCAAATCGTCAATACCGGTTCAGAACTGGTTGTGACCTTGCCACAAGACATTTTATTCGCCACCGACAGCGCTGTTGTGCGTGCGGGCCTTCAATCTGATCTCGGTGCGCTTGCACGTAACTTGCAAGAGTACCCATCGACGACAGTTCAGGTCATTGGCCACACCGATAACACGGGCGATGCAAGCTACAACCAAGAGCTGTCCACACGTCGCGCCTCAGCCGTATCTACAATTCTGCGGGCAAACGGCGTCGAAGCCTACCGTGTGAACGCTTACGGCCGTGGAGAAGACGCGCCCGTGGCAACCAACCTTACACCAGAAGGTCGCGCACAAAACCGCCGCGTTGAGATCATCATCACCCCTGCTGCGTAAGTCACTTTTCAATTCTTTTAAAAGGCCGGCACAGTGTCCGGCCTTTTTTCATGGCCAGTGACGCGTCTTGGTCATATAAATTGACCAATCATATCGATCAGTCGCCGGAGACGTCATGCCCTTTCAAAAAATCCAATCTGAAAAGCTGGCACAAAGTGTGGTCAAACAAATTGAATTGCTGATTTTGCGCGGCATTCTAAGGCCGGGGGAACGACTTCCAGCAGAGCGCGATTTGGCCGAACGTTTAAACGTATCGCGTCCGTCATTGCGCGAAGCGATTGGTGACCTAAGTACCAAAGGCCTGTTGGAAACACGCGCGGGCGCTGGTGTGTTTGTCGCCGATGTTTTGGGGTCGGCCTTTTCACCAGCTTTGGTAAAGCTCTTTGGCGACCACGACGAAGCTGTATTCGACTACATCGCCTTTCGCCGCGATATGGAAGGCTTGGCCGCAGAGCGTGCCGCAACTTTTGGGTCTGAGACGGATCTAAAGGTCATCAATACCATTTTCGAGAAAATGGAAGCGGCTCACCCCAAACGCAATCCGTCGGACGAAGCCCGCTTAGATGCCGAATTTCACTTGTCCATAATTGAGGCCAGCCACAACGTCGTGATGCTGCACATGATGCGGTCGATGTTTGATTTGCTGCGCGAGGGCGTATTTTACAACCGCTCCGTCATGTTCAAACAACGCACCAATCGCGCCGATTTGCTAGATCAACACCGGCGGATCAATAATGCCGTGCAAGCGCGCGATCCAGAGGCGGCCCGTTCTGCTGTGGTGTCACATCTGAATTACGTTGAACAGGCGCTGAAAGATCAACAGAAGTTCGAAAAGAACGAGGCAATCGCACAATTGCGATTTGATCACGAACAAAAGCGCTAAAACCCACCTCTGCACTGTGAGCTTTGAAATGTAGCAGCGCCCTAATCTCATCTTTGCTCAAAAGAAAAAGCCCCGCGTTTCCGCAGGGCTTCAAAGATTTAGAGCTAATTTAGCGGCTTAGTGCAGCTTATCAGCGACATCGCCAATGGCGTCATCAATCAATTTGTTAGCCTCTGCGGCAGTCATCTGCTTGGCAATCACGTCTTGTGCTGCGGCAACAGCCACGGTGACAGCAGTGTTGCGCACGTCACGAACAGCTGCAGCTTGCGCAGATGCGATCTGATCTTGAGCAGAGGCAAGACGGCGCTCGATAGACGTCTGGATGACCTCTTTCGCTTTGGCGGCAGCAGCCTCGGCATCGATTTTAGCTTGCGCTACAATCGCGTCAGCTTGCTCTTGAACTTCACGTTGTTTGCGCTCGTAAGATGCCAAAATTGTTTGGGCTTCTTCGCGCAATGCACGGGCTTCTTCAAGCTCGGTCGAAATGCCTTCAGCGCGTTTATCCAAAAGACCACCAAGCATGGAGGGCACTTTTGCGTAAACCAAAACACCGATGAAGACGATGAAGCCAAGCAAGACGATAAAGTTTGTGTTACTAAAGGACAAGAACGGACCATCAGCTGCGAAAGCAGGTGTCGCAACAACAGCGGCGGTGAGGGCGAGAAGTGTTTTCATGATCTTACCCTTTCAAGCGCGCGTTGATCGCGGCGGTCAATGTCTTGGCATCGGCTTTGCCACCAAATGCTGCAACAAGTTCTTTGGCGGTGTCTTTGGCAACCACTTTAACGCTGTCTGCGGCATTGTCGCGGATCTCTGCGATCATTGCCTCGGATTCGGCAGCTTTCGCTGCGATCTCTGCGTCGGCTTTAGCCAAAGCGACATCCAAATCAGCTTGAATAGCTGCGCTGGCTTCGCCTGAAATACGCTGGGCTTCGGCCTTGGCCTCGGCGAGCGCTTTGTTATATGCGTTTTCTGCATCTTGGGCCTTGAGCTTGAGCTCTTCAGCAGCAGAAATGTCGTTCATGATCGTGCCAGAGCGTTCTGCAAGCACCGAAGAGATGCGCGGCAGTGCAATTTTAGACAGCACGAAATAGATCACGACGAGCGTGACAAGAAGCCAGAAAATCTGGTTCGGGAAAGTAGCAAAATCAAGCTGCGGCATCGCCACTGCTTCAGTTGCCCCATGTGTCTCTGTCGCCATGGTGTCCTCCTGGCTCTGGATAATTCCTTCCGAGGATCGGAAGGAGCCAAATTACGCTAGGGTGGATCACTTAAGACCCACCCTGCCGTAAGGATGTGTGAGTCTGACTTAGACTGCGAACATCAACAAGAGAGCAACGAGGAAAGAGAAAATCCCCAAAGCTTCGGCAAACGCCATGCCGATGAAGAGTGTAGCAGTTTGTGAAGCAGCAGCGGATGGGTTGCGCAATGCGCCCGCGAGGTAGTTGCCAGCAACATTGCCAACACCGATAGCTGCGCCACCCATGCCGATTGCTGTGAGACCTACACCGATGTATTTGCCGAGTTCTGCGATATTGCCTTCCATGGGGGTATCTCCTTACGTTGGAATTGGCTGAAAAGTAGTTAGAGTTCGAACCTGATCCGATTAGTGTGACGGATGCAGCGCGTCTTTAAGGTACACGCAGGTTAGAATGGTGAACACGTAGGCCTGAATGAAGGCTACGAGAAGTTCGAGACCATACATGGCTGTAATGGCCGCGATAGAAACGGGTGCGATAAGTTTGATGGCCGCGAATGTCGCGAAAACTTTGATCACAGCGTGACCAGCCATCATGTTGCCGGCCAAACGAATGGAGTGGCTAACAGGACGCACGAAATATGAAATAAGCTCGATCACGGCCAGAACAGGACGCAGCGCGAGCGGCGCGGATTTGACCCAGAACAGTTCAAGGAATTTCGCACCGTTTTTGACAAAGCCAAGAACCGTGACAAAAACGAACACGAGCAGCGCCAGAACACCGGTGACCGCGATGTGGGTCGTTGGCGTGAATGACAAAGGCAAGAGGCCCAAGATATTTGAGAATGCGATGAAGCAGAACAATGTCATCACGTATGGGAAGTACCGTACGGAGTCTTTGCCGCCCACATCTTCGAGCATTTTGTAAACGAAACCATATGTGAGCTCAGCAAGGGACTGGCCTTTAGATGGCACGATTGAGCGACCACGTGAGCCAACAACCAAAAGCAAAACCACACCCAAAACAGCGAGACCCATCCAAAGGGTTGCGTTGGTTACCGTGTACCAGTGAACAGCGCCATCCCCGAAAAGCGGCGTAATTCTGAACTGATCCATCGGGTGGAATGCAAGGCTGCTCTCAGTACCATGTGCTTCGGTCGCCATGTTCAATCCCTCTCGTCACCTGCGGCTTTTGCCGCGTTATCATCTACCGCAGTTGCCTGCGCATTCAGTTTCGAGGCTTCCGCCTCTTGTTCCGCTTGGATCGTCTGAGCTGTGCGCATCATCGTTTTGACGCCCGCAGCCAGTCCAAATCCAACCATCAGCACGATAAAGATGGGCGTTGTGCCAAAAAGCTTATCCAAGCCCCATCCCATGCCGAAACCGATCAACAGACCGGCCACCAATTCTATCACCATCCGCCACGCCATATTGGCCTGAGAAAAGTGTTCTTCACCGCGGGAGCTTGTTGGCTCTTGCGCCTTTTTCAATGTCGCGATCCGCTCATCCAAGGCTTTAAGCCGCTTCGGATCATGCGGGTCAGTCATCGTCAAAGCCCCTCTGGTCAGTTGCCGGCAAACTATGGCGCAGGGTGGCGTGAGTCAATACGGGATTAGGCTTTTCAAAAACGAAACAACACGTTGATATTAAACAATAATGATATTTAATGACTGCAAAGCCGCGCTTCAGACTGAGCGCAAGGGACGCATTTCAAGCCCCTTCACTATATTCAACCAAATGGTTGACCAAGAAGCCCAGCCCTCTTAACGCTGACACTATGACCCATACCAATCACGCAAAATCCCTCGACCTTGTCTTTGCTGCCCTCGCCGACCCCACACGTCGCGCGATCCTTGAGATGTTGCTGGAAGACGACATGGCCGTCACAGACGTGGCCGAACCATTCGAGATGTCTCTGGCCGCCGTCAGTAAACACCTGACACTGTTGATGCGCGCAGGGCTAATCGGGCAAGAAAAACGTGGGCGGGTGAAATGGTGCAAACTTGAACCCGACGCCATGCGTGCTGCGTCGATATGGATGCAAGGTTTCGGCCAGTTCGAAGCACTGGATTTAGATGGGCTTGAGCGGTTTTTAGAAGCCGAACTGAACGAGACTGACGACGCGCACCCCACATAGCGGGGCGGGTGAGGTCAGCGTCACTCATGCTTAGCGCGTCTTATTCCTCATGCTTCAGCAGCAAATACAGCGCCAGTATCGTCAAGCCGATGCCACCGAAAATCAAAGCAGGCGGCACGCCGTTGCCCAATGCGATTTCCCATAGGATCACCCAAGATGGCGTCAGATACGTGTAGGCCATAACCTTAGCGCTGTCCAAACGCACCGAGGCGAATGTCAGCAAAGTCGCGGTAAAAGTGGTGGCGATGATCGCCGTATACCCCATGGCGATCCAAACGATACTGGGCAGACCAACCCAATCCGTCGCCATAATGTCTGATGCACCAAAAGCGAGTGCGACAAGTGTGGTCGCGATCAAGATAAGGAAGATGAAAACAAAAGTACGCTCGCCTCGATTCAGACGCGGCACAAGCGGCGTATAAAGCGCATGTCCAACCACGCCGATAAAATAGATCATCTCGCCGCGCCCGACCTCAAACGCCAAAAGAGCGGAAATATCAGCTCGGAAAATCACCCAAAGCGCACCAGAGGCCCCGACGGCCAAAGCGAAAGCGATGCGCTTGGTGGTGATTTGGCGCATGATGAAATAGCCAAAGACCGCTGACATCAAAGGCGTTAAGGTAAACAGCGCCGAAATTGAAATAGGCGCAGCTGTTTCCAGACCTATAAACATCATAATAAAGTAAAGCGCGAACAATCCGCCCAAAATAACGTAGCGCCAAGGCGCCTGCAGCGCGGATCGCGGAATCCCGCCCGTGGCCATCGCCAAAACGCCAACAGCACAGGTCGCAATCACAAACCGCACACTGTTGAAAGCAATCGGTGAAATCGTGTCCGTTTTCATGGCCAAGCCGCCCAACGAGAAACTACCCGCCACAAGAAAAGAAAAAACGAGCATCGCCAGATGTCCGTTACGGCGCTCAAGGCGGCTTGCAGCGTCAGTCAAAGTTCCATTCCTTTGCACGTTCTTTTAGGTAGCTCAGCATCGCCTGCACTTTAGGGGTTCGGTGCAAATCGACGTGCGTCACAATCCAATTGGGCGCTTCCCAATCTGCTTGCGTCGGGAAAATCCGCGTCAGATTATCGTCTGTTGCTGCGAAATCATGACTGACAAACCCCGCACCAGCCCCAGCCAAGACAGCCTCAAGGCTTGCCTCTAAACTAGAGACACGAAAACTGATTTGTTCGGGCGACACCGTGTCACGCAGCCAAACCATATGAGGCGCACGATGCGTCAGGTCGTCAAATCCAACGAACCGCATCTCGGTGAGCATATTTTCTGGCGCAGGCATACCAAACCGATCCACATAAGATTTATGAACGAACAGCCCAAATTTCTGCGTGCCAAAAGGTTGCACAACGTTGTCAGGCTCTTGGGGTGCAGACCCCGTGCGAATCGCGACATGCGCTTCGCCGTACTCCAACCGAAACACCCGCTCACCAGTCAGATACCGCACAACCAACTTGGGGTGCAGCGCCTGAAAATCGGCCAAAATCGGAGCAATGCGACGCGAGATAAGGGGCAAGGATGTGATGATCAACTCGCCACTCACATCTTCGCCACGCCCTTTGATCCGATTGACCAGTTGGGAAAATTGATCGTCTGTGGCCTGCGCCACCTTTAACAGATCTGTACCAGCTTCTGTCGATGTGTACCCGCGCGCGTGGCGTTGAAACAGCTTGACCCCAAGGGTTTGCTCAAGCGAGTCGATATGACGAATGACAGTGGCGTGGTGCACCCCCAAAGCCTGCGCCGCACCGGACACTGTGCCCATTTTAGCAACTTGAAATGCGGTGCGAATTTCGTCCCAGTTTTCTATATTCATGACTGTCTCAAATCTGTGCGTTAACGAACGGGTCCTCCCGTTTACACGGCGGTCGTTCAAAAAGACAAGTGCGGACTATGACCTCTCGGCTGAAAGTCGCGACTGAAAAATGTCTGGGCCTCAGCGGGTTTCACCAAAGGCGCGCAGCCAAGTTGCATCAATTTTTGCGATGACATCCGCCTCAAACCGGTCGATCTGTTCCCAATACCTGCCCGATGGCACGAAATAGTCGAATTGCCGCTCAAGTGATGCGGCCTCGCTTGCGACAGCAATGTCGTATATCTCGGCCTCCACATCGCGCAACGCATCAGATTTGTCACAACGCGGATAAGGTAACACACTCTCTCCAGCACTTAAATTTACAACAGCACAGCCTTGCTGCGCCGCGCAAACTTGCAACCGTCGTGCTTTGGCACGCAGCGACACCAACGTCGGGTCTTTGCGCAGCGGGTCTGCCGCGCCTGAGCCATAAAAGTGGGTCGCGCCCGTCTTTGGGTAAACCATGTCACAGGCGAAAAATGCCAAAACATCGGGGCGAAACGCATCGAGCGCCCAATAGGCAGACGTAAACGCCATCGTGCCGCCTGCATAAACAAATCCACCGTATTTATTTTGCGCAGGTACATAAGTATCAGCACCGATTTGCAGACGTCCTTGAGGGATTTCTTGTGGGCGACGCTCTGGTGGAAAGTCCTCTGGGTGGATGAAATGCGTCCATTGTGGCACCGCTTGCCAAGCGTTGTTTATAACGACAACCGCGTCAAAACCACTGATATCCCAAGAGGCGACCTCGGGCGCGTTTGGGGCACTGCCGACGATAAGAACTGAAGTATGGGACATGATCCGTGGGGCCTGTTTGTGTTTTTAGGGAGTGTAGCTCGATCCTGCAAAACGTCTAGGCACCCCCCTGCATTCAAGGTTCATTTGCGAACGCTTTATGCGCGAGAATACCGACTTACGTCGATTTCAAAGCGTCCCTAATTCTTGTGCTCAGATAAAACGCGCCTTCAACTCCAAGGATATTTCATGACACATGTACTTACGATCAACAGCTCAGCACGTCACGCGACCTCAGCATCGCGCAAACTAACGGCGCAAATCGTTCAATCATTGAACGCTGACATAACAACGGAACGTGATCTGTCTCAATCCATTGCCCATATCAACGAGGCATGGGTTGGGGCGAACTTCACGCCTGCAGAGGACCGCACTGACACGCAAAAAGACATCTTGGCCTTGTCAGACGCATTGGTGGATGAACTGATTGCCGCGGATGTTATCGCCATAGGCCTGCCCGTCTATAACTTTGGCGTTCCTGCCGCAATGAAAGCATGGATCGATCAAGTTGCGCGCGTCGGGCGTACATTCAACTATACAGAAAACGGCCCTGTCGGAAAACTGGCAGGCAAGAAGGCCATCGTTGCTTTCGCATCCGGTGGCACCCCATTGGGCGCGGACTATGATTTTGCATCAACCTATTTGCGTCACATTCTTGGTTTTATCGGAATCACTGACGTGAGCTTTGTGACCTCGGAGGATCAGATTGCCGCGCTTGCGGCCTAATCGCACGAACCCAAACGTTCTAAGGCGCACTATATATAGGGTGCGCCTTATTATATAGAGATGCCATTGGCACAGCGCTTGACTCACCTCGCACGTCAGCGTAATGCAAGCACAACTCTCCGGAAGCACCTAGACTTCCGGTCCCATGGCATAAGCCGGGATCGCCCTCCGTCAGCGCGTTGCGCCCACGGGGGCGCTCATCGTTTGGCAAATTGTCTTGGAACGTCGCCGCCTCATCCTCACATGAGGCACATCAGTCTTTAAGGTCTTAGGAGGGCCGGCATGTTTGAAAATCTATCCGAACGCCTCTCCGGTGTTTTTGACAAGCTGACGAGCCAAGGCGCGTTGTCCGAAGATGACGTCAAAACAGCACTGCGCGAAGTGCGTGTGGCCCTTTTGGAAGCTGACGTTTCCTTGCCTGTGGCCCGCGATTTCGTCAAAGCCGTGCAAGACCGCGCCACGGGCCAAGCTGTTACCAAGTCCGTGACCCCTGGCCAGCAGGTGATCAAAATCGTCCACGACGAATTGGTCAATGTGCTAAGCGGCGGTTCTGAAGAAAACGCAGAGCTGCTCAAAGTCGACAATCCCCCTGCCCCGATCTTGATGGTCGGTCTGCAAGGTGGTGGTAAAACCACAACGACTGCGAAACTGGCAAAACGTCTGAAAGAAAAACAAGGCAAGCGCGTCCTGATGGCCTCGCTCGATGTGTACCGCCCTGCGGCGATGCAACAGCTTGAAGTCTTGGGCCAACAAATCGGCGTCGACACTCTGCCGATCGTTGCAGGCCAAAAACCTGCCGACATCGCCAAGCGTGCCAAGCAACAAGCGACCATGGGCGGCTATGACGTTTACATGCTCGACACGGCTGGCCGCTTGTCTATCGATGACGAACTGATGGCCGAAGTCGAAGCCGTCCGTGATGTGACCAACCCACGCGAAACCTTGCTCGTGGTTGATGGTCTCACCGGTCAGGATGCAGTCAACACAGCCGAAAACTTTAACGACCGCATTGGCATTTCCGGCGTCGTTCTGACCCGTATGGATGGTGACGGACGCGGTGGTGCTGCGCTGTCTATGCGTGCTGTCACTGGCAAGCCGATCAAATTCGTCGGTCTTGGCGAAAAAATGGATGCGATCGAGGAATTCACTCCTGATCGTATCGCTGGCCGTATTCTTGGCATGGGCGACATTGTTGCCCTTGTTGAAAAGGCCCAAGAGACCATCGAGGCCGAGCAAGCAGAGCGCATGATGCGCCGCTTCACCAAAGGCCAGTTCAACATGAACGACATGAAAATGCAGCTCGAGCAGATGCTCAAAATGGGCGGCATGGAAGGTCTCATGGGAATGATGCCAG
Source organism: Pacificibacter marinus (assembly GCF_018860505.1). Taxonomy (GTDB): domain Bacteria; phylum Pseudomonadota; class Alphaproteobacteria; order Rhodobacterales; family Rhodobacteraceae; genus Celeribacter; species Celeribacter marinus_B. The sequence goes on from NZ_JAHKPU010000030.1 coordinate 196,652, forward strand.
GCATGGGCAAAATGGCCAAGCAGGTCAAAGACAGTGGCTTTGAAGATAAAACCATCAAACGCCAAATTGCTCTGATCCAATCCATGACCAAACGTGAACGCGCCAACCCCGCGCTGTTGCAAGCTTCGCGCAAGAAACGTATCGCCAAAGGTGCGGGTCTTGAAGTGTCAGAATTGAACAAGCTTTTGAAAATGCACCGTCAAATGGCGGACATGATGAAAAAGATGGGCAAAATGGGCAAAGGCGGCATGCTGAAACAGGCCATGAAAGGCATGATCGGCAAAGGCGGCCCTCAAGGTTTGGAAGATATGGATCCCGCGAAAATGGCCGAAGCCACCAAAGCCCTGCAAGGCGCTATGCCGCGCGGCATGGGCCTGCCTGGTCTTGGCGGCGGCATGGGTTTGCCCGGCAATCTCACGGGATTGGGTAAGAAGAAATAACCATGACCACAGCCCCAACCATAGAAACCCAACGCTTGCGCCTTCGTGCGCATGTCAGCTCAGATTTCGACGCTTACGCCGATGTCTTTGCCTCTGACCGTGCGGGTTACATGGGGCAACTCAAACGCCGTCAAGCATGGTTCAGCTTTTGCTCTGACGTGGCGCAGTGGTCTTTGTTTGGCCATGGGGCTTGGGGCGTTGAGACCTTAGAAGATCGCAAGTTTGTTGGCCAAGTGGCATTGCTCAAGCCAGACCATTTCCCCGAATTGGAATTGGGCTGGATGATGACCGCTGAAGGCGAGGGCAAAGGTTACGCCTTTGAGGCCGCCCAAATGGCGCGTGACTTTGCCTATGCAGAGCTTGGCCAAGACACGCTTGTGTCCTACATCGATCCAAAAAACACGCGATCCATCGCCTTGGCCACACGCCTTGGTGCGCTGCGCGATGATACAGCCGCGCGCCCCGATGGGGAAACTTTGGATGAAACAGTTGTATACCGCCACCCAGAGGCTTCGGCCTTGATGGATGGCGGAATGGAGGCTTACGCATGAGTGATCCAATCGCCTTGGCCCAAGAGGTCCTTAAAGAACATCGCGAGAGCATTGATCGCCTCGATGCAATCCTTGTTTACACCCTTGGTGAGCGTTTCAAGCACACCCAAGCGGTTGGCAAACTCAAAGCCGAACATGATCTTCCGCCCTCTGATCCAGCGCGTGAGACCAAACAAATTGCCCGCCTTGAGGATCTCGCAAAACGCGCAGACCTTGATCCGGAATTCGCAAAAGCTTTCCTGAAATTCATCATTCAGGAAGTTATCCATCATCACGAAAAACACCAAGAATAACCGGCACTTCGATCCGGTCCCTTACTCAATCAGGAGAATTCACTATGTCTATGAAAATTCGTCTCGCCCGCGGTGGCTCTAAAAAACGCCCTTTTTACCGTATCGTAGCAGCTGACTCACGCATGCCACGCGACGGTCGTTTCATCGAGAAACTCGGCACATACAACCCACTCTTGGCCAAAGATTCCGAAGAGCGCGTGATCATGGATCTCGATCGCGTAAAATACTGGTTGGGCGAAGGCGCACAGCCAACAGACCGCGTTGTACGTATGCTCGAAGCGGCTGGTGTTGTTGCTAAAACTGAACGTAACAACCCGAAAAAAGCTGTTCCAGGCAAAAAAGCACAAGAGCGTGCTGAAGAAAAAGCTCAAAAAGCTGCTGACGCGGCTGAAGCTGCTGCGGCACCTGCCGAGGCTGCTGCTGAGGAATAAGCCCCTTGGCCCTGTCCACGTCTTTTACCGACAACGAGCGCATAGCGCTTGAAAAGGTGATGCGATTGCGGCGCGATGTGCGGCGTTTTCGCAGCATCCCCGTCGATCCAGAGATTATGGACATATGCCTGACGAGCTTTTCTTTGGCCCCATCCGTCGGACTGTCACAGCCTTGGCGGATTGTGGATGTCAAAAGTGATAACGCCCGCGCGGCGGTTCTTGATAATTTCGAGACCGCCAACACGCGGGCGTTGCGCGGTTATACGGGTGACACGGCGAAACTCTATGCCGGATTGAAACTGGCCGGTCTGCAAGATGCCCCCATTCATTTGGCCGTCTTTTGCGACGAAGCCACCCAAAAGGGCAAAGGTCTTGGCGCAGGAACGATGCCTGAAATGCGCCGATATTCTGTCGTCTGCGCGATCATGCAGTTTTGGCTGACCTTGCGCACTCATGGGCTTGGGCTGGGTTGGGTGTCTATTTTAGATGCCGCGCGCCTGAAAGCGGATCTCGACATTGCTGACGATTGGGAATTGGTCGGTTATCTGTGTATCGGGCATCCCGAATCTGAGGGGTTGGACCCGGAACTTGAACAGCTGGGCTGGGAAGAACGTTTGCCTTGCCCGAAACTTGAGACACGGTAATCTGACGCAAAAGCCTTTTACCCAAAGCCGCACTCTCGGGTTTTGGTAAATGGCCTTAGACTATGAAAGAGCACGCTATGAGCGAACCGAGAATTATCGTTGGGGCCATCGCAGGGTCATTTGGCGTCCACGGCGATGTGCGCCTCAAATCCTTTTGCGCGGACCCACAAGCGATTGCTGACTACAGCCCGCTGTTCACCGAAGACGGCACGCGCAGCTTTGACGTAACCATAAAACAATCGATCAAGAACGGCTTTGTCGTGTCTTTATCTGGCGTCAAAACCAAAGAAGATGCCGATGCGCTCAAAGGCGTCACAGTTTTTGCAAACCGTGATCAACTGCCCTCTTTGCCCGATGATGAATATTACTACACCGACTTGATTGGCCTCGAAGTCTTTGACACTGGCGGCACCAAATTGGGCGAAGTGCGGCTTGTGGTCGATCACGGTGCTGGCGATCTGTTAGAGGTCCATGCGCCAAATCTACGCGAACCTGCCTTGCTGCCCTTCACCAAGGCCGCCGTCCCGACCGTCGACTTGGCCAGCAAACGCATTATCGCTGACCCACCCGAAGGTTTATTCGAGTAAAGAGCACATGAGCAGGCGTGTCGTCATACATGCAGGGTTTCACAAAACAGGTACGAAAACCCTACAGGCCACGCTTGCCCAAAACAGCGCATTGCTGTTGCCCCATGTTGAACTGTACCTGCAACAAGGGGCGTTGATTTCAGCGCTGTCACAAGCAGTTTTAGATTTCTCGGGCAATCGCTGCAAAGACACGAAAGCCAATATCACCGCCCATGCGCGTGCATTTTTTTCGCTTATAGACCTAGATGATCCACGTCCCGTGTTGGTCAGTAGTGAAAGCCTTGCGGGGCACTTCCCGGGGGCCTCAGGCGTAGGCAAATACGAACCGGCACCAATTGCGATGGAATTAATCCGCGATGCTTGGGGCGATGTCGTGGGCGATGCAGACGGTTTTGAGACATATTACACGACACGGCGTGAAGGATGGTTGGCCTCATGCCATTGGCAACGACTGAAAAACAATCGATCCACCATGAGCCTTGATGACTATGTCGCAAAATACGCAGCCGCAGCAGATCATGACAAGATTATCAACGATCTACGCGCCCGCTTAGGTGATCGGGTCGTTCACACCAAAGCGATAGAAGACCTCAATCATCCTATTGATCCCCTGCTAGATATTCTCAAGTTGACGCATCTGCGCTCGGACCTGATACTGCCCGAAAATGTGAATGTTTCCTTATGCGATGACGCGCGTGCGCAGCTTTTAGAGCTCAATCGTCGTAAACTTTGGGGCGAGGATTTTAAAACGGCTAGAGCGGCGATCTTACGTACAGCCCCCTAAGCCCTTTCCCTTTGCACCCTCGCGCGTCTATATGGGCCTATGAGCACAGATACACCCAACACCGCCCCTAAGCTTGCCACCAAATCCCACGGCCGTTTGGCTGTGCGCCCAACTGCGCAACCGCGCGAATTGATGCAAGACACGCCTGACATCGCGGGCATGTGGAAGGCCAAAATTATCACGCTTTTGCCAACCGCCTTTCCAGGAATGTTGGGCGAAAGCTTGACAGGTAAAGCGCTGCAAGATGGGCTGTGGCAGATCGAGCCTATTGATCTGCGTATCTTCGGCGAAGGCAAGCACCGCAATGTCGATGACACGCCTGCGGGCGGTGGTGCAGGTATGGTCTTGCGTCCTGATATCATGGGCAAAGCTGTGGACTTTGCGATGAACGGCCTGCCGACAGATCGCAAAAAATGGCCACTGGTTTATCTATCCCCGCGCGGCAAACGCTTTGATCAGGCCACGGCAAAACGTTGGTCCGAAGCTGAAGGTGTCACCCTGATTTGTGGTCGTTTCGAAGGCCTTGATGAACGGGTCATTGAACATTTTGATATCGAAGAGATATCGTTGGGCGATTTCGTTTTGACCGGTGGTGAAATCCCCGCGACAGCGATGATCGACGCCACCGTGCGGCTCTTGCCCGGTGTGCTCGGCAATGCCCAAAGCATAGAAGACGAAAGCCATTCAAACGGCCTGTTGGAACACCCGCAATATACCCGCCCCAAAGACTGGCGCGGGCATGAAATTCCCGAAGTACTGATGTCTGGTCACCACGGAAAAATCGCGGACTGGCGTCTGAAAATGGCGCAAGACATCACCAAAGACAGACGGCCAGATATGTGGACCGAATACGTCAAACATAAATAGCACAAGCCGCGCCATTCCATGCTTGTCCAAGCCACAATTCGCGCCTATACACCGACTGTTCGGGATTGGAATCAGTCACCGGACCGTTTGTGTATTGGCATTTGTGCTTTCTTCGGCACAAGATCTTGCCCCATAGCAGACGCGACAAATGAAAACGATCTGAACCCTCTGGCGGGCATCATCTGATGGACCCGATAGAAGACACAGAGCTCTGGGGACGTACACACCTTCACGGAAAATACCGTGAGCATATATTGGAGAATAGCGATGGATCTTATCGCACAGCTGGAAGCCGAGCAGGTTGCTGCTCTTGGCAAAACTATTCCAGATTTCAAAGCGGGTGACACCATCCGCGTTGGTTACAAAGTCACTGAGGGCACGCGCTCTCGTGTACAGAACTACGAAGGCGTTTGTATCGCTCGTAAGAACGGCAAAGGCATCGCCGGCTCGTTCACAGTTCGCAAAATCTCATTCGGTGAAGGCGTAGAACGCGTATTCCCGCTGCACTCAACCAACATCGACAGCATCGAAGTTGTGCGTCGTGGCCGTGTGCGCCGTGCGAAGCTCTACTACTTGCGCGATCGTCGCGGTAAATCCGCACGTATCTCTGAAGTCACCAACTACAAAGCGCCAAAGGCGTAAGGGGCACTATCATGAAAAAAGATACACACCCAGAATACCACATGATCAACGTCAAAATGACAGACGGTACAGTGGTTCAAATGAAATCCACTTGGGGTTCCGAGGGCGACCAGCTTGCACTCGACATCGACCCAACTGCACACCCTGCATGGAATGGCGGCAGCTCCCGTCTTCTCGATGCTGGCGGCCGTGTGTCCAAGTTCAAAAACAAATACGCAGGTCTTGGCTTCTAAGCCAAATACCTTTGACTGTATTACAGAAAACGCCGCTCCTTGGAGTGGCGTTTTTTTGTGGCCATGCACCAACTCTGATCTGCACGTAATGCAGGCAACAATCCCTTTTCAATTGAGCTCAGTTTCGCAATTGCTCTTGCACCAATACGGCCAACGGCGGCATATAGAGACAACGCGAAACAGGAGCGTGCGATATAAGCGCGCCGCAAATAAGGTGAATGACACGTGGCTCATATTATCATCGTAGGCAATGAAAAGGGCGGCGCGGGTAAGTCGACCGTATCTATGCATGTCGCAACAGCCTTGTCACGCATGGGGCACCGTGTTGGGGCGCTGGATCTGGATTTGCGCCAAAAAACCATGGCACGCTACCTTGAGAACCGCTTGGCGTTCTGTTTGCGCGAAGGCTTTGACCTTCCCACACCAGAATATCGCGATCTACCCGATGTCGATGCCTCTGACCTTGATGAAGGCGAAAACATGTATGACCGCCGGCTGTCTTTGGCTGTCGCGGACTTGAAAGAAACATGTGATTTCATTTTGATCGACTGCCCAGGATCACATACACGCTTGAGCCAAGTCGCCCATTCACTGGCCGACACTTTGGTCACCCCTATGAATGACAGCTATATCGATTTCGATTTGCTGGCGCGGGTTGACCCTGAAACCAATAAAATCATGGGACCATCCGTGTATTCTGAAATGGTCTGGAATGCGCGGCAATTGCGTGCCACCGCGGGACTTAAACCCATCGACTGGGTCGTCTTGCGCAACCGTCTTGGTGCGCAGAACATGCACAACAAGAAAAAAATCGGCGACGCGATGAACGATCTGTCCAAGCGCATCGGCTTTCGTGTATCTCCAGGTTTTTCTGAACGTGTTATCTTTCGCGAACTGTTTCCACGCGGCTTGACCCTGCTAGATCTCAAAGAGATCGGCGTCAAAAATGCACTTAACATTTCGAATGTCGCTGCCCGTCAAGAGGTCCGTGACCTGATGAAAACACTAGATTTACCGGGCGTTGACATTAATTTTTAGCACACCGGTCCAATAGAGAACTTCAATCCAATTGAACAGTTGTCACGGTTGATGGATCAAGACCTTTGGCTGCCATAATGGCGACAAGGTCTTGCCCTGCGTCAGTGGGATCAACCCGAATGGTTTTGGTGTTGAGGCGAATGGATTTTGGCCGGTCTTGCCAAAGGCGACGCGGATCATACTTGGCCCAATTCACGCCATTCTGAAATCGCTCTGAGATAACGCCCAAGTCAGACAAGCCTGTGTCGTGACTATTGTCCGCAACCTGCGCGAGGGATGAAAGATCGCCCGTTTTCGACGCTGCCCGAAGCCCGTCAGATTTCGAAAAAATAAAGAAAAGTGCTGCAGCAGAAAGTATCACTGCCTGAATGACCATTTTTAACATTCTATTTTTTCACCTATTCGTACCGCTAAAATCACTGTGCCCAAAAATAGTTGAGACTTCCTTACGCCAAACGCTCAAGACGCGACAAAAACGGATCTTTCTTTTGCCCGATCAAAAGGCGTCCAGATTTACTATCGTCGCAAGGCATATGGCTGTGACGCACCCCCAATACTGGACGGCTCGTACGCGAACACTGTGTTATCTGGTTTTTCTCTCGTGCTCTCTTTTCAAAATGCCGCTGGATCAATAAAGCGGCCACCGCAAAAATCATCAGGCCAAACCCGATCACGCCGAGAGCGAGACTATCCGCAGCACTAAGTCCGTTTGACCAAATTTCAAAAGAAAGCCGTGCATTTTCTAAAAGTGCCATGTTCGATCCCAATCTCATTGCTGTTGATTAAGCTTCGCAGTGCAAAAAGGCGAAAATCGGGCATGATCGCGGAAACAAATGTGGTTCTTTGCGCGTAAATTACGTCAAAGGCATCTCCAATTGGCCCCTTAGGAGTCCTTTCAAGAATGAATTATTGCGCACGTGTGGCCCACAAAGATCGTGCTGTGCCATTCGGGTTTGAAACCCCTAAAGTGTCCAAGGCCAATGCCGCAGTGCTGATAACGATCCCTTCGGCAAAAGCATCATCTGCGGTACCGTCCCACAGGTCGCGCAATCGCTTGGGGTCCGTTTCACCATCATTAAGTTTACGCGTAGCCTCTAAATCAGGGACATAACTGTGTTCCCAAGACGCACCACCGCGCAGGCCAAAGGCAACGACGTCTTTCGACGGATTACGTTCAAATTCGCCTCCGCCGCCTTTGATCACCGTCAGAGATGTCAGCGACAGCAATTTAGACGCATCCGCCTGAAGCTCGCGATATGAGGGGTGAAAGACCCCTTGCACACTGGCATCAGCGGCACCGGGGTTGAGCATCCGGCTGACTGTATTGAGGCAAGAACGAAGGTTAAAGTCGCGGCGCAACTGTAAAAGACGGTGCAATTCCGGCGCGAAGTTTTCAAGCGGCAGATAAGCGATATTTTCAGCAGTAAGCGCGGCAGTCGCCCCGCCGATATCGTCGCAGACAGGAATACCAGCATAGGGCAGCGCATCGCGAATGGTCTGGGCCGCCTCGCCTTCGCCGTTGAAGCCATGCATCAAAACGGAATGGCCTGCAGCTGCAACCAATTTGGCGGACAGCAGAAAATATGGCAGGCCACGCGTGCGCCCTGCGGCATAGCTGGGCCAATCAAGGTCAGGTTTGGGGGCATTGGGCAGGTCATCACGCAAGGCTTGGGTAAACCCCGCGATCTCATCTGCAACCTCGCCTTTCATGCGCAAGAGCATCAACAAAGCTCCGACAGATTCAGGAGCAGCTTGACCACTTAGAATGATCCGCATCGCGTCATAGGCTTCGTCACGTGTCAGCGACCGCGAGCGTCCTGGGCCACGACCTAATGTGCGCACATGGGGGGCTAATGTCATTCTGCTGCCTCTTTCGCTTGTGTCTGCGCCTCCCGTACTTTCTCAAGCAGGTCAGCAATCTCAGGTCTGCAAGAGCCACAATTCGTGCCCGCCTGCAAGGCTTTGCCAACGGCTTCGACGCTCATCAACCCATCGGCTTCAATTGCAGTTACAATCGTATTGATGCCCACATTAAAGCAAGAACAAACGACAGCGCCCGGATTTGGTTGATCCGCAGGCGACACGCCCGCAATCGCGTGTGGTGCATCGGTTGTGGGCAAGGTGGCAAGATAGTCGCGCATCACAGCCACAGGATGCTTCGAGATAAACAAAGCCGCCTTGAGCACTGTGCCATCATAAAACGCCAAACGTGCAGTGCCAGAATTTGCATCGATCATTATCTGCGCTGGCATGTCGGGCAGATCGAACATGCGACGCGCCTCGGCTTCCCAATCTTTAGGGGTGACAGCGCCAGCCAATTCCAAGCGATAGCCTGTGCGGGTTTTGGCGCGTGCCCAATAATCACAATTGGGCGCAACCTCATCGGACGACACAGCAAAGCCGTACCATTCGGCCTCAAATGGCGTCACAGCCACCACGGCGGCTTTGCTTTCCGGCTGGCCTGAGACAGGGTCAACGACAGGCGGCACAAGGGCGTCTATGCGTGCACTGGGGGCGGTCTCGCCCGTCCAATGCATCGGTGCAAACACATCGCCTTGGCGCACGCGGTCTGTGATCATCGCGCGCAAAATGCCCGACCCTGCGGGGCTTTTAACCTGCACAAGCATCGATGGTTTGATCCCTGCGGCATCTGCGTCGTTGGGGTGAATTTCTATAAATGGCTCAGCCAAATGCGCCGACAGGCGTGGCGACAGCGCCGTGCGGGTCATGGTGTGCCACTGATCACGAATGCGACCTGTGTTCATGCGCAAAGGATAGCGCTTGCCGGTTTTGGCCGCAGGGGCGCGATAGGTCAGCGGCAGCATGTTGGCCTTGCCATCCGCCGTGAAAAACTGCCCATCGGCAAAAAACCGGCCGCCTTGACGCGCATGCGTGATCGGCCAGCGCTGCGGTACAAGACTATCATAGGCAGTATTGTCGATGTCGCTCAAAGCAGAGATATCAAAGTCCTTGCCAAAGACCGTACCAAGGCGCGACATATCCGCATATTCGCGAAAAATATCAGCAGGTACTTTGAAATCAAAAGCACCGCCCCAGCCCATGCGACGGCCGACATCGGCTAAGATATCCCAGTCAGCCCGCGCTTGCCCTGGCGCCGCCATAGCGGGACGCTGGCGCGAAATGGTACGGTCCGAATTGGTGACGGTGCCGTCTTTTTCACCCCATGCACTTGCGGGCAAAAGCACATCCGCCAAGCGCGCGGTGTCTGTGGCTGCGGTGATGTCAGAGACGACAACAAAATCGCAAGATTTCATAGCCGCGACCACTTTGTCAGCATCCGGCATTGAGACAGCCGGATTGGTGTGAATGACCCAGAGCGCCTTGATGCGCCCATCGCCCACAGCCTCGAACATGTCGACGGCTTTCAGGCCCAATTTTGATGCCACATGATCTGTCTGCCAAAATTCAGAAACGGCCGCATGATGCACAGGGTTTTCGATGTCCAAATGACAGGCCAACATATTGGCCAAACCGCCAACTTCGCGCCCGCCCATGGCGTTGGGTTGTCCTGTGACAGAAAACGGCCCACAGCCTTTTGTGCCGATACGCCCCGTCACAAGGTGGCAGTTCAATATCGCATTGACCTTATCTGCACCCGCAGAGGATTGATTGACGCCTTGGGAAAACACCGTGACGGTTTTGGGCGTGTTGATCCACATATCATAGAAACGCTGCAAGGTCTCAGGCGCGAGGCCCGTGACAGTTGGGTCGCCCCCCCTTGCGGCTTGGATCGCAGCATCCGCGCCATTCACATACGTCAGATAGCTCTGATCGATAGCACCTTGCGATGCGATTTCAGCCAGCAACCCGTTGAACAAAGCCACATCGGAGCCTATGCGTAAAGGCAGATGCAAATCAGCCAGATCGCAACTTGCGGTGCGGCGTGGATCGACCACGATGATTTTCAAATCGGGGTTATTTTCACGCGCGGCCACGATGCGTTGATACAAAACCGGATGGCACCATGCCAAATTTGATCCGACCAGTACGATTTGATCTGCTGCCTCCAAGTCTTCATAGGTTCCGGGCACTGTATCTGTGCCAAAAGCACGTTTGTGCCCCGCCACGGTAGAGGCCATGCACAGCCGCGAATTGGTGTCGATATTGGCAGACCCGATGAAGCCTTTCATCAGCTTATTGGCAACGTAATAGTCTTCGGTCAACAGCTGGCCAGAAACGTAAAATGCAACGCTGTCAGGCCCGTGTTCTGCGATGGTCTGTTTAAACTTTTGCGCTACCAAATCTAACGCTGTGTCCCAATCGGTGTCTACGCCGTCAATTTGTGGGGACAACAAGCGGCCCTCATGCGACACGGTTTCGCCCAAAGCAGAGCCTTTCGAACATAAACGCCCGAAATTGGCAGGATGCTCAGGATCACCGCGCACAGCTAACCCGCCTTGATCGTCAGGTTTAAGCAAAACACCGCAGCCAACTCCGCAATAAGGACAGGTGGACCGCGTTTCGTTTGATTGGCAAGGCAGTGTCATTGTAGGCTTTCTTGAATCATCGGAATAGAAGCGGCGCGCGCGATGTCTGACGTGATCGCAGACTGAGGCAGTTGCGTGTGATCTGCATCAAAAGCAGGCCCGAATATGAGCTGATCACGCAATGACGCCACATTTGTGCCAGCTGTGATATGGTTGTAGAACCACACGCCATCGGCAGTTTCACCATAAAGAACAGCACCTATAAGTTTGTTTTTCTTGATCACCAGCCGCTTATAGACACGCCGTATTTTGTCGTGAAACACGATGCTTTCACGATCATCACCATCTTCGAAATCTCCGGCAGAGAACAAATCGCAACCGGTGACTTTCAACTTGGTCGTCAGCTCTTTGGGCACGAACTGCGCGCTTTGGCCCAGCAGGGTTTTGGCCAAGACCTCGGCTTGATCATAAAGCGGGGCCACCAACCCAAACAGCGCGTCTTTATGTTCTACACATTCGCCCAAGCTGAAAATGTTCGGGTTCGAGGTTTGCATGCGATCATCGACAACAACGCCTTTGTTCACCTCCAAACCTGCGTCCTTTGCCACGGACACATTGGGCTTGATCCCAACAGCCATCACCAAAAGATCACAGGCAAGCTCCGTGCCGTCCGCCAATTGCAAGGCACGTACACGGCCATCAATGCCCGCCACAATTTGAGTCGACGCGGCATTGCAGAGCACCTGTATACCCCGCGCTTCAAGATCAGCTCTCAGCAAGCCACCCGCTGGTGCGTCGAGTTGGCGGTTCATAATATGACCCGCATTGTGCACCACCGTCACGTTGACACCGCGCGCAGCCATGCCGGCCGCAGCCTCAAGCCCCAAGACACCGCCACCGATCACAACAGCGCGGGCGTCAGGTTTGCGCCCAAGCGCGATCATCGCCTCAGTGTCTTCTAAATCGCGATAGGCGATCACGCCGGGTAAATCATGCCCCGGAATGGGGATCATAAATGGTGTTGACCCTGTGGCGATCACCAGCTTGTCATAGGCAACACTGCCCTTTTCCCCGACCACCATTTTGGCCATCGGATCAATCGATAGCACGCGCTCTTCAAATCGGCACGTCACACCATGCTTGACGTACCAAGCGTCATCATGTGTGACGATATCCGCATAGGTCTTTTCACCTGACAAAACAGGCGACAACATAAGACGGTTATAAGTGCCACGCTTTTCTGCGTTGAACAGCGTCACATCATAAGCTTGCGGATCAGCCGCGATCAAATGGTCAAGCAAACGACCAGGCGCCATTCCAGCGCCGATGATGACAAGTTTTTGTGGCATAGTTCGGGCTTTCTTAACTGTGCCCTATGCGTTTGCATGGGCGACATCATTCATCGCGTCAGACAAGACACCACAGGCTACGGGCCTCGAGTGCCTTTGTGTTTGGGCAACCAACAGCCGCACAAACATTTCTCAAGCGCATACCAAAAACAGCCCAAGGTCTTTACGCATCCATGTTGGTTACTCGGCTGCGACTGATTTCACGGTAGGCGTTTGCACTTTTGGTTTTGGCTTGGCCCCATGTTCGTATTCTTCCAAGAAATCGAGAACCTCTTGGCGGTAGTGATAGTAATCAGGGTGCTCAAGCAGCGCTTTGCGGGTGCGTGGGCGTGGCAAATTGACGTCAGTGATTTTGCCGATTGTCGCTTGCGGCCCATTGGTCATCATGACCACACGGTCCGACAACAAAATCGCCTCATCCACGTCATGCGTGACACAGATCGTGGTGACTTTTGTGCGTTCCCACACTTCCATCAGCACCTCTTGCAATTCCCACCGTGTAAGACTGTCAAGCATACCGAAGGGCTCATCAAGCAGCAGCAATTTGGGCGACAAAGCAAAGGCGCGAGCGATACCAACGCGTTGTTTCATACCGTTGGACATAGAATGCGCTTCTTTGTCCATCGCGTCTGCCAGCCCCACACGTTCCAGATAGTATTCGATCACATCTTGGCGTTCAGCTTGGCTGGCGTTGGGATAAACTTTATGCACACCGATGGCGACGTTTTCTTTGGCTGTGAGCCACGGGAACAGGTTCGGAGATTGGAACACAACCGCGCGTTCAGGGTCCGCACCGCGCACCTCATACCCATCAAGTTTGATGACACCTTTCGAGATATCATTCAAACCTGCCGCCATCGTCAAAACAGTGGATTTGCCGCAACCAGAGTGGCCGATAACCGAAATAAATTCGCCACGGTTCACCTTAAGATCAAAGTCTTCCACAACAGTCAGCGGCCCTTTGGGGGTCGGGTAAATTTTGTGAATTTGCGAGAAATCAAGGTAACGATCTTTGATCATGCCCTCTTGCGCTTTGGTCACGGCAGCAGGCACAGAATGGATCGGGGTTACATTTGGCAAGATGCGCGATTCTTCGTGTTTGGCGGTGATCCCGACATCCATCAAGTAAGACGTCACAGCAACGCGTAAGGCTTTGAATCCCGCATCGTTGTTCATTGCTCCACGGTCGCGAGGACGTGGAATATTGACCACAAAAGGCGTACCAAGCGTGCCATCAGGATTGAGCGGCACAATGCGATCCGCCAGTAAAATAGCCTCATCAACATCGTTCGTGATCAAGATACAGGTCTTTTTGTCCTGCTCCCAAATATCCAAAATCTCATCGGCCAAATTCGCACGTGTCAAAGCATCAAGCGCAGACAAAGGTTCGTCCAGCAACAACATTTCAGGGTCCATCGCCAAAGCACGGGCCACAGACACACGTTGACGCATCCCGCCAGACAATTCAGCGGGACGGCGCGCAGAGGCATGACCAAGCCCCACCATGTTGATGTAGTGATCGGCCTTGTCGCTTTGCTCAGCCTTGGACAGCTTTGGAAAGACGCTATGCACCGCCAGAAAGACATTCCCTTTGACCGTCAACCACGGCATCAAAGAATAGGATTGAAACACCAAACCGCGCTCTGGACCGGGGCCTTCAATCGGCTTGCCTTTGAAGCTCACACTGCCTGTGTCGGGCTTTTCCAGACCTGCGACCATATTCATGATCGTGGACTTGCCAGAGCCAGAAAACCCGAGGATGGCAAGGAATTCACCTTCTTTTACATCCAAGGAAATATCCTTGAGAACTTCTTGACGCGTCAGCCCGTTGCCGAAGCCTTTGTTGACGTTTTCGAACGTTAAAATGCTCATGAGATCACCGATTGTTCGAGAAAGTTGTCAGGGATTGCAGCGCGAACATCACACGGTCCAACAAGAACCCGATGATACCGATGGTCAGCACCGCAACGATGATTTTCGCCAAGGATTGCGAGGATCCGTTTTGGAATTCATCCCAAACGAACTTGCCCAATCCGGGATTCTGCGCCAGCATTTCAGCAGCGATCAAAACCATCCACCCCACACCCAATGACAGGCGCAAGCCGGTGAAAATCAACGGCAAAGCAGAGGGCAAAACCAGCTTGGTGATTTTACTGTATGTGTTCATTTTCAGAACTTTAGAGACAGAAATCAGGTCTTTGTCGATGGTGGCCACCCCCATCGCCGTGTTGATCAACGTGGGCCAAAGCGAACAGAGCGTCACCGTGATCGCGGACACCAAAAACGACTTGGAAAACATGCCATCGTTGGTGGTGTAGACGGCAGAAACAACCATGGTCACAATCGGCAACCACGCCAGCGGCGATACAGGTTTAAACAGTTGTACCAACGGGTTTATGGCTGAGTTTGCATAAGGCGACAGGCCTGCAAAGATACCCAAAGGAATGGCGATAACAGAACCAATCAAGAAGCCAAAGAACACCGTTTTGATCGAGGTCCAAATCTGTGTGTAGTAAGACGGCGACCCAGTGTAGGGGATGTCCTTAACTTTTTCAGGCTGGCCATTCGCAATAAAGCGATCATTGCGCTTAGCGACACGTTCTTCATGACTGGCTTTCTTTTCCGATTTTGCAATCGCATCTGCATGAAGGTTCTTGGCCTCAACCCAAACAGCGGCCGGTCCGGGGATCGCCCCAAGAGAGGTCACGACCTTGGGCGCCATAACGCCCCAAAGCAGTAAAAATCCGGTGATCGCCAAGACAGGCACACCCAAAAGGCGCCAAATTTCCTTGCCTTGCGCGCGTGGGTTGTCGCCCGCGAGCGCTTTCAAAATCGGTGTCATCCAGCTGAGGCCGATCACTTGAAACCATTTATCCGCCTTGTTGATACGGGTGAACAGTCTGGCGCGCTTGGCCTCTTTGGACTTCGCAATGCTATCTGCGTCCAAGGTATGTGGGTCAATGGCAGTCATTGGGGCGATCCTTAAAAACGGTAAAAGGTGGAGCGCCTTTAGGCGCTCCGCTTAAGATTAACCTTTGATGTCTGAACCTGAGACGATCTGTTCGCCTTTCAGGCCAATCGGCAGGCTTTCCAAGTAAGCATTCGGCGTGGCACCATTGAACTCGATACCATCGATGATGTCCTCAGCTGGTGTTGGCGCTTTATAGCCATCAGAATCCCAAGGGAAATCAGCTGAATCTGCCAAACCTTCTTCGACCAAAAGCTTTGCAGCTTCGAGGTAAAGCTCTGGCTTGTAAACAGATTTCGCAACCTCATCATACCAGCTGTCAGGTTTGGCCTCAGCAATTTGTCCCCAGCGGCGCATCTGCGTCAGATACCAAACAGCGTCAGAATAGAACGGGTAAGTCGCGTTATGACGGAAGAAAGTGTTAAAGTCAGGCACAGGGCGCGCATCACCTTTTTCGTACTCAAACGTCCCCGTCATAGAGTTGGCAATCACGTCATAATCGGCGCCCACATAATCGGGACGCGCCAAAATTTCGACCGCTTCAGCGCGGTTGGCGTTGTCGTTTTCATCAAGCCACATCGCAGCACGGATCAAGGCTTTGACCACAGCTTTGGTTGTGTTCGGGTACAGTTCAGAAAACTCGTTGGTGATGCCGAACACTTTCTCTGGATTGTTTTTCCAAAGCTCGTAGTCGGTGATCACTGGAACACCGATGCCTTTAAACACAGCTTGCTGGTTCCACGGCTCACCCACGCAATACCCGTCGATTGTGCCCGCCTCCAACGTCGCAGGCATTTGTGGTGGAGGCGTCACAGACAAGAAGACTTCTGCACCGATTTGACCGGATACGTTCTCAGGTGAATAATACCCAGGGTTGATGCCGCCTGCCGCCAACCAGTAACGCAGCTCGTAGTTGTGCGTGGACACAGGGAACACCATGCCCATGTTGAACGGTTTGCCTTTGGCGGCGTAATCGTCAAGCACAGGCTGCAAGGCGGAGGCTGAGATTGGGTGCGAAATTTTGCCATCAGGATCTGTTGGCAAAGTCGGCTTAATGGTTTCCCAAACCTCATTCGACAAAGTGATCGCGTTGCCGTTCAAATCCATTGAGAATGGCGTGACGATATGCGCTTCGGTGCCGTAACCGATTGTGGCCGCCAAAGGCTGACCCGCCAGCATATGCGCACCGTCCAATGTGCCGTCGATCACGCCATCCAAAAGCACTTTCCAGTTGGCTTGCGCTTCCAATGTGACAAACAGACCTTCGTCATCAAAGAAGCCTTGCTCGTATGCAACAGCGAGCGGCGCCATATCGGTCAATTTGATAAAGCCAAACGTCAGTTCGTCTTTTTCAACATCCAGCATTTCGGCAAAACCGGGTACTGCGAGTGCTGTGCTGGCGATGAGGCCAATAAGTAGTTTCTTCATTACCGTGTCCCTTTATCGTCATCCGCTTGAGGGTGGCTTGCTCGGCACACCGACCTCAAACACAAAAAAAAGCCGCCGATACGACCCACCCGGGAGGAGGAGGGTGAACGTATCGAGCGGCTTTGCTCTTCGTATTCCATCACTGGAAACATAATTCTGCGTCGTGGCGCCATTGCCTTCGACTGAGTTCATTGGACCGTTCTGGTACGAAGTCCGCAATGCATCATGGGATGTTTTTTCAACTGCAGCAAAACCCGCAGTGATTTTGCTTGTTATTTAAGCTCTAGCTCAAATTTGGCTCAAAAACGCGCCCATCGAAAAACCTGTCAGGCTGCAAAATGATCTGACCTGATTCTGATGCTACAGCTGTTGGCACCTCGACACCGCCTTCAACTTTGCCCGATGCAATCGGCATATCTGCGGAGGTGCGCGCATGTGCGGCGCGATATAGGTCAGATCGAAACACCGATCCTGCAGCAGCCAAAGCCGCGGGGCGATCAAGCCCCAAACGCGCCGCGAGCTGCCCACCAATCCATTCCGCTTGAGATCGCCACGGAAAACAGGCCGCCGCAGTGTTGAATTCCATGAATTGATCGACGCGACGCTCAGCACCTGCTTTGGAAATCACCAGTCGTCCCTCAAAAGACCGATCCAGAATTTCGGACGACACGTTCAGATATTCAGGGCGTGCCAAAAGTTCGGACCGCAAAAGACGCGATGACGGATCGGCCAGCCACCGCCCAGCGCGACATACAGACCGGATTAAACGCCCCATCAGGGCCGTTTCCTGTTCGGCCCAATCAGAGCGCACGGCCAAAACTTTTTCCGGGGCAAACGCCCATATGGCAGACCCCGGCAATAACAATTCGCCAACGCCGTTTTCCACAGCGATAGACCCCCAAGGTTCCCCGACACAAAACGCGTCGATTTCCCCCGCCTGTATAGCCTCTGCCATCAACGACGGGGGGACCGTTTTAATATCGACACCCTGCGGCGCGGGAAGACCCAACGCGGACAACCAGTAATACAAAAGTTCCGCATGCATCGAAAATGGAAATGGCACACCGATGCGCAATCGCGCGCCTGCAGCCGCGATAAGCGCATTGCCCGCCGCATAAGCGTCGTGAAAATCAAAACTATGCCCCTGCCCGCGCATTTTCTGCGCCAAAGCGTTAGACACACCAATCACAGTCCCATTTATGGACAAAACCGAAACGGCAGACAGTTTCGCATGTGCGCCCCCCAAGCCCAAAGCAGAGGCAACAGGTACAGGTGACAACATATGTGCCGCTTCAACTTGGCCAAAACTGAGCATGTCACGCAAAGACGACCACGATGGCGCACGGCGCAAATCCAGTGCGATACCTTCTTCAGCAGCGAACCCCATTTCTTGTGCAACAATCAGTGGCGCTGCATCCACCAGCGGCATGAAACCAACAGAGAGAACCGTGCCCTTCATGCCAAAAGCCCCGCAGCAGTCACTAAAGCGTTGGCCACATCGGCCACACGTTTGCCTTGGTCCATCGCGGTTTTGCGCAAAAGCGCATAGGCTTCATCCTCGCCAATTCCGCGCGCCCGCATCAACATGCCTTTAGCGCGATCAATGACTTTACGTTCTTCCAAAGCGCGCTTGGTTTCCGCCAGTTCCGTCCGCATACGTTGAAACATGCGGAACCGTGCGATGGCAGCGTCGATCACAGGTTTCACACGCTGGCTTTGCAACCCGTCGACCACATAGGCAGAGACGCCCGCCTCGATCGCGGCAGTGGACAGACCATCATCAGAGCGGTCCACAAACATCGCCACCGGACGGTCCAGCGGACCAGATGCAAGTGTGAGCTCTTCGAGTGTGTCCCGTGATGGACTTTCAACATCGATCAGCACGATGTCTGGGTTATGCGCCTTGATATGACGCGCCAACCCCGTGGGTTCAGCAATGACATGCACGTCATAATCGCCCGCATCACACAGGCTATCAATGATAAGCTGCGCGCGCGCGGGATCGGGTTCGACGATGATAACGGAAAGGGTATTGGCCATGATTTGACAAGGGTCACAGGGATTATGCGTTGTAAAGTCTGCGTTGGGCTGCGTTGTGCAAAAAAATGGCCCGCCGCCCATTTTTTAATCGAAGCGCGCAAGATTGCTCTCTAAGATGGTGACATTGAATCTTGGCCCATCTTGCGCCTCAAACCACGACCCGTCAGATTGAAAGCCCTATATATGGACCACCAAATGACTGATAGCCCCCTCAGACCACCAATAAACACCACCCCCGCAATGATTTTGGCAGGCGGGCGAGGAATGCGTATGGGCGCGCGTGACAAAGCGCTGTGCTCGCTGAGCGGCAAAACATTTTTGGAACACGGGCTTTTGCGTCTGGGCGCGCAATGCAATCCTGTTGCCTTGAATGCCAATGGGGATGTGTCGCGGTTTTCGCAGTTTGATGTTCAGGTTGTCCCTGATCCTTTGAGCGGCCATCTTGGTCCCCTGTCTGGTATATTAGCGGCGATGGAATGGGCTGCAGATCTGGGGCATGAGGCCGTGATCACTGTGGCCGTTGATACGCCGTTTTTTCCCCGCGACCTTGCCAATCGCCTTAATGCAGAACGTACCGAGGGCAAAATAGCTTTAGCTGGCACACGTGACACGGCAGGTAAGCTATGGCTGCATCCCACATTCGGGATTTGGCCCACGAATGCCCGCGATCAACTGCGTACGGATCTATTGGCAGGCACCCGCAAGGTAACCCAATGGACCCAAGCGCAGGGCGCTGAGGTCATCGTCTTTGACGTGAAACCCTTGGACCCGTTTTTCAACATCAATACACCCGAAGATTTGGAACAAGCGGAAGTGTTGATCACGCAACAGACTTAACCGCGCTTGATGAAATAGAAATGCGCCACGCCTGTGGGACTAAGCTTGCACTGCGCCGCGTCTGCTTGGGTTTGTGCCAACAGCTTATGGCCAGCTTCGGCACAGAAATGCGGCACGTCGATCACAGCGGCAGGGTCTGACGCTACAAGGCGCAAAACCTCACCGGTTTTCATCGCCAACAATCGCTTACGCGCTTTGAGCACAGGCAAAGGGCACAAAAGGCCGATGGCGTCGATGTCTTGATCCCAGTTCATAAGCATTTGCATAAGAGGCTGCGCGCGTCTTGTCTATTGCAGAGTCTATTGCAGATTTTGACAGATAGAATCCGAACGCCAACGTTATCATTGGCGAATTAGCGCAACAGCAGCCCGCTCCTATCTGATCTAGATCAGAGACCTGCCCAATTTAGAACGTTACGACATCTTGAGCTCAAGCCTATTGGGTCAGCTCAATTGCACCAGAGTATCGAAAGCGGGCAGATCATGCGTTTGACAACAAAAACCAATCTCGCGGCGCGTGTCTTGATGTTTTGTGCGGTCCACAAAAACGAGACTGTGCGGTCATCTGACATCGCGCAGGCATGCAACGCATCAAGCAATCATTTGGCACAAGTCGTGCATCAATTACATCTGCATGGATATGTTTCGACCCAGCGCGGGCGATCAGGCGGTTTGCGACTGGGACGTGATATGAATGAAATATCTATCGGCCAGTTGTTTCGTATTTTTGAAAGCAATGTGCCGTTTGCGGAATGCTTTTCGCCAAGTACAAACACTTGCCCATTGTCTAACAGCTGTAGATTGCGCCAGTATATAGAGCGTGCTCTGGAAGCCTTTTACAATGAACTCGACGCCGTCACATTGGCTGATTTGGTCCATGGCAATTGCGGCTTGGAAGCCATCCTCAGCCTGACGCCACCCCAAATCGATGCCTGCACTGCCAACGCATGATAATACGCGTGGCCCAGCCCCTAAAAGTAATGCTATCAGACACTAAAAAAGCATAAATATGCACCACATGTCTCTACCTTAGGCAATAGCCAGTTTCCGCCTGTATACTTAGGGTCCGCGCAAGATTAACGAGGCACAAACGCCCAAAATTCATTAACATAAAAAACCAGCTTTAATTGGAGGGGCTATGCAAAACCTAGAAGCATTTTTCGGGGTCATTAATGATCTCACGTGGGGATGGGCCCTTATTCCCATACTTGTCATATTTGGCATTTTCATGACACTCATGTCTGGGTTCGTTCAGATCCAGTTTTTCAAACGCATGTTCCGCGTGTTGTCTGGCGACAACCAAAACCAAGACCCGAACGCTTTGTCCGCCCGCGCAGCTTTGCTTGTGTCGGTTGGTGGTCGCGTTGGCGGTGGCAACATTGCTGGTGTGGCCGTGGCGATCACGCTTGGCGGGCCTGGTGCAGTGTTCTGGATGTGGGCGATTGCCTTTGCTGGCATGGCGACATCTTTGATCGAATGTACTTTAGCGCAAGTATATAAACAATCTGAAGGCGAAAGCGCCTTTCGCGGTGGCCCAGCAGATTACATTCGTCGCGGACTTGGCGCGCGCTACAACTGGATCGCTGTGATCTATGCTGTTTGTTTGCTCGCGTCCTTTGGTCTTGGTTTTAATGCCTTCCAAGGCAATACCGTTGCCGGTGCTGTGCAAGAATCCTTTGGCATTGACCGCCTGTACACAGGCATCGCACTTGTCGTGGTCACGGCTTTTGTCGTGTTCGGCGGTATCAAACGCATCGCCAAAGCGGCGGATGTCATTGTGCCCGTGATGGCTGTTGGTTACATCGGCTTGGCAGTTCTTGCGATACTCTTGAACATTGGCGAAATCCCACGGGTCTTCACCGAAATCGTCAGCAGTGCATTTGGCTTTAACGAAGCGGTTGCAGGTGGCATGGGTGCTGCGATTGCCAACGGTTTGCGTCGAGGGCTGTTCTCGAACGAGGCTGGTTTGGGTTCTGCGCCAAACGTGGCGGCCACAGCGCTTGTGCGCCACCCAGTAAGCCAAGGCATCACACAGTCTTTCTCCGTGTTCATCGACACCATCATCATCTGTTCTTGTACAGCTTTTGTTGTGCTGCTGGGGGATGTCTATGTCCCAGGCGCTGAAGGCATTGATGGCGTAGTCTTGACGCAGCAATCTTTGGCAAGCCACTTTGGCGATTGGTCCAAATACGCTTTGACTGTGGGCATTTTGCTTTTTGCGTTTTCGTCGATCATCTACAACACCTACCTTGGCGAAAATGCCATGGCGGCGATCACGAAATCCAAAGAAGCGATCATCGGCTTGCGTGTGGCGATTTTGGGCATCGTGATGTTGGGAGCAGTCGCGCCTAACGCGACATCTGTGTTCTTCTTCTCAGATCCGATGATGGGCATTTTGGCTGTCGTCAACCTTGTGGCCTTAATGATGCTCTTCCCGACTGCGATGCGTGTTGTGGATGATTTCCGCAAGCAACTTAAAGCTGGCGTCAAACGGCCTGTGTTTAATCCTGACGATTTCCAAGACCTGAACTTGGACCGTGAGGCGTGGAACACAGCGCGTTGGAAAGACGATTAAGATATCACGTGAGAACCACGGCTAAGATATATTGGGTCGCCTTCGGGCGGCCCCTTTTTATTGTGAAACGCATATAAAAGACGCTTCAACGACAACACCTTTAACGGATCAGTTCAACCACAGATGGACCAAAGCCGCCTCTGGCGTCTCACGTCCACCGTTTTGCACACCAGTATTCCACAAAGCTGCCCCCGCAGCATAAGTGCCTGGTTCAAGTGATCCGACCTCACATTGACTAACGGCGCGGATTTGCACGCCACGGTCGACGGCCTGTGACAATGCCGCAATAAGACCCGCGTCACTCATCATCGTGCCCGTACCAAAAACCCGCAAAACAGCCCCATCCAGTTCCGCCAGCATCGCCGCAAGTGCTGCTGCGGGTAAACCTGCAGCCAAGGTCACAATAGCCAATCGTTTTGTCCCAAAGCGACGATGCTTGGGCCGTGTCATTGGGTCTTGCGGAATAGTCCGAAATGAATCAAGCGCATAACTGTGATGTTTCACCACGGCCCGCGCTGGCATCAATGTGTTGTTAAAAGCCAGAAATACCCCAAAGGCTTTGTCATGCAGCAAAGCGTCGATGGCAGAACTTAAGTTGCCCTCTGCATCACCGCCCGCCCCAAGTGGCACCATAGAAGCGCATAGCACCACGCGTCGCTTTAAACCTTCTAAAGCTTGCGACAAAGCCGCACCGGTGAAGGCCATCGTATCAGTGCCTTGGATCACCAAAACAGGGCAGTCAGGATGTGCATCTATGACATCTAATATCTCGTTCCAATGGGTCGGCCCAAGATTGGCACTGTCGACCAAAGGTTTGAAAACATGCTGCTGCATATCGACACCTGCGGGCAAACGCGCAGCCACAGCCGCTTCGACAAGACCGGCTTGTGGGGTCAACCCCTCGTCGCTGGGCACCATTCCGATGGTGCCGCCTGTATGGATCAATAGCAGCTTCATAGATCAATCTTTCGCGCGGTGATCGCGCGGGTTACCAGCGTTTCCGCCACACACTCCGTCACGTCTATAAATGTTTTGCCCGCCACATCTGCGGCAATCAATGGCAACTCTGTGCAGGCCAAAACAACAACGGATGCGGTCAAATCTTGAGCTATATCCTCAAAGCGCTGCGCCAACCCGTCGTGGTTCTGTCCGAACCGTTTCACATCTTCGATTAAAAAGTGCAATGGTTCGGCTTGCTTAGGTGTTTCAAACTCTATGTCCGAACAAAGTGTCGTGTAAACGGAATAGTCATCAAGTGCCGCAACGGGACCCGCAGCCAAGAGACCGACAGAGGTCTGACCTGTTTGCACGAGTGCATTCCTTAACACCGACTGAAATGACAAAAACTCACCTGCATCCGGCAAGGTGGACAGCAAAGCGTCGATCCGCGGCGCGAACCAATTTAATGTGTTACAGGCAATTGCAAAGACATCCACTTGTGGCGCGATTTGGCGCACACTGCGCTCCAAGGCCTCCCACGTTTCAATCTCATTGGCACGCAACGCCATCGACAAGCCCAGTTGCGGCTCAGATACAATCAAAACGCGCGGTGCATCAAGGTCGCCCCGAAACGTGTCTCCCATTATCTTTTGATTTGATATCAAAACCTTGGACCATAAATCGATTCCTGCTTCGGGGCCAGATCCTGCAATGATCCCGATCGTATATGGCCTGTTTGTCATAGAAGTCTCCTTACCTAGATCATGCGCGGTTTACCTGTTGTTGACAATTGGTTCATTGCGCGCAAATTGGTGCTATCTGATGCAATTACCGCGAGAAAAAGAGCAAGATGTCCGAAATATCTGAAAATTTGCGCCTACTGTGCTCCTTCAAGACATCCATCTCTCAGGTCAGTCGCGATTTGGGCATCAATCGCAGTCAACTCAATCGTTATCTTGCTGGCACATCGACCCCAAGGACAGGGCTGATGCGCAAAATATGTGACTACTTTGGCGTTGAGATGCACGAACTAATGTTGCCCCCCAAAGACTTTGCTGAGTTGATCCAATTGCGCGGCCTCGACAGCGACGACAGTACGGGGCGCATGTTGCGCCAATACATCGACAAACTCATGGCCAGCAATGAACCGCGCATTCAGAACATGGCCGGCACATTTTGGGAATATTACCAGTCCATGTCGCAGCCCGGAAAGGTCATTAGAAACCTGATCACCTTTGAAGCCCGTGACCATTATATGTTTTACAGACGCCTAGAGCGCATGGGCCCCCACGACAAACCCTGCCACCACCATTTTCGCTATCAAGGGGCTGCTTTAATGACAGGGGATCGCATTTTCATGTCGGATCACGAATACGGTGCCGAGGTCGAGCTGACGCAAACAGTTCTTTACCCCGATTATTCAATGCGCTGGACTCGCCTGCATGGCATTAAACTTGGCGTATCAGCCGATAGCAACCACATGCCCTGTGCCGTGCGTGTAGTGTTCGAACGTCCCCCCCATTCCATGCATTCCATGACTGCTCTGCGCCATAGCGGATTGTTTGACCGTGACAGCCCGCATATTCCAGAGCATGTTCTTGAAATGATCGACAACACGACAAGTGGCCCGCATTTGTTTGAAGCCTATTCACGTTAATCTGGGTCACGTTTACCAATCGCGCATCACCTCAAAAGGCATGGTCTTTTGACACAAAACGGCGCTGCAAGCTTTATCCCCGCAGCGCCGCTGTTTTTCTCAATTTCGTAGACCTATCGGCTTAAACAGTGCCACCAAGAGACCCCTCTAAACTGGCAAGTTCTTGTCCGCCCGCCATCATATCTTGCAGCTCTTCGGGAGACACTTTGCCGCGCGTTGCCGTGCCAAGGGTTTGACCACGGTTCAGCACTGTGAAACGGTCGCCAACCGCCATGGCATGTCGTACGTTATGCGTGATAAAGACCACAGCAACGCCTTGCTTGCGCACCTTGTCGATGGTGGCCAGAACGTTGGCGGTTTGACGCACACCAAGAGCAGACGTCGGTTCATCAAGAATAAGAACCTTTGCGCCAAAGTGTACCGCGCGCGCAATGGCAACTGTCTGGCGTTCGCCACCCGACAACGTGCCAACTGCTTGATCTGGCCCACGCAGGTTAATGCCCATCTTGCGCATTTCAGCCATCGTCACTTCATTAGCATGCTTGTGATCAAAGACTTTCAGCGGGCCGAACGACTTTTGAGGCTCGTTGCCCATAAAGAAATTGCGGCTCACAGACATCAACGGGATCATTGCCAAATGCTGGTGCACCGTCGCAATACCTGCATTGATCGCATCGCGCGGATCTGAGAAGTGCATCGGTTTTCCTTCGAACAAAATCTCGCCTTTGGTCGGCTTGTGCACCCCTGACATGGTCTTAATAAACGTCGACTTACCTGCGCCATTGTCCCCAAGAAGACAGTGACATTCACCGGGGAAAATATCGACAGACACACCAGCTAAGGCAATCACACGGCCAAAGTGCTTTTCGATATTTCTCATTTGAATGAGAGGCTTAACATCAGAAGTCATATTAACGTTCCCCTGTGATGATGCGGCGGATATAGGTGTTCAAGATCACAGCACCGAGCAAAATAACGCCTAAAAAGACGCGGAAAAGCGAGCTTTCAACACCAGCAAAGAACAGACCCTGCTGCACAACGCCAAAGATCAAAGCACCAAGCGCCGCGCCCAAAACCGAACCATAACCACCTGTGAGCAATGCGCCGCCAATCACAACCGCGATGATGGCTTCGAATTCTTTAAGCAAGCCACGCCCTGCGTCAGCTGAGCTGAATTCCATAACCTGCACCGTAGCCAAAACCGTGGCACAGAACGCCGTAAACATGAAAAGCAAAATCTTAACACGATCGACCGGAACACCAGAGTTGCGAGCCGCCTCAGAATCGCCCCCCGCAGCGAAAATCCAGTTGCCAAATTTCGTACGTGTGAGAATGAAGTGACCCAAGAAAATCAAGCCAAGGGCCCAAACGATCAACATTGGAACGCCTTCGATCACGGGTTGACCAGCTTTGGTGCCGCGTGAAAACGTGGCGATCAAATCATTGTCGCCCATCCACTGGAACAGCCCCTTAAAGATCTTGCCACCAAAGACAGACGCGAGCCAATCCCCCTCTGCGATTTCTTTGATGCCACCAATGTTGCTTTTGCCCTCAAAGGCATATGGCAAAAAGATCGCAAAGCCGCGCAGAATAAACAGGAATGCAAGCGTTACAATAAAGCTGGGTAGTCCGGTACGCACAACAATTATGCCGTTCATCGCCCCAAGGCTGATCGTGATGGCAAATGTCACTAAAATCGCAAGCCACATAGGCCAGCCGAATGTCGTGGCAAAAATCGCCATAATCATACTGGCGAAACCAATCATGGAGCCGACAGACAGATCAAACTCGCCAGCAATCATCAATAGACATGCCCCAACAGCGATGATCATAAACTGTGCCGAAACTTGGCTCCAGTTCATCACGCCTTGCGGGTTAAACATGCCGCTATCACCAGCAAAAATTATAAACAGAACGAAAACGATAACCGTCCCACACATGCCGCC
This sequence comes from Pacificibacter marinus, assembly GCF_018860505.1. Taxonomy (GTDB): domain Bacteria; phylum Pseudomonadota; class Alphaproteobacteria; order Rhodobacterales; family Rhodobacteraceae; genus Celeribacter; species Celeribacter marinus_B. The sequence goes on from NZ_JAHKPU010000030.1 coordinate 223,348, forward strand.
AAGTTCAGGGCGAATTAAGGCTTTGCGTAGGGGGGAAATTTGTTTGACTCGTTCGTCACCCTCAATGGCCTCATTGGCTTGTGACATGAGAACTCCCTCTCATTTTAAGTATAAAAACAAAGGGTGCGCGAAAATATGCGCACCCTTTTTAAAGGCTTGATTTAGCGGTAAACACCCGCAAACTCTTCAACTTTTTCAAGCGCATCTTTGGTCACAAAACCTGGACCAGAGTTGATATTGTTGCCTGGAAGTACGCCGTAACGGTCGTAGTTGGACAAGATCACAACAGGCAGGTAGGCCTGCAAGAATGGTTGCTGGTCGATGCCCCATTCAATAACGCCGCTTTTGATGCCTTTTACGATTTCTTCACCAAGATCGAATGTGCCAAAGTAGATCTCGCCAGAGAGACCCATTTCATCAAGCGCAAGCAGCGTAGGGTCAGCGGAAACCGGACCAAGTGTCAGAACCGCGTCGGTATCAGGGTTTGCATTCAAGTAAGCTTGAACGCGGTTTTTAACTTCCGAAGGGTCTTCGCCAGAGTCAATCATTTGGCTGCCGAGTTCGACACCCAAGCCATCTGCAAAACCTTGGCAACGCTGCGCTACAACAGTGTTAGAGATCGCGTGGTTGACACAAACAAAGCTCTCTACACCGTCACCTTTGGCGCGAATGCCCGCTGCGAGACCAGCATCATACTCTGGCTGGCCAACGAACATAAGCGCGCCAACGTCGCGTGCTTGCTCAACAGTGCCAGAGTTCATGATGATGACGTCAATACCTTGATCAACGGCTGCGCGAATAGGGCCGCTCAGAACGTCGAAGTCAGCAAGCGTTGTGATGATGCCGTCTGGTTGTGTCGCGGCAGCTTGCTCGATGATGCGTGCCATATCTGCCAAATCACCAGTTGGTGGATTACGATACTCAACACTTACATCCATTTGCTCACCCGCAAGGGCGATGCCGTTTTTAACTGTGTTCCACCATGTATCAGAATCAGGGGCATGGCTGACAAGAACATATTTCAGGTCGTCATTGTGATCGTCTGCAGTTGCCAAAACAGGTGATGCGATCACCGCTGCACTCAGCATAAATTTGGTAAAAATAGATTTCATGTTGTTCCTCCCAAGAACGCGATTTTATCAGCAATCGAGCGGGCTGCGCCCTTCTCAAACAGAACAAAACACGGATTCGTTTTTTTTGCAACCGGTTGCAAAAATTATTTTACAGCCCTACGCTCACCTCTACTGACATTTCAAAGAGATACGGGCATAACATGGTCTGCCAAGGAGGATGACGAGATGACTGCAACACTCAAAGATGTCGCGAACCGCGCTGGGGTTTCGACCTCGGCTGTCTCGCGCACCTTTACAGATGGTGCGTCCGTTTCCCTCAAAATGCGGCGCAAAGTTGAGAAGGCCGCCGCCGAACTTGGTTACAGTCCGAACTTTTTGGCCCGCAGCTTAACGACGCGCCGCACCAAACTGATCGGGTTGGTCAGCAACAACTTTCACAACCCCATCTTTTTACAAGTGTTCGATCTGTTCACACGCGGACTTCAAGATCGCGGGTTGCGCCCTCTTTTGGTTAATTTGAGTGACGAAGTTGATCCCGAGAACTCATTACGCATGCTGCAGCAATATTCGGTAGATGGCGCCATCGTCGCTTCATCCACCCTGCCGCCAGTGTTCTCAAAAGCATTTCGCGATCAAAAGCTGCCTGTCGTGCACACCTTTGGCCGCTATACCAGCAGCCCGGATGTACATGTTGTCGGCATAGACAACGTCGAAGCGGGACGCATGGCAGCACGCGAACTTGTTGAGCGCGGCTATAAGAAAGTGGCCTATTTGGGTGGTCCGCAGCTGGCGACATCCGCGCAGGATCGCCTTGAAGGCTTTGAGCGCGAGCTATCGCAACACCCTGACGTGGCACAGTCTCACAGCTACGCCGCCGCCTATTCTTTTGAGGCCGGCCGCGCTGAAATGCTGCGCCTGTTGAAAGAAAACCCAGCTGAAGCGTATTTTTGCGCGGATGATGTCTTATCCATTGGCGCGCTCAGTGCAGTTAAAGACATGGGACTGCGCGTACACGAAGATATCGGCATCATTGGCTTGAACGATATGGAAATGTCAGGCTGGGAAAACATCAATTTGACAACGATCCATCAGCCTATTCGTCAAATTATCAGCTCGTCGATCGAATTGATGGTCGCGATGCTGGACGAGCCTGATCGATACCCTGAGGCACGATTATTCCCGTGTCGCGTGGTGGAACGGGGCACATTGCGGCCCCGCCCCTAGCTGTTTATTTGAAGATAGATGGACGCGCATCCATCCAAACGCCGCCCTCTTTCGCGGACGCCACAGCCGTGTGAACCGCTGCCATAGACCGAACTCCGTCTGACGCATTTGGCAGGCCATTACGCGTTTCACCCGCAATCGCATCAGCCAAATCGCAATAGATATTCGCTACAGCCAATGGAAAGCCCTCAGGGTGCGCGATAGAGACGCGTGACAAACGCTGCGCGTCTTCTGACAGGCCAGCTTCGCCCTTTTCAATGATTTGAGTGCGCCCGCCTACAGGGGTATAGATCAACTGATTTGGTTGCTCAGAAGCCCAACGCAGGCCGCCCGTTTCCCCAAACACTTGAATATCGAACCCATGCTGCCGACCGATCGCCACCGACGAGGTCCAAAGCCGCCCAACAGTGCCGCCTGACATGCGGAAATTGACCATAGCGTCGTCTTCCAACTCACGGCTGGAAATCGTGGACGCGAAGTCAGCAGACAATGTTTCGACCTCATCGTTACAGATGAAACTCGCCATATGCAGCGCGTGAATACCGCAGTCTGCAAACTGACCAGAAACACCAGCCATAGCAGGATCATAGCGCCAGCGTACTCGCGGATTATCAGCATCCGTCGCATCGCCGTGGTGGCCGTGTGAAAAGTTTGTCACAACCAAACGCGGTTTGCCAAGCTCACCCGACTGCACCATCGCACGCGCTTGGCGCACCATGGGATAGGCGGAATAACAATAGTTAACCGCACAGATTTTACCTGTCTTTTCTGCGATACCAACAATGGCTTCGCCCTCTTCAACAGTCATCGTCATCGGCTTTTCGCACAACACGTTAAAGCCCGCTTCCAAGAAGGATTTGGTGATCTCGAAATGCGTCGCGTTTGGCGTTGCAACCGTCACCAGATCAACCCGATCCGCACGGTCTTTTTCGCCCGCAAGCATCTCGGTCCAATCGCCATAAGCGCGGTCTTGGGCAATGCCTAAACGCTGCGCATAGTCACGACCAGCATCAGCCCGATGATCCAATGCGCCAGCGGCAAATTCGAACCGCCCGTCAGCCAATGCGCCCAAGCGGTGCGCGGGGCCAATTTGGCTCCCCTCGCCGCCGCCAATCATACCCCATTTTAACTTTGCCATAGGTAAGTCTCCTTAGAATCCAATGGATTGCAAATATTCACGATTGGCGCGCGCATCTTCAAGCGGCGTGCCAGGCATAGATGGATCACAGTCTTGTTCAACAGTGCACCAGCCCTCAAAGCCCGCATCCAAAAGACGCTGGCGTACAGCTGGGAAATCAACATCACCTTGACCGAGATTGCAGAAAATACCCTGCCCGCAAGCCGTGTAAAAATCGGTGCGTTTTTCAACGACATCCGCTTTGACTTTAGGGTCGATATCTTTGAAGTGCATGTAAGAAATGCGGTCAATGTAGCGGTCCATAAAGGCCACTGGATCGAAGCCAGCATAAGAGTGATGGCCTGTGTCAAAACAGATCTTGAGGATCTTTTCGTCGACCTCGCTGAGCAGGCGCTCTAGTTCAGGCTCAAAATCCATAAACCCAGCGGCATGCGCATGAATACCAACAGTCAAACCGTAGTCTTCAGCGCCCATTTTTGCGATGGTTGCGATGCGATCACGAAAAGCTGTCCATTCGGCCTTGTCCATTTGTTCGGCCTCGGACGCCCGTCCAGCCGTTGGCGCCCGACGCGCTGAAATGCTGTCGATCAACACCAAATGTTGCGCGCCGTGAGCGACAAGCGCCTTGCAGGTGCGCGTTGCAGCGTCCAACAAAGTGTCCCAATTGTTTGGGTCGTGAAACGCTTGGAACACCACACCACCGATGATTTCCAAATCACGTTCAGCCAAAGCTGGAGCCAGCACTTTTGGGTCTTCAGGCATATAGCCGATGGGGCCAAGTTCGATGCCTTTGTAGCCAGCGCCAGCACATTGATCCAACACCGATTGCCATGTTGGATACGCTGGATCGCTTGGAAATTCGATCCCCCAAGAACAGGGGGCGTTGCCGATTTTAATAGTCATGTCAGAGCCTTTCAAAAACGCTAAACAGCGGTCACATCAATCCACGCTTTTGCGCGAGAAGATGCCAATGCTGCAGCGACAACTTGAGTAACGTCCAACCCATCTTGGAATGTGGGCCAAACGGGTGTTTGAGTTTCGATCGCACGTAAAAAGTCGCGCGCTTCAATAATAATTTGATCTTGGTATCCTGTGCCGTGGCCGGGGCCTTGGCAGAAGTTTTCGTAATCTGGGTGCGCAGGGCCAATCAGGATTTTGCGAAATCCGCGTGTGGCCTCTGGTTCGTCTGCATTGTAAAGCCACAGCGCATTTTGATCTTCTTGGTCGAATCTTATCGCGCCTTTGGTGCCGGTAATTTCATAGGCATAGCCCATCTTACGGCCATGACTGATACGGCTAAAATACATCTGCCCCATCGCCCCATTTTCAAAACGACACATCAGTTGACCGTGGTCGTCGTTGTCCACTGTGCCGCCTGGACGTGTCGTGTGAACGGTCTCGACTTCGGCGATCAATTTGGCAATCGGCCCGATCAAGGCCATCGCACCGTTGATCATATGAGGCGCCAAGTCGCCCATAGTGCCGTTGGCATCGCCCATGGTCCGCCAAGTCGCGGGGCTTTCAGGATCGGCCATAAAATCTTCGGTATGTTCACCACGGAACCATGTAATATCGCCGATTGCGCCCTCGGAAATCAGCTTGCGGGCAAACTGGCTTGCAGGAGTCCGGATGTAATTGAACCCAGTCATACTTATCTGGCCACGGGAAGCCTCGGTCATGATTTGACTGTCATTCAGCGACGCACCCAGAGGCTTTTCGCAAAATACAGGCTTGTTCAACGCAAAGGCGGCCAACGCAATTTCTCGGTGGGTCTCTTGCGGCGATGCGATCACGATGGCCTCAACATTTGGATCATTCACCAACGCCCGCCAGTCGTCTGTTGCGCGCTTAAACCCATAAGCTTCAAGATACCGCTGCGCACTTGCAGGTGAGCTGGCACAGATCATTTCTAAACGCGGGCGCAGCGCCGTGTTGAACACCGCCCCAACAGCAGACATCGCGACAGCATGCGCTTTGCCCATATAGCCACCACCGATGATCCCAATTCCTATTTCTTTCATGCCGCTGAGTCTTTCTTTTCAGATTCTATTTGCAACCGGTTGCAAAATTAGTATCTTCGGATTCGAAAGCGCGCAAGCAACAATCGCAAAATCGATCAGCGTGAGGAAGAATTAAGCACATGACAAACAAAACTATACATCTGACAACAGCGCAGGCGATCATCAAATATCTCGACAATCAATTCATTGAAATTGACGGTCAAGAGATGCGCGTGTGCGGTGGCGGCTTTGGCATTTTTGGCCATGGTAATGTGACCTGCTTGGGCGAAGCGCTCTATGATGTACGTGACACGCTGCCTTTGTATCGCGGCCAAAACGAGCAAGGCATGGGATTCGCGGCTGCGGCCTATGCCAAACAATGGTTGCGTCAACGTTTCATGCTTTGCACCGCAAGTGCGGGCCCCGGCACAACGAACCTTTTGACGTCAGCGGGACTGGCCCACGCCAACCGTTTGCCGATGTTGTTGCTCTGCGGGGATGCCTTTACCACCCGCCTGCCCGACCCTGTTTTGCAACAGCTTGAGCATTTCAACAATCCCACCGTTGGCGTAAACGACGCATTCAAAGCCGTTACCCGTTTCTGGGACCGGATCACGCATCCGGCACAAATCTTGCAATCTTTGCCTGCGGCACTGGCCACCATGATGGACCCAACGGATTGTGGGCCTGCATTCATTGGATTGCCGCAGGACGTCCAAGGCTGGACATACGAATATCCTGAAAGCTTTTTCGAGAAACGCGTTCACCGTATGCGCCGCCAAGCTCCTGATGTGGCGGATGTGGCAGATGCAATTTCTGTGCTGTCCAAAGCGGAACGCCCAATGATCATCGCTGGCGGTGGCGTTCAGTATTCTGGCGCAGTGGCGGAACTCACGGCGTTTGCCGAAACTCATAACATCCCCGTGGTGGAAACCATCGCAGGTCGCGCCAATTTGCTGCAAGATCACGCGCTGAACATCGGGCCTGTTGGTGTGACAGGCTCGAACAGCGCCAATTCCATCGCAGAAAAGGCGGATGTGATCGTCGCAGTCGGCACGCGCCTGCAAGATTTCACCACTGGATCGTGGACCGCCTTCGCGCAAGACGCCAAAATCATCGGCGTCAACGTCGGTCGTCACGACGCGATGAAACACATGTCTGTGCCTGTTGTGGGCGACGCGAAACTCAGCTTGCCTGCTTTGTCGGCAGCCCTTGGTGAATACGCGAGCCCCGCCACTTGGACAGCCTTTGCCAAAGAAGAGCGCTTCAAATGGGTTGCCTATACAGATAAAGTCACCACAGTCGGAAATGGACCGAACTCTTATGCTCAAACCATTCGCGTGGTGAACGATCTGTGCGATCCACGTGACCGCGTTGTCGCCGCGGCAGGTGGCTTGCCTGCAGAGGTCACAGCCCATTGGCAGACCAAAGACATAGGCACAGTTGATGTGGAATTCGGGTTTTCCTGCATGGGGTACGAGATCGCAGGCGGCTGGGGCGCACGTATCGCGCAGCATGAGCGCGAGCCAGAGCGCGACACCATCGTGTTCACTGGCGATGGGTCTTACATGTTGATGAACTCGGATGTGTATTCATCCGTTTTGTCAGGCCACAAGATGATCATCTGTGTCCTCGACAACGGTGGCTTTGCCGTGATCAACAAACTGCAAAACAACACCGGCAACGAGAGTTTCAACAACCTGCTAGAAGATTGCCCAACGATCAAAGCGCCTTTTGCCGTCGATTTTGAAGCGCATGCCAAATCCATGGGTGCCAATGCCGAAACCGTGGCAAACCCGCATGAGTTCGGCGAAGCCTTCAAACGCGCACAGGCGTCAGACAAAACATGCGTCATCGTGATGAAGGTCGACGCCTATGATGGCTGGACTACCGAAGGTCACACATGGTGGGAAGTGGGCACGCCGCATGTCACCACGCATAAAAAGATCGCCGAAAAGCATCTAGAGACCGAAGCCTCGCGCACCAAACAACGAAAGGGTGTGTAATGGACGTACTTGCAGGCATCAAAAAGAATAACTTCGTTGTCGTCGGTCGCGTGGGCATGGACCTGTTCACAGGCCCTGATGGCGCGACCGAAACGGCAGATCAGTTCACAGCAGATATGGGCGGATCGTCTGCCAATATTGCGGCGGGCGTTGTGAAGCTTGGCGGTAAAGCCTCGCTTGTAACCCGCGTCTCAGACGACGCAGTGGGGCGATTTTGCACCAACAAGCTGGATCACTACGGCGTTGGCCGCGACCATGTGAAACCCATAGGGGGCGAATTTCGCAACTCTCTGGCGCTGTATGAAAGTCGTATCGAAGATCATCAATCGGTGATCTACCGCAATAGTGCCGCTGATTTTGAAATGACCGTCGAGGATGTGGAGGCCGTTGATTATGCTTCTTACGGCGCTTTGGTCACGGCGGGCACCGTTTTTGCGGCAGAGCCATCACGGTCTGCAACATTTCGGGCCTTTGAATTGGCGCGAGCGGCGGGTATTCCGATCATCTTTGATGTCGATTACAGGCCTTACAGCTGGCCCTCAGCAAAGGTCGCCGAAGAGGTTCTGTCAAAAGCTGGCGCGCTGTCTGATGTCATCATTGGCAATGACGAAGAGTTCGGCTTTATGGCTGGCGGCATCGACAAAGGCATGGACAAGGCCCGCGCCCTTGCCGCCTCAACAGCAACCATTGTTGTTTACAAAATGGGCGAACATGGCGCTGTGACCTTTGCCGATGGCGCAGAAATTCGCACCGGTATTTTCCCCGTCACGGCTCTCAAACCCACCGGTGCTGGCGACAGTTTTATGGCAGGGCTTTTGGCCTCTATCGCTGATGGCTATCCGCTCAAAGATGCCGTGCTGCGCGGCTCGGCTTGTGCGGCCATCGTGGTTGCAAAACCCGGTTGCGCCCCTGCAATGCCTTTCCCTGCCGATCTCGAAGATTTTCTGGTCAATCATCCTGGCCCAACCCAAGTTACCTAAGGAATTCAAATGCATATCGCCCCATACGACAATAAAAATATTCCCATTGTAGACGCAGATGATGCGACAGTTCCACTCAACTATTTGAATATCGTCAAGCTGAAAGCAGGCGAAGCCTTTGAATATCAAGTGCCCGGATACGAAACCTGCATCGTACCTGCCACAGGCACCATCGACGTGAGCGTTGAAGGCGCTGAGTACAAGGCCATCGGCAACCGTACTTTGGATGTTTGGGACGGCGAACCAGAGGGCGTTTACGTGCCAGTTGGCGCGAAAGTGACTTTCGTGGCGATCCGCGATACCGAGACATTCATCGCAGGTGCGCGTTACGACAAAGTGCTTGAACCTTTTGATGTGCGTGTAGCGCAGTTGGACAAAGTACAATATGGCTCAGACGACACCAAAACGCACCGCAAGATCAAGCACATCTTGGGTCAAGCGCATCACGACAAAGTCGGCCGCTTGCTGGTGTCTGAACTGTTCACGGTTGGTGAAGGCGGCTGGTCTGGCTTTCCTGCGCACAAACATGACACGGACCGCAAAGACGCCGATGGCAATATCATCGAGACACGCCACGACGAGACCTATAATTTCCGTTTCCGTCCGAACCACGGCTCTGGCGTACAGATCATTCAACACGAAGAAGGCAAACCAGGCGATGCCTACCAGTTGATGGATAGATCAACGATTTTGCTGCGCAGCGGTTACCACCCATGTGTCGCGATGCCGGGCTACGAGATGTACTATTTCACCATTTTGGGCGGGCTTTCACAGCGCAGCTTGGTGCAGTTCTTTCAGCCAACACATGCCTACCAAATTGAAACGATCCCTGGGATCAAAGACATGGTGGCGAAATTTAAATGACACTGGTCACACTCGCACAGGCCCTTCAACCAGCCCTCACAGGTGGTTACGCTGTGGCCGGTTTGGTCACGCTTGGTTGGGAAGACATGCGCGCCTATGTGGCTGCCGCAGAAGCAGAGGGCTGTCCAGTAATTTTGCAGGCTGGCCCATCTTGTCGTGCCCATACGCCTTTGCCAATCTTGGGCAAAATGTTCCGGCATTTGGCTGAAAATGCCAGCGTACCGGTCGTCGCACATCTTGATCACGGATATACCTTTGAGGAATGCCAAGAAGCACTGGATTCAGGCTTTACCTCTTTAATGTATGACGGGTCGCGAAAGCCCTTGAACCAAAACATTGATGAGACAGCGCGAATCGCGGAAATGGCCCATAAGGCGGGTATTTCTTGCGAAGGCGAAATCGGTTTTGTTGGTTACGCCGATGGTGAAAATTCCGCAGGGACTGATCCTGAAGAGGCGGCGAAGTTCGCGACTGAGTCTGGCGTAGATGCAATGGCGATTTCAGTCGGCAACGTGCATTTGCAGCAAGACAAAGAGGGCGGCTTGGACATGCAGCGCATCCGTGCAATCGAGGCGGTGACAACTGTTCCGCTTGTCATTCATGGCGGCTCTGGCGTGCCTGTAGCGCAGCGAACCGAACTTGCGACAAGCTCTAAAATCTGCAAATTCAACATTGGCACCGAATTGCGGATGGCCTTTGGTGCGGCCCTGCGCGAGGCTGTAAATGCCGACCCATCCCGCTTTGATCGCGTGACCATTTTGAAAGAAACCCACGATCCATTGGTCGCGGCGACACGAAACGTTTTGCGGGCCTTTGGTCCTGCCAACAAAGGATAGCGCCATGCTGAACATTGGAATTTTGGGCTGCGGCCGCATCGGGCAAGTGCATGCGCGGTCCCTGATGCGCATGCCTGACGCAAAAATAGTCGCCCTTGCCGATGCCTTTCCCGCCTCAGCAGAAGCGCTGGCGGGCACCACGGGGGCACAGGTTCGCGACGTCAATACGATCATCGCCAGCGACGATGTGGACGCTATCATCATCTGCACGCCAACAGACACGCATTACGATTTGATCCACGCGGCGGCGAAAGCAGGCAAAGCGATTTTTTGCGAAAAACCGATTGATATGTCGGCAGACCGTATTCGCGATTGTATCAAAGTGGTCCAAGATAACGATGTCGCTTTTATGACCGCATTCAATCGGCGTTTTGATCCGAACTTTGCCAACGTCCAAGCGCGCATTGCGGCGGGCGAAGTGGGTGATGTTGAAATCGTGACGATCCTGTCGCGCGATCCTGCCGCGCCCCCTATCAGCTATATTGAAAGCTCGGGCGGCATTTTTCGTGACATGATGATTCATGATTTCGATATGGCGCGTTTTTTACTTGGGGAAGAGCCTGTGCAAATCTTTGCGGTCGGGTCTGCTTTGGTAGACCCCGCGATTGGCGCGGCAGGCGATGTTGATACAGCTGCGGTGACGTTGACCACGACAAGCGGCAAAATCTGTCAGATTTCAAACTCGCGCCGTGCCAGCTATGGCTATGATCAACGTCTTGAAGTGCACGGGGCCAAAGGCATGTTGCGTGCGGAGAACCTGCTTGAAAACACTGTGGAAGTTGCGACTGAAACAGGCTTTCGCCGTGCGCCAACGCTCAACTTTTTCCTGGAGCGTTACGAGACGGCTTATCTGTCTGAGATGCAGCATTTCATTAATGCTCTGACCAATGGCACCCCAGTAATGCCAAGCATCACAGATGGTTTGAAAGCTCAGCTTTTGGCAGATGCAGCCACGGAGTCGTTCAAGACAGGCAAGCCTGTCACTGTTTAATATAGATTATCATAACATATTGAAACGGGGGCCCTTTTGGAGCCCCCGTTTTGCATTGATTGCCTGTAAAACTGTAATAGTTACGCAGCAGAATCCGTGTTGAACATCAGATGCACCTTGACGGCTTGAGTACGATCGCCCGCCAATTCAAAGGCTTCAACAGCCCTGTCCAATGGCATTTGCGCCGTGATCATCGGACGCACGTCGATGCTGCGAGTCGATATAGCAGTCACGGCTTGTTGGAACTCATTGTAGAACCGGAAGGTGCCGCGATGGGTCAATTCTTTGGCCACTAAAACCCCAAGCGGAATGGCTGTATCGCCGCCCATACCGACCTGAACTATGACGCCGCGCGGACGCAAGGCTCCCAACGCGCTAACCAGTGCAGGCGCAGCACCTGTACATTCGAAAGCTGCATCGAAATAGCCTTTACCTTGGGCATATCCGGCCATGGTTGTGGTGTCGCTCATAACATTAATGGTTGTCGTAGCACCCATGTCAGAGGCGACTTTTAACGGCACATCTTGCAGATCAGCCACGACAATCTCGGACGCGCCAGCCGCTTTGGCCAAAGCCGTACAGAGCACACCAATCGGCCCTGCCCCCATCACCAATACGCGCTTGCCTTGTAAATCACCCGCAAGGCTATGAGCATGCATGCAGACGGCCAAAGGTTCTGAACAAGCCGCCTCAGCCACAGACACATCGCCTGTCACCGGTACACATTGCGCCGCAGGCAGAGTGATTTTATCGCGGTACATCCCTTGCACATGCGGCGTCCGCATCGCCGATCCGCTAAAGATCATATCGGTGCAATGCATCTCAAGCCCCTGCGTGCAATATTCACATGTGCCGCAATTGATGCTGGGGTTCAGCGCAACCATATCGCCCACTTTTAGCCCCGTTACACCTTCGCCAATCGCCTCGACGAAACCTGCAGCCTCGTGCCCCAAGATGATAGGCTCCTTCACGCGGATGGCTCCAAAACCGCCATGCTGATAATAATGCAGATCAGATCCGCAAATTCCACCAGCGCCAAGCGCCACACGCACTTCACCCGCTTTGGGCGCGACAACATCACGGGTTTCGATACGCAGATCTTTTGCCTCATGAAGGCAGCACACTCGGGTTTTCATAAACGTTCCTAAGTCTAAAATTGGATTACGGCGCGGGCTTGTCAATCGCCACAAAGCGCAACGGTTTTCTTATACGACAGATCTTTCGACAGACTGATGGTGCAATCATCGTCGACAAATTACAGCGTAATGTATGCGCATACATTTTTGATTGTCAACGTACTCAAAAGCCCCTTGCGGCGTCACATTTAATGCCTAATGATCACAAAATGGCAGATGGAATTTTTAACAAAAGAGACACAAGCCGCGTGACGATGACAGACGTCGGACGCCTTGCTGGGGTAACCCAAGTGACGGTATCACGCGCCCTCTCACATCCAGACAAGGTCTCAAAGGATACATTGCGTCGCATACAAGACGCCATTGATGCAACAGGATTTGTACCCAATGCGGTCGCAGGGGCATTGGCATCCAAACGATCCAATCTGGTGTCCGCATTGATCCCGTCTTTGACAAATGTCGTCTACACCTCTTTCATGGCCACGTTTTCACAACATCTGCGTCAACATGGGTATCAGGTATTGCTGTCAGAAACCGGATTTGATGCTGCATCTGAGGACGCATTGATTGCCACGCACCTGTCGCGCAGACCTGATGCCATACTATTGACCGGCATTCACCACAGCGACAAAGCCCGAAAACAGTTGCAGGGCGCAGGTATTCCAGTTGTTGAAATTTGGGACATCACAGACGATCCGATTGATATCTGCGTAGGCTTCAATCATCACGCCGCAGGGCGTGCCGTCGCGGAATATCTAAAAGCAAAAGGTCACGCCTTTGCTGCAACCATAACCGCTGATGATGAACGCGCCTTGCGCAGACAGTCAGCCTTTGCCGAACGGTTTACTGCGCTCTCTCAAAGCGCGGTGCCAGATGCAAATACAGGCGGCACCGCCAGCATAGGTGCAGGACGCGAGGCTATGGCACACCTTATTGATCATAGTGATTTTCGCAAAGGCGCGGTGTTTTGCAGTTCTGATTTATCTGCTCATGGAGCCATAATTGAACTGCACACACGTGGATATAAAGTGCCCCAAGATATCGCTGTGGTTGGTTTTGGCGATCAGGATTTCGCAGGCGATATCGACCCAGCCTTGACCACGGTTGCCGTGGATCGACTGCAACTGGGGCATCTCGCGGCCAATTCCGTGTTGGACAAATTGGCGGGACGGCCTACAAAATCCGTCCACGACCTTGGTTTTAAAATTTTAACACGCCTGTCAGCTTAGCCCTTTGGGGAAAGCGGTTCTAACAGCCGTGGCTGTGGGGAATAGGCAAAGCTCGAACCGTGTTTTAAATCTCTTTATCTTCCTCAGGTGTATTCAGCGTAGACCATGTATCATCACGCGCTGGCGCAGGCGGCGTTTCACACTCGCCGCGATGAATGTTCGCCTTAGCGATAAAGTTGGCCGAAATAGGCGCTGTGACGAATAAGAACGCCATGATCAACAACTCATGCACAGATCCTTCGCCCAGAGCAAAGGAATGAAGGGTCGAGGCCAACAATAGCATCCCAATACCGATGGTGCCAACTTTCGTGGGCGCATGGAGCCGCGTCATAGGATCGTTGAATTTCAAAAGCCCGATCACGCCAATAATGATAAAGCCTGAGCCAATCAGCAAAGACAGCGCTGCGAGGTAGGTTCCGATGATTTCAAAAGTCATTCGATAATATCTCCGCGCAAGATGAACCGCGCCAAAGCCACGGTTGATACGAACCCTAGCATGGCGATCAACAATGACACTTCAAAATAGATATGCGTGCCCTGTTGAATCCCCAAGACAACCACCAGACCCAGCGCGTTCACAACCATTGTGTCCAGCGCAAGGATGCGATCCCCCGGTGTTGGCCCTAAAACCAGTCGAACCATGGATAGGACTTGCCCAAGCGCAAGGGCGACAAAAGCGATGATCAATGCGATGTCCATAACGGATGAAGCTGTCGTCATGAGAAGATCTCCTTCAGTCGATCTTGGTATCGGGTCATGATGTCGTCGCGCACGGCGTCAGGGTCATCTGTGTGCAGCACATGCACCAAAAGGCTATGCCCTTCGTCAGAAACATCCGCAGACACGGTGCCCGGCGTCAAAGTGATCGTTCCAGCCAAGAGTGTGATGGCTTCGGGCTGTTTCAATTCAAGCGGCACTACAATCCAAGTCGGTTTCAGTTTGGAATTTGGCACGGTCAATACGACCCAAGCCACTTGAATATTGGCAACAACAATGTCCCAAACGACCATAAAGCTATAAGAGCACAGCTTACCCAAACGCAAACTTTTAGGCCTATCAGGCCACCAAATTGATGTGCCCCAAGGAATCAAAATACCAAGGATGACACCAAAGACAGCCATGCCCGCAGTGACTTCCTTTTGTAGAATAACCCAGACGACAGCCAAAAGCAGCGTCAGAAAAGGATGCGGCATCAGCCATTTAAAGGTGCGGACCATATCAGTGACCCTCCTCTTGCGTGCTTGAATGATCATCGGATGCAGGAGTGCTCAACTTACCTGCTGTGTCCAAAACCTTAGACATGTAAGGCTGCGGCGCGAAAAGTTGCGCAGCCATCGTTGTAGCATATCCATGGACCTGACCGGCAAAGACGGACAGCGCAATCAACAGTGATAGCAAACCACCGACCGCGACATAGGACAACACAGTCGGGCGCTCGAACTCTGATGGATCTTCAAGCGGTGTCTCGCCTTGGGCTTTCCAAAACACAATACTGCCAGCGCGCACAAATCCGACGATGCCGATAAGGCTTGATCCCAACACGATCGCCCAAATCCACACCATAAGGCCGGATTCATAGGAAGCATTCAGCACCAAAAGTTTCCCAAAGAAACCTGACAACGGCGGCAAACCTGCCATGGCAATCGCGCCCACAAAAAACAATCCTGCGGTCAAAGCATTGCCGAGGACAGGCGGTTGTGATGTCAGGTCAAGATTGGCCCGCCCTGTGCGCACCAAATCAACGACCAAGAACAAAGCAGCGCCCGCCAAAGTTGAATGAATGATATAGTAAAGCGCTGCCGCGATCCCTTCAGGCGTGAACAATGAAATCGAAACCATGACCATGCCCATCGATCCGATCACAGCAAAGGCGACCAAACGATCCAGTTTTTTCGCAGCCAAGATGCCCACCATACCAACAGCGACAGATATCAACGCCGCAGGCATCAACCAAACATCGTGCAAACCCGCTGTAACTGATAGGTCTGGCGGAAAGATCATCGTATAAACGCGAATGATCGCATAGGCCCCGACTTTGGTCATAATCGCGAACAAGGCGGCCACCGGCGCAGGCGCCTCGGCATAGCTTGATGGCAGCCAAAAATGCAACGGCACCACGGCGGCTTTGATCGCAAACACAAGCAGCAACAGCACTGCTGCGACGCGGATGCCCACTGTGTCAGCCGCCCCGATCATCGCCACGCGATTGGCCAAATCAGCCATGTTCAACGTGCCTGTTTCTGCATAGATCGACGCCAGTGCGAACAAGAACAGGGTGGAGCCGATCAGGTTGAACAGCACATATTGCACGCCCGCGCGCAATCGCGGAGTACCGCCCCCATGGATCATCAACCCATAGGAGGCAATCAACAGCACTTCGAAAAACACAAACAAGTTGAACAAGTCACCCGTCAAGAATGCGCCCATGATGCCCATTAATTGAAATTGGAACAACGCGTGGAAATGCCGTCCGCGATTGTCCCAGCCGGACCCTATTGCATAAAGCAACACAAACAGCGCCAAGACAGCCGTCAGTAAGACCATCATCGTCGACAGGCGGTCTCCGACCAAAACAATCCCAAAGGGCGCGGCCCAGTCGCTGAGTTGGTATAATAAAATTGTGCCATCCGAGACCTGGAAAACAAGTCCCAAGGCAATTGCAATCAGTGCCAAAACACCCGCAACAGAAAAACTTCTTTGAATGCCAATGTGATAGCGCGCGGCCAGCACAATAAAAGGCGCCAACAATGCGGGCAAAACGATGGGTGCGATCAACCAATGGGTCATGACTGCCCCTCCGCTTTAGAATCCGACGTTTCAGGCTGATCATCCACGTGATCGTCATCAGACCCCAAAAAGGCCCCCAAGCCGATCATCACCACAACGGCTGTCATGCCAAAGGAAATAACAATAGCGGTCAGCACCAAAGCTTGTGGCAATGGGTCTGTATACGTGGTGACGCCATCACTTAAGATCGGAGGTGCGCCGACGGTCAAACGCCCAGAGGCAAAGATAAACACGTTCACAGCATATGTGAGCAGGGAAATCCCCATGATCACAGGGAATGTACGCAGGCGCAGCGTGAGATAAATACCGCCAGCAGTCAAAATGCCGATGGCTGATGCAACGAGAAATTCCATGTTACACCTCCTCCTTTGCTTGACCGCTTGTGGCGGAATCTGGGTCGTCTCTTGAGGGATCAATATCCATTGGGTATTCGTTGTCCGCCATATTGGCCCGTTTGGCCAGACGCGAGAAGCTTTCCAGCGACAGCATCACCGCGCCGACCACCGCCA
The DNA here is from genome assembly GCF_018860505.1 of Pacificibacter marinus. Classification (GTDB taxonomy): domain Bacteria; phylum Pseudomonadota; class Alphaproteobacteria; order Rhodobacterales; family Rhodobacteraceae; genus Celeribacter; species Celeribacter marinus_B. Next base: position 240,121 of record NZ_JAHKPU010000030.1, read on the forward strand.
AGAAAACACCTAGATCGAACAATGCAGCCGTGGCCAATTCGAACTTGTGGAACGGCGGAATGCGCACATAGGTAAAGGCCGAGGTCAAGAAGGGCTTGCCGACGAACCAAGACCCAATGCCCGTGAACCCAGCGATTAAAACGCCAGCGCCAATCACCCCATGATAGGGATATCTCAAACGCGACGATGTCCAAGCAAAGCCACTGGCCATATACTGCATAACAACCGCGATCGACACGATAAGCCCCGCGATAAAGCCGCCACCCGGTTCATTGTGGCCGCGCAAGAAGATGTAGAACCCAACCAACAGAACCACAGGCATGATCACGCGGGTCAGGACGACCATCATTATCGGATGCTTATTACCTGCCCGTTTTTGATCAGGTTTGCGGTTCAACAGACGCGCCCGCACAGGCCCGCCAAGCAATGTTTCAGTCAGCGCGTAAATTAACAAAGCTGCGATCCCAAGCACGATGATCTCGCCGTAGGTATCAAAGCCACGAAAATCGACCAAGATCACGTTGACAACATTGTTGCCGCCCCCACCCTTGTAGGAATTGGCCAAGTGGAATTCGGAAATTGGCGGCGCAACGGATGTGCGCAACATGTAGTAATAGGCCAAGCCGAATGTCGCCAAGCCACCAGCAATTGCCACGCCAGCATCACGAACACGGCGTAAAACTGTACTTTCGACGGGGGTGAATTTCGGCAAAAAGTTAAGCGCTAAAAGCAGCAGGATGATGGTAACAACTTCGACAGTGAATTGCGTCATCGCCAAATCAGGCGCGCTGAAGAACACGAAACCGATAGAGACCATAAGGCCCACGATGCCGATCAAAATCAGCGACAAAAGTCGATTGCGGTGCATCAAAACCAACCCTGCCGTTGCAGCGACAAGCATCACCCAGCCTGCAATCACAACAGGGCTAGCGGCTTGGGCTTCACGCGTTGGCGCTCCAAGTGTTCCTGTTGCCCAAGCATGAAATCCAGCAGCTATGATCGTGATCGCGCCGATGGCAGCAAAACGTGAGAATGCGCCATTGTGTAGCGGCAAGATCAACAAACGCGCGCCTTGCGTGACAAACTCAACAATGGCCTCAAAGATCGGTTTGGCTTCAGGGCGCGGAGTGCGATCCCACAGACGCAGCGCGGGATTGAACACTGCAATCATGACCAAGCCACCCGCGACAGCAATAATCGACATGAACAAGGCAGGCACCAATCCGTGCCAAATCTTGAAATGCGCGCTTGGCAAATCGGCGGCACCGCCCAGCACAGATGCAGTCACGAGTTTGACGAAAGGTTCTGCGACAAACGGAGCAACTCCAATGACCACGACCAACACTGCCAAAATCGCAGGTGGCATCCACAGGCCGGGATTTGGATCATGTGGTTTGGCAGGGTAATCGTCGCGCACAGGCCCAAAGAATACATGGCCGATCAAACGGAAACAATAAGCGGCTGAAAAAACAGAGCCGAAGGTGGCCAGTGCCGGCACCAGCCAATGCGACCCAAACAGAACCGTGTGATGGGCTTCCTCTAACATCATTTCTTTGGACAAGAACCCGTTGAGCAATGGAATGCCCGCCATCGATAGGGCCGCCAGTGACGCAATCATAAAGGTCACAGGCATCAGTTTTCTCAAGCCCCCCAACCGACGGATGTCGCGGGTGTGCGCTTCGTGATCGATAATCCCTGCGGACATAAACAAAGCAGCCTTGAAGGTCGCGTGGTTTAAAATATGGAACACGGCGGCCATGGCGCCGAAGGCTGTGCCTGTGCCCAAAAGCATCGTGATCAGACCAAGGTGGCTGACCGTTGAAAAGGCCAAGAGCGCTTTCAGATCATGTTTGAACAAGGCGATCACGGCACCCAGCACCATTGTGATCAAGCCAGCAGAGGTCACAATCACAAACCATTCTGGCGTGCCTGACAAAACGGGCCACATGCGCGCCATCAAGAAAATACCCGCTTTCACCATCGTCGCAGAGTGCAAATATGCCGAAACGGGTGTGGGAGCTGACATCGCGTGCGGCAGCCAGAAATGGAACGGAAACTGCGCTGATTTGGTGAAGCAACCAAGGAGAATCAAGATCAACGCCGTCACATACAGCGGATCAGCTTGGATCAAATCGCGGTTTTGCAAAATCACGCTTAGATCATAACTGCCCACGATCTGACCCAAGATCAGCATCCCACCGATCATCGCCAAACCGCCCATGCCAGTAACCGTCAACGCCATCCGCGCGCCTTGGCGTCCTGCGGGCAGATGTTTCCAATATCCGATCAGTAAGAAAGACGATAGTGATGTAATTTCCCAGAAGACAAGCAAAAGCAATATGTTGTCACTCAGAACAATCCCGACCATCGCCCCTTGGAACAACAACAGATAGGTGAAAAATTCACCCATATTATCGTCACGGCTGAGATAATTGCGTGCATAGGCGATGATCAAAAGACCGATCCCCAAGATCAGCGTGGCAAAGAAAAAGCCCAATCCGTCCAGCATCAAGGTAAAGTTCAAGCCGAGCACAGGCATCCAGTCGATGCCCACCATAACCACGTCGCCCGCAAGGACTGTGGGAAGGTTGCTCAACAGGCCAATAAAGGCGAGCAGTGAAACCGTAAATGTGACGCCAGCACAGGCCGAGCGACCAGCGGAATTCATAAGGCCGGGCAAAAGAGCGCCAAAGAAGGGCAAAGCAACGATGAAAAAGAGGGACACGAGAGCTCCTTATTTGGACGTTTTTGTCACTTTGGCAAAACTAAAGCCGTTTCCCAAGACTGCAAGTCCATTTGACAAAATTAGTCGTGAATTACGCTCTTATTAGTACGACCTTTTTCAGCGCGAAAAATAATCGCATAATCACCACTCTCAAGAGGCTCATCTTTGCAAAATAAGTCAATCCCGTGCCACTATCGAGAACATGACCGAGCCTTTCAACAACTATGGCATGCGCGCCGAAACACGCGTACAATGTCCCGATGAACGATGTGCGCACACTTTCTCCAGAACATATCTTGGTCTGCCCGCAATGCGATGCAGCCTATAATTTGGCGCGCCCGAAAACAGGCGAACGTGCCGTCTGCGCAAGGTGCCACACCGTACTCATTCGAAACAAACATGAAGCTGGTATCCAAATTATCGCGTTATCATTGGCCATCGCGATTTTGATTGTTGCTGCAACGTTTTTTCCGTTTCTGACGATCAATGCCGCAGGGGCCAGCAACTCAGCGTCTTTGTTGGATGCAGCCTTGGCCTTTAGCGACGGGCCCTTGATGATTTTATCACTGACCACCGCAGCCTTGATTGTTGTGGTGCCTTTTGTGCGTGTTATTTTAACAGTCTACGTGTTGTCGCCGATTGTCTTAAATCGCCCCCCCGCACGCGGAGCCATGGGTGCATTTCGCCTTTCAGAAGCCCTTAGACCGTGGTCTATGGTGGAAATATTCGCGCTTGGCTGTGCTGTCGCTTTGATCAAAATCAGTGACCTCGCAGATGTATCTTTTGGTTCGGCATTTTGGATGTTTGCCGTACTTGTCTTTTTGGTTGTCATTCAAGACAATTTGATTTGTAGGTGGTCGATATGGGACTCGCTGGAGACACCCAAGAAATCTTAAGTGCGAAAGACATCGGCGTCATTGCATGCACGCGATGTACCCGCGCTTGGCCTGCGGGCACCACAACCTGTGGGCGTTGCGGAGCATCCATAAAGCCCAACAATAACAAAAGCCTGCAACGGGTTTGGGCGCTATGGCTGGCAGGTCTCATGTGCTACGTGCCCGCCAACATGTACCCTATGCTGCAAACCCGTACGCTGCTTCAGGTTCAACAAGATACCATAGTCGGAGGCGCAATCGAGCTTGTTCATCACGACGCAATTGGTATTGCGATCGTCATCTTGCTTGCAAGTGTGGTCATTCCTCTGGGTAAATTTATCGCCATCGCCTTCCTAGCAATTTCTGTGACCAAACGGTCGTCAATGTCCAACCATCAACGGCAACTCTTGTTTGAAATCGTAGAAGCCATAGGTCGCTGGTCGATGATTGATATCTTTGTCGTTGCGATCATGTCATCTTTGGTGCAACTGGATACTCTGGCGGCCATTAATCCAGGTATTGCAAGCCTGTTTTTTGCCCTATCTGTGATTTTCACTATGCTTTCTGCGCAAGCCTTCGACACCAAAATGATCTGGGATACGCCCCAAAAGCGTCAAGGAACAACTGAACATGACTGACACCCCGACAACCGTCACCATCGAGCCTGTGCGCGGATCTTTATTAAGCCGCCTCTCCGTTGTGTGGATCGTCCCGCTGTTGGCGCTGGTGATTGCTCTTGGCGTCGCGTGGAAATCCTACAGTGACCGCGGGCCGCTCATTTCCATTGAATTTGAAAACGGTGCGGGCATTGCCAAACGCGAAACAGAGCTACGGTATCGTGATATCGCGGTCGGGGTTGTCGAAGATGTCAAATTTTCCAAAGGCTTAGAGACTGTGGTCGCATTTGTGCGACTTGAAAAAGACGTGGCCCCGTATGTTGATGCCGCCTCCTCGTTTTGGGTTGTACAGCCCGAACTCAGCACGCGTGGCGTCACAGGGCTCGATACGGTTTTAAGCGGTGTCTATATCGAAGGCTCATGGGACAGTGATATCGATGGCGCGCAAGATCATTTTATTGGATTATCCGATGCGCCGTTGTCTCGCCATGGCAAAGAAGGCTTAGAAATCACCCTGCGCACAACACCCGGTGGCTCGATCACAGATGACAGCTCGATCTCTTTTCGCGGCATCGAAGTCGGGCGCGTTGGCACTGCAACCATTTCCGAGCAAGGCAATTTCGCAACAGCCAAAGCGATCATTTATCACCCCCACAGTCGGTTGATTTCTCCGTCTACGCGGTTTTGGGATACCTCCGGATTTACATTTTCTGTTGGTCCAAGTGGTGCCGAGATCGATTTTTCATCCGTAGCCACATTGATTGGCGGCGGACTGACGTTTGATACCTTTGTGTCAGAAAGCGGCGTCGTGCGCGAAGGCGCTGAATTTGATGTTTACGAAGATGAAACCTCGGCGCGAAACAGTCTTTTCAATGCCTCCGAAGTGGAGGTGTTGGAAATGCGCGTTGTCTTTGATGAAAGCGTGTCCGGACTGGCCGTGAACGCCCCTGTTGAGCTGAACGGGTTGCGCATTGGTAAAGTGGGCAGCGTCTCTGGTATTGTCGGACAAGACGCCGCAGGACAACGCCGCGTATTGCTGAATGCTGTTTTATCCATCCAGCCTGCCCGCCTCGGCTTACAACAAGACGTTACCCCAGAAGCCGCGCTGAACTTTTTAACAGAACGTATCAACGACGGGCTGCGCGCACGTCTTGCCTCGGCGGGGCTTTTGTCGGCGGGACTTAAAATCGAACTGGTGCAAGTTGAGAATGCACCGCCCTATGAGGTCGAATCTGGCCCCGGCATTGTTCCGGTCATTCCGACCACCGAGAGCCAAATTTCCGATGCCACAGCAACAGTTGAAGGCGTGATCAACAGGATCAACAACCTGCCGATTGAAGCACTTATGTTCAGTGCCATTCAGTTGCTGAACAGCTCTGAGGCCTTGATTTCAGACACGGATTTGCGCGAAACACCGCAAGATTTACGAGCCTTGCTGAACGATGTACGCGGGATTGTAGCCTCGCAAGACATGCAAAAAATTCCCGTCACCTTGAATGCGACAATCAGCCGTTTCGAGACCCTTTTGACCCAACTTGAAGACGGACAAATGGCCTCAAAACTGGTCACGGCGCTGGACGCAGCAGCCAAAGCCGCAGACGGGGTGAATACATCTGTCGAAGGTGTGCCCGCGCTCATCACGCAGCTCCAAGCCGTCGCCGCAAAAGCGGAAAGCCTGCCTCTTGCGGATTTGACAACACAGTTGACCGCGCTCACGTCTTCTGCCGATCAAATACTTGGAACAGAGGCGGCAAAAAAATTACCCGCAGACCTTGGCGCGGCGCTGAATGAACTTAACGAGACATTGGCAGAACTGCGCAGAGGTGGCGCTGTGACAAACATAAACGCAACGCTAGACTCTACGCGTAAAGCCGCTGATGCTGTTGCAATCGCGACCCAAGACCTGCCAACACTGGTCGAACGTATTCAACGTGTTTTGACTCAAGCAAGTGCCACCATCGAAGGCTATAACAAGGGCGATGTGATCAGCCGCGACGCACAAGCTGCCCTGCGTGACATTTCGCAGGCTGCTGACGCCATGACATCACTGGCACGCATGCTAGAACGCAATCCAAACTCACTCATTCGAGGACGATAACGATGACCCTTTTCAAAGCTGCCCTTGTTGGAGCCACCCTCGTTCTCGCGTCCTGTGGAGCCGCCCCAGACCGCTATACTGTGACGGCCCCTGTTGTGACAGAAAAGCTGCGCATCGGATTTAGCGCTGTTGAAGTGAGCGATGTCTCATTGCCAACATATGCAGCAGCCGATGAAATTGTGGTTCAAGATGCCACTGGGAAACTGGTTCCTAGCGGCGCGGCCCTTTGGGCCGATACCCCAGAGCGCTCTGTCGCCTTGGAACTCACTCGCAATCTCGCCAAGCTTACAAATGCCCGCGTGGCCTCTGAGCCTTGGCCGTTTGAGGCTTTCCCTGATGCCCGTTTAGATGTTCGTTTTGAAAGTCTTGTTGCTCAAGCTGATGGGCAATTCCGCGCCACGGGACAGTATTTTGTCGGCGTCACAGATGAACGACGCGAACGTTCGGGGCTGTTTGATCTAACCGTGCCATTTGACACAACAGGCGGCCCCCAAGCTGTGGCGCAAGCACGCGGCCAAATCATTTTGGATCTCGCAACTTATATCGCCAGCAAGGGCCTGAAATAACGTAAATCGCGGGCTGTAAGCGACCAAAATCGACGCACATGTAAAATTTGGCTAGCCGCAGTGTCTCACTGTCGGCAAAAACGTGGTGAGGTTATAAGCGCGGATCACAGGTCGGCAGTCACTCCGTATCATTTCCGATTTCGGTATGCAGTTGTTCCACATCAGTTCCGTTGCTCTCACCCCTCGCACCAACTGTCTTGTTTTGTAACACTCTCCATTTCCTCAGTCTCGAATTCAAATAGTTTCAATTTATCGGATGTGACTTAAACGAATCTTCACTCCTTCAAGGCATTCCTCAGAGTTTATGGACACTCGCGTCCAATTTCACTGCAACTCGCACCGGACCTCTGTGGACAATTATCCTGCGCGATGAGGAGAGACTGATGAACGTTTTTAAGAAAATCAAATTAGCGCAAAAATTGCCCATGGCGATGATTGGCTTAACGGCCTTGGCAATCTGTGTGTCTGGGGTCGTTTCCTATTCGCATGCCTCTAAGGCCCTCTTGCGCGAAGCTGAAGAAAAACTCTCAACCATTGCCGAGGCGCGCCAAATAGAATTACAATCATTGTTAAACGGCATTGATGGTGATCTACGCAGTCAATCAAATAACCCAACGGTGCTGTCCGCAATACGTGGATTTGGCGAAGCTTGGCGCGTTCTTCCAGATGATCCCACAGCCTATCTTCAAGGCGTTTATATCGATCAAAACCCGAATATCGAAGGCGAAAAGCACCTCCTCGATGCGGCAGAAGATGGGTCTGGCTACAGTCGGGTCCACAAGCTTTATCACTCTTATTTTCGCAACATCGTTGACGAAAAAGGCTATAATGATGTCTTCATTTTCAACTTAGACGGCGACCTCGTGTACTCCGTTTTCAAAAAACACGATTATGCAACGAACTTTATCAACGGCCCATTCAAAGACACCGGTTTGGGAGCCACTGTAAAGGCTGTTATCGCAGCATCGACTGATTCCGCCGCCATAGAAAATACAAACGTTATATTTGAAGATTTTCAAGCTTATGCCCCCTCTCACGGCGCACCTGCGTCCTTTATTGGAGCACCTATCGTCGACCGACGAGGTGCACACAAAGGCGTCATAGCGTTTCAAATATCAATGGATCAATTCAATTCAATCACACAACGCATGACAGGCCTAGGCAGCACAGGCGAAACATATCTCGTGGGATCTGATTTGAAATTGCGAAACGACCGGATCCACTCAGAAGGCAGTGCTGCCTTGGTTCCAACCGTGGACAACCAAGCTGCACGCCAAGCAATCGCCGGTGAAACAGGTTTGGTACGTGAAACTGAGGTCGCCTCAGAGTTAGGCCATGTTCACGAACATCTCGCAGCTTATCTTCCGATTGATTATCATGGAATACGCTGGGGTTTTATTGCCGAGCAGACGATCGAAGAAATTTTATTACCCGCCAATCACTTACGCAATGAAATGGTCCGTGATGGCCTATTGATGATCATTGCCGCGGCCATAATCACCTATCTCATTTCTCGAACGATTTCCAATCCTCTGTCTCGTGTTGAAAACTCCATGCGCAAAGTCTCCGCAGGTGATTTCTCTGGTGATGTGCCTGGTACCCACCGCGGCGATGAAATTGGCGGCATCGCCAACGCTCTTGATGAATTTCGCAACGCTCTGGGGCGAGCTGAAAAAGCCACAAGCGACGGCCTATTCAAAGGCGCCGCATTTGAAGGGTCTTCCGCCGCTTTGATGATGATAGACCAAGACTTCACCATCACATATATGAACACAGCGGCCCTTACGCTTATGATGGATCATCAAGAAACATTCCAAGGCCTGTTCCCTGACTTTGACGCTCAAGACCTTGTCGGGAAAAGCATCGACGTTTTCCATAAATCGCCCGAACACAATCGCAAAATTCTTTCTGATCCTTCAATGATGCCATATGCGACTGACATTAAAGTTAGAGATGTATATTTCTCTCTGGACATCAATTCGGTCAGCGATCTCGATGGCAAACAAATTGGATGCGTCTTGGAATGGAAAGACGTTACAGAAATCAGAACCAGCGCGGCCATCATTGCAGCTCTCGACGCCAATCAAGCGAAAGCAGAATTCGATCTCTCAGGCAATTTGGTCTGCGCAAACAAGAGCTTTACACAAATGACTGGGCTTGAAAACGAAGCTCTCATCGGGCTTAAACATGATGATTTATTTAAGTCTTATCCCGTCCAAGAACCTGAGCATGAATCCATTTGGAAACAATTGCTGGATGGCGACAGCATTTACGGACGCTTCAATTTTATATCGAAGAACGGCGACGGGGCCGTGTTAGATGGAACATTCTGCCCAGTCAAAGACGCTAGCGGCAAACCATTTCGTATTATTATGCTCGGAACAGACATAACTGAAAACGAAAGGGCACTCCGCGATGCTCAAATCGAGCAAGAGAAAATGAAAGCTGAGCAGGATAAAGTTGTTGAGAGCCTGAGAGTTGGCTTGAAACGCCTTGCAGATGGCGATCTAACGAACACGATCACCGAACCTTTTTCTCAGGATTACGAAACACTTCGCTGCGACTTCAACCTCGCGATGACAAACTTATTGGATGCGATGAGCAGCGTTGTCGAAAACGCAGGCAAGATCCGTGGTGAAGCAAGTGAAATTTCGATCGCGGCAGATAATCTATCTCACCGTACAGAACAGCAAGCTGCAACTCTTGAAGAAACTGCCACGGCTTTGGATCAGCTAACATCATCCGTGAGCTCAGCTGCTGAGGGCGCAAATGAAGCAAGTGAAATGGTCGCCTCAGCCAAAGCAAACGCTGAAGCATCCGGTGTCGTAGTGCAAGAAGCCGTCGAAGCTATGAGTGAAATTGAAACCTCCTCAAATCAAATTTCAAAAATCACTTCGGTCATTGATGATATTGCATTCCAAACCAATCTCCTTGCTTTAAATGCCGGCGTCGAGGCGGCAAGGGCCGGCGAGGCTGGCCGTGGGTTTGCTGTTGTCGCCTCTGAAGTTCGAACCCTTGCACAAAGATCGTCGGAAGCGGCACGTGAAATCAATGATCTTATATCTAAATCAGGTTCCTTAGTGAAACGAGGGGTCGGTCTCGTCGGCCAAACAGGAGACGCTTTGAAAGGCATTGTGAGCTCAGTATCCGAAATTGCGAACAATGTTTCCGAAATTGCGGAATCGTCTCGTGAGCAATCAAGCGGACTTGCCGAAATCAATGCAGCGGTAAATCAACTAGATCAGGTCACTCAACAAAATGCGGCAATGTTTGAGGAAACCACTGCTGCCAGTCACGCTCTCACAAGAGAGGCGGAAAACTTGAATGTTACGACATCACGATTTGTGACCACTTCCATCGATACAAAAAGTCCCCCTAGTGTCGTTAAGGCAGACTTCACAACAAAAGTTCCTGACACAATCAACCACAAGACACATCCAACGGAAAGTGTCCAACGCGTGGCAAATCTACCAGACCAATCGACACGAAACATGATCAGCGATGACTGGGAGGATTTCTAGCTTACTCATCGCACTTCCATACATCACCAAAAACAATATTACAGGAATGTCATGTGAACCAATATCGTGTACTTATAGTCGATGACTCTCCCACAATGCGGCGCTTAATTCGCTCTCTCCTTGAAAAAGATTCGAGGGTTTTGGTTGTCGCAGAGGCTGGCACCGCGCGAGAAGCACGAGATGCCGTCAACACGTATAAACCGGACGTAATTTCACTTGATGTTGAAATGCCGAATATGAGTGGGCTTGAGTTTTTAGAAAAACTGATGCGACATAGGCCAATGCCTGTGGTGATGGTCAGCACGTTGACAAAAAAAGGCAGTTCAATTGCAATAAAAGCACTTTCCCTTGGTGCAATTGAATGCGTTGAAAAACCTAAGCTCGGCCAGCAGAAAGACACATTCTCAAACCTAGCAGACTCCATAGTTATGGCAGCGCAGGCTAGGATGAGTTTACGCCCATCGAGACAGCTCACTCCCACAATAAAACCCCAAAGACGTTTTAAAAGAATTTGTTTACTTGGGGGATCAACGGGAGCAGTCGACGCATTGGAGCGTGTACTACTTAAATTTCCTGTAAATTGCCCGCCTACGCTCATTACACAACATATGCCAGAGCCATTTCTTGTTAGTTTTGCCGCGAGATTAAATCATATAATGGCACCCAAAGTATCGTTGGCGCAAGACGGGCAGTCAATTCTACCAGGGACTGTAATGATTGCACCAGGCGGTAACTTCCATTTAAACATTTCGAAACAACATGATTATCGTGCGACTTTACTTAAGGGGCCTCCGGTTTCTGGCCACCGGCCGTCAGTTGACTCAATGATGCTCTCCGCAGTTCACGCAGCTCCACAAATTGTTGCAGGGATATTAACTGGTATGGGGCGCGATGGAGCAAAAGGTATGTGCGAATTGCGTGCGAATGGCGCAAAAACTTTAGGTCAATCGAAAGAGACTTGTGTTGTATTTGGTATGCCCAAAGTGGCTGGGCAATTGGGAGGGATCGAAAAGTGGGTAGATATTGACAACTTCGGTGATGAAATGCTTGCTTTAGCGGAAATTCCGGCTCGGGCGGCTGCCCTATGACAAATACTTCACAAAAAACATTGCAAGGAAAGTCAACTTATATCTCCCAAGGAGAATTTGCTGTCGAAAGTTCGCCTGATGTGACTATTTCCACCATCCTTGGTTCTTGTATCGCGGCCTGCATTTGGGATCCCGTCGTACAAGTAGGTGGGATGAACCATTTTCTGTTACCCGGTGGACCTCAAACCTCAGAAGAAGGTGTCAATTCGCTTGGCGCAAATGCAATGGAATTGTTGATCAATACCCTGACGCGTTCAGGGGCTCAAAAAAAACGTCTCCGAGCGAAAGTCTTTGGCGGTGCGGAAATGTATCGCGGCCTGACTGATGCAGGCCCCCGTAACGTAAAATTTATTCTAAGCTACTTGGAGCGTGAAGGCATCCCTTGTGAGGCTCAAAGCTTGGGGGGATCACAAGCTAGACGTATCGAATTCACCCCCGCAAACGGCCGTGCGCGTCAGAAATTAGTTGAAGATGCTCACATCATAGAAACCGAGCCAAAGGTTGCATCATCGAGTGATGTTGAATTGTTTTAGTTCGAAATAGCACCTTTCAGCCTTTTATTTGGTAATCCTTGCTGCAACAAAGACAGTTTTAACTCGGTTACATTAGCAGACCATGCCGCGCTGTTAGATCATTATCTGGTCACTTACGCTCAATGCGGTTGGTGTTTCTTATGGGCGGCACCATATAACCAAAGAACCGAATGAAAGCAGCGCGCCATAGCCTCAGTTGCGCTGCGCGCATCAACTTTATTGGTTACCGAATCCGCAACTGGCTATCAGGATCAAAAAAGACAGCTTTTCCCATATTAAACGACAGCGTCGTATACGTTTCTGGGACCACTTGTGCGTCTGCACGCAGCCGCGCAATCACTTCTTTACCGCCCAATTTTGTCACCGCGAAGGTGTCAGACCCTGCGGGTTCGACCACTTCGATCAAGCATTCTGCGTCGACAACATTTTGAGCTGTACGATCAGCACCTTCAGGGTCCGTCAAAGCCTCAGGCCGGATACCAAAAATCACTTGCTTGCCGACATAAGACCGCATCGCCGGTGTGTCTTCCACAGGTAACAAAATTGGCGCGTTTTCTGTATCCGACAACTGCACTTTCAGCCCATCTTCGTCTATAATCTGAGCAGTCAAAAGGTTCATGGATGGCGAGCCCATGAACTCCGCCACAAACATGTTGGTCGGATTGTTGTAAACATCGTCTGGCGTACCAAACTGTTGTAGATACCCATCTTTCAATACGGCAATTTTAGTCGCAAGCGTCAGGGCTTCGATCTGATCATGGGTGACATAAACGATTGTTGTGCCCATGCGCTTGTGCAAGCGCTTGATTTCGGTCCGCATATCAACACGCAATTTCGCATCAAGGTTCGACAACGGTTCATCGAACAAAAACACCTGCGGATCGCGCACCAAAGCACGCCCCATCGCAACACGTTGCCTTTGACCACCGGACAATTGACTGGGCTTACGATGGAGAAGCTCGCGGATTTGCAATGTATCGGCGACCTTGTTGATGGCCTCTTCACGTACGGCTTTGTCGATCTTGCGGATTTCCATACCAAAGCTGATATTTTGAGCCACTGTCATATTGGGGTAGAGCGCGTAGGATTGGAACACCATAGCGATGTCTCGCTGCGACGGGTGAAGCCCCGCGACAGATTCAGGGCCGATTTTGATGTCGCCAGAGGTGATTTCCTCGAGGCCTGCAATGGTGTTCAAAAGCGTGGATTTCCCACATCCCGATGGACCAACCAGCACCAGAAAGCCACCGTCTTCGATTTCGAGATCAATGCCCTTTAGGACTTCGACGGTCCCGTAGGATTTTTTAAGATTCTCAATTGTTAGAGATGCCATGTCTTTATCCTTTGACTGCGCCGGCCATCAAGCCGCGCACGAAGTATCGTCCTGAGACGATGTAAACAAACAGTGTGGGGAGCGCAGCCATGATCGCGCCAGCGAAATGTACGTTGTACTCTTTCACCCCAGTCGAGGAATTCACGAGGTTGTTGAGCGCCACGGTCATCGGCGTCGAATCGAACCCCGAGAAAGACGCACCAAACAAAAAGTCATTCCATTGATTGGTGAACTGCCAAATCACTGTAACCACGATGATTGGCCCAGAACTCGGGAGCAAAATACGCATGAATATCTGCATGAACGACGCGCCGTCGATCTGAGCCGCACGGATCAATTCGGTTGGGAATGCTGCATAATAATTGCGGAAGAACAGCGTCGAGAACCCAATTCCATAAACAAAGTGAATAAGGATCAAACCTTGAATCGTACCCGAGATGCCCAAGAACCCAAGAACTTTTGCGGCGGGAATCAATACGATTTGGAAGGGAATGAAACAGGACAGTAGAAGCATGGCAAACACAGCGCCATGGCCTTTGAACTGCCACTTCGTAAGCACATACCCATTCAACGCCCCTACAATCGTCGACAAAGTAACGGCCGGAATAACGATCATAAAAGAGTTCATGAAGTAGGGTTTTAAGCCTGTCGCCTCGACACCAATCTGCGCGTTGGACCATGCATCGCGCCAAGGCTCCAACGTCCAAACATTCGGCAGGGCCATCAAATCACCGCCGCGGATTTCATCAAGGGGCTTGAACGAATTTGCGACCATCACGTAGAGCGGCAACAGATAGTAAATCACGAAAAAGATCAAAACAGTGTAGATCAAGGCACGCGTCATCCGCGATCCAGCTACGGCGTTATCTTGAGAAATACGGCTCATTGCTGGTCTCCGCTTTTCAGCTCACTGTAGACATATGGCACGATGATCGAAAAAATCATGATCAACATGATGATCGCCGATGATGCGCCGACGCCCATTTGGTTGCGCGTAAATGTGTAGGAATACATAAAGGTCGCGGGCAGTTCTGTCGCACGTCCAGGACCACCACCTGTAAGGGCAATCACCAAATCGTAAGCCTTAATAGCCAAATGCGCGAGCACCACAAAAGCAGACAAGAACACTGGGCGCATCATGGGAATGATAATCCGACGATAAATCGTGACGCCACTTGCACCGTCAATCTGGGCCGCCTTGATAATTTCGTTATCGACACCACGCAAGCCAGCCAAGAACATCGCCATAACAAACCCTGAGGATTGCCAAACAGCGGCCATCACAACCGTGTAGATCGCATAATCGCGGTTTTTGATCCAATCAAAATGAAAGCTGGCCCAGCCCCATGCATGCATCGTGTTTTCAATACCGATGCCAGGGTCCAAGAACCATTTCCATGCAGTACCGGTGACGATGAACGACAAGGCCATTGGGTAGAGGTAGATCGGGCGAATGAACCCTTCTGCGCGAATTTTTTGGTCTAACAGGATCGCAAGAAAAAGCCCTAAAGCAGATGAAATCCCAATGTAGAGAATGCCAAAAATGGCCAAGTTGGTGACGGCCGTATTCCAGTGGCGCAGTCCAAACAGCCTGCTATAGTTTTCAAAACCCACCCAGCCATATGACGGAAGCATCTTGGAATCGGTCATCGAAAGATAGCCAGTGTAGAGGATGAATCCGTAGACGAACAACACAACCAGCAAAAAGCTGGGCGCGAGCACAAGTCTGGGAATCCATCGCTGGATGAGAAATTTCATGAGATGTCTCTGATCATTGTTGGGAAAGGTTGCAGGGCCTTGATAGCCCCATCAGCTTTGAAATATGCCGCGCAATCGAAACTGCGCGGCATAAGTTTAGAAACGTCAGTTTTTATTGTGCGTCGAGTACAGCGTTGACCATTTCTTCTGCGGCTTCAGTCGCGTCATATTCACCGTTGAAATGCGCGGTCACAACGTCGTAGATCGCGTTTTTAACAGCTGCAGGATTGGCGTGACCATGCGCCATGGAGCCATAAAGACCACCACCTGCATTGGCTTCGGCAAAGTCGGCCATGCCTTTTTTACCGCAATCGTCGAACGCATCGTTTGGCACATCTGTACGTGCAGGAACTGAGCCTTTGACCACGTTAAACGCCGATTGGAAAGCTGGGCTCATCACCGCAGAGGCCATCGCCATTTGGCTGTCAGAGGCTTCACCTTGATCGAACATCACGAATTGGTCTGAGTTGAATGTGACCAAACCTTGTGTACCAGGGAAACGGATACAAACAAAATCTTCACCCGGTGTTTTGCCCGCTTTCAAGAATTCGCCTTTGGCCCAATCGCCCATCATTTGCATGCCAGCGGTGCCTTCGATCACCATCGCGGATGCGAGGTTCCAGTCACGACCAGAGAAGTTATCATCCACGTAAGAGCGCAAAACTGCCATGCGATTGAAGGCTTCAACCATCATGTCGCCACCAAGCGCGTCTTCGTCCATGTCGATGAAGGCCGCTTTGTAGAAATCAGCGCCAAGACCCAAGACAACGGCATCAAAAATTGTCGCGTCTTGCCATGCTTGGCCTCCATGCGCCAAAGGCGTGATACCATTGGCTTTCATCGCATCAAGAACTGTGACGAGTTCTTCCCAGCTTGTCGGGGCTTTTCCGCCAGCGGCATCAAGCGCAGCTTTGTTCACCCAAACCCAGTTGGTTGAGTGCACGTTTACGGGCGCTGCGATCCAGTTGCCATCATGCTTTGAGAAATCTTGCAATGCAGCAGGGACAACGGCGTCCCAACCTTCAGCTTCGGCAACGGAATTCAAGTTCGCCAAATTGCCGGTTGAACCCGCCCAATCTTTGATGTCGAAACCGAGCATCTGAGCCGCAGTTGGCGCATCACCAGCCACAACGCGTGCGCGCAAAACGGTCATCGCATCGCTGCCGCCGCCGCCCGCGATTGGCATATCTTGCCAACCAACACCTTGGCTGGCCAAATCATCTTTCAACACACCCAAAGCGGCCGCTTCGCCGCCTGCAGTCCACCAATGTAGAACCTCTACATCATCGGCTGACGCCATGCCTGCAAAAGCTGAAACCGCGGCTGCGGCCACGGTTGTCTTTAAAAATTTATTAATTTTCATATCTCATTCCTCCCTTGAGATCCGAAGATATTCCTCGGCCTTGCTGCATTTATAACGTTGTAAACATCACCTCTGTCAAGTAAGATTTTTTGTTAAAATCTAAGATTACGTTAAAAATAATAAGGGTGATTAAATGTATATCGATATATTTTTTGAACGCGCCTATAACGTGCAAGGAGGATGAACGATTTAAAGTATGCCACAAAAAAGCACATCAAAGCGACTCACGCTTAAAACCGTTGCGGATACTGCGGGCTTGGCCGTGACCACGGTGTCAAAAGCACTTGCAAACGACCCCAAGATCGCGCTTGCAACACGGGAGCGTGTGCAGAAGATTGCGATTGAATTGGGCTATGTACCGGATCGCGCGGCGCAGCGTTTACGCACAGGAAAGACCAAGGTGATCAGCCTTGTACTGGATCGCCATGACGAACTTTTCGGCTTTAGTAACTCGTTGATTTACGGTCTGATGCAAGCCTTGGAAAACACAGGTTACCACTTGGTCATCACGCCACATTTTGCAGGGGGCGAAGGGGTTTCTGCTGTCGAACATATCGTCAAAAATCATTTGGCAGACGGCATAATAATCACACGGACATCACCGACAGACGAACGTGTGAGATATCTTATGGAGGCTGGTTTCCCATTTGTTTCACATGGGCGAACAAATTTTGGCACGCCACATTCCTATTTCGACTTTGATAACGAACGCTTCGCAGAACTCGCGGTAGAACGACTTGCAGCGAAGGGGGCAAAAAAAGTTGGCATGATACTGCCCCCAGAGTGGTTGACCTTTCATCAATACCTTATGTCAGGCCTCATTCGCGCGGCGAATAAACATGGTCTGGAATACGTATTCGCAGACAACGTGACCTTAGACAGCACTTTAGATGAAATAAACGCTTGGGCCACGGAAATTGCCAAAAGCCCTGACCGCCCTGACGCCTTTATCTTTGTCGGTGAGGCATCCTATTGTGCAGCTCTCAGTGCTTTTCGCAAATGTGGATTGACACGATCAAGAGATTTTGAGGCCGTGGTCAAACGCAACTCAGAGCTCATCCACCAAATCGATGACGGCGTAGATCTTGTTTTTGAAGACATTCAAAAAGCAGGTAAAGCAATGGGTGAATTTCTGCTCAATCAGCTGAATAACCCATCAGATCCGCCACGACACTATATTGACGCTCCGTGACACCTACGCGAGGTTAGAAAGAGGTGAGGCGACCAGTTTCTCACCGCTCATCTCACCCACTCATTCAGTCACATCTTTTACGCACGCTTAACGTGCTGCGTTTGTACGCCAAGCTTATCAATACCAAGACGAAGCGTTTCACCGCCAGACAGGTATTTCGGCGGCGTCAATCCCATGCCAACACCTGGAGGCGTTCCGGTGGAGATGACATCACCAGGCTGCAAGCTCATGAACTGAGAACAATAGGCGATGAGATGTGGAACTTTATAGACCATCGTCGATGTTGACCCATTTTGGTAACGAACGCCATCAACCTCAAGCCAAAGCCCAAGCGCATCAAAATCGCCAACCTCGTCAGGTGTCACCAGCCACGGGCCAGTTGGGCCGAAAGTGTCACAGCCTTTGCCTTTATCCCATGTGCCTGCCCGCTCGATTTGATACTCACGTTCGGACACATCATTGATGACGCAGAACCCAGCGATGTGGTCCAACGCATTGGCCTCATCAATGTAGCTGCCACCCTTGCCGATAACGATACCAAGCTCGACTTCCCAATCGGTCTTTTTCGACCCCTTCGGAATGAGTACATCGTCATCAGGACCAACGATAGCGGATGTCCATTTGTTGAAAATAACGGGCTCTGGCGGGACCTCTAATCCACTTTCAGCGGCGTGATCGGCATAGTTCAGGCCGATGCACACGAACTTGCCCGTTTGACCAACACATGACCCAAGGCGCAAATCGTCCTGCGGCGTGCCTGTGACAATTGGCAAGCTGTTAACATCTAAGGCTTTAAGGCGCGCAATGGTTTCTGGCAGCAGGGCTGCGCCCGCAATATCTGTAACGTGATCCGACAAGTCACGGACCCGTCCATCTGCATCAAGGCAACCGGGTTTTTCTTGACCCTTGGGGCCGTAGCGCAATAATTTCATGTGGTCCTCGAACTTCTATAAATGTAGGTTCCGCAGCCCCCACAAGGGAACTGCGGCAATGTTAAAATCAATCGTAAAGAACGGCCTGAATTTCGGCGTTATCGATGTTGGATTGATCGTAGTAGTAGAAACCCGTGTCGATGACCGCTGGAAGCGTTTCACCGTTTTTCGCAGCCAAAGCCGCTTTTACGGTTTCATAGCCAATGCCAACTGGGTTCTGTGTGATCGCGCCAGCCATCAAGCCTGCACGAATTGCGTCGGTCTGTGCTTTACCAGAGTCGTAGCCGATGATGGTCACGCCTTCTGTGCCCATTTCGCGGGCGGCGTTCACGATACCAATCGCAGAACCTTCGTTGGTGCCAAACATACCGTTCAGATCAGGGTTCGCCGTCAAGATCGCTTTCGCAACCTCAGTAGATTGCAACTGATCACCCGCACCGTATTGGACGCTGACAACTTCAATATTAGGGTAATTCGCTTCGATTTGGTTCAAGAAACCATCACGGCGGTCAATACCAGTACGGCTTGTTTGGTCATGTGCAACAACGGCCACTTTACCTGTTCCACCTAGGAACTCAGCCATTTTGTCAGCAGCCAAAGCCGCCGCTGCAACGTTATCTGTTGTTGCAGTGGACGCAGGAATGTCACTGTCGACACCGCTGTCAAACGCGATGACAGGAATGCCAGCTTCATGCGCTTGACGCAAAAGCGGGATGGCAGCTTGACTGTCGAGCGCGGCAAAACCGATTGCCGCAGGATTGTTTGCCAAAGCAGCAGCCAACATGTCGATCTGACGATCAACCATAGTTTCATTATCTGGGCCTTCGAATGTGATGCGAACACCGAATTCTTCAGCCGCTTGATCGGCACCTGATTTCACAGCCTGCCAGAACTGGTGCTGGAAGCCTTTTGAAACGAGTGGGATGTAAAGTTCATCTTGTGCAAATGCGGCTGGCGCAGATGCGATTGCAATGGACGCACTCAGTGCGGCGACGAGGGTACGACGTGACAACATGATGGTTCCTCCTAAGTTGTCGATGATGCAGCCCGGATCTCCTCCCGGACAACGAAATTTTTATCTTTATTTGGCGTTCTTACGGCGCATCATATCGGCGTAAACAGCCAGAATGATGATCGCGCCAGTGACAACGGTTTGCCATTCTTGAGCCACGGACAAAACACGCAGACCGTTGGTCAACACCGCCATAATCAACGCACCAATGAGTGAGCCAAGTATAGAGCCACGCCCACCGGACAATGACGTCCCGCCGATGACAACTGCTGCAATCGCTTCAAGTTCATATCCAAGACCCAGTGCAGGTTGCGCAGAGTTCAAACGTGACGCAATCAGCAAACCAGCGATGCCAACGATAGAGCCTGCAAGCGCATAGATCGCGATTTTCCAACGATCCGTGTTCACACCAGACAGGCGCACAGATTCTTCATTAGAACCAAGTGCAAAGCAGTAACGCCCCAGCACTGTGCGGTTCAAAATGTAAGCTGTGGCCCCTGCGACGATGAACAAAATCAGCACTCCATTGGGAATTGGCAGACCAGGCAGAACCTCACCAATCAAAGACCCGCGAGAGATTTCGCTAAAACCCGGAGTGTCATTGAAATAGATCGGCCGCGTGCCTGAAATCACAAGGCTGAGGCCTTTGAGGATCAACATCATACCAAGGGTTGCGATGAACGGTGGGATCGCCATTTTGGCCACAAAACTGCCAGAGCAGGCACCACAAAGCGCGCCTGTCAAAACCGCCGCAAGTACGCCCAAGGGCAGAGGTAAGCCAGCATAGGTCAAAACAACGCCAGTGATCACCGCACAAAATGTCATCATTGTCCCAACAGACAAATCGATACCACCCGTGATAATCACCAAAGTGACCGCAATCGCCAGAACGCCATTCACAGACGTAGCCTGCAAGATGGCCAGCATATTAGAAGTTTGCATAAAGTTCGGAGAGGCGATTGAAAAACCGATCAGTAGCACAACCAAGCTGGCGAAGGCCAAAACGCGTTGGTGCGTGCCTGCTGCAATGATCTTTGAAAGGGTCGATTTGGGCGCATCAACTGCTGTCGTGGTCATGAGAGGTCCTCCATTGCACTCAACGCAGTGTCGCGTTGTGTGGCCAATTCCATAATCTGTTCTTGTGTGGTGCTTTCACCGCCAGGCAAGATCCCGGTCAGCCGTCCTTCGCACATCACCGCGATACGGTGGCTGAGACGCATCACCTCAGGCAGTTCAGACGATATCACGATGATCGCACGTCCCTGTGCCGCGAGGTCTTCAAGCAAAGCGTAAATTTCTGATTTCGCGCCGATATCGATGCCGCGTGTTGGCTCATCAAAGATCAACACATCACAGTCGCGTAACAGCCATTTGGCTATCACGACTTTTTGCTGGTTCCCGCCAGAGAGCAACCGCACGTCTTGGGTGTCAGACGGTGTGCGAATGCCCAATTTTTCAATGTAATCAATCGCGATGTCCCGCATTGCGTTTTCATCCAACACGCCTGCGCGATTGGTAAATTGCGTCAAATTGGCCATCGCGACATTCGCACGCACGGTCATATCAACGGCCAGACCAAAATGTTTACGGTCCTCCGATAGATAGCCAATGCCAGCTTCAACAGCGGCATGGGGCGTGCGGATATCAACAGATTGGCCCGCGACCAAAATCTCGCCCGCGTCACGCGGATCAGCGCCAAAAATGATCCGTGCCACTTCGGTGCGCCCTGCCCCCATCAAACCGGCAAAGCCCAAAATCTCGCCCTTGCGCACATCAAAGCTGACATCACGCACCTCTTTGCCACGCGACAAGTTCCGCACTTCCAAAGCGACAGCATTTTGTGATGTATCAGGAATATCAGGGCCGTTTTGTGTGACTTCACGCCCCACCATCAACTGGATGATCGTCTTTAGCGGCGTGTCGGCTGCTTCAACCGTATCAATATAAGCCCCATCGCGTAGAATAGTCACGCGGTCAGCGATGCGTTTGATCTCATCCATACGGTGACTGATATAAACAATGCCAACACCGTCGGCTTTAAGCTTATCGATAACCTTGAACAGTTCGGAAATCTCTGCGTCATTCAACGCAGCTGTTGGTTCGTCCATGATCAAAACGCGCGGATTGTACGACAACGCCTTGGCGATTTCTATCAACTGCTGACGCGCAATGGTTTGCGTGCCAACCTTGGTACGCGGGTCCATCGCCAAATTGAGCGAGGCAAAAATCTCTGCGGTTTTGGCATTGAGCGCGGGCTCATCCAAACGCCCAAAACTGCGACGTGGTTCGCGTCCGATCAGCACGTTTTGCGCTGCGGTCAGATCGTTCATCAAGCTGAGCTCTTGGTGAATGATGCCGATTCCCAGACCTTGCGCAGCACGTGGGCTGTCAGGGGACACAGGTTTGCCATCGACAAACATTTCACCGCCGTCAGGCACATAAATGCCGGACATGATTTTCATCAGGGTCGATTTGCCCGCACCATTTTCCCCCATAAGGGCATGGACTTCGCCGGGTTTCAGATCGAATTGCACGCCTTTAAGCGCATGAACGCCCGGAAAGCGTTTTTCGATCCCTTTCATCTCAACTAAATAGCTCATGATTTCGGCTCTCCCCAACCTTGAATCGCGTTGCTAGATGGTGACGCCACCGTCAACCAGCACCGTTTGTCCCGTCATGAAACTGCTGCCATCGGATAGCAGATGCACAACTGTGGGCGTTAAATCGTCTACAGTGGCCAAACGCCCCATAGGTTGACGCGCGATGAAGTCTTTTTCCGCTTGAACAGGATCAGGCGCGCCAGCGATGCGGCCTTGCAATGCAGGCGTATCTACAGTGCCGGGGCAAAGCGCGTTACACCGCAGGTTTTGAGTTACAAAATCAGCGGCAATCGCTTTGGTCAAGCCGATGACAGCGGCTTTGGTCGCACCGTAAGCCGTACGGTCTTTGAAGCCTTTTTCAGACGACGCCATAGACGCCATGTTCAAAATCGACGCTGTCCCCTCGGTCTCTGCACGACGCAAAAGACCGGGCACAAAGGCACGACACATGCGCACCATTGATGTCACGTTCAGATCAACTGAAAACGCCCATGCTGCATCATCAAGCTCTAGAATAGATCCATGATGCACGATGCCCGCACAGTTAAACAATCCGTCCAAATCGGGCAGGTCGGCGGCAAGCGCATCAATGGCGGCAACATCTGTTACATCCAGGACACGGGTTTCAATACCGCTGACACCAGACAGGTTTTCCAGCAAATCACCGTTGATATCAGTGGCAATCACACGCGCCCCAGCAGCAGCACAGGCCCGCGCACTCGCAGCACCGATCCCTTGGCCCGCAGCTGTAATGAGAATTGTTTTGTTTGAAAGCGTCATATCAGTCCCCATGATCACATCACCGCGCCAATTTGCCATGGCACGAATTCAACGCCACCAAATCCAAGCTCTTCGCTTTTTGTCAGCTCGCCTGACGCGATGCGAATAAACGTCTCGAAAATGTCGCGACCTTTGTCATTCAAGGTCGCCCCTCCGCTGACAATATCGCCGCAATTGATGTCCATGTCGTCAGACATCCGCGCGTACATTTCGGAATTGGTAGCGACTTTAATACAAGGCGTCGGCATGTACCCCGACACCGATCCGCGCCCTGTCGTGAACACAATCAAGTTTGCACCAGAGGCGATTTGCCCCGTCACAGAACAAGGGTCGAACCCCGGGCTGTCCATAAAGACAAAGCCCTTTTTATCAATTTTTTCACCAAACAGATAGACATCCGTTAGGGGCGCGCTTCCGCTTTTCGCGACGGCACCAAGGGATTTTTCCAAGATCGTGGTCAAGCCACCGCGTTTGTTGCCGGGACTTGGATTGTTGTCCATCTCACCGTGGTTACGCGCTGTGTAATCTTCCCACCAGCGCACCCGTTCGATCAGTTTTTCACCGACCTCGACCGTTTCAGCGCGGCGGGTCAACAGATGTTCCGCGCCATAAATTTCAGAGGTTTCCGACAAGATCGTGGTGCCGCCATGACGCACCAACAAATCAGATGCAACGCCCAGCGCAGGGTTGGCCGTGATGCCCGAATAACCATCAGAGCCACCACATTGCATCCCCACCATCAGATGAGAAACCGGAGCAGGTTCGCGCGTGGCCGTGTTGGCCAAAGCAGCAAGACTGCGCAGCTCGGCCAAACCTTTTTCGATGGTTTTACGCGTGCCACCCTCGTGCTGGATCGTCATGTAACGCAATGCACCATCAGCACGGATCGGACGACCGCCAACAAGCGCAGAAACCTGCATCACTTCACAGCCAAGTCCGATCAAAAGGATACCGCCAAAGTTCGGGTGCTGAGCATAGCCCGACAACGTACGGAACAAAGTGGCATAGCCCTCGTTCTCGCCCGACATGCCACAACCTGTCCCGTGAGTGATCGGTACGATGCCGTCGATGTTTGGGAAATCATCCAGCAAGCCGGACTTTTCAGCCGCCTCTGCGATGAATTTCGCGACAGAACCTGAACAGTTCACTGAGGTCAAAATACCAAGGTAATTGCGCGTACCAACACTTCCGTCTGTGCGATGGTACCCATTGAAGGTGCGTTGATCTGTGATCGGTTCAAGCACTTTGGCCTCACTTGCGTGGGCGTAATCATTGGTGTGCTCGCCCATGCCGAGATTTTGAACATGCACATGTTCGCCCGCAGCAATATCCGTCGTGGCCTGACCGATTGTTTGACCGTAGCGCAGCACATTTTGACCTGCACTGATCGGCGCGATGGCAATCTTATGCCCCTGCTTCACAGCCTGCTGCACCGTCACGCCAGTAGATGCCTCAACCTCGCCGGCTGCAATATCGGCCAATGCGACCGCGACATTGTCTTGCGAATGTAGAATGAGCATACGGGATGGCTGGGTCATTGGTGTAGTACCTTTGTCTAAGCGGCTTGGCGTTTCCTTCTGTAGTTCTAGCTTGACTTGAATCACCTGTCAACTAACATGTCAGTGCGGGAGGCAAAAATGGACGACCACAACATCACGCTCGATATCAACAGTCTGGATGGCCCTTTGGGTCAGCGCGTCTACACAGTGCTGCGTGACCAGATTTTGACGATGGCATTCAAACCGGGAACCGTGCTGCGCAAGGGCGTACTGTGCGATCAGTTGGGTGTGTCACGTTCGCCGATGACGGAAGCCCTGAACCGGTTATCCTCTGAAGGACTGGTTGATATCATTCCGCAATCTGCCACCCGCGTTTCGCAATTCTCTATGTTTGAGTTGCGCGAAGAAAGTTTTCTGCGCGAAGCCATAGAAGTCGCCATCGTCGCAGAAGTCGCGCAGAACCGTACCGATGAACAACTGACCATTTTATCGCGCAACTTAAGACTGCAAAGCCTTCTGGTCGAAGACGCAGATTTTCAAGGGTTCTTTGAAGCTGACTTGGAATTTCACGCATTGATCTTGGCGTTCAGCGGCTTTCCAAAGGTCGCAGCCACCGCCGAGCAAATGTCCTTGCAATTGCACCGCGCACGGATGCTAATCTTGCCTGAACAAGGTCGCCCTGCCGAAGCCGTCGCTGAACATCACGCCATTCTGGCCTCAATCAAAGACCGTGATGCAGATGCGGCGCGTGCTGCCATGTCACGCCACCTTGGCCAATTGATCACACGTATTGAGCCTCTCGAACGACAACATGCCGAATTCTTTCGCCCAAACTGAAAAGATGAAACCCTATGAACCTAAAGCAAAAAAATGCACTCAATCAACGCACGCGTGTTCCGGTAAATTTGACGCAATTGGGGTTTGGCGCTGCGCCGCTTGGTAACCTGTATCGTAAAATTGAAGACGCCGATGCACAGGCCACGATACAAGCGGCATGGGACGCGGGCATTCGCTATTTTGATACGGCCCCGCAATACGGCTTGGGTCGATCTGAATTGCGCGTCGGACAAGGCCTTGGGCAACATGATCGCGACACGCTCACGTTATCGACAAAAGCAGGTCGAGTTCTGGAAGACTGCGCGCCTGAGGATGTCACCCCCGAAGCCTTTGTCGATGTGCCGCAAAAACGTATCGTGTTCGATTACACCTATGACGGCATCATGCGCAGCGTCGAAGACAGCACCAAGCGCCTTGGCATGGAGACATTCGACATGCTGTTTTTACACGATATAGATGCGGGCACCCACGGCGAAATGGGCGCCGAAGACAAGCTGCGCGAGCTGTTTGCCCATGGCGGCTACCGTGCTCTCACCGAATTGCGCGACGCCGGACGCATTACGGCGATTGGCGCAGGTGTGAACACATGGCAGATTTGCGAGCGTTTATTGAGTGAGGCCGATTTTGACGGCTTTTTGCTTGCGGGTCGATACACCTTGCTGGAACAAGACCCGCTCGAGACCTTCTTGCCGCTCTGCCTCAAACGCGATGTCGGAATCATTCTGGGCGGACCTTACAACTCCGGTATCCTCGCAACAGGTGCTGTAGAAGGCGCACGCTATGATTACGCCCCTGCGCCCGAACAGATACTGGCACGTGTGCGCAATCTCGAAGAAGTCTGCGCCGCCCATAACACGCCCTTGATCGCGGCTGCGCTTCAGTTTCCACTGGGTCATAGCGCCGTAAAATCGGTGATCCCCGGTGCCTCGACCCCCGACGAAGTCCGCCAAAATGTCAAAATCTTCGAAACGCCCATCCCTGCCGCGCTTTGGTCTGATCTAAAATCTCAAGGCCTTATCCGCCAAGACGCCCCAATCCCCGAGGAATGCCCAGATGCTTCGTAACATCCCGCCTATTTTGTCGCCTGATATCTTATGGAGCCTGCGCGCGATGGGGCACGGGGACGAGTTGGTCATCGTTGACGCCAACTTTCCCGCGACAGCACTGGGCGCGCGATGTCACCGGCTGGATGGCTTAACCGCGACAGACGTCTTAAAGGCCGTGCTCACGGTGATGCCTTTGGACAGCTATGTGCCAGACCCGGCCTTGGTGATGGAAGTCGTGGGCGATCCCGACGCAGTCCCGCCTATCGTGGCAGAGTTTCAGACCATCACGCTAGAGACAGCAGACAACCCTGTGACTTTGGGCAAATTAGAACGCTTTGCCTTTTACGATCGTGCGAAAACGGCCTTTGCAATCATCCAAACCGGTGAGACGCGTCTTTATGGAAATATCATCGTTAAAAAAGGCGTGATCGACCAATGATTATCGACGCTCATCAACATTTTTGGCAATTGACACGTGGCGACTATGATTGGCTGACGCCAGAAATTGCCCCTGTCTATCGCGATTTCATGCCAGACGACTTGGCGCCGCATTTGTCACGCAATGGCATCGACGGTACAATCTTGGTGCAGGCGGCTCCGACTGTTGCAGAGACAGGTTTTTTACTTAAGATCGCAGAGCGTACACCATTTGTTTTAGGAGTTGTAGGCTGGACAGATTTCACCGCAACAACTGCGGCAAACGACATCGAACAGCTTGCCAAGCACCCTAAACTGGTGGGCTTGCGTCCGATGATCCAAGATATCGCTGACGACACTTGGATGCTGCGTCCCGATCTTGCGCCAGCGTTTGAGGCAATGATCGAATACGATTTGACCTTTGACGCTTTGGTGCTGCCGCGACATCTGCCGCATCTGCGTGCGCTGCTGTCCCGCCACCCCAGATTGCGCACCGTCATTGATCACGGGGCCAAACCCGACATCGCAGATGCAAAGTTTGTGTCTTGGGCCAACGATATGGAAGCCATCGCGCATGACACCAATGCTTATTGCAAGCTGTCGGGTTTATTGACCGAAGCGGGCACGGATTGGACCAAGGCCGATGTCGCGCCCTACGTCACGCACTTGTTTGATAAGTTCGGCCCGCGCCGATTGGTCTGGGGCAGCGATTGGCCTGTTTTAACCTTAGCAGCCAGCTATGACGATTGGCACGAAATGGCGACTGCATTCATACCAAACGCATCGGATAGGAATTCGATTTTCGGCGCAAACGCCCTTGATCTGTACCGGCGCGCCTCAAAATGAATATGGGCTAAGTGTACTGAGACGCGCAGCGCGTTTCAAAATCATTTAGAAAAGCTTTGATCTGCTGCGCAAATGTCGGGTCTTGCAAGGTCTGTGCAATATCGCGTGCCGAAAGGTTCATAAGACTGAATCGCAAGAACAGGTCTGGCATAAAACGGCCACTCACCGTCGCCAAAACCAACCGCAGCTGCGCCAGCATATCATCCCCACGGTGAGAGGCGTGCAACAACACGATAGGTTTTACGATAATCTCGTCACGCGACACCAGCCAATCGATCGCATTTTTAAGCCCGCCCGGGATGGCACGCACATATTCTGGACTTGCGATGATAAGTCCGTCGCTGTCACGTATCATCTTTGCAAACGCTTCAACCGTCGCCGGCAAGGCACCGCCTTCAAAATCAGGCGAGAAAACCGGCAAGTCTGCGACGCCCGAGAACACCGTCACGGTATGATCCGGCGCAGCAATGTCTGAGACTGCATTGAGCATCGCTGTATTGGTCGATGTGGCGCGCGCACTGCCAGAAATGGCGAGAAAATTCATAGAGTCACCTTTAGGCCAGACGCGTGGCATTCAAAAAAATAAGGCCGTGTTTGGTCATCCGCATTGCGACACAAGCGCCGCATATTATTTACGCCTCAGGATGGCCATGCCCCCAAGCGGGCGAGCGAGGCCCACCATACGGCTGCAAGTTCACACAGAGCTGATAAATTGTCTTGCCGTCTTGGTCGAACACAAGATGCTTGGTCGCAAAGACAATATAACGGATTGGGTTCTCAGGTGTCGCGATTTTACCAACCCCATCAAGGCGATCCCAACCCTGATCATCAAAACGTTCACCGACATGCAAGGACATGAACGGAGATTTAGACTGGAACATCGCCACAGGTTTATGCGCACCAGAGATGTCACATAGAACAAGTTCGTAAAGATCAGGCATTGGGGCATACTCTTTCGTGAAATGGTACAGGGACCCTACCCCACCACAAGAACGTCACAAGCGAAAAACTGATCCACCTTAATCTGCCTGAGCTTTGCGCAGCGCGTTGCGAACGGCCCCCAATACGGTATTCAATTCCTCGATTGGCACACCACCAAAGGCCAAACGCAAGGCTTGAGGCACCGCGACAGTGGTCGCAAAAGAGGCCGCGCCAGAGACTGATATGCCCTCTTCCTTCAGCTGGCTGACGATAGGATCAGCGCGTAGACTGGGATCAAGCGGTAACCAAGCGAAACCTGCGTTGCGGTGCGACAAGATAGGAATATCACCCAAAGCAGCTCGACAAATCTGTTGACGCTCACCACCGTCCCGCCGTCGGGTGTCCATCGATGCCGCCAAAGTCCCATCTTCGATCCAGCCAGTCACCAAGCCTGAAATCAACGCCGGCGCATTCCACGTTGTCGCACGGATCGCCTCGACCAGTCGCTCAATATGCGTTTGAGGCGCAATCACATACCCCAAGCGCAATCCCGTTGCGATGCTTTTGGAAAACCCGCCAATATGCACGGTCCGTTCTGGCGCGATGGACAAAAACGTTCGCGGCGGGTCGGGTTCAAGAAAGGCGTAAGCGGCATCTTCAACAATCAACAGATCATGTTTACGTGCCACTTCAATCAAGCGCAGTCGCGTTGCCTCATCCATCACAGAGCCCAGAGGGCTATGGACGGTAGGCATCAGATAAACCGCTTTGATGTGCCTTGCACAACAGTGCCTATCCAAATTATCAGGGTCCATGACGCCCGCGCGGCTTTCAATTGGAACGATCTTTACACCTTGCATCGCGCAGACAGATTTAAAGCCCGGATAGGTCAAGGGATCGGCGGCCACGACATCACCGGGGCGCAAAAGACCCAATGCTGTGATCGCCAAACCATGTTGTCCGCCAGACGTCACAAGCAGGCATTCAGGGTCAACCGCACCAAGCGAGGCCTCAAGGTTTTCGGCGATGATCCGTCGCTCATGAATCCGCCCGCCATGTGGTTGATAGCGCAGCATGGCCTCAAGATCACCTGCCGTTGCAAGCTTGCGCAGCCCTGCCCGCAAAATGTCCGCGTCTCCCGCATCCCCCGGCATATTGAACACAAGATCGACAAGACCGTCATTTGCGGTTTGATGTGCTCCCAGCGTGATTGGCAGGCCAAGATCACGTACGAAAGTGCCACGCCCCGCTTCGCCCACGACCAAGCCTCTACGTTCCAATTCGCCATACACGCGGGTTGCCGTGGCAAGCGCGATGTCGAACTGTTCCGCAAAAGCCCGATGTGTTGGCAGCTTGGTCCCTGGGGTCAGTTTACCCTTTTGGATCGCGCGCGCGAGTGTATCGGCAAGATGTAAGTATCGGGCTTTGGGCATGGGTTCACTGTATCTAGGACAATTTTAAAATTGCCATAGTTTTGTCCACTTGGCAATTGAGGGCAGGTAATTCCCAAAGGTGATACAATGACAAAACTCATCCCTGCATCCTTGCTCGCTATTGCGCTGTTCACGGTGACCTTTGCAGTGAACCTGCAAGCTCCGCTTTACGACATCTATGCGGCGACAAGTGACGTGGGTGCGACTGCCGTGACCATTGCTTTCGCGGCCTATGTCGGGGGGCTTATGCCAACACTGCTGTTACTTGGCGGGCTGTCCGATCGCATCGGGCGACGGATACCGATTGCACTGGCATTGCTCCTTGGTGCAGGCGCGACGTTGCTGTTGGTGCAGGCTCCCAGTTGGATCAGCCTTGTGATTGCGCGTCTGTTGCTTGGGATCGGAACGGGTTTAGCGACCACCGCAGGAACTGCCTATATGACAGAGATTTTAGGCGAGACCCGCGCACGCAACGCGGCGCTGACTGTGACATCCGCGACATCACTTGGTTTTGGCGGTGGGGCTTTGGCCACAGGTATCAGCCTTGGTTTACAAGGTCCCAGCCTGCTGCCAGTCAGCTACATTGTTTTGTTGATCGCAGCACCGATTTTAGCGCTCATTGCATTTACACTACCACGAGAGGACCGCCCCAAGCGCGTCTCAGTTCTGCGTCTTCCTGTTTTCCCCAAAGGCACATGGGTCTTTGGCTGCGCTATGGCTTTGGCATGGTCCACAACCGGCATGACAATCGCTGTGGTACCGCTTGAACTGGCGGCAAACGGCCTTGGAGGCTGGACGGGCTTGGTGATTTTCTTAGCGATTTTTGTCGGATTTCTGTGCCAACCCATTGCGCGATGCATGAGCAACACGCAGTCACTCGCGCTGGGGTTTGGCCTGATTCCACTTGGTTTTCTCGTACTGCTAGCTGGCGTATGGTTGCACACACTTGCTTTGGTTTTGATTGGCACCTGCATCACAAGTGCGGCAAGCTATGGATTTAGCTATCTCGCCGCGCTGTCCGAAGTCACGCTGCATGCCCCACGAGATCGGGCGCGCGCCACAGCAGGACTGTTTGCCTACGCCTATTTCGGATTTTCTCTGCCCGTGATCGCCAGCGGTGCCTTGGCCGATTGGCTTGGGTTGCTCGCAGCGATGATTGTCTTTGCCATGGCGCAGGTCTTTGTTACAGCCATCCTCGTTTTGCTGTGGTGGCGACAATCTAGGGCGTCTGCCTTATCTGTTAGTGCGCGCTAGCCTATCACCCATGACGAGGCGCAGCCGTTGATCCACGCTCTTTTAAAAAAGTATCGATCACATGGCCTCGAGACGTCAGAACAGTTGCGCTGAGCAAACGCGAAAACAGCGTAGCTGTCCAAACGCCACCTTATGAGGGATCTTGTTGACCCCATGCCAAAAGCTGTGGACAGTTAAGACAATCACCGAAGGCCCTTAAACCAGATGTATAAGTCAAACCAATTTAACCCTATGCTGTCAGAGCACCTAGACCTGTTTACCCTGTGTCAAAGCGAAACAGCCGAAAAACTGGGCATACATAACATGCCCCAAGATGCCGATGTGATCGAGAATTTGAGACAACTCTGTCTCAACGTGCTAAATCCGGCAATCGTCCATTTTGATTTGCCTTTGTTCGTCACCAGCGGATACCGTTGTCCTAGGCTGAACGCAGAGATCGGCGGGCTGGAGAACTCGCAGCATCTTTTAGGCCAAGCCGCAGATATTATGATGGGCGGCATCCGCAACGATGAGCTTGCAAAATGGATTATTGAAAACACAGATTTCGATGAGGTCATTCTTGAAAAGTTTGATCCTGACAGTGGCGCGTACGGCTGGGTCCATGCATCCTACAACACGAACAATAATAGAAACCGCGTGACCACCTTTGATGGGACGACATTCCATGATGGGTTTCACTATTTCGATCTGGGCCAGTCCACTTAAGCCCCCTGCATGCCCTCAAATTTGACCACTCAGCTTTGGCCATTCCTAAAACGGAATCTGTCGGTCCTTTGCTGCGCATTGAATGAAAACGGACGCTAAGCCTACTATGATTGGCTGACAAAAATCAGCGGATTTTCAGAATCAAATTTCTCTGAACCAAGAATAGCCTTGAGCAACAGCCCCTAATTAGGGGCGAAAAGAATGGGGCTGTCGGCTGGCGCCCCTGCACAGAATCCTTAAAATTTCATATATATTTCTACTACTTAAGAAAAAACACACCAAATTAGAATGAAGCAAACATGACAGTTGTTTACAAAACGAAACTTGTGTGCCCAATATGGGATACTAATCAAGTATACTAGTCTGCATGACCAATTGCAGCCTGTTATAGTCTGGGAGGACACCATGTTTAATTTCAAATCAACTGCGGCATTTGCCGTTGGCGCTATTGCTGCGACTGCTATTATGGCAACTTCGGTTTCCGCCGAAACAGCTTTGCGCGGCGCAAGCCTGTTCGACGAAGAGCACGCCTACACAAAAACTTTGCGCGAATTCGAACGCCTTGTCGGTGAAAACTATGATGGCGATGTGTCTTTTGACGTCAGCCTGAACGGCGAACTTGGCGACGAAAGTGATTTTGTAACGTTCTTGCAGCAAGGTGTTGCGATCGATTACGCAGTTATGGCACCGTCCAACATGGCAACATTCGCCCCCTCTATCCCGCTCATGGATATGCCATTCTTGTTCCGCGACCTCGATCACTGGAACACAGCCCTTTCCAGCGGCGTTATGGCCCCTCTCGAAGCTGAGCTTCTGGAAAAAGCGAACATCCGCATCATCGGTTACGCAGGTGGCGGCGTTCGCAACCTCGCATCAGCAAAACCAATCGGCAACATGGAAGAGCTGACAGGCCACAAGATGCGCGTTATGGGCGCACCGATCCAAGCGAAAACATTCGCAGCGATCCAAGCCTCACCAGCTGCCATCGCGTACAACGAAGTGTACAACGCGATCCAAACGGGCGTAATCGGCGGATTTGAAAACGAAGCGGCATCGATCCAGAACCTCAAGTTCTACGAAGTTGCGCCGAACATCACGTTGACACGCCACGCGATCACAGTGCGCCCCTTGGTGATGTCTGAAAGCACATTCTCTAAACTTGATGCTGATCTGCAAGCCGCCGTTTTGAAAGCTGGCGCGGAAGCTGGTGCATTTGGTCGTGAGTTGGAAAGCCGTCAAGACGGTGAGAAAATGCAAGAAATGATCGATGCTGGTCAGGTTATGGTTCAAGAATTTGAAGGCCGTGACAAGCTGCTTGAGATGGTTATCCCAGTTCAAGACGCTTACGCAGCTGAGCTTGGTGCGACTGAACTTTTGAACGCAATCCGCGCTCAATAAGAACGCTTTGCATCGCATGAGTGTCGGCGCCCATTCGCGGCGCCGACATGTCTTTGAGGGTTAGGGGATTAAAATGATTGGACGGATGCTGGATCAGCTTTGCAATGGGTTGAGAGTCTTGTTGGGCACGCTGATTGCCCTTCTCGCTATTCCGGTCGGAATGCAGGTCTTGGCGCGATATACTGGTGTTATCCCAGTGTATCTTTGGACAGAAGAACTGGCCACATTCATCTTTGTTTGGACGGTCATGATTGGCGCTATGATTGCAGTTTGGGATGGATCACATTTCGATGTGCGCGTCATTCCCGATGCCAAAAGCCCTTTGCTGACCTTGCTGCAAAACGGGTTCGTTTTGGTTATGATCCTCGCCTTCGCACTTGTTTTCACGTGGTACGGGATTGACTACGCAAAATTCGGCTACATCCAAAATTCCGTGATGATGCGGGCCAATATGTTGATCACCTATATCTCACTTCCGATTACTGGTGCAGTCTGGTTTTTGTTCGCAGGGTACCGGCTTTTTGAAGCCATTCAAATCTATAAAAACAGGGCGGGAACCGCAGCATGATTATTACAACTGGCCTCGCCTGTGCCATTCTAGTGGGCGGATTCATTTTCTTGGTCGCGATGCGCATTCCTGTGGCTTTTGCGCTGGCGATTGCGACGGTGCCAATCGTTGCGCTTGAACTGCGCCTGACCCCGTTCATTGTGTTGGACCGAATGTTCCAATCCTATAATTCATTCATCTTGCTTGCTGTGCCGTTCTTCTTACTGGCTGCCAACCTGATGAATTCCGGCAAAGTGACGGACAAACTGATTGAGCTGTCACGCGTCTTAACGGGATGGATGCCTGGCGGCTTGGGGCATGTGAATGTGGCCGTTTCTATGCTGTTTGCGGGCATTTCAGGTTCGTCCACCGCTGACGCGGCAGGATGTGGCAAAATCTTGATCCCAGCGATGATCAAAGAGGGCTACGACCGTCGTTTCGCCATCGCGATCACAGCCTGCTCTTCGGTCATGGGGGTGATTATCCCACCATCGATTCTGATGATCGTTTGGGGCGGTGTCATGCAAACCTCTGTGGGGGCGCTGTTCCTTGCAGGGGCTGTTCCTGGGATTATGATCGGCCTTGCGTTGATGGCAACTGTTTACGGCTATGCAAAAGTCTACAACTATCCAATCATCGGCAAACCGACACTTGCCGAAATTTGGAAAGCGTTTAGAGGCGCATTCCTTGCCATGCTCACACCAGTCTTTGTGATTGGCGGCATTGTCGGCGGTATCGTAACGCCAACAGAAAGCGCGATCATTGCTGCGGGGTATTCATTGATACTCGGGATGTTTGTCTATCGCTCGATCACGGTCAAAGACCTCGGTCACATCTTTTATGACACCGGTAGATTTGCGTCGATCTCGCTTTTTGCAATCGGATCTGCCTCTGCGTTTGGCTGGTTACTGGCCTTTTACCACGTACCGCAATTGGTCGTGGACACGATGACCAGCCTTAATTTTGGCCCCTTCGGAACTGCGCTTGTGATTGCTGGCCTGTTCTTGTTCTTTGGTCTGTTCATTGATGCGATCCCGACAATCATCATTCTTGGTACGGTGCTTTTGCCAGTAGCAACAGCCGCCGAGATTCATCCGGTTGTTTTTGCAATCATCGGAATCGTATCACTGGCTTTTGGTTTGGTGACGCCTCCTTACGGATTGTGTCTGCTGATATCGGCCTCGATTGGGGGCATGAATGTCGTTCAGGTCATGAAGGAGGTCTGCATCATCTTGCTGCCGATGTTGCTGATCTTGTTGTTGATCATCCTCTTTCCAAATATCGCACTTTGGCTGCCGCAAATGTTGATGCCAGAGACTTTCAACTAAAATCAACGCGACATCATTTGCCATTAACGCCACGCCTCATACCGAAGCGTGGCGTTTTCACTGTTGCCTCTGAAAGTTCAAACAGCCCCCAGACATAACAAAAACGACCCCTTAGGGTTTAAATCCATTGTTTCATATTGCCCTGCGAATGAACCAAACCAGCATAGACACAAAATAGATTAAAAATGGGGTACTATCAGATGAAAATGGGTTTTGTTGGACTTGGAAATGTTGGTGGAAAACTGGCTGGTAGCTTGTTGCGCAACGGACATGACCTGACAGTTCTAGACCTCAACGCCGATCTGGTCGCAGACTTTGTCGCTAAGGGCGCGAAATCAACGGACACTCCTGCGGCGTTGATGCAAGCCTGCGATGCGGTCATCACATGTTTGCCGTCTCCGGCAGCTTGTGCCGCAGTTGTTGAAGAAATGATCCCCTTTGTCGAAACCGGCAAAATCTGGATGGAAATGTCGACAACAGAAGTGTCCGAAGTCAAACGACTGGCGGCTCTTGTGACTGAAAAAGGCGGCACAGCGATTGAATGCCCTGTCTCTGGCGGTTGCCACCGCGCGGACACGGGCAATATCTCGATCTTTGCAGGCGCCGATCGTGCGACCTTTGAACGTATGTTGCCGATCCTGACAACCTTGGGCCGCCGCGTTTTGCACACTGGCGAGATCGGGTCTGCCTCAACATTGAAGGTTATGACAAACTATCTGGCGACTGCAAACTTACTGACCTGTTGCGAAGCCTTGGTCACGATGAAAGCCGTGGGCATAGACATGAACACCACCTATGAGGCGATGAAAATCAGCTCAGGCACATCCTTTGTGCATGAAACGGAAAGCCAAGTGATCTTGAACGGGTCGCGCGACATTTCCTTTACTATGGACCTTGTGAAAAAGGACATCGGCCTGTTTCAAAAACTGGCCGAAGACGCAAATGTGCCGCTTGAGATCAGCCCCTTAATGGTCGAGATTTTCAACGATGGCATCGCGAAATATGGCGAACGTGAATTGTCACCCAACATCATTCGCCGCCTTGAAGATGCAACAGGTTTGGATGTTACGGCAACAGGGTTCCCGTTGGAACTGACCGACGAAGAACCAGAAGAGCAAGGCTATGAAGTGATCCCAACCGGTTTGAGCAAGCCCATTTTGGCGGATTGATATCTTCGGTCAAAACAGCCCTTATACCGATGCACATAACATAAAAAAACGGCGCAGAACCTCTGCGCCGTTTTCGTTTTAAGGTTAGGTTGCTTACGCAGTGAACGGGGGACGCACCTTGATTTCGAGGTAGTCTTCCAAACCAAACACACCACCTTCGCGGCCATTGCCGGACTGCTTATAACCGCCAAATGGTGATCCGTAATCAGGGCCACGTCCGTTGATCTGGATCGTCCCCGCACGCAATCGACGTACAACGCGCGACACC
Organism: Pacificibacter marinus; assembly: GCF_018860505.1. Taxonomy (GTDB): domain Bacteria; phylum Pseudomonadota; class Alphaproteobacteria; order Rhodobacterales; family Rhodobacteraceae; genus Celeribacter; species Celeribacter marinus_B. The sequence goes on from NZ_JAHKPU010000030.1 coordinate 276,782, forward strand.
CGCGCCTCGTCACTCGATTGAATATAAGCGGCAAGGCCATAATCCGTGTCATTGGCCATCTTGATCGCGTCTTCTTCGCTGTCAAACGGCGTGATAACCAAAACGGGCCCAAAGATTTCTTCGCGTGAAATGCGCATATCGTGATCTACATCACAAAAGATCGTCGGCTTCACATACCAACCCGTCTCCAAACCTTCAGGCTTGCCAAGACCGCCAACCAAAACGCGTGCGCCCTCATCGATGCCGACTTTGATCATCGCTTGCACGCGGTCGTATTGGATTTTGTCAAAAACAGGCCCGATGTGATCGCCTTGCTGCGCAGGATCACCAACGGTTTGGGCCTCGCCCGCAGCTTTCGCGATTTCCAAAACCTCGTCGTAACAGCTGCGCTCGATCAACAAACGCGTTGGCGCGTTGCACGATTGGCCTGTGTTGTAAAAACACCCTTGAACGCTTTCGGTGACGCGCTTTTCCAAATCCGCATCTGCAAACACAAGGTTGGGGGATTTTCCACCCAGCTCCAACGTCACACGTTTCACACCATCGGCCGCATCTTTGGACACGGCAGTCCCTGCGCGGGTAGACCCCGTGAAAGACATCATGGCGATATCTGGGTGGCGCGACATGGCTGAGCCAACAGAAATACCATCGCCTTGCACCAAGTTGAATACGCCCGCAGGATAGCCAGCGGCCTCGACGATTTCAGCGTAGATTTGTGCGGATATTGGCGTGTGCTCTGATGGTTTCAACACACAAGTGGCCCCTGTCGCCAAAGCTGGCACGACCTTCAACGCGATTTGATTGATCGGCCAGTTCCACGGCGTGATCAAACCACAGACACCAATAGGTTCGCGCGAAATGATGTCCCCGTTTGGCAGAGTCTCTTCGTCATCCAAATTTTTGAGCGCTGCGATGAAATCATCTAAATGCCCCAAACCAGACTGCGCCTGCACATCCAATGACATGGTCGCAGGAGCCCCCATTTCGGATGTCATCGCAGCGGCCAAATCACCCAGACGTGCCACTGTGGCCGCCCGCAAGTTTTCAAGCAAGGCCAAGCGTTCGGCTTTTGTTGTCATCGAAAACGTCTCGAAAGCGCGCTTTGCTGCGGCAACAGCACGATCAACGTCTTCGGAATTGCCCATAGATACAGTCCCGATTTGGGCCTCTGTCGCAGGGTTCATGATCGGCATTGTGGCGTCGGACGCTGGATCAACCCAAGCGCCATCAATGTAGAATTTATTCAGTGTCAGCATGATGTGGTTTCCTCAAGACTGGCTATAGATGAATAGCTATGGGGTGACTGGCAATTCTGCCATTTCAATATGCAATTCTGTGCCTTCATAGGGCATTTGGGCGATGGCTTCATCATCCAATTCCAACCCCAAGCCCGGGCTGGTGGGTGGAATGACATAACCATTTTCCCAAGTGATCTCGCCTTTGACTGCACTCATATAAGGACCATCAAATGTCCCTATGCTTTCAAGGACAAGAAAATTTGGACTGCAGGTCGCAATCTGAATATTTGCCGCGGCCACAATAGGCCCGCAATACAGATGCGGCGCGATTTGCGCAGACCGTGTTTCGGCCATCGAGGCGATTTTTTTGGCTTCTAAAAGCCCACCAACACGCCCCAGATTGATCTGCAAAATAGACGCAGCACTGGCTTCTAACATGCGTGCGAATTCGTGCTTGGTGCACAACCGTTCGCCCGCTGCGACAGGGATCGAGGTAAAGCTTGCCACCTGTGCCATGTCAGTCGGGTTTTCGGGCGGCAGCGGTTCTTCGAACCAAAGCGGGTCAAACTCTTCAAGCGCACGCGCCATACGTTTGGCCCCCGACACCGTGAACTGACCATGAGTGCCAAACAACAGATCGGCACGATCGCCCACAGCCTCGCGAATATCCCGACAAAACGCCACGCTACGTGTGATATCCTCAAGCCGTGGTTGATGTCCGTCATAAATGGAAAACGGGCCAGCAGGATCAAATTTGATTGCCGTAAATCCCTGTTCAACCATACCAAGCGCCACTTCGGCAGCGATGGATGAATCGTTATAAGCGTTGGGCTGGCTCGGATCAGGGTACACATCACCAGCGGGGGGATAGATATAGGAATAGCTACGCAAACGATCATGCACACGCCCGCCGAGCAGCTCATATACTGGCAAGTCAGCCGCCTTTCCGATGATGTCCCAGCAGGCCATCTCTAGCCCGCTGAACACACCCATCACACTCACATCGGGGCGCTGGGTAAAACCTGCGCCATAGGATTTGCGAAACAGGACCTCGATATGATGCGGATCAGCCCCATCGAAATGACGGCCAAACATGTCGCGCGCCATGGCGCCGCAGACATCAGGTCCGAAAGTCGCGTTGTAAATCTCGCCAACGCCGGTGATCCCGCAAGCTGTCGTAAGGCGTACGAAAATAAAGTAACGCCCGCCGTGACGCGGTGGTGGATTTCTAACGACAAAGGTTTCTAATTTCTCCAGTTTCATAGAGAATCCTCCAAAATCAAATCTGCAGCACGCATCGCCAACATCATCGTCGGCGCGTTTGTGTTGCCTGAGGTTATGTTCGGGAACGCTGAGGCATCAACGACCCGCAGTCCGCTCACGCCATGAACACGCAGCCTTGCATCAAGCACTGAATCTCCGCGATCGCGCCCCATCCGACAGGTACATGTCGGGTGATATACCGTTTTGGCGCGGTCTTGGAAATCAGCCAACAGTGCGGCATCGTCTAAGACCATCAAATCGGGTGCCTTCGCAGCGGTCGTCACGGCTTGCAGGCTGGCTGTTTTGACAAAGCGTTGCAAGGTTTTCCCCGCGCGAACAGCGGAGGCTTTATCATCTTCGGTGCTGAGCGATTGCGGATTGATGATTGGCGCATCTTGGGGCGATGCGGATGCAATTTCGATAGATCCTACGCTTGTGGGGCGGCAAGGCTGCGCAGAAATTTGATAGCCAGAAGACCTGTCTACGACTGTCGCGCCAGAAGAAGATTCACCATAGGAAACGGGGTTGAAATAGAGCTGCATATCAGGCACCTCGCGGTCAGCCTCAGAGCGCACAAAGCCGCCAACTTGGTTGACAGGTACAGCCAGCGGCCCTTTGCGGCTCAGCACATACCGTGCGCCAGCACATAGCTTTCCAAACGTCCGCCCAAGCGTATTGTTCAAGGTCACTTGATCTGTTGCGAACTGATGGGAAACAACCAGATGGTCTTGCAAGCCACGCCCAACCTGCGGCACATCATGCACGACCTCGACACCGTGACGACGCAACAGATTTTCAGGGCCGATACCAGAAAGCTGTAACAGTTTTGGCGAATTGACAGCGCCTGCACAAACGATGACCTCTTTGCATGCTGTCACTTGGTGTTGCTTTTCGCCGCGACGGAATGCGACGCCAGTGACTTTACCGTTCTCGCTGATCAGACGATCAACCATGGCATGACGGACGATGCATAAATTAGCGCGACGCTGGGCTGGGCGCAAAAAAGCATCAGCCGATGACCAACGACGACCGTTACGCACAGTGCTGCGATAATACCCGATCCCGTCCACATCAGGCGCATTCATATCAGAAACAACGGGATAATTTGCATCCTGTGCTGCCTTAAGAAAATGGTCGGAGAACGCAGACATTTGATCGGACAAATCAGAGACCACAATGGGCCCATCACCGCGTGTCTGGCGTCCTGTTGCAGTCAGTTCTACATGGGTTTCCATCCGGTTATAGACCGCTTTTACGCTATCCCAATCCCAGCCTCGCGCGCCAGATTTGGCCCAATCATCAAAATCATGCGCCAAACCGCGCACATAGGCCATCGCATTGATAGACCCTGAGCCGCCGATCACTTTGCCACGCGGCCAAGATATAGACCGCCCGTTCAATCCCGCATCAGGCGCAGTATGATACCCCCAGTTCAAGGCAGGGTTTGCAACATTTATCGCGTAACCCAAGGGCACCTTGATCCAAAACTGCGCGTCACTGCCGCCCCCCTCAAGCAAGAGGACTTTGTAACGTCCGCATTCAGTCAACCGATTGGCCAAAACGCAGCCTGCAGAGCCTGCTCCGACAATCACAAAGTCGAAATTTGAAAAATCCATACTGATCGCCCGCCTGTTCTTGGGCTTTCATAAACAGCGTCAAAGGTCTGTGTTGCAAACAAATGGATTTGCACCAATGGGGCAAAAAAAATTGACCATCAAGGATTGATCAGCAAAACAAATACATGCACAGGTGGAGTCACAAAAACGGGGTGTATGATCATGAGACGTCTTCCGCATGTGAATTGGTTGCGAACGTTTGAGGCTGCAGCCCGTCACAGTTCGTTTGCAGCGGCTGCAGACGAGCTTTTGTTGACACCTGCCGCCGTCAGCCAACAAATCAAATTGTTGGAAGAAACTCTGGAAATGAAACTGTTCAAACGCCTGCCCAAAGGTGTTGAGTTGACAGACATCGGTCAAGCCTATGCCCAGCCTGTCCGCGCCTCATTTCATGATTTAAAAACCGCCACAGATGACCTGTTCAAACCCAAGACGAAAACAAGCCTGCGCGTACGTGCCTCGATCTCTTTTGGCGTGCTTGTCTTGGCGCCTCGCCTGCATGAATTTCGCGCCTTGCATCCTGAAATCGATATTGTCTTGTCAACCATCGTCTGGTCAGATCGCATGAGCGACGCGACGATTGACGTCGACATTCGCTATGGTGCAGGCGACTGGCCCGAACAAGACATTTGGCCTTTGGGCGAAGGGCAAGCGACCCTTGTGTGTAATCCCAGTGACGCGGCTTTATTTCATCGCGATCCAACGGGCCTGAAAGATGCCGACATCGTGCCGATCATTGGCTCTGAAAACGACTGGCCGCTTATGTTCCAAAAACTGGGATTAGACTGTCCGGTGCCACACCCTTGGATGCCAGTGGATTCCTCGTTGCTGGCTTTGGAAAGTATCGCAACTGGGCGTGGCGTGGCGATTGTAAACAAGATGTTTTCAAAGGGTCACATCAAGCGCGGCTTGCTGACAGCTCCCTTTGAGCAAACACTTAAAACCCAAAACGGGTTCTATTTTGTCGCACAGCCTGATCCCAAAAAACAGGCACAGATCAGCCTGTTCTATGACTGGCTCACATCGATAATCGCGTAACCTAGTCAAGCCCTAGCGGCAGGTTCATCAGTACTCATGACACCTATCGCCATAGTTATCCACGGGCCGAAGGCAGCGTCATATTAACTCCCAACCAAAGGGGCATATGAGCGGCACCCTGCCCTGTGATAATCTATGTCAATCAAGATCGTTTTGATACAGGATCAAATCGGCAGCCACGCTTTCATCAAGAATACGTTCCGCATTGGGCAGGTCGTTGCCACTGGCGCGTTGCAATGCAGCCTCAGGCGTCAGGCCATGATCGATCCAGCGTTGCAGCAATCTGTTACGCAACACCTGACGCGGTGGAGAGACAAAAACAGTCGCAGAAAAGAGATCTTTCAACGACGACCAAGGGGCGGATTTGAGCAAAAGGTAATTGCCTTCAACCACGACAATGGGCGTCTTGGGGTGGATGGAAAGCGCCCCCGCAACCGACAGGTCCATCCCGCGATCAAATCGCGGAAAGAACAGCTCATGAGATTGATCGTGCAAACGGCCAAGTGCGGCACAGAACCCATGCGCATTAAATGTTTCTGGCGCGCCTTTGCGGTCAAAAAGCCCTTTGGCCTTCAAGATAGCATTATCAAGGTGGTAGCCATCCATAGGCACGAGTGCGGCCATCGGGATTTCCCCTTTGGCCGCATCATTCAACGCAATGACAACAGCTTCGGCCAAGGTTGATTTGCCTGATGCTGGCGGGCCTGCGATACCGATCACGGTTCTACCGCTGTCAGTCAATCCAGCGCGCGCCATGGCACAAACCGCTTCAACATCAGCCTGAAAGGGCGTCATGCCCTTAGGCCGCCACACTTTCCGGCGTCAGATGCCTCACAATAGGCTGATAAAGCCACACTCAGCCCATCGCTCCAAATCATGCGTAACCAATGATCGAAAGCCGCAGTAAATGCAGGATTTTGTGCCAAATCACCATAGATTGACTGCTGATCAAGCCAAGCCTGCGGACGCGAGCGCGCGGCTTCGGCCGTCGCCTGAAGTGCGTCCCACATTGGATCGTTCGGCTCGATCTGGCTGCCGTCCTCACGTGTGCCCTGACACATACGCGCCCATGCGGCCTCGACCAAGGCGAAGCCGTCCAGCGGTGTGCCTTTATCGATGGCTTTGCGCACCAAAGGCAAAACGAAACCCGGGTGACGCGCACTGCCGTCATAAGCCACGCGACGAGTCGTATCGCGGATCTTTGAATTTGAAAAACGAGACTTGATCAAAGTGACATAGTTCTCTGGTGTCATGTCAGGAACGGCCTCGACGTGCGGAACAACCTCGTCTAGGGCAACTTTTTCAAACAACCCAGCGATCAGCGGATGCTCCATACAGTCAGAAATCGTCTCAACCGATAGAACCTCTGCCACATTAGCGATAACTTGGTGACCCGCATTCAGGATGCGAATTTTCATCGTCTCAAAGGCATGCACGTTGTCGGTAAAGGTCACACCAACCTTTTCCCACGCGGGGCGACCGGCGCAAAAATCGTCTTCTATCACCCATTGACGGAAATTTTCATGGCTCACAGGGGCTGTGTCATCGACGCCTGCTGCACGCGCGGTCTCAATCAAAGCAGGTCCAGTGGACGGCACGATGGAATCGACCATTGAATTCGGGAAGCTACAGTTTTCAACAATCCAGTCGGCCAAATCGGGGGCCTGAAGGCGCGCAAGGCCAACAATGGTTTGACGCAAGACATCGCCATTGCCTTGCAAATTGTCACAGCTTTGCGCCGTAAACGGACCTGTACCCGCAGTGCGGCGCATTTTCAAAGCTGCAACCATAGCGCCAAAAGCTGTGCGCGGCGTGTCAGGATGCTCTGCATCATAGGCGATATCAGGATGCGCGGTATCAAAGGCTTGGGTCACGGGATCGATATAATAGCCACTTTCGGTGACCGTAAGGGCGACAATACGAATGTCAGGTTGCGCCATCCGGTTGATCAACGCCCCGTTGCCATCTTCGATCGGTACGTAATCAATCATCGAACCGACCACTTCCATGGATTGCCCTTGTGGAGACAATTCGATCAAAGTCGTCATGTAGTCCTGCGCCACAAGGCGTGCACGCATATCGGTGTCATAAGACCGAACGCCCGCGCCAACGATGGCCCAATCGAGCGCCTCACCTTGCTGCATCAGCCGGTGCAAATACCACGACTGATGCGCACGGTGAAAATTACCGACCCCGATGTGGACAATGCCCGGCGTGAGAGCGCTGCGATCATAGTTTGGACGCAAAACGTCTTTAGGAAGATCGCCGAGGTTGGCATTATTGAGCTTCATTTCACGCAATCCTTAAACCCGCGGCATCGAACCGATGCATTTCATTTTTACGCGGATTCAATCCAATTTTATCACCATGCTTGAGGCTAACATCCCCAATAGCGCGTACCGTCAACATCTCACCTAAGCCTGTGTTATGAATATGGAAAAATGTATCAGAACCGAGATGTTCAGCCACACCGACAGTCCCGTTCCATTCACCTTCGCCATCAACAACATCGATGTGTTCAGGGCGCACGCCGATCGTATGCGCATCGTATTTGGCCGCTTCTTCACCGGTGATCAGGTTCATCTTAGGTGACCCAATAAAGCCAGCCACAAAGACGTTGCGCGGGGTGCGATACAACTCAAGCGGACTACCGATCTGTTCGATCACACCGGCCTGCAGAACCACAATTTTGTCAGCCATTGTCATGGCTTCGACCTGATCGTGTGTCACATAAACCATCGTGGTTTTCAGGCGTTTGTGCAGTTCGGAGATTTCCAAACGCATGCCCACACGCAAGGCGGCATCAAGATTTGACAAAGGTTCGTCAAACAAGAAAGCCGAAGGTTCACGCACAATCGCACGGCCAATGGCAACACGCTGGCGTTGACCACCTGACAACTGACCTGGGCGACGATCGATATAGTCTTTCAGGTTCAAAACTTCGGCAGCCGCATTGACGCGTTTGTCGATTTCAGCCTGATCCATCTTTGCCATTTTCAACGGGAAAGCGATATTCTTGCGCACCGACATATGCGGGTAAAGCGCATACGATTGGAACACCATCGCCAGCCCGCGCTTGGCAGGAACCAATGAAGTCGCATCCGTGCCGTCAATTTCGATATGACCAGAGGAGATGTCTTCCAATCCTGCAATCAGACGCAGCAAGGTTGATTTACCGCAACCAGATGGCCCGACGAAGACTGTGAATTCACCTTCGTGAATGGTGAGATCAAGTGGCGGAATGACTTGGGTATTGCCAAAGCTTTTGGTCACTTGTTTGAGTTCGATTTGTCCCATGAGCAAGGTTCCTTATTTCACCGCGCCAAAAGTCAGGCCGCGGACAAGTTGTTTCTGGCTGAACCAGCCAAGGATGAGAATTGGAGCGATCGCCATTGTAGAGGCCGCACTGAGTTTCGCGAAAAACAAACCTTCAGGGCTAGAATAGCTTGCAATAAAGGCTGTCAAAGGCGCCGCTTTGGCGGCTGTCAGATTGAGCGTCCAAAAGGCTTCGTTCCAAGCCAGAATGAAGTTGAGCAACAAGGTCGACGCGATGCCGGGAATGGCCATTGGCGTCAGGATATAGAAAATCTCTTCGCGAAGTGTCGCGCCATCCATACGAGATGCCTCAAGGATTTCGCCCGGAATTTCGCGGAAATACGTGTAGAGCATCCAAACGATGATCGGCATATTTGACAACATCAAGACCATGATCAAACCGAACCGCGTATCCAAAAGGTTCAACCAAACAAACAGCAGCGATAATGGGTACAGCGCACCCACTGCAGGCATCATCTTGGTCGACAACATCCAAAGAAGAATGTTTTTCGTTTTGGCAGAAGGCACAAAAGCCATCGACCATGCTGCCGGCACCGCGATGATGATACCCAACACCGTCGATCCCCCTGCAATAATCACGGAATTCCACAAAAACCGCATGTAGTCGGACCGTTCTTGGACCACTGCATAATTTTCCAACGTCCAGTCGAAGTTGAAAAACACTGGTGGATTGCTGATCGCCTGAGCCTCAGTCTTAAAACTGGTCAGAATGGTCCAAAAGATTGGAAAAAAGATCAACAAACCAATAAGCCATGCAGCGGCGGTCGTGATGATCTTGCGTTGCGTTGATACTGAACGTGCCATGTGTCCGTCCCTATTGATCGAGGTTTTTGCCGACAATGCGCATCAAAAAGATTGCAATGATATTGGCAAGGATGATGGCATAGACGCCGCCTGCGGACCCAAGTCCGATGTTCTGGCTGTCAATGACACGTTGGAAGATGAGAAAGGTTAGTGTGCGCGTCCCGAAGGCCCCGCCAGTCGTCACGAATATCTCTGCAAAGATAGACAACAGAAAGATTGTCATGATGAGCGTTACGATGGTAATCGCCCGTCCCATGTGCGGCAAAACGATATAAGCGAACCGTTGAAGCGGGTGGGCGCCGTCCATTTCAGACGCTTCAAGCTGTTCACTATCGAGCGACTGGATCGCAGTCAGCAGGATCAGAGTTGCAAACGGCAGCCACTGCCATGAAACAATAAAGATGATTGAACTGAGCGAGGCATCTTGCAGCCAAACAACCGGTTCCGCTCCGAAAAATCGCCATAAATGTGCGAAAAGGCCATTGACCGGATCCATCATCATGTTTTTCCAGACCAATGCGGACACTGTTGGCATCACAAAGAAAGGTGCAATGACAAGAATGCGGACAATGCCTTGCCCCCACATTGGTTGGTCCAGTAACAGCGCGAAAAGAACGCCGAAGATGATACAAATAGCGAGAACGCCACCGACCATCAAAACCGTAATCTGAACGGATGGCCAGAACGAGCTGGACGAGAAAAACCGTACGTAGTTTTCAAATCCAACCCAGTCGAGACCCTTTGCGATGGAGTCGCCACGCATCGGCAGGAATTTTACGAACGAGAACCAAAGAGTCAGAACCAGAGGCACCAACATCCACCCTAAAAGGAGGACGACAGCTGGTGCCATCATAAGACGAGCCGCGGATCGGGATGCTTTAGTAGCCATAAGAAAATTTCACTTTTTGCAGGCGCGCAGAATTGGCCGCGGGCACACTGGTTTGGGTCATAAAAGCAAATAAAACGTCCAAATAAATCGGAGGGCAAACTCTGTGTTCGCCCTCCGACCTAGGAGGAACTTCTAGCGGTAGCCAGCGGCTTCCATTGCGTCATTGGTGAGAGCCTGAGCTTTTTCCAACGCTTCTTCTACAGTCTGTTGACCTGCATAGGCAGCAGAAAACTCTTGGCTAACTTCAGTCGCGATTCCTGCATACTCTGGAATTGCAACAAACTGGATGCCAACATATGGAACCGGCTTAACGCTTGGGTTTGTTGGATCAGCAGCGTTGATTGAGTCCAGTGTCATCTGTGCGAAAGGCACCTTCAGGTACTCTGGGTTTTCGTAAAGTGATGTACGTGCACCAGGAGGAACATTAGCCCAACCTTCATTTGCTGCGACCAATTCGATGTAGGCTTTAGATGTTGCCCACTCAATAAAGGTCTTCGCTTCAGCTTCTTGCTGTGTGCCAGCAGGGATCGCGAGCGCCCAAGCCCAGAGCCAGTTGGAACGTTTCTCAACGCCTTCAGCGTTTGGTGCCAAAGCGAACCCAACAGAGTCTTTCACGGTTGAATCGTCACCTGTGACAAAAGATGCCGCAACAGTCGCGTCGATCCACATGCCACATTTGCCTTGATTGAAGAGGGACAGGTTTTCGTTGAAACCGTTTGTCGCATAACCTTCAGGACCGTAGTCGTTCATCAAGTTGACGTAAAAGTTGACTGCGTCAGACCATTCAGGTTGATCGAACTGCGCGTTCCAATCTTCGTCAAACCAGCTTGCACCGAAAGAGTTTGCAGTCACAGTGATGAAAGAGCCGCCTTCGCCCCAACCCGCTTTGCCGCGCAAACAGATACCGTTTACGTCGTTTGCAGGATCGTCCATAGCGGCAGCCGCTTCGCGGATGAACTGCCATGTTGGATCTTTTGGCATAGTCAAGCCAGCAGCTTCCATCAGGTCAGTGCGATACATGACCATTGAGCTTTCGCCGTAGAATGGTGCCGCGTAAAGTGTACCATCATGTGACAAACCATTGCGCATCGCAGGCAAGATATCGTCAACGTCGTATTCAGCGGACATGTCGCTTAGTGGCACAAGCCAATCGTTTGCACCCCAGATAGGTGTTTCGTACATGCCGATTGTCATAACGTCGAACTGACCACCCTTGGTGGTGATGTCTGTTGTGACGCGTTGGCGCAAAACATTTTCTTCCAAGGTCACCCAGTCAACGGCAATGCCAGTTTCTGCGGTGAACTGATCTGTATAGCCCTGCATACGGATCATGTCGCCGTTGTTCACTGTCGCGATGGTGATTGTTGCTGTGGGGTCTGCTGCCATTGCACCAGTCGCTGTGACCAATGTAAGCGCGGTTGCCGCACAAAGTGTATTTCTCAAAGACATCTGAAATCCTCCCTGACTAGATGTAGTCCAATCAAGGTAGGGGATAAACTATGCTCGCGTCAATAAATATTTTACGCGCGTAAAATATATGGCAGCTAAGCTGACGCACGCAGGATCAACTTTCCCTCTATCCGCGTGCTTTTCCAAGGATTTTCCTGACCATCGATAGCAGCAAACAAGGCCTTTGCCGCCTGCAATGAGACCGCTTCGTAGTTGTGAGAAACCGTTGTCAAAGGGGGGCAAGTGTAGCGTGTCAGTCGATGACCATCCTGCCCTGCAACCCGAATCGCATCCCCTTCAGACCGACCAACAGAAAGACCATTTTCATAACAGGCTGTCAAAAAACCAATGGCCAAGCGGTCATTGCTGCACAAGATGGTGTTCGTTGAAAACAGCTTGCGGGCCAAGGCATCATTCGCACCTCGGAACCCGATTTCTTCAAAAGCCCAGCCTTCTCCTTCGATAGAGATCACTTGTGGCTCGAACCCGAACGCAGCCATGGCATCTAAATAACTTTGGCGGCGGCGATGTGCATTCGGGTTCGCAGGTGTCTTCATCTCAAAAAAGCACGGCGGCTCCCCCGAGCGACACAAATAATCTGTAATGTCTCTCGCAAACTGCATATTGTCGGAGCCAACAAACTCGATTCCGATGTCCCCGACTTTACTATCAAATATAATTGTCGGTACATCTTCGCAAAATTTTTCCAGAACGTCCCGATCTGATGCACGCCCTAAAGGCGCAATTAAGACACCCGCAGGTTTGAGCGAACGCAGGTTGTCGAGGATTTCAACTTCAAACTTTGGATCGCCGTGCGAACTAAACATCGTCGGTCGATACCCTGCATCGATACAATGCTGTTCAAGGTTTCGTGCAATTTCAGCAAAATATGTATCTGACAATAAAGGCACAACGATACCAATGTTTTTGGTCATCGCTCTGTTCTGGTTCATCGCATAGATGTTGGGTCGATAATTGTATTTATCTATCGCAGCCTCAATGCGTTCGCGCGAAGACCGGCGTACACTATCGGGATCATTGAAATATTTGGAAACGGTCGGTCTGGAAATCCCACTGATCGCGGCAAATTGCTCCATGTTCTTAATACCGCTGTCAGACATGAAACCTCTCCCTATTTTCCGCCATAGCAATTTAAACTTGCCGCGCGCAAAAATTCAATCCTTTGCTGGAAAGCATTTGTAAAATCTAAAAAGCGTGATTTTTTGAACCGTCACGATTCAGGTGCCAATGCCGCACGCGCGACGACACCTAGCGATGACTGCGCTATCCGTCACATTTTGTACGCCCTGCCATTGGAAGGTCAAAGACGAGCCAAGCTGTCGGCGATCTCTGTTGCGATGGCCCGTGCGTCGCAGCCTTCACGCTCAGCAGATACACGCAAGCCCAAAAGGTCCGACTGATATCGCCGCGCGAGCACTTTGGGGTCATGTGCTTCATCGATGTCACCGCATGATTGCGCCTGCGCAAAGAGGTCGGCAAAACCGCCTTCCATGCGCAGCAAATGCTGATTGGCTTCTTTTGCCAAGGGGTGTTTGTGCGCTTGAAGCTCTAACAAGGTTTTGGACAGCATACAGGCTTTCGCTGGCACATCGTCATTATCGATGGCCATCATTGGAAAGCGTTGCAGCGCTTTGAGCGCGCCGTGGTTTTCAACCAACGCGTTGAGGCGTGCAAGCCCATCCGCCGCATATTGAGCCATAGCAAGCTCGAACAAAGCGTCTTTGGACCCAAAGGCGGCATAAAAACTGCCCGGTTTCATTTGCAGAACGGCTTCTAGGTCTTTCAAAGAGGTGCCCGCCCAGCCGCGCCGCCAAAAAAGATCGCGGGAGCGGTTGATCAGGTCAGCCCTGTCATAATTTGGTTTGCGTGGCATTGGGTCACCGATTGTTGAACGATTGCTCAATTATATACTTGAGTGATCACTCAATAAAGCATAAAGATGCGATATACAAACTTTATGAAAGACATTCCAATGTTGAACTTCCCATCACACGATCTCGAAACAGCACCAGAAGCCTCCAAGCCTCTCTTGGAAAATTCACAAAAAGCGTTCGGCCGCCTTCCTGGCTTGCACAAGGTTTTGGCTGAAAGCCCACAAGCCTATGAAGGCTACCAAATCCTTCACAAACTCTTCACTGAGACCGATTTTGACGCGGACGAGCTAACAGTTGTATGGCAGGCCATCAACGTTGAGCACGCGTGCCATTACTGTGTTCCTGCACACACTGGCATCGCTAAAATGATGAAAGTTTCTGATGAGATCACAGAAGCACTGCGCACAGAATCACCTTTGCCATCTGCTAAGCTCGAAGCTTTGCGCACTTTCACCATTCAAATGGTTCGCGCGCGCGGCAACGTGACTGAAGCACAAATGCAAACTTTCTTCGACGCAGGCTATGGCCACCGTGCCGTGCTTGACGTGATCTTGGGCTTGGCTCAAAAAACCATGTCAAATTACATCAACCACGTTGCAGAAACACCTGTTGATGAAGTGTTCAAACCACTTGCATGGACTCGTGGCGACAAACCTCTCGAAGTATAAGATTTTCGAGATTTAAAATTTAAGGGCGCGCTAACACCAAGGTGTAAGCGCGCCCTTTTACATTTCAAAAATTGAAGTATTTAAAATCAGATTAGGTGATGACATCTGGCGCTGTACGGCCAGAAAACCCTTCGATCTGAATGATCGTATGTGCCGCTTTGAGAACATCAGCCAGCGCCTCCTGCGGGTCTTGATCGAAATCTTCCAGATCCAACTTTTCGACATAGAGCCGCAGCGTTGCACCGCTTGTGCCAGTACCAGACAGCCGCACAACAAACCGCGCGCCGCCTTCAAATACCACCCGTACACCTTGATGCGCAGAGGTGCTGCCATCGACAGGATCAAGGTAGGAATAATCATCCGCCGTCTCAACGGTCAGCGCACCAAAGCTTTGACCTTTCAACCCCGCCAAAGCACCGCGCAAGGCGGAGATCATCGCATCGGCCTTGTCGCTTTCAATCGCCTCAAAGTCGTGGCGTGAATAGTAGTTGCGCCCAAACTTGGCCCAGTGATCTTGCATGATCTCAGGCACGGATTTACCCGTGGCAGCCATGATATTGAGCCACATCAGCACAGCCCATACACCATCTTTTTCGCGCACATGATCAGAGCCAGTGCCAAAGCTTTCTTCGCCACACAAAGACACGCGGCCATCGTCCATCAGGTTCCCAAAGAATTTCCAACCCGTTGGCGTCTCGTAACATGCGAGGCCCAGCGCATCGGCCACACGGTCCACAGCCGCCGACGTGGGCATCGAACGCGCAACGCCTTTGAGACCTCCAGCATATCCCGGCGCTACAGTGGCGTTGGCGGCAATCACCGCAAGACTGTCAGAGGGACTGACATAGCAATTGGGCCCAACGATCATATTGCGATCACCGTCACCATCAGAGGCACAGCCGAAAGCTGGCGCGTTTGCCCCCATCATTTCATCCATCAATTCATGCGCCCAAGTCGGGTTGGGATCAGGATGCATTCCGCCGAAATCAGGCAATGGTGTGCCATGCACGACAGAGCCTTTGGCAGCTCCCAGCAGGTTTTCGATAATCGCAGAGGCATATGGTCCGGTGATGGCATTCATCGCGTCAAAGCGAATAGCCGTACCGTTTGCGATCATTTTGCCGATGGCAGGGAAATCAAACAGGCTTTGCATCAGATCAACATAGGCGGTGACCGGATCAACGATCTCGATTTGCATGTCCCCAAGGGTTGCTGCGCCAATTACTGACAGATCAACGGAGCCCCCGTCAAAAATATGGTACTCTTTAATGGATTTGGTCACAGCGAAAATCGCGTCTGTGACGCTTTCAGGCGCAGGACCACCGTTGGCCATGTTGAACTTGATACCGAAATCTTCGTCAATACCACCGGGATTGTGGCTGGCCGACAGGATGATGCCGCCATCGGTCTTCATCGAGCGGATCAAATGCGACGCTGCAGGCGTGGACAGCAAACCGTTTTGCCCCGCAATGGCTTTTGCCGCCCCATTGGCTGCGGCCATGCGCAGGATAATCTCTGTGGCTTTATCGTTGTAGAAACGACCGTCGCCCCCCACGATCAATGTCTTACCTTGAACGCCACCAATGCCATCAAAAATAGCTTGCACAAAGTTCTCTAGATAATGCTCTGTCATGAAAATACGGCATTTTTTACGCAAGCCCGATGTTCCCGGTTTTTGACCTTCAATCGGTGCGGTATTGATCGTTTTTTTCGTCATCATAGAAATCCTTTAGCAAAATTAGGTGGCAGGCATCAGCGCGAAGACACAGACCGAAGCAGCGCGAATAAGTGCGGTATCGCCCGTGACGCATTGTGCGCCCGCATCGGGTGCAGATGTATCAAGAATCAATTCCCATGTCATATCGTCCGCACATGGAGGCAATGTGACTTCTACATCGCCGTCGTTGTTTATCACCAAAAACAACACATCATCAGAGGCACGGTATTCGGGCGTGCCAAAAGATGTGCGCACCTCGGTGCAAATGGTTTTGGTCTCAGCGCTTTCCCACTCTGCGCGTGTCGGCGGCGTACCATCGGGCATCCGCCAAAACACATCTGGCTTACCATCTTTCAGACGAGGTCGCGCATGCAAAAAACGCAACTGGCGCAGAACATTGTGATCGCGGCGCAGTTTTGTCAGCTTTTGAACAAAAGCGAGCAACCCTTCGTCCGCACCCCCCCAATTGACCCAGCCGATAGGGTTGTCTTGACCAAAGGTGTTGTTGTTGCCGTTTTGCGTATTGCCAATCTCATCGCCAGCCAAAATCATCGGCGTACCTTGCGATAAGAACGAACAGGCCAGAAAATTGCGCTGTCGCTGAGCGCGCGCGGCATTGATGGCAGGATCATCCGTAGGGCCTTCAACGCCCATGTTGTCTGAATAGTTGTCGTCTTTGCCGTCGCGATTGTCTTCGCCATTGGCCTCATTATGTTTGGCATTGTAGCTGACGGTGTCGCGCAGAGTCATACCATCATGGCAGGTGATGAAATTGATCGAACTGGTTGCCGCGCGCCCTGAGTGGTCAAAGGTCATCGCACTGCCCAGCAGACGGCGACCGATCAAAGGCATCATGCCCTCATCGCCCCGCCAAAACTTGCGCATATCATCGCGAAATTTGTCGTTATATTCTAAAAACGGATGCGGCCAATTGCCAAGTTGATAACCGCCAGGGCCGATGTCCCAAGGCTCGGCGATCAATTTCACAGTGCTCAACACAGGGTCTTGCCCAAGCGAATCCAAGAAACCGCCCTTGCGATTGAACCCTTCAGCTTCTCGTCCCAGTACAGTGGCCAAATCAAAGCGAAATCCATCGACATGCATGACTTCGACCCAGTACCGCAGACTGTCCATGATCATGCGCAACACCATCGGATGGCGCACGTTCAACGTATTGCCCGTGCCTGTGTCGTTGATGTAGTGGCGTTCATTTTCGGACAAACGATAGTATGATTTGTTGTCGAGACCTTTGAAGGACAGCGTTGGCCCAAACTCGTTGCCCTCGCCCGAATGATTGTACACCACATCCAAGATCACCTCGATGCCAGCGGAATGAAACCGCCGCACCATGGTTTGAAATTCCCAGATGCCTTCTTGCGTCATATAGCGTGGTTCTGGCGCAAAGAATCCCATGGACTGATAGCCCCAGAAATTCGTCAAACCAGCCTCGAGCAAAAACTTATCATCCAAAAACGCGTGTACAGGCATAAGCTGCACCGTGGTGATGCCAAGCTTGGTCAAATAGTCCAGCACAGGCTCGGACGACATGCCAAGAAACTTACCGCGTTGAGTGTTTTGCAAATCAGGAAACTGGGCTGTCATGCCTTTGACATGTGCCTCGTAAATCACCGTGTCTGACGACGACGTTTCAGGGTGGCGATCATCGCCCCACTGAAAGCTTGGGTCCACAACAACACTGCGCTGAACATAGGGTGCTGAATCCCGCGTATCAAAGCTAAGGTCTTTGTCCTTAGCCCCGATCGTATACCCCATGATTGCGTCGTCCCAAATCAAATCACCTGACAGGCGTTTGGCATAAGGATCAAGCAATAGTTTATTGGGGTTAAACCGGTGGCCTTCTTCAGGTCGGTACAGCCCATGAACACGATACCCATAACGCGTTCCAGGGCTCAAACCCGCGACATAGATATGCCAGACATCCCCATCACGTTCCAACAAAGGAATGCGCGCGATCTCATGCTTGCCGTCATCCGAAAACAAACACAGATCGATCCTTTCAGCATGTTCAGAAAATACGGCGAAATTGACGCCCTGCCCGTCATACGTGGCCCCTATTGGGCTAGGCCGCCCTGCTGACATTGAATGGTTTTTAAGCTTGGTCGGCAGGTCGTGTTTGAGATCAAAGATCACTTGGCAACTCGTTCATAAAGGGCGGCATAGGTCGCAGATGACGCGTCCCAGCCCAAGTCTTGGTTCATCCCGCGCTTTTGCAGCCGTGTCCAGTCTGATGTGTTCGAAAAGGCTTCTGTGACACCTTTCAAACAATAGGCGAACGACAATTGATCAACAGGATGAAATTGAAAGCCTGTTGCAACGCCCAATTGGGATGCCGCCACGTTTTGGTTCACCACAGAATCCGCCAAGCCCCCCGTGGCCGCAACCACCGGCACTGTGCCATAACGCAATCCGTACAGTTGCGTCAGGCCACAAGGTTCAAATCGGGATGGCACCAAGACAATATCACCGCCCGCAAACATCCGATGCGACAGCGCCTCGTCATAGCCGATCCGCAAACCCACTTTGCCGGGATGATTGCGCATCAACAACCGCAGCGCGTCTTCGATTTGCGGGTCGCCACTGCCCAAAATCGCCAAAGCGCCGCCGTTTGTGATGAACGCATCCGCAGCGCCTGCGATCAAATCCATCCCCTTTTGCGAGGTCAACCGACTGACAACAATCGCCAATGGACCATCGGCCTTCGACAGGCCAAACTCAGCCATAAGCGCGGCGCGGTTTTTCTTTTTACCCGCCAACGACTTGGCAGAATAAGGCGTGATTTCTGGGTCAGTTTCGGGGTTCCAAACGTCCATATCGATGCCGTTTAAAATACCGGACAGTTCCCCTGCGCGCGCCGCCAGAACGCCTTCTAACCCCATACCAAATTCAGGCCGCATCAATTCTGCCGCATATGTCGGGCTCACGGTCGTTATTGCGTCGGCGTGCACCAAGCCCGCTTTGAGCGTGCTGATCTGCCCCCAGTATTCCAACTCATTTGAATTGAACCCCGCCAAAGGAAGGTCCAACGCCCCAAGCATCGCCGCAGGTGCAAGACCTTGAAACGCAATATTATGCACCGTCATGACAGTACCCACATCACATGGCGTACCGTATTTCAAATAGCTTGGCGCAAGACCCGCTTGCCAATCATGAGCATGTAAAACTTGTGGTTTCCACCCATCGCTTAAGCCGTCACGCGCAATCTCTGCTGCGACAAAAGACAGCGCGGCAAAGCGCTGAGCGTTATCAGCGAAGTCCGTCGGATTGCCATAGGGACCACCCTCGCGATCATACAAATGTGGCGCATCAAGCAGCAAAATGACATTGCCCCCTGCTCTGCCTCGCAGCACCCGTGCTGGCCCGCCGAACAGATCATCGGCTTGCCAAAGCACTTTGTGCGCAGCAGCCTTTTTGATCAGGCCCTTATAGGCAGGTAAAAGCGTTCGCATGTCCCACCCATGGGCCGCCACAGCTGCAGGCAAAGCCCCCGCCACATCCGCAAGCCCCCCCGTTTTCACGAGGGGAACACATTCAGAGGTCACTGACAGAACATTGCGCATTTTCATCACTCCAACACGGATGCCCGTTTATCAAGCATCGACTGCGTGATCAAAACAGTGCCCTCGTCTGTGCGACGGAACCATTTCGCATCCTCAATCGGGTCTTGGCCCACGACCAAACCATCAGGGATTATCACGCCGCGATCTACGACACATTTACTCAACTTGGCTTGCCGTCCGACCTGTACATAAGGCAGAGCCACCACCTGATCCAAGGACGAAAACGAATGACTTCGCACGCCTGTAAACAACAGGGACTCGCGAATTTCAGATCCTGAAACGATGCACCCCCCCGAAATCAAAGAGGATACAGCCATACCACGGCGATCATCTTCGTCATGGATAAACTTGGCGGGCGGCACGCTTTCGGAATAGGTCCAAATCGGCCATGTGTTGTCATACAAATCCAACGGCGGTGTGAATTGCGTCAGGTCGATATTGGCCTGCCAAAACGCATCAATCGTTCCGACATCGCGCCAATATGGTTCGACCTCAAGCCCGCTTGTGACGCAGCTGTCCTCAAAACGGTGCGCTATGGCTTTGCCACCTTTGACGATTTTGGGAATGATATCGTTGCCAAAATCATGGCTCGAATTCGGATCGTTCATGTCCTCAAGCAACAATTCACGCAAGAAATCCCAACGGAACACATAAATGCCCATCGACGCCAAAGCGTGATCAGGATCGCCAGGAATACAGGGGGGATTACTTGGTTTTTCCAAAAATTCCGTCACGCGGTCTTTGGCGTCGCAATGCATCACACCGAAAGCAGAGGCTTCCATACGCGGCACAGTCAAACAGCCGATGGTCACATCAGCTCCTTGATCAAGATGCTGTTGCAGCATGATTTCATAGTCCATCTTGTAGATATGATCACCAGCCAAGATAACAATAAAATCAACACCATAACTATCTATAATATCGATGTTTTGCGTGACCGCATCAGCCGTCCCCAAGTACCATTTTTCTTCTGAGATACGTTGTGACGCGGGCAAAATATCCAAATACTCATTGCGTTCCGCGCGCAAAAAGCCCCAACCACGTTGGCAGTGTCGGATCAAACTATGGGCTTTGTATTGCGTTGCAATCGCCATTTTGCGTATGCCGGAATTGAGTGCGTTGGACAGTGCAAAATCGACGATGCGGGTTTTGCCGCCAAAATAAACAGCAGGCTTTGCGCGATTGTCTGTCAGCTCTTTCAAACGACTGCCACGCCCGCCCGCAAGCACAAATGCCATCGCGCGATTCGACAAGCGCTGGTTCGGTGTCGGTTTCATTGTGTCTCCTCCCCTTCAATTAAAATCACTGCCGATAAAGGTGGCAATGTCAGCTCTGCAGAGTGGGCTTGGCCCATCCATTCAATGTCTTGGGCGTGGACACCTCCCAGATTTCCACGCCCCCCGCCGCCATAAATTTCAGCGTCAGTATTAATCGCCTCGCGCCAAAACCCATCGCAGGGCAAGCCAACGCGGTGTCCTGTGCGTTCAACAGGCGTCATATTCAAAATCGTCACAACACGCGGATCGCCAGCTTTGCCATGGCGCACATAAACGTAAATGGAATTTTCAACATCAGCGCCCTCGATCCAACCGAAACCAGCGGGACGCGTGTCATTCACGTGCAGTGCTGGCACAGAGCGGTAGAGCTTGTTCAAATCGCGCACCAAATGTTGAATGCCAGCATGTGCAGGCGCGTCCAACAAATGCCAATCTAGGCTTTGGTTGTGGTTCCACTCGTTACGTTGTGCAAACTCTTGCCCCATGAACAAAAGTTTCTTGCCTGGATGGGTCCACATGAATCCATAGTAAGCGCGTAGATTGGCAAATTGCTCCCATGCATTGCCCCGCATCTTATCGATCATCGACCCTTTGCCATGCACCACTTCGTCATGGCTGATCGGCAAAACGAAGTTTTCGGTATAGGCATAGCTGATGGAATGGGTCAGCAAATGGTGGTGATGTTTGCGGTTGATCGGGTCTTCTTCCATGTAACGCAGGGTGTCGTTCATCCACCCCATGTTCCATTTGAACCCGAATCCAAGTCCGCCGTGGTCCACCGGTGTCGACACCCCCGGAAAGGCCGTGCTTTCTTCGGCCACGGTCATGATGCCGGACACTTCGCCGTAGACCAAAGAGTTCACCCCTTGCAAGAATGCGATGGCCTCATAATTCTCACGCCCGCCATCTGTGTTGGGCACCCATTCACCATCATTACGCGAATAATCGCGATAAAGCATCGATGCAACAGCATCCACGCGCAGCCCGTCAAGATGGTACTCTTCCAACCAATACAACGCATTGGACCGCATGTAATTGGCCACTTCTGTCCGACCAAAATTATAGATCAGCGTGTTCCAATCTTGGTGGAATCCCTCACGCGGGTCTGCATGTTCATACAGTGCAGTGCCATCAAACTGCGCAAGGCCATGTTCATCGGTTGGGAAATGTGCAGGCACCCAATCAAGCAAAACCCCAAGCCCCTTAGCGTGTGCCGCCGTGATAAGCGCGCGAAACTCTTCTGGCGTGCCATGGCGTATCGTCGGGGCAAACATGCCAATCGGTTGATAGCCCCAAGAGCCATCAAAAGGATGTTCCGTGATCGGCATCAATTCAATATGAGTGAACCCCATGTCGGCGACGTAATCAACCAATTGATCTGCCAACTCAGTATAAGACAGCGGACGATTGCCATCAGCGCGCTTCCAACTGGCTAGATTGACCTCGTAAATTGAAATCGGCGCGTCAATATTTTGCGCCATGGCACGGGTGCTCATCCACGCGTCATCGGCCCAATCGTGAGTTTTGATCTCGCGCACGACAGATCCGGTTTTCGGCGGATGTTCTGAACCAAATCCGATAGGATCGGCTTTCAGTGGCAAGTCCCGCCCATCGGCACTACGGATCGCATATTTATAAACTTCACCTGCCTGCAACGCCGGTACGAAAAGTTCCCAAATGCCCGACTGACCAAGCCTGCGCATTCCGTGTCTGCGGGTGTCCCAAACGTTGAAATCCCCGACAACGGCAACGCGCTGTGCGTTTGGCGCCCAAACGGCGAAGCGCACACCCTCTACCCCCTCATGAGACATCGGCGTGGCGCCCAAGACATCCCAAATGCGGTTCATCGACCCTTCACCCAAATAGTGAAGATCATCTGCCGTCAGACTGCTGTCAAAGGCATAAGGGTCATGAAACACCCATTGCGTTTCGCCAAAGTGGGCTTCAATTTGGTAAGGCGTATCTTTGGGCAGCAATGCACAGAACAAGCCTGTTGCATCAGGCACTGGCACCATTTCTATACGCGTTTTTTTGCCTGTCAAACAAACGCATCTATCGGCGTCAGGCACGAAAACATTCAATCCATACCCATTTTCATGCACCTGCACCCCAAGAGCCCCAAACGGATCATTCAACCGAGCCGATATCAAATCTTGCGCCACATCATGAGGCAATGCAGCATTAAGATCATCGGTTCGGATATTTGGGTTTGGCATGTATCAACTGTCTTTCTTTACATGTTTCATCAAAACAACCTCAGAATGAAACACTCATTTCCGGCACAAATCCTCTGGAGCAAACAGAGCAACGCAATCATTCAGATATTTGTAATATTGTTGCGCAAATCCCCAAAGGTCCATCACATAATGTTTTTTCTTTAGCCAAAGACCTTAGCTGCGTTTGATGTTTCAAAGAATGCAAAGCCGAAAGCGGGCAAGGTCAAAGTTGCTCCAACAACATCCGCATGCGCTTCGCCAACTTGTCTTGCGTCCTCAGCCAAAGGTATAGACTGTGCGGCGTCAGACAGATTGAAAATACCGACAAGGCTCACATCATCCAAAGTTCGACTGACGGCCAAAAGCGGATCGGCGACACTTGGAAATGAGGTCTCCCCCAAACGGAGCTCATCGCGGTCCTTACGGAATGCCAGCGCCGTACGATATGCCAACAATACGCTGTCGTTTTTAGCCACTTGTCCAGAGACAGCCTTCGCAATTTGTGGGGCTTTGACAGGCAACCATGGATCACCGGTTGTGAAGCCTGCATGAGGCTCAGAAGCATCCCAAACCATCGGTGTACGACAGCCATCACGTCCTTTGTTGTCAGGCCAAAAATCGATGTAGCCTAAGTCGCGCAGCTCGTGGAATTCAATGTCGGTTTCGATTTGCCCCAACTCTTCGCCTTGATAGATTCCCAAGGCACCAGGGAAGCTGATCAACATATTGATCGCTTGGCGCGCCACAGTGTTTTGCAGCTCGGGCGTGTTGGCCCAACGCGTGACATGGCGTTGCACATCGTGGTTTGAAAAAGACCAACAGGGCCAGCCATCAGGCGCCTTGTTCAAGAACTCATTGATGCAGTTTTTGAAATGATCTGGATGATGATCGTGGCTGAGCATGGCAAAGGAATAGGCCATGTGCAATTTATCACCACCAGAGGTGTATTCGCCCATAACCTCGACTTGGCGCAACCCGTCTTCGCCCACTTCGCCGATCAACATGCGATCATCGAATTCATCCATCAATGCGCGAATTCGCTGCAAAACTTCAATATTTTCAGGCTGCGTTTTGGAAAACAGATGCGTTTGCGCCTCATAGGGATTGCCTGGAAAGCTGTCCCAATTCGACGCGGGGTTGTCGCGCAGTTTCTTGTCATGCACATAGAAATTCACGGTATCAAGGCGGAACCCGTCCACGCCACGTTCCAACCAAAACCGCATCGCATCGATCAAGGCCGTAACGACTTCAGGATTGTGGAAATTCAAATCAGGCTGCGAGACCAAGAAATTGTGCAGGTAATACTGACGACGACGTGCGTCGAACATCCATGCAGACCCGCCAAAGACAGACGGCCAGTTTGTGGGCGGCGTGCCATCTTTTTTCGGATCAGCCCAGACATACCAATCGGCCTTCGGATTGGTCTTATCCTTGCGGCTTTCAATGAACCAAGGGTGTTGGTCAGACGTGTGCGACAGAACCTGATCGATGATCACTTTCAACCCAAGCGCGTGCGCTTTTGCGACCAATTCATCGAAATCGTCGACAGAGCCGAACAGCGGATTAACGCTGGTGTAATCGGACACGTCATACCCCATGTCTTTGTCTGGCGATGTGAAAAATGGCGACAACCAAATTGCATCGACACCCAAAGACGCCACATAATCCAACCTGCGCGTGATCCCTTTCAAGTCGCCGACACCGTCACCGTTGTCGTCTTGAAAAGACCGTGGATAGATCTGATAAATTACGGCATCCCGCCACCATTCGCGCATGTTTGTCTGTCCCTTAAATAATCCGTTCACAAGCAAGTTTTCGTTCGCAAGCTCGACTGTTAGCGCTAACTACATCGAATGCGCGAAAACACAAAAGCAATACGTGCCCGCTAAAAGAGGGCGCAAAACAGTTGCCAGAATCACACTGAAGCTATGTTTCGAGCCAATTTCAACCCAATTCGAACGCTCATAGCTATTTGGTTCAAACGCGACCTGTGACGTGAGCGCCTCAGGTGGCTTAGGTCAAAAGTGTTTTCATCCAGCTTAGAGAGGCATCTGTGTCACCGTTCGGCTTGTACTCAGCACCAAGTGGCGCGATGTAACCGAGATCACGAATAACCTGAAAAACATGTGCGTAATTCAGCTCGCCATGATCGGGCGCGCCACGATCAGGCACGGATGCAAATTGGATGTGCCCGATCAAGGGAAGCATGGCTTCCAACCGGTGCCCAATGTCGCCTTCCATCAACTGCACATGGTAGCAATCAAACATCAATTTGAGGTTCGGCAAGCCCACATCCGAGATCACTTTTTTCGCCTGTTCGGTGGTCGACAAAAAGTAATTTGGCGCATCATATTTATTCAAAGGTTCGATCAAAATTGTAATGCCATGCTGCGCAGCATTTTCGCAGGCATATGTGAGATTTTCAACAAAGCACTCATGGGCAGCCTGCCCAGATGCAAAGCCTGCCATGACATGAATATTGGGGACATTTAACGCAGTTGCATAAGCCAATGCTTCGTCGATAGCCGCGCGGGCGTCAGCCTCACGCCCGACCAAAGCCGACAGTCCATTTTCGCCTTTTGATGTGTCACCTCGACTGGTGTTCAAGCCAAGCATTGGCAAACCTGTCTCGTTCAGAGCATCCGATATATCTTTAATTTCAGTATTATAAGGCCAGTGGCATTCCACAGCGTCAAAATTTGCCGCCTTGGCTGCTCTAATCGCATCAGGCAGTGAACGATCTGCCCAAAGAAAACCTAAGTTCGCAGATAATTTCATGCATCCCACTCCACATTAAATTTTTGGACAACATTTTCAACCTGCTGATCCGTCAATATATTGGCCTTCATGCTGCGCAGCATAAAGGCAAGCTTGGCACTTTCTTCCAGCTCTTCAATCGCGTTGCAGGCCGCCTCGATGTCTTTGCCTGCGACCACAGGTCCGTGATTGGCCAGCATCACCGCTGAGCGTTTTCCCGCAAGTCCACGCACGGCCTGTCCCATCGCAGGATCACCCGGCAAAAAGAACGGCAACAATTTGACTTTTCCCAGCTTCATAATCGCATAAGGCGTCACAGGTGGGATGAAATTATCAGGATCGACATCTGGCAACATCGATAGGGCCACCGAATGACACGAATGCAAATGCACCACAGCCCCCGCCGATGAACGCGTGTCATAGAACGCAGAGTGAAGGGGCATTTCTTTGGTTGGTTGATCACCACCAATCAATACGCCTTTTGCGTTAAATCGACTAAGCTTGGCCGGATCAAGCTGCCCAAAGCTCGTGCCTGTTGGCGATACCAAAAGCCCGCCGTCTTCCGTGCGCGCAGAGATGTTGCCTGTGCTGCCACCGGTCAAGCCGCGATCAAACATCGACTTGGCAAGAACGCAAATCTGTTCACGCAAACGCGCTTCTGTACTCATGACTGCTCCAATGCGTTCAAAGCATCTGTGAAGAATGTTTCTGTGCCAAAATTGCCCGATTTCAATGCAATAGCAATATCATGTCCACCTGATACAGCATAGCACCACGGGACACCGGGTGCGATTTCTGCGCCAATGGCCAAATCTGAAATACCCAGTGCCAAAGCAATCGCCCCAGAGGTTTCACCACCTGCCGCGATAATGCGTCTTGCGCCTTGATTTCGGGCGGCAATAACAAGTTCGGCCAAAGCCTCTTCGACAATTGCACCAGCGCGGGCCACGCCCAAAGCATCTTGTGCAGCACGTACCTGATCTGGCTCAGCCGAAGCATAGATCAAAGGGGCCATTGTCAAATCTTGCTCAGCCAACCAGCGCAAGGCCGCACCAGCCCCGTGCTCGGCCAGTTCAATCGGATCAAGGCGGAAACTAGGCGCTAACAGACTATAAGCAGCCACCTGTGCCCGTGTCATTTTGGAACAACTGCCAGACAGGATGACAGCTTCATCAGGCAAATTAGGCTTGACGGCAGAAGGCGCATTGCTGGGCAAAAGCCCATGTTTGACATAGATACTCGGCAAAGGCATTGCGACGGCACTGCCCCCCGTCATCAGCTTCATATCCCAACACGCCTCGGCGATGGTTTGTAAGTTCTCGTCTGCCACAGCATCCACGACAACATGAGCGACATTTTCGTCCTGCAATGCTGCAAGTTCGCTGCGCAGCATTTTCGCACCTTGTGCCACGACACGCTGTGCAGCAAGGCCTACAGGCTTGGTGACTTGTGGCGTCAACAATCGCATCAAATTGCTATCCGTCATCGGTGTCAGCGGATGATCTTTCATCGGGCTTTCCGCCAAAGGTTGCTGCCCGACAAACAAATTACCCATGTAAATAGAGCGACCATTTTCTGGAAATGCGGGGCAATAAATCGTTTGTTCCGCACCGATATCAGCCATCAAAGCCTCAGCTACGGGACCGATATTGCCTTCGGATGTGCAATCAAATGTCGAGCAATATTTCCAAAAAAAACGCTCAGCGCCAGCTGCCTTTAGCCATGCCAGCGCTGCACGACATTCCGCGACAGCCTCATCCACCGGCGAGGTTCTACATTTCAATGCAATCACTTCGAATGCCGAAGTGTCCGTGGGCGGCGTAGAGGGCACACCCAAGCGCAGCCGAACAGCGACGCCAGAACGAGACAGCAAGCCCGCCAAATCTGTGGCGCCCGTGAAATCATCTGCAATACAGCCTAATACAGGTTTCATGATTTTGGGTCCGGCAATGTGATGTTGGATTGAGCGGCGTAAACTTTGGTGATGGCCGAGTCATCCTCAAGCCCCAGCCCCATGCCTTGTGCCGTCAAATACACTTGCAAAGCGGCTGACGCGATCGGCGTGGCAAACTGTGATCCGCGCGAAATATCTTGCACGATCCCAAGGTCTTTTGGCCAAATGTTGATCAAACTCGCGGGACTATAATCAGCCGCAGCCATTTTAGGCCCACGATTTTCCAGTGCCCAGCTGGTGCCGGCAGATTTACTGATCACATCAATCATCAATTCGGGTTCGATGCCTTGCGAGATGCCAAAGGTCATCGCCTCTGCGCAGGCGGCAATTTGCACGCCAACCAACAATTGATTCACCGCCTTCATCGCCGAGCCTGCGCCCGCGCTATCGCCCAGTTTAAAGACATTCGATGCAATCGCATCAAGCGTTGGGGCAAGGGCTTCATAGGTTTCTGCACTGCCAGACGACATCACTGACAACTCACCTGTCGCGGCGCGACCTGTGCCGCCGGACACTGGTGCGTCCAAATAGAGCAGTCCGAGATCCTGACACCGTTTTTCCATATCGCGCGCGAAATCTGGCGCGACAGTGGCGCTCGACAAAATCGCAGCCCCCTTGCGCAGTTTTGCGGCAATTCCGTTTGATCCGAACAAAACAGATTCAGTCTGAGCCGCGTTCAGGACAATGATCACCACGGTATCGAGATCGCCAGCAACCTCTTCCATCGTGCCTTTAGATCCACCAAGCGACTGAAAACGCTCGACTTGCGCGGGATTGATATCAAAACCATGAACGGTGTGCCCTGCACGCAAGGCAGATTGCGCCACGCCGAACCCCATAGATCCAAGGCCAATCACGCCAACTGTCTGTTTAATTCCGCTCATATTCCGCCCCATCTTTGTGAAATTTTGAAATCAAAGTCGCATCACGCGAACTGATTGCTTGAATTTGGTATACCAAAATGCATATTCGTATGGCAATGCACAATTCGCGTCAGATGCTTTGGCCGACGCAAAGGGAGGATCGCCGCATGAAAGCTCAGCTGCAATTTGCAGACAGTCTGTCACGTCTCGGAACAGAATCCGCTTTCGAAGTTTTGGCACGCGCTCAAAACTTGGCAGCGCAAGGTCGCGACATTATCAATCTTGGCATCGGCCAACCCGATTTTCAAACGCCCGAAAATATCGTCGAAGCGGGCATCAAGGCCTTACGTGACGGGCACCACGGCTACACACCTGCAAACGGTCTGCCGCAACTGCGCGAAGCTGTGGTCGCAGATTTACACCGTCGTCACGATGTTGAAGTCGATCCGAAAAATATTGTCGTCGTCCCTGGAGGCAAACCGACAATGTTTTTTGCCATCACGATGTTCGGCCAACCTGGCGTGGAAATCATTTACCCCAACCCCGGCTTTCCCATCTATGAAAGCGTGATCAACTATTCAGGGGCAACCCCTGTACCAATGGCGTTGAAAGAGAAAAACGGGTTTGCCTTTTCTGCTGAAGATGTGCTTGCCCAAATCACCGACAAAACACGATTGATCATCATCAACAGCCCCGCCAACCCAACAGGCGGTGTGACGCCCAAAGTGGAAATCGATAAGCTGGTCGCGGGGCTGCTAGAACATCCCCATGTGGCGTTGATGTCCGATGAGATCTATTCCAACATGCTATATGGTGGGCGCGAACACGTCAGTCTTTTGCAATATCCGGAAATACGAGATCGACTGATCATGTTAGATGGTTGGTCAAAAACATATGCCATGACAGGATGGCGCATTGGCTATGCCGTTTGGCCGGACTCTATGGTCGATCACGTCACGCGCCTGTGCATCAACGATCATTCTTGTGTCAATGCCGCGACACAATTTGCGGCGATGGAAGCATTGAATGGACCGCAAACTGCTGTGCACAGCATGGTTGCTCAGTTCGATGCGCGGCGCGAAGTCATCGTGCGAGACCTCAACTCCCTGCCTGGTGTACGTTGCCCCGATGCCGCTGGCGCGTTCTATGCCTTTGCCAATATCGAAGGGACAGGTATGACAGCTGTCGAAGCACAAAATAAATTCCTGAACGACGCGGGTGTCGCGACCGTTGCAGGGACATCATTCGGGGCTTGGGGCGAAGGATTTTTGCGTTTTTCTTATGCGAACTCAACCGAGAACATCATCGAAGCCATCCGCCGCATTCGTGGCCTACTGTAAATTTTTGAAAGGGCATTCCAAATGACCGACACACCACTTCTTATCCTTGGCGCAGCTTTTTCAGACGAAGAGCGCACCCGCCTTGAGACGGCACATGCCACCTGCTTTGCAGGTGCGCCCGATGAGGTTGCGAACTTGTCTGAGGCATCACGTGCCACAGTCAAAGCCATCGCGTTCAAAGGCCACACCCCTTTGAACGGCGCAGTCATGGATTTGCTACCAAACCTTGGAATCATCGCGAACTACGGCGTTGGCTATGATGCGATCAATGTTGAAGATGCCTCTGCGCGCGGCGTCAAAGTGACGAACACACCGAATGTTTTGAACGATGATGTGGCAGATATTGCCGTGGGCATGATGATCGCTCAGTCCCGCAACATGGTGGCAGGCGACGCTTTGGTCCGTTCTGGCAAATGGGCTGCGGGTGAAAACTTGCCACTGAATCGCAAAATGTCTGGGTCTACCGTTGGGATCGTCGGGCTTGGTCGGATTGGTCGCGATATCGCGGACCGTTTGGCGGCGTTCAAAATGGATATTCACTACCATACGCGTTCTGAAAAACAGACGCCGGGTTGGACATATCACGCGGATGTGGTGTCTTTGGCCACCGCGGTTGATTATCTTGTCGTAGCACTTGTTGGCGGCAAGGCGACCGAGAAATACATCTCGCGCGAAGCCATCGCAGCCCTTGGTCCACGCGGCGTAATCGTCAACATTTCACGCGGCAGCACCATCGACGAAGAGGCCCTGATCGAAGCCTTGGCCAATGGTACAATCGCCGGTGCCGGTCTTGATGTGTTCAACGATGAGCCCAAAATTGACGAACGGTTTTATGCCTTGGAAACAGCTGTTTTGCAGCCACACCAAGGATCAGGAACGGTTGAAACACGCCGCGCGATGGCCGAATTGCAGCTGGAAAATGTGTCAGCGCATCTTGCGGGTGCGGACTTGTTAACCCCCGTCAACTAAACCGAACCAAAACACCAAAAAAGGGCGCCTCAATCGGGCGCCCTTTTTCATATCTATGTCTTTAGCAAAGACGATCACGCGTTGGGCTGATCATCTTCGATGTAGTAACGAATGTTGTCTTCAAAGCTCTCATCAGCGGTCAAGCCAAGTGCAAGTGCTTTCTTGGTTTCAAACTTAAACTGCCAGCCTTTGGCGATGGCCCAAACAGCATCGTCAGCCTCGTAGGTGATCAGTTTTTCAGGCTCAGGCCCTGCTACAGCTGTCATCGCATCGATCATTTCACCAATGGTCAAATTCTGACCTGGCATGGTCATGCAGCGGTTTGGACCAAAGTCTTCGGCAGGGATTTCGGCCCCCTTGATCAGGTTTTCGATGCATTTACGTGGCGACAGATAGAAGTGTGGGAAATCACGGCTGACGGGGCAATTGGATGCGATCCCGTTCAAAGGCTCACGGAAAATCGACGACATGAATCCAGAAGCCGCGCGATTGGGTTTCCCAGGGCGTACAGAAATCGTTGGCAGGCGGAAACCGCGCCCATCGATCAAACCACGGCGGGAATAGTCGTTGACCAGCAATTCGCCGATGGCCTTTTGCGCACCGTAAGATGTCTGCGGATTGAGCAAGGTCTGATCCGTAATCACATCTGGCAAATCGCCACCGAAACAGGCCACAGAGGATGTGAACACAACCACAGGCGCGTGCGGCAAAGCACGGCAACGCTCAAGAACATTTAGCGTGCCCATCATGTTGATACGCATTCCCAGATCGAGGTCTTCTTCGGCTTGACCTGACACAATGGCGGCCAACAGATAGATGACATCAACATCTTCGGAAATCAGTTGGTTCACTTGCGCCGCATCCGAGATGTCGCATGTGGCTGTTTCAACCGCAAAAGGCGCTTCAACAGTCGCGGGATCGACAACATCCGCCAATACAAGCGTGTCGATCGTTTCCCCACGCATTGTACCGTGCGCGGCAAGTGAATGTGCCAGTTTTTGACCGACGAAACCGCCGCCCCCAACAATAAGAATTTTCATAACCTATCTCCCAGTTTTATTAGATTAGATCGCGTGCGGCGAGGTTGCGCATCAAAGCTGATGTGCCGAACGTCCACGCCGGACATTCCGTTGATAGGCGCACCGTATTGGTGAGCGCCCCGAGCGTAGGTTCCGAAATGGTCACCACGTCGCCCATTTTATGCGTAAAGCCCTGCCCCTTAGTGTCGCGGTCTTTGACCGGCGCAAACAGCGTGCCAAGAAATAGGAAAAAGCCGTCGGGGTATTGATGATGACGGCCTATAGTTTGGTCGACAATGCTTTGCGGCGTGCGCGAGATTTTGTTCATCGAAGACCGCCCATCCATCACAAAGCCATCGTCGCCGGTGACTTTCAAATCCACCTCAGCGTTTTGTACAGTTTCCATGCCAAAGTCGTCATCGAACAACCGCACAAAAGGCCCAATGGAACAGGAAGCATTGTTGTCTTTGGCCTTACCCAAAAGCAAAGCCGAGCGCCCTTCAACATCGCGCAGGTTCACATCATTGCCCAAGGTCGCGCCCACAACTTTGCCCGTTGATGTGACTGCCAAGACGATTTCGGGTTCGGGATTGTTCCAGCTCGACATCGGATGCAAGCCAACAGAAGCGCCCCAGCCTACGGCCCCCATGGGTTGCGACTTGGTGAAAACTTCTGCGTCGGGGCCAATGCCCACCTCCAAATACTGAGACCACAGGCCTTCGGCTTGCAAGATCGATTTGATCTCCATCGCTTTGTCGGACCCCGGTAGGATGCCCGACAGGCTATCACCGATACGAGCTTTGACGCGTGCGCGAATTTCTTCGGCGCGATCCGCATTGCCTGCGGCCTGCTCTTCGATCACCCGCTCGACCATGCTTTCGGCAAAGGTGACGCCAGAGGCTTTGATCGCCTGCAAATCTGATGGCGGCAAAAAATGCAAAGCCGTGTCGTCCGCACCTTCTACAGAGCCTTTGGCAACATCACTCAATGTCGCAATAACTTCGCCCTTGGCCGCACGCACGAAGGCAAGCAGATCGTCACGTTCCAAAAGATCGCGCATGGTGGGCGCATCTTTTGACGTGATGTCGATCACAGCATCGCCGCGCAAGACAACAACACAAGGACCGATATTGGGGCGCCACACGCGACCTACGAAAGTGGCATCAGGTGTTGGATTAGAAAAGGGAATCATAGCGTTACTTTCACAAGTCTGCGGCAGGAAAAATCTTGCCGGGGTTTAGAATGTTATTGGGGTCCAGCGCAGTTTTGACGGCGCGCATAAATGCGACCGCAGGTCCGTGTTCGGCTTCCATATATTTCGCTTTGCCAAGGCCGATCCCGTGTTCGCCAGTCACAGTGCCACCAAGGCGCAGCGCAAGCTCACACAGATTGTCGCTGAAGGCTTTGACCCGCGCGAGTTCCTCTGCATCTTCAGGATCGACACCAATGCCACAGTGGAAATTTCCATCTCCAACATGGCCAACAAGTGTCGAGGTCAGCCCCAAACGCAGGCTGCTGTCTTTGGCTTCCATCACAGCTTCGGCCAGTCGCGAGATCGGCACGCAAACGTCGGTAGACATCAAATGCTTGCCCGGGCTCAGCGCCCGTGATGCGTAATGGGCTTTGTGACGCATCGCCCAAAGAGCTGTGCGTTCTTCGGCTTTAGACGTCCATGAAAAGGCCTGCGCTGAAAACTCGGCTGCGATATCGCCAAAGCTTTCCGCTTGTTCGGCAACAGATGAAGGTGAGCCATGGAATTCAACAAACAGATGCGGTTTCTCAGGCAGATCACTTTTAGAGTACATGTTAAAACCGCGGACCATAACGTCATCCAACAGTTCGATACGCGCCATCGGGATGCCCGATTGAATGGTCAGAATCACGGTATTCACCGCGTCCTCGATACTGTCAAAATAACAGGTCGCAGCGGACATCGCCTCTGGGACACCATGCAATTTGACGGTCAATTCTGTGATGATGCCGAGCGTGCCTTCGGACCCAATCAACAGATGGGTGAGGTCATACCCAGACGACGTTTTGCGCGCGCCTGTGCCAGTGCGAATGATTGAACCATCGGCCATCACGGCCTCAAGCGCCAAAACATTGTCACTCATTGTGCCGTATCTGACAGCCGTCGTGCCAGAGGCACGCGTTGCGGCCATGCCACCAATCGATGCATTCGCCCCGGGATCGACAGAAAAGAACAACCCCGTGTCGCGCAAATGCATGTTCAACTCTTCACGTGTCAAACCGGGTTGGACCGTTACTGTAAGATCTTCGTCATGCACCTCTAAAACAGTGTTCATCTTAGAAAAATCAAGCATCACGCCACCTTGAACTGGCAAGTGCTGCCCTTCCAGACACGTGCCTGCACCATAGGCCACAATCGGACAGGCGTGGGTGTTACACAGCTTGACGATCTGCGACACATCTTCGGTGTTCTCGGGGAAAACAACGGCATCAGGCGGCGTATGGGGAAAGTATGTTTCATTCTCGCCATGCTGTGCACGCACGGCGTCAGACGTCACCAAACGATCTCCCAAAAGTCGTTCAAGCGCCTTAAGAGCAGATTGAATTGTCATATGAAAGTCCTTGTCATGGCGCAGGTTAAAGGATGCATCACCCTGTCCCGCGCATTGAAAGTATGGCCAAAGCAACGACCAACATCATAGAAGCTGCCATGACGTAATTGATTCTACGCTGGGTCTTTTCAGCCAAGTCCAACCTGTGCAAAACAACCCCTGCATAGAGCCAGCCCAGATGTATCGGTATCCACAGCAGCGCGATTAAGGCAAGCTTGACACCTGCCTCCAAAATCAAGTTGTCGGGAATAAATGCAAAACCCGAAAAGAACGCGATATTGACGCTATAGGCCTTGGGGTTGATAGCTTGCAGCAGAATTCCTTGCCTTATGCCCGGCGCGTTTTGAGCCTCGATAAAGGCTATTTTCGATCCTGCAAACGCAATTTTGGCCGCGAGATACGTCAAGTATATGACCGAACACACCAACAACACAGTGCGCACGGCGGGCTGGGACAGCAGCACAGCGGCAATGCCTGAGATGGATGCCAGCGCCACAAGATTAGACCCAATAAACAATCCCACAACATAGCGCAGACCGACACGGAACCCGAAAGCAGCGCCGACACCTGCTGCCGACAAAACACCGGGCCCAGGGGTGACAATAAGAAAAAAGACAGCGCTCAGAAAGATCAGCATTTTACGACAGCCGAAGTTGAATTCGTTTTCATGAGGATCCTCTCCCGCAAAGTCGAGAACGGACTTCGCACATGTCTTGCATAACTTCCAAAATGGTATACCATTTTTTAGAAGCATCAAGACCAAGTTGCAAGCTTACAAATAATAACCCACTCAAAGGACATCACCCCCCTATGAAACTGTTCGATCTCACCGGAAAAACCGCCCTTATCACTGGCTCATCAATGGGCATCGGCTTCGCGCTTGCACGCGGGCTATGCGAAGCAGGGGCGCAAGTGATCCTCAATGCACGCGGCGCAGACAAACTTGACGCCGCAGCAGCAGAATTACGCGCCGAGGGCCACGCCGTTTTCACTCTGCCGTTTGACGTCACAGACCATGCTGGCGTTGCTGCCGCAGTTGACGGCTTTGAAGCAGATCACGGCCCTATCGATATCTTGTTCAACAATGCAGGCATGCAGCACCGCACCCCATTGCATGAGTTCCCCGCAGATAAATTTGAACAGCTGATGAAAACCAACGTGACATCTGTGTTTAATGTTGGCCAAGCTGTTGCGGTTCACATGATCAAACGCGGCACTGGTAAAATCATCAACATCGCGTCTGTTCAAACCGCGCTCGCGCGCCCCGGTATTGCGCCCTACACCGCCACAAAAGGCGCAGTTGCCAATCTGACCAAAGGCATGGCCACGGATTGGGCTCCGCTTGGATTGAATTGTAACGCCATCGCGCCGGGATACTTTGACACGCCACTCAATGCCGCCCTCGTGGCTGATCCAGAGTTCAGCTCATGGTTGGAAAAACGCACACCTGCTGGGCGTTGGGGACAAATCGAAGAACTTGTGGGCGCGGCAGTGTTCTTGTCGTCCAATGCATCGAATTTCGTAAACGGACATACACTATTCGTCGACGGCGGTATCACCGCATCGCTTTAAGCTAATATTGCGACGATCCATTTCACTGATCCTTTGGGAGGAGGAAACGATGACAGAGAAACCAACAGTTGGCTTTATTGGCGTGGGCTTGATGGGCCACGGTATGGCGGCCAATATCCTTAAAGGCGGCTATCCGCTGTACATTAAGGGCAATAGCAACCGCGAACCGATTGAGGATCTTGTCTCAAAAGGTGCGGTTGAAATCACCAACCCCAAAGAAATGGCCACGCTGTGCGATGTCATTCATTTGTGCCTGCCAAACAGTGATTCCGTTGAAGCCGTCATTCGCGGCGACGATGGCATTTTGGCTGGCGGAAAAGCCGGACTGATTGTTGTTGATTCCAGTACAGCCAACCCAACTTCGACGGTCATATTAGCTGAAGAACTGGAAGCAGCAGGCATGCACATGGTCGACGCCCCTTTGGGCCGTACGCCAAAAGAAGCCGAAGCTGGCATGCTGGATGCTATGGTCGGTGCAGATGAGGCGATTTTTGCCAAGGTCTTGCCCATCATTGATTGCTGGGCGGGAATCATCAATCACGTCGGCCCTGTGGGATCGGCGCATAAGATGAAACTTATCATGAATTTCATATCCATGGGCTATGCCGCCCTTTATGCTGAAGCCCTTAGCATCGGCGTCAAATCAGGTGTCACACCGCAAGTTATCAATGATGTGATCGGTGCCTCGCGTTTGTCGAACGGGTTCTTTGAAACCTTCATGGGCTGCGCTGTTGGCCGCGATATGGACATCCATAAGTTCTCGATCACCAACGCCTCAAAAGACGTGCATTATGCCTCTGCTATGGCTTCCAGCACACGCACATTGAACCCTGTCGGCGAAGCGGTGAAATCATATTACACCTATGTCGAGGCCAACGGACATGGTGCCGATTATGTGCCGCATCTGGCAGATCATGTCGCGAAAATGAATGGGTTTGATTTGGCCGAAGTCGTCCGAAAAGGCGCAAAGTAAACACGCCATTTCAAACCATAGAAACGCCGCCCCAGCACATTATATGGGGCGGCGTTATGCATCAGTCGACGTATTTGACTTGGTCGCTATCGAGCATTTCCAAAATGTCTTCCGGTACTTTCAGCCCCTCTTCGACCTTTTGATCAAGCGCCGTTTCAAGCGCCGTAATATCGACGAGCCGCGCAATCACGGTATCGATTTCAGCGAAAGGCACCACGACCACGCCATCACGATCAGCCACGATCATATCACCTGTCTCAACTTGACGCCCACCGATATGGACACCAAACCCGACAGTCCCCGGACCTGTGATCATAGGTGAATTAGGGTTCAGTCCCGTGCACCAACACGGCAGGCCAATCTTGGCCACGCCTTCAAAATCACGCATGGTACCATCGGTAACATAAGCCACAGCGCCGCAGTTTTTGGCCATGCCAATAACGCGATCGCCAACAGAGGCGCTGCCTTGAAAGCCATCAACACTGCCCACCAGAACATCCCCTGCTTGGATAAAGCTCAACGCAGCAAGTGTGGCCAGCACATCTCCCGGACCATTATAGGCGGTCAATGCGGGCCCTGCGGCCACGAAAGGTAGCCCCTCGCCAACGCCCAGTGCCTGAATGCTGTGATGCATCGCGCCAATGCCGTCCATGGCATCTGCGACAAATCCTGTAGGAACCCCTTGAAACGCATCGATCTGGGCCTGACTGGGACGTGGGTTAAGTCGTTTAATTTTTAGTTTTGCAGGTTGCTCAAGCATTAATACATCCTTTGTTTCAATCTACGGCGTTAATCATTTCAAATTTTCAGATTGTGCGAACAGCTTGGCAAAGACCAACCCGTTAGCGGTCGCATCACAACGTGCCGCTGCGACTTGCGTCTGCTCGGACGGTGCGTCTTGCAACATCGATAGCTCTGTCATCCGCTGACATTGCAATTTGTTTTGCAACAGATCGAATTTCACTTCGATGCCAGCGATAGCGGCTATATCTTCGCCGCCTTTGTCTAACACAAGGTCCATGCGCGCGCCGATATACTGTGTCCATGTTGCTTGCGCCTCAAGAAAACACTGCAATGCAGCTTGCGGCGCATCTGCTGTGAACTGAATACAAGATCCAAGCGCTTCGTTCACGCAGGCAATGACGGGACTGCCACTTTGCATCTGTGTTGCCAGACAGGTTTCAACCTGACTTTGCGATTGCAGCATTTCATCTGCACTCAGTGGAGCGGTAGGGGCAACATAAATTGCCGCGATCAAAGCCAGTCGTTTCATTTGATATCCCGATCTTCAATTGACGCAAGCGTCATCCATAATTGCTCTTGCATTTGGTATACCAAATCGCGATGCTATGCAAAGCAACAATAATTACGTGGCCTATTTTCGGGTCAAGGAATCACGACGGAGGGGCAAAAGATGAGCAATACGAGGGCAGGAAAAAGGTTCAGATCACAAGAATGGTTTGATAACCCGAATAACCCGGGCATGACGGCGCTCTATCTAGAACGCTATCAAAATCAGGCTTTTACCGTTGAAGAACTGCAAGACGAACGCCCGAT
Source organism: Pacificibacter marinus (assembly GCF_018860505.1). Taxonomy (GTDB): domain Bacteria; phylum Pseudomonadota; class Alphaproteobacteria; order Rhodobacterales; family Rhodobacteraceae; genus Celeribacter; species Celeribacter marinus_B. Next base: position 315,352 of record NZ_JAHKPU010000030.1, read on the forward strand.
TATCGGTATCGCGCAATCTGGTTCTGACCTTGCGCCATGCAACAAAATCCACGTGTTTTTGATGGATCGGATCAAAGCTGGCATCCGTGACGGCGGCGGCATTCCGATGGAATTTCCTGTCCACCCGATTCAAGAAACGGGCAAGCGCCCGACAGCTGCACTTGATCGCAACCTGTCCTATTTGGGCCTTGTCGAGGTCTTGCACGGCTATCCAATTGATGGCGTTGTTTTGACCACGGGCTGCGATAAAACCACGCCCGCGATGTTGATGGGAGCGGCTACGGTTGATATTCCCGCCATCGCGTTGAACGGCGGTCCGATGTTGGACGGCTGGTGGAAAGGCGAGCGTGCTGGTTCAGGCACGATCATCTGGGAAAGCCGCCGATTGCTCGCTGAAGGCAAGATTGACTACGAAGAATTCATTGAACGCGCCTGTTCATCTGCCCCCTCGCTTGGGCACTGCAACACCATGGGTACTGCTTCGACAATGAATGCGATGGCCGAAGCATTGGGCATGTCTTTGACAGGAAACTCTGCCATTCCTGCGCCGTTCCGCGAGCGTATGAACATGGCTTACGAGACTGGAAAGCGCATCGTCGGTATGGTTTTGGAAGACCTCAAGCCCTCTGACATCATGACGCGCGAAGCATTCGAGAACGCAATTGTCACCAACTCTGCCATCGGTGGCTCCACCAACGCGCCGCCCCATTTGCAAGCCGTTGCGCGCCATATCGGTGTCGAGTTGAACGTGAAAGACTGGGAAACAGTCGGTTTTGATGTGCCGCTCTTGGTCAACATGCAGCCCGCTGGCGAGTATCTGGGCGAAAGCTTTTATCGCGCGGGCGGCGTGCCTGCTGTGATGGCTGAGTTGCAAAAAGCTGGCCGCATTCATCAAGGTGCCATGACCGCCACAGGCAAAACGATGGGCGACAACCTGAACGGTTTGGAATCCGAAGACACAAACGTGATCAAAACCTATGATGCGCCGATGCGTGAAAACGCTGGTTTCATGGTGTTGTCTGGCAACCTGTTTGACAGTGCTTTGATGAAAACATCCGTGATTTCAAAAGATTTCCGTGAACGTTTTCTGTCAGAGCCCGGCAACGAAGGCGTCTATGAAGCCCGCGCTGTGGTGTTCGAAGGACCGGAAGATTACCATGACCGAATCAACGATCCTGCCCTAGAGATCGACGAGAAAAGCATCTTGTTCATCCGTGGCGTTGGCTGTGTCGGCTATCCGGGGTCCGCCGAGGTTGTGAACATGCAGCCACCAGACGCGATCATTCGCCAAGGCATCAATCATTTACCAACCGTGGGCGATGGCCGTCAATCAGGCACATCTGAAAGCCCATCCATTTTGAACGCTTCGCCAGAAAGTGTTGTTGGCGGCGGCTTGGCCCATTTGAACACGGGCGACATGGTCAAACTTGACCTGAATGCGCGTGTGCTGAACGCTATGGTAGACGACGCCGAATGGCAGGCCCGCATAGATGCATGGACCCCGCCAGAACTGCGCAATCAAACACCATGGCAAGAAATTTACCGCAAAAACGTCGGGCAACTGTCTGACGGCGGCTGTTTAGAGCTGGCGACAGCCTATCAAAAAGTCGGGCAAGATTTGCCACGCGACAACCATTAGGAGCACACTGAAATGCAAACAATTATTGTAACAGGCGCAGGCAGCGGCGTTGGACGCGCCACGGCACATGCGTTTTTGAAAGCAGGCTGGAAAGTTGGACTTGTTGGGCGCCGCGAAGCACCTTTGCATGAGACCGCAGAAGGGTATGAGCACGCTATGGTTTTGCCATGCGATGTCACCAACGAGGCCGAAGTCGAGGCGCAATTTGGCAAAGCTTACGCCGCATGGGGCCGCGTTGATGCGCTGTTCAACAATGCAGGTGTTGGCATGAAAGGTGCGCCAGTGGATGAGTTGTCCGTCGATGAATTCCGCACCCTGATGGATGTGAACGTTAGCGGTGCATTCATCGCAGCGCGCGCAGCCTTTGGCTTGATGCGCAAGCAATCGCCACAAGGCGGTCGGATCATCAACAACGGATCGGTTTCATCTTACGTACCGCGCCTAGGTTCTGCGCCCTACACGATGTCGAAACATGCCGTGCTTGGCCTGACTCGCACGCTTTCCCTTGATGGTCGTCCGTTCAACATCGCTTGTGGCCAGATCGATATCGGCAACGCCCTAACAGACATGGCGCAATCCATGACCACAGGCATGCCGCAAGCCAACGGATCAATTGAAATCGAACCGGTAATGCATGTGGATAATGTCGCGAATTCCGTGCTGCATATGGTGACTTTGCCAGAAGGCGCGAACGTACAGTTCATGACCGTTATGGCCACCAACATGCCCTACATCGGGCGCGGCTAAACAACACCAGAGTTCCTCCCAGAAGCGGGCTGCGTCATTACGATGCGGCCCGCTTTTGTGTTTAGGCCATCTTGGATCTCTCGCGTTGCCAGATGTAGATGCCCGAACCGATGATAATCAAGCCCCCCACCAGCGTCCACAATGTTGGCCATGTGCCGAACACCAAAAAGCTGGCGGCCGCCGCCAAAAACAGTTGGATATAAACAACTGGCGACAGAATCGATGCATCTGCCAGACGGTGCGCATAGGTGGCGCTGATATGGCCAAAGGCGCCAAACATTCCAATAAGCCCCAAGACAATAAGATCTACGATCTGCGTTGGCCAAACCCAAATTGGTAAAGCCACGGGCGCAAGGCATAGGGTGGACAAACCAGACGACCAAAGCTGCATCGTTGAATTGCGTTCAATCCCCGCCAACAACCGCGTCATCACAAAATACATCGCAGCCAATGCCAAAGCGGCAATGTTCAAAAACATCGCAGGATGAAAGGCCGTCCCCCAAGGCTGCATCACCACCAACACCCCGATGAAACCAACACAGACAGCGATAACACGGCGAATGCCGACTTTTTCTTTTAGCACAGGAATGGCCAAAAGCGTCACCACCACGGGGGCTGCAAACATGATCGTCGTGGTCACGGTGATCGGCAGATATTTCAGCGAGGTGAAATTGCAAATCGTCGACCCAAATAAGAACGCGGCCCTAAAGAACTCTTTCCAAGGATTGTTGGTGCGCAAGGCATCAGTGCCTTCTTTGGGAAGGAAAAGCACCAAGGATAATAAGAAATGGACAGCGTATCGGGCGAACACGACCTGAAGTGCGGGCAAGCCCGCCAAGATAAGCCATTTCGCCGAAGTGTCGATGCAGGTGAAAAAGAAAATGGCGAGCGCCATCATGGCAACGCCAAGCCCGACTTTATCTTCGCGCGGGGCAATCGTTTTCAACACAGAGCGAGGCATATATGCATTCCTAATCCGACGCGTTCATAGCGCGTTGTCGTTAAAACCTTCAGGCACGCGGCCTAAATTGACTGTTCTGATATATTTGAACAAAAGCATAGACAGCTTTGCCTCAACCAAGATCAATACATATTTTACGCGCGGACCAAAACACGCAGGCAACTGCAATCAGATCATTATTCTCTGACGCAGCTGCAACGCGCATTGGACACGCCCAATAGCCCCTTTGCAAATCGCGCAAAGAGGCGTTTAGATCATTACATCACAGCGCCGACGTTCCAAGGTACGAACTCGTAATCGCCAAGACCTTGCGCCTCTGACTTAGATTGCCCGCCTGATGCCATACGCAACCAAGCGTCGTAGATCTCGCGACCAACCTCTTCGACTGAGGCGCCTTCGGTCAGAATACGACCCGCATTGACGTCCATATCCTCAGACATGCGCGTATACATTTCGGTGTTTGACGCAACTTTGAGCGTTGGCGACGGTTTGGAGCCAAACGCAGACCCACGCCCCGTTGTGAACACCACCAAGTTACAGCCAGAAGCGATTTGCCCAGTCACAGAAGCTGGGTCATAACCCGGGCTGTCCATAAAGACAAAGCCGCGCTCTGTGACGGTTTCCGCATATTTATAGACACCATTCAAAGGCGTTGTGCCACCTTTGGCCGCAGCGCCCAGCGATTTTTCCAAGATGGTGGTCAAGCCACCCTTTTTGTTGCCCGGGCTTGGGTTGTTGTCCATGCTGCCTTTGTTGATTGATGTGTACTCTTGCCACCAATCGATCAGGCCAAGCAGCTTGTTGGCCACATCATCGCTTGAGGCACGCGCCGTCAAAAGGTGTTCCGCGCCGTAAATTTCAGGGGTTTCAGCCAGTACGCCCGTACCGCCTTGCGCCACCAACAGATCAACAGCATGCCCCACAGCTGGGTTCGCCGTGATACCAGACCAAGCGTCAGAACCACCGCATTGCAGCGCAACCATCAAATCAGACGCAGGGCATTCAGTGCGGTTGTCTTCATTGACGATCGGCAACATGGCTTCGACTTTTTTGATGCCAAGCTCGACGGTTTTGCGCAGACCGCCAACGTCTTGAATGTTCATCGATTGAAAGCGCGGACCAGGCACCAAACCATAGGATTCAATCAACCAGTCAATCTGCATCATTTCGCAGCCCAATCCAGCCATCAAAACACCGCCCACGTTCGGATTTTTTGCATAGCCCCAAAGCGTACGTTGTAAAAATTCAAAGCCCGTGCCATCGCCCCCCATAGCGCAGCCTGTGCCGTGGCAGAAGGCCGCGACGCCATCAACATTGGGATAATCGGCCAATTTTTCGTCGGTAAAATGCGCGGCAATCATTTTCGCGGCAGTGGCAGAACAGTTCACCGAGGTCAGGACGGCGATGAAATTACGGGTGCCGACACGGCCGTTTGCGCGCTTGTAGCCCATGAATGTATCGGGTTTAGCCACGGGCGTCGCTGGCAACATATTGGTGCCAAAAGCGTGCTCTTGGTCCACATTGCGAAAATCCAGATTGTGAACGTGAACATGCGAGCCTTTGGCGATATCTACAGCAGCGTAACCAATGATTTGCGCGTATTTGTGAACGGCATCCCCTTTGGAAATGTCCGCAGTCGCGATTTTATGCCCGCGTGGGATCAGCTCGATAGCCCCTTCTTCGCCGGTTTGAAGGGCACGAACAGCGGTCACGACATTGTCGCGATCTGAAAGTCTAACAGTGTTGATGGGGGCAGTTATCATAAGAATTCGCCTGAGATTTAGGGAGGTTACAGATCATCGGTCAAAAATGAGCCGGAGCGGGTACGCCGCTCCGGCAAGGTTTGCAACATCAGATTGCACGTTTAAATTTTGGTACGCGGTGCGCGTATCACAAGAACACTTCAATCAGTGACGGCCACATGATCAAGACAGCCAAAGCGAACAATTGGATCGCGATGAACGGCAAGAAGCCTTTGAAAATATCGACCAAAGTGATGTGCGATGGCGCGACAGATTTCAAATAGAACGCTGCAGGGCCAAAGGGTGGTGACAGGAACGAGACCTGCATATTCATACAGAATACCACACCGAACCAAATCGCCACGTTCTTAGGGTCCAACGTTCCAAACACACCAATCTCTTCGATTGGCAGTTTCAAAACGATGGGCAAGAACACAGGCATAATCAAAAGCACGATACCAACCCAGTCCATAAACATCCCCATGATGAGGAAGATGAACATCATCACAAGAATGACACCCATGGTTGGAAGGTCCGCCCCCAAAATCAAGCTGGCAACGTAAGTCGGGCCACCGGCCAGAGTGTACGCCGCGGCCAATGCAGCCGCACCGATGGTCACCCAGATGATGGTCCCTGTCGATTTCAATGTGCGCATCAAACTGTCGTAGACGATATCAAAGGTCATCTCGCGACGCAGCGCAGAGATAGTGAACACCGCGATAACGCCCATACCTGCCGCTTCAGTAATGCCCGTAATGCCGCCATAAATGGAGCCAAGAACAACACCGATCACAACAGTTGGCGCGATCAAGCCTTTGCCCATCTGCCAACCCTCGTCAGTGCGTTCTTTGCCAACGACGAAACGCATCACGACATAAGACAATGCAAAGGCAATTACGATGAACGGCAGATCACTCACCATCCCAAGGAAGATCGGATCAACGCCTTCTGCCACTACATTTTCACCTGTGAGCGTAAAGAACATCGCACGGACAAAGATGACACCTGTGATCCACATCGAAAACTTAGCCATAAAGCCAAGGAACATCAGCGATTTTTCAGACCCGTGTGGCGCTTCGGGATCTGGCTCAGGCAACGGTGCCAAAGATGGATTCAGCCGCACTCGGATGATGATGTAAATAATGAAGAAACTCGCCAACATAAAACCAGGCAGGAATGACGCCGTAAACAAGGCTTTGATCGATGTCTCAGTGATGAGACCATAGAAAATCAAAACGATAGAGGGCGGAATCATTGTGCCCAAAGACCCAGAGGCACAGATCGTCCCGATGGCCAAGTTTTGGTTATACCCAAGACGTAGCATCTGTGGCAAAGCGATCAGACCAAGCAGCACAACTTCGCCGCCGATGATCCCAGACATCGCCGCCATGATCACCGCCATAACAGAGGTCACAACAGCAATACCACCGCGTGTACGTGCCAGCCAAACATTAAGCGATGAATACATATCACGCGCAATGCCGGTCCGTTCCAACAAGGACGCCATAAAGATAAACAGCGGCACCGATATCAGAACATAGTTCGTCATCTGTCGATAAACGGCCTGCCCCAACACGTTGAACGGGCCACGACCAAAGTCACTGAACATCAGCTCAGGGCCGAATTTCATCACCAAAGTTGCAACGGCCAAAAAGGCAGAGGCAAAGCCAAGCGGCATACCCAGCGCCAAAAGCGCAAACATGCCAAGCAAGAGCAGGAGCGAAAGCGTGCCAATATCGGTCACTTTCATCCATGCGAAGGCTTCTAAGAATTCCATATCAATCTTCCCTCAACGTCGCGCGGATATTTTCGATTTCAGTCTCATCAATATCGTCATGCGCGGCGGGCTCTTTGTGCCAATCAGCAATGAGATTGGACAAGGCTTGCAAAGCAACAAGACACATGATGATCAAAATGGCAGGTTTGAGCGTCGCTGGAATGGGTGGATCCCATGCTGTGCCAAATGTTTCCATGCGCATAAATTTGAGTTTCGCTTCATCAAAGCCGCCCCAAACAAGTGCGAAGGTAAAGACCCAGATCAAAAACAACGAAATAACGTCAGCCATCTTCTTCATCCAGCGTGGCAGGATATCATAGATGACGTAGATACGGATGTGACTGCGTTGTTGCATGGCATAAAGCCCCGCAAGCAAGAACAAAAACGATGCCATCCATAAGGACATTTCATTGGCCCAAAGCGTTGGCGTGTTGAATCCGTAACGCGAGACGACTTCGTAGAACATCACCAAAACAAGACAGACAACACCAATCATCGAGATGCGTGAACACACCAGAGACAAGATATCAAAAAACCCTTGCGGTTTTGATTCAATCGGACCGACCGTGTCGGACAGGTAAATGGCTGTCAGTAAAACCGTGCCCGAAAATGTGAACAAAATCATCTGCGCCAAAAAGACGCCAGACGGGCTGAGTAGATCGTACATTGTCACGGGCTCCGCTGCGACAAAAGTCTGAATCGCCATCCACGCAAAGGTGATGGCGGCAGCTATGGCAAATCCAATCATTCCAAAACGGATTGGTTTGCGCATCGAGCCGAGCCATATGCTCTCGCTTTCCATGTGCTTAGCACCCCACTATTTAAGTTTTTGATTTTTTTGAGAAAGAGAGGGCGAACCAAATGCAATTCAGTTCGCCCAAATATTCCATGATCTTAGATCATTATGCCTGTCTTATTCGGAAAGCAGACCCAATTGCTTGAGGTAACCACGGTGGCTTTCAACCAACGCAACAGCTTTTGGTGACCCTTCAGCAAATGTGTCCCACGCTTTTTGAGCTGTGGTACGGAACTCCGTTTTATCTTCATCGGACCAATCGTGCAAAGTCACGCCTTGGGTTTTCAACTTTGCAGCCGCTTCAGCGTTTAGCTTTTCATTGGAAAGCGCTGTGTGCAGCGACAGTTTTTGCATTGCTGTGTCCATGATGCGGCGTTCTTGCTCGCTCATGCCGTCCCAAACAGCTTTGTTACACGCAAGGTGGTCAGATGGCATAGAGTGGAAGCCAGGGTAGTTGGCGTGCTTAACGATATCGTACAAGCCAAGGCCAACGTTGTTGGCAAGACCGGACGCATCAGCGCCATCGATGATGCCAGTTTCAAGCGCTGTAAAGATTTCAGTGAAATCCATCACGATTGGAGTTGCGCCCATTTCAGTGAAAATAGCTGTTTCAAGACCTGGAGGCGAACGGAATTTCCAACCTTTTAGATCTTCTGGACCTGTAAGGGGACGGGACGAGGCAAATGATTCTTGACCGTAGAGCCACCAGCCAACAAGCTGCATACCTTCAGAGTTGTAGAGGGCTTGTGCCGCGTCATAGCCGCCACCGTAGTAAAGCCAAGACAACTGCTGCCAAGGTGTGTCGTAACCGCCCATGATGTCACCAACGAACTGGAACGCTGGATCTTTACCAGTTTGGTAGGCGCCACCAGTCATGTCACAATCAAGAATGCCGTTAACGGCCGCATCGAATGTTTCAACAGTTGCCACAACGGATGATGAATAGAACATCTCGATGGTGATTTCGCCACCAGACATAGTCTGAACGTCATCAACGAATTGCGCTGCAAGTTTACCTGATGGGTGCTCGGTCGCGTAATGCGTTTGGATACGCAGGTGAGTTTGCGCACTGGCTGCGCCAGCCAATACGGTCGCAGCAGCGGTCGCTGTCAAAAGTGTCTTAAATTTCATTGTCGTCCTCCCAATCGGCGCTTTCGCCGGTTATCTTCATCGACAGAATCCTCAAACTGTCGTCGAGATGGTATACCATCTAGAAATAGGCTAACGATGTCGCATTCGACAATCAACAGAAATTTGGTATACCAAATACGATTATTTCACTTTTCTCTGGACCAAAGATCATTAATCGCGCAACAACATTGAGCTAGCCAGAACACATAATCACCGTAGGCTATAGAAACGATGAACGATAAAGCACTGCCAGACCAAATCGCCGACAAACTGCGCCGCGACATCCTGAAAGGGGCCCTCGCCCCTGGTCAGCAAATAAAAGAACGTGATCACGCCACCGATTTGGATGTCTCTCGGACACCCATGCGCGAAGCGATTCGCATTTTGGCCAAAGAAGGTCTTGTGCTGCTGCGCCCCTCGCGCAGCCCCATTGTTGCAGATCCGTCATTTGAGGAAATTTCTGATGTAATTGAAGTCCTTACAGCCCTTGAACTGCGCAGTGGCGCCTTGGCTTGCCAGAATGCAACCGAAGAAGACATCACGCGTATTCAAGCCATGCAAGACCACATGGACAGCTGTCAGGGCAAGATAGATCGTATCGATTTTTTCGAACTTGATATGGAATTTCACATGGCGATTGCAGCAGCCTCTAAGAACGCTGTTCTCGCGGAAACGCACAGCGCGTTTGTGCGCCGTCTGTGGCGTGCGCGCTATTTGTCAGCGTCCCGCAAAGACAGTTCTGACCGTGTCAAACGCCAACATCATGACATCATGCAAGCCTTTAGTGACCGCGATCCTGAAGTGATGTGCGCAAAAATAAGCGTTCACCTTGATGCTCTGCTCGAAAATGTAAGAGACAAATATGCCAAAGAATCTGAGGTCTAACAGAGCTGCATCAAGCAGGGGCCCAGCCATCATTAAGCTGAGCTACAATCATAGTTAAGTCATCATAATAGACATCACACATTTTCTGACCTTATGATTAAAAACACCCTCCCCTCGACACTGTCAAAGGGAAGTCACAATGGCCCTCGCATTGCGCCTTCCCTCCTCAAGTACCAGCCTTGGAACATGCAATATAGCCAGCCCCAATGTCAGCTGTACCTCACCAGCTCGACAATCTGAGTGCGCTTCGTCGGCTTCGACGATCAGAAAGCGAATGGAAATGATTCGAATATGGTGCAGACCGCATTCGATGCTGCGCAAACGATCAAGACAAACGAAGGACAAATACTATCGCGCCCCAAGTTAAAGCGTAGACGTTAGATTGATCTGAACGATGGATCGTTGACACACAAAAATGCTTTGCTGTTTATGGACGTTTTGATCCCCAAAACACTTCAGACGGCGCCTTGATCACATCGACACTCAAACCATGTTGATCCAGTAAGTGTGCTGTCAGGGCACGATGTGCATCGGCTTGCTGTATCATCCACGACACAAATGTGACCGCTGCACGCCGCTTCATATGTCGTGCAGGGCAAACCACCCAATAGGCTGGAAATTCGATCACAGGCAGCGACGGCGTCAACGGCACAAGATCGCCGTTCTCTAATTCTGTCGCAGCAACCGCCAATGATTCAAGTACTACTCCAGCCCCATCCACAGCCATTTGCAGCGCAAGCGACGAGCGATCCAACAAAATTGACTTGATATTCGAGCTCACCGTCAGATCATTCCGGTGCAACCAAAAATCCCATTGGCAAATTGCCCGTGCGCTGTCGATCAATTGCGCGCCGTCCAACAGAGCTTCGGGGTCGGCACCAAAACGCTTGTGCAAATCATCGCGCATGGTCGGACTGCACAGCGGTAGAACTTGATCGGGCAAAATCGGCTTGCAATGGAACCCACCCCAATCGGACAGGCCATAGCGAATATCAAAATCCATTATCTCGCGATCAAAATCTGTCGGATCAGGGGCAGCATCGACGCGCAAATCCCAACCGGGGTGGTTGTGTACAAAATCCGCCAAACGTGGCCCAAGCCACCGCACCCCAAAACTGGGGGTCACGCGTAAATTAAGCCTGCGCGCCTCATGTTGCCTGCCCAAGTGACGTTCTGCGTCTTTCAACATACGAATGGCGGACGCACTGGCCAAAAACAATTGCTCACCTTCTAACGTCAGACTTGAATTTCGCCCCTCTCTGCGAAACAATTTTATGCCCAATTGCTGCTCCAGCAACTTGATTTGCTGACTGACGGCAGAGGGTGACACCAATAACTCTTCTGCCGCGCGTGTGACAGATTTCCGTCTCGCGACAGCTTCAAAAAATACGTAACTGTTCAGACTGTTCATGCGCGCCATTATTCGCTCCAATTTGGTATACCATTTTAAACAGGCATCAGAAGCAAGAGCAACTCTTCTCGCAAAAAAGAGAGCGCCCTTTATCTCAACTCTCAAAAAGAGGCCCCGATTAGGGCCCAATTCATTCAAGCATGCGACACCTTTTCCAAGACTTACACCCGCCCCCCCTCAGGACGAGTCGCTCTGAGACGGCAACTTGCTATTGCGCGATGCTCCGACATGTCCCCCAAAAACACCTGCGGACTTGATGTAAGCGCCCTCATTTCCTCACATAAACACCTCGCCCACCATGCAGTTAAAGCTGAACAGCGCTCAAGTAATTGTAAATCAAATACTTTTCACGAGCAGTAAACAATTTTTACAAGCATTACCCCCATATAGAAAAAACATTTACAAAAAAATCTAGCATGACCAGTAAGTTACAAGATATTTGACACCAATGGCTGTAAAAAGCCTGTAAGTGGCGGTCTATCGACTTGGACCGCACAGTCAGGGAGGACGATCATGACGACGAAGACTTATTCACCCGATGCCGCATTTACGGCGTCTGCTCATGTTGATCGCGCGGGCTATGAGGCGATGTATGCGGCCTCTGTGGCGGATCCTGAGGCGTTTTGGGGCGAACAGGGCAAAATCTTGGATTGGATCACGCCCTACACGACCGTCAAACAGACCAATTTCAACTTCGGCCAAGTCGATATCAAATGGTATGCC
>NZ_JAHKPU010000040.1 GCF_018860505.1 Pacificibacter marinus
CGTAAGCGGGACAAGACCATTCTGGATAGACGCGTTTGTGGTTCCAGCCATGTCCTTCATCTCAGCAATCAAAGACGCATCTATTACCCGGCAGGCGATTACAAAGTAATCTGCCGAGGGGGCATCCCACCAAACTTGGCCCGCCATTTGTAAAAGCTGGCGCTGCTCATGCATGCTCGCGGCAAAGCTCGGACACAGGTGTACCGCCTTCATGGGAAACCCAGCGTCAGGCGGAAATGGCGATCTTTGAATACATAAACGGGTTTTATACCCCGCGACGCCACCACTCAGAACTGGGCTGGAAAAGCCCCGTCGCTTTCGAACGGAAAGTAGCCTAAACGAGCACTTGGAGCGGCATCAAGCCGTGAAATGTCCACAGGCTACAAATAAAAGCTCGCATCAGGGGCCAATTTCAGGGGGTAGCTCATCGGGTGTACGCCATTGAATGCTGGTTCATGGAGTGGCTAAGTTCCTTAGCCAGAATGTCGACGGCATGTGCCGCCCCTTTGGGACCCATTGCTGCCACAGCATAATAAAACGGACGGCCCAAAAATACGCAATCTGCCCCGCGCGACATGGCTCTTAACAAATCCAATCCACTTCGGACCCCGCTATCAAGGAAAATCGGCACAGTATCACCCACGCTTGCGCGAACCTCAGGCAAGCAATCAACTGGCGTTGGCAGAGCGTCACTCTGGCGGCCGCCGTGGTTTGACATCCAAAGGGCATCGGCACCAAGATCCAATGCGCCAGCTGCATCTTCTGGCGTCAGTATGCCCTTAATGGTGATCTGGTGTGGCCAGCGCGTGCGCAGACTCTCGATGTCGGCAGGGTTAAAGCGTGCGGCAAGCTCGCTTTGAACCAGACTGGCAACGCTTTGGGACCCTTTTTCTGCATATCGTGTGAGGTTTGCAAAGGTCGGGATGCCGTTGCGCAGAACCTCAAGCGCGTATCGCGGGTGCATCGCCGTTTGCAGGGCAGACGCAGTGCTGATCTTTCCGCCCGCAGGCAGTCCTGCGCGGCGTGCCGTTTCGCGGCGTGCGGGGCTTGGCACATCGATTGTGATCACCAAATTACGAATTCCAGCCGCGTCTGCGCGGTCAAGCAAATCGTCGCGAATCTCGCGCGACACCGTTGGGTAGAGTTGAAACCATAGGTTCGCGCACGACAGCTGCGCTGCATCTTCGATTGAAAGAGAGGCGACCGTGCTGAGCACCATAGGAATATTCCGCGCTGCAGCTGCCTGAGCAATTGCACGGTCTGAGCCGGGCCAGATCAGTCCTCCTAGCCCGACAGGGGCGACGCCAAAGGGGTACGCATAGCGGGTGCCATGAATGTCGACAGTTGTATCGATTTGCGGTGCCTGCGATAGATAGCGTGGTGACAGATCGATCTCTTGAAATGCCGCCAAATTTTTCGCAAGGCGCTGCTCATGCCCTGAGCCGTGTTCTAAAAACGCCCAAGCGAATTCAGGGATCCTCCGTCGTGCCTGTTTCGCAAGGTCCTCGATCCGAGGATAGCGGTCCTCAGGCGGCAAAAGGAATTTCGTCATCATTGGCTGCTATCCTTGTGCCGTATAGCTTGCATAGGTTTTCTTGTTGGACAAATCACGTAACTGATCCATCGCATGCAACAGAGCCGTCGAGTGCAAGGAACGCCCGTGCATTGCCGGACGTTAGTCGTTCAAATACAGATTCCTGTTCAAAGGCGTCGTGGAGGCGTCCCACGGGGTCAGTTTCACGAAAGTTAAACGGGTAATCTGTGCCGATCATCACGCGATCATCGCCAAAAACCTCGACCACGCGCCGCAACATTTCTTTATCGAACGTCAAACTGTCGGCGAAGAGGGCGCGGGCCTGAATACTGGGTGACGTTTCAAGCACTTCGGCCACAGCAGGAAAGGTGTGAAAGCCTTGTTCTAATCGTGGAAGGAGAGCGGAAAAAGTGCCGCCGCCATGGCTTAAGGCAATCCTAAGGTCAGGTGTTTTACGAAGTAAGCCGCCGGTCAGGATGGAGGCTGCGGCAAGACCTATATCGCTCGGATACCCGAGGACCTGCTGCAAGTTAGGCGGGCCAACGAGCCTGTCCATACCTGTGGGGCGGACTGCATGTACAAAGACTGACAAGTCGAGCCGCGCCACTTCTGTGAAGAATTCGGCAAACTTCGGGTCGCCGATGGCGGTGCCATTCACATTGCTACCGATTTCTATGCCTGCAAAACCAAGCTCGTTTTTGAGGCGGTGTAGTTCTTTCACCGCCAAGTCTAGATTCTGCAAGGGAACTGCGCCAAGACCAATAAACCGGCCGCGCCCCTCATGCACCATGGTTGCGATGACATCGTTGATGTAGCGAATTAGATCCGCGGCCACATGCGCGTCCAGCCAATAACTGAAAAGCTCGGGCATTGGTGAGAGGGCCTGAACCGCGATGCCACTGCGATCCATATCTTCGAGGCGGCGCGCTGCCACCCAGCAAGCATCGCTGACGGTGCGGTACGGGCGACTGTCGATGATGACTGTGCGGTGACAGCAATCCGAACTTTCGGTGCTCGGCCATCCAGATGGCACAGGTCCTTTGGCCCATTTTGGAAAGGTCGATGGGACTATGTGGCTGTGAATGTCGATCGCGCCACGGGCACAATGATGGCCTATTCCATTTTGATGCTGGTGGGTCATGATTTTGTTCCAATGCGATGCGCTGAGGGCGTAAAAATATTTTGGTTTTGGTGCGTTAAACTTCGTAAAATGCCAAAATCGGCCTCATGCGGTTCGTGTATCTTATATGGCAAGAACCCAGTGATGGGGGGCTGCAGCTCGCGCCCTCATCAGGGCTGATCTTGGTGCATTATTGGCTTTAAATCCTCAAGGACGGCTGCTGCGGTTTGTTCGTAATGGTGCATCAGCGCTGTGATGGCCCCCGTCGCGTCGCGGTCGAGTGCAAGCTGCAACATGGTGGCATGTTCATCGCGGACATGCCGCGTGGTGAAAACCTTTTGGATCGATAGCATCCGATAACGATAGAGGCGGTCAGCCAATTGTTCGCAGAATTCAAGTAATTGGCGCGAACCGCAGCGTGATATCAGCGTCTTGTGAAAGTCACGGTGTAGCGGTTCCCAATCCGGATTGCTGTCGAATGTATCTGGATCGAGCGAGCGCGGGGTGCGGGTGAGCCGATGGTGTGCGATGATGAGTTCTTCGTCCCACTCTGGTGTCGCATTCGCGATGGATTCTCGCAGGGCTATCGTTTCCAGCCAGCAGCGCGTCTTTGTCAATTCACGTAATTCGTCAAGATGGACAGGCTTTACGAAAAAACCGCGCTGCACGCGGCTATCGACCAGCCCTTCAGAGGACAGCCGATTGAGTGCCTCGCGTAGCGGCGTTTGTCCCGCGCCGTAACGTTCAGTGAGGAGCTTCATTTGTAGCTTCAGTCCCGGAGCGAGATGCCCCGTTAGGATATCTGTGCGCAGCTGGTCGTGAAGCCTATCTGCAAGGCTGTTTGCCTTAAGCCTATCACGGTCTGTCCTGTCGCCGTCCATTTGATGCCCTCCGCTGTATAGCTACTTATATATATTATTCTCCGATAAGGTAAATATATATATTTTTTATTGACGGTCCATTTTATATATATTACCCATTGTCCCACAGTGATTGGCCGACAGCATCGTGCAGGATGCTGGTTTTGCGGCTAGGGAGGATGACTGATGCTGACACTTTATCACGGCTCAACCAGCGTATGTTCTCAGAAGGTGCGTGTCGGTCTTGCCGAGCTTGGGCTTAGCTATGATAGCGTTGTTTTGGACCTGCAAAAGGGGGATCAGTTCGACCCCGATTACCGTAAACTTAACCCGTCAGCAGTTGTTCCGACGCTTGTTGATGACGGGCTTGTGGTCGTCGAGTCGAGCCTCATCCTTGATTATCTAGATCGTGAAATGGGGGCAGGGCAGTTGTCACCGAAAGGCGATGTAGCAGAGGTGGCGACCGCTCATTGGATGCTGCGCACACTGGATATTCATGCCGCGATCAACACGCTGTCCTTTTCGACCGCTGCGCGAGATAGGATCCGAGCCAAAAAGACACCAGAGCAAATCGCACAGGATCTTGAGCGCATGCCGGACCCAGTGTCGCGGATGAAACGTCTTTCGCTGCTTGAGGATGGGCTCGCCTCGGTCCACGTGACGCAGGCGCTGCTGGTGTTGCGCCGCGCCTTTACAGACATGCAAGCAGTGCTTGAGGCGCATGATTGGATGATGGGAGCGGCATTTTCTAAAGTGGATGTTGCTTTGATCGCTTATATTGATCGGCTCGATCGTCTTGGTTTTTCTGGTCTGTGGTTGAGTGAATTTCCAGCCATCGATGGTTGGCTGCGCGCGATGCAATCGCGGCAAAGTTATGCAACAGGCATCGCTGCCTTTGCCGATCTTGTCGCCAGTGAAACTCTGCGGCAGTCCGGCGCACGTTATTGGCCGGACCTTGAGGAACGGTGGCTAAAATTGCCATGACCGGAACGGGAGGTTTCGGTCGAAAATCATCAAATGGGAGGAAGACAATGACTATCAAGAAATCATTATGCTTGGCGGCGCTGTTGCTTGGGGTTGCTCCAGCGGCTTTCGCAGAAACACTTAAAGTGTCCACGTTTCTACCGCCAAATCACGCATTTAATCAGATGCTTACGCTATGGGGTGAGGAGCTGGCAGAGAAAAGCAATGGTGAATTGACCATCGAGCTGTTCCCCTCTGGCCAACTTGGACCGGCACCACGCCAATTCGATCTGGCACGCACAGGGGCCGCAGATGTGTCGGTTGTTCTAAGCGGAGCAACACCAGGGCGTTTCCCAATGGCGGAACTCGCGGGTCTGCCGCTGACTTACCCATCGTCTGGCAGTACCAGTGCAGTGACCTCGCGTCGGTTGACGGAGTTGGCACCTGAATACTTGGCCGACGAACTTGAAGGCACGCATGCCTTATGGATGGCGGTCACGCCGCCGCTTAAGCTGCACACGGCGTCGAAAGATCCATCCGATCTGTCTGCGTTCGAGGGGATGCGCGTGCGCTACGCTGGTACAATTTGGCAGCAGATGATTGAGATTCTAGGTGCGTCCCCTGTGCCTGTGCAACCCGCTGAGACTGGTGACGCACTGTCCAAACGGGTCGTGGATGCCACCGCGTTCCCATTCGAGGCGACCAAAGCGTTCGATCTTGGCCCCGTGCTGGATTATTCGATTGAACCAGGCTTGGCCTCAGCGGCCTTTGCGGTGGTGATGAACCAAAAGACCTATGACGGTTTGAGCCCCGAGCTGAAGAAACTCGTCGATGACACCACAGGCCCCGACCGTGCCGAGGCTTTTGGCAAGATGCTTGATGAGGGAGAGGCAGCAGCTCGCGATTACATGATCGAAGCTGGCGTCGAAATGGTGGGGCTCTCGGATGATCAGATGGCCACGCTTAAGACAGAGTTCGCGCCAGTCTTGAATGCGATGGTGAGCGAAGTCGATGCGACTGGCGCGCCCGGTTCCGCATTCCTCTCGGCCTACACGCACTGATTAGGCTGTCCTAGCTTCACAGGGGTAGGGGGATGGCTCCCTACCCACCCATGAAAGGGGGGCGTAATGCTTTCACAGGATCGCTTGACGCGACTTTTTCATTATATTGCCTCGCTTGCCATTGTTGTGATGATGCTGACCGTGGTGTCCGACGTGGTTTTGCGCTTTGCCTTCAACACGCCAGTGCAAGGTGCATATGATGTGGTTGGATTTAGTCTGCTGATCATGGTGTTTTTCGGCATGGCACCGGTCGTCGCAAAGCGCAGCGAAATCGTGATTGATCTTATCGACACCTTTTTGCCCGCGCGCTCTCTTGGCTTTTTGAAATGGATCGCCTCGTTTGGGACGCTCGTTTTCTTTGTGTTCCTTGGTTGGTCTATGTTTGGGCCTGCACGGGATGCCTACACATACGGGGACCGGTCTCTTGAACTCGGCGTGCCACAGTGGACACTTTGGGCGATCGCTTTCGTCGGCTTGGCTGGCAACATCTGGGTGGCGCTGCGGCGGCTGTTTGTTCGCGATCGAGATCAAGCCGACACCCCCAGTATTTCGGAGACAAAACCATGAGTGCTTTCACCCTCGGCCTTACCGGTGTCGGCGCAATGTTTGTGCTTTTGATGCTACGTCAGCCTGTGTGGCTGTCATTGGCCTTTGTCGGCATCGTTGGGAATATCTTGCTTAACGGTTTGCCTGTGGCGACAATGCTGGCAGGCACAGGCAGTTTTGACACGGCCTTGAATTACGCGCTTTCAGTGATCCCGCTCTTTGTCCTGATGGGCGAAGTGGCATCGGGGTCTCGCATGTCCGCCGAACTTTTTGCAGCAGCGCGGGTCTTCACGACTGGCGTGCGTGGAGGGCTTTCCATCGCATCGATTGCTGCATCGGGTGCATTTGGGGCGATCTGTGGATCTTCGGTGGCAACGGCGGCAAGCATGACTCGCATCGCCATGCCCGAGATGCAAAAGGCTGGCTACAAAGATGGCTATTCTGCGGCATCCATCGCGGCAGGAGGTTCATTGGGCATTCTTATCCCGCCATCGATCATTCTTGTGATTTACGGGTCGATTGCCGAGACGTCGGTGTCCCGATTGTTCGCAGCCTCAATGATTCCAGGCATCGTGTTGATGCTGCTCTACATGGCCATCTCGGTCATGCTTGCGGGGCGTGCAGGCCCACCGCCGGATGCCGAAAAGGTTTCTATGGCGCAGCGCTTCTTAGCACTTTTGCGACCTTGGCAGTTTATGCTGGTTTTTATTGTCTCAATCGGCGGTATCTATGCTGGCGTTTTTAGCCCAAACGAGGCCGCCTCAATTGGTGCATTTGGCGCGGTGATCATCGGGTTTCTACGTCGGACGTTGACCGTGCAGGGGTTTATCCGTGCCGTTCAGGCATCGGTTCTCATTTCCTGTGCGCTGTTCATGATCATCATCGGTGCAACCATGTTTGCCAATTTTGTTGTGCAAACCCGACTGCCGGAAAGCCTTTTGGCGCTAGCGCAGGCCGCCGAACTTTCGCCGGTATTGGTGATGGGGTTGATCGTAGCAATCTTCATCATCTTGGGATGTTTTCTTGAAGGTATCGGAATGGTGCTGATCACAGTGCCGGTATTTTTGCCTATCGTGACCGGCTTTGGGTTTGATCCGGTTTGGTTCGGTGTGCTGGTGGCCGTGCTGGTCGAACTGGGTCTGATTACGCCACCCGTCGGGATGAACCTATTCATCATCAAGGCACAATGCGCGACACTGTCGATGGGCACGGTCTATCGTGGCATCCTGCCATTTTTAGTCGCGCCAGTGTTGTTGGTGATCCTGCTCTTCGCCATGCCGCAGTTGGCCCTGTGGTTGCCTGAAGTGCTTTATTGATAAGGCCGTTCGTGGTCGCCGCTTTGACGATCACGCAATAAACTAGAAATTTCGGAGATAACAGATGACACTAGAATGGGACGTGACAGTCGTTGGCTGCGGGCCGGTGGGTGCCTATGCTGCCAATCTTTTGGGGCAAGCGGGTCTACGTGTGCTGGTACTTGAACGCGATATGGCACCCTATGCGCTGCCGCGCGCAGTGCATGTGGATCACGAAATGCTGCGACTGCTGGCAGATGTAGATCTGCTCGCCCCTTTCGAAGATAAACTGCTGGCGGGTGACGGGCATTTGCATATTGGGGCCGATCACGGAATGATCCGGTATCTGAGCGCCGTGGATAAACCCCGCGCCTTTGGTTACGCCAATGATTATTTCTTTTATCAGCCTGAGTTGGAAGAGGTCCTACGGGCGGGTCTGGCGCGTTATCCGAACGTGAGCTTGCGCTTGGGTCAAGAGGTGACGGGACTTGAGATCAAGAATGAGGGCGCACAGCTGACAGTGGGGGACGAGACGATCCAAACCCGCTGGGTGCTGGGAACAGATGGCGCTCGCAGCATGGTGCGCAAGGCGCTTGGTGTGCAATTGGACGATCTTAAATTCGAAGAACCTTGGCTGGTGATCGATGCCGAGGTCGATGGTCCTATTTCTTTCCCTGACCTGACGGGAGTGCCCGAAACCGCAAACCTGCAACGGCTATCAGTGATGATGTGTGATCCGTCACGTCCAGCGACCATTGTGCCGGGCCGTGGCACGCATCGACGTTGGGAGTTTATGCTGCTGCCCGGCGAGGATGACGTCGAGATGTCCCGGCCTGCAACAGTCGCGGCGCTTGTTGAACCTTGGGTGCAAAATGCGCCGCACCGGATTATCCGCGCGGCCACTTACCGCTTTCACGGTCTGGTGGCTGCTGATTGGCGCGTCGGCCCTGTCTTTTTAGCTGGGGATGCTGCACATCAGACGCCGCCTTTCTTTGGGCAGGGTATGTGTCACGGGATGCGCGATGTTGCAAACCTCGCTTGGAAACTGGCTCTGGTCATTGGGGGCAAAGCCGACACCAGATTGCTCGACACGTATCAGCCTGAGCGCGACGCACAGGTACGACATGTCATCGGCAAGGCTATTGAGGCTGGGCATTATATCTGTGTCCTTGATCCTGCTGAGGCGCAGGTGCGCGATGAGCGGGTCCGAGCACAAAGCGATATCCGTACCGCGGCTGATCTGATCGCGCCAATCGCGTCCGATATTATCTGCGCAGGCGCGGGGGGACGGTTCATCAACCCTGCCGTTCGCGATGACGGAGCGCTGCTTGATTCTGTGACAGGGGGCGGCTGGGTGCTGCTGTCGCGCGGTGCGCTGGCTTTGACGCCTGAGGCGGCAGCCGTTGTCGCGCAGCTCGGAACAAGGCCGATCGACATGAGCAGCGAGCTGTCAGATCCTGATGGCCACTTTGACACTTGGTTCGATGCGCATCAAGCGCATCACGTCTTGGTGCGGCCAGATTTCTACACTGCGGCAGTCTCTAAAAACGCATCGCAAATGAGTGACGAAATCGTCCGTCTTGGACGGGCCATGGGGCTCGGACAGCCCATCTCAACCAAGGTTGCCAGCTCCTGAGAGCAGTAAAAAGAAAGGAATATTAAAATGCGTTTTATTAGTTTCGAACATGAAGGCCGTTCATCATGGGGCCGTGTTGAAGGCAGCGATGTTGTTGATCTCGGGGCGCTTCCGAATGCGCCTGTCGGTCTGCGTCAAGCCATTGCTGAGGATGCACTGAACCTCGACGGGCCAGCGCCGCGTTTGTCCAAGTCATCGGTTAAGTTGTTGCCTGTTATCCCAGATCCAAGCAAGATCCTTTGCGTTGGGCATAACTACGAAGACCACCGTAAAGAAACGGGCCGAGCTGCTGTTGCGCACCCCTCGATTTTTACGCGCTTTGCGGATACTCTTGTAGGGGCGCATGACCCTGTAATCTGCCCGACTGTATCGGAACATCTAGATTACGAGGCAGAGTTGGCCGTCGTTATTGGAAAGGGTGGACGCAATATTTCCGAGGCTGAAGCGATGGGCCATGTCGCTGGTTTTGCTTGCTTTAACGATGCGTCCCTGCGTGATTGGCAATGGCACACCAACCAGTTTATCCCTGGAAAAAACTTCCCCGATACCGCGCCTTTCGGCCCTGAACTGGTGACGCCAGATGAAATCGACGATCTTGATGCCGTAGTTGTACGCTCAATTTTGAACGGCAAAATTATGCAAGAAGCGCCGGTGTCGCAAATGCTCTTTCCAATCCCTGTGATCATAGCCTATGTTTCGCAATTCACAGCCTTGTCGCCTGGTGATGTGATTGCCACGGGGACGCCAGGTGGTGTTGGCGCCAAGCGCACGCCGCCAGTTTGGATGAAGCCGGGGGACGAGATCGAGATACGCATTGATTGTGTTGGTTCGCTGCTGAGCAAGATCGTGGCGGAGGGTTGACATGACGTATGATTTTCCCTTCGAAGGGTTGCGCAGCGTCGAAGTTGAGACGCCTGATCTTGCTGCAGCCGTTGCTTTTTACACCGACATTTGGGGGCTGGAGGAGGCATCGCGCGATAGTGCTTCCGTCTGGCTGCGCGCCTGTGGCTCTGATCCCTACGTCCTGCGTTTGACGCAGGGCAAGGCCACTGGTGTTCTTTCCATGACATTTCGCGCGGCGGCGAGCACTAACCTTGCGGCTCTGCGTGATCGTATGGTCGCTGCTGGTGGAACCGCCGAGGGCGAGATATCTGTGCTGCAAGATCATGGTGGCGGGACGGGGTTTGCATTGCGCGACCCCTCGGGACGGCTTTACCGCGTCGTGCAAGGGGATGCCCAAGTCGCACCAATCCTAGACAAAGAACGGCATATGCCCGACCGACTGGCGCACGTGAATATCAACACCTGCGATCTTGAGGCCGATATTCGTTTTCTTGAGCAGGGGTTGGGCTTCGTGCTGACGGATCGTTCCAAAATGATGGGTTTTTTGCGAACCAATTCTGACCATCACTCGATCGTCCTCGCGAGCGCCGAAGTGGATACGCTGAACCATATTGCCTTTAACCATCCTGACTGGGAGGCTGTCATGAAGGCCTCCGGGCGAATGTGTGACGCTGGCTTTAACATTGGGTGGGGACCGGGACGCCATGGGCCTGGGGACAATGTGTTCCTCTACTTTATTGATCCCTTCGGGGTGGTCATTGAACACACGGCAGAGGTTTTACAGGTCGACGACACCTACAGCGTCGGCGGTCCTGAGGACTGGACGTGGGCTAAAGGCCGGACAGACCAGTGGGGGATTGCTCCATCCAAGACGGAAGCCTGCAAGAAAGCGCAACTTGCGATCCCGTTTTTCTAATTAGACGTCTTACGGTCTGACAACCCCTTTCAGAGCCTCAAAGCAAACGTCTGCTTCCATGCTGTTTGACTAACGTCTGGCCGCATCATTGATCGATCCTACCGAAAACCTAGCAAAGTTATTTATGATTGACGCCATTATTTGACGGTTATCCAACGCAAGCTCGGTGCATTACGCAATGGTGCGCCGTTTGCAGAGATGCTCGACCCCTTCCAGCGGCTGCAAGATCACATGCTAGGTAAGGATGGTGGTGACAGAGAAATGTCAATATCCTGTCCTTGGTCCTACATCACAACGAATAGGCTGTGCTGCGAGATGTTGAATTAGCTTTGGACGCTAGTGTGCCGACCAAGACGCATATTCTGGACCTCCTGCATCGGCTGATTGGATCAAATCCAGACAGATCACCCAAAGATCTATCCACCAAACGCTTTGGTTTTGGGAACTGCGCCGAAAGCAAACGTAGATCGCTATGCCACCCTCAGACAGGCAGGGGAGAAGCACAATTGCGTCATGATCCTGCAAAAGCCTCAATCGTCATCATGCTGCGTAGTCTCAAGCTGCATGGCTTGGCGCATGCGGTTGATGATCTGGTCGCTAAGGGCGCTCCAGCGCCTGAGGCCGCTACACTGTTGGTGTTATAGCCGCTTAAAGTGGAAATGGTGGAACGGGAGGTGTGTTCGAGTGCTTAGCTGCCGTTGATCGGGGGCCCAAACGCGGCATTGCAGCTTCCCTGACGCAGCAGTTAGCCCCATCAGCGCTGATGCCAGACATTGCAAAATTCGAAACAAACATCTCTGTAAGTTCGGATTGTCGTCATATTGTTGCCCTTTTTGCAGGGTAACAATCACTCAAATTACAATGGCACCTTATCTATTTACTGCGTGTTTTCAGTCGCCTGCAAAAGCCATACATTCAATAGGTGAGAAATGTCTTCAGATCACAAGGCGCGATGGATCCAAGGGATCAGTCTGGTTATTTTTCTTGGACTATCCTTTTCCTCATTTTTCTTGGTGCACAAAGTTGCACACGGTAGATCGCAAGAATCCTTTCAGGTTTTGGTTGATCAAAGCCTCACTTCTTTGGATCGACGTTTCGAAGACTATAGTCGGCTCCTTGATGGCCTGAATGGCCTAGTCATGGCATCTGATGGGATAACCGCGTTGGAAATGTCAAACTATGTTAAAGCACTGAACGTGAGCGATAGTATGTTGATGCTTGATGCCATCGGTCTTGCCACGATGGCATCACAAGAAAGTGGCCCGACTGATGGAGTTAGACAGTTCGAAAGTATGTCATCTACGCTTCAAGCTGATCATTTCATCGTGCAGTATATTGAGCCGCCCGCCAACCACCAAATGTTTATGGGGCTGGATTTTGCAAGCAATCCCGATCTCCTTGCGATCGCAAAAAAGGCACGTGATACAGGTCAAACTCTTGTAACTGGACACTTCCCAGATCTCGTTCCTCAAATCGGCGGCTCTCGGGCGTTTATGCTTAAGCCAATCTACAAACCGCAGAAAGGTGACTTTATTGGCTTTGCTTTTGCAGTTTTGAACCTCGAGGATTTCTTCAACGGTCTCACATCTGCGCAAGGCAAAATGATAGAAATACAAGCCGAATTTAATGCACAGACAGCAATTGATACGATCAAAACGGTACCCGCGACGCCCATTGACACATCAGACTACAGTCGTCGCCAGTCAATTGAAAAATTCGGACAAACCTTTTCTATTGCATTTAAAAGTACGCCGCAGTTCGATGCTATTCAGCCATTCCGAGCAAGGTGGATTGTTCTGGCACTAGGGCTCTTGATTACGACACTGGTCAGCACAATCTTGCGTGTGTTGATCAAGAAAAGCCATACAATCGCTGTTACCATAGCGCAAAAAACCCGAGACCTTGAAACGCAAGACAAAGAGAAGCGCTCCATTCTTGAGAATGCGATGCTTGCGATCCTCTCGGTCAATAAATCAGGCGAAATTCTCCAAGCGAACGAGGCTGCACTGAAGCTTCTGTTGCCGCTCACGAAACACATGAGGCTGGTTGGAAAGTCTCTTGGTGACTTGCTACCGAACATGGATCTGCAAGGTGTTGATGGGTGGTCAAAACTACATGTGACATCGTCGATCAAAACCGCTGAGCCATTGATTATCGAAGTCGAAAAGAAAACGTGGTTCACTGCGGAAGGCGAAGAGCGGACGACGTTGCTCATGCGCGATATCACTGTCACCGAACGACATGCAAAGGAGATTGTCGAGGCTGAGCAACGGTGGAATCTCGCCCTGAGAAGCGTTCAAATCGGCGTTTTTGATATTGATTTAGAGCGCGGAACCTCAGTCGTCTCCGATACTTGGTTCGATAACATGCATACTGTAGCTCTTCCAAACTGCAAAAACCCCTATCAAGAACAGATGGTTCGCATGCATGCGGATGATCTTGCCCTTTTCAAAAAAGCCGAAAAGGACTGCATCGAAGGCCGCACAGACCGCGCTGAAGTTCGTTTTCGCATAAATGTCGCAAATGATGAATGGCGCTGGATCAAATCTGATGCCGTCGTGGTCGAGCGTGCTCCAGATGGGACCGCCCTCAGGATGCTCGGGATACAGACGGATGTGACAGAAATCTTCAAGCTGGAGCGGATGAAACGTGATTTTGTCGCCACTGTCAGCCATGAACTTCGCACGCCTTTAACGTCGATCAAAGGCGCGCTCGGACTTTTGCAAGGTCAGTCACAGATTGAAAAAACCAAGATTACTGACCGATTGATCGAGATTGCCTTGTCAAATTCTGATCGTCTTTCCAGTCTTGTTGACGACATTCTAGACATGGAAAAAATGAATTCTGGCAATATGAACGTTGAAGTGAGTTCGTTCAGTCTTAACGAGATTTTAAGTGACGCATCACAACAGGTCGAAACTTACGCCTCGCAGTGGAACGTCGAAGTGGAAGTGCTGAAGCCTGAAGTTGAACAGATGATCTCAACAGACAAAAAGCGTGTTATACAGGTTTTGACAAACCTGCTATCGAACGCATGTAAGTTTGCGCATTCCGAGACAACAGTTAGGCTTGCGGCCGAAGTTCTGCCAACCCATATCAAAATTTCAGTGAGCAATTTGGGGCCGGGCATACCCGAAGAGTTTCGCAACAAAATATTTCAACCCTTCTCTCAAGCGGACAACTCCAACGCACGTCAGCGTGGAGGTACCGGCTTGGGCTTAAGTATCTCGCGCACCTTGATTGAATTGATGGGCGGCACGATCGGATTTGAGAGTGAGCCAGACCAAGAGACCGTTTTCTGGTTTACCTGCCCTTTGACTGAGGCTTCAGAAATCTTAGATGTGGCGTAGTCCAACTTTGCTCCCCAATTTGATGCCCTACTTTGAGAGAGGTGATCGCGGGAGTTCAGGCCAGTACTTATGGTGGGTCAACTTGTGAGAGAAATGATCTGAAGTGACGAAACGAATGAACCATTTATTTGGTTTTAAAGCCAAGGTTGCGCTTGAAGCTATCCGCGGAGAAATGACAATAGCTGAGTTATCGAAAAAATACGAAGTGCATCTATGATGGCAGGTGTTTGCAGGCAAACACTGAGAGGCAATGCAGATTGGAACTTGGAAGCGATCCGCGATTAAGAATATGGCTGCGGGGTTTTCTAAACAAGGCGGTGATTTAGCGTAGACCGTTGAAGTTCTATTAATTTGGGAAGTCATGTTCGCTTTTCCTGACATGGCATCCCTACATCGCGCCTGCCGCTAACGTCCGGTTTCCGCCGATTCTGTTGAAAAACTAACGGTTGCGAGTGCAGAAACTATTGCTTCAAACACAGCGCGAGCGCCTTTCTTGTCAGGCTTTGCTCGTTTGCTG
>NZ_JAHKPU010000004.1 GCF_018860505.1 Pacificibacter marinus
ATGCTAGCCCAACCCCATCCCCCCGACACCGCAGTAAGTGGAAATACTCCCTTTCCCAATAATCGGAAATCAACTCCAGTTGGCAGAGGTGAGGTATATTCTAGGACTTTTTGGAAAGTGAGTTGTTCCAACCCAATGATATGTGCGGACACGAATTCATGTTCATGTGACATACGGTCGATGCGGCCTTCCGGAGGAGGAAAGGTAGGCAGAACGCGCCTAAGCGTCGGCTTTCAATTCACATGGGGGGAAGACGAGATGAATTTCTCAAGTAAACTTAAGGGTATCGCATTAGCGAGTGCGGTAGGGCTACATTGCGGTGCTGCGTTTGCACAAGAAGCACCTATTCTGGCCGCGATAACGGATCCTGATGAGCGGTCACGCGTTGAGGCATTGATCGATCAAGCCCGCGAAGAAGGCGGGCTTGCGTGGGTTGGCAGCTTCTTTGAGCAAGCCGCAGCCGACGCGCTCTACGCTGATTTCAAGGTGCTTTACGGACTGCCTGAAATCGAAGCCGAATACACCTATGAGGGATCGTCATCCATTCCCGAAAAGGTAATGCAGCCTCTTGCTGCGGGCCGCAACAGTTTTGATTTAGTGTCGACTGTAAACTGGGGGTGGTTCAACGATTTGTTGGCGATGGACGAATTGATGGAATACCATTCGCCAAGCTATGACGAATATACCTATTCCAATGATTTCGGACTGTCGCGTGACGGGTATTGGGTATCAGATGCCTATGCATTCACGCCGCTGTACAATCCGGCCGTTCTGGCAGAGCGTGGGCTTGAGGACTTCAATCCGACCACTTGGGCAGAAATGAATGATCCACGTCTGAAAGGTTTGGTTTCCGTCGGTAACCCGCGTGCACCGTCACCCGCCGCTACGATCAACTATCTTATTCGTGTTATGGGTGAAGAATGGGTGGTCGACTTCATCGAAACGACGGAACCAGTCATTAATACGCGAAGCTCGCAATCGCGCGACTGGCTTGCGTCGGGCGAAGTCCCGCTTGCATTGTTAAGCCACGCGAAAAATACATTTCAACTGGGCAGCACCAATGTTGATGTAACGTTAGTCTACCCTGAGGAGGGCACGGTTCTGTTGCCTCAGACGACGACGATTCTAGCGGCAGCGCCGCATCCAGCGACGGCTAAGTTGTTCATTGATTACATGCGCAGCCAACGTGGCGCACAGTTGTTGATGGATTCAGGCGCAACGCTGTTTTACGGACGCCCTGGGATTGTGTCACCTGACAGTGTCATCCTGCCCGATCTCGGCGATATCAATATTGCTGATTTCAACTGGGATACCGAAGGTGCGAATGATGTCTTGGATGGCGTTCGCGATAAACTCGTAGAATGGGGTCTTAACTGATATCATTCCACTAAATGAGATCGTGTGCGGCGTTAGGACAGGATGTTCTAAGCGTCGCGCACAATCAAAATAAAAGAGCTTTACGACCTGAACTTAGAAGCGATATCAATATTATACCTAAGTTCTGTCGTGGAAAAATCGATAATCACTCATTCGGTGCCGCTGTGTTGAAATGATCAATCTACGGCACAAATAAACATAGGCGAGCTAAGTTACATCATGGCAAAACCAAGATTACTCTTAATGAATGCGTTCACACTTCCGAAGAAATCGGAATTTCTCCATCGGGTTATCGAAGGCCCGAAAGAGAGCACGTTGATGAATTTCGAGCTCGTGAAGCCGCATCTTGAAGACGTGGAGTGGGAGCACAGCAATGGCCCACTCGCCACCTATGGCGATTGGCCTGTCGAAACACGCGAAGAATTTGCCATTGTTGCCGCCGCACGTTTGCCGATGGTCCGTGAGGCCTGCGAGAGCGGGAAGTATGACGCAATTGTACTGTTAGGCGGAGGCGACCCCGGTGGCGTGGCCGCACGGGAAATCGGACGACGTTACAATATGCCGATATTGTCATGCGGGTTTTCGCAGATGCATGTGGCAAGCATGCTTGGAAACCGGTTTAGCGTCATCGACATGGCGGAAGTTCACAACACATATTACCGCGATATTATCGTGCAATATGGTTTTGAGCGCGCCTGTGCTTCGATCCGAAATGTTAATTTTCCACTACAACGCCCCGGGCTAGATGGTACGCGCCAGTTTTTCGATGAGCGCGAAAAGGCGAAACGTGGCGAACAGTCGGATATGGTGGATGCCGCCGTTGAGCAGTCTGTCGATGCCATTGAGAATGACGGCGCAGAGGTCATCACATTTGGCTGTTCTGCCGCGTTCTGGATGCAACCTTTTCTACAAAAGCGTCTGAACGATCTCGGCTGGGAAGTGCCCGTACTGGAGGGCTATAGTTGCGCCATCCAATTGGCGAAGCTGATGATTTCGCTCAAAGTAGATGCGAGTGGTCTTACCTTCCCAAGCGATCATCCTAAGAAGTGGCGCAAACGTAAATTTATTTAACTCTGCGCTTTTTGCGGTGGCTCATAGATATCCGGCCCAGAATGTTGGGCCGGATTTTTTATTGCATGATTTGATGCATCGCTAGGTCAATAGCGTTTGACGCTCTTGAATATAAACGACGCGCTCCCCATGACCAGCACAACACGTACGATGTGATGCAAGGCAACAAACGGAACCTCTAGCCCAAGCGCAAGAGCTATCAGACTCATTTCTGTAATACCACCGGGCGAGTAGGCCAGTATCAAGCTGGCAAGCTGATCGCCTGACCAATAGGATACACCAAAAGCGAAGGCGAGAGAAATGGCGATGCACAGAAACGTTGACCCAAGCGAGAACAGCGCGACGCGGGCGATGTAGGCAAGCGGGATGTTTGCGAACCGACAGCCGATCGTGGCCCCGATGACAATCTGCGCGCCCGCCAGAACTGTCGTTGGAATCTTAAAGTCAGAGTAGCCAAGGTAATGAACGCAGGCGCTTACAATCATCGGCCCTAGAAAAAAGCGGGCCGGAAAACGTAATAATGTTGCCAGAAAAACGCCAATCAGAACCGTCGCGGCGATCCATATAAAATCGATGCCCGAAATTGAATTTAGGGCGATATAACCGGCGGCGTTTCGCCCGATGTTCTGGCCTGTCACATACTGGATCAAGAATGGCAGCGTCATGACGACCAGGAAAATTCGGACGACATGAATAAGGGCGATCATTCGCTCATCGCCGCCCTTTTCACCACCCTGAATGATCATTTCAACCATACCACCAGGCAGAGCCGAAAAGTAGGCGGTCGCTGGGTCGAGACCGACGACCCGACGGAAGTAAAGATAGACAACCGTACCCAAGACAAGCAGGTAAACGACAAGCCCTGAAAGGGACACGATCCATAAGTTGATGTGGTCAAAGACAGAGGGGCTAAACGTTGCGCCCAGCATTGCACCTAAGGTTGCCGTCATCGGTGGGCGAGAGTACTTGGGCAATGCGACAGGTAGGCCGAATAGCGCGGCAAGGCCGCAGGCGATCATCGCACCAAGGAGCCAAGCAAGAGGCATTTGAAAATGCCACAAGGACCAACCGCCGATTGCTCCTATGACCAACGTTAAGATGAATTTCGCAAATAAATTATAATGCAACCGCCGTCACCCTTTCCTCAAATTCAGGCTGCAAGACATGCGCATCTGCCTCACAGCCTACCTTTGATCGAGGCAGATACGGACGCCAAAAGCCTAAATGATCTTTTTGGTACGAATCTTCTTGGGGTGGGCAGAGGGAAAGGTCAGCCCGCTGGCATCGATTTTTAGGTCGACCATCATTTTTGCAAGGGCAAGAGCCGAACTGTAGCCTTCAAGTACAGGCACTTCCCAGCCAAGCTCTTTCAGGCGTTCTTCCATTGGCCACTTCATCCAGAACGCCCCAGAGCAGCCCATTGTGATGACCTCGGCACCGTCGGTTTCAATCGCTTCGACGGCGGCTTGAACGGCAATCTCGATAACGTCGCTATGGTTTGTCTCATAGTAGCGTTCCCGCTCGGCCGTCAGGTGCATTTCTGGATCTGGCGCGCCGGGCCGCCAATGCGGTAGGTTGATGTTCAAAACCGATGCGCAGCGATCTGCAAGCCGATGCCGCTTGATTAATGAGTAGTAATACATGTTGTGTTGTTCAGCGACGTCGAGCACCGAGAATTTATTGCCCAGCATCGTCGCGATATGCATCTGTGAGAAACCGCAGGACACAACAGGTATGCCGTATTCACGGGCAATCTCACGCGCCTCAAATGCACCCGGTTCGCCACCGCCCAACAGGACGATCGCATTGTAGCGCCCCGTTTGGCAGGCTGTTCTTACGATAGCCAATCGGTCTGCGGCAACGAGGGTGAATTCCTCGCGGTTCTCGACAGGCCAATCGCCGTACTGAGCAAACGGTCCGATATGAAAGTCCCAGTAAACGCCATCAAGAATGGGATTCAGGTGGGCGATATTCATAAGGCGTTCAGTCTTGCTGTCGCCTCGTGTGCGAAGGTCGGCCGCTTTTTGCAAATGAAATGCACCAATTAACAAAAAACGGTATTTCGTCTCAGGATCGTAGACGTCCCCGTCATTTCGAAACAGCCCATTTGCCAACTTATCGATTGCGGTCTGTTTGCCTGACTTTACACTGGCGGTCATGTGTTTTTCTCTTTCTTCTATCGTCAGCTTAATGCGCGGAGGGACGAGGTGGCCATTGCTGGCCCGTCCGGCTCCCAATCTGCAAAAACGTTCGATTGCCCTGATTGGGTAAGATAAGCTTGGTGTCCAAACTGTCGGACCCATTATTAAATCCGTGTCCGCACAATGTATCAAATACAGCCCGAAGAAATCAGGAAAAATCCGACATAGTATATTTCCACAATGATGGGAGTAACTTTTCTCGACCGTGTTAGATTTCGAAAACGGGAGACTGCCACAGTCCGATCCTTGGCGATGTTTGGAGAGCATAGCTGATTTTAGAGGAACAACTGTTGGCGAAATTCAAATTTTCTAGGGACATTCTGCGGAATGTACAGTGGGGAGAAAAATGAGCACTTCATACGCAGAGAAACGGACATCAGTCTTTTCGGGGATTAAGCGCTACAACGGTGTAGGCGTCATTATTATTGTATATGCGATACTTGGCCTTACGGTCGTGTACCCTCTTTTTGTCATGCTTTTACGAGCGTTTACGGAAAACGATCAAGGTATCGGTTTCGATAAAATCGTGGAAGTTATGTTCAGACCGGAGGTTCTGGATGCGTTCAAGATCACTATGATCACCTGTATCAGTGCAGTTGTGATCGCAACAGTAACTGGGGTGTCCTTGGCTTGGTTCGTCGCCCGAACAAACATGCCTGGTAAGCGCCTTTTCGATGCACTCAATATGTTGCCATTTTACTTGTCCAACGTTGTGGGCGCGCTTGCATGGCAAGCCATCGCATCACCACGGACAGGCTTACTCAATAAGCTGTTCGAGCCGCTGATCGGTGGACCCATACTTGATATATATTCAATGGAAGGGATGATTATCGTCTTCGGGCTTTTTTACACACCATACGTCTATCTGTTCACGCTCGGAAGTTTGCAGAGTATGGATCCGTCCCTTGAGGATGCCGCGCGCATCAATGGTGCGGGCGTTCTTCAAACTGCCATTCGCATCACATTGCCGCTGTCGGCCCCTGCGATCCTGTCGGCCTCGATTTTGGTTTTTGTGACAAGTGCAGGTGCGTTTGGCGTTCCATTACTGTTGGGGGGGCCAGGCGGGGACAAGACGCTTTCAACACTCATCTTCACTTATGTAAGTTCGTATCCGGCTGATTTTGCAGGGGGAACCATATTGAGTACGTTCCTGTTCATCTTTACTGCCGGCCTGACGTTGTTGCAAATTAAGCTCTTGATGGGCCGCAAGTTTACGACCATCACCGGCAAAGGCTATCGACCAAAGCTCATTGATCTTGGCCGCTACAAGTGGGTCGCGTTCGGATTTAACAGTTTGTATCTGTTCTTGGTCATCGGACCGTTTTGCGTCCTTGCACTGATTTCTATTCAAGATGCTTGGGTTGGCAGCTTCCAGTTCGACCGGATCACGTTCGAGCACTTTTACGAAGTTGTTTTCGTTGACGAAGTGGCGCGTCGGGGTCTGACCAATAGCCTTACCATTGCGCTGGTGGGGGCAACGATTGCGGTGCTGTTTTGCTTTAGCCTCGCCGTCATTATCCACCGCACCAACTTGCCGGGTCGCTTCGGCATCGTGGCACTTTCCATGTTGCCGCTGACCGTGCCCGGCATCGTATTGGGTATCGGCTATCTTATCGTGGCGCTGAAAACGCCGCTCTATGGAACCCTAGCGATCATGGTGATCGCTTATGTCGCACATTTCTTGCCCACGGGTCTAAGGAACATTGAATCCATCGTCATATCGATGTCGAAGGAACTTGATGAATGTGCGCGGGTGTGTGGTGCGTCTTGGTGGAAGGCAATGCAGAAAATCATATTGCCACTCTGTATTCCCGGAATGATTTCGACCTGGATCCTGTTGTTCGTGATTTTCATTAGGGAAGTGAGTTCATCGATCATGCTTTACGTCCACGGCACAGAAACGATGTCAGTGGCTCTAATCCGCATGATGGAATCGCGACCGCTTGGGGTCTCGGCCGCCTTCAGTATCGTACAAACCGTATTGCTACTTGTCTGCGCGTTCTCGGTGAGGCTGTTGCCTACCAGCCGTCGCGACTGATCAGATAAATTGGAGAAATAGAAATGAACATGCAAACTCAAAACCAGAAAACTAAGGCCGAACCGGGCCCCGTCGATCGCATGAAGGCGCAGGGCGGATCTTTGGTCCAGGTGCGGAACCTTAGAAAGATGTACGGAGATGTCGCGGCAGTTGACAATGTCAGCTTTGATGCGCCACCGAATGAAACAATTTCTTTGTTGGGGCCAAGTGGTTGTGGGAAGACAACTACTCTGCGCTGCCTGGCAGGGCTGGAGGTGCCGACGTCCGGTGAAATCACGATTGGCGACACGATTGTCTACAGCAGTGAAAAAAATATCATGGTGGAACCTGAAAAGCGCAATATCGGCATGGTCTTCCAGTCCTACGCAATCTGGCCGCATATGACGGTTGCAAACAACGTCGGCTTTCCACTTAGCATTGCAAAGGTCAACAAAAGTGAAATTCGGGAGCGTGTACGCGATATCCTCGAATTGGTGGGATTGGGTGAATTAGGGGCTCGTTCGGCCTCCGCACTTAGCGGTGGCCAACAACAGCGCGTCGCACTAGCGCGTGCCCTTGTCTATACCCCTAAAGTTGTCCTTTTTGATGAACCTCTTTCAAACCTCGATGCGAACCTGCGCGAACGTATGCGTGCCGAGCTTAAGGTGTTGCAGGAACGGTTGAATTTCACATCGATTTTCGTGACACATGATCAACAAGAAGCGCTGGCGCTGTCAAATAAGATCGTTCTGATGAAAAGCGGTCTGATCGAACAGCTCGACTCGCCTGAAAATGTCTTCAAGGCTCCGTCAACGCTGTTTTCGGCGCATTTCTTAGGGTACTCGAACACCATTCATGGTGAAGTTGCGTCCGTTGGCACGAATAGCGATGTTACCGTTTCCATCGATAACGAGAGCGATATTGAAGCCACTTGGAACGGTCAGGAACCGCCAAAGAATGGCGATCGGGTTTCTATTGCTGTGCGCGCAGATCGGGTGCGACTCCGTCCCGCCCTCGCAAGTGACGATGCAGGCTCATTCTTGTCAGGACATATCGAAGTCGCGTCGTTCCTTGGAACGCACATCAGCTATATTGTTAATACTGGTTCTTTCAGCTTCAACGTAGATGGCGATCAAGACGCAAGGTTCTCACGTGGCGACGAAGTGCGCATTGAATTATCGCGTGCCGATTGTCATGCCTACCACGCAGATAGCGAGTGATCGCCTGATGTCGTGGTTCAATGGAAAAGTTGCTCTGGTAACTGGTGCTGCATATGGCATCGGCGCTGCGAGCGCACTGGCTTTGGCGCGTCAAGGATGTGACGTTGCCGTAATGGATGTGTCCGAAGACATGTTGGCAGAAACAATGGCCGCACTTGCCAAGACGGGTGGCCGACATGCCGCATTCGCGTTGGATTTGCGGCAGCCGGACAAGTTGGCGCCTGTCTTCAACGACATCGTGAAAGCCATGGGGCAGGTCGACATTCTGGTCAACAATGCGGGCATTCAGGGCGCGCGAAAACCTGCTGTGGATATTTCTCCACAAGACTGGTCGGATGCCATTTCGATCAATCTGAACGCCAGCTTTTTTATGGCCGCGCGGACCGGCCAACACCTCATAGAACGGGGGGCAGAAGGTGCAGTCGTCAATGTGACGTCGGCACACGGTCTCGTGGGGGTTACCAATGCGTCTCCGTATGCTGTGTCCAAGGCTGGTCTCATTCACGCTACAAAATGTCTGGCCGCCGAGTGGGCCTCCCACGGCATCCGCGTCAATGCTGTTGCTCCAGGTCCGACGACAACCAAAACGAGGGTTGGGGCCCATAGTGACCCAGAAAAGAGAAAGCGGGTGCTGTCGCGTGTTCCAATGGGGCGGCTTGGCAATGCCGAGGACGTGGCTGAAGCCGTCTGTTATCTGGCTGGCCCTCACGCGACGTTTATGACAGGTCAAGTGTTGGCGATAGATGGCGGCGTCACGACGATTTGATGCCATGCACAGGCATAAATTACCCCTGTAGAACGCCCATCAAAATTGAAGGATGACCAATGTCTGACACTCCAACTCCGCGCATGCCGCCGTTACCCGAGGCCTTGATGAGCCATGAACAACGCAAAGCCGCTGACATCTTGATCGCAGGTCCACGCGGGCGTGTCGCCGGACCTTTCATCGCAATGCTACGCAGTCCTGAACTTATGGTTCGGGCGCAATCGCTTGGCGCATATCTGCGCTACGACAGCGCGCTCGAGCCGCGACTGAGCGAACTCACGGTTCTTTTGACATCGCACCACTGGCAACAGAATTTTGAGTTCACGGCCCATAAACCCATCGCGCTTAAAGCGGGTGTCGCGCAATCCACCATCGACGGCATCTTGGATGGCCGAACGCTCGACGGGTTACCCAAAGATGAGGCGCTTTTGTTTGAAGCGGTTGAGACCATCTTTTGGGACAAGACGTTTGATGATGATCTTTATGCTCGGCTCGTCGCAGAATTTGGCGAGAATGGCGTGATCGATCTGCTTGGGATCATTGGATATTATTCGATGTTAGCCATGATCTTGAATGTAACGCGTACGGCTCTGCCGGACGGAGTCGAAAATGTTTTTCCCTATCCGTAGAACAGTGTTGCATGGCATCTAACCCGATCTGGGACAAAATAGAAAAAGACCATTGCGACAGTCGCATATACTCAACCTTAGTTCCAAGGATTAGTGTTTCAGTATGACAAATGCTCAAACAAATACACAATATGATAGCTCCCGTCCCGACACGTTGAAACCGTTGTTAGACGCAACCGATTTCAGGGCAGCGATGGGTTGTTTTCTGACCGGTGTGGCGCTGATTACGACGAGTCATGAGGACACGAAATTCGGCATCACGGTCAATTCGCTAACGTCCGTATCGATGGATCCTTGCCAGTTACTGGTTTGTTTCAATCATAACAGTGCGGCCGCCACTGCAATACGCGAACGGGGCATGTTCGTGGTAAATATTCTTGCCGCGCATCACAAAGATCTGGCAATGTGTTTTGCCCGCCCAAGTGATACAGACCGCTTTTCGGGAATTTCGCATTCCATGGACGATCATGGCCTACCGGTTTTCGAAGATGCGCTTTGTTCTGTCGTTTGCACTTTGGATCAGACGCTCATCAGTGGTGACCACGAGATCTTCATCGGTGCGGCCCAGTCCGTTGTCGTCAATGATCGAGAGCCTTTGGCATATTTTCGCGGCAATATGGATATCTCGCTTGACCGCGGTCTGAAGGGGGCCAGATCCTGATGGATACGTCGCCCATCACACCTGAGTTGACTTATAGAAACGCCCTGAAAGAGGGGCGCTTTATGCTACAGGTTTGCAGTGGCACTGGGCGTGCGGTCTTTTATCCTCGCGTGGCTTCACCTTGGACAGGGAAACCCCTGACAACTTGGTCACAGATGAGCGGGCAGGGGCAGGTGTATTCCACAACCACTGTTCGTCAAAGAACCGAGAAAGGCGGCGATTACAACGTTGCTATTATTGAGCTTGCCGAGGGTGCTCGCATGATGAGCCGCGTCGAGAGCGTGGCACCTGACCAAGTTGAAATCGGGATGGACGTTGTCGCAAAAATTATTGCTTCCCCTGATGGTGAGCCGATGATTGTTTTTGTCCCCAAAACACGGGTGGTAACATGACTTCCAATCTTCGTGCGCGCGCTGCAGTGGTTGGGGTCGGGACGACCGAAACGTGGAATAATCCTGGGCAATCATCATTGGATCAACTTGCCATTGCAGTTCAGCGCGCAGCGCAAGACGCAGGTATCGCGATGCATGATATTGACGGGCTGTTTACGTCAACGTTGTCACATTTGATGCCGGCGCTATCCGTTGCCGAATACCTTGGATTGCGTCCCAAGGTGATGGACGGAACCAACATCGGGGGATCATCCTTCATCGGACATCTATCTCACGCGGTGATGGCACTAGAGGCTGGCCTGTGTGACGTTGCTTGTGTTTGCTATGGATCAAACCAATTATCGGCGGGTGGAAAGCTGGCGACTTTGTCAGAACCACCGCACTGGGAAGTGCCCTACGGCCCCAGATTTCCAATTAGCGGTTATGCCTTGATTGCGCAGCGACATATGTGGGAGTTCGCAACATCGCGCGCACAAATGGCAGAGGTCGTTGTGGCGTCCCGCGCTTGGGCAAAATTGAACCCACAGGCGTTTGAGCAGGCTGACCTGACCATCGACGATGTTTTGGCATCCCGTGTGGTTTCTGATCCTCTGAGCAAGGCGGACTGCTGCCTTGTGACAGACGGTGGCGGTGCAATTATCCTGACGCGCGCGGATCGCGCCAAAGACATGCCGCATCCGCCTGTTTACGTACTGGCGGCGGCGGCGGCGGCAACGCACCGGTTTATTTCCAGTATGCCGGATATGACCACGACGGGTGCTGTGCAGTCGTCAAAGGCTGCCTATGAAATGGCCGGACTGGGGCCGGACCAGATTGATCTATTGCAGCTTTACGATGCGTTTTCCATCAACGTCATTCTATTCCTTGAAGACCTCGGTTTTTGCGCAAAAGGGGAAGGTGGTCCGTTCGCTTCGAGCGGGCGGATTGCGCCAGGCGGGGCGTTGCCCGTGAACACGAATGGCGGAGGATTGTCCTGCTGCCATCCGGGAATGTACGGAGTGTTCGCATTGATTGAAGCCGTCATACAAGTGCGCGGCCAAGCCGAGGCGCGGCAAGTGGAGAAATTCGAAACGGCGCTGGTTCACGGAACCGGTGGCCAAATGTCCAGTCACGCCACAGCCGTTCTAGGTGGGCCGAGCACTGTCTGAATTGCCCCCCGACGAGACGATCTAACATCATTGAGATTGGAGTTTCGACACATGATAAACAAGCAGGTTGAAAGTATCGCAGCTGCCCTTGAGGGCATTCAGGACGGCTCGACGGTCCTGAGTTCCGGTTTCGGGGCCGCTGGTGAGCCGGTCGAACTGTTGAATGGCCTATTGGAACAGGGGGCCCGTGATCTCATCATAGTTTCGAATAATGCTGGCACCGGGGATGTCGGCTTGGCCGGTCTGATAAGGGAGCGCCGCGTGCGCAAGATTATCTGTTCCTATCCAAGGTCTGCCGACCCGCATTGCTTTGATGAATGCTATCGCGCTGGGGATATCGAGGTCGAGTTGTTGCCCCAAGGCACATTGAGCGAGCGCATTCGAGCCGGTGCCGCAGGTATCAGCGCGTTTTATGTCCAAGTCGGTGCGGGAACCGAACTTTCCAAAGGTAAGGAAACACGTGAATTCGATGGCAAACTGCACGTGATGGAAAGGGCTATTCATGGGGACTTGGCCCTCGTTCGTGCCTTACGGGCGGATCGATGGGGCAATTTAATATACCGAAAATCAGCAAGGAATTTCAATCCGGTGATGGCTATGGCTGCAGATCGCACCGTTGTGCAAACCAACGAAATTTGTCCGTTGGGCCGTCTTGATCCTGAAGCAATTCATACACCTGGAATTTTTGTCAATCGGGTGGTGTGCATCGGTCCTAATCAGGAAGTAGAACAATGAATAAAATGAGCCGAAGTCAGATGGCGTGGCTGGTCGCACAAGATATGTGGGACGGCGCGGTAGTGAACCTTGGAATTGGCTTGCCGACCGCCTGTGCGAACTTTGTTCCCGAAGGTCGAGAGATCATGTTTCACAGCGAAAACGGACTCATTGGTGTCGGACCTGCCCCTGAAGCTGGCGATGAAGACCCCGATTTGATTAATGCCGGTAAGCAGATGGTTACCCTTGTCACAGGGGGCGCCTATTTCAGCCACAACGATGCGTTCGTCATGATACGTGGGGGCCATATTGACCTGTCGGTCATGGGTGCATTCGAAGTCTCGCAGGCGGGCGACCTTGCCAATTGGACAGTCAATGCGCCGGGGGTTCCGCCCGGAGTTGGTGGTGCGATGGATCTGGCTGTAGGTGCCAAGGAAATCTGGGTTTTGATGGAGCATACGACACGTGATGGAAAACCGAGAATCCTGAAAGAATGCCATTTTCCTCTGACGGGGAAAGGCTGCGTGACGCGCGTCTATACCGACATCGCGATTCTGATGATTTCGGAGCAGGGCGTCGAAGTCACCGCGATGGTTGAAGGGTGTGATCTAGAAAAGCTTCAAGCTGTGACCGAAGTTCCGCTAACAGTGCACCGAGAGTGCAAAGTACTTTCCCCACCCGACACAATCTGAAGGGAGGGGAAAGGCGCGAATACGTGTGGCAGGTCATGCAATTAAGCCGCCGTCATTCCGCCATCCAGCACAAGCACCTGGCCAGTCATGTAAGACGCGCCTGGGCTTGCGAGGTAATCGACGGCCGCGGCGATTTCCTCGGCTTGCGCAAAACGGCCTAGCGGAATCCGATCCATAAGGTATGCGCGCCTGTCTTTGTCTTGCAAGACCGCTGCTCTGGTCTCTGTTTCTGTTGTGCCCGGGGCGACAGCGTTAAGGCGAATGCCATGCTGTGCCCATTCAATGGCGAGCATGCGAGTCATCTGGCAGATGCCCGCTTTGGCGATCCCATAAGCCGAATGCCCTTGAATCCCGACGAGCGCATGTGTCGATGCGAGGTTGATGATTTGACCTTCACGACCTGATGAAATGAGGTGTTGCCCCATGCGTTGTGTCACCAAAAATGTCCCAGTCAAACACACGGACATGAGCTGCTCCCACTCATCTTTGCGGATATCCAATGCGGGTTTGCGCAGCGAAGGGGCACCAGCATTATTGACCAGCAAGTCAATCGACCCGTAGGCGTCAATGACGTCCGAAAACATTGCGTCAATACTGTCTTGCGACTGTAAATCCAGAACAAAGGATTTGCTGGTCCCTCCCGCCTCGGTCACCTTGCGTGCCGTTTCGGTCGGCGCACGTCCTTCAAGCTCAGTGAGTGCCAAATCAAATCCGGATTCGGCTAATTTTATGGCTGTGGCAGCGCCAATGCCATAAGATGCGCCTGTGACAATTGCGACTTTTCGCGGGGCTTTGATTACTTTCATTTCACATCGCTTTCTTTGATACCTGTCGCTTCTCTGACCCTTGGCATGACCTCATGCGCCATCAGCTCCATTGATTTTCTCGACAGCGCCTTATCGGTCCAGTCC
>NZ_JAHKPU010000023.1 GCF_018860505.1 Pacificibacter marinus
GGTTACCATCATATGACTATCGGTGTTGAATATTTCCGGCTTACCGTGTTTGGCGAGGGCTTATTTCAAAGCCTTCACACAAAAGTCGGCGTCCATGCTGTTTGATAACCGCCAGGCCAACACCTTGCGGCTATGCCAATCCATGATAGCGACCAGGTACAAAAAGTCCCGACGCATAGGGATGTAAGTGATATCTGCGCACCAAACTTGGTTTGGGTGGTCGATGATCGCGTTTCTCAGCAAGTATGGCCAGATCTTATGCTGGGGATGTTTCTTGCTGGTGTTTGGCTCCTGATAAATTGGAACCAATCGCATGAGGCGCATAAGACGGCGAACCCGATGACGGCCACATTGGTAGTTGTTGCGCTTCATGTACCGGGCCATCTGACGCGATCCGTAGCAAGGCGTTTTCAAGAACTGTTTGTCGATTATTTTCATAAACCTCAAGTTCTCGGCACTTTCGCCCTTCGGTTCATAGTAGAGATTTGACCGCGACAACATCAGCAACGCACATTGCCGACGTAGGCTCAGCTTGTAATCTTTGCTCACCATTTTTTGCCTCGCGTTCCGAGCAGTTGCTGCGAGGCATCGACTAAAAAATCCCGTTCCACAACAAGCTGCCCAATCTTGGCATGCAGCTTGTCGACATCAGCGGAACTGACCCGTTCGGGCGCTGAACCTTTGCGAATAAAGGTAGTCGCCATGTTATCTATCGCTGCGCGCTTCCATGTCCCGATCTGGGTGGGATGGACACCGTACTTCTTCGATAGCTCCGCCATTGTCATTTCTTCACGGATCGCTTCAAGCGCAACCTTAGCCTTGAAATCGGGCGAATGGTTCTTTCGTTTCATCATTTTGGATCATCTCTTTCGCAAGTCGATCCACCTTAACGACTGGTCCGAATTCCCGCGACCACCTCTCTGTCCTAAGACAGGCCACCAATAAGCGAACGGCCGCTGCCCTTCATAGCGCAACATAGTACAGGCTGTTTCTACCGCGCACAGGCGGGCCCCAACCCGGAACGGTTTTTTAGGATATCGCGTTCCTCAGAAACGCGGGCCAGTTCCCTCTTCAAGCGCCTGATCTCTGCGGCCTGCTCTGTGGTCGCGTTGATTTGTTTGCGCGGCTGCGAAAACTGGGCTCTCCACTAAAGTGACTTGGTACTGATCCCGAGACGCTCTGAGGCCTCTGCAACTGA
The DNA here is from genome assembly GCF_018860505.1 of Pacificibacter marinus. GTDB lineage: Bacteria > Pseudomonadota > Alphaproteobacteria > Rhodobacterales > Rhodobacteraceae > Celeribacter > Celeribacter marinus_B. The sequence continues at coordinate 1,199 of NZ_JAHKPU010000023.1, forward strand.
ATATCCGCGATCCACAACTTGTGCGACCGCATCACGCTTGAACTCATCTGTAAATCTAATCCCTGACATCGCTTTCTCCTTGCTTCTAAAATTACCAAGTAAGGCGTCTACAAATCTAGGAGCTATTCATTAAACTGAGGGAAGTCTCGGGGGGCAGGTCAGGAGCTGTGAATTTAGAACGCCAAGCCGAATTGCAATCGGGTCCCTAGTTTTGGCCGAGGGGGGGCTCTCGCTTGCACTAAATCAATGGCATCGCGCAAAGCAGGACGAGAAATGAGGCTCAAATCAGGTCAGCCTGCCATGCAAGGATAAGCGAATTGTTTCAAACGGCGAGGCACTTTGGAGTGAAAAATCTCATTGGATGCTGTTTTGGCAAGGCCGGAACTTGGAACCTTGTGCAAGTATTCAATTAATTCAACGGAAATCGGAGTGCCGTGAATATCGTCAAACAGGTCGTGAAAGTGAGCCTTACATTGGACTTTATTAACGTCGGCCAGCGATTCTGAACTGATGGCAGCGGTCGTTTGATACCTACCTTTATGGGGGCCCTCAAGAACATCGGCATAGGCAGCGTATACGCCGCTCTTTGGACGATGAAGACCGGTTTGAGAAATTGTCGCGACAGTCATTCCGAGCCGCCGCGATTTTCTGTCATTGTGGTGCACGTTACCTTGTATGCTGTAGCGGCGTCCAAGCAGGTCAGCAACGTCACCAAGACGGCCCTCGCTTAAGCACTCGCGAATCCGCGTCGAAGAAATCGTCCCATCCGAGCGGGTCAACAGTTCTGAGATTGTGACTCCGAAGCCGAGCTTTTCCCCAAAATCAATCAGATCTGAAACGCTACCTTCGCGGTTTCTGCCAAATCGGTAATTTGCACCGACGAAGATGTGGCTGAAGGCAAACCCGTCGCAAAGCACCTTTTGTGCGAAATCCTTGGCCGATGTCTTGGCCAGATCGGCATCAAATGGCAATTCGAACAAGCTCTCTAGGCCACAACCCGCCAACCTTTGGCGTTTGGTGTTCGCGGCTTCCAGACGAAATGGTGCGGCGCTTGGCGCAAAAAACTCGCGTGGATGTGGCTCAAATGTCAGAATGCCGTGGGGCACGCCTAATTCTTTCGCCTTGGTCCGAGTCTGATCAAGAACATGGCGATGGCCCAAATGAACCCCATCAAAATTTCCGATCGCGACGCAGGCATTGCGTACAGAGTTCGGAAAATCAGTCCAAGATCTGACGGCTTTCATGCAAAAATTCCTTTGTCGTTGGCTGTGCAAGACCAACCTAGCACCTGAATCTGTCGCGAGTTTCCGCAATTTCAGAAAGAACCTTTTGAGTTAAGGGACAAAATGGCGAAGTTCACGATCCGTGGCCCGATAGGTCAGTCATGTTGGGCGATGAAGCCGGTCAAACGGCTTGCAGCGCGATTGCAATTCCTTGACCGACGCCAACGCACATGGTCGAGAGTGACTTTTCGCCGGTTTTCAGTTCCAAAGCAGCCGAACCCGTGATGCGCACGCCCGACATTCCCAAAGGATGCCCTAGCGCGATGGCCCCTCCGTTTGGATTGACGCGTGCGTCAGTGTCGGAAATTCCCAACTCGCGGAGAGTGGCAAGCACTTGCGCCGCGAAGGCTTCGTTTATCTCGATTACATCGAACATCGACTGGGACATGCCAAGGCGTTCCAATAGTTTCCGGGTCGCTGGCACGGGGCCAATTCCCATGATCCGAGGCGGAACACCTGCTGTCGCCGCGCCGAGTATGCGTGCGATTGGTGTCAAGGAATGTCGCTTGATGGCATCTTCGTTCGCAACGATGAGTGCTGCAGCGCCGTCATTGATCCCCGATGCATTCCCGGCGTTGACGGTTCCATTCTCTCGAAAGGGGGTGCGTAGCTGACCAAGGGCATCCTGCGTCGAAAGGCGCGGTTGTTCATCCGTTTCGAAGATGATTGCATCGCCGCGCCGCTGCGGCACTGGGACGTTGATAATTTCGCGCGCAAAGCGACCTGATTTGATCGCCTTGTCGGCTTTGACTTGTGACTGATGTGCGAAGGCGTCTTGATCCGCGCGCGTTATGGCAAAATCATCGGCGACATTCTCTGCTGTTTCCGGCATGGAATCGACACCATACTGCGTCCGCATCGCAGGATTTACCAAGCGCCAGCCAATCGTCGTGTCGTGAATTTCGGCGGCGCGTGAAAACGCACTTTCGGCCTTTGGCAAAACGAACGGAGCCCGCGACATGGATTCGACGCCCCCTGCCACAATGAACGATGCCTCGCCTGACTTGATGGCGCGGGCGGCAATCGCAATGGCATCCATACCTGATCCGCAAAGTCTATTGACGGTTGTGCCGGGGACTTCCACTGAAAACCCTGCAAGAAGGGCGGACATTCGGGCGACGTTGCGGTTGTCTTCGCCTGCTTGGTTGGCGCATCCGAAAATCACTTCGTCAACGGCGCTCCAGTCGGCTGATGAATTGCGCTGCATTAGGGCACGTAACGGGATCGCCCCGAGATCATCGGGACGGATAGAAGAGAGCGCGCCGCCAGCGCGGCCAATGGGTGTGCGGACATAGTCGCAAATATAGACATCGTTCATTTTAGATCCTCACATGTTGGGCGTTCGGGCGGCTGGCTATTGGAGCGCAGATTGTTCGAAAGCCTACGCACCAGATCAAAGAGGAGCAAGGCCACGTCACATTGTGATTTAACAGTCCGTAAGGTCGTTGCACCTGCGAAAGTTGAAGGTGTGCGACGCATGGAAAAGTGAGAATTTAGTCCAACGCGACGGTATGTTTTTGGGTTATGTAGTTGATTTAGATTAATTTTTTTGTTTTGTTGAAGGCGAATGTTGATTCGTAAAAATTGCTGGTTTCTACAGGCGCGTGGGTCGATAGGCCTGACGATTTGTTCGAAAATTCAAGTTCGGACTTTTGGGAACATAACAGTTTCGACTTAATCATTATCTCTCGGTGAGAACCTTGATTATCTTTGCCCTAAGTGAGCGTGGCGCAATTGTCCGCAAAATTAGGCTGGGAGCACTATAATGCAAATTACAGACGGTTTCGTATCGACAGATCACGGGCGTATTCACTTTCTGGAAGCGGGAAGCGGACCTGCAATTATCCTTCTGCATACGAATGGGAATTCGGCCTACGAATACGAAGACATGTTGAAAATTCTTGGACCGCGGTTCCGCGTCATCGCTTGGGATCAACCCGGTCACGGCGATTCAGATTGTGTGACGCGCCATTATTCCGTTGAAGATTTTTCTGACGCATTGGCAAGCTTCATGGATGCTTTGGGGCTCAAGACCGCAAGCGTTCTCGGGTCATCGATCGGAGGAGCAATCGCGACGGACTTCGGTGCGCGGTATGGCGACAAGATTGACACGCTATTCATTTGCGAAGCACCTGTACGCACACAAGAGGTGTGGAAAGGAAATTGGCCAAACACGGAGAAGAATTACGGGATGGCCTCGCAGACAATGGCCCAGATTGAAAATCGCCTGAATAATGTCGATGAAGAATTTCTGACGCGCTGGAACGTGGATCGCAACAAGGCCGGTTCTTGGACCATGACACAGGTCATGTGGGCGTTGCGTCAATACGACATGGAGGGCGCGATGACAAAGATCACCTGCAAGCCTGTGGTCGTTGTCGGCGGTAAGAGCGGGGTCAAGGCAGCGGAACCAATTTATCGAAAGTTGATAGACGGAATGTCTTTTGAACTGATGGAAAACAGCGGCCACTTTCCAATGTTGGATGAGCCTGACGTCCTGTCCGAGATCGTCGTGAAATACATCGACGCAAAGGCATAACGCGAGGGCGTCACTTTGTTGTTTTCGCAAGGTGACGCCTTTACTTCTTGCTCATTTTGGAGCCCGTTTCAGGATCGTTTTATCGTTAGCGGGTATCTTGCCGTGCCCCCCCGCGGAAAGCATTACAATGCGTCAGGGTCTGTTTTGGTGATTTCAACGAGGAACTGTATGACCTCTTTGACGCGGCGCGATGTGTTTTCTTTTGAATGATACAGTGCCGCAACAGGGACGGATTCACGGGCGAATTTTTCAAGCACAGAAACGACATTCCCTTGCGACAGGTCACGGCGAAATAGCCAATGTGTCGATTGCGCGATTCCAATCCCTGCCACCGCTGCTTCACGTACCGCATCGCCACTTTGTAGGGTGATATTGCCGGGTGCCGAGATGTGTTTGATTTGAGCGTCGCCCATTCGGAAAGACCAATTAGGACCAAAACGCCCTACAATACAATTGTGTTCCAGTAAGTCTTCCGGCGTCTGCGGTGTTCCCCATTTTTTCAGATAAGATGGAGCCGCAACCGTTAACATTGGTCCCGTGATCAGCTGCTTGCGGATTAAACTGGAATCCGGTTGTTCGCGCGCCATAACCGCAATATCAAACCGCCCCTGAATGAGGTCGACAAAACCATCGTTGAAGTGAATATCAAGATGGATATCTGGAAATGCTTCGTAAAAGGCCGGCAGTGCAGGGATGAATGTTACACGGCCAAACGACACAGGCATGACGATTTTGACGGATCCCATTATTGATGCATTGCTTCGGCGCAAAGCAGCATCGGCATCATCAAGCAGGGTCATCACTTGGTTGCACTGGTCGTAGTAAACCTTTCCAAGATCTGTCAACATGATGTGGCGTGTTGAGCGATTGAAAAGCTGAACCCGAAGATCCTGCTCCAACCTGTTCACGTTTTTGGTGACTGCCGAAGCTGAGATGCCCAGCACATCGGCCGCAGCAGAGAAGCCTTGGCACTCCGCTACACGTAAGAAGGTTTTGATGGCTTGGAACTTGTTCATTCATCGACCCTATTCTATTGATATTATAAGTACAGCCTGCCTTTTAGGGCAAGACAAACACTGTATCTTGCGGTTATGACCGATCTGCAACTTTAGGCACGCGGCTGAGGCGGATTGAAAAACGTGTCTCTTAGCCGCCGTGAGAGGTCTCGGCACCCAGCGCCAAAGGCTTGAAACGGTAGCCGTCCGCAGTTTGTTCCACATAGCCACAACCCGGAAACGGAAAATGATACCCTTGCACGCGTATTCTCTTCTGAGCCAACCAATGTAGCTTTTCGCGACGCGTGCGTTCTGCCAGCACAGGATATTGGTCAAAACGCCCATGCCAGCCGGGATTTCTGAGGAAAATCGCCGGATTATTGGTGAGATCCGATTGCAGGAACACTTCTTCCGCGCCTGATTTTACGATGAAAGACATATGACCAATCGAATGGCCGGGTGTACCGACCGCCGTGACGCCGTCCAAAATTTCATCGCCATCGGAGTAGACCTGAACCTGATCTTTCAAACTGTCGAAGATTTTCAAATTTGTTTGCGTCAATTTCATCATGCGAGGCGAGGGGGCCGGAATGCGAGGGGCCTTTTTCATCCAGAAATCCCATTCAACGCGTGGCACTAAAATCGCAGCATTAGGATATGCAGAATTGTCGTTTTCGTCTAACAGGCCATTTACATGGTCTGGATGGCAGTGGGAAATAACAACTGTATCGATTTCAGCAGCTTTGATACCTGCTTGGCTCAGGCTTTCGGACAGACAGCCTGGGCCGGCAGGATCAGCAACCAGCCCAGCCGCGCCGTTCCCTGTGTCGATCAAAACTTTTCTATTACCGCAGTCCAAAAGGATGGGGGTGTAAATCGTAGTGATCTGATTGATCGGCAAACCTGCGTCCGAAAGTGCAGCGTTGATTTCGTCTTTCGTCGCGTTGGTGACAAAGTCATCAGTAAGCGGGAAAGTTCGCGCTCCATCCGCGAGGATCACCACGCGGATGGAGCCTACGAAGTAAGATGCAAAACGGGCAGCCGAAGGCACTGCCGCTAGCTTCATTTCACATCGCTTTCTTTGATACCTGTCGCTTCTCTGACCCTTGGCATGACCTCATGTGCCATCAGCTCCATTGATTTTCTCGAGAGCGCCTTATCGGTCCAGTCC
>NZ_JAHKPU010000022.1 GCF_018860505.1 Pacificibacter marinus
GCTAGGTGGCAAAAGCCCCTTAGCCTTCGAACGAAAGGCTGCATAAATGAGTTGAGAGACCGGAACGTAAGCGGGACAAGACCAGCATGAAATCAACCCGATTACATCTTAGCTGAACCGCAAAACTGTCCGAATAAGTGGGACCACTTTACTTGTCCGTCGTCAGGGTTTTTGGGACCAATGGCGGCCTAAACTAAGAGAGCGTTTGGCTCATCTGGTTGGTTTGACTATGCAGCGTGCTGGCGGTGATGCAAGCGTCGCGCTTCGAGTGTCTTTCGTTTGATCCTTTTACGCTCTTGTAGAATGGCTTTGTCGCGGCCGAAGTAGACGTCGGCAGGTGTGACGTTGTTGATGCTCTCGTGATAACGTTGGTGGTTGTAGTGATCGACGAAGGTTTCGATCTGGGCTTCAAGGTCACCGGGCAGGAAGTAGTTTTCCAGCAGGATGCGGTTCTTTAGCGTCTGATGCCATCGCTCGATCTTGCCTTGGGTTTGCGGATGATACGGCGCACCGCGAGAGTGCTTCATGCCTTTGTCTTTCAGCCATTCCGCCAGATCCCCTGAGACGTAGCTTGACCCGTTGTCGCTGAGCAGACGTGGCTTGTGAACGACATGAACTTGGTCACAGCCAGACGCTTGCAAAGCGAGGTCCAGTGTATCTGTCACGTCTTCAGCCCGCATGTTAGTGCAGAGCTTCCAGGCGACGATATAGCGGCTGTAGTCGTCCAGCACCGTGCTGAGATAGAACCAGCCCCAGCCCAATACTTTGATGTAAGTGAAGTCCGTTTGCCAAAGCTGATTGATCTCAGTCGTTTTGTCTTTGAACTCACTGGCGGCCTTGATCACGATGAAGGCAGGGCTGGTGATCAGATCATGCGCTTTCAAGATCCGATACGTTGAAGCCTCTGATACAAAGTAACTTTCCTTGTCTGTGAAGGTCACTGCCAGTTCTCTTGGCGACAGCTCGGTCTCCTTCAGCGCCAGCTTCACCACCTTGCGCCGTACGTCGTCAGGGATGCGGTTCCAGACATACTTTGGCTTTTGAGATTGATCCTGCAGCCTCGCCACGCTGCAGGT
>NZ_JAHKPU010000027.1 GCF_018860505.1 Pacificibacter marinus
CGTAAGCGGGACAAGACCACTCCACGAATAGAGGGTATAGGGGTTAGTCCGCCAACCAGCCCCAAAAACACGCCTAAAGGCACGGAGTCGCCACCAACCAACTCGCCGTGGGAGAGATTTTAAGCAACGCAGATCTGCACCATGCCGACCAGCCCGACAAGCGCCCCGACGGATCACCGTAAAATCAGATTTCTTCGGTCTAGCCCCTTCCGTTATAAGTTGGCTTGTCGGGATACTCGGATCGAACGCTTTGCTCTTAGGTACTCAGCACCTACACGGCATGACCACAGCGCGAGTGCGATACGCGCTTTAATAAAGGTCATGAATATCCGCCGCGCATCCCACTATTTGGAAAATTGTGCGAAAAATGAAAGGTGACTTTTAGCTCGAAAAACTCTTTTCAAGCGCATCAAAGCCGCCCAAGAAGACCTCTTTGGCGACGAAGTGATGCCAATGATCTGTTTGTCCATCGCCCGCTTCGAATTCGGCCCACCACTCGGCAAAGGTCTCGCCGCGATCGGTAATGTCAGAGAACTTCATTTTGGCCACATAATTCAGAAACGGCAGCGGGCCACCCGGCTGCATGTCATAAGTCAGAGATCTGTCGGTGTTGGATATCGACAAAAGCGTTTCACGGATGCGGCCCGACCCGTCAGTCAGGGCAAAATTTCGGACACAACCTACTTCGCCGTTCGCATGGCCGTCCTCTATCCGGCTGTCCGTAGCCGCGAGATGCCAGTTCGGCAAGCCATTGAAATCGCGGACGCGCGCCCAAACGAGATCGACGGGCACAGCGATGACAGTAGATGAATATGCTTTAATCATGATGAGATCCCTTAATTTGCCATAGCGCCAAGGCGCAGTTTTACGAATTCGGCGGTTTGTTCTGTGATCGCGCGTTCTGTTGGCAAACGCTCCATGGACGACGCACCGTAAAATCCGTGACAGTCCGGGCACAAATCTAGAAACTGTTGTGCATCCTGCGGTTCGGCCAAAGGCCCCCCGTGGCATATAAAGATGAGATCGTCGCGATGCTCACGTGCAGCGGCAGTCCATTCATTATAAAGACGGGCGCATTCTTCAATGCGAGGTGCGCTATCTTGCGCCCCGATTGAACCACCGGCCGTCAAGCCAAAATGCGCCACGATCACATCTGCACCAGCCTGCGCCATCTTAGCGGCATTGTCAGCACTGAAGACATATGGCGTGGTCAACAAGTTGCGCGCACGCGCCTTGGCGATGGTTTCAACTTCCATCTCATAGCTCATACCTGTGGCTTCCAGCTCTTGACGGAAGCGGCCATCGATGATGCCAACCGTTGGAAAGTTTTGAATGCCAGCAAATCCCATGCCTGCCAACTCATCCAGAAAGCTGTCCATAATGCAAAACGGGTCGGTGGCATTGACCCCTGCCAAAACCGGTACATTTTTGACGACGGGCAGGACCTCGCGCCCCATATCCACCACGATTTCGTTGGCATTGCCATACGACATATAACCAGCAAGCGAACCGCGTCCTGCCATACGGTAACGCCCCGAATTGTAGATCACGATCAGGTCAATTCCGCCTGCTTCTTCACATTTCGCAGACAGACCAGTTCCTGCTCCGCCCCCCACGATAACCTGCTTCTGAACCACTTTGGCCCGCAATTTTTTAAGGATTTCTTCGCGTCCTGTAACGGCCATATCAGTTGACTTTCCATTCGTAAATTTCGTTAAAATTGTTAATTGCTGCCTCTGCGAAAGCCGGATCATTGATATGCAAATCAAGCTCTACCAGCTGCCGCGTCGAGGTCTGAACCACAGTATTGCGCAACGCCCCAAACAATGCTTCAGAAGCTGCCACGTCATGAAACGGTCCGCCTTCGATATCGAGGGCCGAGACGCCGCGCAGAGGCAGCAAGAACCGCACAGGTCCATCGCATTTGTTCAGTTTTGCGCCGATCCATGCTCCAATTTTTGCGGATTCCTCCGGCGTCGCACGCATCAAGGTAACCTGCGCATTATGGTGATAGAATTGACGGCCTTTGAAATGGGATGGGACAGTTTCAGGGCCCCAAAAATTAGCCATATCCAATGCACCACACGAGCCGACATAAGGGAGCTTCATTTGAGCAATGCTATCGAGCCGTTCCTCGCCCGCACTCAGAAAACCACCCACCAAGAGATCACAAATCTCGGTCGTTGTGATATCCAGAACACCGGACACATCCCCCTGCGATATCAACTGCTCCATCGAACGGCCGCCGTTGCCTGTGGCATGGAACACCAGACAATCGAACCTGTCGGACAAGCCTTCGGTGATCATCTGTACGGCTGGCGTCGTGACACCAAACATCGACAAGACCAGCGCAGGGCGATCATCCTCAACAACAGGTGCCTCATGTGCCATCATCCCCGCCAAAGCATAGGCCGCATTGCCCAGTAGTTTACGCGAAATCCGGTTCAAGCCAGAGACATCGGTGACGGGATGAAACATGTTGACATCAGAAGCACCGACATAAGCCGAAACATCACCTGAGGCCAAAGTAGAAACCAGAACTTTGGGCACCCCAATCTGGAGCGCCTGCAGTGCTGGCGCGATGATGCCAGAACCACCAGAACCACCAAGCCCAATAATTCCGCCGATATCGTCCCTGCCCTGCACAAACGCCGTCAAAGCACGCGACATTTCAACCACCGCCTGCCCTCGATCATTCACAAAAACAGCCGCTGGACCTTCGGGGTGGCAGGCCGCAACAGCCGCTGCGGTGATATCGACCCCATCTTCGCCGCCTTTTGTTCCAATATTCACCAAAACAGTCTCATGACCTGCTGCCGCGATTAGATCGCGGACATAGGAAAGTTCGGGTCCCTTGGTGTCGGCCGTGCCGACGATATATGCTTTTTGGGACATCATTGCGCTCAGTTAATCCTTTTGCCCTGGCTCAAGCCCCAGATGGCGTTTTTGCAGTGCGGCATCGCGTTCTAGGGCCTCGGCGGTGCAGGTTTCAACGACTTCGCCACCAACCATGATGGCCACGTCTTGTACCGCAGCGAGGGCCGCATGCATGTTTTGCTCAACAAGTAGCACCGCAATACCTTCGTCCGAGATCATTTTGATCAAGTCGATGACTTCCGAGACGATCGCAGGCGCCAGCCCTTCGGTGGGTTCATCCAACACAATCAGTCGAGGGTTCAACAGCAGCGCTCGACCAATGGCCAACATCTGTTGCTCGCCCCCCGACAGTCGGTCACCAAGATTATGACGCCGTTCCTTGAGGCGTGGGAAAATCTCGTACACCCGATCAATAGACCATGCGCTGCCCTTGTGGGCCACGATCTGCAAATGCTCCGCAACCGTGAGAGACCGAAACACGCGCCGTCCTTGTGGCACATAGGCGATCCCCATCTGGGCGCGTTTTTCTGGCGGTAACGTGGTGATGTCCTCGCCTGCGAAATGAATCGTACCAGCCGAACTTGGGTGCATTCCGATAACCGCTTGGCACAGGCTAGTTTTGCCCATACCGTTGCGCCCCAATATGCCCAATGGCTTTTGTTCGACACGCAAGGACACACCATGCAACACGTGACTTGAGCCATAACACAGCTCGAGGTCTTTGATTTGAAGCAATGACTCAGTGGACATGCGCGCCTCCGATATAGACACGGTGGACGTCTTCATTTTCCATAATTTCAGTGGGCGCCCCTTCCGCCAAAAGTTTGCCGTTAAATAGAACCGACACGCTTTCAGATGTCTGCAGGGCGATCTCCATATCATGCTCGATCAAGACCACAGTTACGTCTTTGGGGAGCGACATCAAAAGCTCACTCAATTTTGGGCGCTCAGCCGGTGACAAGCCTGCGGCGGGTTCATCAAGCAGCAGCACTTTAGGGTTTTCTGCTAATGCGATCGCAATTTCCAACTGTCGGCGTTGGCCATGGCTCAAAGATGAGACTTCATGAGAAAAGAAAGTCTGGATGCCCGCGACTTCGGCCAACCGTTCGGCCTCGGCCAAGCGATGATCGCTCGCCTTGAGAGGCAACAGCTGCCCCCACCCGCCACGGATGCCTGCCACGGCCAGAAATAGCGTATCGCGTACCGTCAGACCGTTGAACAAATTGGCGTGCTGATACGTCCGGCGCAGACCGTGCCGAATACGTTTGTTAATCGGCATGCGCGTCATATCGGCTCCGAACATCTTAATGCTGCCAGCGCTGGCATTCGTGTCGCCGGTAAGCACGTTGAACAGGCTCGTTTTCCCCGCGCCGTTCGGTCCCAGAATTGCACGACGTTCGCCGGGACGCACCGTCAGGTTGATATCCTGCACGGCCCAAAACGCCCCAAAGCGCTTGCCAATGCCCCGGACCTCCAGGGCATTGACGCTGTTATGTGTGTCTATTACGGGCACGAAGGATTGTCCCGGCTGACGGGGCCCATAGCAAGAAATGCTTCTGGATCCTGACCCAAAGATTGGCTCACATCGCGCACAACTTTAATCACACGGTTGCCCAAGGTGCCGTCTTCGCGCTCGTAAACTTCGGTGACAAAATTATCGACGATACCATTGCGGTTTGCATCCAAGCGCATTGTCCCACCGGTTGGTACGGTGAAAGATAAGTTGGTCAATGCTTCACGGTATGCGGCATGATCATTTGACAAATCCCCATCGACTTCATCCAAAGCCAGCAAAGCTGCGGTGGCCGCCATGTAGTAGTGGTGCGCAAAAATAGATGGTGCCGAAAATGCATCTGGATAGTTGGTGGTATAGGCCTTCACGAAAGCCTGCCACTCAGCACCATCATAATCACCCACTGTTGGCGATCCTGCAGGCGCGCCGATCAATAGCTTTTTGAATGGCCCTTTGGATTCAAGAATGGACTGGTCAATTGTCGTTGACCCCCCAATGATGGGTTTATCCCCGCCGGCCTGATCATACTGCGTCAGGAAGTTGACGGCATCCGCGCCCCCCAAAGCCACAAAGATGGCATCGACGTCTTGTGGGATAGCGTATACGACCGACGAGTAATCCGAGTTCCCGATTGGGGTCCAGAACTTCTCTGGAACGGTGCCTCCTGCAGCGCAGAACTCAGACATGAATCCAAGAACTTGCGTGTAGGGGAATGAGTAGTCCTCAGCCACAACAGCGACAGATTTATACCCAAGATCATTGAAAGCATAGTCACCGACACCGACCATCCATTGCGCACCATCACCACCAAAGCGAAAGAAGTTATCGGACGACTGCCGCAGGGTTGTGTCTTGTGCCGCCGATGAGCCGTTGATGAAGGTCACATTGGGATAGGATTTGGAAAGATCGCGCAGAGCAAGCCCCTCTGAGCCGCTGAGCGGACCAAGAATGATATCAACACCATCTTGTTCGATCAGTTTGCGCGCAGCGGCGACAGCGGTATCGGGGCTGCCATCTGATGACATCGAGACCATCTCGATTTTGTTGCCATCGACACTGCCCTCAACATCCAAAATCGCCAGTTCAGCGCCGCGAATGGCATCTGTCCCTGATACGGCGAAGTTTCCTTCAAGGATCGAAATCAGACCGATCTTGATATCCTCAGCGGATGCTGAAGCCGCACTCAGTGCGAGTATCGAGACTGCTAATTTGAGTTTATTCATTTTGGTTCCTCCCTATGATTTAGCTCAAGTTTTTCAGTTAGTGGGTTGTTTTGCCCGGCGCAGCTTGGCGGCACCGTCCATGACCAGTTGTTGCAGCCCGTTCGGGGCAAAAATCACGATCAAAAGTAATACGGTGCCGATCAACGTGTTGAACCGTTCGCGATCCACCAGATCGACAGCGAAAGTGTCCAACATGACAAAAACGATTGCCCCGATAAACGCGCCGCTGGGATAGCGTAACCCGCCGATGACTGCGATGATCAGAATGTCGATGATCGGTCCAAATCCGACCGAAAAGGACGAAATCCGCTCCTGATACCAGACGTTCAGGATGCCGCCGGTGCCTGCCAAAAGGCCGGAAAATGCGAAGGCTGCAATGATCGGAGTCGACACAGAAATACCCAACGCCATGACCCGACCTGGTGCGTCGCGCACAGCCTGAATTGCCAATCCCATGGGGGACCGCGCAAAGCCGCTGACAAGCATCATCGACACGACCGCTGAAAGCAATGACATGAAGTAAAGCGGAACCGGTGCCCGCAGGCTTATGCCCCCAATCAAGGGCGCACGAACGCCTGAAAAGCCAGTCCAGCCGTTGAACAGTGCATAATTTTGACGTGTGAAATAAAAGAAAGCGATACCAATCGCGAGCGTGATCATGATGGCATAAATGCCCCGTGACCGGCGTGCGACACAGCCGATAAGCCCCCCAAAAGCCGTCGCGAGGAACAGCGCGAGCGGGATTGAAATCCAAAACGGCAATTCAATCCCGATATTCACCGAGTTGGGGCCGAAATAGGCGATTGTATAGCCACCAGCCCCAGCCATAGCGGCCTGTGCAAAGGAAACCACACCAAGATATTTCGCCAGAAAGCTGAGACTGAGAGCCACAATCCCCAAGATCAATGCGCGGGTCATAACCTGCGTCAGCCAGAAGTCGTTTAACAACACAGGCAGCAACAGCAGTGGAATAACGATCAAAGCGTATCTCATTGCTCGGCCCTTCCCAAAAGTCCCTGAGGGCGCACAGCGAGCACCAGCACCATAATGGCAAAGGTGAACACAACGCCATATGTGGGCGCGTAGGCCAGTCCATATTGCTCGGCCAACCCAACCAACAGCGCGCCCAATGCGGCCCCTCCGACAGACCCCATGCCACCAACGATCACCACCACCAATGATGACAATAGAAATTGCAGATCAGTGCCTGGCGCAATGGACAACGCGCTGGCCGCAATAACCCCAGCCATGCCCGCAAGCATGCCGCCAAGGGCAAAGACAAGAATGAAAATTCTATTAATCGGATAGCCAAGGGCGCGCAGCATTTGCTGATCGTCAACACCCGCTCTGATGATGGCCCCCATGCGGGTCTTTTGGATAAAAATCCACAGGGCAAGCCCCGTCACCAAGGCAAAGCCAATCAGCGCCAATCTAATATTGGCATATCCAACCCCCAGCAAAGGCAGTCGCAGCCCACCTGACAGGGCCTCTGGCAGTTCAACCTGATAGGTAATTCCGCCCCAATACCACAACATAAGGTCAGCCATAATGATGGAAATGGCGATCGAGGCCAGCGTTTGACGCAATTCGTCACCTTGCATCCAGCCTAACACCCCTGCTTGTACGATTGCACCCGCGGCAGCTGCGGCAAGCCCCCCAGCGATCACGCCAATCGACCACGATCCAGTCATGTCAACCACGCTATAACCAACGTAACCGCCTAGCATCAACAGCGCTCCATGCGCCATGTTAACGATGCGCATCAGCCCAAAGATTAGGCTGAACCCGCTGGCTGCGAGAAAGTAGAGCGCAGCAAGCGTCAAGCCGTTCAAAGTAACGATAAAGAAAAATGTCATGTGTCCTCCTATCGACCAATTTGCGCGAAGTTTCTCCAACTCGAAACCAATACATCCTCAGAGGTCATTAATTTTAATTACTAAATATCAGATACTTAGGTAAAATTTGCTTAAGGAAATCTTGCAAAAACCGGAACAATAGGAATTAACTTCCGATAATTTCCGATAATTGCTACACTGCTTCACATGAAAACATATCACCTGACTGGCGCACCAGATCGCACCACATCCAGTGCCGAACTCATTTTCTGCCCAAGCGTTCACGGGTTGACCGCCGCGCAGGCCGATCTCGCATTCTTGATGCCGAGGCTGGATCACAATCATGCGCTCCGCGACACCGCTCGGCGTGGGGACTGGGCGGCAGTTCTTGCCAGCGACCCTTTCGGATCGGAAGCGGCTATATTTCAACAACTGCTTGAAATGGGCTATCGTGGCATTACAAACTGGCCCTCTTCGATCCTGCTGGATGGCACGCTACGCCAGTCAATGAGCACAATCCCTGCCTCGCCCGAATTTGAATATGCCTATCTGGCCCGCGCCCGCGCCGCAGGGCTTGAAACAATGGCGTTTTTCAGGTCGATAGAACAGGCCCGTGCCGCACGCAAAGCGGGGCTGGATTGTTTGGTTCTGCATCCCGGCGTGCTTGAGGTTGAGGACGAGAGCGCGGGGAAGATGCTGCTGGGTTCGTTAAAACGGTTGGTCGAAGCCATCAAAGGGGATGGGAGCAATCCGACACTTCTGGCTTACACCTCGGACTGGCACGAAAGCACTCTGCGCCTGTCCGATTTACCGGTCGATGGCTTGGTGTATCTGGAAACCACTCCATGACATCTCAGAGGAAAACCTTTTTATTCGGTGCCGTTGTCGGATCTGGGCTCACAGCGCAGGCCGCAGACAAAGCAGGTGCCGACTATCTTTTGGCGTTGAACGCCGGACGTTTTCGCGTTCAGGGCGCGTCTTCGTTAACCAGTTTTCTGCCTGTGCGCCCAGCCAACGAATGGGTCATGGAATTTGCCGAACGCGAAATGTTGGGCCGCTGCACATCCCCTATTTATGCGGGCCTATCGGTCAGCGACCCCCGACTTGATATCGACGATCTACTGGGCCGCATCAAGGCACTGGGCTTTTCCGGGGTCTGCAATTTCCCGACAACCACGTCTATAGATGGCCGACTTGGTGCCTTGTTTGAGCGCGAAGGCCTTGGCTTTGCACGGGAAGTGGCCCTTATTGAACGGGCAAAGCAATTTGACTTGAAGTCATTTGTTTACGTGCAAAACAATGCGCAGGCCCGCCAGATGGTACAAGCTGGCGCCAATGCCATATGCGTCAATATCGGCTTCACTGGAGGTGCCACCGGCGTCACGACACATTTAACGATCGAAAGCGCAGCAACCTTAATTGACCGCGCTCTAGAAGGTGTCCCCACCTCGGTTAACAAGCTGTGCCACGGCGGACCAATCACCTCCCCTGAGGAGGCTCTCGCTGTGACGCGGATCAGCGGCGTCGAGGGTTTCGTCGCAGGCTCCACTCTCGATCGTCTCCCGCTTGAACAGACCCTCGACGAAGTGACGCGCGGCTTCACCGCCATTCCTCGCTTGGCACGGATTAAAGCGTATCCCGATGGCACTTCACCAGTGCTCATTGGAAATTCGCATGCCATTCAAATGGTACGTAAGGATATCGAAGATCTCGCCAAAGAGGATATTCACGTCCTTATTACAGGCGAAACAGGAACAGGAAAAACGCTTGTAGCCTCTCAGATTTATGAGGCAGGATTTCCCCCTGCACGCCAACCCGTGGTCGTTGATTGCGCCGCCCTTGATGTCGATGACGGTGGTCAACAGCTATTGGGTATAGCAGCAGGCGCACGTGGCGGATTGGCCAGCCAGCGTGGAGCATTGGAACTGGCATCCGGCGGCATGTTGATTTTTGAGGAAATCGGAGCCTTAACACGCGATTTTCAAGGCAAAATCCTTAAGTTCGTCGACGAACGCCTCGTGCAGCGGATCGGCGAGAACACAGCACGGCAAATAACGGCCCGCGTGGTCTGCACCTCATTGCAAACCGCGCCAGAGCTTTTAGAAAGCACGTCCTTTCGCAACGACCTACTCTATCGCATTTCCGGCCATACGATCGATATTCCACCTCTCAGAGAACGGGCCGATGACATTCCAGAGCTTGCTGCGCGTATAGGCAGGTCTTTGCAGAACGGGCAGCCTCCGAAATTTTCGAATGCAGCTTTGCGGCTGCTCATGGAACATTCTTGGCCGGGAAATGTAAGAGAGTTGCGCAACACCCTTGCCCGCGCCTTGCGCGCAGCCGAAGGGACAACAGTTGGACAAGCTGCGTTTGATTTCTTGGCGCAAGCCCCGCAATTTACGCAAGAGCTTCCAAAAGCGGACCGCCCCCAATCTACCACGGTCGTATCCGAACGTGATTGGATTTCCGAGGCCTTGGCGCGTAACGGTTTTCGGCGTGCGCAAACAGCACAAGAGCTCGGCATGACCACCCGCACGCTCTACAACAAAATCAAGAAGCATGGTCTGCTCACTTAATGGGTGCAACCTCTGTTAAAAAATCTCGACGACATATGCTCCTGTCACGGTTAGGTGTGGTTTGTCTAATCCAGAACCTGGTCTTGCCACGGTTTAGTTCCGGTCTCTTTCGAGCAATGTTTGCTATGAAGGAGATTAAGAATGGCAACGAGATACACACTCGAGTTTCGGCGTGATGCAGTGCGCATTGCGGTTACAAGCGGCCTAACACGACCCCAAGTTGCCTCAGATTTAGGCGTGGGTCTTTCGACTTTGAACAAGTGGGTTCAGAAGCATCAGCATGACGATCTGATGTCGGGTCCTCACGAGGACGTCGAAAAGGAGAATGAACGCCTTCGCAAGGAAGTCCGGCTGCTGCGCGAGGAGAGGGAAGTGTTAAAAAAGGCGGCAATCTTCTTTGCGGGCCAAAGCCGATGAGGTTTGCTTTCATCGATGCCTGGAAA
>NZ_JAHKPU010000044.1 GCF_018860505.1 Pacificibacter marinus
CACCTCCGCAAGGGCTTTTTATGGTTTTCCATAAGTTAACTGCCATTTATACGCTAAACCCCTTATTTTATGAGCTTTATTGATCAAAAAAACTTCAATTTATCATCGGATCAGGGGGTGAAATTACGATCATCACTGCCATTTCATGTGAATCACATGTGAAAATGGTCGTATCCACCGCAAACAAGCATAAATGCGAGTCGCAGATCGTTCATTTGCACCAAGCTAGAGTAAAAGGTCTCACAACCGTTTGCCAATTCTCTTGTACGACGATGTCTGATATCAATAACCGCCTGCCCGTGATTTCACTTTGGACAAATATGCCTCAACCCCAGCCACATTTTTCTTGGTCGCCCTTTTGTAGTATTCGCCTGCCCGCACGGATGAGCAAACAAAACCAAACCCATCGCGAGGCTGTGATTACACTGCGGGAACATATTCAAACAGGTCAGTCGATCCGCATGACAGATGGGCACCCTTGCCCAACTCAAACAGTCACACCACAATTATTTTGCGAAACAGGCGGCAGCACTGGCGTGCCTAAAGTTATCAAGCGCAGTCATGCATCATGGATCACCAGCTTTAATATCAACCAAATGCTGTTCGACAGTACACAGCAAGATTGTACGGCAGTGTTTGGCGACATCGGATATTCATTGGCGCTATATGGCGTCATAGAAGCCGCGCATATCGGTGTCGACATTTGTATGCTGGCTGGCCTTCGCCCCGATACGCAATGTAAAGAGCTGCTGCGCCAAAACGCGACACTGCTCTATATCACCCCGACACAACTGGCGATGCTCTGCGCCACCAATAGAATCTGCCCGTCCGTGCGTCATATCATCATCGGCGGGGGCGCCCTGCCCGATAACTTGCGTGGCCCAGCACGCATGAGCTTTCCAAACGCAGTATTGACCCAATTCTATGGCGCATCGGAAACCAGCTTTATCACAATGGCCAATGCACAAACGCCAAACGGCTCGGTCGGCGCGCCCTACCCCGGTGTAACGTTGCGCTTCACTGATGCTTTGGGCAACGAAACCCAAAACACAGGCGAGGTCTGGGTCAAAAGCCCTTATCTGTTCGACGGATATGATCAAGGCAACAGTGTAGACACCAAAACCCAAGACGGCTTTGTTACCATCGGCGAGTTCGGTCGCTTGGATAAGGCAGGCCATCTGTTCTTGCTCGGACGCAAAAGCCGTATGGTCACTGTAGCCGACCAAAATGTGTTTCCTGAGGAAATCGAAAACTTTGTCGCAAGCCAATTTGCGCCAGAACATGTCGTCGTTTTGGCACAAGCTGATGCTTTGCGAGGCCATAGATTGACCCTAATCGTCCAAGGCGCCACAGCAACACAAGATACTATATTAAAAGCCTGTCGCGACGCATTTGGTCCGCTCAAAGCTCCGCGTCGCCTGTTAGAAATCGATCATTTACCATTGCTCACCTCGGGCAAACCCGATCTGATCACCTTGGCAAAATGGCTGGAGACCCAAACATGACACGCGCCTTTATCATCGCGGCGAAACGCAGCGCGGTTGTGCCACGAGGTGGAACCTTTGCAGGGTGCGCCTTGCACGATATCGCAGCCCCTGTGGTCATTGCGTGCCTCAAAGCTGCGGGGGTTGCGCCCGCTCAAGTGGATGAACTGATCGCCGGAAATGCGCTTGGCGCCGGCGGCAACCCTGCGCGACATGTGGCTTTGGCGGCAGGACTGCCGGAGTATGTCGCAGGGCTGACCTTAGACAGGCAATGTTGCGGCGGTTTGGATGCGCTTAATCTGGCGGATGCTTTGGTGCGATCTGGGCAGGCAAATGTTGTGATCGCGGGCGGCGTTGAAAGCTATTCACGCGCGCCTGTTCGCCATGAAACATTCGCCGATGGTCGCCCTCCGCGTCCCTACCTGCAAGCGCGCTTTACGCCTTGGCCCAATCGTGACCCCGCGATGCATGATGCCGCCGCGACCTTGGCACGCAGGCTTGGCATTTCACGCGCAGACCAAGATGTTTGGGCGATTTCCAGTCACCAAAAGGCGCTTGATGCGCAAGGCCGTATGACTCAAGAGATCACCCCAATCAACAGTCAAAATATTGATCCGTTTGCCCGCACGTTAACAGGCGCGATCACTGCGCGTGCCAAGCTTTTATCAGGGTCGATTACGGCAGCCAACACAAGCGTCGCCGCTGATGCAGCCGCCTTTTGCCTTGTGGTGTCCGAGGATATTGCCAAGGCTTATGATGGGCCAAAAGCAGAAATCGTAGCAGGTTGCACCTTGGGCGACACGCCCGATATGCCAGGGTTAGCACCCGTAAAGGCAATTAAACGCGTGTTGCACCACGCCCAAGTCACCGCAGAACAGCTTGCAATGTCCGAAATCATGGAAGCCTACGCAGTGCAAGCCATGGCATGTGTACAAGGTACTGGATTGGACGAGGCACGGGTGAATATCGGCGGGGGATCATTGGCGCGCGGGCACCCCATTGGCGCATCCGGCGCGATAAATGCAGTGCGGTTGTTTCATGAGCTGACAAAAACGGGCGGACATGGATTGGCGGCCATTGCAGCGGCAGGAGGGCTTGGCACTGCCATGATCTTGCGCGCTTAGCCGCTCGTGTCAAAGCCGCGAAATGTTGTGAACTGATCCAAATCGTCTCGCACCGTGCGAAACCGGTTCACGGGGGCAGATGTGTCTTCAACCCCCAGCGCAATTCCGCAAACCACCATTTCATCATCGTTCAATCCCAAAGCAGCATGAGCAACAGGGCCATATTTGGCAATCGCGCCAATGCCTGTCGTGCCATATCCAAGGTCATGTGCAGCCATAAACAGCGCCATCAGTGACATCCCCAGATCCATAAAACAGCCTTTGCCCATGTCTTTGTGGATGGTCACGATAATCCCCACAGGCGCATCAAAGAAGCGATAGTTTTTATCGAACTGCTGTTTGCGGCCTTCAAAATCGCGACGATCGATCCCAAGGGCTTCGTACAACGCATAGCCTGCGGCACGCTGTTTTGACTTTAAGTCAGCAGGCATTGGGTTTGGGAAATAGGAATATTCGGACGCGGGGTCTTGAAATATCGCGGCCTCACTTAAAGCCTTCGACAAATCCAAAAGCGTTGTGCCGGTCAGGGCATGAAAACGACCGGGCTGCAAATTGCCACCACTTGGTGCCAAACGTGCGGCCTTTAAAATACGCGCAACATCAGTTTTCGGCACGGGCCTTGGCAAAAACTGACGTACAGATTTCCGCGACCCTAGAGCCTCTATGATCGCGGAAGTCTTCATGCGCGTGACAACACGCTTTTTGGCCGTGCAGTGTAGAGCGCTGAAGTCACCACGCCCGCCAAGATGGCTTTGATCAAATCCCCAGGAATGAAAGCGACAACCAGCAAAGTTGCTTCAAAAATGGTTTTGTCCAGTACGATCGACATGCCAATCACACCCGCAGCATAAACGACCAAAATTCCGCCCACGACGGACCCGAAAGCTGCCGTGACGCCCAACGATCCAAAGCGCAGCTTTTCTACGATCAACCCAGTCACAAATGCGCCGATAGGCCAGCCGACCAAAAAGCCAACTGTTGGCGACGCAAAGACACCAAGGCCACCACGACCGCCCGCCAACAAAGGCAATCCCATGGCGATCAAAAGCACAACAAGCAACACCGCAAGAGCCCCGCGTTTCGCGCCCAATATAGTGCCACATAACATCACGCCCAGTGATTGGGCAGTGATTGGCACGCCAAACCCTAAGGTGACCGCGGGGATCACTCCCAATGCCGCAATCAGTGCCGCAAACAATGCGATCAATGTTAAATTTCGTTCCATGCTATGTCCTCAATCTGGTCTAAACTCCGCCACGCGCCTTGATGGCATCCGCGACATATTCTGCATCATCAATGGCCAAAACCGCAAGCGGTACAAGCGTCTGCCATTTAGGATGCTTGCCCGAACGGGCGCGCCAAGCATCAGAAAGCTGCGTGCCTTTGAATGCTAGAACAGGTGTAAAGCGCACGGCCAAGGCAATGCCAAGCTCCAATTGTTTTGTGGACAAACCAAAGCGGCGCAACGGCGTGGAAACCCGCCGCACAACCGCAATCATATCGGACAGTTTGGTGGTCAAGGTCACAAGATTAGCCATGGCCACAGCATTCAACAGTCTAAGCGAAATAGTCGCGCCTAAAGCGGCATCTTTTGTCAGACTATGCCAGATCATAACCACCGCGATAAACGGCCACAAAGTGCGAAGACGCCCCACGCCATAACGCAAAAATACGCGTCCCGGCAAAGCGTAGACCATGAGTACCAGCACAAATATACTCAGGTGAAAGGCGATACTGCTTTGCGCAAACAGCACCATCGTTGCAAAGCAAAGTCCCAAGAGTTTGGGGCCGGCAGGCCAGTTGTGGGCGCGGGTTCTAATCGGCGAGGTCAGCGATATCATCTGCCTCTCCGATCTTTTGCATCTGGTCTATAAACGCAGGCAACACCACCTCTGGCACGCCCTGCTCACGCAAAGCACCTTCATCAATCCACAACACATGATCATATGCTTTGAGCACTTCAGGATCATGCGAAATATGAATGATGGCAGATGTGATGCGCTCGAAATACCGTGCAAGCTGCATCTTAGTGGGCAGATCTAGGCCAGAAAACGGTTCATCCAAGATCACGACGCTTGGCTGCATTGCGAGCACAGACATCAAGCAGACAAGTTGCTTTTGCCCCTGTGACAGCTGATGAATGGCCGCCTTGGCCCAATGTGACTTACCGAATTCTGCCAGTGTTTTGGCTACAATGTCTGCCGTCTCGACTTTGCCAAACCCTTGTTGCAACAATCCAAAAGCGATCTCTTCTTCGACTGTTGGAAAAATGATTTGGTGATCAGGGTTTTGAAACAAAATACCCACGGTGTTGATGGCTGCTTTGCGATCTTTTGCCGGATCAATACCGTCAACCTGAACCGTGCCAGAACTCGCCTCGACCAAGCCTGCAAAAACCCGTGCCAACGTGGTTTTTCCCGACCCATTGCGCCCAACAATTCCGATGCGCCGCGCGGTGACTTGCACCGAAATATCTCGCAAGATCGATTTCTCATCGCGCATAACAACGACGTTTTTCAACGCAAACGTGGGGATATCTTGGGTCTGTTTCACCATAGCGCTGTACAAACCAGCAATCCGTGAGAGGGGCAACAGGATTTTGCCAGTCAATCAAGACTTATCAAGATGGAACATCGTCAGATTGGTCCGCCCGACTTTGGCCTGCGACGAATGGTAATTGACGCAAACGGCATTCAGAAAGGCATTCTCACCCGCGGCGAACAAACGCTGTCATTGATATTGTCAAAAGCACTTTTGTTTTCCGATGAAGACAAGATAACGGCCCCTTGAGACCCTTAAGCAAATCTTATGAAAACAACAGAGATGCGCAATCTAAAGGACCCATTTAGTGGCATTCGCACCGAAATCTCCATTCTAATTTGCCACACTCTCGGCAACACTTGTCAGCACTTGAAATTGAACAGCGCAGTCAAAGCAGCTCCCCCAAAAGGAAAACGGCCTTAGAGAGTTTCTAAGGCCGCCTAAGCAAGCTGCCTGCCAAAACTTCCCTTTTGGCATCCCCATCGGGCCATGAGACAAGTCACGTGATGGCAAATTTACGAGTCTAAAATGGCAGAACTAGGGGGCGAAATGGCAATACTTTAGGTGCCCCCTCAGGCAGAGAAAGCAAAAGGCTTCTCAAAACAGAACATTGGCCGATTCGAGGAACCGAAAAACTATTTCGATTCAGTTGGTTGCGAGCCGTCAATTCCTGACACAAAACCAATAGCCTGCGCAAGAAAGCAAAAGCGTGCGCAAGCTTGATGCGGCGAAAAATCGTATACCTTTCAGTGCATTAATATATGCTTCCATCTTTTTCAGATTTGGATTTCAACTTTTTGAAGAGACCTTGAATTCAAGTTATTCGCCAGCACGTTTGAAATAGCCATGGCGTCTGAACTGCCAAAGCGTAACGACGGAGTCGATCACAATACCACCACCAAACAACAAGGCGATACCCTGAAGGCTGGGGACGAAATACCCAGTCTGATAGGCTACAAATGCTATACCATAATAGAATATGCTCACAAAAAGCGACTGGTAGAGCATCAGATCCGTGCGGCCGACCCCATAAAAATAACTATCAAGCACATGATTAAACGCAAATACCACATAAAAAAAGAGCATCAGCAAGGCCAGATCAACAACGCGCTCGGCCTCAGGCGAGCCCATGGTCCCAGATACAAACCAAACCCACCCTGGCACGGTGAATAGCCAGACCAAAATGATCAATCCGGTCGCCACGAAATACCCGACGAACCGCCTCCCGAGCTTTCCGCCGTTATTGCCGGCATCTTGGCGCATCAGCGTTCCAAGCGTCAGAACCGGAAGCAGAAGCCATCCCCAAATGAAGCCATTTGTCACCCAGAAAAGCCCAGCCTCCTGCACTTCGTTCACCAGTCGCAAGATCATCAACGAGAAGGCAAGGTTTCTAACGCCAGACTCAAGTCCTGACCGAAGGGCAACACGAAACCAAATGCGCACCCATTCCTCGCCTCTCGTCAAGCGTGGCATGGTAATTGCTCCAAGACGGTTTAGAATAAAAAGTGATGGGATCAGTATGACCGCGCCGACAACGATGTTGGTCAGCGCGACGCCCGTAACGGCGAAGTCAAGAGACCACGAAAACTGCCCAACGAAGAGGGCATCGAAGACAATTGTGAAACCGGCACGCAACATGACAAGGAACTGGTCTTGCCACGGTTT
>NZ_JAHKPU010000001.1 GCF_018860505.1 Pacificibacter marinus
ACGGGTGCTGACGTCAGACACACTGGGGGCATTCCACATGATGCAGGAGCATAAAACTGGGCCATGCTCGCGTCGCTCATCGAGACCTGCAAACTCAACAAAATCGAACCGCACAGCTACATTGCCGGCGTCATCATTGCCATCGTCAAAGGCCATAAACAGAAGGACATCGAGCAGCTGCTACTGTGGAACTTTAGAGGCTGAAGCAGCGCTTACGACCAAGCCTGTATCCCCATAATAAAAAGGCCTGCAATTTAATCGCAAGCCCCTTTTAGGTAAAGCTATTAAGTATCTAGGTAAAAGCTAGGCAGACGCCTACTGGCTGCTTGCCATATGGTCGATCGTTGCCTGCTTGGCCATGTCGCAGGCTGCGTCGCCATTGGTCAGCAGGTAGACCGCAGTCGCCTTGTCAACGTCCTTGTCACCAGTGTAAAGGAATATCCAATCGTTGGCTACCTCAACTGCTTCCCAATATAGCATGTGGTCTCTTGCGCCACCGCTGCAGGCTCGCCGTAGAACGTCCTGCATGGCTGCAGCGTTGACGCTTGATGCGTGCTGATCTGCCCTGTAAGCGCGGTCAAAGTCGCGATGCTTCTGGGTCTCGGTGGCGGCCAGCTCTGCGATCTGCTCATCGGTCCAGCCTTCGACCATAGCCTCCACTTCTGGTATCCACTCGCTAATGGAGCGATAGTTGGCATCCCAATCAGGCTCGCCGCGATGCTCGTTGGACCAGTTCTCTGCCAGCGCATCAGCCAGGTCCCTGACTAAGGACCAACGCTTTATCCTCGCTGCTGACCGAGCCTTGTATGCGGGGTCATTGGACAGGCGTATGGCCGCGTCATAGGCTTCCCGATCTACTACGACTACTGGCGCAGCCTCGTAGCTGGGCTCCACGCGGCTGTCGGCACTACGGAGGCCGCATTCGCTGCCGTCCGCTGCTTGATTGCTATAAAGGTCGCAGCTGCCTGCAAAGGCTGTTGAGCCAAGCAGCAGCGCCGCTGTTGTAAGGGCTGCTAGTTTCATTGTCCTGCCTCCTTGTCATATTCGTTTTGCAACCATCTGCAGTTACCCTCAAATGCGGCCCGATCTTCGATTACTAAAGCTGCATTACGATCTACGAACGCATCAGCTAGCTCAGCGTCGGCGAAATAAAGCGACTTTGCAAGCAAGTCCCTCACAGCGTCCCGACTTTACCGGTCTTCGCTAAAGCATGCCCAGCCAATCCTGATGTCGACTAGCACTGACCTACGTATATTGGTCAGCTCCTGTTTGGTAACGGCGTCTTGCGCAGTGGCCACCGTGGGCAGGGCAAGGGCTGCAGCTAGGATGAGCGCTTTCGTTCTACTTGATAGTGACCAATTCAAAGTCTGTGCGCATTCGCCCGTCGATTAAAACGTAGTCTAGCTAAGTCCGCGATGCCGCCAGCCAGCAGGTCAAAATGCTGCGCTAACGGGGTAATGTCTGCTTCGGGGAAGCTGCGATGCAGCGACGATAGGAACGATCGAGGTCCGGTTTGGGCCGATCACGTCGAGAAGGAAGATTACGGTTCCAGACTTTGCAAAGGTCGCTATCTGCGCATAGCTGACCTCGATGGCTGGTGCAGCATGGTTGGTTAGGGTTTCGCGGTCTTGAATGACCGCTTTCACCGATCTGCAGCAACATGTGTGCAGGTGCCGCTAAGGTCCAGTTTCCGCTGATTCTGTTGAAAAACTCGTTGCTGCAACGGCAAACTTTCAAAACGCAGGAAACTGTTCTCCGTTGGAAAAAAATCAGTCCGTTAGGGCGAAAAATACAGAAATATCCAGAATATTGTTCTCGCAAATTCGATCTAAGCACGCCAAGCAGGATTTCTTCAACACAATCCGCCCGTCTATAACTGCCCTTATGCAAGCCAAGAGAAGAAAAGTTTGCTTAGGGTTGCCCTCGATGCGATCCTGCGCGGATAGCGTAATTCTCTAAGGGGCTTAAAATGTGTGGACGTTTCGTTGATCCCAACCTGCGAAATACGGAGATTGATATGTCGCAGATTAAGATCGATCCGATCCAGAGGCGCTTCAACGTAAAGCCTACCAACCCCATTCTGATATTCGCCGATCAGCCGTTGGAAGGTGTCGCAGCGCGTTGGGGGCTTATCCCGTCCTGGATCAAAGGAAATGATCCCAAGGAATGGAAAGCGACCACATTCAATGCTCGGATCGAAGAGGCGCGTGAAAAGCCGACCTTCCGCGCTGCCTGGCGATATGGACGGTGTTTGATCCCCGCTGGTGGGTTCTATGAATGGACAGGCCCCAAGGGAAATCGTAGGCCCAACTTCTTTGCACCGGCGGGCAACGATGCCAATTTCTATTTTGCTGGGCTGTTCTCGATTTGGAATGATATGCGGACCTGCACCATCATGACCCGCGCGGCAACGGATGCGATGGTAGGGATCCACAATCGCATGCCTGTGATCCTGAATTCGGAAGAGCGTGAGGCATGGCTAGAGGGTTCGGCGGACCTCAATATCGGGATTGGGGCAGCACTAAAGACATGGCCCGTTGAGCGGTTTGGATTGATGGAAGAAGGGTCCAGCCTTATCGAAGCCGCTGAATAGCCATGCGCAAATATAACCTGTCAACGAAATGGGAGGACCAAGTTTTAATTTGAGGCGCTCGTATTATGGGAAAACTGCCATTCATATGATGATGTCTGTGAAAAAGCGGACACAGATACATATTGCAACTAACGGTAGGTTTGAGCCCATTTTGCATGATGCTGCATCTTGCCCCAATGTCCGCTCACAGGGCGAAGGGCAAACAGGTAACAAAGCTACACCGGGTTTCGCCGTGGGTTAGTGGTAAGAAATTTCTCAATGCTCTCTAAGGTATAGCCCAAGAAGGCAAAAATGACCGCTTTTTCCGGATAGGTTCAGCCTGTTTTGGCCTTTGATTTTGATAGTGACTCTTGCGACTTCAGTCGTTAATTTCTTCGAAATGATTGATCTTCCCGAATCCGACGTATTGATGGCACTTCCGCAAGAGGATTTTGATCGTTTAGTTGCTCCATGGTTTTTTTCAACTTTCTGCCCAAAGCATGAATGGGTAGAATCCAAGGTCGGAGAAGGAATACAGTTCAACCCACACATATACGGAACGGAGGCTGCACAAGACATCGGTACTATTCTCCAAGATCATCTTGGTATCCCCCAAATTCATGCGAGGTCTGCTCGCTTCGTTGAAGCCTTCGAAAAGAAATCTGCCGAGTGGGTACAACTAGAGTATATCCATGTCGGTGATCCTTTTTATCAGACGGGCGCCTCAGAGCGAAATGAACTCGAACGAAGAATAAAAGACCAATGCCGTCAAGTGTTGGATTGTGTTGCCGAAATCAGGTTTCTTCTAACCCCACCTCAGGGAGGTGAGCGTATCTCGTTACCGGAAGAGATAGAGGGAGCTGTTGACGATTTGTCTAAATCTGCAACCAGCCTCATCTTGTCTGACTCATTGCTGGGGCAAAGCGGCTACATGAACACTGCGCGCCAAACTCCACGCATCGAAGAGGGCAGCGGTACTCTTAAGGTTTGGGCGAAAGAAAAGCTGGATGTCTCTACAGAAGCTTTCTTTAAGTCAGTGGGGGCAGCAATGGGAGTTGGGGCCGCCACAGCGGTCACAGCAGGGTTTGCAAGTCTAGTACTTAAATCCGATAAGTTATTGGAGCTAATCGCGCTGCTTTGGAAATAAAATACGGAATAAACCCTATCACCACCCCGGACGCCGAAAGCAGACGTTCACTAGTCGCAGACCGACGGCAGCATTGTCCGCAGTGCGGACCTCGACCCATCACGCAGCGAATGTCTGAATTCCGCCCTTTGTGCCGATCGACACAAACGGCCCAAACCTGCCTTTCACAACAATGTCGAGTACTGCGGCGCAGTTTCCCCAGACCGGACATTTGCGCATCATGTAGCATTTCAGCATGCCGAATGGCTGTTGTGCAGACCGTTCATCCGTTTGCAATCCAGCTCACAGTGACAACTTACTAGTCCTAAGCAGTCGTTCAGGATCGCTCGAATTGAGGCCTTGTACGGAACCGTTCGCCGAGTGGAATAGGCATAGTGATGATAACAAGATACCCGACAACCATAGCCACGACAGGCTCCAGTAATGTGATAACTGTCGCCATGCTCGCCTGTACAAGGGCAAGGCCGAAGCCGAAGCAAAGATATCCAAGGAACATGGGCACGGCTGCCATGTAAATCCCAACGGCGACGTTTGTCCGAGATGCAAGAAACGGCCCTCCCGTGACGCTCAGCACCGGCATCTGCATCAGACCGCCAAGGCAGAACGTGGCCTCCATCACAACCGACGACCACATACCTTGCAGCATCATTTTCCGCGCGCTCTGGTCTTGCCACGGTTTAGT
>NZ_JAHKPU010000008.1:0-186 GCF_018860505.1 Pacificibacter marinus
CAGCAACAACTTGGCAATATCTACTCGACTTATGAAAGTCGCGCGATGTCGGAAGTCAAAATTTGAAAAGGTTTTCACTTGCACCAGAGACTTACTTTAAGATCTCTTATTTATCGATACGTTGGGCACACGATGTAGTGCAGCTTACAACTGGCGCAGACCACGTTCAGCATTGGGCAACCTGAC
>NZ_JAHKPU010000008.1:224-10342 GCF_018860505.1 Pacificibacter marinus
GGCAACCTGACACTGATGGAACTTTTGCAGGGGAAGACAACGGACAAGATCGCCGACTAAGGTCAAGATATATCCCCAGATCGCGGTTTTTCTATCTCCGGCCTTTCGATGTCCTCATGTATAAAATAGATATATGCGCCATAGGCAGACAAAACAGTTAGAGCCATGGAGGATAGGTTTGCAGACACAGAGCGAATAAAGGCTGCCCACAAGTTGTCTGGGGTCAGTAAGGATGTTGACCAATAAATGAGAGCTGTTGCCGAGGCCAAGATTGCAAATGTCCAAATAGATCTCTGGCGAGCGGACCGAGAGCCAAGATCGTTCAACACGTTAAGACTGATATGCTTGTTGGCGCGCGTCATGGGCGGGCATCCGGTTTTCGAGTTGATCCGAAGGGATGCCTGCGAGGATCGCGTCGACCAGTTTGGCATGGTCGACTTTAACGGTCGCAAGTTCTTTGCAAAAACGAGCGCCATTGGAGGCGGGGCGGGCGGCCCGAAAGCACGAGAGCCTTTCGGGCGCAGAATTGCGGGGTAAGCACGTGAAAATAGTGGATGTATGGGGGTGAAAAGGCTAGTTTTCCAGCTTTAACCAAGCTGGCAGACCAGATGTGGCGATGCTATTTACGGCGACGTCGGCACAGTTTTTTAGGCTGCCAAATCGCACATCGCGGCCAGTCAGGCCTTTTGCGTAGTGAGAGTATTTTCCAGAATTTGTCATTAACACTTTCGCATCATTGGGAAAAACGGGTTCAGTGATCGAGCACCAGCAAATATCGGGGAAAACCTGAACGCCTGCGGCCTCGAGCTGCGTGACAAGACCCTCTTTTGTTGCCAAAGCAAGTGTTTTGCGTCCGACAGTCACGATGGTTTTTGTCTTCGTTGAACAGCTGCGCCCGTCAAGATATTGAGCAAATTTACGGCACTCAGTGAGTGACGCATGAGGGCTGCCAATCGCGATCAAATCCACCTGGTCATCTGCAGCATTAAAGGTGCCCCACAGGTCGATCAAATCTGAAATTGTGAGGTCGCAATATGTGCTGTCATCGCGCAAGGGCAAGGTGCCCTCTGGGGTGTGACCGCGTACGTGTAGCATCGGGGCTGCTGATGTCGTGCCAAAGGCTGCACACAGCGCTTTGAGGTCGTCTGGCGTTGGTGTGGCTTGTTCTAATCCGCTCAATACCGGAATACCATTTGGGGATTTCGCCCCTGCGAGCCAGCCAAGCATTGGCCAAATGGCATCATCATAACATTCGGGCAATTCAACGCGGATTTCACACTGCGGTCGGCGGTTTTTTGAAAGGTAGACGCCGGTGTTGGGGGCGCGCCCTGTCATAGCGATGAACAGATCTAGATAGTCAGGGTGTTTTTGCGTGCGCGCGCCAAGCACTGAGTTTGCATAGATAACAGCGTTGGATTCAGACCAACCAATGGCTTCATCTTCGGCGGGAATGTCATCGAGTAAATAGGGCGCGCAAGTGAATGTGGGCTGCGCCCCCATATTGACATAAGCATCAGCTAATCTGCTGGCTTTGGACCCAAAGATCGGAACCACACCTTGCTTGGTCCAATTTTCACGGTCTACTGAAATCGCGTTTATGGTTGTGGGAATGACTGTTTTAGCACCCATTTCTTGCATCTTTTCAGCGAAGTCTAGATTAGCGTCATGGGCTAAAATACATCCATCAATATGTGCGCGTGAGACATCAATCAGGCTTGTCGCTCCTTGTGCTGCTGCCATCAAGCACAGAACATCCATGGCGATCTTTTGCGCCTTTCCGCCATGTCCCGCTTTCATACGGTGATCGGCGTCGGTGAGCTGCAAGGACTCTGGGCCAGGGGTCTGAAGGCCTATTGAATGGCCATTAAACAAAAGGTCTTCACCGCGCACTTGTGCTGTCTCGGCCTGAGACAGGGCGTCATAAATCGCCGCATCTAGGCGCAGAATCGCAACGGGGCGTTCAAATAAAAGGCCCGCGATCAAAGCGCCAAGCGTTAGGATATCTTCTTCTTCACGAAAGACGAGCGCTGCGGGCGCTTGACCGTTGCGCGCCAACTGCAACATGACGCCGCTGCCACTGCACGACCCTCTGGACGTTGGCATCAACACAATCTTGCCCGCCAGTGATGCACCATGATTGGGGTGTAGCGCATCAATGATTTTTCCGGTGTCAGGATCAACGCCCCCCCAAAAGCTTAACCCTTCTTTACAAGTTAAAACTTGGCCAACGGCATCATTCTTCACGAAAAGGACTGCGGTGTGTTCAGTGTTCGTTATCATGTCTGGTCTTTCAGTCTTAATGAAGAGGTCAATATTTAGGCAAGAGGCCGTCGTCACCATATAGGCTTGCTTACAATGGGCGGCCTTAATTCAATTAATATGGCGCTTTTACGTGCTGTGGGAACTTCGGGTTGATTTTTAGGTTTCGTGATGTGTATCCTGTATCCAATTAAGAAGAAAAGCAAGAAACAGAATCACCTCAACAGGGAAATGACATGAAAAAAACGATCCTTATGGCCCTTTCGGCTGCGACCCTTTTTACCTCATCCATGGTCACAACAGCGTCAGCTGATATGCTTGACGAAGTGGTGGACCGTGGCGTTCTACGCTGTGGCGTTGTTCTTGACTTTCCACCAATCGGATACCGCGACGCCAACAATGACCCCGCTGGTTTTGACGTAGAATACTGTGCTGACTTGGCTGCGGCTCTTGAAGTTGAACACGAAATTCTGCCGCTGACATGGTCAGAGCGTTTGCCTGTGATTGTCACTGGTCGCGCAGATGTTGTGTTCGGCGGTACGTCTGACAGCTTGGCGCGTGCCCGTACTGTTGGTTTCTCAATCCCTTACGCGATTTACTACGCTCAAGGTGTTGTCGGCGCAGACACAGGCATCACAACGTTTGAAGACATAAAAGGCAAACGCGTGGCTGCTGCCGTAGGCACTGTGCCTGAGCAAGAATGGCTTAAAATTGCTGCCGAATGGGGTGAAGAAGACCTTTACCAAGGTTACCAGTCTGAAAACGAAGTGTTTCTCGCGGTTGCGCAAGGTAAAGCTGATATCGGCATCACCACCAACACAACCGTTTTGCCAATCACACAGCAATATGACAGCATCGTTGCAGGTCCACGCATGCCATGGACGACTGACTACACATCCGTTGTTGGCAAACGTGAAGACGTCACTTGGTTGAACTACCTCAACTTGTTCGTGACGCACCAAGTACGTTCCGGCCGCTACCAAGAGCTTTGGGGCACATATGTTGGCGGTGAAGCGCCTGAGCTTCGCATCCCTGGCGTGATGTACTAAATCAACGCGACCTTTTAAATCAACACCCTGTCCTATCTATGGGGCAGGGTATTTATTCGAAACAGGCGGCTGATATGTTCGACTACAATTTCCATTGGCGCCCCGTCATGAAAAGCCTGCCGGACTTGCTTGAGGCCGGTTTGACGACGATTCAAATTGCAGTGCTGTCGATGGTTTTCGGCGTCATTATCGGGTTGGCATTGGCCTTGATGCGTATGAATATGCGCGGCCCTGCCACATGGTTCGCATCAACTTGGATCGAGGTGGCGCGCAACACGCCTGCCTTATTCCAGTTGTTTTTCTTCGGCTTTGGCCTTGGCGCGATTGGGGTGCATTTGTCACCACATACGATCGTTCTTGCTGCCCTTAGCTTTAATTGTGCCGGGTATCTAGCCGAGAACTTTCGCGGTGGATTTCAAGCTATTCCAGAGACGCAAATTCGCGCAGCGCGGTCTTTGGGCATGACCGCATGGCAAGCTTATACGCGCATCATTATCCCGCAAGTGTTTCGGATTGTCTATCATCCGCTGACCAACCAAATGGTTTGGGCGGTGTTGATGTCGTCGCTTGGAATGCTGGTCGGATTTCGCGAACTTTCAGGCGAAACGCAGGCGCTGGCAAGCCGGACTTATCGCATTTTTGAATATTTTGCGGTCACCGCGATCATTTACTACGTCATCGTGAAACTCATTTTAGGGGCGTCGCGTTTGCTGGCGACCCGTTTGTTCAGGTACTAGGGAAAGACACATGGAACCAACGATAAGTTTCTTCTCTGGCCTGCAAATCAGCGACATTTGGTATCTGATAGAAGCCGCATGGCGTACGGTGATGATCTCTGCTTTGGCCATTTCAATTGGCACCGTATTGGGGGTCATTTTTGGCTGGATCTTGTATGAAGGCCGTTGGGCAGCAGCTCTCACACTCGGCCCATTTCTGGATGTGTTTCGTTCTGTACCGTTGATCATCCAACTTGTGCTGTTCTATAATTTCGCACCCATTATCGGGTTGAACCTCGATCCATTCTTCTCAGGCGTTGTCATTTTGGCAATCTATTGCGCGTCGCTCGTTGCGAACGTCGCACGCGGGGGAATGGAGGCTGTCAGCAAATCTATGCGCCGTGCCGCGCGTTCTTTGGGTATGAGCTACTGGCAAGACTTGCGCTACGTTGTGTTGCCAATTGGCGGTCGCGCTGTTTTCCCGTCATGGGTGGGCGTAGCGTTAGGTGTGATGAAAGATAGCGCTTTGGTGTCTGTCCTTGGTTACATTGAACTTCTTAAAGCAAGTCAGATTTTGATCACACGCACGCAAGAGCCGTTGCTGATCCTGACAATCGCTGGCGCATTCTACTTTGCGCTATCTTATCCAATTTCGCGCTACGCCGCGAGCATCGAGAAACGGTGGGCCTCATGATAGAAATACGCGGATTAGAGAAATACTTTGGAACCCTACAAGTTCTCAAAGGCATCGATCTGACTGTGCCAAAGGGCGAAGTCTTGTCCATCGTGGGCGCGTCAGGATCTGGCAAGTCTACGTTGTTGTACTGTATCAATGCGCTTGAAGAAATTCAGGCTGGGTCTGTATCTGTTGACGGAACAGACGTTCACGCCAAGAGCACAGATATCAACGCCTTGCGCCAAAAACTTGGAATGGTGTTTCAGCAATGGAATAGCTTTCCGCATTTAACAGCGCTAGAAAACGTCGCCCTGTCCCCCAGGATTGTCAAAGGCAAAACCAAAGCCGAGGCGCGCGATATCGCGGCAACGCGGTTGGAGCATGTCGGTTTGGGCGACAAATTGAATGTTTATCCAAATGCATTGTCCGGCGGGCAGCAGCAGCGCCTTGCTATCGCACGTGCCTTGGCGATGGAACCTGAATACATGCTATTCGATGAGGCGACCTCTGCGTTGGACCCTGAGCTTGTGGGCGAGGTTCTAGACACTATGCGGCTGTTGGCTGAAGAGGGTATGACTATGATTTGCGTGACGCATGAGATGAGTTTTGCACGGGATGTTTCCGATCGCGTGGCGTTTTTCCACCAAGGTGTCATCGAAGAAATTAATACGCCAGACAAGATTTTCGGCGCACCGAAGTCAGAGCATCTGCAAAAGTTCTTGGCTAATGTGCGATAGATCTCGGACATGCGTAGCACAAAAGTAATTCATGTGGTGTCGTGCCACGCCGAAGGTGAAGTTGGTGATGTGATTGTTGGCGGCGTGCTGCCACCCCCGGGAGAGACCCTGTGGGACCAACGCAATTGGATCGCGCAAGATAACACGTTGCGCAACTTTGTCTTGAATGAACCGCGTGGCGGTGTGTTTCGGCATGTGAATTTACTCGTGCCACCAAAGCATCCCGATGCACAGGCCGCTTGGATTATCATGGAGCCCGAAGACACGCCGCCTATGTCTGGCTCCAACTCGATTTGCGTCGCCACTGTCTTGCTTGATACTGGCATCATCGCAATGCAAGAGCCGGTGACGGAAATGACACTTGAAGCGCCGGGTGGCCTTGTTCACGTGCGCGCCCATTGTGCCAATGGCAAAGCAGAACGTATTGAGGTTGAAAACCTGCCGTCTTTCGCAGGGCTTTTGGATGTGCCGCTTGAGGTCGAAGGCTACGGCACAATTCGCGTTGATACGGCTTTCGGCGGCGATAGCTTTGTTGTCGTTGATCCAGCGTCTTTGGGGCTTACGCTTGACGTGGACAATGCCCAAACGCTTGCGCAGCTTGGTGTTAAAATTACCAACGCCGCCAACGAGCAGTTGGAATTCAGCCACCCAACGCAACCCGACTGGCGACATCACTCATTTTGTCTGTTTGCAGGCGCTTTGACGCGCGACGCATCGGGCTTGCGGGCGCAATCTGTTGTGTCAATCCAGCCAGGCAAACTGGATCGCAGCCCAACCGGCACGGCCGTATCTGCGCGCATGGCGCTTTTACATGCTAAAGGTGACATGAAGGTCGGCGATCGATTGACAGGTGTGTCGATTATTGGATCAGAGTTTCACGGTGAAATCCTTGGCACGACCACCATCGGTGATTTGCCAGCTATTCGTCCGCAAATCAGTGGGCGCGGCTGGGTGACTGGCACGCATCAACACATGCTAGACCCAAGTGATCCGTGGCCCGAAGGCTACCGCATTGCAGACACGTGGCCACGGTACAAATAGGCTGGTATGAAACGGTCAATCGACAGGGAACGATTGGGTTTAAGGTGTTTCATCTGCGCGTTTGGCGATCATCATTTCCAAAAGATTGTCTTTGGTGTCTGAGATGTGACGGGTCAATAAGGCGCAGGCTTCAT
The DNA here is from genome assembly GCF_018860505.1 of Pacificibacter marinus. GTDB lineage: Bacteria > Pseudomonadota > Alphaproteobacteria > Rhodobacterales > Rhodobacteraceae > Celeribacter > Celeribacter marinus_B. Next base: position 6,837 of record NZ_JAHKPU010000008.1, read on the forward strand.
CCGCTTTTCCGGCTTTGGCAAGGGCAAGCAATTCCCGATGCTCTTCTCGTGCCTGACCGAGTTGTTTCATGACACTAAGGTGCATGCGCACATAGCGATCTGATTGCAGGTTGATGCGATGCAAAACATCATTGGTCAATCCACGGCCAGCGGGAGCGTAAAGTGCCGTGTGATATTTGTAATTCATCGCCCCCCATTTGCTGACATCGTCTGCATCATATGAGGCTTCCATCGCTTGTAGGTCTTTTTCACAGCGTTCAATCTGATCCTCTGTCATCGCGGCAATGGCGCGGCGGAACAGATCCACCTCAATGAGAATACGAAGGTCGAAAATTTCGCCGATTTCATCCAAGGAATGCTTGGTCACCATGGCACCTTGATTGTTGGTCAGTTGCACCAAACCTTCAGCGTCGAGCCGTTTCAGGGCTTCGCGTACAGGCATGCGAGATACATCATACTCTTTTGCCAAAGCCTCTTGTCTGATGGTGACGCCTTCGGACAACTCGCCGTTCAAAATACGCTCCCGAATATCATTTGCAATGACGTCAGGTAAGCTTTGTCGGGTTATCGCGCGTTTACTGGACAATTTGTATTTCTCTTGTCTGTTGGTATTTTGGATACAGAGTGCTGTAATCTATTATACTTAAATACTAATCCACCAAATTTTAAATTTGGTGGATCTTGTACATACATGTTAGGTTTACGTATTCATTATCCAAATATTTGCTGCCAATGGAAAAGTCAAATCATGAACCAGACCGTCACAATTCCTTTAAATGAAATACAACCACTCGCTTACGACGTGCTGCTTGGTGCTGGTTATAACGCAGCGCATGCGACTGCGATTGCTAAAATGTTGTATACTTGCCAGCTGGATGATTGTCAGTCACATGGCTTGTTTCGACTTTTCATGTGTATTCAAACAATAAAAGCTGGCAAAATTGATGGCGCTGCTGTGCCTGATATCACGCAAACCGGCAAAGCCATTATCAAGGCTGATGCGCAGGACGGAATGTCTTTGTTGGCGATGGAAGCGGCCATTCCACAGTTGATTGAGAAAACCAAAGAATTTGGCATTGCTGCTGTTGCGATCAATCGCTGTTTTCATTTTTCTGCTTTGTGGCCCGAGGTCGAACGCCTGTCTGATGCGGGCTTGGCGGCAATGGCAATGGTGCCAAGCCATTCTTGGGTTGCACCCGCTGGCGGCACACGAGGCACGCTCGGCACCAATCCTTTGGCGTTCAGTTGGCCTCGTAAAGATAAAACGCCTTTTACCTTTGATTTTGCCACCAGCGCATTTGCACGCGGAGAAATCGAACTTTACAAACGTGCTGGCAAGCCACTGCCGGACGGTGTGGCGATTGATAAGCACGGCAATCCGACAAATGATCCTGACGCTGCTATGGCGGGGGCGATGTTGACGTTTGGTGGATACAAAGGCTCTGCCTTGTCCATCATGATCGAGTTGATGGCAGGGCCATTGATTGACGATATGACCAGCCTAGAAAGCATGGAATTTGCCCAAGGGCAGGGCGGCGCGCCGTACCATGGCGAAATTATTCTCGCTTTTGATCCTGCGCAATTTTCGGGTGGAAAGCTTGCTGAAAATGACGCCCGCGCCGAGCGTTTGTTTGCAGACATTATTGATCAAGGGGCGCGCTTGCCATCGCAGCGGCGCTTTGAGGCACGGGCGCGCAATCTGGAACGAGGCTACGTTGAAGTCTCGGCTGATCTGTATAACGATCTGCGTGCGCTCTTGCCTTAGGTTTTCACCGAAGCACTGACGAGGGGCCGCGACTTGGCCCCTCGTTTGTTAAAACCGTGTTGGGGCAAAGGGTGCGACGGAAACGGCTGTTGTTTTGCCGCTGATCAACTCGGCCACCAGTTCTGCCGTGCCGGCTGATTGGGTCAGCCCTAAATGGCCATGACCAAAGGCATAGATCACGTTGGAAGCGCGCTTTGATGTTCCAATCACGGGCAAGCTGTCGGGCATTGAGGGACGGAATCCCATCCATTGTTTGCCGTGATCTATTTTTAAATCGGGTAGAAACTGCGCGGCTTTTTCCAGCAAAATCTCAGCGCGTTTAAAGTTCGGTGGCAAATTGAGTCCGCCAAGTTCAACCGCGCCGCCGATACGTACCCCGCCATTGATACGCGATGCAACGAACCCATGCCCACCAAACGTCAGTTGAGTGCGTAAATCAAATGCACCCGCAGGCAAGGTTGTGTTATATCCTCGCTCGGTTTCCAATGGGATGTGGTCCCCAAGTGTGCGTGCCAGATGATGCGACCATGCTCCTGCCGCGACGATCACTTTTGGCGTATGTAATGGCCCGTTAGGGGTCATCAGATTGATGCCATCACCGCTTTGTTCAAGCGCCAGAACCTCAACGTGATCAATTTCGCCGCCGCGCGTTACAAAGACTTTGGCTAAATGTTCTGCCCAGCTGCGTGGGTCGATCGTGTTCATCCAGTCTGGTGTAAAGGCTGCGTGTGTAAAGCGAGAATCAAGGCCGGGTTGAATTTCGGCGATTTCTGTGGGGCTTTTTAAATGTTCGAATGCGATACCGAACTCGCGCCGTACATCCCACAATTTAAGACTCGCGCGAAATTCCTGCTCGCCTTCATAAAGCTGCAGTTGACCATCGCGCTGCATCAATGGTTCGCCGTCTACATTATTGATTTGGCGTTCAAGCGCAGTCAGGGAAAAGCCATTGAGCGATGATTGTGCCGTGAGTGCTGCGTGATACCGATCCCGCCAGCTTGCACGCCAAAAGCGTAGCATCCAAGGCGTAATTTTTAACGCGTAGGCAGGGGGAACGGACAGGGGGCCAAGAGGGTCAAGCAGCCATTTGGGTGCTTTCATCATGATACCAGGCGTGGCCAGCGGAACGATGTCGGCAAATGCAAAAGCCCCAGCACTGCCTGCTGAGGCTTCATTGGCAACACCAGATCGATCGATGACGCGGGCTTTATAACCTTGATTTTGTAGCTCCAGCGCTATGCTGATGCCGACAATGCCCGCGCCAATAATTGTGATGTGTTTTTGTTCCATCAAAGGCCCACAAGTACGGATGGCAACCATGTCACCACAGCTGGGAATAAGATAATGACAACAAGCACTAACATTTGCGCAGCCACAAATGGCAGCACTCCGCGGTACATCTGGATATAGGTCATGCTTTTGGGCGCGATAGATCTCAGATAAAAGATGGACGGAGCCATTGGTGGCGTCAAGTACGAGGTTTGGATCACAACTAAAACCATCATAGCAAACCAGATGGGATCAATGCCTGCGCTTTTAACAATCGGCGCAAAGATTGGGATAAAGATCAAAACAATCGACACCCAATCCAGCACAAATCCGGCAAAGAAAACCACGGTCAAGAAAAAGGCGATGATGCCCACATTACCATAGCCGATGGTTTCAACTGTATCGCGCACCAAATTGCCACCGCCTGTGACTGCAAAAATACTTGTGAACATGGTGCCACCCGCGATGATCA
>NZ_JAHKPU010000036.1 GCF_018860505.1 Pacificibacter marinus
ACGACTGCGGGTTCGGCTAGAGTTGAGATGTCGCCCATTGAGCCCGTGTCATTTTCTGCGATTTTGCGCAGGATGCGGCGCATGATTTTGCCAGATCTGGTTTTGGGCAGGCCCGGCGCCCATTGGATGAAGTCCGGTTTGGCGATGGGGCCGATTTCGGTGCGGACCCATTTTTCCAGTTCTTTTTTCAAGTCGTCAGACGGCTCTTGGTCGTTCATCAAAGTGACATAGGCGTAGATGCCTTGGCCTTTGATTTCATGAGGGAATCCGACGACGGCGGCTTCTGCAACTGCGGCGTGGGCCACCAGTGCGCTTTCCACTTCGGCGGTGCCCATGCGGTGGCCTGACACGTTGATCACATCATCGACGCGCCCTGTGATCCAGTAGTACCCATCGGCGTCGCGGCGACAGCCGTCACCGGAGAAGTAGTAGCCTTTGTACTGTTGGAAATAGGTCTCTTGGAACCGCTCGTGGTCACCCCAAACGGTGCGCATTTGGCCGGGCCATGAGTCTTTGAGGCAGAGCACACCTTCGGCTTCAACCGTGGTGATTTCTTCGCCTGTTGTGGCATCCAAAATCACCGGTTGCACACCAAAGAACGGCAGGGTGGCCGATCCGGGTTTGGTGGCGATAGCCCCCGGTAAAGGCGCCAAAAGATGCCCGCCGGTTTCCGTTTGCCACCATGTGTCAACGATCGGCGCGCGACCTTTACCGACCACGTCATTGTACCAATTCCACGCTTCTGGATTGATCGGCTCGCCCACGGTGCCCAGCACTTTGATAGCGGACAGATCGTAGTTTTCGACGAAAGAATTGCCTTGTCCCATCAGCGCGCGCAGGGCTGTCGGTGCGGTGTAGAATTGGTTCACTTTGTGCTTTTCGCACACGGCCCAGAACCGCCCCGCATCGGGGTAAGTCGGCACGCCTTCGAACATCACTGTTGTGGCGCCATTGGCCAAGGGGCCGTAGACGATATAGCTGTGGCCTGTGACCCAACCGACGTCAGCGGTGCACCAAAACACATCGCCGTCGTGGTAATCGAACACATACTTATGGGTCATCGCGGCGTAAGCCAGATAGCCGCCAGAGGTGTGCACAACGCCTTTGGGTTTGCCGGTCGAGCCGGATGTATAGAGCACGAACAGCGGGTCTTCGGCATTCATCGGACGCGGCGGGCACTCAGGCGAGGCGTGCTGCATCAAGTATTTGACGTCAACATCGCGGCCATCGATCCAAGTGGTTTGATCGCCGGTGTGTTTGACCACCAAACAGCGCACTTTGTCAGAGCAATGCAGCAAGGCCGCGTCGGCGTTGGATTTGAGCGCTGTCTTGCGGCCGCCGCGCGGGGCTGTGTCGGCTGTGATCACAAGTTTTGCGCCGGAATCATTGATGCGATTGGCCAAAGCATCAGGGGAAAATCCAGCGAAAACAATAGAATGAATCGCGCCGATGCGCGCACAGGCCAGCATGGCATAGGCGGCCTCTGGGATCATCGGCAGGTAAATCACCACGCGATCCCCGCGCATCACGCCTTGGGACAAGAGCACATTGGCAAAGCGATTGACCTTATCCGACAGCTCTTTGTAGGTGATGTGCTGCGCCTCGGCATCGGGATCATCGGGTTCAAAAATGATCGCAGTTTGCAAGGCACGGGTGGGCAAATGGCGGTCGATACAATTGGCGGAAACGTTCAAAACACCGTCGGCATACCATTTGATATCGAC
>NZ_JAHKPU010000048.1 GCF_018860505.1 Pacificibacter marinus
CTTTATATGACGACGGACAATATCGCATCATGAAATAATTATATAAATACAATACATTGTCGCACCACTAGTGACACTCTAGCGGCTCACTCAGGGTAAGCATTTAAGTCAGCCCAAGTTTTGATCACCTTCTTGGCGGCCTCTTTCGATGTCTGGTGTTTCGTCGTCATCTCGATCTCCTAATCGATAAGGTGAACCAGAAATCCTCTGCTAATAAAACCCTCAAATCTGTCCCACGGGTGCTGACGTCAGACACCTATACCAATGCACCCAGTCAAGCCCCTCGACCCGCTTGATTTACAGACATTGCACGCGGCACGTTGAGCGTCACGCCGAACAGCAACAACTAACCAGATTTGTGCGCCCGATAGAACAAAGCATAACAGTGCGCACAAACCTGACGCCAATAGTAATACCCCACAACTTTTAAAAGCGTAGGTCCAAGGCTTTACCGATTAGAACGATGTGCGCGCAGAAAGCACTGCGGACACCTCACCATCGTTATCGACGCGGGCTTCAACGCGCGCCGACCAGATATCGGCCCCCTTCAAGTCCATTCCGAGGCTCAAATATCCAATGCTGTCTTCGCTTGATGTTGCAAAGCTGGTGCTGGCATCCGCCAAAGACATGGCGACGGCATCCCCATCGACGAACAACGCTGTGACTCCAACAAATGGCGCAAGGTGCAGACCAGAAACTGCGATATCATAACCGACCTCAAGACCAGCAAAGCCGTTGGTCACCGTGCGCGCGTCAAATGCGGCCCCCTCCAGGTTCTCGGCGGAAAAATCGTCCAAGCGATAGAAGCTTAGCCCAGCGTTACCGGACACAGTGAAGCGCGAAGCCATCGCGTGGGAGAGCTGCACGCCAAGCCCCGCGAACATCGCATCTGTCGTGGCATCGCCCGCATCGCCATAGGTTACATCCCCCGCACCGACGAACGCCACGGCGCTCATTTGGGTTTGCGCCGAAAGTTCGCGCGCGTAGCGCCCGCCAAAAGCGATGTTGCGCGCTGTGATATCGCCCGTCTCAGCGTTGCCGCCTGCGACGCTCATGAACAGGCCGTAGGTATCAAAATCGCGGCCAAAGCTTAGCGCGCCATCGCGCCAATCGTCTTCTCCGAGTTGCGCCTGCCCTGAGATCCAGAACGCCCCCGGCTTCAACGGACCAAAACCTGTACGCGTGATGTCATAAGACAGACCGGCAACAAGAGTATCTGCGACACCAAAGACCTCCGCATCTGCCATCACCAGCGTTTGATTGACGAAAAGTGCGCTATCTGTTTGAAGATCAATCACCTCAGGGGCGTTTACAAAGCTGATAGCACCAAAGTTGGTCGTCACCACCGTAAGCGTATCGGTCCCTGCGCCAAGGTCCACGTCGCCAACAATTGTGCCCCCGTGAATTTCCAACGCATCATCGCCATCGCCCAGACTTATTGCTGTGCCACTACGTCCGACAATCGTGCCAAAGTTGATCACTGTCTGCGCGCCCGTATCGATGGGGTCAGTATTGATCCCGATGGAACCTTCGATCCGACCTGTATTGGTGATGGTCGAAGCGCCTGTTGACGGATCAAAATCGATACCGTCCTCCGCCCCATCCGAGATGATCAGACCAGCGTTAAAAATCATACCGCTATCCAAATCGATACCATCTTGATCACCAGTAGATCGGATCGTGCCATAGTTGGTTATGTCGGCATCGGCAGCCGCGTTCACCGCGTCGTCGCCTGCAGTGATCGTGCCATAGTTTATCAGCACCGCACCGTCGGTATTGATGTTGACGCCTTCATCTTCGGCCTCAATCACGCCTGTATCATAGTTGATCACACGCGCGTTGTCTTCAAGCTGCACACCGTCATCGGACCCGATGATGGTACCGTAGTTCTCAATCACCCCGTCGTCATCAATATTAACGCCGTCACCGTCCTCACCCGTGACCGTACCATAATTGGTCACCGTCACATCATTATCGCCCTGCACCCCATGGTCGTTTTGGCCAGTGATCGTACCCGCATTGGTAAAGGTAACACCGTCATCAAATTCAAATCCTTGGTCGTCGCCCGTGATCACGGCCCCCTCAGAAACGGTGATCGTGCCGTCGTCAAAACCATCGTCAAGAAGGCCCGTTCCCGTACCAGAACAGATAACGTCATCGCCATCACTCGGTGAAGATGGCGTGCAGGCCTCAATCGCTTGCGCCTGTAGGGGCAAGGCCAGAACTGAGATTAGGGCGAGGGAAGACAAAGAGCAAAGAAATGTCGCGCGCATGGGAAAACCTGTGGGTTGGAGATAAATTTGCTCTGCCCTAACGGTCTTTTGTAACAGACATATGCAAACACCTCTAACGATACCCAATCTATGTCTCTGGTACCGAAAAAATACGCAGGCGAACGCGATCGACTTCATTGGCCACATCGTTGAAAAGTTCCCTGTCGCCTTCGAACGCAAGGTGGCATAAACGAGCACTTGGGGCGGCACTAAAATGTGACAGGTCCATTTTGTCTTTGAACTCGTTCGCCGCCTTGATCACGATGAAGGCAGGGCTGGTGATCAGATCATGCGCTTTCAAGATCCGATACGTTGAAGCCTCTGATACAAAGTAACTTTCCTTGTCTGTGAAGGTCACTGCCAGTTCTCTTGGCGACAGCTCGGTCTCCTTCAGCGCCAGCTTCACCACCTTGCGCCGTACGTCGTCAGGGATGCGGTTCCAGACATGCTTTGGCTTTTGAGATTGATCCTGCAGCCCAGCCTCGCCACGCTGCAGGT
>NZ_JAHKPU010000033.1 GCF_018860505.1 Pacificibacter marinus
TGCCAGTTTACTGATGGGCTGGATGTAACTGCGCAACTTGTCGGTGATCACGACCCGTGGTTCTCCGAACAGGGTGATCAACCTTTGGAAGAACCGCTTTGCGGCCTTTGCGGTTCGGCGTGTTTGCACGAGAATATCGAGCACGTCGCCATTTGCGTCGATCGCGCGCCACAACTAATGTTTCTTGCCACGGATTGTAATAACGGCTTCGTCAAGATGCCACTTGTCGTTCGGTTGCGGTCGATCCCGGCGGATGCAATTTGCGAAATGTTGCCCAAAGCGATTGACCCATAGCCGGATCGCCTCACGGCTGACAACCACGCCCCGCGCTGCCAACAGGTCCTCGACATCCGCCGTGCTCAGCGCAAAGCGATGGTACGCCCAAACCGCGTAAGCAATGATCTCGCGAGGATAGCGGAAGCCTTTTAGGCGCTGCATATGGGTCGGAATGTTCATGGGACTGACATAGCTTGATCAAACCCGGCCAACAACTTGGCAATACCGTAGGCCTTGTTGGAATATGGAGCGTACTGCTAAATTTTTTACTAAGAATCAGAAGTCACAGCTTTTTTGATCTTGTCTCCCCTGAGCTGGACCGTTAGACGGGTCAACGGAGACGTGGCCGAGTGGTCGAAGGCGCTCCCCTGCTAAGGGAGTAGGCCCGGAAGGGTCTCGAGGGTTCGAATCCCTTCGTCTCCGCCACAATCACCTTTAAGTATTTGTTTTCGTTGGATAATTTGAAGGTCGATTGTTGCTTTGCATGTTGCGCTGCATGTCGCGGTAATGGCTAAAAGCAATGGATCGGTGACGCAAGTCGATCACGCATTCGTGAAGTTTACTAACGATTCTAGTCACTCCTCTCCGTCAAGTGTTCCAATCTTTCGTATGGAGCGACGCAGTTTCTTGTGCTTCAACTTCAAACCCGCAGGATCACCCTCAATGGAACTTGGCGCGTTGGCACGCAGGACGATCCGAAATTCGTTTTCCGGTGAAAAGTGCTTGGGCTTTGTGAACAAAGTTCTGAGATAGTCGTCAGTGGTCACATCCAAACCGCTGCTTTCATAAGTCGAGGGAATGGAAATTGACTTTTGTGTCTGACCATATTTGACACGGCTATGAAGCAGATACTCGCTTGCTGGAAGTGTCGTGTTCCAAAAAGGTGTTCTTGGTGCTTCAAAATTTACTGCGTCTAAGAAGTCAATCAGGTCGATTTCTGCAAAATGAGTAAGGTTGGGATTTCCTTCGTATTGTGTTCCAGCTTCACTCATCGCACCATCTTTTATGTCTAGGTGCTGCTGATGAGAGTATGCCCCCCACGAAGCGCAAAAGACGAAATCGTTGAATTCGTGCGTTATCATTATGTCAGTGCCATTGCCCCCGAAGAAGCAGTTGGTAAAGGTCATGCCACCTATTTTGACACTTTTGGCATGACCTGTTTCAAAATTATGTGCATGTTCAACCATGCCCTCTCGCCTATCAGAGAAGCGCGGTTCCACTACCACACCAGCCTCTTTCTTCTCAATCATGCGGTATCGTTTTAATGTGCCAAACCAAAAACTTCCGCTCTGATAATTCTCCAGCATGTCTGCTTCGAAGAATTTGGTTATTTTTGGCCGAACAAACGGAGGCTTTGGCATTAAAATTTCCCTTTCAAACACGGCATGTGCCGAAAGGTAGGCTAAACTAGCGGCTAAGAGAATGCACTAACTTGTCAAAAAATCCGCCACCGACACGTAAAATACCATCAAAAGTTCAGTCCAACGGAGCAAACTAATCGATATGAATCGATCGTGTCGCCGAAGGGCATCTTTTCATCCTGCGACGATGCGGCAAGCCATGCGGTCAGTTCTTTCAATTGGGTTTCGGCTAATGTGCGCATATTCATTCCCCCGTTGCCAATGGCGCGTTTACGTCAACATGCGTCGCCATGCCTTTTTCAATGTTGCCGTCGTAAAACGAACGCGGCACTTCGGCGGCAACGCTGGCAAGCTTCCCGTCTAGTTCGGCGACTTCGGAAGCAAGGCGAACCCGTTCCGCAGCTTCGGGCGCATGGGCTATGGCGGCATTTAGGCGAAGGGTGTTCAAACGTTCTTGCGACATACCCGACAGCGCGGCGGGCGCTTCGAACAAAGCCGTCGCAAAACGAAGATCAGTTTCGACCAAGCCGCGAAGTTCTGCGCCAAATGCGGGGTCGCTTTGCTTCGATAGAACGAAGGCGCGGATTTCGGAACGAACCACTTGGGCGGCGGTGCCAATGTCGGGCGCAAGCGCGTCTTCAACTGCTTGCATGGCTGCTGCGTTTTCTTTGGCGACCCATGACTTCAGTTCGGCTCGCGTTTTGCTGATTTCAGCAACTGTCGCGTCGCTAATCTTGCGGCCTGCGGAATGTTGTTGCGCCGGGGTTCGCGTCTTATCCCATTCAAGGGCACCAATGCGCTTTACGGCGTCGCCAACGGAATGATGCAACTTCATAATTTTCGTTGCGGGCACGGCGTCATATTTCGAACCGTCGCCAAGGAAGGCTTTGCGGCCTGAATCGGTGCCAAGTGCGGATAGAAGGCGCTTTGCGGTTTCTGAATTAACTAGGGCCATTTGGTTAGTTCCTTTTGATTTTGATTTCGGTGCCGTCGGCAAGGTGAACGAAGTTCGGTTGCTTTTGGCCGGGTTTGAGTGGCGCGGGGTTGTTGGCTATGGTGCCCACAATAGTTGGGGCTTTGGGCTGCGGTGCGTCGTTGCCCAAGATCGTGCGAAGTTCGGCTTGCAAGGTGTTCTGTTGTTGCAAGGCCCAAGCATCAAAGCCGCCGGGCGGTTCGCCCCATTTCAAATGGCCGGACTTGTCGGGATCAAAGATCATGTGACCAAACCGCGACCAGATAATTCCGACAACCTTCGCCGCGTCTTTGCGGTGCCGGGCTTCCAAGCGGGCAACGCGGGATGCAAACCCCCGGTTCATTCGCCCAAGCTTTCGAGTTTGGCTAGGCGTTTTTCGAGTTCGCTTTCGGAAATGGTGCGACCGATCAATGACTGGTCTTGCCACGGTTTAG
>NZ_JAHKPU010000043.1 GCF_018860505.1 Pacificibacter marinus
CGAGAGGCACTGGCTGGCGGGATCAGAATGCGATGTGAACTTGGGCTTCACCTCTGATGCGGCACCAAAAACAGCATCGTCCAAGACGTCCAAATACTCCTTCACAGCTCGTGGTGCATCATTTGGGTCAAGGACGCTAGGATCCCAATTTTCCTTAGGTGTGGAATTTTGTTTGTTGGCGTTCGACCGTAAATTGATCCCCCAGATCAATTTATTTTCGGTCTCACCCTCGATCAAACCCGCATCTGCGGCAAGAGGCTGCCCGCTGACCAGGCCATCTGCGATGCACCATGCAACAGTCTTTTCGAATAGATGCCTGAGCAAAGCGCTTTCCCGAAAGCGGCCCTCTCGGCAGATTGCTTCGCAATCGCCTGCTGGGCAATGCATGACGGTTCTTGGAAAATGTAGAATGGTTCGGCACCGGATCGGTGAGACCAAGGCGACAAAACCAGCGATACGCCAAGTTCAAATGCACCTCTTCGCAAAGCCAGCGCTCTGATCTGATACCGAAGCAATAGCCAACCAGCAGCATCCGGATCAGCAGTTCCGGATCAATCGACGGGCGGCCTGTGTGGCTGTAAAACTCAGCTAGGTATTGTCGAATATCGCTTAAATCAACGAACCGATCAATCGAGCGCAGCAGGTGATCTTGAGGCACATGATCGTCAATCGAGAACTCATAAAATAGTGCCGCCTGTGCTTTCTGCTTCGATCCCATCATCGCAAAATCTCCCGCTACCGTAGAGAAATTGAATCAGTCACAGGTCCTCAAATCAAGGAAGAGTTTTTCAACAGAATTCGACCATGTTGCTAAAGCCTATTGTATTTAGTCGTTGCGGCGTAGGGGTGGATGGGTTGGCTTTTGTTGGTCTTATACAAAGGCAAGTATTTATCAAATCCTACTCCCGCAGCCAATACTAATTCACTAATATAATCAACGACTTGTGTTTTGTCGCTCGGGCCTTTTTGCGATTTACGCCCAAGCCGAGCGACAACAGATCAGCAAGAGCGCCATGACGGTGGATGGACAGTTTGCCCTCTGGCTCCGTTGGTGTGAGCTCAATTCGATCAATCAGCCCACGTAGGGCCTCCTTCGCCTCCAGCATGCCATCTGGTTCCTGAAGTTGCGAAATCAGATCGCTGATCTTGGTCATGATCCGCAAGTCTGGAACATCTGAAATGACTCAGTCAGCTTTGGGATTGAGGCGTGACACCCGTTTGCACGCGATCTTTTAACGTTGGCCTTACGCGACAATGGATAACTGCCGCCGCCAGAGTAGCGCGCACTAAATCTGCGCGGGTTTTGTCGCAGTGATAGTGTGGCGGGGGGCTGTGCGAACTCTAGATGGGTTCAATCCCTGTTAATGGGAAGGTAACATAAAACGTTGTGACGTGGCCTTCCTCACTTTGATAAAAGATATCGCCCGCCATCTGGTTGGCCAGCTTTTTGGAAATATGCAGGCCAAGTCCAGATCCTTGGGTGGAGTGCTGATTGCTATTTTTAACTTGTTCGAAGCGCCCAAAAATTTGGTTTTCCATGCCTTCCGGAATGCCTTGGCCAGAGTTTGCAATCGAAAGTCTTGCTTGGCCGTTTAAGGTTGTTAGTTCCCCTGTGACCGTGCCGTGATCGTTCGAAAATTTGATGGCATTCGAGATAAGGTTATCGATCACCTGACGGATGGCAAAGGCATCCCCAGTTATGGTTGGAACGTTGCCAATCTCGCCAAGGGCAAGTTGCACACCTTGTTGCGTGGCGAACATCTGGTTATCTTTAAAGCTCTCTTTGAGGCTTTGTCCGAGATCGACTGGTTCGCGTTCCAAAGCCAGCGCATTGATGTCAATTTTCTGGGCCAACAGGATGTTGTCGACCAGCCGTGAGAGGCGAATACTGTTTCTGTGCGCGATATCAAGCATGGACTGAATCGGCGCGGAGGTCTCTCCAAGCTGCCCACTGCGAGCCAGCTTTAATCCTCCGATGAGGGAGGTTAGGGGGGTCCGCAGTTCATGGTTAACAACGGAAATGAACTCGTCTTTTGCGCGATTGGCCTCGTCCGCGCGCTGGAGCGCCTCTTCCAGCGCGGCACTTATGGCGATATTTTCTGTGATATCAACGAATGTGACGCTCCAGCCAAGAATAGCCCCTGACGGATCAAGCGGACTTTCGATTTCTCGAATGCGGGGTTCATAGATGTGCGATCCTGTATCCAAATTAGATACGGTTTCGCGCAGGTTCACATTCTCGATATTTGCGAGCATTTCATTTATGAAATGAGTAGAACTTTGAAAAAACGCGTCGTCTTTTGCCGCCTTGTTGATGCGAAATATTTTATTGTTCCGATCAATCATTATGACAGGTTCGCTCATCGCATTCACCAATCCTGACTGACCAATAAAGGCCATATCCATGGTTCTGTTTCGAACGAGAATCCACGTGAAAGCGAGAATGCCAAGCGTGAACATAAAAGCGGTTGGATCAAGGCCAAAGATCGTCAGGTCGAAGACAACATAGCCTGTATTGACGGTCAAAGGCGTTAACGTGATGACAATGAACACCGATAATAGTGGCCATGCAGACTGTTTGGCGCGTGTGAAAGCCCTTGCAAGACAGAGAAGAGCGGCGACCACAAAGGTGTATAAAAGTGCAATAATTATATAAAAACCGTGTCCATGAATGTAATCAATGCTGCCATTTTCGGACGAAATGGCCGAGGCATCTGTGTAGACGAGGTGGTGCCATTGGTTCGTCGCGGCAAGGGCGAAAACTGATATAGGTACGATGGCCAACGTCGCGCGGGCCGTGCGTGTCTTAAGCCACGCCGCGTTGTCGACATAAGCAAATACGAAAAAACTCCAAGCGACCGGCAGTAAAGCGTTGCCAAGCCACGCCATAGTTGCCCAGAGCATTTGGCAGCCGAAGTTATCCGACACGACCTCAAGCCCAACCATGATCAATGTCCATATCATGGCAATGAAGGTTAAAGCGTAAAAAACTTTTCCTCTAAAATTTTGATATTTAAGAACCCATAATAAAACAAAAGCAGCAACTGCACTGACCACAGATACGAACCAAAAGACTGGGCTCGCCGAGACGCCCTCAAAACATGACATCATTGTTTTACCTAAGCCCTCTTCTTCGTTGTATGATACCATCATATGACTGGCGTCGGATTGAGATTAAATGTGAAAGGTGGTCTCAATTTTTTGACCAGTCCGTAGCAGACTTCAGAAAAATCAAAGTGTTGTTTCGGTTTCTTGCTGAATGAAACCCACTGTTGTCAAATATTTATTTAAGGTCAAGAGGTCGAGCGTGGAATGTGGTTGCTTGGGGTGGGGCGGATGATCCGGTTTTTACGCCCCTACGTCAGCTGAACTAATAATAGCCACGGGCTATGTTATACACGTATAAAGCGAGTTATTCGCTCGCGCGATTATAGAAACCCATATATGCAAAAATATAATGCTTTCGAAGTTGAGTAATGGTCGAAGGTGGTGAGTAGGATAAAACAGTATGCGAAATAAGAAGCGTGTCCAATCAATGGATCAGTTGATCGAGCGCATTTCTTATGCCGCGATCATCGGGTTATGTTCACTTATCTTTCTGGGTGTCTTACACAACGACCAAATCAGAGCTGAAGAAGAGCAAAATCGTGCGATGTATCGTGCGCAATCCGTTATCGCCACGCGGATTCAACAATCAATGAATAAGAAATTGTTGTTTGCACGCGGTCTTGCTGGGGCCGTGTCCATTTCTCCTGACATTACAGAGGCGGAATTCTCGAATCTGAGCAGCGTGGTCAAAGTCGAAGACCCATCTGTGGTGAATATGGCTTTGGTGAGAGATGCAATCATCATACATGTGCATCCACTCGATGAAAACCGAGTGTTTATCGGAAGCGATCTATCAGAGGTGCCCGAACGCTTGCACGTTCTGCAAGAAGTAGAGCGCACGGGGGAAACCATTGTCGAAGGGCCGACCTATTTGCTTCAAGGCTATTCAGGTTTTATTATACGAGAACCTATTTATGAGGTCTCATCCGGGGCGAATAAAGGCGCGTTTTGGGGGATTGCATCTATCGTTTTTGCGGCCGAAGCGTTCTTAGAGGAAATCGGTCTAAACAGTTTTTCTGACCGTTACGAAGTGTCCTTACAAGTCAAGACGCCATTTGCTGAAGACGTGATCCTGTATGGAGACGACGTGGCGCTTTCCACCGCAAAAACAACGGTTGAGTTGCAGTTTCCTTCTGCGGCGTGGACGCTTGCTATGTCCCCTCGTGAGACAGCCAGTGTGCCCTATCAAAGGCTTGGTTTAAGTTTTTTAGTAACGCTGACGGGGGCTATTATTGCCTTACTGGCAGCGAGAGGCTTTCATGCGCTTAGGCGTCGCCAAAGGCGCACGTCCACACAATTGCAAGCCGCGTTGAGTGCCGCGCCCTCTGGGTTTGCGATGTTCGACGTCGAAGATAAGCTTGAGCTATGCAATCAACGATACATTGAGCTTCACGGCATGGCGGCAGATGCAATGCCCCATGGCTCAACGTTAAAAACTATTCTCGAGATCGGACTTAAAGAGGGTCTTTATCTCGATGCCATCGGTAATGAAAAAGCGTGGCTCTCGGACCAACTGACACACGGATCAACCGGCGAAACAGGCCGTGTTCTTGCTTTGAGCAACGGAACTTGGATGCAGCAGTTGGATCATGAGACGCCAGAGGGAGGGCGTGTTTCAATTTTGAACGATGTGACGGCCGTTTTATCCAGCCGGGAGCGGGCAAAAGTTGCTGAACAACGCTTGAACGATGCGATCGACGCCCTACCCGTCGGGTTTTGGCTTTTTGACAGCGATGATAAATTAATGATGTTCAATGCTGTGGCTGGTGAAAGATTGGATGGTATGAAGCGCAATCTCGCCAAGGGGCGAGAGTTGAGAGATATGGTTGCTCGGCGCATGGAAACCGCGGCCGAGGTGCGTCTGAACGGTGAACCTGTTGACGACATAGTTATGGCTGTTAACACGCTTATTGAATCAACTTCTGACCTTGAAGTCCGCTACGAAGACAATCGTTGGTTTAAATATTTTTCCCGCCGAACATCAGAAGGTGGGCTTGTGATGTTCAGGGTGGAAATCACGGATCTGCAACGCCATCAGCAAGAACTAGAATCCTCCAATACTGAATTGCGCGCGGCGCTTAGCGAACGTGACGAAGCGGAAGCTCGTTTGAACGACGTGAGCGATTTGAGCTCTGAATGGTTTTGGGAACAAGACGCAGATATGCGCATCACTTATGTCTCAGAGGGGTTCACCCGTACAATGGGAGTTGGCCCTAGTGAATATATCGGAAAGTTACGCACGGGGTTTTCTTCAAATGATGAAAGTGAACTGGGCGGAGAGCGCAGTGTGCTTTATTGTAAAATGCGAGCGCATGAACCGTTTCGTGACGTGGTGTACAGTCATCGTTTCCGTCCGGATGTGTTGAGTTGGATTCGGATCAGCGGCAAGCCGCGTTTTGATGATGCTGGTGAGTTTATAGGTTACATCGGCATTGCAGAGGATGTGACAAAGTTCTATGCGGCTTTGCGCGAGGCTGAACAGGCAGACGAGGCTAAAACGCAATTCCTTAATGTGATCAGCCATGAATTGCGTACGCCGTTGTCTGCGGTTTTGGGCTTTAACAGTTTTATCGCGAATTTTGAAAAGCTGCCAAGCTATAATGCGCTGAACTTGGCTATGACAAATGGCGACCCTGTACAAATCGAACAGGCATTCCACGCATTTGAAGATAATATTTCGCAATTTACACGACGTATTCAGGCGGCAGGAACGCAGCTTAAATCATTGATCGACGATATGTTGGATCTAGCACGGATCGAGGCAAATACCATTGATGTGACGCCGACCAAGCTGAACAGTAAAAAGGTCGTTGAATCCGTCGTCGACCAGATGCAAGCGATGGCCGATGAAAAAGGGCTTACCATTCCGCTGGATCTCGTCGCGGCTGATGTCTGGGCTGATGAAATCAGGCTCCGACAAATCCTGACCAATCTTTTGGGCAACGCCTTTAAATTTACGGATATAGGCACCGTTACTGTACGCAGTCGGGTGAAGGACAACATGGTTGTTTTCGAGGTCATTGATACAGGTATAGGGATTTCGCAGGATCGAGTGGGTATTGTTTTCGATCGCTTTGCGCAGGCCGCGCAAGGCACAAATCGCCCAAACGCTGGGGTTGGCCTTGGGTTGACCATCTGCAAGGACCTTGTCGGATTGCAAAATGGCTGGATTGAAGTCGAGAGTGAACTTGGTATTGGCACAACGTTTATTTTCGCAATTCCGCTCTGGCGCGAAGGCGAATAGGCTTCATTCATCCTTGAGTAAAATCTCGTAGCGCGCGACCATATTTTGATCATAAATTAACCATAGCCGTGCCGTTTTGTGTCGTCACATTACTGCCAGGCGATGGTTTTTTAAGCATGATGCTGCGATAAAGTAGTAAAAGTGCCGCCTTTTTATATTGTAGGTGTTATTATTATGGTAGGTTATTTGGAGCATGATGTGCGGGCGTTCTCGTTAGAGAATGACGCTGAGATTTTCGCCCAAGAACAGTCTGATTTTCAGAATGCTTTGTGGGAAGGAATGTCCGAGAATGTAATCGTATTTGAGGCTACATTAGAAAAGCCGGTTTATATAAATTGTGCGGCGCGTGCCGCCTTTGGAGATGGGTCTGCGTCAGTAGCTGCATTGCATCTCCATGAGAGCGGCTTTTTTCATAACCTTTTGACCGATGAGGTCGTGGTGAATGCGGCGCTAACCGTTGGACGAACAGCTTTTCGCTCCCACCCTATATTCAATGGGCAACGTTTCAACGGGGATGTTTTTACCACTTCAGATAAGGATGGCGGGACGTATTTGGTCGTCATATTTCATATTGAAACGGACCAAGAGAGAACCGAATACCTTCGCAGAGAAATGAATGCGGTTATCACACACGAATTGCGCACGCCATTGACCAGTATCAAAGGGGCGCTTGATTTGTTGAAATCGGGCTTGGTGGGGCCGCTGACAGAAAAAGCACAAGCTCTTCTAAATATTGCAGGATCTAACAGTGACAGGATGCTTGATCTCATTCAGGAGATCCTTGATCTGAGTGAAAGCGCACAAATTGGTGCCATTCGTGAGCACGAGGTGATCAAAGTTGCGCCTTTACTGGAAAGCCTTGTCGTTACCCATCAAGGCTACGGTTCTTATCATGGCGTCGATGTTCAGATGCGTCCCACAGATTCTGGGCTAAACATTTGTGCTGTTCCATCTCAACTGACAAAAATTCTATCCAATTTATTGTCTAATGCTGTGAAAGCGTCCGAGCGAGGTAATTCCGTAGAAATTTGGGCGCAAGCGGCAGGTGGAAGTGTCGCGGTATTCGTGCGCGATCACGGGGCCGGAATCCCAGTCGATCTACAAGACAGTCTGTTTGACCGCTTCACAAAAGCAAACTGGGGCAACGACCAAAATGTCGGCAGTTCTGGCCTTGGGTTGAACATCGTGCGCACATTGGTCGAACAATCAGGCGGGGCTATTTCGTTTAACACGGAAGAGGGAAAAGGCACGGTGTTTCGTGTCGACATGCCTAGGCATGACTAAGGTCGGTAACATAAGAATAGCGGGATAAGGGGCTGGCCCGCGCAGTTTTAACCTGCGACGAGCGTGACGAAAATGGTGACAGTGCGCTATCGGGTGTCTTACAGGCTCTTGACGATCGCATCTTCCATCAGATCAAGAAGCGTTTCGATACGACCGGATAAAAGGCTGAGTTGCGTTGGTGTATGAACCAAACTTGAAATCTGTTGTTCGATTTCAGCAGCACAGTCTCCTATGCTTTGAAGCCCCAGAGTTGCCGCGATTCCGTTGAACCGATGTGTGATAAACGTCAAGCGAGTCAAAGCGTTTTGACGCTCTGTCTCGTTTTGTATCAAGATTTGAATCGCTTCTATTTCAGGAATTTTGTGATTTAAGTCAGCAACGAAGCGTTGTTTCGTGCGCTCTAGGGTTTGAGCTAGACGTTGATCTATTGCTGTCTGAGAGTGTTTTCTGTTTATCATAAACTTATCGACACAAAATCTCTAATGTTTCTAGGGGCTTCTTCTCAACGTTTAGCTGCGCATGGAAGTTCTTTTCACATCGAACATTGGTACAGAATGCGGCAGGGTACTCTTGAGTTCTGCTTTCGATATCGCGCGGGCAATTAAGGCCGCCGGTGAAGAATCAAACATCGACATTCTGACAGCTTCACCAACTTTAACTGTGACATCCAATGGCACTGTATCTCCGCCGATCAAGCCGAATTCGCTCAACATTAAAGACAGTTTCAATTCGAGTTCCGCTTCGTCAAGCTGAAGCGTGCGCGGTAGGATTGCAACATACTGGCCATTCCCAACGTAGGAAATCATAACATTGTAACTGCGCAAGGTTTCGAAAATGGCTTCGGCAACATCTGTCAAAATGCCATGGAATTCCAATGGAGAAGTCATCGAGAAAAGGCGCTCGCGTTTTTGAATTTGAAAGCAAATAGCACCACACATAAAACGTTTACCACGAGACAGGCGGTGTAGGTAGTTTTCCATTTCAAGACTGCCAAGAACGCGCGGAACATCGAAAATTGTAACGGCATCCGCAAGATCGAAATCTGCATCTGCATTGGACTTGTTGCTCATGTTCAGACGCAAGTTTTCTTCGCGTCGTGTCGCATGCATCACGGATTGCTGCTCATTGAAAAGAAGCTGCGCAACGTTTATCCGCGCACAGAGGTCCGTCGTGTCGATTGGTTTGGTTATATAGTCTGTGGCACCACGTAGAAAAGCGGCATCAATGTGCTCTTTATCTCTCATGGCTGTAAGCATGATAATCGGCGTGCGGCGGTGTTCGTTCACCGAACGAATTCTACCACACAAATCTACCCCGTCCATGCCTGGCATTTGAATATCCAAGATAAAGGTCGAGAAATGATATTGCCCTTGATGGATCAAACTCAATGCTTCTTCGCCGCTTTGCGCATAGACAACGTCTTCGTATCCTTGAGACGTCAGAATAGCCGCCATCAATTCGAGAATATTCGGGTCATCGTCGACAACTAAAAGTGACATCATAGTCTCCAAAATAATATCTGCTCTGCGGCTTCACTACGATTGTCTAATGAATCGTATCGTTTTGTACCTGCATTCAGCTTTAAGGTGATATTCCCTAATAAATTGGGTCAAAGTGTGGCTAAAATAAGAATTGAAGATTTTAACTATTTTTTCTAGCAGCTCATGCGGTTTAAAATCATCGAGAGACATATAATGTGCTTGTTTATCGGCGCGGTGAAGATATGATCCCTGCATGAAAGCACTTCAAAACATCATGCACGTCGAAGACGATCCTGACATACGCGAAATTACACGTATGTCTCTTGAGCTTGTGGGTGGCTTTCATGTGGAGCAGTTCAGTTGCGGACGAGACGCACTCAACGGGCTGCCTGATGTGACTCCTGATATGGTGTTATTGGACGTTATGATGCCTGTCATGGACGGTGTTGAGACGCTAAAGCAACTCAGAAAACTGGATCGCTTTGCAGATGTACCTATCGTTTTTGTGACGGCCAAGGCATCACGCGCAGATTTCGGTCAGCTTAGAGAACTTGGCGCAAAGGGCATTATTCTCAAGCCATTTGAACCGATGGAACTCCCCACTGAGCTTTTGAAAATTTGGGACGATTGCCAATAATGGCAGACCAAATATGGTCAGTGTCTACGCAATTGGTGTTAAAATAATCGCTGTAATCTGTGGCGCAGTCTTCTGCACTGGCTCGCTGCAAGCTGGACCATTTTGAGTTAGAGTTTTCGACATCTTCTTTCTTGGCTGACAGAAGGCTTGGCCCCATAAAATGAAGGAATTACCCTACGGATTCTATGGGGGTCAGAAATGTCAGGCGGTCGGGGGTCATATCTGCGATAACAATTGTTCCGTTTGACTGTACAGCCAGCCCGTGCCCGTAGGTTGAAAAGGTCCGACAACGCCCAACAAGTTGTCCCGCAGCATCATAGGCCGAAAGTCTTGGGGTTTGATCCGTTACCAACATCAGACCATCTGGTGTCAGGGCGAGCGCCATAGGTTTGTGGACCCCATTGATTTGCGTCAACCAGTTGCCGTCCGCGTCGAATATCTGAATACGATTATTTTCTCGATCCGCGACACAAAGCCGACCTTGCATATCGAACAAGACGCTATGAGGGGTTGAAAATGCGCCGGCGGAGGTGCCCGGTACACCAAAAGTTTTTAAGTGTCGCAGCTCAGGGCTGAAAATATGAACAGTGCTATTGCCATAGCCATCGGCGATATAAAATCGGCCATCTGGTCCCCGCACGCAATCACAAGGGTGGTTGAACGGGTGTCCCAATTGCGGGTGATCGTCGCAGTGCATACGCGCGAGTTCTTGCAGGGCCGCGTCTGCTATGATGATTTTATGCCCGTCCATATCCGTAATAGCCAACTGACCAGAACCGATGTTGCGCACCCCGTGGCCGCACACAAAATTTGGTAACGCGACACTTTGATCCAACAGTGTACCGTCTAGTCCGAACACAACCAGTTCCGGCGATTGCCGCCTTAGCACGATGATCTTCTCGCCCAGTATCGCAATATCGCTGATCCCTGTTAGAGCGGGATCAGCGATGAAGGCCACGCGGTAGCGTTGTTGGCCTAAAGCCACGTAGGCAGTGGGGTGCGAGGTATTGGCGTTAAGCTGCGGCATCAGTAGGTTTGCTCGACCAGCCAAGTCGCTATTCCGGGGAATGCAGTGAGCAGGATAACAGCCAGAACTAGGATCAAGAAATAGGGGACCACCATGCGGGTAATTTCGAAGATCGATTTTCCGGTCAGGTTCTGGATCACAAATAGGTTGAACCCCAACGGCGGTGTGATCTGGGCCATTTCCACAACGATGATCAAATAGATGCCAAACCAGATCGGGTCGATTCCGACGGCGACCACCGCAGGCATGACGACAGAGGTCGTGAGTACGACAATTGAGATCCCATCAAGGAAACATCCGAGTAAAACGAAAAATACAGTCAGCACGGCGATCAACCCAGCCGTTCCAAGCCCGCTGGCAGATATGAGTTCGGCCAACTGTCCGGGCAAGCCGGAAAAGCTCATCGCTGAAGTTAGAAAGGCTGCGCCCAACAGAATGAGCCCGATCATAGCAGAGGTGCGGGTGGCGCCCATCAAGGATGCGATAAATGCTTTCAGGGACAACGATCTGCCAAAGGCGGCGATGATCAGCGCGCCCAAAACACCGATGGCTGCGGCTTCGGTTGCTGTGGCGACGCCTGCATAGATCGATCCGATGACCCCTATAATCAACCCGACCACGGGCAACAGCATACGCAAGCGGCGCAGACGTTCCCCCATGGAAACGCGCGGCTCTGGGGCAGGTACGCCATCTGGGTTCATCTTTGACCAGATCGCGATATAGGTTGAAAACAGCGCCATCAGCATCAAGCCGGGGATGACACCCGCAATGAACAATCGGTTGATAGATACCTGCGCCGCAACGCCATAAACGATCATCACAATAGAGGGCGGGATCAAAAGGCCTAGCGTGCCTGATCCGGCCAAAGACCCGATTGCGAGGCGGTCGGCATAGCCGCGTGATTTAAGTTCCGGCAGGGAAATGCGGCCCACGGTGGCCGTGGTAGCGGCTGATGAGCCAGAGACTGCGGCAAAAATTCCGCAGCCGACAACATTCACATGGGCCAAACCGCCCGGCAGGCGCCCGACCAATGGGGCAAGGCCGGAAAAAAGGTTTTCGGCCAAACGTGTCCGATACAGGATTTCACCCATCCAGATGAACAGCGGCAGCGCGGTCAGCGTCCAGCTTGCAGAATGGACCCACATGACGGTGCCAAGAATGGCGTCAACGGGTGTCGAGGTGAAGATTGAAAAGATGACAAAGCCCGAGGCCATAAGCGCAACGCCGACCCAGACCCCCAAGCCCAAAAGCACAAGCAAAGTAACGACAAGTACACTCGATTGCAGAAGGATATCCATGATTATTCTCCTCCCAAGAGGGCGTCAGGTTTTTGGATTTCGACGGGTTGTCTAAGGATCAAGCGCACAGTGCGTTCCGCAAAAGCCACGGTAAAAAGGGCGGAGCCTAGCACCATCGCGGATTGTGGTATCCAAAGCGGCACGGCGACCACACCTTGACTGAGTTCATTGTAGGTCCAGCTTTCTGACACGTAGCCAAAGATCGCCCATGCGACCCAGCCCATCATCACGGTTGCAAACCCTGCCGCCAGAATGTCAGCGATGTGGCCTATTTTGGGAGACAAAAGCTGGCGTAAAGAGGTCACGCGAATATGGTCGCCGTGGATCAGCGTTGCGGGCAGCGCAAGGAAGATTGACGCGCTCAGCGCCCAAGCGGCGAAATCATCGGCAGACGGTATCTGGCTGCCCATCAGGCGAAGTCCGATCTGCGATAGGATCAAAACAGCAATCCCCATAAGGGACAGCGCGGCCAAGGCGCCACAGAAGTTGAAGATATGGCGTGTCAATAACATGGCTTCGGGCTCCAAAGAATTGGGGGCGCTGACGGGCACCTGAGCAAAAAAAGAAAAAGGCCCGGACGATTAACGGCCCAGGCCTTGTTTAGGCTTAGTTCATCGCATCGACGATTTTTTGCCCGTTCTCACCGGCCTGTTCAAGCCATTCGGCACTCATCGTTGCTGCAATCGCCTCAAAGTCTGATGCCAGACCTTCGGGTGTTGGCAATACGGTCATGCCATTGTCAGCCATAGTTTGAGTGGCTTCGGTGGTGGCGACCTCTGCCATTTCAAATCCGCGGTCCTCGGCCAATGTGGCGGCCTCTTGCAATGCGGCTTTGGTGTCATCGGATAAGCCATCATAGGCGTCTTGGTTCACGATAACCATGTTCTTGGGCAAGAAGGCCTGCACATCATAGTAATAGTCCACGAAATCCCACGCTTGGCTGTCCACACCCGTTGACGGTGAGGTGATCATGCCGTTGATAACGCCGGTCGAAAACGCTTGGCTGATTTCTGATGTGGCGATGGTGGCGGGCACCGCGCCCAAAAGCTCGGCTAGACGCGCTGTTGACGGGTTGTAAGCGCGGAATTTTACACCATCGAAAGATGTCGCGTCGATCACCTCGTTGTTCATGTAAATACCCTGCGGAGGCCAAGGCGCAGCATACAGCAGGACAAGCCCGTCTTCAGCCAGTTTTTCCTCATAGATTGGGCGGGAAGCTGCCCAGAGCGCGCGGGCTTCATCAAATGTTGTTGCCATAAGAGGAACGGCATCGGCGGAATAGACGGGGTCTTCGTTACCGAGGGCAGAGATGAGCACTTCGCCGATGGGTACGATGCCGCGTTGCACGCCACGTTTAAGTTCAGCGCGCGCCAACAGCACAGAGTTGGACACAACGTCGATTTCCAATTCACCGTTTGATAGGCGGGCGACATCATCGGCGAACGCGCGGATGTTTTGGGTCAGGTAGTTGCCATCAGGGGCGTCAGCCGACATTTGCCACGTTTCAGCATGGGCAAAGCTTGCCGTGAGAGCTGCGATAGCTGTTCCGATAAGAAAATGTTTCATTTGAAGTCTCTCCTTGTTGTTTTGTTCGTTTTTTATGCCCGTCTCGCACACAGCGCGAGACGGGGTGGTTCTATTCAATCTTCCAGCGGGGGCAGATCGTTTTCGTCCAGTGACCACATGAGGCCGAAGGTTTCGGATTCTCGCACGGCTCCACCAAGCTGTTCACGCAACTGGCGCAACGTGGCTTCGGCAATGGGTTCCGACGATACGTCTACCGCGATGCAGGGGGCCAAAACGCGACCTTCAGTGTTTTCGGAGGGCAACGGTGTTGAAAGGGTTTCATCGGGGACCATGTAATGCACTCGCAAAACGCCGTCCTTTGCCATCATGTCCGACAAGATGGCAGTTATGTCATCGGATGCTGTGGTACCCGGGACCAGTTCTATCAATACGAGCGCGCCCCCCCAACCAAAGCCGCCCTCTTGCGCCACGTGCATCACACGGCGACGCGTGTTGGACATGCGGCCAAAATTGGTGACAGACCACTGGGTTTGTTTCGTAAATGCCTTGCGATATGCCTCGGTTGTGAAATCAGCGAGAGCTGTCGCGCGATAAAGCGCGAGGTAGCGACGCGCAGAGCCTGAAATAGCGCGGTAGCGGCGCGCACCGGTAAAGCCCTCGATCCGGACCCGTTCTTCCATGTGCTCGCGGTCATACCAAAGGTTGAAATCGGCCTCATGGTCTGGGTCGATATCGCTCCAGACGAAAAGTTGCGCCTGATCTGTCGTACGGATCTTGTTCATTCTGCATCCTGATGTTTGAACAAAACTCTCCCGTTCGTAGCGGGCTGTGCCTGCCTACGTCTTGATGGGTCAGTCATGTCGATTTCTGTTAAGACAGCTTCGCCACAATGCGAACTTTGCACAAACGGAATAATTTAGGGGGGGGGGATCGGGTTTGGTGATGATGTCATGTCGGTGGTTACTAAAGGTGTTGATGGCGTTCGGCGCAGGCCCGTGCCAGATCGGCAATTGCCTTATAAGTGGCGGCGTCTGAACTGCGCCGCCAGATACAGTAGAGGGGCAAAGGCGGCAATTGCGCATCCACGTTGATTGGGAAGACTTCAGGTCCAGACAGGTCACTCGACAATGGCAGTGTGGCTATGCCAAGCCCGCGTTGGGTCAGTCTGGCGATTGCAGCCATTGACGTGATGCAATGTACTATGGAGGGCCTAAGCCCGCGTTCACTAAAGAGAGCTAAGACATTAGTATGCGGCCGAGAGTTTCTGGTGAAGGTGATGAGCGGACTGCTGACCACATCGGCAAGCGTCAAGGTTTCGCCGTGCATTCCCTCTGGGCCGAACCAGCCCATGGCAAGAGGCGGCAAATCCGCGCAAACGCAGGTCTCATCATGGCGGTCATCGGTTGTCAGCAACATATCTAACGCCCCGCGCTCGAACGCAGCGGCAATGTTGGGCGTGGGTTCCACCGTCAATTCCAGTTCCAGACGAGGGTAACAGCGGGCCACCTCTTCGATAAGGTCGCACAGCCATGTGTGGACAACTGAGGACACCAGCCCAAGACGTACCCGACCTACAGACTCGGCTGGATCGGCAAGTGTGTTGCGCAGAGTGCGTTCGGTCGACAGCATCTCTTGAGCTTTGTTCAGAATCATCGCGCCTGCAACCGTGATGCGTGTGGCGTGAAATTCACGGTCAAACAATCTAACCCGCAATTCGGTTTCCAGCGCAGATATTCGGCTGGACACCGTCGCTTGGCTGACGTTCAACTGCTCTGCGGCTGCGCGAAAACTGCCCAAATTGGCGACGGCGACGAAGGTTTCTAAAAAACGTGTGTTCATCTCAGTGACAGCATCCTGATCGGTGCTTTTAATAAGGGTTTCGCGCCTGTTTGCGTGATTTCTATCATCTGGCCCAGTGCTGCACCGCCAATTCCGTCAACGAAGATATTCGGGTGTAATTCAAGCACCATACCGGCCTCAAGGATAGGCCCTGCCTGCGTGGGTATGTTTTCGGGATGTGCTCCGAAAGTTTGCGCAAATGCCGCCGTCAGGCCCGGTTCTTCGTAGGTGAGGCCAAGGCCATGTCCCGCCCGAAAACTTCTGGTCGTGCGGCACTGAGGGGAGCCTTTGGGCGTGCCTAGGGCATCGGCCATTGTATCAACAGCTTCGGAAATCGAGCGCCCAGGGCGCAGAGCATCGATGCCAAGATTGAGCGCCGTTGCGACCTGTTTATGAAGCTCCACCACCCCTGCGGGGACAGGGCCGATATGCCCCATCCGTAAACCATGTGCCCAGTGACCATCGACAGTCAAAGCAACACCAAACAACATTTGATCGCCCATTTCGGCCGGCTTTTCCGTTTCTTCTGGCCAGTATCGCGGGTGATCCGCTTGTGGACGCAAGGTCAGCCATGTGCGGCAATATTCGGCCCCCTGTTGGCGTGCGAGGTCTTCAAGAATACGTTGGCTTTCTCGCCCCCTGCGGTTTTCTTTTATGGCCTCGGGCAAGGCAGCAAACAGAGTGTCGCAGATTGAGGCGCCAAACCGATGCAGATCTAGGGCTGCTGGGTCTTTCACCTGCCGCAGATCATCAAGGCGCGATGTGACATCAACGCCGTGTTCCAAATGTAAGGCGAGAGTGCGGTACAGTCCCATCGGCATTTCATCCACGCCGATCAGCGCAGGTGTTTGACCCGCCAGAAAATCTGCGATTGTTTGCGACCAAAGCGGGAAGGGAAGGTATTCAGGCGATAGCTCTGGCACTGCGCCTATAGCAGACGGAAGTATAAACGGGCTTGTCAGTAAAAGGCGGGATTTTTGTGGTCCAAGCAATAATACTGCGCTTGATTCATGGCTGTCCCAGCCTGTCAAAAACCGCATCCCCCCATGTGATCGCGTGCCTGCCCCGAGTGCGCTGCCCATGCCGAATACGACAATGGGGCGCCCTTTTGTCAGGTTAAGCAGCGCCGCACGCCGCGCTGCGTGCCGTGTCGGGTGGCTGCGGCGCAGGGTGGGAGGCAGGTCATCCATGAGCCAGATCGGTTTCCATCGCCAAGGCTGCGCCTAGTATTGTTTCATCCTGTACGCCAAAGCCGGTCAACATGGCCCCTATCAAGCCCTCGCCTTGGCCGAAGGGCAGGCTGATGCTGCACCCGTCCATAACATTGGCGAGACTGGTGTTGCGCAAGGCCAGCAGGTTGAGACGCGAAAACCCCTCATCTGTGGCAACATCATCAAAGCGCGGCGGCTGAATGGCGACAGTTGGTAATAGCACAAGTGCATCGCCGATTTCAGAACGAAAGGCCGTGATCAAATCGGCGCGCTGTGCCAGAGTTGTGGCAAAATCCGTTTCTGATATTTCCAATCCACGTTCCATGCGCACGCGCACACGAGGGTCCATTTTTGCGCCATGTTTGGCAAGCTTATCTTTAAAACGGCGCAGGCTTTCGAAGGCGCTAAATTGCCAGACAGGCAGGGTTCCATAGGCGTCGAGCACGGGCAATGATACTTCGCGGATTTTCCAGCCAGAAACTGTCAAAATTTCCCGCAGTTTGTCAAAGCCAGTGGCAACCGCAGGATCAAGATCGGTCAGGCCAAAGTTCAATGGGACTATCAATTCGGAACGCTGTTGGGGCAGAACCGAAACGGGGCGTCCTGCCATAACCTGCCATGCGGTCATACAGGTGGTGACATCGCGTGCCATTGGGCCAACGCTGTCTAGACTCTCTGACAAGGGCATCGCACCCGCCATAGGTACACTAGATTGGGTCGGCTTGAATCCGCAAAGCCCGCAAAACGCCGCCGGAATGCGCAAAGACCCGCCCGTGTCACTGCCGAGCGTAATATCGGCCAGACCTGTCGCAACAGAGACCGCCCCACCAGAAGTGGACCCCCCTGGTATGTGTCCTGCAAACAATGGGTTTTCGGGGGTGCCATCATGAGGGTTGAGCCCTAAACCGGAATAGGCCAGTTCTGTCATCGTCGTGCGCCCGATCACGCGGGCCCCAGCGGCTTTAAGTCGTTCGACGGCCGTCGCGTCTTTGATGGCAGGCTTTGCATCTGCCAAAATAGGGCTTCCAGCGCGTGTGATTTGACCCTTGATATCGAACAAGTCTTTGACGGACAGCACTTTGTCTTTCAGGGGGCCATCATTTTCAGCGGACTGAGCAAATTCATCGGGCATCAGTTTCGTGAAGACATGCGCACTTGCTTGCGCGCGTGTGATGCGTTCGATGTCTGTAGTGTTGGCTTGGTCTGGATGTGTCATGCGATCACCGGTAGGGTTGCCATTGCGTATTCCAGTGTGATTTCACGCTTTAATACAGGGTCAGTCAAGCGCATCCGGTAGGCCTCGCCTTCGCGCACGCCGCCAATTGCGCCTAAGGTTCCGCATAACATCGCACCGCCATCGGGCAATTCATAGGCTGCAACAAGGTCTGCAAGAGGGCGGATGCTGGATAGCGTACCTGTTTGGTAGGTCACCCACGCGCCGTTTTCACGAATGTCGCAATGCAACTCCAAATCATCCAGATGGTCTTTGACCTCGTCCATAAGCCACAGCATATCGGCCACGGGCTTGGCACAGGCCTGTTTTGAGGCTGCGACGGAATGGGCCTCAAGCGGGCGATCTGTGTGATCTGATCCCAGACCCAACCACAAGGCTCCCTTGGCATGGATCACCAGCGGCTCCACTTCGCCCGATGTCCCAGCCCCCAGAACTTCAAGATGATCGCTTTGTTGTACTAGGTTCGCGGATGTTCGGTAGAATAGCGGTACCTGCGACGGCGGTGCCACACCAATCGCGGCAAGCTCGTCGATATGGTGTTGAACTTTGTCTTGGTCACGTCCGGTCCAGCCGGCAACCACAAGGTGATGGATGTCAAATGTAACGGGCCCGTTGGGTGTTTCAAACTGCATAAGTGTCCTGTGAAATTAAAGGGTATCAGGCAGCCAAAGGGCCAACCCAGGAATAAGAATAAGAAGTCCGACCATGCCCAGCATGACGAGAACGAAGGGGATAGCGCCTGCAACCACATCGCCCATTTTTCCGCGTTTGCGCACGGACTGTACGACATAGAGGTTGAGGCCAACGGGCGGCGTGATCAGCGCCATTTCGATCAGCACAATCATCAAGATGCCGAACCAGATCTTGTCGAAGCCGAAGCTTTCGATGATTGGCACGACGATTGGAATGGTTGCGACCATGAGGGACAGGGTTTCGATGAAAAAGCCCAACACGATGTAGATCAAGACGATCACCATCAATGTGCCATATGCGCCAAGGCCAAGCCCTTCGAGCAATTGCTGCAACTGGCGGCTGATGCCGAGCGCGGTGAGTGCAAAGTTCAAAACATAGGCGCCGATCACGACCAGCATAATCATCGATGTGGTTTTGATCGTGCCACGCAGCGCTTCATTCAGCATTTGCAGCGTCAAGGCGCGGTTTAATGCGGCAATGGCCAGCGCAAATACGACGCCAAGGGCTGCGGATTCGGTCGGTGTGGCGATGCCGGCATAGATCGTGACAACAATCGTTGCGAATAGGCCCATCACCGGCAACAGGTCAGGTAATCCACGCATCCGTTCGCCCCAAGTGTAATCTGGGCGCTGTCCTCCAAGGGATGGTTTCCACACACACAAGGCGATGACGACAGCCATAAATAATAGAGCCAGCAAGATGCCCGGAAGAAGGCCCGCCAAAAACAAACGTGGGATCGACGTTTCGGTCAGAAAACCGTAAACGATCAAATTGATCGAGGGCGGGATCATGATGCCTAGGGTACCACCTGCCGCAATTGCACCAGTAAATAGACGCGGGTCATAGCCCAATCTGTCGCCTTGCGGTGTGGCCACGGTGGCCACGGTTGCTGCAGTGGCGACTGAGCTGCCAGAGGTTGCAGAAAACAGGGTAGATGTAGCGATATTGGCGTGGATTAACCCGCCGGGCAGCCATGACAACCAACTGTTCAACGCATTATACGTCCGACTGGCCACGCCACTGCGCACTAGGATTTCCCCAAGCAGCACAAAGAATGGAATAGCGATCAAGGTGCCTGAATTGGATGAGGACCAGACCACTTGCCCCAATCCACGCATCAGCGGGAACGGAGAGAAAAACGTATCAAGTGCGATGGACAATAAGATCAGGATGATCCCGACAGGGATCGATGCCAAGAGCAACGCGAACAGCCCCGTTGTTGTAAATAAAATCATAGCTCCCCCTTAAAGCCGGCGGCATCATCAACGGCGGACCAGTCGCGTTTGATCATGAAGGCCATGACAGAAACCAATAAAATCAAGGCTGACACCGCGAACCACAGCCATCCTGCAAACCAAAGGGTTTGAGGCAACGCCAACGGTGTGGCCAGCGCAGTGTTCGCGCGGGAATCGTTGGCAAGGGTGGAGGCTAAAACCCCCCACCCGCGCCATCCGATGACCACGGCAGTCACCGCAAGTGCGGCAAGTGCTAAAAGGTCCATCCAAGCACGCCCCGCAGGAACAAATTTGTTGCGGATCAGTTCGATGCGCACATGTGCTCGCTCGGTTAGGGCGTAACTGGCACCCCAAGCCGTTGCTATGGCCATGACGTAACCGGACATTTCGTCCGTGCCACCCAATGGATGCCCGAAGGCACGCATCGCCACATCTGCGAGGATTGTAACCACCGCGATCAGCAACATTAGACCTGCAGCAAGGGCTATATAGCCGTTGATACGTGTTAGAGTTTGGATAAGACCTTGCATGCTGTCGGCCTTAGTTCGCGACGAAGGAAACGCCGGTGGCGACGCCGACTGTATCATTCCAACGTTGTCCCCAGTCACCGCCAGCGCGTTCGGACCATTCAGGCAAGATCGTCGTGATCAGTAGATCTTTGACAAGCTCTTCGTCGGCAGATGTCGCTTCAACTAAGGTCATATCGCGTGTTTCGCCCAAGGGACATTCTTCGCCACCGGTCAAACAGGCGATTTCGGCGGACATGTTGGCCTGTGCTTCAGCCCATGCAGGTTCTTCAATTTGTTCAACGAACGATGTTATCAAAGTTTCTTGTATGCCCGCGTCCATGGCGTTCCAACGATCCAAACGGATCGCGGCGACCACAGGGTCCCAACCGCCAAGTGCGAGCGGAAGCAGGTGCGTGGACACTTCCCACCAACCAGAGCTATAGCCAGAGCCAGCGCCCGTGACAGCACAGTCAATAACACCGCGTTGCAACGCACCAGGAACTTCGCCGAAGGCCATTGTCACGGCTTCTGAGCCCAATCCTTCGAGGACATTGGCGGTCATGCGACCTGAAGCGCGGACTTTCAAACCTTCAAGGTCGGCAAGACCCGTGATGGGCGCGTTACAAAACACGATCTGTGCAGGGTAAGGGGCTGTGCCGATGACATGCGCATTAAAGACAGTTTCAAAGATGTCATTCATCATCGGACGCGCTGCGTCCAATGCGGCCTTGGCTTCATTGGCGTCACTGGCCACCAATGGCACGTCCAGACCTTCCAGCGCGGCACTGTCGGAAACGGCATAGTCAGCCGCCGTCATGCCCACATCGAAAACGCCTTGGGACATCATGCGGAACACATCGCCGCCGGAAATGCCCATTTGGTCATGCGTGGTCAAGGCAACTCCTAACGTGCCATCAACGGCATCTGGTAGACCTGTTGTCCAAAATGGAGCTTCATAGTTTTTGTGTAGGGGCAATCCACTCCAGCTGCCGACAACGGACAGGCTGTCTTGGGCGTGGGCTGCTGTGCCGAGCAAGAGTGCGGTAAGTGCGAATGTAATTTTATTCATGTGTGGACCTCTGTTGTTGGACTGGACGCAATGGCAGCGACCTTGCAATTAGGTTCTGTGGCGAGGCACATTTTGTCAAATTTTATGTTTTGATATAAAGTGATAATATATTATTATCACTCGAGGCGAGATCCCCATGAATTTTGACCAAGTTAAAACCTTTCTGGCTGTGGCGAGGCTGGGGGCGGTGCGGCGGGCAGCCACGGCGTTGAACCTTTCGCAACCAGCTGTTTCAAATCGAATTTTGGCATTGGAAAAAAATCTGAATGTCACATTGTTTGACCGCAGCGGTGGCGGTATGCAATTGAGCCGCGCAGGCATTCTTCTGGTCCCTCATGCGGAAGTGTTAGAGCAGACGATGAACCGAATCCGCACTGAGCTTGTCTCATCAAAGCTGTTCGAATCTGTTTTGCGCCTCGGCGTTATTGAGACGGCAGCAGAAAGTTGGCTCGCTGAGTTTTTAACTCGTTTTCACCGTTTGTATCCGCGGGTTTTGGTTGAGGTGTCTGTCGATATCTCTGTAAATCTGCGCGAGCAAATGTTGGATCGCTCTCTTGATCTTGTGGTGCTGATGGGGCCGATTTCGGAGTATACGGTCACCAATGTGGCCCTCCCGTCTGTTGAAATGGGATGGTTTAAACAGGCTGGCACAGATGATCCTGATCTATCAAAAACGCCTGTCATTACATTTCACCGTAAGTCGCGACCGTTTCAAGAAATTCACGCCAATTTAACGCGGCTTTATGGATCGGGTGTACGCGTTTTCCCGTCAAGTGCTTTGTCGACGGGATTCGAATTGGTCGCGGCGGGTATCGGTGCCGGTGCCTTTCCCAAGATGACGTCGCACAGAAGCATGGAAAGCGGACGAGTCACTTGGTTTGACCCAGGTTGGACGCCCAATTCACTTGCTTTGTCAGCGTCTTTTTTACGCGAATATGAGGGAACATTTATCGAGAAAGCTGTGCAATGCCTGAACGAAGTGGCGCATGAAGCATCCGTTTGATATGCGTTAATATGATGTTCTGAGAGGGCGTTCTGGGGCGCTTATTGGGAAGATACCTCTGGATAGTGAGGGCCCTAAACACTTGCAGAATTTGCTCATTTTTCCAATCGCTCAGTGAGAGCGTTATTAAAGTTGAGAATTTGAAATGTCTCATGTCTGCGCAGCTGATCTTAGCGTCATGGTTGACTGCGAACGTAAAAATATTGGTTACCAAACTGGCAGCTAGATCCTACTCGCGAAATCATCGTAACTGCTCCCAAAGACCAGCATGCGCAACAGTCGTGATATGACTTAGTTTTTAACTGAACTGAGAAGCGCAATTGCCCAAGCTGGCAGGTCGAAGGTAATATTCAGTTCACCCTGTGCATCGCTTGAGAAAGATAGTCGACGTGTGATGCGCGCTACCGCATCGATTGCTTTGACGTCACTTCGACTGAGATTCAGAGGGTATCCAAGCGCCTGATATTGCGCCATCGCATTGCCATGTTCTTTATCGACGACCTCGATTTGGTATGCCGTATTGGCGGGCAGGTCTTTGATCGAAACAGAAATGGTGCGAGGTGCGCCTTGAGCAAGAACAGCATCGGCGACGTCGCGCGCGTCAAAAGATGCAGGAACAGATTGCGTGACTTCATCAGGGTAATTGTAAAAAAAGCCCCGTCACATCATTGGTTTGCCCATGTCGGGTGATGACCCCGTTTTGGGTCAGCGCAAGCAACTGATCACCCAGAGCAGATAGGAAACGATAGGCGTGATACGTTGGTTTTGGAATGCCGTGCTGATTTACTATCCCAAAGCCGCCATGAAAGGGTTCTTGTCCGCCGCCTTATGCTTATGATTGCGCCTAGATTAGTTTTGCAGTGATGGTTTTAAAGCCCGCTTGGACAGCGGGGCTAAACTGGCGTTCGATGTTTATCGATTTTGACCTTTTGCAACATATTGCGAGATTTAATCCCTCGGGCAACTGTCTTTGAAAGTCGCAATGCTGCGCAAGGGTCATGTCTTAGAATGATCTATGTCCTCATCAATGTCGGTTTTAAGCTGCATTCTACAGGTTGACCCTGGAATGAGTTTGAAACCAACGTCGCGGGTTCTTTTGATGGGGTGCTGATTGACCTGCGCCAATAGCATTTCAGCGGCAATTTGTCCGATCCGCAAATGGGGCACTGCGATGGAGGTCAATCGGTAAGGTTGGATCGAAGCAATCGGCAAATCGCCCCAGCCAGCAATGCCAATATCACGTGGAATTTCTAAACCTTGGCGTCGACAATATTCATAACCACCGACAGCCATGTTGTCGTTTTGATAAAAGATAACGTCCACATCTTTATGCGCAGCTAAAAGCTGTTCGGTTCCGTATAGCCCTGTGTAAAATCCGGGGACATCTTTCAGCAACAGTTTCTTTTTGACGGTGCCGCCTGCGTCTTCTGCGGCTTTGGTAAATCCGGCCAAGCGCGAGCTGGCGGCATTGGCTGTGTCATGCGATGTGCCGACATATCCGAATTTGGTGTAGCCAAGCTCGCCCAAATACCGGCCCATACTGTAGCCACTATCAAAATGATTTAGCCCGACACACATATCGAGCGGGTT
The DNA here is from genome assembly GCF_018860505.1 of Pacificibacter marinus. GTDB lineage: Bacteria > Pseudomonadota > Alphaproteobacteria > Rhodobacterales > Rhodobacteraceae > Celeribacter > Celeribacter marinus_B. Next base: position 23,990 of record NZ_JAHKPU010000043.1, read on the forward strand.
TGAATTGAAATCCCAAATTTCAACAATAGGGATGCCAGCGCCTTTCAAAAGCTGCATCGCGCGCGGGCTATGCGAACGCCCTGTGACAATGAGACCGGCAGGCTGCCATGACAGCACTGTTTCAATCCATGCCTCTTCTTGATCCAAAGCGTGCTCGGTCATTCCCAGCACGGTTTGATGTGCGAAGGCAACGAGTTTTCGGTCTATGCCCTCTAGCAACTGTGCAAAAATTTCATTGCCCAGCTCAGGGATACTGACGCCCACGAACGTTGATTTTTTGTCGCCTGCAAAAACGGTTGCCAAGCGATTCGGTAGATACCCAAGACGGTCGACTTCGGCCATGACTTTATGACGTGTCTTTTCCGAAAAACCGCCCTCATCACGTATGACGCGACTGGCTGTCATCTTTGAGACACCGGCTGCACGCGCCACCTCTGCTAGACTAATTTTATTATTTTTCATGTGGTTGGAGGTATCTTTGCCTGACTGAGTTACCGGTAACATTTCATATTGACTTATCGTCACTCTCAACCAATGCTAGAGGAATGTTACGGGTAACTCAATAGTATGTTGAGGAGCATCGAGTGTCCCGCAGCTTAGCGTTTTCAAAAATTTGAAGACCAAATTGAGGGAGGACGGTGTGCCGGGGGCAACCAAAAGTAACTTGTTTTTTGACGGGATCAAAAAGCATTTCGGGGGCACCTATGCGCTTCGAGATGTGTCCCTCAATATTGAACGTGGCGAAATCGTTGCGCTTCTTGGCGAAAACGGCGCCGGAAAATCGACGCTGATTAAAATTCTTGGCGGTATTCATAAAGCCGATGAAGGCTGTGTGATGATCAATGGCGCGCCATATGAACACCGCCCTGGTGGCTTTGGTGAACGTCAGTCCGTTGCATTCATTCACCAAGATCTAGGCATGATTGAGTGGATGACTGTAGCCGAAAATATCGCGCTCGCGCTGGGGTATTCACAAAAGTCAGGGCTGATAAACTGGCGTGAGGTCAATGATTTCGCCGCCAAAGCCCTGACCAAAGTTGGCTGTGATTTTGATCCCACCACCCGCGTACAAGACCTTACAAGAACGGAAAAATCTCTTGTGGCGATTGCACGGGCCTTGGCTGTGGATTGTGATTTTCTTGTGCTCGATGAACCGACGGCTTCGCTGCCAGCGGATGAGGTCGAGGGGTTGTTTAAGGCGCTGCGACCATTGAAAGAGCAGGGCGTAGGGATGATCTATGTCTCGCACAGGCTTGATGAGATTTTCCAAATTGCAGACCGTGTTGCGGTATTGCGCGATGGCGAAATGGTAGGGCTGCGCAGTATTGATCATACCACCCCTGAAGAACTGGTCTACATGATCGTCGGGCGCAAAACGCGGCAAGTGATGAAGGTGAACCGAGATCTTGGGGCGCCTATACTAAAAGTCGACGCGATGCAGGTTGAAGCCGCTGGACCCGTGGATTTTGATTTGCGTGGCAATGAAATTCTAGGTCTCGTCGGGTTGCGCGGTGCAGGGCACGAGAGTGTTTCGCGGGCCTTATTTGGTGCGGAACCCTTTGAAGGCGACGTGACACTGCTTGGTGAGACGCCAGATTTGACCTCGACCATCACAGCGCTGGCCTCAGGCATCGGACTTGTTGCGCGAGATCGTACAGAAGAATCCGTGGCCATGCCTTTAACGCTGCGGGAGAACACATTCTTGAACCCCGGCGCGGTCGGACGTTCACTGTTTTCGTTCCTTAGCCCGCGCGCTGAGACCGCATTGGCCGAAAAAATCGGTGAAGATGTGGCGTTGTCGCCAAATGATCAGAGTATGGCGATTGAATCTCTTTCGGGGGGCAATCAGCAAAAGGTCGTCATGGGGCGTTGGCTTGAAACCAAACGCAAACTTTTGATCTGCGAAGATCCGACTGCGGGTGTGGATGTTGGCGCAAAGGCTGAAATCTATGCTTTGCTGAATCGCGCCATGGAGGAGGGGGTCGGCATTGTGATTGTATCGACAGATTTCGAAGAGATCGCGGCGGTCTGTCACCGCGCTATCGTCTTCAGTCAGGGTAAAATTGCCGAACAGCTTTCCGGCGCCGAACTCACCACAGAAAATCTAATTCAAGCGGCCTCTGCGAGAAATGCAGTGGCGCAGCGAGGACAATAATATGCAATCTCTTGACTCAAACGCGCTAGAACCCACCAAAGCTGAATTGAAAAACGCGTCATTGAAAACCCGCATGCTGCGGTATCTGCCTGTCTATGGTTTGGTTATTTTGACGGGCCTGTTGATTGTTTTGTTTTCAATCCTGCTGCCCAATACATTTCCAACGATGCTTAATCTACGAGCGTTGATTTCAGACAAGGCCATTATCGCTTTGCTCTCGCTTGGGGCTATGATCCCGATGGCGGCAGGGCGCATCGATTTAACCGTCGGATATGGCATCGTGTTGTGGCATATTCTTGCGATTTCTTTGCAAACGATTTTTGGCTTGCCTTGGCCTGTCGTCGTGGCAATCGTTTTGCTGCTTGGCTTGTTGTCCGGGTTTTTGAATGGTTGGCTGGTCGAAGTCGCGCATATCGACTCGTTTATCGCAACGCTTGGCACCGGCACGGTTCTTTACGCTTTGGCCCTTTGGCATACAGGTGGCCGCCAAATGGTTGGTGCGCTTCCTGACAGCTTTTTAGCACTCAATGGCACCTTTGTTTTTGGTCTACCGATCACTGGATTTTATGTGCTTGGGATCACGCTGACCATGTGGGTGGTGCTCGAATACACCCCCATTGGTCGCTACCTTTACGCCATTGGTGCAAATCAACGGGCCGCGCAGTTGAATGGCATTCCGACACGTAAATTTGTCATCGGCGCCTTTATGACCTCAGGCTTTTTAACCGCTTTCGCTGGTGTGCTGCTCGCATCGAAACTGCGTATTGGTCAGGCCTCGGTCGGCTTGGAATTCTTATTGCCTGCACTTGTGGGAGCCTTCTTGGGCTCGACCACGATCAAACCCGGACGGGTAAATGTTTGGGGCACAGTTGTCGGGGTTGCGATCCTTGCTGTGGGGATTTCTGGCATTCAACAATTCGGGGGATCCTTTTGGGTGGAACCGATGTTCAACGGTGTAACCTTGCTGATCGCAATCGGTATCGCAGGCTACGCTCAGCGTCGCAAAGGCGCGAAAAAATAACGGATCATATGGGAGGAGATTATGATGCTTAAGAAAAACGTGATGACGGTGTCTGTAATGGCATTGGCACTCGGTCTGGGACAGTCAGCTTTTGCTCAAGAGGACTTTGACGGCCCAACCACAGGACCAGCAGGTGCTGAGGGAAAATCGATCGTTATCGTGGCGGGAGATTTAAAAAATGGTGGCATCCTTGGCGTGACCAAAGGGATCGAAGAAGCCGCAGCCAAAATCGGATGGGAGGTTCGTGTTTTGGATGGGGCTGGGTCGATCCAAGGACGCACAGCGGCCATTGGTCAAGCCGTAGCTCTCAAAGCCGACGGTGTGATCATCAACGGTTTCGACGCGGTTGAACAACAAGCCGCACTTGAAGGTGTGGTGAAGGCGGACATCCCGATGGTGGCCTGGCATTCCGGCCCCATTATCGGCTGTGACGCGCCGGGTGGCATTTTTACCAATGTTTCGACGGATGCTATGGCCGTGTCTGAAGTCGCGGCAAAATGGGCTATTGAGGATGGAGGCGACAAGGTTGGCGCGATTATTTTCACTGACTCAACTTACCAGATTGCGATCGATAAGGCGAACAGAATTAAAGAAACCATTGAATCCATGGGGGGTACGGTCCTTGAATATGTGGACACACCAATCGCAGATACCTCTGCACGGATGGGGCCATTGACCACCAGCTTGCTGCAAAAATATGGCAGCGAATGGACCCATGCTTTGGCGATCAATGATCTGTACTTTGATTTTATGGGGCCAGCATTGGCCGCAGTTGGCATTTCAAGCGCAAAGGGCCCACAAGCGGGCTCTGCTGGTGACGGATCTGAGGCGGCGTTCCAGCGTATTCGCAGCGAAAGCTATCAAGCTATCACTGTGGCTGAACCTCTCAACTTGCAAGGATGGCAGCTCGTCGATGAGTTGAACCGCGCGATCCAAGGTGAAGCCTGTTCTGGCTATATCACGTCACCTGCCTTGGTGACATCCGAAGGTTTGGCCAAGATGGGTGAGAGCAATCAGTTCGACCCAGATATCCCGTATCGCGCCTCTTACGCCGCGATTTGGGACCAGTAAACGCTTAGGCTGCGGGCCATCTCTACGTTGGGATGGCCCGCGGTGTCGCACCTGCATTGATAGGTTTTAAACGTAGGGTTCTACAATTTGTGTTTGACCGGTTCAGATGTGAACGGTAATTGTGTTACCGGTCACAATTGGCGCTAAAAGGAGATTCGCGTGGCGCAATCCATGATGCTCATCGAAAAATGCAGCCACTGTGTGAGTTGGTATGACATCGACACCGGCGCTTTACAGGGACGGTTGGAGTTACCACAATACCCGCATGAATTCGTGGTCGATGCAGATTTCAAATATGCTTATGTCGGCCATTACGGTGTGCAAAATTCAGGTATGGACGGGACCAGCGGGCGTTCTGTGATCGTTGTTGATATCGAAAAGCAAGCCATCGCGCATATCTATGATTTGGGCGAATACGCACGCCCGCATGGCATTGAGCTAGACGCCCAAGGGCGGCTTTATGTGTTGTCGGAATGGACCGCGCATCTGTTGGTCAAAGACGATCCGCGCGCCTTTGATCAGGGCTGGGATTATATCACACCAACCGGCGGCACGAAATCGCATCTCTTTGCGTTGAGTGACGATGGAGAGACCGCATATTCGATGAATTTGATCTCTGGTGATGTGACGATGTTCAAACCGCGTGATGACACCTTTACACCTGTGTCACTCATAACGGGCGAGAAACCAGAAGGGCGCTGTTTGCGTGATGATGCAGGCATTTTGTACACCTCGCAGCGGGGGGACAACACCATTGCAGTCATCGATACCGAGCATTTGGAAATCCTGCGCAGTTTCCCCACGCCTCACGATCCTTGCCGCATCTATTACGACGCAAAACGAAATCGCCTTGTCACGATGAACCATTTTGGAGGGTCGTTCTCTGTCTTTGACGAGACAAGCGGTGAGATGCTTCACGAGCAAAAAACACCCGCCAACCCGCTGGCATTGTGCATCGATGATGAGGCGGATTTTGCCTATATTGCTGTCGATTGTGAGCAGGTGCAGCGATTTAATTTAGACACGTTCGAGGTCGTTCAGACCTTTAACACCGGCATCGAGCCAGACGTGATGGTGATTTTGCCAGACGGATATTCAAAACATTGGGAGGGGTTGTGATGAGCAAGCCACGTATTGCAATTGTGCCTGGAGACCCGTCAGGGATTGGGCCGGAACTTATCGCAAGATTGTTGAATGAAGAGGGGGTTCTAGAGGCTGCCGATATTGTACTCGTCGGGGACAGTCACCTTTGGCGTCAAGGTGCGGATCAAGCGGAACTTCCTGTCGCGCTAAACACGATTGAAGAGAGACAGATCGCAACGCAATCTGGTCTGTCGCATTTGGAAATGGAAACGATAGCCCCAGAAGATGTCAAAATATCCGAGGTCACAATAGCCGGCGGAACCACCTCGTTGCGCTGTCTTGATAAGGCGCTGGATTTGGCCCAAGCAGGTTTGGTGGATGGCGTGCTTTTTGCGCCCTTTAACAAAGCGGCGATGACATCTGCGGGTCTCAATGCCGAAGATGAGCACAAGTATATGGCGCGCTACCTTGGGTTTGAGGGGCACCACTCTGAGATCAACGTACTTGATGCGCTGATGACCACTCGTGTCACCAGCCACATCGGCATCAAAGATGTGGCGGCCAATATCAGTCAAGAAGGTGTCGCAAAGGCCGTCAATCTTGCCCATGATACCTTGCGGCGTGCGGGGCAGGAGCGGCCTAGAATTGCCGTGGCTGCGTTGAATCCTCACGCGGGAGACAACGGCAAGTTTGGCCGTGAAGAGATTGATATCTTGGAACCTGCGATTAAGCAATTCCAAGACAAACAGATGAACGTCACAGGTCCGTGGCCGTCTGACACTGTGTTTCTCAAAGCCATGCGCGGCGAAGTGGATGCAGTGGTGACAATGTATCACGATCAAGGTCAAATCGCGATCAAACTGATGGGATTTGAACGCGGCGTGACTGTGGCAGGGGGATTGCCCATCCCCGTTGCAACGCCTGCTCATGGTACCGCGTTTGATATCGCGGGCCAAAACAAAGCCAATGTCGGCGCAACGCGGCAAGCTTTTGAGCTGCTTGTGCGCATGGCAAAAAATCACCGTGCAGATCGCCACGCATAACACCGCAAAGGATAACATGGACGCCGCGCATCTCGCTGGCTTTGTTCCAGTGACCCCACATGCCGGACAAATGCACAATTATCACCTGACGATGGCCAATGTGAATCGTCCTGTTTTTGAGTATTTCCCTATGCATGACGTTGAGGTCGGCAACGAGCTGTTCTACTGTATTTTTGAAGGTGAGCCCGATGCCGTAGATGGCTACCTTGATCTGGATGACAACGCACCAGGCCTTGGGATTTCGATTTCGGATAAACACCTTCATAATTTTGATATAATGGAGTAAATCCGCATGAACCCCGCATATTCAGGCATTTGGCCAGTGGCACCAACCCCGTTTCATCCAGACGGAACCCTTGATCTGGATGGCATGAAGCGCGTGCTTGATTGCCTTATTGACCAAGGTGCGGATGGCATCTGTATCTTGGCTAACTTTTCCGAGCAATTCTTGATCTCTGACCTCGAACGCGAGGTGCTTACCAAGCTTTCTATCGAGCATATCGCAGGGCGCGTGCCGGTGATTGTCACCATCAGCCATTACGCGACACAGATTGTGGTGGAACGGGCGCGATTTGCAAAAAGCCTTGGCGCGGACATCGTGATGATGATGCCGCCCTATCACGGTGCATTGCTCAAAGGGACAGCGCAGCAAACCTATGAGCAATTCGCAGCCGTCAGTGAGGTTGGCATCCCGATCATGGTTCAGGATGCTCCTTTGTCAGGTGTCGATCTGCCGGTGCCGCTCTTGGTGAAAATGGTCACAGAGCTTGAGATGGTGAAACTGTTTAAAATTGAATGTCCGCGTGCGGCCAATAAACTGCGCGATCTCATCGCCACGGGCGGGGATGCTATTGAGGGACCGTTTGACGGCGAAGAGGCGATTACGCTTTTGGCCGATCTTGATGCGGGGGCCACAGGGACGATGACCTCTGGTATGATTGTGGACCAGATCAAACCTGTTCTGACTCATTTTTACGCTGGACGCAGCGATGAGGCCACTGCCGCCTACGGTCGCGTTGCGATGGCGATCAATCATGAAAACCGTCAATGTGGTTGGCAGTCTTGCAAGGCTGCAATGGTTGAGGGCGGCGTTATCAAGTCTGAGTTCTGTCGCCACCCAATTGCGCCACTTCATGCAGATATTCGGTCTCGCCTTATTAGCTTGCTCAAACCGCTTGATCCTATTGTTTTGAATTGGGGTAAGTAAGGACTGAACAGAAAACCTCAGCCAAGCGGAGCGTTACACCGCTTGGCTGAGGTGATTGAAAAGTGCTTTCGTAATTTAAGTTACACAATGGGCGGCTGGATATGCCGAAGCTTCGGCGCTAAAGTCTTCACAAGTCTAAAAGTGAAAGAGTTTTTGTGCCCGATCGTTCCAGCCCGTCAGACAAGCCCAAAACGCAAGTGACCATGCGCGACGTTGCCAAAGCTGCTGGCGTGTCGCGCATGACGGTCTCTAGGGCGTTGAAAAAAAACAGTCCTATTGCGGCTGAGACCCGTGAACATATTCTTAAGATCGTGCGCGATCTCAATTATGTACCTGATCAAATGGCTGGCAGCCTAACGACAAAGAAATCGGGCTTTGTCGCAACCCTTTTGCCCTCATTAAACAATCTGCACTTTGCGCAAACTGTACAGGGTTTGACCGAAGAGCTTGAGAAAATAGATCTGCAAATTTTGCTTGGCCACACGGCTTATTCTGCAGAGCGCGAGGAAGTTTTGGTCGAAGCCTTGCTTCGGCGTAGACCCGAAGCGATGGTGCTGTCCTATGATGGTCACACCGAGCGCACTTATGAACTTTTGAGCAGTGTTGATATTCCAATTATAGAAATTTGGGAACGACCAGATCGCGCCATCGGGCACACAGTTGGGTTTTCTAACAAGGATGCGTCGTTTCGCATGACGCAAGCTTTGATCGCTAAGGGCTATCGCAACATTACTTTTTTGGGCGAAGAGGACGACAGTTGGACACGCGGCGCTGCGCGACGTGCGGGCTTTGTCGATGCCATGACCGTTGCGGGGCTGGATGCGTCGCGCATCGTGCAATATGGTGCGCCGCCTTTGTCGATTGACGTGGGCGCGCTTGCCGCAGAGAAAGTCATGCAGAATTGGCCTGACACAGATTGCATATTCTGTGTGTCAGATTTGGCCGCTTTTGGTGTGCAAAGCTATTTATTGAGCAAAGGTGTTCAGATTCCTGCTCAGGTCGCGATAGCTGGGTTTGGTAACTTCGAAGTATCGCGCTTTGCGTCGCCCTCTATTTCCACCGTTATGGTTGATCCTTTGACGATTGGCCGTGAGACGGGGGCGTTGATTACGCGCCTTTTGAAAGCACGCGGGGCGGACGCCAGCACGAATCATATCGAAGTTCCCGCAGACCCAATTTTCAGGCAAAGCACCGATAATTCATAGTTAGCTGAATTCGTTGTATTTATTCCTTTGCATTTTTTATTGTTACCGGTCACATATATGCTATTGTGACCGGTAACAGGCCGAGGGTCTGGCGAAAATAGGGGGGGAGACTATGCCAAAGATTGTCTTAGAGGGGCTGGTAAAGCGCTACGGTTCTTTTGAAGTGTTGCATGGTATCGATCTTGAAATGGAAGAGGACGAGTTTACCGTTTTTGTAGGGCCCTCTGGTTGTGGTAAATCCACGACATTGCGGATGATTGCTGGTCTTGAGAGTGTCACTGAAGGTGAGATTTACATTGACGGAAAACCTGTCAGCCAGCTTGAGCCAAAAGCCCGTGATCTGGCCATGGTGTTTCAGGATTATGCCCTTTATCCCCATATGAATGTCGCAAAGAACATGTCTTTTGCATTGCGATTACAGCGCATGCCAAAGGCCGAGATCGACGCAAAAATTTCTGCTGTGGCGGAAACATTGGGTCTCACAGATTTTTTACATCGCAAACCTGGCGAGCTGTCTGGCGGTCAACGTCAACGCGTCGCGATGGGGCGGGCTTTGACGCGCGACAGCAGTACGTTTTTGTTCGATGAGCCGCTGTCCAATTTGGACGCAAAACTGCGCGGACAGATGCGTGCCGAGTTGGCTTTGATGAGCCAACGTGTCAAAAAAAACATGATCTACGTCACACATGACCAGATCGAGGCCATGACCTTGGCCGATCGGATCGTCGTGATGAATGGCGGGTACATCCAGCAGCAAGGCAGCCCTGAAGAGCTGTTTAAAAATCCTGCAAATAAATTTGTTGCGGGCTTCCTTGGTATGCCGCCAATGAACTTTCTCGACGGCGAGATTACTGAAAAATCCGGCGAGATATTCGTTCAAGGGCAGGGGTTCAGTGTGAAGCTGTCACACCAGAAAGCTGAGGCCGCTCGCGCTCATAGTGGGCGCTCAGTCACGCTTGGCGTTCGCCCCTCTGATCTGGTGTACGACCCCGCAGCAGCCGAGGACCAATCCTTACTCGTGAGCATCATCGTGTCGGAATATATCGGCGCGCAAACTGTGCTGTTATGCGATTGCGGCGGCCAAAAGGTGGAGGTCGAACTCAAATCGACTATTCCAATTGACCGCAACGGACAGTTGCGCTTCGCGATCAATCCTGAGGGTGTGCATCTGTTTGATAAAAAGACAGAAATCGCTCTCTAATACCTTCAATATTTTCATTTTCTGGGAGGAAAAAATGCTAAATATCAAAACAACTGTTGTGGGGGCTGTATCGGCTCTCATGATGACCACTGCGGCGGCTGTTGCCGGTCCGTATGACGATTATGCAGGCACAACGCTGGTTGTGAACTTTCCTGCGCACCCGCATTACGATGCTGTGATGAAGGTGCTGCCTGAATTCACCAAAGAAACCGGAATTAAAGTTGAAGTCGATCAGCTTCAGTATCTTAAAATGCGTGAAAAACAGACGCTTGAGTTGACAAAAAACAAAGGCGACTACGATCTTATTGCCTATGTGGTCTTCTCAAAGGCCGATTATGTTTACGCCGATCAACTTGAGAATCTCGCACGGTATTTCATGAATCCAAAACTGTCTGATCCAGCCTATGATGCGGCGGATTTGGTGGAAGGATACGTTGGCAATATCGGTGTGTCAGGTGGTGAAAAAGGCTATCTTCCGGGTCCAACAGGATCATTGTTTGGCCTGCCATTTGGCTCTGAGACATCCATCCTTGGATATCGTCAGGACATTTTCGACAAGCATGGCTTGAAAGTGCCCTCCACCTATGAAGAGCTGCTTGATGTGGCCTGTCAAATCCCGCAGCTTGAACCAGGAATGGGCGGTCTAGCATCACGTGCGGCGTCTGGACACGATGCAAGTCACGCCTTTTTGTTGCACCTCGCGCCTCTTGGTGGTCGTATTTTTGACGACAACTGGAACCCGATCATGAACAACGCCGAAGGTGTTGCTGCGGCTGAGACGCTAAAGACCATCGTGGATTGCGGCACAGAAGGTGCGGCCACATTTGGCTTTGCAGAAGCTGCGGCATCTTTCTTGCAAGGCACATCCGCGATGTACTTGGATTCAACGGTCTTTGCGGGGCAAGTGAACGATCCTGCAAAATCCAAAGTGGTTGGCAAAGTCGCATGGGCACCGCACCCCGTTGGTGTGCGGGCTGGGTCGCAAACCGGTGGGTTCGGGATCGGTATTCCAAGGAACGCGCAAAACAAAGACGCCGCGTTTTTGTTGATGCAGTGGCTGACGTCTAAGAAAGCGGACAAAATGATCGCTTTGGCCGGCGGCAATCCCTCACGGTATTCAACCCATGCCGATGCTGATGTGAACGCAAAGTTCCCCTACATGGCAACCTTTGGGGACGCGTTGAAAAATGCGGATCCAGACTGGCGTCCCATCATCCCTGTGTGGGGTAAAATCAACGCTGATATTGGCACCACCATGTCGCAAGTGATCACAGAAGGCACTGATATTCAGGCGGCTTTGGATGGAGTTGCTGAACGCACCAAGGCCATCATGCAAGACGCTGGCTATTACACTTGGCAATAAGCTGAACAACGCGCTTCGCGGTCCCGCGGAGCGCGCTTTCAAGACTTTCCCTTCACCCCTAACTGTCTAAGGCAAAAGCTGATGAATATCGCAAACAAAGCAAACCGGCTCACCCCGTATGTGTTCATGGCACCTGCTGCGATCATTCTGGCCGTCGCATTGCTCTATCCGATCGGGTATATGATCTACGCCAGTTTTTTGGATTGGAGCCCAAGTCAAAGGATCGGAGAGGCCGATTTTGTTGGGCTACGCAACTACGTAAACCTGATGCATGACGCGGCTTTTCGCGAGAGCTTTTGGGTGACAGTCAAATTCGCGGCTGTGGTCGTGACGCTTGAGATGTTCATTGGTGTCGGTTTGGCTTTGCTGCTTGATCGCAACATCAAAGGTATGTCGTTCTTGCGGACTATTTTCATTTTACCAATGATGATCGCCCCAATCGTTGTGGGTCTGATGTGGCGCTACATGTATCACCCCACCGTGGGCATCTTTAACCGCACGTTGAAAGACTGGGGCTTTGAAGGCATCCCTTGGCTTTCTGACAGCACATGGGCCTTTGTTGCCGTGGTGATGGCCGATGTTTGGCAGTGGACGCCATTTATTTTCATCTTGTCGCTGGCCGCGATGCAATCCTTACCCCGCTCTGCCTTGGAAGCCGCCGAAATCGACGGTGCCTCTGATATGCAAAAAGTCATTCACATCAAGCTGCCATTGATGCTGCCGGTGTTGATTGTGACGTTGATGTTACGATTGATTGATGCCTTTAAAGTGCTCGAAGTGATCATGGTTTTGACCAACGGGGGCCCGGGCCTTTCGACTGAAATCGTCGCCATGCGCATTTTCCGTACTGCACAAGAATTCCAAGAACTCGGCGAGGCCGCCGCGATGTCGAACACGCTGCTTATGGTGTTGATGGCGCTGACCATCGGGATGTTTGCCTACAATAAAATGCAAGAAGGCCGCGCCGCAAAAATGCAGGCGATGGCAGCGAAAGGGACAGCGTAATGTCAGTTCAAAAAGAAACGCAAAACCCGCTTTTTTACATGTTGATTGTGGTGCTTGTCGTCATGTCGCTTGGTCCAATTTTATTGATGTTAGCGACATCGTTTAAAACCAACGTTGATGTCTACGACAGCTCGGTTTCGGCCTTTTTCTTTGCGCCGACACTGGCCAATTACGAAACCGTTTTGTGCGATGTGCTGTGGTATGAGCCGAGCCATGTGGACTATTGCGACCCGACCTTTGGGCGCGCTTTGGGCAACTCGCTTTTTGTTGCGTTGGTCTCGACCGGTTTGACTTTGTTTATGGGCTGTATGGCGGCATATGCCTTGGTTCGGTTTAAGTTTATGGGCCGTGGCACGGTGTCTATGACAACGCTTTTAATGCGTATGGTGCCACCTGCTGTGCTGCTTGTGCCTGTGTTTGGCATCTGGACATTCCAATACGGATTGGACGGCACATTTACGGGTATTATTTTGGTTTATACCGCGATGAATTTGCCGTTTGTCATTTGGATTTTGCAGTCTTTTATCGTTCAAGTTCCGATCCAGCTTGAAGAAGCGGCACGCATGGACGGGGCCAACCCCATTCAGATTTTCTTTCTTGTGGTGTTGCCTATTATCAAGCCGGGTTTGGCTGCGGCAGCGATTTTTACCTTTCGCATTGCGTGGAATGAATTCTTGCTCGGCAATGCGCTTTTGGATCGCAACACGCGGACCGTGCCGGTGACCATTGTGAACTCGATCACGGAATATGACATCAATTGGGGTGTGATCATGGCCACAGGCATGTTGCTGGCCATTCCGCCGATTATCTTTACCTTTGTGGCCTCTAAACAGATCATCACGGGTATGACAGCCGGCGCGGTAAAAGGCTGATGCTTGATTGGTTTTTGTCCCCTATCGATGCTGCGCGCGCCCATGATATCGGCTTTGCCCTGTCTTGGCACGCGCGTCTGATGGTTCTCTCTTGGGGGGTGATCACGCCATTGGCGATTTTGATCGCGCGGTTTTATAAAATCACCCCGAAACAAGATTGGCCGCGTGAATTGGACAATCGCATTTGGTGGGACGTGCATTTTTGGGGACAAATATCGTCCTTTGGCATTGCCTGTATTGCTTTGGTCCTGATCTTAATCTCGGCGCAAAATACAGGTGCGGCGATGCGCCATCACGTTCTTGGCTATACTGTCATGGGCCTTGGGGCGATGCAGCTTTTGTCAGGCGCCTTGCGTGGCACCAAAGGGGGGCCAACGGCCCCTCATGCGGATGGAAGCCTTAGAGGAGATCATTTTGATATGACACCTCGCCGACTTGCCTTTGAATTTATTCATAAACTTGTTGGCTACACCGCTTTGGGTTTGATTATGATTGCGATCACAACGGGGCTTTGGGCGGCCAATGCGCCCATTTGGATGTGGGTGGTTATCGGCGGTTGGTGGGCTTTGCTTGCCTTGGTGGCTGTTGTGCTGCAATGGCGCGGACGAGCATTTGACACCTACCAAGCCATTTGGGGGCCTGATGCGTCATTGCCAGGAAATCAAAGACCAAAACAGGGGGTGTGCATCACGCGCCCCTCTGAAAGCCCTGACTATAAAAATGACTATAAAGATAAAGTGTAACCGAGTCCTTTGGACAGACACAGGAGATAAAGATGTTCGGTGAATTGGATGGAACAGGATTTGAAAGCATAGACCCTGCATTTGGAGCGTGTTTTATCGGCCATGCCCGCGTGGAGCGTTTGTGGACGGGAGCGCGGTGGTCCGAGGGGCCGGCATGGTTTCCCGCAGGGCGTTACCTTATCTGGTCAGACATTCCAAACAACCGCATGATGCGTTGGGACGAAACCGATGGGTCTGTGTCCGTCTTTCGGCAAGGCTCTAACAATAGCAACGGCAACACGGTTGACGGGCAGGGGCGTTTGGTCTCTTGCGAACATCTCACCCGCCGCGTCACCCGTACGGAACATGACGGATCGATCACCGTTATTGCCGACAGCTACCAAGGCAAGCGGCTCAACTCGCCCAATGATGTGGTGGTGAAATCTGACGGTTCGATCTGGTTCACGGATCCGTCCTACGGCATCATGATGGATTATGAAGGCGAGCGTGCTGAGGTTGAACAATCAGGCTGTCACGTTTACCGCGTTGATGGGGATACGAATGAGATCAGTGTTGTCGCCGCTGATTTTGACAAGCCCAATGGACTTGCATTTTCGGCTGATGAACAAACGCTGTTTGTGTCCGATACGGGGGCGACGCACACTGAAAATGGCGCAAAACATATTTGCGCGCTTAACGTCAACAGTGATGGCAAAACGCTTGGGGCGTCTCGTGTTTTTGCGTCATGCACCAATGGGCTGTTTGACGGGTTTCGTTTGGACCGCGCTGGTCGTATTTGGACCTCTGCCGCCGATGGTGTGCATTGCATCGCCCCAGATGGTCGGTTGATTGGGAAAGTGCATATCCCTGAAATGGTTGGCAACCTGTGCTTTGGTGGGCCCAAATTAAACCGATTGTTTATAGCTGGTACAAGTTCATTGTACGCAGTGTATTTGAATGTAAATGGCCTGCACTGAATGGCTGTTTACTGGCGCCGAATGAATTTGGCGCAGCGGCAGACTAGAGTGTGTGCTTTTGTACTATTCTTGCAGCTCGTTTAGGCCTCATCCAGCACAAAAGTGACGGAGCCTAATTTGAAATTCTTTTACTTTTTAGGACAACTTTAGAGCTTGGCGAAGGCGTCTTGAAAGGCGATTAGATAGCTTGCTGTCTGGACGCAACGGCAAAGAGCAATTCGATCTACCGATCATGTAGAGTGTCTGTGGCAGTCAGCGCGCTGTTTAGCTGTTGAGGTGTGTCATTGGTTTTGTAGGTGTGGGGCATCAGGTATATCGTTTCTATGCTGTTCTCAATAACTGTTCAAAACAAGTGTGAACGGGCCATCTAGCGGGCTGTAACAGTTCCTGACATGAGAAGACCCCTAATGGATCTTTCTTCATCGAAACGTAAATTCGCAATGCAAAATAAATGATTCGATCTTGCCTGTTTGCTTAAGGCTCAAAGCGCCGAAGCTAATTTTAGAATATGCGGAGGGTACATGCATATCTATATATTTGTAAATTCTGTATCGAAAAATATCGTTAAAAATGCCATTAATTGCTATTTTTTACAAAGTAATTTTACAACTATGGACAAATATAAGAAATCAAGTTACCAATTATTCCAACGCCAGCAATGGAGTTTGGGAGGATCTAATGTGTTGAGCCGCTTGACTGGGCCCTGTGCTCTTTTGGCTGATCATCAACTGGACCCCTCGTAATAAGCAAGCAATGAAATGCTTTGAGTTAGGCTTTCTGAGGGAGGGCTTAATGTTGAACATTAGCGGCCGAGTAGGGGCCTACGTGAGGAAAAAATTATGAGCGATTACATTTTATCGAACGAAGTGCGTGAAAAACTGATGCGTGTTTCTACGGCTTCTGTTGCTACGGCGCTCTATAAGCGTGGGTTGCGCAATCAGTTTGTGCAGGGTGTGGTTCCTATCGGATCTAAGCCCGTAACAATGGTTGGTCAGGCTTTCACATTGCGTTACATTCCAGCCCGTGAAGATCGTAATCCGATCACTGTATTCCGCGAACGTGACCACAAGCAGCGCGTGGCCGTAGAGACCTGTCCTGAAGGGCATGTGTTGGTGATGGATGCGCGCAAAGACAGCCGTGCAGCCACAGCCGGTTCAATCCTTGTGACGCGACTTGCCAAACGTGGCGCTGCGGGTGTTGTTTCTGATGGCGGTGTACGGGATGCCGCTGGCATCGGCGCGCTTGACATGCCCTCCTATTTCGCGCGCCCATCTGCACCCACAAATCTGACGCTGCATGAGGCAATTGACATCAATGTGCCCATTTCTTGCGGCGACGCTGCGGTCTTTCCTGGCGATGTGATGTTGGGCGATGGCGATGGTGTTATGGTCATTCCTGCGCATCTTGCAGACGAAATCGCAGAGGAATGCACGGGAATGGAATCTTACGAGGATTTCGTTCTGGAGCAGGTCAATGAAGGTGCCGGTATTATCGGGCTTTACCCCGGTACTGATGATGAGAATATCGTGAAATACAACGCTTGGCGCGAACAGAAGGGCCGATGATGATGAGCTATACTCCACATGGACACCACCTGATTGCAGGCGAAAAAATCGGGACTGAGATAAAGTTCTCTTCCGCGCCTGCAACAGGTCAAGCTTTTGAATTTTCTGCAGGAACGCCAGAACTCGTCGCGCAGGCTTGTGTCGCAGCGCAAAAGGCTTTCGCAGGATTTTCCGCAACATCTCGCGAAGATCGTGCTGTGCTTTTGGAAACAATCGCTGACGAGATCGACGCGCGCGGCGACGCAATCACCGAGGTTGGCAGCGCGGAAACAGGACTGCCTGAAGGACGTCTTATCGGCGAACGTGGTCGTACAACGGGGCAGTTGCGCCTATTCGCAGCACATATCCGTAAAGGCGATTACCTTGACTGTCGGCACGACAAAGCCTTGCCAGATCGTCAGCCGCTTGCACGACCCGATTTGCGTATGATGCAGCGCCCCATTGGGCCGATTGCTGTGTTCGGCGCGTCAAACTTTCCATTGGCTTTCTCTGTCGCGGGTGGTGATACGGCGGCGGCTTTGGCTGCGGGTTGTCCTGTTGTGGTCAAAGGTCATGGCGCACATCCCGGTACAGGTGAAATTGTTGCGGATGCCATCACGGCTGCGATTAAGGCATGCAACATGGATGCCGGCATTTTCAGTCTTGTCCAAGGTGGTACGCGTGCGGTGGGCGAAGCGCTCGTTACGGACCCACGGATTAAGGCTGTTGGTTTTACCGGTAGTCTCGGTGGCGGTCGCGCGCTTTACAATCTCTGCGCTGCGCGCCCTGAACCGATTCCGTTCTTCGGTGAGCTTGGTAGTGTGAACCCTATGTTTGTTCTGCCTGAGGCGACTGCCGCAAGGGGCGCTGATATCGGTACGGGTTGGGCGGGAAGCTTGACCATGGGTGTTGGTCAATTCTGCACCAATCCTGGCATCGCGGTGGTGATTGATGGTCCTGAGGCGGATCGCTTTGTTGAGGCCGCAACGCAAGGTCTTGGTGCTGTTGCGGCTCAGCCGATGTTGACGGATGGCATGGCTGATGCATACCGCGATGGTGCGCGCCGCGTGGGCGAGGCGGCGGGGGTCAAAACTCTGTTGACCACATCTTGCGAAGGTCGCGATGGGGCGCCTTACTTGTTTGAGGTTTCTGCCGCTGACTGGTTGGCGGATGAGGTTCTGTCCGAAGAAGTATTTGGCCCGCTCGGTCTTGTGATCCGCGTAAAAGATGCGGCGCAGATGCAAGAGATTGCCGAAAGTTTCCAAGGGCAGCTGACTGCGACCTTGCAGATGGATGATGGCGATATTGATCTTGGTCAGGCGCTTTTGCCTGTGCTTGAGCGCATGGCTGGTCGAGTGTTGGCCAACGGCTTTGCGACAGGTGTTGAGGTTTGTGATACGATGGTGCACGGCGGACCTTATCCTGCCAGCACAAACTTTGGTGCGACCTCGGTTGGCACCTTGTCAATTCGTCGTTTCTTGCGCCCTGTGTGCTACCAAAACCTACCAGAAGCGCTCCTCCCTAAGGATTTTTTGACAGCCTAACGGTTGCTTTGATCCTGCGCTTGGCCTGCTGTTGCGTTTAGTCGTGGCGGCGGGCCTTTTTTGTTGAGGAAGCTCTATTGCGACATCTGTGCTCTTTCTGAATGGAATCGCCTATGTTGGCTGTTGTCTGAATTTTACTTATTTTTGCAAATATCGATATTTTCCCCGTAATTTGGCGGATAATTAACTTATTATTCTGAGTATTATGACGAATTTGCACATAATTCGTAATAATGGGTAATTTTAGTTGTTGATTTGTAAGTGCAGTCTTGTAGAGTGAGTTAGGGTTCGTAAGTGCCAAATCTGCACAAATGAATGGGGGAGCTTCGGCTCGAAATGAGGGAGATTTATATGTGCGCGAAAGATGTGCGCATGTATGATGCATCAAGAAAAATGCATATTTTGCGAGATGACTGTAAGCTTTTGAGTTCGGCGCCGATGGTCTGAATTCTACGACTCATATGTCGCTAGGGACGCATTTAAACGCGACCTTCGCTCAATGAAATACCCCTTGTCCTAAGTTGGTTTAATATATGGCTTTGCTGCACAAGCATGGTCATGCGATCTGCCAGATGCTTCTGGATAGACGCTACGAAGTTCAAAAAGGAGGAACAATCTATGTTTTCTAAAGGCTTGAAGAAAAGCATCATTTTGGCGCTTGGCGCTTGTGTCGTTGGTGCATCCGTTGCTGCTGCTGATTTCCCGACACGTGACATCCGCCTTATCGTGCCATGGCCTGCAGGCGGTGGTGCTGATGCCATCTCGCGCAAAATTAGTAATCTCGCTGAGCAAGACCTGCCAAAATCCATCTACGTTGAAAATATCGCAGGTGCGGTGACTGCAACAGGTTTGATCCAAATGACCAGCGCCCGTCCAGACGGCCATACAGTTGGCGTTTTGACATATGACAGCGTTATCACATTGCCACGCGGCCAAATGGTTCCTGGCTATGGTCTGGAAAACATGTCCTTGATCGCG
Source organism: Pacificibacter marinus (assembly GCF_018860505.1). Taxonomy (GTDB): domain Bacteria; phylum Pseudomonadota; class Alphaproteobacteria; order Rhodobacterales; family Rhodobacteraceae; genus Celeribacter; species Celeribacter marinus_B. The sequence goes on from NZ_JAHKPU010000043.1 coordinate 42,981, forward strand.
CGCATCACCAGCGAAGCTGACGCAATCGTTGTGTCTAAACACTCTGGTATCAACAGCTTTGAAGAATTGGTCGCAAAAGCCAAGGAAAACCCAGGTCAAGTCCGTGTCGGTGTGGCGCCAAAAGGTTCTGGTCCGTATTTGTCTGTTATCCAACTTGAAACTCTATTGGACGTAGATTTCAACGTGATCACTTACGCAGGGTCTTCTAGCGCTGAAGCTGAGGCACTTTTGTCTGGTGAGTTGGACGCAGCGATTTCAAGTCTTGGCGATTTCAGCGGGATCATTGAATCCGGTGATGCAAAAGGTGTGATCGAACTGACATCTGTGCAGAACTTGACATACACTGACGTGCCGACAATCAGCTCAAAAGGCTTTGATCTGCAAACAGGTAGCTTTATTGTTCTTGCTGCTCCGAAAAACACACCGGATGAAGCAATCGACGTGATCGAGACTGCGTTTAAAACAGCTTATGACAGCGCAGAGTTTCAAGACTGGCTCGCACAAATCGGTGTGACACCTGATTGGCTCGGCTCTGACGAAGTGAAGGGTTGGGTTGAAGGGCTTCAAGACAAGACCTTCTCTTTGATGGACGATTTGAACCTGTAATCCACGGTTTACCAAACAAACACCATGTCTCCGGCGCCTTGTCGGGGGCATTGCTTTCGGGGGCTTGAGTGTCCTCGAAAGCAAGTTCAAGCGACCTATGCAAAACATAAGATAAGGTTCTTTTTATCTGTCTTTTGCGGTTAAGACCCAGCCTCATATCGGGAGAAAACGATGTTCATAAACAGGCAAAACTCATTTCTTTACGTCATACTCGTCGTGTCTGTCGGATATCTTATTTCGGCGGTAAGCCTCGGTGCCCCTATCGTCGATAACGGTTTGACGCCGTCGTTCTTTCCCATCCTTGTTGGGGCTGCGGCGATCCTTTTCGCTACGGTACTCATCGTACAAAGCCTGCGGAATCCCGTAGAAAACACCAAGTCGGATGAGCCACGCACCTATACGCACCTGCTGGTTATCGCAGCCATTTTTGTCTACATCGTCGCATTTCGTCAGATAGGGTACTTCATCTCTTCAACCGTCTTCGTTTTTGCGCTGATCTTGATTTTCTCTCGTGTTGAGAAGCTTTTGCTCAAAGCAGGGATTTCGGTGCTGGTTGTCGCGATCTGCTATGTCATGTTCCAGAAATTGTTCGGGGTTCGCCTCCCGACACTGTGGGGTTGAACCATGGATTTTATTCTTCTCGTTTTTAACAGCTTTTCGTTGCTGATGGACCCGTTCAACCTGACTTATGTTGTTCTTGGGTTTTTGATCGGCACCATTTTTGCGGCCATTCCGGGTTTGACAGCGACCTTGGCCATGGCCCTGTTGTTGCCGTTGACTTACACGTTGAGCGTTGAAACAGCGCTTATGGCCTGTGCCAGTATCTATATGGCTGGCATGTGTGGCGGCAGTATCACAGCGACAACTATCAATATTCCGGGCGCGCCATCATCTATGATGACCGCTTTGGATGGATACCCTATGCAGCAGCAAGGCAAAGGCGCCTTGGCGCTTGGGCACGCAGCTTTAGGGTCGATGTTCGGGGGCGCTGTCGGTGCTTTGCTTTTGATCGCGGTCGCCCCTTTCGTGGCCGAGCTATCGTTGCTTGTCAAAACCACCGGTAAGTTTTCTTTGCTCGCATTCGCGATCATCGTGGTGGTTATTGCGCAGCGTGGACGTATTCCACAAGCTGGATTGGCCGCCTGTATCGGTTTGATGTTGGCGACTGTCGGTTTGGATGCGATGGAGCCGATCACGCGCTTTACCTATGGCGACAGCAACCTGACGGCGGGAATTGCCCTGATGCCAGTGATTATCGGGACATTCGCCATCGCCGAAGTTTTGATGCAAGCCTACGAACCAACTGATGACGCGGCCACCAAAGCGGCTGCGAGCAAGGTTAAAATTCGTCGTCGCGACTTCATTCCTCCGTGGTCTGACATCCGCAAAATCGGCTTTATGTGCTATTTCAAATCCTGTCTGATCGGGTATTTCGTCGGAACACTGCCGGGGGCCGGTGGGTCTATGGGGTCCTTCCTAGCCTATACTGAAACCGTACGAACATCTGACGAACCAGAGACATTTGGTAAGGGCAATCCAAAAGGCATCGTCGCCTCGGAAAGCGCGAATAACGCGGTTTGTGGCGGGGCTATGGTTCCGATGTTGACCTTCGGTATTCCAGGGGATCCTATTACAGCGATTATGCTTGGGGTGTTGGTGATCAACGGTGTTCAGCCTGGTCCACAGCTTATGTCAGATCAAGCGGGTATGATCGCACCGATGTTGGCGGCTTTGCTTTTCAGTGCTGTCGTTCTTATTCCTTTGACGTTGTATTTGATCGGGCCATACTTCATCAAGATCGTGTCCATCCGTAAAGATGTTCTCTACGCGGTGATTGCGCTTTTGGCGATTGTCGGCAGCTTTGTTGCGACTTACTCGACCTTCCAGATGTTTATGGCTCTGGGCATGGGTATCCTTGCCTTCTACCTGCGACGCAATGGCTTCCCTGTGATCACCATGTTGCTTGGATATATTCTAGGCCCGAACCTTGAGGAATTCTTGCGCCGATCTCTGTCTTTGTCGAATGGTGATCCGACCACTTTCTTGACCAATCTGGACAGCTTGTTCTTTGTGTTGCTGACGCTCGTCTTCGTCTACTTTCTGGTCATTCGAAAACCTGCGACGAAATCTCCGGCGGACCGCTCTGCGTCTTAGCCGTTATTGATAAATCGGCCCTGTGACTGTATGATCAGGGCCGGTAAATTTGTTTCAAAGGAGATATTGGTGTCAGAGACGCAGCGCCCTTCATTGGCTGATCAAGTCTACGACAAGTTGCTGGTGAACATTCTTGAAGAAGAATATCCTGTGCACAGTCGGCTTCCGGCTGAGGATGTCCTTGCGCAAGGGTTCGGTGTCTCACGGCCCATTGTGCGTGCGGCCCTGTCGCGATTGCGCGATGATGGAATCGTTCAGTCGCGCCGTGGGTCTGGTAGTTATATTTTGCGTCGCCCAGATCGCCAACTGATCAGTTTTGTGCCCCTTGAATCCATCTCAGATGTGCAGCGGTGCTACGAATTTCGCATCGACGTAGAAGGCTCGGCCGCGGCATGGGCGGCAAAGCGTAGGGACGATGAAGATCTTGCCGCGATGGAGAATGCCTATAGCGTTATGGAGCAGGCCTACCAAGAAAACGAACTTGCTGTAGATGCAGATCAGATGCTGCACCTCGCTGTGGCGCGGGCATCGAAAAACCCGTTCTTTTCGTCCGTTCTTGAATCCTTAGGCCAGCAGATCGCCTTTGGTGTCAAATTATCTCGGTCTTTGACGCTTTTGGATACGCCTGCGCGTCAAGAACTCGTCTTGGCAGAACATCGCGCAGTGCTCGAGGCAATTCGGCTAAAACAGCCAGAGGTTGCCTCAGCGACTATGCGTTATCATATCACAGCCGCGAAAGACCGGATGTTCGTTGGCACGCAAGACTGAGCGGCATTCAGGCGCTGTTTACTTTAACAGATTTCTAAGACCTACCTGCAAAAAGACGATCACCTCAACCTGATGCAAAAGCTCGCTCGTCGCCTGTCGTGACCGCTGTGGCAACGGTTTAATCCGTTTTAACCTGCCATCAGGCCTGTTGTTCCGCGCCTCCAATAGGCTGCTGCAAGTGTCTGGTCCCGACTGAGGCCTAAGTCGTGACGCCAATGCGTTCGCAAACGGCGAGCAGCGGCATCTTCGGCGGCGAACCAACCAAAGCAATCCAGATCATCGCGCCATGTCTCGGCGATTAAACGGTCTGAGAGGGCCAAGCTGGTGCCTGCAGGCGCGTCACGGCGAAACAGCCATTCCACATCGATTTTCGTGCGATTTTCTATCGTTTGAACATCAGCTTGCGTGGCGACCTCAATACACGCTAGTCCTGTTGCTGTCTCGGGCAGTATTTCCAATAGTCTGGCAAGCGCGGGCAGGCCGGTTTCATCTGCCCCGATAATGTAATGTTGAGCATTGCGATTTATTGGCCGTCCAAGAGGTCCAAACATTCCAATCTGATCGCCAGGTTTCGCAGACATAGCCCAAGCTGATCCCGCGCCAGTGGTCCCATGCGTGACCACATCAATATCAACCCAAGAGGCAACAGTATCAATGGCGCGGATCGTATAGACCCGCGATACGGGCTTTCGGTCTGGATCAGGCCATTTCGTCAACCCATCAGGGCCCGCCACGGGCCAGACAGGGTTTGGCACGGTAAGGCAAGGCAGTAACAGCCGCACATGCATGTTGCCAAATTCTTCGAACCTGTTCAGGTCTGAGCCATGCAGTCGCACACGTTTTATGCGTGCGTTCAAATTGGTGACCTTTTCAACGACCATTAACCTAAAGGGCGCTAGCTCGGGATCATGTGCATGATCGCCAGTCCAAACGATCTGTGGGTCATCAATCTTGGCATAAAGCTTAAAGGCTGTGGCGAGCAAATCCTTGATACGGGCCAAACCCGTTGCATCAGTGGCGCCACCCTCAATTGTTACTTGGTCATCACGTTCCGAAATAGACAGCCAGCCGAAAGCCCAAGACAAGCGAAACTCTGTCTTGTTCTCAATATCGACACTGGCCCGAAAGCTTTCTAATCGACTGCGTATTTTTGCTTTGTAGGTTGCATGTTGCGGCAATATCAGGCGGCAAGAACAATGTAATGGATATGTCATCTCAACCTCTGAATGGTTTGTTGGCTGCAACGTGCTGGACGTGCAGCATCAACACATGCTGCGCTTGAAAGATATAAATGGGGTAATTGATATTTAGCCATGGCACGCCCTTTTGCCTGACGAGTGTCAGAAATGATCTTGAACATTTTCAGAATCGCGGGCTTTGGTGAGAGCTGGCTTCGCTCTTAGTCTCAATTCTTATCAAAAGAGTCAACTTAATATGGTGGGTTTTCTATACCTTCATCAAAAAGACTACGGTCGCATGTCGTTGGGCCCTTTAAGTATAAGTTACTCCATTCAGGCAAAACGCCTTGATGCTGAGGCAGACTATAGAATCTCATCATGATGAAAGCATATGTATTTACCATTATAGCTGTGCCAGTTGATCTCGTTTGGGCGCGCCCCGAGATTTTAACGATTTGCCCAAATGGTATCTCGCTGTCATAGACACTGGACCTAGGAAGGCGATGCGAACGGTGAAGGGGGCGGACCTATAAATATTCGGCATCAGTTCGCCCCCCAAGAAGTAATTGGGCAGCTTTCACGCGCTTGAGACGAGTTAAAATTCACGCCCCATTTTAGCACAGGTTTGCATATCACGGGATGCGCGCTTTCATTTCCAAATCTTACTTGTAAAGCGTTCTTTGGCGGAGGTTGTTCGTTACAAACAAGCACTCAAGGTGGCATAAATCCGTGATAGGTTCAAAGTCACTCGCATGAACTGTTCGTCATTTTATTTTTCTGATACGAGCAAGGCAAAAGGTGTGCCGCGAGTATGGCATGTTAAGAGTCTAACGTGATTGGATATTTCCGTGGAAGATAGTTTGATTGGCCTCGCGATTGCCGTGATTTGCATTTTTGTGGTGCTTTTGCCGATTGGGACAATTTATCTTTTGGTGTCGAACGCAGCACTTAAGACGCGCTTGTCACAGGTTGAAAAGCAAGTGTCACAGTTAAAAAAACGCACACAAGATATGAGTGCTGTTGCTGCGCCAAACATAGTGGCTGCACAAGCTCTCTCGACGCAAGCTCAAGACCCTAAAGTTGAATTGAGTTTAGATAAGGCGACGGAGGCACAGGTTGTGCGGCCGACATCGACAGTTCCAAAGGTTACCAAACCAGACGTGGAACCACCTCATGCCGAACCGAATACCGAGCCAAGAAATATGCTCTTCGATCGCTTTATCGGTTGGTTGGTTCAAAATTGGTTCTACGTCATCTCAGCGGTCTCGCTGGCGCTCGCTGGTGTTTACTTTGTAATCTACAGCATGGAGCAAGGCTTACTACCTCCAACCGTGCGTGTGATGCTGACCTTTGGGTTTGGCGCGGCGCTGATTGGCGTGGGCGAATTCTTACGCCGCAGGTTTGGCGACGAAAATGATAAGTCCACAGCTTATCTGCCATCGACATTCTCTGGTGCTGGGATTGTCACATTTTTCGCTGGCGTTTTGCTGGCACGCTTCCTTTACGGTTTCATCGGACCAGAAATTGCCCTTATTGGCTTGGCGTTAATCGGTGCGCTGGCCATGGTGTTCGGCTGGTTCTATGGGCCTTTCTTAGCGGCTGTCGGCATCATCGGTGCAATGGCAGCACCTTTTGTAATTGGCGGATCATCAGATACGCCTGAGTTTTTATTCATTTACTTTGCTGTCATCACCGTCACGGGATTGCTTATTGACACATTCCGCCGATGGGCTTGGGTCTCGGTGCTCTCGCTGGCCTTAGGCTTTGTGACAGGCGGGGCTCTTGTGGCTGGTGCTGGTGCCTCAGTGATCCCAGCCTTCATTGCATTTTGCCTTGTCCTAGCGTTTGCCGCAATTGTCATCCCGATGCGCAGTCTGACGCCTCAACATACGGGGAATTGTTTTACACTTGTGTTGAGCAAGGGACGTAAAACATGGCCTGACTTTCCTATCTGCCTCGCTGCGGCTTCGGTCTTGGTGACAAGCGTTTTGATTACATTGGCGGCATTGGATAGCACGCAGAGTCTTATCTTTTGGACTGCCATTTTTGCGCTGAGCGTTATGGTTCTAAGCCTGTTGATTTGGGCCCGTAAAGCCGAAGCTTTGGTTGATTTGGCTATGCTGCCCGCCATCGGGTTGGTGGTGACTGTCGCGCAGGGTGCGTTTGTTTGGAGGGCGCCGAATGAGGTGATCATGGGAAACTCTGAGGCAATGCCCTTACAAGCGAGTTTTCTTGTCGGCCTCGGCCTTGTGATCTCGATTGCCGCCGCTTGGCGTTCTCTTCACGGTGGACCGGTAAAGATTTTCTTGGCAGGTGCAGCAACTCTATTTGCACCAATCATGGCGATTGTTCTTGAGGTATTCTGGCAGCCTGCGCTGATTATGGGCAGTTACGGCTGGGCGTTGCACGCATTGGCCATCGCTCTGGTGATGGTGGCTATGGCGGAGCGTTTTGCCCGTGTAGATGGGGCTGATGCGCGCGCGCGTTTGTCTTTGGCTGTCCTATCCGCGTTGGCTTGTATCACTTTTGCCTTGGTCTTGGTCTTTAGCTTGGTGGCTCTGACAATCGCCATCGTGCTGACTATTGTTGCAGCCATATGGCTTGATCGTAAATATGATCTGCCATGGATGGCTGCCTTTGTTCTGCCAGGTATCATGGCTGTTGGGTTTCGTCTGACGATTGATCCTGGGATCGATTGGGCGCTGGATGCGCCGTGGTGGGAGATGCTGATTTCGCATGGTGGTGCCGTCGCTGGGTTCGTATTGGCTTGGATGTTGGCTAAATCCGTAAACCGGCCACGTACAGAAGTTTTGATTGAAACTGCTGTTGTCTCGTCGTTTGGGATTTTCCTTACTCTGGTTCTGGGCAGAACGGTCATGGCGCTTTCTGGCGACATTTACGCGAATGGTCGATGGTTGATCGGGTTGACCGCAACAATCTGGTTGCTGCTTGGTGTGGTGCAGTTGCGCCGTTTGTCCTTGGGCGGAGGCTTGGGTCTCTTACGCAAAGTCTTTGCGATTTTGTTTATTGGGTCGGCTCTTTTGCAGCTGCTATCGAGTGTAACTGTAATGAATCCTGTCTTGGGTTGGACCGAAGATATCGTTGGTCCAATCCTATTCAACACACTTGTTCCAGCTTATCTCGTGCCTGCTGTCGCGTTGATGTTCGGCGCGTGGTGGCTCAAGGATCAACCAAAGTGGTTGCGTGCAACACTGGCAGGGATGTCCCTCGGCTTAACAGGCATCTGGTTGGTTTTGACCATTCGCCATGCTTGGTTGGGGCCTGCTTTGATGGATGCGGACTATGTGGCACCGGCAGAGCTTTACACCTATACGGTTGCCTTGTTGCTGATCGGCGCTGGCTTGATTTATCAGGCTATTGCGACAAGCAGCGCAACGCTTCGCAAGGCTGGCTTGATCGTGATTGCTTTCGCAGTCGTGAAAGTGTTCGCATGGGATATTCAAGGACTTGGTGGCTTGATTCGAGTGTTCTCATTACTGCTTTTAGGACTGTCTCTTGCGGGGTTGGCTTGGTTCAACCGTTGGGCCGCCGAGCGATCAAAGACCATTGAGCTTAAATAGGGCTTTTTGAAACTGGATGGTGGAACTTGAGCCTCCGCTTCAATTTGTTAGGGAGTGGCGGGGGCTCATCCATATGAATGTATGGCGTTTTTTCTTGTGACGTCAGTCTATAGAGTGCTTGGCCAAAGCGTTTGAGAAATCAACTGGCCATAATCCCGCCCGCATCCCTTCGCTCATTGCTATGACGATATGGTACATCAACCGTGTCAGACCTTCATCCCATAAGGCGTTTCCTGCCGCATCGACCTGATTGATAAAGACTGGGTGTTTTGCAAACCAATGTTCGAACATCTGGCATAATAATCGCTGTGCGCGTGCGCCGACGTTTGGTTCTCCCGCTCTGTGGCGGGTCGCTAAAATCTTGATTGCCTCTGTTTGTGGCCACATCAGAAAGCTGTTCTCAACCACATCTCCTGTGGTTGATACCGCATCAAAAGCTGCACCTTTCAACATACCGTCCTGCGCAAAACCATATGTATCGGCAAAGTTGATGAGCCTATGGGCTGGGATACGCAGACGGTCGTCTTTGGCAAGTTCAGCCTCTTCGATCAAAAGCCAAGCCCATTCGCACTGATGTCCAATTTCGCGGCGTAGACCTGCGGCATCTGGCAGAGGGTTCAGATCAGGTGTCAGAAACTCTGCAATGCTGCCGCTTTGATCGTCCATGAAATACTGCAGTCCGGTCGCACGCAACTTTGCAGCACGGGCGAGCCAGATAGCGTCATCTGTCATGCGAAAGGCCTGAAGGCAGGCTTCGAACAGATGCATGTGCGGATTTTGTGCGGGCCCAGTGTTTGCACCGCTGTCATCGTTGCGCAGCAAGCCTGTGACGGGGTCTGTCAGGTGCAATTCTAGTGCAGTCCAACAGTCATCGATCAGCGCGCAGACCTCATCTGATGGTGACAATTTATTCCACGTCACCAGCCCAAGAATGACAAAAGTTTGGTCATAGCTGCGTGCGTATTCGTCCTCTATTTGTCCAGTAAGACTGCCATCACGCGCCGTCATGCAGCGATATAATCCTGATGCTTTTTGAAAGTGTTCCAGAAAACTGACCTGCCTTTTGGCTGCAATAATCAAGGATGAGTCGCCCGTCTCCAATGCGGCATGTGACAGTGTAAATAAGGTGCGGGCTTGGGCCAGAAGCGATTTTTTAGCTGTCGGATCAGGGGAGCCGTTGGCATTCAATGCGTCAAATACGCCGCCTTGATCGTCTTGAACACGTGCCAACCAATCTGCAAAAAAGGTGTTCCAGAACCATTGAGACCAATGTTGTGCGTCTTTTGTCATCGATGAATATCCATTTGAACGTATTTGCATTCTGAAACTGTGGTAGACTAATGCCTCAACTCTATCAGTATGTGCGACAGGATGCGATGAAACATCCATTGCAGCATCCAGAATATACGGGCTTATCGTCCACGACGCCACGTTCTAGATGGCGGCTTTTACTTCCAACGACCTTGTATGCGCATTAGGGCTTGGGCGTTGTAATCACGCAGAGCTGGATCTGGACGCGCGACTTAGATCTATGCTTGAGGGCTGCGCTGGGCGAAGTGCCGTCGTATTGTGCAGTGCTACGAGGGCCGCGCCGAAAAGTAAGGCGAGTGCGCCCGCAAGCGGATACGTCACAAGTGCGATCCAGAACGAAAACCCCATCAAGCTGACGGTTGCCGCGGCTGTAAATGCTGAGGCTAGAGCAAAAAAGAGTAAAGCAATAATCATGGTCGATGTCCTTGCAAAGTACGCACAATGAGAACTCATCGCGTTGTTTTCTGGTCTTTAAAAGAGCCTTGAAATGCGGCGCAACCATGGCGCATTTCGGGTTTAAACCGGGTTAAGGCCACAGCATTATCGGTAAATTTTAATTATTTTATACGCGATATGGCGCAGATAAGGCCCCGCATAAAAACGAGGCCTTATAGAATTCTCACTTTAGATCTATCGGTTAGATCTGATTGTTTTCGAATGCCCAAGGGGTTGGGTACTCTCCCAAACAGGTGGCAAGTGCATCCATAGACTTGTCGTCGCGCGGGCCTATTTGCGCCACCAAGCCCAATTTCTTATCATCAATCACACTGACGACGCGTTGGGGCAAATCCGCTTTTTCCAAGGCTTCATTGAACACACGCGTGATGGCGCGTTTGCGCAGGTCGGGTTTGAACACTTTGCCAACAGCTGTTTTGGGCAGCTCATCAAGGATCTCGATATACTTCGGAAAGGCAGCGCGTTCGTGGATATGCGCACGTGCGAAGGTCATGAGTTCATCTGTGGTCACCGTCGCCCCATCGATAAGTTCAACATAGGCACAGGGCAGTTCGCCGGAATAAGCGCAGGGTTGACCAATCGCGCCAACAAAGGCGACAGCTTCATGACCTGCCAAAGCTTCTTCGATTTCAGCGGGGTCAATATTATGTCCGCCGCGAATGATCAGGTCTTTGGCGCGTCCTGTGATCCACAGGTAGCCATCCTCGTCAATCCGTCCCAGATCGCCGGTGCGCAGATAGCGGTCATGGTGGAACAGATCATGGTTCTTATCGGCTTCGGTATAGGTTGACCCTGCAAAAACGCCGGGGCTGTCGATACAAATTTCACCCACCGTGTCGATCGCGCATTCGACGGGACCATCAGCCGTATGGATCAGGATTTTGACGTTTGTATGTGGAAAAGGAATGCCCACGGAACCGATTTTTTTGATGCCGCCAACAGGATTGCAAGCCACAAGACAGGTGGCTTCTGTAAGGCCGTATCCTTCGATGATTTCGACGTTTGTTGCCGCCTCGAAGCGCTTGAATAGTTCGATAGGGAGTGGCGATGAGCCAGAAAATGCGGTTTTTATACTGGAAATATCAGCATCAATCGGCCGTTGCATCAGGGCCGATATCGCAGTGGGCACGGTGATGACAAAGCTGATTTGCCAGCGCTCGATCAATTTCCAGAAATTATCAAACACGCCCTCGCCGCGGTACCCCGCAGGTGTTGGAAACACGCCATGTGCGCCAGATGTGATCATCGCCATGATAATCACATGGCAGGCAAAGACGTGAAACATCGGCAAGGGGCACATGATGTTATCTGTCTCGCAAAACAACAATCGTGAACCAACCCAACCATTGTATAGCATGCCAGAGGTTTTGTGCTGTGCCACCTTGGGCATACCCGTCGTGCCGCCTGTATGAAAATAGGCGGCAACGCGATCTTCTGGTGTGTCTGTAAAGGTTAGGGTTCTCGGCTGTTTGGCAAGCTCACGTTTGAAATTCAATACCTTGGCTTGATGCTGTGCTGCACGTGGGTTCTTAGGGCGTATGAGCGGCACGATCCAACTTTTGGGTGGCGTGAGATATTGCAGCAGATCAATTTCAAGCACAGTTGTTACCGTGGGCGCGTCTTTGACTGCTTCGGCAACCTTTTGTGCTATATCCGTTTTGGGGAAGGGGCGCAGCGTAACCACCACTTTTGCGCCAGTTTCGCGCAGAATCGATGCGATTTGTGTGGCGTCCAAAAGCGGATTGATAGGATTGACGATGCCCGCCACCATGCCGCCTAAAAAGGTCACGGCTGTGTCGTTTGTATTGGGTAGCACATAGGCGATCACATCGGTTTCACCAACACCCAAAGCGCGAAACATATTGGCGGCTTGGGTGACTTGTGCGTGGATGTCATTCCATGTCAGCGTTTCTGCCTTGTCGGTCGGGCCGGATGTGATTTGATACGAAAAGGCAGGCCGCGTGCCAAAGGCGTCTTTTGTGCGGGTCAGGCGCTCATAGATGGTGGCGCCGATGTCGCGGTCCTCAAATGCCATCTCGCTGTCGATGACATTGCGTGCCGCCAGAGATGTAAAATCTGATGCCATGTGTTTTGGTCCTCCCGTAGATGGATCGTGTGCACGGTCCATGTCTCCCTAATCTTATGATGGGGACAAAGACGTGATCGCACAAGCCCGCGCACGGGCCGTTCTACGCTGCGTTACTCCGGATTGCGCAGAAAGAACGCTGCGTCAAGTCGGTATCGGCCGCTAGACCAATAAGGTCCGCAGTCTTAGGTTGAAATGTAAATAGAGTTGGTATTCTGGGGGGCCTATGGGCGATGTCGTAGTCAGCGGAACGGGTGTTTTCACGCCTGCGCAGAGTATTAGCAATCAAGAACTGGTGGACAGCTTCAACGCTTATGTGGCCCTGTTTAACGCCGAACATGCAGATGACATCGCGGCGGGGATGATCGAGGCAAAAGCGGACTCTTCTGTTGATTTTATTTTCAAATCTTCTGGGATCGAGCGCCGTTATGTCATGGAGAAGGCTGGTGTTTTAGATCCTAAACGTATGGGGCCGCGGTTCGAACCACGCGCAGATGAAGCGCCGTCTATGATGGCTGAAGTCGCATTGGATGCCGCCGAAACTGCGCTGAAACAAGCGGGGCTTGTTGGCTCGGATATCGATTTAGTGATTTGTGCTGCCTCTAATCACGAACGTGCGTATCCGGCTGTGGCCGTTGAAATTCAGGCCCTTTTAGGGGCAGGAGGCTTTGCTTTCGATATGAATGTCGCTTGTTCGTCTGCGACATTTGGCATTCAGGCTGCGACGGATATGATCCGTAGCGGGTCTGTGACGCGCGCGTTGATTGTGTCGCCTGAGATTACATCTGGGCACTTGGAATGGCGCGATCGTGATTGTCATTTCATTTTCGGTGATGTGGCGACGGCTGTTGTGCTTGAAGCCGCAGATATTGCTAGATCGCCAAAGTTTCGCATTTTGTCCACGCGCTGTGCATCACAATTTTCAAACAATATCCGCAATAACAACGGTTTTTTGCGTCGTGCTCATGATCAGCTTGGGGATCATCGCGACATGCTGTTTATGCAAAATGGACGCAAGGTGTTCAAAGAGGTTCTGCCCTTAGTCAGCATGCATATCGGGGATCATTTGAACGCCAGTGATGTGCAAGCTTCGGATTTGAAAAGGCTTTGGCTGCATCAAGCGAATAAGACGATGAACGATTATATTGGGAAAAAGGTTTTGGGCCGTGTGCCTGATGCCGTCGAGCAACCCAATGTTTTGCAAGATTACGCCAATACGTCATCCGCGGGCTCGATCATCGCGTTTTCAAAACACTCAGAGGGATTGAGGCAGGGCGACAAAGGACTGATCTGTTCCTTTGGCGCGGGATATTCCGTTGGATCCGTCTTGGTCGAACAGCTTTGAATACGTTGAGGTGCCGCGCCGACGTTACTGCGCCTAAATGGGACATGAGCATACAAAAAAGGCGCCCTAATGGACGCCTTTCGCAAACTGTATAAAGCGATATTTACGCTTCAAGGTCTTGCGGAATGCGCAAGTTTTGACCTGGGTAGATTTTGTCAGGGTGTGACAGCATAGGCTTGTTGGCGTCAAAGATTTCCATGTAGCGGTTGCCATTGCCAAGCGCGTCTTTGGAAATGCCCCAAAGCGTTTCGCCCTTTTTCACTTCGTGGAACACAGGGTCTGCGCCTGCGATGTCATCTTCGACAGAGGCGATACCTTCAACGTTGCCTACTGCCAAGATGACTTTTTCTTTCATCTCTTGGCTGGCGGTTCCGGCCACTTTGACCTTGTCGCCTTCGACAGACAGTTCCAGAGCTTCGGCTTCTAAGCCAAGCGCTGCGATTTCAGCCAAAAGATCGTCTGTGTTTGGTTCGGCGTTCTTTTTGCCGAAAACGGATTTTCCTGCACCCTTTACGAAATTCCAGATACCCATAGTTTTTCTACCTTTTAGAGTTTTATGTTGTGTTGAGGTTTACCAAAGCGCTTTTACTTGGAGGAAATAAGGGGAGTTGCGTCCCCCTATTCCCCTTCGGTGAACTGAAGACGCGCCAAACGGGCATAGAGTCCACCGTCGGCAACGAGCGCATCATGGGTGCCTGTCGCGACGATTTTTCCATCTTCGAATACAAAAATACGGTCTGCCTTTTTGACAGTCGCCAGACGGTGCGCCACGATCAATGTTGTGCGGGTCTTGGCCATGTCTTCCACGGCTTCTTGCACAAGTTTCTCGCTTTCAGAATCCAATGCAGAGGTAGCTTCGTCCAGCAACAAGATCGGTGCATCACGCAAGATGGCCCGAGCAATGGCGACACGTTGCTTTTGTCCGCCAGACAGCATGATCCCACGCTCGCCAACATAGCTGTCATAGCCTTCGGGCAGCTTGGCTAAAAAATCATGTGCGGCTGCGGCTTTGGCGGCTTCAATGACTTGAGCATCAGTGGCGTCGGGGCGGCCAAACCGAATGTTGTCAACTGCTGAGGCGGCGAAGATCACCGGATCTTGCGGGACGAGAGCGATGTGAGACCGGAACTCGGCGCGCGCCAGTGTGTCGATGGGACAGCCATCGATAGAAATACGTCCCGATTGCGGATCGTAAAAGCGTTGCAGCAATTGAATGATGGTGGACTTGCCTGCTCCAGAGGGGCCAACCAAGGCGATGGTTTCGCCAGCTTTCACCGTGAAAGACACGCCATCCAAAGCCGATGTATTGGGGCGAGATGGATAAGAAAATTGCACGTTGTCAAACGTAATCTCGCCTTTAACAGGTAAGGCCAGTTGCACGGGTGCATCAGGGTCTTTGACTGGATCTGTCGCGCCTAACAGGTCTATCAAGCGTTCCGTCGCCCCTGCTGCACGCTGTAGTTCGCTCCATATTTCTGACAAAGCACCTGCTGCCCCTGCCACCATAATGGCGTAGATCACGAATTGTACCAGCTCACCAATGGACATTCCGCCAGTGCGTACATCGCGCGCGCCGATCCATAAAACCCCAACCACGCCAAAGAAAATCAGTGTGATCACGATCACTGTCATCACGGCGCGGGTTTGGATGCGTTTGTGAGCCGAAGCATAGCTTTTGTCGGTGACGTCAGAAAAGCGTTCAGATTGTGCTGTTTCGGCAGTAAATGCCTGAATGGTTTGCGCAGAGAGCAAAGCCTCTGACGCGCTGCCGGAACTTGAGGCGATCCATTCTTGGTTTTCGCGTGATAATTTGCGCAAGCGGCGACCTAACACAACGATAGGTACTATCACGATGGGCACGAGCAACAGAACGAGGCCAGTGAGCTTGCCCGAGGTGAAAAGCATCAATGTCAAGCCACCGAACAAGATCATTGTGTTGCGTAGGGCGACAGAGACAGAAGAGCTGATGACGGATAACAAGAGGGTGGTATCCGTGGTGATGCGCGACAGGACTTCGCCGGTCATAATCTTTTCGAAAAAGGTCGGCGACATGCGGATCATGCGGTCAAACACGGCTTTGCGGATGTCAGCCACCACGCGTTCGCCAAGTTTGGTCACCAAATAATAGCGCAGGCCCGTGCCGATGGCCAAAAGTAAGGCTATGGCTAAAGCGGCAGAAAAATACCCATCCAACAGAACCGCGCTAGAACTTTGAAATCCATCGACAACGCGGCGGACAGCGAGGGGCAGAATTAAAGAAATACAGGCTGTGACGACTAAGGCTATAAAGGCCATGAGCATCATCATGCGATAGGGTATCAAAAATGGCCAAAGCTGCGACAAGGCGCCGATTTTTTTTGATTTTTCGCGTTCTGCTGCGTCTTGAAGCGTGCGGTCAGCCATTTGAGGTCCTTCATATCACATGAGCCACACAGATACTCATGCAAGAAGCCAAGGGCAACCTTTGAGAGCATCGTTCCTTGGGGCAGTGTGACGCGCCCTTATGTGCTGATTTTATCGAACCGCTTTGGAGGTGAGGACCGACTTATTATGACAAATTTTCTAACGGGTTGCATTCTAAGGCTTAATATGTTGCTTTGTGCACACGCTCCGCCGCATTGGTTCCGATTTAAGAACGCTCAAATTTTTGAGTACAAGGACGTAGCTGCGGAGAAATCGCCCAGCTCGGGGTGGTGACCAGTCGAAGAGACAGAGAACCGATAGGTTCGGAGCGTGTCTGATTGGCAAACACACGAATTAAAAGCGGGAGCTTCCCACCATGAATGTTAACAAACTTGTCGCCACAAGTGTCTTCGGCCTGATCGCATCAGCGGGTGCTGCAATGGCCTCTGATTGTGGTTCTATTTCAATCGCCGAAATGAACTGGGCTTCTGCCGAGTTGATGGCCAATGTCGATGCGATTATCTTGGAGGAAGGCTACGATTGCGATGTCGACCTGATCCCAGGTGCCACGCAAACAACTTTTACGTCCATGAGCGAAAAGGGCCAACCAGATATCGCACCTGAACTTTGGGTGAATGGTCTCAAAGTTGTTTTGGCCGCAGCCAAAGAAGAGGGCCGTGTGCACACAGCTTTGTCCGGCCCGATCACAGGCCTTGGTGAAGGCTGGTGGGTGCCTAAGCACTTTATCGAAGAACATCCCGAGCTGAACACAGTTGAAAAAATCATCGAGCACCCTGAGCTTTTCCCTTACGTGGAAGACGAAACCAAAGGGGCGTTCATGGGCTGTCCATCGGGCTGGAGCTGTCAGTTGTCTAACGACAACATGTTCCGTGCCTTCGACATGGAAGCAAAAGGTTGGGTTAATGTGAACCCTGGTTCCGCTGCTGGTCTTGACGGTTCTATCGCCAAAGCGGTTGAACGTGATGAAAACTGGTTCGGTTACTACTGGTCACCAACTGCGATCATCGGAAAATACGAATTGTTCCCTGTCCCGTTCGAAGCCGAATGGGCCGGAACTGACAACTGGGAAGGCTGTATCGGTCTCGCACCTGATGATTGTGCTGATCCCCAGAAAACAAGCTGGATTCCATCCGAAGTTGAAACTGTTGTCACAAAGGATTTCAAAGAAAAGGGCGGCGAAGCTCTCGATTATCTCTCAACACGCGTTTGGCCTGGTGAAGTGATGAACGCCATGTTGGTTTACATGAACGAAAACCAAGCAACTGGTGAAGATGCAGCTTTTGAATTCTTGGAAGCTCACTCTGATATTTGGGCGCCTTGGGTTTCCGCTGATGTTGCAGAAAAAATCAAATCCGCCCTCTAAGGCCGTTTGATTGCATGGGGTCCGCGATAGGGTATTGCCCAATTCGCGGACCCTTTTTATTATTTTCTGCACATATAGGGAGAAGCTCATGAGCTTTTTTACTGAATTTCCGTCGTTAGGTCGACGTGATCTGGCTGATTTCAAACAAGGGATTGATGAGGGCTTTCGCACGTTCTCGCGTGCATATGGCGAAGACTTAGAAGCATTCTTCAATCCTCTGCTCAAGTTTATGGTATGGTTTGAAAAACTTCTGATCAACGCGCCTTGGCCGTTGGTTATTTTATGCGTGGCCTTGCTGACATGGCTTGGGGCGCGCTCTTGGAAAATCACTTTGGGGTCCATTGTATCGTTCTTGGCCATTGGGTACTTGGATATGTGGGAAGACACGATGGCCACTTTGGCGATCATCTCTGTTGCCACGATCCTGTGTATCTCGATAGGTATCCCGCTGGGCATTTTGATGGCGCGCTTTAACAGGGCGCAAACCTTCATCACGCCAGTTTTAGATATTATGCAAACCATCCCATCGTTCGTTTACTTGATCCCTGTGGTGATGCTGCTGGGCATTGGTAAGGTGCCGGGTCTTTTGGCTGTGTGTATCTATGCCTTGCCGCCGATTGTCCGTCTCACCAATTTGGGCATTCGACTGGTGGATCGTGACGTTATGGAAGCGGCTGATGCCTTTGGGGCTTCGACCAAAGAAAAACTCTTTGGGGTTCAAATTCCTCTGGCATTGCCCAACATCTTTGCAGGTGTGAATCAAACCATCATGATGGCTTTGTCTATGGTCGTTGTGGCCTCAATGATTGGGGTCAACGGGTTGGGCGTGCCTGTCTTGCGCGCTATCTCGAACCAATACCTCGCGCTGGGCCTGATGAACGGTCTTGCGATTGTTGTTCTTGCGATCATCTTCGACCGCGTCAGCCAAACCTACGGCAAACGTTTGCAGGCCTACAGGGAGAACGGACATGGGTAAGCACGATATTCTACCTCAAGACGACACCGTAGATGAGCCAAAGGTGAGCATCAAAAACCTGTTCAAGATTTTTGGTGACGACCCAGAAGCGCAAATGGAAGCCGTGCGTGGCGGCATGGGCAAGCCTGAGTTGATGGACAAAACAGGTCATGCGCTGGGCCTCAACAATATCAATCTTGACATCCCTGCGCGCAAAATTCAGGTGATCATGGGGCTGTCTGGATCTGGTAAATCCACTTTGATCCGCCACCTCAACCGTTTGATCGAGCCTACTGCGGGCGAAATCTGGGTCGATGGCGAAGATGTTCTGGCGATGGATGACAAACAACTGCGCGATCTGCGTCGGTTCAAGATGTCCATGGTGTTCCAAAAATTCGGTCTCTTGCCGCACCGCACTGTATTGGACAATGCCAAATACGGTTTGGAAATTCAGGGGGTCTCTGACAAAGAAGCCGGTGAGCGCGCTGTCAAATGGTTGGAACGTGTGGGCTTGGCTGGGTTTGAAGATCAATACCCGTCACAGCTTTCAGGTGGTCAACAGCAACGTGTCGGTTTGGCGCGTGCTTTGGCGACAGATGCCGAAATCTTGTTGATGGATGAAGCATTCTCTGCGCTCGATCCACTCATTCGCACCGATATGCAGTCTATTCTATTGGAGCTGCAAGAAGAGCTGCATAAAACCATTATCTTTATCACTCATGATTTGGACGAGGCTTTGAACATCGGGGATAACATCGCAATTTTGCGCGATGGCGAAATCATCCAATCTGGCGACCCGCAAGATATCGTGATGAACCCAGCCGATGATTACATCACCGACTTCATCCGCGACATCAATCGCGCCAAAGTCGTACGTGTGCGCTCTATCGTCAAAAAGGGTGCGACGGGAGCAGGAGTGACCATCAAAGGTACGCTGTCGTTGGAAGAAGCCTTACCCAAACTGCATGCCGCCCCTGATGGCTGCTGTCCAGTGGTGGATAAAAACGGCAAACCTTTGGGGGCCGTGACCCTTGATGGTTTGATCGATGCACTCAAAGCGCCAGAATCCGACGGCGATGATGACGTGCGGTACGCGTAAGCCGCGCACATATATATGCAAGACGAAGCGGGCGGGGGAAACCTCGCCCTTTTTTGTGTTTCTAGAACACTGATGGGAATCGATCAGTTCCGATTCTGTGTGAAATTGGAATCTCAGCACGTTGCGAGTCGCGGTTTTGGGGGATGTTTATAGGCATTTTTGCATTTATTGCGCTGGACCGTGTGGATAACCTACATTTCTTGCTGGCGCCTCCCTGGTGGCCATGCGTCTCCGTGGCACTTTTGGGCTTTTTGTCCAAAAAACGTTCATAATATATACAATTATATCAGTGCCTTAATGTGTTTATTGACGATTTTGCGACAAACTTTCTAAAAAGCCCTTGCGGAGGTG
>NZ_JAHKPU010000025.1 GCF_018860505.1 Pacificibacter marinus
CAGGCAGGCTTGGCGATCAGCGACCTGAGGGCAGGTTAAAATGTAGCAAAATCTGTCGTGTTTCTACACTATTATTCTGTTCGAGCGGCCCCCGCAAAACAAATGCAAAACCAAAAAGGCCGCCCTTACGAGCGGCCTTTTCTAAGTCTTATAAGCGATAAGGCTTACTCGATGATTTTAGAAACAACACCGGAACCAACTGTGCGACCGCCTTCGCGGATCGCAAAGCGCAGGCCGTCTTCCATCGCGATTGGCGCGATGAGTTCAACGGAGAACTTCAAGTTGTCGCCTGGCATGACCATTTCTGTGCCTTCAGGAAGAACAACAGTACCTGTCACGTCAGTCGTCCGGAAGTAGAACTGTGGACGGTAGTTCGCGAAGAATGGTGTGTGACGACCACCCTCTTCTTTGGTCAAAATGTAGACCTCAGCTTCGAACTTGGTGTGTGGCTTAACTGAACCTGGTTTACACAGGATCTGGCCGCGCTCAACACCTTCACGGTCAACACCGCGAAGCAACGCGCCGATGTTGTCGCCAGCTTCACCGCGGTCAAGCAGTTTGCGGAACATTTCAACACCAGTACAGGTTGTTGTTGTTGTGTCTTTGATACCAACGATTTCGATGCTGTCGCCAACATTGATCACGCCGCGCTCAACACGACCGGTTACAACAGTACCGCGACCAGAGATTGAGAACACGTCCTCGATTGGCATCAAGAATGGCTCGTCAACAGCACGTGGTGGCTGTGGGATGTAAGCATCAACAGCGGCCATCAATTCAGCAATTTTGTCTTTGCCGATGGCATCGTCACGCTCTTCAAGCGCAGCCAAAGCTGAGCCCGCGATGATTGGGATGTCGTCGCCTGGGTAATCGTATGCTGACAAGAGCTCACGGATTTCCATTTCAACCAATTCGAGCAACTCTTCGTCGTCAACTTGGTCAACTTTGTTCATGAAAACAACCATGGCTGGGATACCAACCTGGCGGCCAAGCAAGATGTGCTCACGTGTTTGTGGCATAGGGCCATCAGCCGCGTTCACAACCAAGATCGCGCCGTCCATTTGAGCCGCACCAGTGATCATGTTTTTCACGTAGTCGG
>NZ_JAHKPU010000003.1:0-729 GCF_018860505.1 Pacificibacter marinus
TATCATTGGGTTGGAACAACTCACTTTCCAAAAAGTCCTAGAATATACCTCACCTCTGCCAACTGGAGTTGATTTCCGATTATTGGGAAAGGGAGTATTTCCACTTACTGCGGTGTCGGGGGGATGGGGTTGGGCTAGCATTGTGGTGTCCACGATGGCGCCCGATTGGGCGGGTCCGGTGGGCGAGCGGCTTGGAGTTTATCCAGCGATGTTAGCAATTGAATCAGGGCTACCCTGGTTCGCGGAGGACAGTATGAAACTAGGATATTTCACCATGCCCATGCACCCGATGGGACGTAATTGGGCAGAGACCTTGAAAGAGGATCGAGAAGCCATTTTGCTGGCTGACAAGCTGGGCTTCCATGATGCGTTCGTCGGCGAGCACCTTGCAGACAAGATGGAAAACATCACCAATAGTATGATGTTTCTAGCCACCTTGATCGCTGAGACGAAGACCATCAAGCTGGCCACAGGCACCTCTAACTTGTCACAGATGCACCCCGTTTTGATTGCCGCAAACGCGGCCATGATGGATCATCTGACCGAAGGTCGCTTCATCTTCGGGATCAGTGCAGGCGCCTTGACCACCGACGCCGAAGCCCTGGGAACCTTATCCGAAGACCGCGTGAAGATGTTTGAGGAATCCATCGACGTGATCCTCGAAATCTGGAAACGCGACCCGCCCTATGACATCGATCTTCCTGACAATCGCTACAAGGTTTCGACGGG
>NZ_JAHKPU010000003.1:864-1241 GCF_018860505.1 Pacificibacter marinus
CATTGGGATAATTACGCACAAGGTAAACAAGATGTGGGCCAGACAGCAGACTTCAACGACTGGCGCGTCGCACGCACGATCTTTGTCGCCGACGACGAAAAGGTTGCCCAAGACTACGGCAAGCACAACGCCAATAGCCCGTACCGGCTCTATTACGACCAGATGCTGGCGAAACTGACCCGCTCGAACCGTCAAGGCGTCTTCAAGACCCACCGCGAACAGCCGGACAGCGAAATCACGCTGGACCACGTGGTCGACAATCTGGTTATCTGTGGCACGGTGAACAATGTTGTCGACCAAATCCTCGCGATGCACGAAGAAACCGGTGACTTCGGCGAACTGGTCTATGCTGGCTTGGACTGGACCGATAAGGCGCT
>NZ_JAHKPU010000018.1:0-175412 GCF_018860505.1 Pacificibacter marinus
ACGTACACGAGGCAAGACCAATATATCGCCGATGCAATTGGCGACATTCCTCAAAACATAAACTTTGCAATTCGTGGGTATGCTGCAAAAATATTCCTAGAGCTAAATGGCGTCACACCCCAAATCTCTAGTACGCAAGAGGCACTTACCGCAATCCAATTGGCGGCCCGTGCGACAAATTTCACAGCCTACATCGAGTGCACGCAAATCAACTAATTAGCTAGAAGCGCAACTCAGGCATGCCTTACGCGGCAGGTTTACTGATGGAGGCTGGGCAAAACCACTTCCCTTGCTTTTCTTTCAGGCCTTAGCTCAAACATGAGAATAACTTGCCTTTTAGTTCAAACTATTTAGGCGTTCGAACCACCTTAGCAAAACTCGAAGTGGGGGCAAAATGTGGGGCAAAAAAGATAGTATCCACCCTAAACATTTGAACTTAAACAAATATTTAGGGTGATATGGCGGAGGAACAGGGATTCGAACCCTGGGAGGACTTTCACCCTCGTCGGTTTTCAAGACCGGTGCATTCGACCACTCTGCCACTCCTCCGACGCGCTCTCTCTAGCGCCCTCTTTTCGATTCTAAAAGGCATGTAACGAAAAAAAATCAAAACAATTTCGCTTAGCTCGATTTTTCTATCCCTGTACGGACGTCGCAAGCCAGAAAACATGCCGTTTTTTGCCCATTGGCGCTTGCGGGGCTTTCCAGCGCGAGGGCAAGCCGCTAGACTGCAAAAAAATTAGACCGCACCAATGCCCAAAGCGGCAAGGCGGCCAAGGCAGAGCAGATCATTCGCGCATAAAACGCGGCACAAGTTCAAGGGGCATAGAGCATGCAATCGACAGGCACTCAAACACCAACCCATCGCCTAAAATCGCAGATCAAAAGCCGCCCCGTCATGCGCGCGGTGTTGATGCTGACCAGTGCAACATTTCTGGCGGCCTGTGAAGACGGACAAGGTGTAAACCTCTTTCAGAAAAAACCGAATGCTTCGGCGGAAGGCACGGTACAACAACAAACATCGACCAAAATCGTCGAGCGCGACATCGAAGCGCCAGATGTGTTTCAAGTCACAGCCAGCGGACTTTGGGATGGCAGACCCTCTTTGGGCGGCGTTTGGGTGGCCCATTCTGACGTCACAGATCCAGAGCGCGTCATCATCCGAAATTCTAAAAACGGCAAGTTTGTGATTGGCGCCTTGTTCAAGCGCGAACGCAGCACGCCTGGCCCTGAAATTCAAGTCTCCTCGGATGCGGCCGAAGCCTTGGGGCTCTTGGCAGGCAGCCCCGCTGAATTGAACATCACCGCGCTGCGCCGCGAGGAAGTCCCAGTTGCGACAGCCCCTGCACAGGTAGAGACACTCGCCCCCGCAGAAGCGATTGAGGCCACGCCACTTGATCCTATCGCTGACGCGGCTGCGACACTGGACGCGATTGCCCCAGCGGCATCCAGCGCACCGATTGCCAAACCCGTCGCGCCCCCCAAGACGACAGCCCCGAAACCTGTAGCGGCAAACCTGAGCAAACCGTTCATCCAAATCGGAATTTTCTCGGTCAAAGGCAACGCAGATCGCACGGTTGAAATGCTGGGGTCGCAAGGTCTTGTCGCGATCGTGAAAAACGGTGAAACCTCGGGCAAGGCGTTTTGGCGCGTGGTCGTTGGACCTGCCTCCAATGCAAATGAACGCAAAGATCTTCTCGCAAAAGTGAAGTCTGCGGGCTTCACTGATGCGTATTTTGTGACACATTAAGGCGTTACATCTCTGCGCAGGTTATCTGCGCATTCAATTTACGTTGGTCTGTGCGCCACCGTTTGACGCCAGAGACGAAAAGGATTGCATATTTATGCCCCATCTCTTGTCCCGCCTTGCCTGTGTTGTCGCGGCCTCCTGTGTGATTGCCACATCAGCCCTGCCCGCCTTCGCCTTTGAAACCCGTGCGCGGGCCGCTTGGGTTTATGACCTGACGACTGAAACGCTGTTGTTGGAAAAAGAAGCCGATACGCCGCTTCCCCCTGCTTCGATGTCAAAATTGATGACGCTCAACATGTTGTTCGAAGCCCTGCGCGATGGCCGCGTCACACTTGATACGCAGTTTTCTGTCTCAACACGGGCAAAGAACATGGGCGGATCGACGATGTTTCTGGATGAAACAGATCGCCCCACTGTCGAAGAGTTGATCCAAGGCATTATCGTTTTGTCTGGCAATGACGCTTGTGTTGCGGTGGCCGAAGGGCTTGCTGGCACGGAAGACAATTTTGCACGCCTGATGAATGAGCGCGCGCAGGCTTTGGGAATGGACAATTCGACCTTTGCCAATGCATCTGGCTGGCCAAGCCCCGCGCAGCGCATGTCGATGGAAGACCTCGGCATTTTGGCAACGCGTTTGATCAAAGATTTCCCTGAATATTACGGTTACTTTGGCCAACTGGAATTCCCTTACGACAATCGCGCACCGCAAAACCGCAACAATCGCAACCCTTTGCTGAAACTCGGCATCGGCGCGGATGGACTTAAGACCGGCCACACCCAAGAGGCAGGCTACGGACTTGTCGGCTCCGCGATGCAGGGCAATCGCCGTTTGGTTTTCGTTATAACGGGCCTCGCTTCAGAAGCAGAGCGCGCCCAAGAAGCCGAACGTATTGTCAGCTGGGGCTTTCGCCAATTCGCGCAAAAAACAATCGCGACATCAGGGCAAGAATTCGCCCGCGCCGATGTCTGGATGGGCAGCGAGACCAACGTAGGTCTTGTCGCGGCCCAAGACATGTCTTTGTTGCTGCCCGCGCCAATGTTGCAAGATATCAAAGGCGAGGTCGTCTATTCGGGCCCGCTACAAGCGCCAATTCTGCAAGGCGATAAGGTTGCAGAACTCGTGATTGATCGCGGCGATATGCCAGAGGCACGCTTGCCTTTGGTGGCGGACCGCACGATTGAGCGTGGCGGCGTTGGCCCTCGGTTGCGCACAGCCTTTAGCGTGCTGCGCACCAAGCTGACAACGTCATCCGACGCCGCTGATACAGTGGCCCAATAGGACCTAAATATGTTCATCAGTTTCGAGGGCATTGACGGCTCTGGCAAATCCACTCAAGCGCGCCTTTTGGCGGATTTTCTGCGCAATCAAGGTCATGACGTGATCTTGACCCGCGAACCTGGTGGATCGGCTGGCGCCGAAGAAATCCGCGCGCTGGTGCTGGAAGGCGAACCAGATCGTTGGTCGGCTGAAACCGAACTTTTGTTGTTCACCGCCGCGCGCCGCGACCATCTTGAAAAGACCATTCGCCCTGCGCTGAAGGCTGGACAAATCGTGATCTGTGATCGCTTTGCCGACAGCACGCGAGTCTATCAAGGCACCACACGCGGCGATCTGTTGGAGCGCGTGAATGCGTTACACGCGGCGATGATCGGGGTAGAACCAGACGTCACTATTCTGGTCGACATAGATCCCAGTCTTGGATTGTCACGCGCCAAGTCTCGCCAAACAGCAGAGGAACGGTTCGAAGATTTCGGCGTTGAGATGCAAATCAAAATGCGCAGCGCGTTTATGGAACTGGCAAAAAGTGCCCCCCGTTTCGTTGTCATCGAGGGCGCGCAAAGCATGGATGATGTGGCCAGTGATATTGCCGAGGCCATTCTGCCACGCTTGGCCGCAGCCGAAGGCCCCCACGCATGAGAGCCCCCGCCGGAGACATGGAGCTAGAGCCGGAAGCTGATCGTGCCCCCGGTGCGCCGCATCCGCGCGAAACCTTGCATTTGTTTGGTCAATCCAATGCCGAAGACGCGTTTTTGCAAGCCTTCAACACGGGGCGCTTGCACCATGCTTGGTTGATCACGGGACCGCGCGGCGTTGGCAAAGCGACACTGGCGTGGCGCATCGCTCGTTTTTTACTTTCTCAACCTGTGGGCGAGGCTGACGCGGGCTTGTTTGGGGATGCGCCCCCTGCCCCGACCAGCCTCGAGATTGGCCATGATACACCCGTCTATCGCCGCTCAGCACAATTGGCTGAACCGCGCCTGTGTTTGATCCGGCGTGCCTATGACGCAAAGAAAGGTAAGCACACTGCGCAGATATCCGTCGAAGAAGTGCGCAAACTGGGCGCGTTTTTTCACATGTCGGCCACGGATGGCGGACGCCGCGTGGTGATCGTGGACAGTGCCGATGACATGAATGTGTCCTCTGCCAATGCTTTGCTAAAAATGCTCGAAGAGCCGCCCAAAGATGCTGTGCTTTTGCTCGTGTCACACCAACCCTCGCGGCTATTGCCAACCATCCGGTCGCGCTGTCGCGAGTTACGCTTGGGGCATTTGGGCGGCGAAGATGTACGCCAAGCCCTTGACGCGGCAGGCTTTGATGCGGCAGACCAAAGCGACGCACTTGCTGAATTGGCAGCAGGCTCGGTTGGGGAAGCCTTGAGATTGACGAATTTGGACGGAATGGACGCGTATCGCGAAGTCGTTGCCTTGTTCGCAACGCTGCCCAAACTTGACCGCCCGCGTGCGCTCAAACTGGCGGAAAGCTGTGTGGGCGCTGCCAATGTTGATCGCTATGAGCTTATTTTGGGACTCATTGATCGGTTCTTGACCCGCATGGCACGTACAGGAGCAGGCCGTCCGCCACTTGTCGAAGCAGCCCGCGGCGAAGCCGAGGTCATGAGGCGTTTGGCCCCTGACAACATGGCGGCCAAAGACTGGGCCACAGTTCAACAAGAAATATCGGCCCGCGCGGCCCATGCCAAGGCGGTCAACCTTGACCCCGCAGCGTCGATCCTTGATATGGTATTCAAGATTAATGACACGGCGTCTCGCGTAGCCCGAACTCGATAAACCGCTGCGCGCCGCCACAGTTTAGAGCACCCGTAATGTCCGCATCTGATATGACGCCTGAAACCACAGCTTTGATCACCGACAGCCATTGTCACACGGACTTTCCCGACTTTGCAGATGAATTGCCGCAGGTGATTGAACGGGCTTTGGATGCTGGCGTACACCGAATGGTAACGATCTGCACCAAACTGAAAAACGTGCCACAGGTGCAAGCTATTGCTGAGGCCCATGCGCCGGTATTTTGGGCGGCGGGCACTCACCCGATGTCGGCGGCAGAGGAACCATTGGCCAGCGTTGAAGATTTGGTCAAACTGGCAGAACATCCGAAATTCGTCGGCATTGGTGAGACAGGTCTGGATTATCATTACAGCGCCGACAGTATGGGCATTCAACAGGAAAGCCTGCGTATTCATATTGAAGCAGCGCGTCAAACCGGCCTGCCTTTGATCATTCATGCACGTGCTGCGGATGACGATATGGCGCGTATTTTGACGGAAGAATTTAAGGCGGGCGCTTATTCATGCGTCATGCATTGCTTTTCCAGCTCACGCGCATTGGGCATGGCGGCACTCGATTTGGGGTTTTACCTGTCGATGTCTGGCATCACGGCATTCCCTAAATCATCTGAACTGCGCGAAATTTTCTGCGATGTGCCCAAGGATCGCATTTTGGTGGAAACAGACGCGCCCTATCTTGCGCCGCCGCCCTATCGCGGGCGTCGCAACGAGCCGTCTTATGTCGCCCATACAGCGCGCAAAGCGGCCGAGACTTTCGGCATGAATTACGCTGATTTCGCAGCTCAGACAGAAGCCAATTTTGAACGCCTGTTCACCAAGGCCGTGCTTTGAGCCTGACCTTTACCATATTGGGCTGTGGGTCCTCTGGTGGCGTGCCGCGCATTGGCGGCCTTTGGGGAGCCTGCGACCCGAAGAACCCAAAAAACACACGCCTGCGCTGTTCGGCTTTGGTTGAAAAAACCGGTTCAGGCGGCACCACAAAAGTGTTGATCGACACCTCGCCCGATATGCGCAAGCAATTGCTGGATGCCGAGGTCAGCCATTTGGACGGGGTGATTTATACCCACGCCCATGCGGATCACGTCCACGGCATTGATGATCTGCGCCAAGTGGTGTTTTCCATGCGCGAGCGGGTGAAAGTCTGGGCCGACAAAGACACGCAAAACGATCTTATTTCGCGTTTTGGCTATGCTTTTGTGCAACCTGAGGGCTCGAATTATCCCGCCATTTTGGACCTGCACGCCATCTCTGGCCCTGTGACGATTGATGGCGCTGGCGGGCCAATCACCTTTGATCCGATCAAAGTGAACCACGGCCAAATTGACGCGCTTGGGTTTCGCATTGGGGCATTGGCCTATATCCCTGATGTTTTAGAGATTTTTGAAGACAGCTGGCCCAAACTTATGGGGCTCGACACATTGGTCATCGACGCATTGCGCTATGAACCGCATCCCTCGCACGCGCATCTGGCACGGACACTGGAGTGGATCAAACGCGCCGCTCCCAGCACAGCCGTTCTCACAAATATGCACATTGATCTTGACTACGAGACCCTGCAAGCTGAAACCGAAGATCACATCACGCCCGCATTCGACGGTCTGACGATCCCCTTTAAGGACTAATCCTATGCAAGCGCTGCTCCAAGTCATTATGCCCGTCTTTTTGGTTGTGGGGTATGGCTATCTCTCGCGGGTACGGGGCTGGATTTCTGACGATGCCGTGGCGATGTTAATGAAGTTCGCCCAGAACTTTGCCGTGCCATTGCTGTTGTTTTCAGGCATTGCGCAAATAGATTTAGGCGAAACCTTTCACCTGCCGTTGCTGTTATCATTTTACATTGGCGCATTTTCAGGGGGTGCTTTTGCCTTTTGCGGAGCACGCTATCTGTTCAAACGCAGCCTGACAGACTCTGTTGCCATAGGTTTCGTCGGTCTGTTTTCAAACTGTATGTTGCTGGGCATTCCAATCACCGAGCGCGCCTATGGGATTGACGCGCTGGGGTGGAACTTTGCGATCATTTCGATCCACGCGCCATTGCTTTACGCGGTTGGGATCACCGCGATGGAACTCGCCCGAAACCATGGGCAAAATATATCTGCGATAAAGTTGGCCAAACAGGTTAGTTCGTCTATTTTGAAAAACCCATTGATCATCGGCATTTCAGCAGGCTGGGTCGTCAATGTCACGGGCCTATCTTTGCCCCTGCCCGTTTGGGACTCGATCAATCTAATGAAAAGCGCCGCTATTCCTGTGGCTCTGTTTGGATTGGGCGGCGTCTTGGTGCGCTACCGTCCCGAGGGCGACATGCGTATCATCGCCTGGACTGTCACGGCATCGCTGTTGGTGCATCCTTTGATCACCTATGGCTTGGGCCACTTTGTTTTTCATTTAGAGGTCGGCCCACTCAGGTCTGCTGCGCTTACAGGTGCAATGGCCACAGGCGTCAATGGCTATTTGTTTGCAGATATGTACGGATCGGCAAAACGTGTAGCAGCCTCGTCTGTGTTGATCGGCACGGGGCTTTCGGTGTTGACCCTTTGGTGCTGGCTCGCCATTTTACCTTAAGGCGCGCGCGCCACGTTGTGGCAAACTACAGGCCTGAGCGCCGCGCATGTTCATAAAAATAAGGTTCAAAAATCGCCTCTTTGGGTTTCGATGCGATCCCTACCCCGTGACCCCAACGGGATACCACCTTCGAAAAAAGACGACACATTTGTAAACAGTGCCTTTAAAAACCCCTTATCTTTCACGTATGAACCTCAAACCTGCCCAATTTGAGCCTCAATCCTCCGTCATTTCATCCATCAAGACGACCGAACTGCGCCCTGTGGTTTGATCTGTAGTTTTGAGGTTATTGATATGCCAGTGTTCGACGTAAGATTTTATAATATTGATCCAGCATCCTTTTTGGGAGAGACGGGATCTTCATCCACCTATACTGGCCCCCAAATAGCCGCAGGCGTTGCCGCAATCACTGACAACGGCACAGGGGCCGATGGGCTAGGCTTGGATGATGACGGCGCTGGCGAGGGCGCCACGACTGCGGTTGTGTCACTCGATGGCGACACCTCAACCAATGCAGCTGTTGATGCAGAACGTGTGTGGACCGTTCAAGACACCACAACAGGTGAAATTTTTCAAATCGCGCAGTTCGATGTTGAAAGCGGCGATGCGCAAGGGCTTTACACTCTGTCCGAGGTGCCTCTTGTTGTAGGGCACACCTATGAAGTCCTAAACAATGACACTTACGCGGTTATTGCAGACGGCGAAGAGGCCTTTACCTATGCCGATTACCAAGACGGCATCGTCGAGGGCACCAGCGGCAATGACACGATAGATTCCTCATACGTTGAACCAAACGGCGGTGATGTGATCGACGGCGAAACCACAACGTCTAACGTTTTTTCATGGGAGGACTACGCCGAAGATGGCGTCGATCTCTCAGGTTCAGATGGCTCCATGGTTGTCGGCGGCATCGAGGTCTCCATCAGCTATAATGACGAAGGTCCGGGCTATTCTGCTGCCGTGTCCGACAATACAATCTACACCGAAGCGGGCGAAGATTTCGACACTGACAGCTCTCTGAAGCTGCGCGGCAACAATTCGAACGGCAACGGCAACGGCAGCGGGTCCGATACCTCTACTTTGATCATCGATTTCGATCAGGCAGACGGGTCTGAAATGAATTCAGAAGTCGAAAACGTGACATTCCGCATTTCCGATATCGATGTGGGAAGATTTGTCGACACTCTTACGATCACAGCATCGGACGACTCTGGTCAGCCCGTCACAGTCCTCGTGACATCTGCCGGAGATGTATCTGTCGCGGGCGACACGGCAACAGGCGTTTCCAGCACATCCTCGGCGGATGCAGATGGATCGATTCTTGTCACCATTGCGGGCCCAGTATCATCCATTGAAATCGATTACGGCAACGATGGCACAGGCGACCAAGGCGTCAACATTTCTGACATCCATTTTGACAGCGTGTACGCAGATTACGACGACACGGTTGAAGCAGGCGACGGCGACGATTTTGTCGAATCTGGTCTCGGCGATGATGTTGTCTCAGCTGGCGCTGGTGATGACACTGTGTCGGGTGGTGAGGGTGATGATATCCTGTTCGGCGACCAAGATACCGAACCATCGACCACAACGGTGGGATCAAATCTGATCACAAATGGCACCATGGAAGCGACAGGCACCAAGGTAAACGGAGCTGTCGACACGAATGTGTCAGGTTGGACGAGTATCCTTGACGGGGATATCGTAAGCAAGTCTGAGGTCTGGAACGGGTCTCTTGACGGGGTCAGCAATGCCGTCGGCGACACCTATGTCGAATTGGACAACGATACCGGCGTCGACGCCATCAGCCAGACAATCGCGACAACAGCAGGCACGTCCTATGTCCTAAGCTTCGATGCCGCACTTCGCAACACTGGTGGCGACGATGGCATCGAGGTCTACATCGACGGCGAGCTCGTGGATGTGATCAGACCGGGCGATGCAACTTGGGACACCTATACGGTCGAATTCACAGGCACCGGCGACGACACCACAATCGAGTTCAGTGAAATCGCCAGTGAAGACGACAAACGGGGTGTGCTGTTAGACGACGTGTCCGTCATGGAAGTATCCTATGTCGTTGACCCCGATGCGGTCACCGACGGTGACGACATCATGGACGGCGGCGACGGCGATGATACAATTTACGGTCAAGGCGGCGATGACACCCTGAGCGGCGGCGCGGACAATGACTTCATCGATGGTGGCAGTGGCGACGACACGATTTACGGTGGCACTGGCGAAGACACGATTTACGGCGGTGAAGGTGATGACACCATCTACGCTGGCAGCGGCGATACGATAGACGGCGGAGACGGTGATGACACATTCATCATTGACCCTTCTCAGCTTGAAGGCAATGCAAACCCGCTCAACCCAGATGTGATCACCATCATCGGCAGCGAGACTGGCGAAGACGGTGGCGGCGATACTTTGGACATGAACGGCCTTATGGTACCTGGGTCCGTTGTGCGCGATGCTGGCGACGATGAAAGCGGGTATGCCACACTGACGGACGGCACGATCATTCGATTTGAGAACATCGAAACCTTGATCTGCTTTGGTCGTGGCACCCGCATCGAAACCCCGTATGGCCCACGCCGCATCGAGACGCTGAAGGTGGGCGATCTGGTTATCACCCGTGATCACGGGCCTCAGCCGCTGCGCTGGATCGGGTCGCGCGGCGTTGAGGCCAAAGGCGACTTTGCCCCGATCCAGATCAAATCTGGCGTATTGGGCAACACAGCCGATCTGATTGTATCACCGCAACATCGTATGGTCTTGGACGGGTGGCGCGCCGAGATGTTGTTTGGCGCGAATGAAGTTTTTGCAGCCGCCAAGCACCTGATCAACGACACCACCATTGTGCGGCGTGAGGGCGGATTTGTGGAATACTTCCACATGATGTTCGATGCCCATGAGGTCGTTTTTGCTGAAAGCGCTGCCTCAGAAAGTTTCCACCCTTCTGATTTGTCTTTAACTGGGGTGGCTGACGAGGCACGCGAGGAATTGTTCAAACTGTTTCCAGAACTGCGTACGATGCCAACGGGACACGGGCCAACAGCACGCCTATGTTTGAAAGCACATGAAGCGCGGTTGTTGATGACATAAACCAACCACGCTCGGAAATGTCAAAACGCCCAACTGATGTTGGGCGTTTGGGGCGTTAAATGAGTGCTTTCTTTGCTCACCCGCCGCCAGCCTGACCATATTCTACAAGGTCAAACGGGGCAAATATGCCTCATGAAAATGTTGTTTGGTGAGACGGACAGACATGCCCGCCCCTATCGCTTAAACAACAACTGTTCCGCGAAACGGCAAGTTGTTTGCAATCGTGAACTTCATACCATCGAGCAATTGAACCAGATCAGGGCGTGCAGATGGTGCGTTTGAAATGGCCGCAACAACGATATTACCAGCTGGATCAAGGCAGAAAATGCCCGGCTCAGCAAAACGCGCAATCGCGTCACCGTTGTTTGCTGGTTCAGTGATATACAGGCCCAGCTCGACCATTTGATCGACAGTCAGACCGTAGCCCACATCCATGCTCCATTTGTATTCAGCGATATCTGCTGCAGCGCGCTCTTCAGTGTCTGCGGACATCACTTTGATCGTGAACCCTGCATCTTCCCATTCAGATTTCATCGCTTCCAAACCGTTGAGGTAGTTTTTGCAACGACCACAATGGCGACCACGGTACACGATGAACAAGGTCCACCCTTCGGTCGCCCCGCCAATATTCATGGTTCCACCACCGAGTTGTGGAACAGAAATGGCAGGGATAGGAGCCCCAACGGTTGGTTTTGCCTGTGCGTTCATAGCGTGAAGTCTCTCATATAAAGTAATGTTATCTGCCTCAGCGGCAGGATTTTGACCCGTCTTTGAGTATACAGCGCTCCCTCTTGAGTCAATAGTCATATGATGTCATACGTCATATGTGAAATAAAGTCAGCCTGAGCTTGTGATTGCATTGATCTCATGTATGAAACCTCTGAATGCATGCCCCAAAGCCATCGAAATCAAAGGACGCAGTAGGAGAATTACGTTGCACGACCAACCGTCACCAACCACATCAAAACGTCCGCGCCTAAGTGTCGACGTTGCCAACCGACTGCGTAAAATGATTGATGATCGTCAATGGGTTGCCGGACAGCAGCTTCCCACAGAACTCAAGTTGATCGATATGTTTGGTGTCAGCCGCACTGTCATCCGCGAGGCCATTTCAGCCCTTGGTGCCGAAGGGCTGGTCCAACCCCAACACGGCCGCGGTGTGTTTGTGGCTGAACATCTGCCCACCCGCCCGTTTCGCTTTGGTGACACAAGCATCGATGAAACCACGCACATCCGCCAAAGCATGGAACTGCGGCTTGGGATCGAAACAGAGGCCGCCACCTTGGCCGCAGCCCGTCGCACAGATGCAGAACTGGCCGAGATAAAACGCGCCCTAGACGCTATCAACCAACTGAACGCTGAGAGCGTCGGAGGTGCCGCCGAAGACTTTCATTTCCACGTCAAAATTGCCGAAGCGACCCACAACAGCTATCTTGTGGACTTCATGAATTTCTTAGGCACGCCCATCATCCCGCGCGTGGTTTTGCGCCTTGATTTTGGCGCAGAACGCGATGCCTTTTTTGAAGAGTTAATTGAACACCACAACGCGATCTATGATGCGATTGAGGCCCAAGACCCCGAGGCTGCGGCAACAGCCATGCGTATTCACCTGTCACGTGGCTTGGTTGTGAATCGCGCAGTTTAAAACAACGCCGCAGGCAATCTTTCCAAAATGCAGCCCCCCTCACACAAGCGGCAGCATCACGCCCATTGCGTGTGCAATCAGACCAAAATCTGCCTCAGAGACAGCAAAAGATCCGCGCCGAAACGACATGCCCCAATGTTGAATATCTTCAATAAAGCCAAGGCCTTGCAACATCGGCCTTATCGGCGCGGGTCTTGCTTCGAAATAGGTCACATCGCGCCGGTAAGGGTGAAATCCGGGCGCTTGTTCGACTTGATAAACCTCACTTGTCACCACACCGATAGCGGTAAAGGCCTGCACGGTTGCCCCTTCGCCCATTCCTTCGCGCGGTGCATAATAGGCGATCAAATCCCCCACATTCAGACGCTTGATCGGGGTGTGCTTGCCGTGCCCCAATTGGGCAAAGCCCTCGGCACGCCCCCGTGCCACGTGACGCGCCGCCGCGACGCCAATCCAATAGCGTCGCGGGGCGGTTGCGACACCTGTGCCGCCAAAAAGATCATACTCAGGTGCCATGATATTACGCCGCAGCCATCAACGCATCTTTGGCGCGCGCCTCATAAGCTTGCAAGGCAGGACCATCGATCGCTTCGCCCACACGTTTGAGCCAAGCTTGCACCGTGCTGTAATCCGGCGTTAAATGCGGGGCCCATTGGAATGCTGAGGCCATAATCAAATCAGCCACAGTGATTTTATCGCCCACTAAGAAAGGCTTATCACCCAAACCTGTGACGATGTGGTCCCCCACCTCTTTCATCGTGCGAAAATTATTGACCACAATTGGATGGTCGATTTCGGCAAAATGCGTCACCATCGCAGGCTCTAAGACGCCGCAGTAATAAGTCATCCATGACAAGAATGCACCGCGCCCCGGCTGGCCAGCAGCCACCCCCAACGGGCAGCCGTAAAGCTCATCAAGGTACATCATGATGGCAACGCTTTCGCGAATGTGTTCACCATCATCCGCGATCAGGTAGGGCACTTTGCCCTCGGGATGCGCGTTGTTTGGATCAACACGGCCAGAGCCGTCAGCTTTCACAATATCGACGTTGATTACTTTTATATCTTCCAGTTTTCCCATCATCATAAGCTGGACAATAATGCGTGTGGCGCGTGTCTCAGGGGCATAGTAAAGTGTTGGCATGATTTGGCCTCTCGTTTTTGGCTTTGCGTTATGTCGCCGTTGTGCCACCCTTCTGCTGACAATTCCTGTCAGTATGCTTATGCGATAAAACCCTATGGCCAAATCAGATCGACTGTTCAGATTACTTCACCTTATCCGCGGCTTGACCCCGCCAGTGACGGCCTCGCGATTGGCCGCAACGATGGAGGTATCAGAGCGCACAATATACCGCGACATCGACAGCCTGCGCGCAGCAGGCGCACAGATCGAAGGCGAGGCAGGATTGGGCTATACTATGACCGAAGACATCGCCTTGCCGCCGCAAACCTTTACACAATTGGAAATCGAGGCGCTGACTTTGGCCTTGTCAGATGTGAACCAACGCTGTGATCCCGCTTTGGCGGCGGCGGCCTCGGACGCTTTGACAAAAATTCTAGCCACCCTGCCCGAGCGCCAGCAACGCCAAGCCGCTCATGCGGTGAATTTGGTACACCGGCTGCACCGCCCTGCGCCCCCTGCCATCGACATGAGCGCACTGCGCGAGGCGATGTGGGCCGAAGAGGCGCTGGACTTAACCTACACAGACGCAAAGGGAAATGTCACTCAGCGGCGCATTTATCCGCTGACGCTATCCTATCATGACCAAGCGGTCATGGTGCTGGCATGGTGCTGTACACGCCAAGATTTTCGCATGTTTCACACCACACGCATCTCGGCCTACGCACGCACCAGCGAAAGCTTTCGCCCCCGCCGCGTGCCACTGTTACGAGACTACATTGCCCATCTGCGAACGCGTGATGCCAAACATGGCGTCAGACCGCGACCAGATCGTCGTTAAAATACACCGTTAGCTTACCGCTTGCTTTAGATTTACGCGATCGATCAAGGCCTGTGCGCTTTCAACACGCTCAGAATAGCGATCAGTCAAAGCAGGGCGCGAACGGGCCATATAAGTGAATTTGACCAGTTCCTCCATCACATCTGTGATCCGCATCAAATAGGGCGAAGGCTTCATCCGCCCCGCTTCGTCGAATTCATTCCATGCTTTGGCCACAGAGGACTGATTGGGAATGGTCACCATCCGCATCCAACGCCCCAGAATGCGCATTTGATTGACTGCGTTAAAGCTTTGCGAGCCGCCACAAACCTGCATCACCGCCAGCGTTTTGCCTTGGGTTGGTCGCACGGCGCCCATGGATAGCGGAATCCAGTCGATTTGTGCCTTTAGAATACCTGTCATCGCGCCGTGGCGTTCGGGGCTAGACCAGACCATACCTTCAGACCATTCGGCCAATTCGCGCAGCTCGACCACTTTGGGATGATCGGGATCGCAAGCATCAGGCAGAGGCAGATCGCGTGGGTCAAAGATTTTGACCTCGCAACCATACCACCGCAACAAACGTGCCGCTTCTTCGGCGGCCAAACGCGAAAAGGACCGAACCCGCAGGGAACCGTAGAGCACCAAAATACGCGGCGCATGGCCGTCGTCTTTCGCGCCAGCATAGTCACGCCAGTCAATCGATTTGAGTTGAGCTTCATCAACGGCGGGCAAAGTATCAGTTGCGGTCAGCGTCATGGTGTCACGACCTCGCCGTCTTCTTTTGTATAGCTCGCAGGCGGGTTTTCCATAATCGTAAAGACCTTTTCAGAGGGACGGCATAGCGCGGTGCCTTTTGACGTGACGACAAATGGTCGGTTGATCAAAATCGGGTGCTGCATCATCGCGTCTAAAATCACCTCATCCGAAACGCTTCCATCGCGCAGACCCAAGTCTTCGGCCTCTTTCTGTTTGGCGCGCATCGCAGAACGTGGTGTTTCGCCAGCCTCTTTGATCATCGCGACCAATTCATCCCGCGTTGGTGGCGTTTTCAGATATTCAATCACCTCGATACCTTCGCCAGTGCTTTGCAAGATTGCCAGCGTATTGCGCGAAGTGCCGCATCTTGGATTGTGGTATATTTTAATCATGATGTCAGACCTTTAGACGTATTGTTTGATGTTGTCCCACAACAAGGCGCAACCATATTGATGACAGGGGCGCAAGTCTCTGGTGCGCCACCGCAGCAGTCTTCCAGCATAAACCGCAGCAGGGCATTTAACCCATCCATGTTTGAACGATAGATGATGCTGCGCCCTGCCCGTGTGCTGGTGATCAGCCCCGCTTGCGCAAGCTGCGACAGGTTTTGCGAGGTGGTGTTGGCCTTGGCGTTCAACGCCGTGGCGATATCGCCAGCCGCCATCCCGTCAGGGCCAGCTTTGATCAGCAGACGAAAAGCTTCCAGCCGCAAGGGTTGGCTGAGGGCGGCGAAGGCTGTGAGAGCTTGATATGAATCCATATTTCATGAATTAACGAAATAATGATGATTTTGCAAGATCCATTTTACACTGTTTATGGATTTTCAACATATACCTGTCACCCTATGGCTTATGAAAACCCTGCTGCCCGCGCTTCCCTTACCGACCACAGAGCTTTTGATCGGCCTGCCCCTTATCATGATGATGATATTGGGCACCTGAGACCATTGTAATGCCTTCATCTGTGACCTAGTTTTACGCAACCGTCATCGAGGAGGACACCATGACAGAACGCACCCAAGGATTTGACACATTGCAAATTCACGCAGGCACAGCTCCGGACCCCGCCACCGGCGCGCGCCAAGTTCCAATTTATCAAACCACTGCTTATGAGTTTCGTGATGCAGAACATGCTGCGAAATTGTTCAACCTAGAAGAAGTCGGCTACATCTATTCGCGCCTGACCAACCCGACGGTGGCAGCATTGCAAAACCGCATCGCAGCACTTGAAGGCGGTGTGGGCGCTGTTTGTTGCTCATCTGGCCACGCGGCGCAGATCATGGCGCTATTCCCGCTCATGCAGCCAGGCACAAATATCGTTGCATCGACAAGACTTTACGGCGGGACACTCACTCAATTCAGCCAGACATTCAAACGCTTTGGCTGGTCTGCAACCTTTGTCGATTTCGACGATCTGGACGCCGTGAAAGCAGCGATTGACGACGACACCCGCGCGATTTTCTGTGAAACCATCGCCAATCCCGGCGGCTATATCACCGACCTCGATGCAGTATCCGTGATTGCAAAAGATGCAGGCATTCCGCTGATCGTCGACAACACCACAGCCACGCCTTACCTGTGTCGCCCGTTTGATCACGGCGCCACTTTGGTGGTGCATTCGACCACGAAATACATGACCGGCAACGGCACTGTGACTGGCGGCTGTGTTGTGGATTCGGGCAATTTCGACTGGATGGCCTCTGACAAATTCCCATCGCTCAGCCAGCCCGAGCCTGCCTACCACGGCTTGTGCTTTGGCGCGGCTTTGGGACCAATGGCGTTCACCTTCCACGGCATCGCCATTGGGCTGCGCGATCTCGGTATGACCATGAACCCGCAAGGCGCACATTACACGCTGATGGGCATTGAAACCCTATCTTTGCGGATGCAACGCCATGTGGAAAACGCAGCTAAAGTCGCGGAATGGCTGGAAAAAGACCCCCGTGTTGAGGCTGTAACCTACGCAGGTTTGGAGTCATCCCCTTACAAAGAACGCATGGCCCGCATCTGTCCAAAAGGCGCTGGTGGCTTGTTCACCGTGGCGCTCAAAGGCGGCTATGACGCTTGTGTGGCGACCGTGGATAAGATGGAGCTGTTTTCCCATGTGGCCAACTTGGGCGACACGCGGTCCTTGGTGATCCACCCTGCGTCCACCACCCACCGTCAGTTGCCTGAGGCAGATCAAATCAAAGCCGGCGCGTCGCCAAATGTGCTGCGCTTGTCCATCGGCATTGAAGATGTGGCGGATATTATTGCTGATTTAGATCAAGCTATGGCATAGCGCCGATCACTCAAGCTATTCAGTAGCGCCAAAGACTATGAAGTGACAAAACCCGCTCTCATTTGAGGGCGGGTTTTTCTTTGATTATCTAATATGATGTCATTTCGTTTTTCCCTCCCACATCCAACCAAATGCTGGATATGTAGACTTTTCCGCCTCTGAGCCCGCAGTGATTGGTCAGGCATTTTCGTGATCAGGAAACGAGTCATTTGTGGACTGTGCTTGTTTTTCCTCCGTCGCTGGCGGAACAACGAGTCCAACGGTTTCAAACCTAGAAAACCATGAGATAGCCAAGAACATAGTCGCACACAGGATGAGGAAACCGAGGAAGTTTGGCTCATCCCCCCCCGAGCCGGACGATACGTACTTAGCACTTCAACCTGACTGACAAGCCCCCCCATACCAAGACTTATGATGACAACAGATGGCATAACCAGCAGGAAAAAACGTATATAACGTCCGATGCCGCCCTTTAGATATAGCCATTTCCCACAGCCTCCGCAGATGTGAAAATCAAATCTGTTATACCCCTTAGAAGGATTGGTCTTTGCTATCAGGTTCGGGGGCTGCACGCGCTTGCAGCTCGGGCAACGAATGCCAACAAACTTTGACCATCTCGTTGGGGAACTCCCCTTTTGCACGGAACTCAAGCGAGGCGGCTTATGAACAGTTCGTGACACGTGCTATCAATCCAATCATGCATTTCGATCCTTGACTATGCACCAAACTCACTCAGCCTCCTTGGCGATCTCGGACTTGATGTATTTGTCCATGATCTCGCCTGTAACGCTGACCCATTCTGTTTGGAGCATCTCAGACAGATACCTTCATTTATCAGGAAAAGTCCAAAGCTCTGAATCAGCTTGAATCGCTGCAACCACGCCTTCTGCGCGCACCAATGCATCTTGAAACGGGCCGTCTAACCCTATGTAATCCACTTCAATTTCAGCCAGAAAAGCAGATACATCACAAGCAGCCTCCCCCCTTCTCAGCCGTCCTGCAGCCTGTACCAAATAGGTGTCATATTCATCCGCGAACGACAGGCAGTCCTCATCGTTCCATTTTTGGCCCTTAGGAAGCAGGCCAATTGGGTCCCACAGTGACCAACCGATGTCTCTTAATCGTGATAGCTTAAGCTTTGGCAGGGGCGTTAATGGCGGATCAAGTAATGGCATTAGACCTCTCAAAATATCTGATAGTTAAACACAGAACGAAACAACTCAAAAAAATTTATTGGCTCAAAGCAGTCATCATTTTCGCCTAAAAGCCCCCCCCTACTCAGCCGCCTTGGCAATCTCGGGCTTGATGTATTTGTCCATGATCTCGACTGTAATCGGCCCCGCAAAACGGTATGTGATCTCGCCCTCAGCATTCAAAATATAGGTCTCGGGCACGCCGTATAGCCCCCATTCAAGCGCTGTGCGCCCTGGTGCATCTGCGCCTATAGCCGTATAAGGATTTCCCAGGTCTGCCAAGAACCCAACAGCGGCATCCGCTTTGTCTTTGTAATTGATGCCATAGATGGTCACCCCCTCCTCTGCCATGGTTTCCAACTGAGGGTGCTCGGCACGACATGGGGCGCACCAAGAAGCCCAGTAGTTGACCAATTTGACGCCACCTGTGCGCAGCATGTCATCACTCAGTGGCGCGAGATCGCCAAGGGGTGTCACTTGCGCAATCGAGGGCGCGTCTTTGCCCGCTTTGGCAGAGGGCAATTGGTCAGGGTCTTCGCGGTTCATGCCAAAGATGAACAGGCTGGCCAGCCCAACGAACAAGACAGGTGGCAGGGCCATAAGGGGAGAAAATTTAGCCATTGGTTTTGCGGCGCTCCTCGGCAGCTTGTAGACGTTTTTTGATACGGGCAGCGCGGATCAGCGACAGCGCGATCAGCCCTCCCAGCAACACGAATGTGATCCCGTAGGCGGCGAAAACATCGCCCGCGTATTTTCCCAAATCAGGCATCATCCTTGAACCCTTTCGCGCATCTCAATAGCGTGCAGGCGGCGCGCCCGAATTTCTGTACGGGTGCGTAAAATCACCAGCGCCAAGAACAATAATACAAAGCCCGCGAGCGCCACCAAGGCCGGATACCAAAACACATCCGCGACGTTTTCAGCCTTGTCCAACGACAAGGACGCGCCTTGGTGCAAACCTTGGTTCCAAAAGTTCACCGCATAGCGTGACAGAACGGCAAAGACAGACCCGACAAGGCATAAGACTGAGGTGAGATCTGCGGCTGTGTCGGGGTCTTCGATGGCTTCCCAAAGCGCTAAGTATCCGACATAAAACAAAAATAGGATCAAAAATGACGTCAGACGCGGGTCCCATTCCCAATATGTGCCCCACATCGGCTTGCCCCAAATCGCGCCGGATGCCAACGCGATCAATGTCATCACCATCCCCACAGGTGCGGCAGCTTTCGCGGCCAGCACAGACACATGGTGGCGGCGGATCAGCCAGATCAAGGAGGCAACCAGCATCATCAGCCAAGCGTTGATCGCGATCATAGCAGAGGGCACATGGATATAGAAAATCTTGACAGTAGCGCCCTGACGATAATCATCTGGAGTGAAAAAGAACCCCCAAACCAACCCCGCTAGAAACAGCACAGCCGCAAAAATGGAGATGACAGGCAAAGCCTTGTCCGTCCAAGTCATAAACTTGCGCGGATTTGCCCATTCCCAAAGTGACGCCATGTGTTTCTCCCCGATTTGACGCTCACCTTAGGGGGTCGCGTCGGTGTTCTCAACTCAACATCGCGTTATTGCGTTCTGCCGCATTCCAGCTCAAATATAAGGCAAAATACTTTAACGCAATGATATGCGAATGGCTGCGGCTGCGGCAAAGGGCAGCAAAGCAATCGCCCCCGCCGAAATCCCGCCTTGCATCAACAAAGGTGTCATGACGTCAAAGCCTTGCGCGCCACGTCGGACCACTTCGGCCCCGAAAATCAATGTCGGAATATAAAGTGGCAAAACGAGCAGGCTCATCAACAACCCACCACGTTTGAGCCCCACAGTGATCGCCGCCCCAAAGGCACCGATGAATGACAAAGCGGGCGTGCCAATCAACAACGTGACGATCAGCCAAGTATAAGCCGCCCCATCAAGGTGTAGCAAAACACCCAACATCGGGGCTGCGATTACCAAAGGCAGGCCTGTAGTGATCCAATGCGCCAAGGCTTTCATCGCGACCAAACCTTCGAGCGGCACAGGGGCCGTAGCCAAAAGATCAAGCGAGCCGTCCTCGTAATCAAGCGCAAAAATACGGTCCAACGATAGCAGACAGGCCAGCAAGGCCCCCACCCAAAGCACTCCAGGGGCGATGGCGGCAAGGCGTTCGGAATTGGGGCCGACCCCAAAGGGTACAAGCGTGACAAGGATCAAAAAGAATCCCAAGCCAAGGCCAAATCCGCCGCCAGCACGCAGCGCCAAAATGAGATCGCGCATCAGAAGCCGGATCATAAAAAGGCCTCGTCAAAAGCGCCGGACATGACTTGGGGATCGGCGCGAAACGGGGCGACATCCAAGACCTGCGCGTCAAAGCCAAGGTCGATATGGGTGGCCACGATCAAAGCGCCCCCTTGAGCGATATGATTGGCGACAGCTGCGGCAAACAAGGCGACTGATGCCGCATCGAGCGACACCGTCGGTTCATCCAAAACCCAAACTGGGCGGCCCGTGACCAACAACCGCGCCAGACCCAAGCGGCGTTTTTGACCAGCAGACAGATTGCCCGCAAGCCGGTCCGCGAGGGCCGTCAGATCAAAGGCGGTTAGCGCAGGTTCAATGTCGCCGCCGCCATAAACGCCTGCCCAAAATTTCAGATTTTCAGCAGCCGTCAGGGTCGATTTCAATCCATCGGCATGAGCGGCATAGGCCACGGCATCATCAGCGCAAGTGACAGTGCCCGACAACGGTGATTGCAGCCCTGCCAATGTGCGCAACAACGTGGTCTTGCCTGCCCCATTGGGACCACGCAGCACCAAGACTTCGCCTGCCCCGACAGTAAAATTAAGGCCTTCCAAAACAGGAATACCGCCGCGCGCAATGCTAAGATTGGTGACAGATAGGATGCTCATGAGGTCAGCCTACAGGCATTTATGCAGGCATCAAACAGGTAAGAGTGCCACAGCGACACGGCGGCCCTCTGAGGCCAAGATATTATAACTGCGACATGCGGTTGGGGTCGCCATAACTTCGGCCCCGATGCCCGCGTCATCAAGCGAACGCCGCAGGTCCGCTGGCAAATAGGCCAACTGTTCACCGGTGCCAAAGACGATAAAATCAACCTGACCTTTGAGAGCCAGCAAAGGCGCTGCATCATCAAAGCCGCCCCAAGCCGACACATCCGCCGCCAACATCAACATCGCGCCTGTATG
Source organism: Pacificibacter marinus (assembly GCF_018860505.1). Lineage (GTDB taxonomy): Bacteria > Pseudomonadota > Alphaproteobacteria > Rhodobacterales > Rhodobacteraceae > Celeribacter > Celeribacter marinus_B. Next base: position 21,518 of record NZ_JAHKPU010000018.1, read on the forward strand.
CACTTCGCCTTGAACTCGAAAGAACCCTGGACCGTAGCTGTCAATCGGCACAGCGCCGTCAAAGGCCATCTCATTAATATGCATCATGCGCTCCGTTTATGGCGTGTGATTTGTCAAAGTGGTCAGCAGAGCGGATTAAACCGCGCTGCCATCTGCTTGAATACCAGGTGTCGGATCTTTCTTTTCCCAGTCGCGTTTCACACCGAGCCACAGCAAGATGTTGGATGCAACAAAGACCGAAGACCACGTCCCGACAACGACACCCAAAGTCATGGCGAAGACAAAGCCACGGATCACATCACCGCCCAAAACCAATAGAGCGATCAAAGCGATCAAAGTGGTGCCAGAGGTCATGATTGTCCGCGCCAAAGTGTCGTTGATCGACAGGTTCAAAATACCAGACAGCGGCATCTTTTTATACTTACGTAGGTTTTCACGCACACGGTCAAACACAACAACAGTGTCATTGAGCGAATACCCCACGATGGTCAAAAGCGCCGCGATAATCGTTAAATCGAACTGGATTTTGAAAATCGCGAAAATACCAATGGTGATGGCAACGTCATGGACCAAGGCCACAACAGCGCCCACGGCGAACTGCCATTCAAAGCGCAACCAGATGTAGAACAGCACCGCGCCAATGGCTGCCATAACAGCCAAGACAGCTGTCGTGATCAACTCACCCGACACTTTAGGACCAACAGATTCCACGGATGGGAAAGTGATCGTAGGGTCAACGGTTTGCAAAGCTTCTTCAACAATGGCGATGGTTTCAGGCGTAACAGCTTCGACTTCGTCTTGCGCCTCAATCCGCACCATGGCCACATGTTGGTCTTCGTCAAAGGTTGGATCAAACACTTCGGTGATGGTTATATCGCCAAGCCCTAAAGGCTCCATCGCGGCACGATAATCCGAGACGCTGACAGCGCTTTCAGACTGGGTGCGAATGGTTGTGCCACCACGAAAATCGATGCCAAAGTTCAGCCCGAACATAAAGAACGCAACCACAGCCGCGATCACCATAGCCCCTGACAGGCCAGAGGTGTATTTGCCCAATTTGAAAAAATCGACGGTGGTATCGTCACGCACAAGTTTGACACCTTTGAGCGTCCAGCCCTTGCGGTTCTTGCGGTGATACCAGATCGCCACCATCGCGCGTGTCACATAGATCGCGGTGAACACGGATGTCAAAATGCCCAAGGCCAAAGTCACAGCAAAGCCTTTCACCGGACCAGATCCCATAACGAACAAGATAGCCGCGGTAATAAAGGTTGTGATATTGGCATCGACAATCGCCGACAGGGCTTTCTCGTAACCAAGCTCAATCGCGCGCCCCGGCCCTTTCGAGGTTTTCAATTCTTCGCGAATACGCTCGAACACCAACACATTGGCGTCCACAGCCATACCCACGGTCAACACGATCCCCGCGATGCCGGGCAATGTCAGCGTCGCGCCAATGGCGGACAAGAACCCAAACAAGATCGCAACGTTGATGATCAAGGCGATATTGGCGAACATGCCAAACAACCCGTAAGCCAGCCCCATGAACACAAGCACAGCGGCAAACGCGACCATTGTTGCGATCTTACCGGCTGCGATGGAATCTGCGCCAAGCTCTGGCCCGATGGTGCGTTCCTCAAGGAAATTGATTTTGGCAGGCAAAGCCCCAGCGCGCAGTAAAACAGCCAATTCGGTGCTTTCCTCGATGGTGAAATTGCCCGAAATCTGACCAGAGCCGCCACGAATGGCCTCGTTGATCACAGGGGCAGAAATCACTTCGTTGTCCAAGACAATCGCGAAAGGCGCGCCAACATTTGCCGCAGTGTAGTCGCCAAATTTGCGGGCCCCCGATGGGTTGAACCGGAAGGTCACAGCAGGTGCGCCGTTTTGGTCAAAGGCTGGCTGGCTGTCGGTCAATTCGTCGCCTGTCACGACAGGCGTGTCTTCCAACACGTAGTAAACGCCATTGCCCGAAATATCAGCGGCAAGGAAATTGCGTGCGCCGGGGGCTTGGTCAGGGTTCGATGTCTGACCTACAACAGGGTGGAACGTCAGTTTGGCGGTGGTGCCAATCAAGGACTTCAGCTCTGCTGCAGATCCGATCCCAGGCACCTGAATAAGAATACGATCTTCGCCTTGACGCTGGATCGTTGGTTCGCGTGTGCCGACCTCATCCACACGACGGCGAATGATCTCAAGCGATTGCTGCATGGTGCGATCGTCTGTTGCGGCACGTTCGGCCTCTGACAGCTCAATCGAAATCACGTCATTGTTGGCACTCACCACGATGTCGTTTTGTCCTGCTGCGGTCAAAGACACCACAGGCGTGGACAAAGCGCGGACTGTGCGCAATGCGGTTTCCATTTGGTCCGCATTGGAAATACGCACCCGCAACAAACCGTCGGGCGCGTCTAGGCGGCGGATCGTGCCGACTGTGGCACGCTCATCGCGCAAAGCGTCGCGCACCGCGGGCCAATAGCCGTCCATACGTGTCGCGTAGACCTCGTTCACGTCCACTTCGCCCAACAAATGCGCCCCGCCGCGCAGATCAAGCCCGAGATTAACCACGTTAGACGCCAGCCATGAGGGCCAAGCGTCGCGTTCGGCCGCCAAGATTTCTGTCTCTCCAGAGGTTTCAATCGTGGCTATCGCCTGATTGTGGGCGTCAACGCGGTTGTAAAACCCGTTGGGCAAGGCTGCATAAAGACCGAGGGCAACAAAGCCCCAAATTACGATCCGTTTCCAAAGAGAGAAGTTGAGCATGTCACAGCCTATATGCGGGGGCGCGGGTGCAAAGAAAATCGCAGAATGCGCGGATTATTTTAGAGGTTTTAAAATGATCGTCTTAAAGCTGTCGTGTTAAAACAGTCTTTCAAACGATCGCCTTAAAACAATCAAAGGCCCGCAGTTGCGCAGGCCTTTGTGTAATATATCAAACGCTTAGGACGCTGGCTCTGTTTTGGAAACCACATTCGCCAATGTGCCTTTGAGAACGCGCACTTTAACGCCTTCAGCGATTTCGACTTCCAATTCGCCGTCTTCTTTCACTTTGGTCACTTTGCCCAAAATCCCGCCTGCTGTCACAACCGTATCGCCGCGACGCACCGCTTCGATCATCGCTTTGTGCTCTTTGGCTTTTTTCTGCTGTGGGCGGATCATAAGGAAATACATGATCGCGAAAATCGCAATCAGTGGCACAAATTGCATAATTGGGTTTGCGCCTGCGCCGCCTGCGGCCTGAGCATATGCTGGAGTTACGAACATTAAGTCGTCCTTTTGATAGCTGCACAAAGGCCATCCCTTGTGCGAAAATTACAAAGCAAGAGGCAGATTCCACCCCCCAAGTCGACGCGCACCCTATGCGCCAACGCAGGACTTGGCAAGCGACCCTTGGGCCAACAAACAACACCTTTGTCGCGTTTCAAGCGTGACATCTGCACCTGTTGCCGTTGATATAGGGAGGATTTTGAGAATTTAAATTTGATTGGCCGAAAAATGAGCGAGAAAAACGGATTTTTGGACCTGATAACGCAGATTGATAGCTTTATCTTTCACCCGCTAACGCTTGGGTTATGCGGTTTCGCTGTATTTTGCGCGATCTTGGTTTTTGTGATGAACAACACCAAAACCGGCAAACCAAACCCGCTCAAGTTCTCAGAGACCGTATGGCTCAACTTCGTCTATTGGTTCGCAATATTCTTTGCGCCGATCCTTGCGATCATTTTTGTGTCGATCTTGGCGATGCTCGCAAAAGTTGGCGTTCGAATTCTAACAGACAACACGACTGGCATTCTGGGACAAAACAACCTGCGCTGGTATGTCTTGTCTTTCGTCGGATTGCTCACTGCCCTCGGCGGTATCATTGGCACACCGCTGGCATTGATCAGGGTCCACACGACAGAGCGGCAGACCAAGACCGCAGAGAAAAACCTGATAACCGACACCCTAAACAAAGCTGTAACCAATCTCGGTGCTGAAAAAACAGTTAGGCGTGAAGCCAACAATGAATTCATTGAAAAGTCTGTGCCAGCACTTGAGGTGCGCAGCGGCGGTCTCTTGGCACTCGAACGGCTCGCCCGAGACAATCACGACTTTCACATTGAGGTAATGGAAATTTTGACCGCCTATATTCGCCACAATGCTCAGGCATACGTAGAATATAAAGGCGAAATCGATGCGCCAATTCGCCCGAGGGACGATTTGATTACAGCCCTAAGCGTCTTATCACGACGAACCGAGCAACAGCGTCGTATCGAAAAAGACAACCGCTACAAACTTCAACTCAATGACACTTCGTTTGCAGGCCTCATCCTTTCAAACCGCGACCTGTCGGGCATTGTATTTGATCGCACAGATTTTATCGGATCAAGCTTAGATCGAGTTAACTTTTCCAATAGCTCGCTGGTCAACACTGACTTTGAAAAAGTCACTCTACGCAGATGTCGTATCAAAGAAATTACTACCGCACAAACAAACTTTTCAGCTGCAAATTTCATAAATATGTATATTGAAATTTCGGAAATCGAAAACGGCTTTGGGGCTAATGCCTTTGCCAAGTTTAACTTTTGTAAAATCAATTTTAACGAAAAAGGTGCGCATTATCTTGCCCCCATGGAATTCAGCAACTGTAGCTTTGAATCTAATTGTCTAATCAACAAATCAGAAAACTACATAGCTAAATGCGCATTTCGAAGGTGCGATTTTAAAGATAGTGGCGTTCAACAAAAACAACTTAACGCTGCATATGGCGCTCAAAACTGCATCCTTCCAACCGAACTAAAGACTCCAAAGCATTGGGAGGACGAGTACGGAATTACACCTTCTATGTGGCACAAGCATATCGAGGAGTTCAAAAACAATTTTGATGAAATCCCGTTCTAACCCCTTCCCCTTCGCGCCCCATTTCGTCCATAACTCCAACAAAGTTACATAATCCAAGGACTCCCCCGATGCATGACATCAAAGCCATTCGCGAAAATCCTGATGCTTTTGACGCCGCTATGGCGCGCCGTGGGCTGTCTGGGCTGTCATCGCAAATCTTGGACATCGATTCTGCCCGCCGCGCTTTGATCGCAGAGGCCGAAGAGGCAAAAGCCACGCAGAACAAGGCGTCCAAAGAAGTGGGCGCGGCCAAAGCGCGTGGCGACGAAGACGAATTCCAACGTCTGCGCGCACTTGTGTCCGAGAGCAAAGCCAATATCGCGCGACTGAATGATGAGGCCAAAACCAAAGACGCCGAGTTGACGGATTTCTTGGCCCGCATCCCCAATGTGCCAGCGGACAACGCGCCAGACGGTGCGGATGAGGATGAAAACGTCGAGGTCAAGACTTGGGGCGATGTGCCGTCTTTCGATTTTGACGCACGCGAGCATTTCGAAATCGAAGCGGTCAAAGCCTCGATGGATTTCGAGACAGGCGCGAAATTGTCGGGCACGCGCTTTGTGGTGCTCAAAGGCGGCGTCGCGCGCATTCACCGCGCTTTGGCGCAGTTCATGATCGACACCCATGTGGACGAAAACGGCCTAACGGAAGTGAACACGCCAGTGATGGTGCGCGACGAGGCCATGTATGGCACAGATAAATTGCCAAAATTCGGCGAAGACAGCTATCAGACCACAAACGGCTGGTGGTTGATCCCAACGTCCGAAGTGCCACTGACCTATTCTGTGGCGGGTGACGTGTTGGATGAAAGCGCCCTGCCCATCCGCATGACGGCGCATTCATTGTGCTTCCGCTCAGAAGCAGGATCAGCGGGCCGCGACACATCGGGTATGCTGCGCCAACACCAGTTCGAGAAAGTCGAAATGGTATCGATCACCCACCCTGACGAATCTGATGCAGAACAAGCACGGATGTTGGGATGTGCTGAAGGCATCTTGGAAAAGCTGGGCGTGGCCTACCGCACCGTCGACTTGTGCACAGGCGACATCGGCTTTGGCGCAAAGCGCACATTCGATATTGAGGCATGGTTGCCGGGGCAAAATGCGTATCGCGAAATCTCAAGCGTATCCACCACTGGCGATTTCCAAGCGCGCCGCATGAACGCGCGGTTCAAACCTGCGGACGGTGGCAAGCCTGAGTTCGTGCACACGCTCAACGGCTCAGGCTTGGCAGTTGGTCGCACGTTGATTGCAGTGCTGGAAAATGGTCAACAGGCTGACGGCTCTGTCACCCTGCCAGCCGTTTTGGCGCCTTATCTGGGCGGCAAGCTGACCTTGGGCCTTGACGGCAAACTGAGCTAACAACAGCGCAATCGCGAAACAAAAACGGCGTCCGGTTCACACGGGACGCCGTTCGTATTTAAGGGTAAACCTTAGGTTCACTTTGCCAGAAAAGCCGCTGCCATACGCGCCATATCATCGACTTTGTCAGACATAGGCAAGCGTTTGGCATAGATGTCCTCCAACGGCACCCAAGCCGCATCAAGCGCATCATCATCGGCCACAGGCTCGCCCGAAACATAGTCACACAACACAGCGCCAAGCACGAAGTGATGCGTCACCTCGCCTTGCGCGTCACGGTGAATAAATTCAGCAGTCTCAATCAGTTGCACGGGCTTGGCCTGCACCCCTGTTTCCTCGAACAGCTCGCGCACAGCGGCCTCGGCAAATGTCTCGCCGAACTCAACATGACCGCCCGCAAAGCCCCAAGTGCCTGCGTCCGGCGGGTTCTTACGCTGCACCAGCAAAGCACAATCATCACGCAGAACAACCGCCAAAGCGCCAAGTTTTGGCACCTGAATCATTACTCAGCCGCCTTGCGCGCCGCTATTTTTTCCAACATCGGTTTGAGGTAACGCCCAGTGTGCGAGGCTTCAACTTGGGCCACCTGTTCGGGTGTGCCTGTTGCCACGATCATACCGCCGCCATCGCCGCCCTCTGGGCCGATGTCGATGATATGGTCAGCGGTTTTGATCACATCCAAGTTGTGTTCAATCACGATCATCGAATTTCCCTGATCCACCAGTTCATGCAGCACTTCGAGCAGCTTTTTCACGTCCTCGAAATGCAAACCTGTTGTGGGCTCATCAAGGATGTACAGCGTGCGCCCAGTGGAGCGCTTGGCCAGTTCTTTGGACAGTTTCACCCGCTGCGCTTCGCCCCCCGACAGGGTCGTCGCCTGTTGCCCAACTTTGATATACCCCAGCCCCACACGCATCAGTGCATCCATCTTGTCGCGGATGGCAGGCACGGCTTTGAAAAACTCTTGCGCGTCCTCAACAGTCATATCAAGAACGTCAGCTATGCTTTTGCCTTTAAAGCGAACTTCCAGAGTTTCGCGATTATAACGCTTGCCTTTGCAGGTCTCACATTCGACGTAAACATCGGGCAAAAAGTGCATCTCGATCTTGATCACGCCATCGCCGGTGCAGGCCTCGCAGCGCCCGCCTTTGACGTTGAACGAAAAGCGTCCGGGTTTGTATCCGCGGGCCTTGGCTTCAGGCAGGCCTGCAAACCATTCACGGATCGGTGTAAACGCGCCAGTGTATGTCGCAGGGTTGGATCGCGGCGTGCGCCCGATGGGGCGTTGGTCGATATCGATAACTTTATCGAGATGCTCCAAGCCCTTAATCGTCTCGCAAGGCGCAGGGGTCTGGCGCGCGCCGTTCAGACGCATCGAGGCGGTTTTGAATAGGGTTTCCAAGGTCAAAGTCGACTTGCCGCCGCCAGACACACCAGAGACCACAACGAACATGCCCAGCGGAAACTCCGCCGTGACGTTTTTCAGATTGTTGCCTGTGGCTTTGACCACTTTAATCTTTTTCTTATTGCCCTTGCGACGCAGTTCGGGGACGGGAACCTCGCGTTTGCCTGTCAGGTAATCGCCGGTAATGGAGCCTGTTGTGTGTTCAATTTCCAAAGGTGTGCCTTTGGCGACCACTTGCCCGCCATGCACCCCTGCCCCTGGGCCGATGTCGAAAACGTAATCCGCCTCGCGGATCATGTCTTCGTCATGTTCAACCACGATCACTGTATTGCCTTGGTTGCGCAGGTTTTTCAGCGTGCCGATCAGGCGATCATTGTCGCGTTGGTGCAACCCGATAGAAGGCTCGTCCAGCACATAAAGCACGCCCTGCAAGCCAGAACCGATCTGTGACGCCAATCGAATACGCTGGCTTTCACCGCCTGACAAAGTGCCCGAATTGCGTGACAACGACAGGTATTCAAGGCCGACGTTGTTCAAGAACCCAAGCCGTTCACGAATTTCTTTAATGATAGCCTTCGCGATCTCTTGCTTTTGCTTGCTCAAAGATTTGTCGATGCCATCGATCCAATCAAAGGCTTCTTTGATCGACATCTGCACCACTTCGCCTGCGTGCAAGCGCTGGTCTTCGGGGCCGATTTTCACTGCCAAAGCTTCGGGGCGCAGACGGAAACCATTACAATGGCCACAGTGGCGGTTGTTTTGATAGCGTTCAAATTCTTCACGAACCCAATTGGAATCTGTCTCGCGGTAGCGGCGTTCCATATTGGGGATCACGCCCTCGAACGCACGCGTCACCTCGTAGACGCGGCCGCCTTCGTCATAGCGGAATTTGATTTCTTCTTCGCCAGACCCGCGCAAGAATACCTCTTTCACGTGATCAGGAATGTCTTTCCAAGGAGATGAGGCTTTGAATTCATAGTGCTTTGCAATCGCTTCAATCGTCTGCAAAAAATACGGCGTTTTGCCTTTGCGCCACGGGGCGATGGCCCCGTCTGCGACTTTCAAACTGACGTCAGGCACCACAAGACGTTCATCGAAAAACAGCTCGACCCCAAGCCCATCACAATGCGGACAAGCCCCAAAGGGCGCGTTGAACGAAAACAAACGCGGCTCGATTTCAGGGATGGTAAAGCCCGAAACCGGACAAGCAAAGTTTTCGGAAAACGTCAGACGCTCGACCTCGCCTTCCCCCTCACGCGGGGCGGTTTCCAAAATGGCAATGCCATCGGCCAAATCCAATGCGGTACGCAGGGAATCCGCCAAACGGGTTTCCAAGCCTTCGCGCACCACGATGCGGTCCACAACAACATCAATGTCGTGACGAAACTTTTTGTCCAAAGTGGGCGGCTCGTCGAGCTCGTAAAACTCACCATCGACTTTGACGCGTTGAAACCCCTGCTTGCGCAGCTCAAGGAATTCTTTGCGATACTCCCCTTTGCGGTCACGCACGATGGGCGCCAGCAAGAACCCTCGTGTGCCCTCAGGCAGTGTCATGACGATATCGACCATATCTTGAACCTGCTGCGCCTCGATCGGGTCGCCCGTCGCGGGGCTATAGGGCGTGCCTGCGCGGGCAAACAACAGACGCAGGTAGTCGTAAATTTCAGTCACAGTACCGACAGTCGAGCGCGGGTTTTTCGAGGTGGTTTTTTGCTCGATTGAAATCGCGGGCGACAGACCCGCGATGTGATCCACATCAGGTTTTCCCATCATATCAAGGAATTGACGAGCGTAGGCGCTCAGGGATTCAACGTAACGCCGCTGCCCTTCGGCATAGATCGTGTCAAAGGCCAACGATGATTTTCCCGACCCCGATAGGCCCGTGATCACCACAAGTTGGTCGCGCGGAATATCCACATCGATGTTCTTAAGATTGTGCTCGCGCGCACCTCTGACTTCGATCGATTTCAGCTCTGCCATATGCCTGCCACCCGTATAAATTCACCCAAAGCGCAACGCTTTTGACATATCTAGCGGGCTAAGCCGCATGTTCCAACATTAAAATGAGAACATTAAGCGAACACAGGCAATATATAGAGGAGCATCACCGCATTTTGAGCAAAGCTGCCCACAGCCACAACTGTTGATCGCCAGCGACGACCTGATTATCCGTTGACTTGACCTGATCCAGAGGGTCGACACAAAACCCTTACTCGGCAGGCTCTGTCACATCGCCATCAAAAGGTGCATGTTCTGCGCTGGCCATGATACCGCCCGCGCTCAACTCATCTGGCCCGAAATAGATCTCGCGCCGCGCCGAAAATCGTGCTGCGATAAAGCGCATAAATTCGGTCACACGCGGGACATGGCGCAAATCAGGATGAGTCAAAATCCATATCGGAAAGTGATCATCAAGCGCAAACTGTGGCACACGCACCAATTTCGCATCACCGCTTCCCACCAGATGCGTACATCGCACTGCGCCGATTCCCAAATGCGCCGCCGAAATGGCCGAGATCATATCATCGGTTTTCAGCGCGATTTTACAACTCGGCATATTGGCAAACAACGTCGGCGGGCAGACATTGTCCCAAGCCGTAAAGCCAATATAGGGCAACGGCCTGTCCATATTTTTGCCATCCAAGACATCGGCGTATTCTTCGATAAAGTCAGGCGAGGCAAACCAGCCAGCACGTTGCTGCACCATCATCCGGCCCCAAAGACTTTCTTCGGGCGATCCGCTGACCCGAATGGCGATATCCGCCTCGCGTTTGTGCAGATTCAATATATCGGTTGAGCCGCGAATTTGAATATCGATTCCCGGATGCAAGCGTTTGAATTCTTTAAGATCTTGCGCAAAATGATCTTCTGCGACAAGCGGTGGAATGGTGATACGTAATTCACCTTCTTCGGTTTCATCGCGTGCCGCCAATGCGATGTCGAGGGCGACCATGCGCGCTTCAACTTCTTCCGCATGAGCGATGGCAACCTTGCCTGCTTCTGTCGCTTGAAGGCCAGAGGCCAAACGGGTGAAAAACCGCACACCCGAGGCGTCTTCGACGCGCGACAATTGTCGCGACACGGTGGCGTGATTGACCCCCAAGACACGGGCAGCACCAGACAGCCCCCCTTCACGAGCGACGGCCAAGATATAGCGTAAGGAATCCCAATCAGTCATTAGGTGACCATATGAGTGCGCGTATTTATGCACAAGCCCCGCACGCGTACATAACAATTAAGAACACCTAATGAATTCATGCAAGCCACCACATCACAAACGCAAAGCGCCGCCCCAATAGGACGGCGCAGTGTTAGATTTTGACCTAGTAAGCCCTCAAATATGTATCGCACGCCCGTAGGCATCTAGCACGGATTCATGCATCATTTCTGACATGGTTGGATGCGGGAATACGGTTTGCATCAGGTCTTCTTCGGTGGTCTCAAGCTGGCGCCCGATGACGTAGCCTTGGATCATTTCCGTGACCTCGGCGCCGACCATATGCGCGCCCAAAAGCTCGCCTGTGGCCTCATCAAATACGGTTTTTACCAGACCCTCGGCCTCCCCCATAGCCACGGCTTTGCCGTTGCCAATAAACGGGAATTTGCCGACTTTGACTTTATAGCCCGCCTCTTTCGCTTTCGCTTCGGTCAGACCGACAGAGGCCACTTGTGGGTGACAATAGGTGCACCCCGCGATGGAGTTCGGCTTGATCGGATGCGCTTTGAGACCGGCAACCAGTTCGGCCACCATAACGCCTTCGTGGGACGCTTTATGGGCAAGCCAAGGCGCGCCAGCGACATCACCGATGGCGAACACGCCCTCAACGCCCGTGCGGCAGTATTCGTCAGTCACGATATGGGTGCGATCCACTTTGACGCCCAGCTCTTCAAGACCCAGACCTTCGACATTGCCAACGATCCCAACAGCGGAAATCACCGTGTCGAATTCTTGCGTTGTCGTACCTTTGGCGTCTTCCAGATGCGCCACAACCTTACCCGCAGAACGGTCCAGTTTTTTGACGGTGGTTTTCTCTAGGATTTTCATCCCCTGTTTCACGAACTGTTTTTTCGCGAAGGTTGAAATGTCTTTGTCTTCAACCGGCAGAACGCGATCCATCACCTCGACCACAGTCGTATCAGCGCCCAACGTATTGTAAAAGCTGGCGAACTCGATGCCGATCGCACCAGAGCCGATCACCAGCAATTTCTTTGGCATCCGTGTTGGCACAAGCGCTTGGCGGTAGGCCCAAACCAGATCGCCGTCAGCCTCAAGACCGGGCAATTCACGCGCCCGCGCGCCGGTGGCAACGATGATGTTTTTGCCCACAAGCGTCTCTTCGCCCGCGTCTGTTTTGACGATGACCTTGCCTGAGCCAGCCAACTTGGCCTCACCCATGATCGAGGTCACTTTGTTCTTTTTGAACAAACCTTTGATGCCCGCGTTCATCTGCTTGGCGACACCGCGCGACCGCTTGACGATGGCATCCAAATCAAAGCCGATTTTTTCAGCCGAAAGACCATAGTCTTTTGCACGTTCCATTTGGTGAAACACTTCAGCAGAACGCAGCAAAGCTTTGGTCGGGATACATCCCCAATTCAAACAGATGCCACCAAGATTTTCGCGCTCGATACAAGCAACAGATAAACCGAGCTGAGCCGCCCGAATTGCAGCAACATAGCCACCAGGGCCAGCCCCGATTACGACGAGGTCAAAAGATTTGTCAGACATGGGGATCCTCCCGAAACCATATTTAGTTTGACACTAAACTACTTTGAAAATTCGAGCAACGGCCCTTGTGCCCATGTGCACGAAAGGCCGCATCCCGCCTGGCGCATAGCTCAGACGGGAAACGCATAGATAGAGCGAAAAGTTTTACTTTACAGTGAATTAGGCAGCAACGGGCGCGAGACATTCCAACGCATAGCGGTATCCACCGTTGGCCAAAAACGCCTCTTCCGCTGTATTTGTTGCCCGAACCAGCGCTTCATTGCGGTAAGGAAAGCGGCCGAATTCGCGAATAATGTTACGATGCGCTTGGGCGTGACGCATGTTATCATCAGAGGCACTCATGCGCTCTTTGAACAGGCAGACATTGCGTTCTTGGTCCGTCAAACATTCCGAATGCATCAAAGGCATATAGAAAAATTGACGCGCAGGCGCATCGATTTTCAGATCCCACCCCTTGGAAATTGCAGCCTTGGCTGCGGCCAAAGCGATACGATCAGAGGCAAAGCTTTTGCCCTCACCCCGAAACATATTGCGTGGCATTTGATCGTTCAGAATGATGTAGGCCAAGGCGCCAGAGGCATGGGTCAACCACAAAGAATAAGCGCCCTCTTGTGCGTTTTCCCAAGCTGGCAAAAACCGTTCGCGGATTTTCGCATCCAAAGCGTCATTCGCCACATACCAATCTTTGGGCGTGAGCTCATCGAGCCAAAAGGACAAGACATCATCAGGCGTGATGTTCAGTTGCAGCGACGGGATATGGGCCATGTGGTCTCTCCGTAATGGCTTAGCTGTTACACAAAACCGTTACAATTTCATCAAAGCGAGGCAAGAAGATCGCGCTAACATAAACGCCATACTTTGAAATGTTGCGCATTTGAGACAGTCGACATCCGCACTCAAAGTGCCGCGGCTTGGTTCTCGGCCTCTTCGGCCTCATCCTCGGCCTGCTCGATCGCCCATTCTTGGGCAACCTCAGACGCCACAGGCGTGGTCGATGGCATAACCGCGACATAGGCGGCGGTTTCCTCGACGGGGATCGCGGCGCGACGTGTCATGCGCCACGCGGCATAACCAGCGATAGACAACATCAAGATCGCCTGCAAAAGCCAGTATCCCGACGGGCCAACCGTCGACATAAGCCAACCGGCAATCATAGGGCCGCCCACGGCCCCAACGCCGTTGATGAAAATCAATCCGCCAGAAGATCCCGCCATGTCATCAGGGTCAAGATAATCATTCGTATGCGCAATCAGCAAAGAATAAAGCGGCGAAGCCATGCCGCCTGCAAGAATTGCCACTCCAATAGCGATATAAAGCTGCGTTCCCATAACACTGCCCGCAAGACAGGCGACACCGCCAACACCGGCGGCACCCAAAATCACCAAACGACGATCCAAACGATCCGAAATCCATCCAATGGGCAACTGAAAGACCAGCGCACCGATGAAAATAGATGCGAGGAACGTCGACACTTGAGGAAGGGAAAACCCAGCTTGAATGGCATAAACAGACCCCATGCCAAGCTGCGCCCCAAAGACGCCCCCCATCAAGAACATACCAACGCAGCCCAAGGGGGACACGTCGAACAACCGCCGCAGGGTCATCGGCTTTGAGGTCTCGAACGGCGGCGTGGGCGATACGGACAGCAAAATAGGCGCGAAAGAAATCGAAACCAAAACAGACGGTACGATGAACAGAATATAGCCAGACGGGTCGCCAACGGACAAAATGCCTTGGGCGATCACCATGCCGATCGTTTGCACGATCATATAAGCGGACAGAGTTTTGCCACGCATGTCATTGGTGGTGGAATTGTTCAGCCAACTTTCGGCGGTGACGTAAACCCCCGAGAAACAGAACCCCAAAATGATGCGCAAAATGGTCCATACGAATGGGTCTGTCAGGGTCGGAAAAATGATCAGGGCGGCGGAAATGAACGATCCCAACGCGGCAAAGACCCGAACGTGCCCGACGCGACGGATCAGGTGCGGAGTGATCTGCGACCCGCCCAAGAACCCAAGAAAATAGCCAGACATCACCACGGACAATGAAAAGGTGGAAAACCCTTCCAAGCCGCCACGCACGCCAAGAACCGACCCTTGCAGACCGTTGCCGATCATCAAAAGCAACATACCAAGCAATAAAGCTGAGGAAGACGCGAGAACCTGACGCATAGAGTCACCTTGAACGCAAAAGTTTATGGGTGCCCAGTTCAACGTTTGGACGGTTGAATGCCACAGCTACCAAAGGAAAATGAACTAAGAAAGGAATTTATTTGCGACACGCAAAACCGTCGCGTTTATTTCTATTGAAATTCACAAAAAGCAAGCTTGAGGCAAGTCTCAAAGGTCTTTGACAAAAAACACCCGATTGAACCCCTGCTCGCTGCGACGCTCAATTTCACGATATCCAAGATGGGGATAGATAGACAGGTTTTCAGTCATTTTTTCATTGGTATAGAGACGCACCGCAGTCAAGCTGGATTGTTTGGCCCTGCGCTCGCAAAACCCAATCAAACGCTTACCGATGCCCCGCCCCATGGCAACGCTGCGCACGGCTATATTTTCCAACACCATATCCGTCCCATCTGGATAGAACACGATAAACCCAAGCACGCCTGACTGCGCATCCGTGGCGACATGGACATGACCCGCGGCAATAAGCCCTGCATAATCCGCCGTCATAGGCGCGGGTTTGCGCCCGATCGCCGCCACATATTGCGCGTAGGCCTCATGGGCACAGGCCCGCACGGCCTCTCCATCTGCGTCTTGCGCAGGTCTAATATTAATAATGTCATTCATAATTGCACCGATATCATCCTTTGCGCTCATCCTCTTGCGGCAACAACAAGGATGCATCCCCATATGAGAAGAACCGATACTCATGCTCAATCGCATGGGCGTAAATCTCGCGGATACGATCGTAGCCCATCACAGCGGACACAAGCATCATCAGGGTCGATTTGGGCAGGTGAAAATTGGTCATCAACGCATCGGCCACATGAAATGTGAATCCAGGGCGGATGAAAATATCTGTATCAGACACGAAAGGCGCGATTTGACCTGTCGCGCGCGCAGCACTTTCAATCAGACGCAGGGCTGTGGTGCCCACGGGGATCACGCGGCCCCCTGCGGCTTTGGTGGCGGCGATTTCGCGCACAGCTTTGGGGGACACCTCGCCCCATTCTGCGTGCATTTTATGATCATCCACATTGTCAACTTTCACTGGCAAAAACGTGCCAGCACCCACATGCAGCGTCACATATGTGATTTCGACCCCTTTGGATTTCAGCGCCTCCAGCAAGGGCGCATCGAAATGCAGCGAGGCAGTGGGGGCAGCCACAGCGCCAAGCGTTTTCGCCCAGACCGTCTGATAATCTTCTTTGTCTTGCGCATCGGCTTTGCGCAGGGCCTCGATATACGGGGGCAAAGGCATGGCCCCTGCCGCGTTCAAGGCCGCGTCAAAATCATCGCCCGTCAGGTTGAACGTCAGAAAAGCCGCGCCATCTTCTTTGCTGTCCAAAGTGGCGCTTAGGTCATCTGAGAACCGAACCACTTCGCCCTCTTTCACCTTTTTCAACGGCTTCAAAAGCGCACGCCATTGGCCCGCAGTCGCTTGCGGCTCAAGCAAAGTCACCTCGACGCGAGCTTCTTGATAGCCCTGCGCCGTATCGCGCCCGCGCTGACCTGTCAGGCGCGCGGGCAACACCTTGGTATCGTTCAACACCAAACGGTCGCCAGATTGAAACCAATCGACCAAATCATAGACATGGGCATCATGAATCTGCGTCGGCGTCGCCACCAAAAGACGCGCTGAAGAGCGCGGTTTGGCTGGACGCGTGGCGATCAAGCTTTGCGGCAGTTCGAAATCAAAATCAGAGAGTTTCATCAAGATACCTTTGTCGTTCTGCATCAGTGGTTCAGCGTCAGTGGTTCTACGTCAATTGGCGGGAGCTGTCGGAGTTTGTTTCCGAAAAATGCTGCGCAAAGCCCCCGGCGTCAGAATGGACAGCGGGTTAACCCCTACGCTGGGATTGTCAATCGCGCCCTTGAGGGTGAAGTTAAACCCGAACAAGCCCTCGCCTTTGCGGGCAAACACTTGGCCTATCCCGTTCAAGAAATAAATCGGCGAAATCACCCCTTGCAGATCAATCTTCTTGGCGCTCAAGTCATAAATGCCTTCGCCGGTGATCCCCAAAGATGGCCCCTCTGCGCTTGATGTGCCGATGGTGATATAATTGGGTTGAATGATGAAATCACTGCGGACGTCACTAAAGGCAATGCCCGGCCCATTCATTTGATCAAGCAATCCAACAACAGAGACCAGCGACAACAGTTGCGCCAATTCAGGTGCAGACAAAACCCGTATATCGGTGATCTGCACGGTGCCGTCATAGCTGTTTTCTGCGCGCTTTGATGTCAGTGTCAGCGCCAAAGTACCGCCTGCGGCCTCTTCCAACAGACCCGCAGCCATCACAGTTTTCCCCGCATCCTGTGCCTTTACTGAAATCGTCGGACCAAATTGACCGGGGCTTATGGTGCCTGTGATCGGTGCTTGGCCGTTCAACCGCCCTGAAAATTGTCCCGACAACCCGCCATTCTGTGTCAGCTGCGCAGTGACGCCACTCAAAGACAAATTATCTGTCACCTTCAAGCGATCCAAAACCATCTCGATAGGCCCAGAGCCAGAGCCTCCGCTGGCACCGCCGCCTGTTCCAAAGGGCGATTTTGACAGGTCCAGCGAACCGCCGCCCAGTCTCACTGCAACAGCGCGCCCTTTGCCACGCCCGATCAAGGTCGCGGAGCTGTCCAGCCATGCGCCCACTTTCAAGGTGTCGAACCGCAAGCGATCCAATCCGCCGCTCGCGTCAAGCGTCACAGAGCCGCCCGTCGCCGTCAGCCCAGAGGCCTCGATGGATAATGACGTCACCTTGGGCAGATCGCCAGAGGTGCCAGTGACGTTGAGCGCCCCACTGCGGGATTGGGGTTTTGAAAATCCGATAGCAGGCACCGAAAGGCCAAGCCCCTCCATCCGTGAGGTAATGCCAAAGCTCGGATCTTGGCCCGCGCGTAATGCGACGGTCAAATCGCCTTGGGCACTGCCCGATATGGTGTTGGCTGGCAGATCGATATCAAAAGCATCAAGCAGCGCCTGATTGATTGTCACAGAGCCTGAAATGTCAGATTTACCACGATTTTCAGGGCCAAAGTTTTTGCGCCAAACGGCGACAGCGCGTGCGCCAGACACCTCAACCGGCCCAGACAGACTTAATCCAGCGGGGGTCAACGCCAAAGCCATACGGGAGGCGCGCAGCTCTTTGCCCGCCATCAACTGCGTCGACGAGGCCTCGGTGATATCGCCGGTGATGTTGAAATCCACGTCTTCCATCAGAATATTTTTAATCAAAGGCACTGTTAGTTGCCCCCTTAAATCGGCCTGCCCTTGGGCCACATCCGCACCAAAATCAGCATCTTTGAGCACTTCAAAAGGTTTGAGCGCCATTAAGGCCACAGCCGCTTCGACCCGCGATGAGGTTTTCAGCTGGGCCGTCAAGGCGGCAGGTTTGACATCCAAATGCGGGATACGCAAAACCGTGCCGGCCACATCAATGTCGCCCCCCGATGGCGCAGCAATAGCGCCCTCTTGCACGACAATCGTCAACGCATTGCCTGAAATCGTCCCGTATCCTGCGCCCGCTGTCACAGAAGGCAAAGCCTTCATAAACCGCACATTTGCGTTTTCAAACGACCACCCTAAATGCGTTTGCGGCGCGCTGGCACCAGGAGCCAAACGAAAGGACATCGCAATGTCTTTGTACGTCGCAGAGCCGATATTTTCGACAATCCATTCGCGGGTTTTGGGCACGACCGCATCAGGCCAAAACGACATCAACTCTGCGGCTTGTAAAGGGTCTGTCTCGGCATCCAAGGCCAAGCTCCACCCTTCAGGCGTTGCATTGGCAGCGCCTTTTGCGCGCAACCACAGATCCCCGTGCCTCAGCGCCAATTGTCCCAAATTTACAGAAAATGGCGCAAGCGTCAGTTGCAGATCCACCTGCCCTTCATCAAACGTCAAAGGCTGCTCGAACACGTCCCGCGGATCGGCTGTGAGCTGATCAATATAGAATTGCCCCACAAACTGTGATGGAAAATTGCCGTTAAAATCGCGCAAGAGCATATGTCCATTGCCTGCGATTGCAAAGGCTTCAGAGCGCATTGACAATTCGGCGAACGACAGGCGTTCCATCGCGGGATCGTAATCAAAATATCCACGTGCGCCCGCGAAACTCAACGGTTTCGCGCCGCCTCCTGCCACCAGTTGGCCAGAGCCGATTTCCAATGTGCCTGAATAGCTTGACAGCAATCCATCAGGGGTGACTTGCGCGCGCATCGCCGCTGAAATCGGCGCATCCAGCACTGATAAAAAGGACAGCGCGGGGCTTTGTTGCGCCAAATCCAATGCAGGGATGTTTTCGATGTTCAACCCGATGGCCGTGGCCAAAGACCCCTTGCGTGTGGCAAAGCTCATTTGCAGGCGCGCCAAGTCTTCTGTGCCGTTGAACACATCAAAAGCCATCGAGACGTCGATGTTATCGTCGGAATTCGTCAAGGTTAAAACAGCATCCGTCGCTTGCCAAATACGGTTTGATCGCGCGTCTTCCAAGATAATTGTCAATCCACTGACCGCCACCGTTTGCACATCAACCAAGGGCTCGGACGTAAACGCTGCGTCGATGGCTTTGAGCACCTCTTCGGCAGAACCGACAGTGCCGCTTGCCCCGCCAAAATCTAGGGCAAACAGACCGTCAACACCGCGACGCACAACGATCTGAGCACCGGTCAAACGCAAGGCCGTTGGGGTCATCTGACCACTTCTGATTTGCCCCATGGAAAATTGTGCATCAAGTTCGCTCAGACGTGCGATTTCGGACCCCGTGGGGTCGATGATCCCCACATTACGCGCGCGCATTTGCGGGATGAAATGTTTGTCGACAGTGACGACAACTTGCCCGACCGAGACCTTTGTGTCGCCCAAATTATTGTTCATTCGGGTCTCAATTTGCTTGGTCAGCGCGGCAGGCAAAACAACGTCCTGCCCCGTCAACGCCAAAACGCCCATGCCAGCCAAAAGACTCAAAAACAACAGCATAGAACAGAACCACAGCCCGAAATGGTGCACATGATGGCGTTTTTTATGGGGACGCACGCCCCATATTTTGCTGCATTTAGGTTTTTTTTCTGGCGTCGCGTCCATATTCTCTGTGTCTAGAGCATCTTGGTTTGGCGCATCCTGAGCGTCCAAGGTTTTCACAGATGTATCCCCCGCCTCATCCTGTGTCGCAACAGAGGTTTGCGCGCTGTCCTTTTGGGACGGATCAAGGTCAGGCGTGTCGCTCATGGCGTGTTTGGGACTCTCAAAATGGGATCTGCCCATATCACATGGCAGACCTTTGGTTGATCTTGGCGTATTCCGGCTTAAAACTGAACCCCAATCAGATGCAATGGTCAAAGCGGTCCTTTTCAGCGACAAGGGCATAAATTGGCCAACGTATCGCAACGCTTTTACGCTTAAGGACTGAAAATATGCTTGATATTGGAACCCTCGCCCCTGATTTTTCATTGCCCCGTGACGGAGGCACCAATTTGTCACGCGCTGATCTGATGGGGCGCAAGACGGTTTTGTATTTCTACCCCAAAGACAACACACCCGGTTGCACCACCGAAGCACTGGACTTCACCGCCTTAAAGGCCGAATTTGACGCGGCAAATACTGTTGTGGTTGGCATTTCGAAAGACAGCGTGAAAAAGCACGATAACTTTTGCGCCAAACACGATCTGGGCATCCCTTTATTGTCTGACGCAGATGGCTCGATGTGCGAAGATTATGGTGTTTGGCAGGAAAAGTCCAATTACGGCAAAACCTATATGGGAATTGTGCGCACGACTTATCTAATTGATGAAGAAGGAAAAATTATGCGTGTCTGGCCCAAAGTCAAGGTCAAAGGGCACGCCGCCGAGGTTCTTGAGGCCGCGCAGTCATGAGCACAAGCATGGGAGCGGAAATGACACTGACACAGATGGCAGACGCAGTGTTGCGCACCGCTGACGGACGCGCAAAAACAGCGCTGTCCCATCGCTATGCCGCTTTGTGGCGCGCCAGCCGCGAGGGCGGCGCCACACCCATTGAAATCGGCACCATCACGCCCCCTGATTTCCCCGCACGTCCCGATAGGCCTGAATTGCTATCCCCCAGAGATGTGCCCAAGCGCAAGCCAGGCACGCCAGAGGGGCGCATCGCAATGCTGCACGCGATTGCCCATATCGAATTGAACGCCGTCGATTTGCATTGGGACTTGATTGCGCGGTTCTCTCATGTGCCCTTTCCAATTGGGTTTTATGATGACTGGGTGCGCGCGGCAGATGAGGAATCAAAACATTTCAATTTGTTATGTGATCGACTTGAAGCCTTTGACAGCTTTTACGGTGCTTTGCCCGCTCATGCAGGCATGTGGCAAGCGGCCGAGGAAACCGCGGATGATTTGATGGGACGATTGGCCGTGGTGCCAATGGTTTTAGAAGCACGCGGTTTAGATGTGACACCAAGCATGATTAAACTGTTCCAACAGGCCAAGGACAAAGACACCGTGGCGGCGCTGGATGTGATCTATTCCGAGGAAGTGGGCCATGTGTCTTACGGCTCAAAATGGTTCCATTTTCTATGTGGTCGCGACAATGTGGACCCCAAACCCTTGTTTCACACATTGGTGCGCAAATACTTTCATGGCGCGTTAAAGCCGCCTTTCAACGATGAAAAGCGCGCCGAAGCGGGTATTCCGCCTGACTTTTATTGGCCCTTAATCAGCTAATTCACACAATCAACGCTTGAGTGCCGCAAGGTATGGAATACCATATGTTGCGGCGCAATCTGTTCGGGACGCAATTTAAACGTGTTTCGATCATAGCTTTACAAAATGGACGGCCAAAACTGGCCTGCGCATTAGGCAAAAAACCGCCAATAAACAGGCATTTCGCAACAGACCTTCATCAAAACGGGCAAAAGGATTGCCGATAGATGAATCCTTTTGTAACACAGTGCCAACCGCTGTGGACTGGCTCGTGACCGTTCACATAGAAAGCGGGCGAAATGGGACGTGAGGACGGTTTTTTGACCAATATGCTGACACACAAGCTCAACTCTATGCTTGAGCGTAGTTTTCCTGAGCAAAGGGTATTCTTACGCTCTGAGAGCGAAACGCGCTACGTGCGCTTAACGCCGCTCACGCAGGTTTTTGGTTTTGCTGGCACGACAGTCTTGGCCGGATGGCTGATCATCGCTTCTGCGATTGTTTTGATGGACAGCATTGGGTCGGGCAATCTACGCGACCAAGCTTCACGCGACTTGGCGCTGTTTGAAAGCCGCGTCAATGAATTGGCCGCCGAGCGTGATATGCGCGCCGCTGAAGCCACCGCAGCCCAAGAGCGTTTCAACACAGCCTTGGCCCAAATTTCCACCATGCAATCCGAGCTGCTGTCCTCTGAAGAGCGAGTGCGCGAACTTGGCAAAGGCATTACTGTTGTCCAAGCCACGCTGCGCCGCACCATGAAAGACCGTGACGCTGCGCGCGAAGATGCGGCACTCTTGCAAGCAAAATTAGACGGCACAGACCCAGACACCCAAAGCATCAACCCCGAAGAAATCGGTAACACGGTCGATGTGCTGTCCGCCGCTTTGAACAATACGGCCGTAGAGCGCGACACGATGGTTTTGCTGGCCAATCTAGCCGAACAAAACGCAGAAACACTGCAAACTGACTTGCGTCTGATGGAAGAAAAAAACGATCGGATTTTCTCTCAACTTGAAGATGCCGTGGTCCTGTCAGTTGAGCCTTTGGACAAAATGTTCACCGCAGCAGGCCTATCCACCAAAACCTTGCTGAACACAGTGCGCTCTGGTCTGTCTGGCACCGGTGGTCCGCTGACCCCTATTAAGTTTTCCACCAAAGGCGGCGTCAAAGACCCTGACAGCCTGCGCGCCAATGGTATCATCGAAAAAATGGATCGTTTGAACCTGTATCGCATCGCAGCGCAAAAAGCGCCGTTTGCCTTACCGATCAAAAATTCTTTTCGCTACACATCGGGCTTTGGCCCGCGCTGGGGCCGCATGCACGAAGGCACAGACTTCGCGGCAGCCTACGGCACACCAATTTACTCTACTGCTGACGGCGTTGTCACATTTGCGGGCTGGTCTAACGGATATGGCCGTCTGGTCAAAATCCAACACGAGTTCGGAATTGAGACACGTTACGCACACCAATCCCAACTTATGGTCAAAGTTGGACAAAGGGTCTCGCGTGGTCAGCAAATCGGTGCTATGGGGAATTCTGGCCGCTCCACTGGTACTCATCTCCACTACGAAGTTCGCGTAGGTGGAAAGGCCGTTAACCCGATGACCTATATTAAGGCTGCCAACGATGTTTTCTAAAAGCAGAATAAATGAGCCGGGCCCGTCTAAAGGAACCGATGACGTGACACCAACAGATACCGCTACGGCGCCAAAATCAGCTGCTCCCAAAAAGGCTGCTGAGTTTACTCCGACTGCGCCAAAAGCCAAGCCGCCAGCCTCAGTGCTGTCCAGCGACTTGACGATTGTGGGCAACCTCAAAACAACCGGCGATATCCAAATCGAAGGCACTGTTGAGGGCGACATTCGTGCGCATTTGCTGACCATCGGCGAAACAGCCACGGTACGCGGCGAAGTTATGGCGGATGATGTTGTCATCAATGGCCGCATCATCGGCCGCGTGCGCGGTTTGAAAGTGCGCCTGACGTCTTCGGCCAAAGTCGAAGGTGACATCATTCACAAAACCATCGCCATTGAAAGCGGTGCGCATTTTGAAGGCTCAGTTCAGCGCGCTGACGATCCTTTGACAACCAATTCCCAAAACAAAGCCCCTGGCGTTGCGAAGACAGCCCCAGCAAAAGATCCTGCCGCCAAATAAGGCGTAGATCTGCTTTGACGATCAAAACGGCCCTGACACTTGTGTCACGGGCCGTTTTTGTTGCATCTGATCCGTGTGTGTTTTTGACATGCCTTGCTTGTATCTGAGAGCAATCCAAGACAGTGTCTGCGCAGATATTTAAGGACACAATATATGCCCCATTCAGTTGATAAAAGCGGCACAGCCGGCAATGTCGCAGGCGCATTTTTTATGGTGCTGGCCATGGCTTTGTTCGCTATCGAAGACACGCTGTTGAAACAGGTGTCGTCGCATCTGCCAGTGTCTGAAATTTTGATCCTGTTCGGCTCTGGCGGCACATTGATTTTTGCCGTGCTGACATGGCGGCGCGGAGAGCGCATTTTCAATGCGGACCTCAAGCACCCTGCCCTGTTGATCCGGTCTTTATTCGAAGTGTTGGGCCGGTTGTTTTTTACGCTATCGCTGGCGCTGACAGCGCTATCAACCACATCAGCGATTTTGCAAGCAACACCTTTGTTGGTGGCGGCAGCAAGTGCTGTGATCTTTCGTGAAAAGATCAGTGGCTTGCGGTGGATGTTGATCACTTTGGGCTTCGTCGGCGTGCTTTTGGTGCTGCGCCCCGGCCTTGACGGGTTCACGCCCCTGTCTATTCTGGCTGTGCTTGGCATGATCGGTTTTGCAGGGCGAGACTTAGCGACACGCGCAGCCCCCAAGGGGTTGTCATATGCGCAGCTTGGTGTCTACGGCTTTGCGATGCTGATCGTCTCTGGTGTGATGTTGCTGGCATGGAGCGGGCAAATGGTTGTGCCCTCAGGTTTTGAAGCCTTGATGCTAATAGCCGCTGTGGTGGTTGGCGTCGCGGCCTATACGGCATTGACCTTTGCGATGCGCACGGGCGAAGTGTCGATGGTGACGCCGTTTCGCTATTCACGCCTGTTGTTCGCGATGATCTTGGCGGCTCTGGTGTTTCACGAGCGCCCCGATGCGATGGAACTGTTCGGTGGGGCTGTGATTGTCGCGGCGGGGTTGGCCTTGATGTTGACGGGGCGCAAACGGACCGCAAAGCCCATACTGAACTGATGTAACTTGAGAATTTGCGATCAAAGAAGGAACAGCAGATGACAGATTTAGGCCGCCCATCCGTTTTGGTATTTGACGTCAATGAAACCTTGCTGGATATCACCACCTTGGAGCCGCTGTTCGAACGTCTGTTTGGTGATAGGGCTGTGCTGCGCGAATGGTTTCCTGAGCTGATTTTATATTCTCAAACGCTGACCTTGTCTGATATCTACACGCCTTTTGGCACGCTTGCGGGCAGTATGTTGCGCATGGTTGGCGCCAACAAAGGGATAGATGTCACGGATGCTGACATCGCGGAACTGAAGCAACTGTTTGGTCAAATGCCTGCTCATAAAGATGTCGTGCCTGCGCTGACGGCGTTGCGCGATGCGGGATATACCCTTGTGACCCTGACCAACTCTGCCGCGGCGCCATCACCAACGCCGCTAGAAAACGCGGGTATCGCGGGGTTGTTTGATCACCACTTCAATGTCTCAGAGGTCGAAAAGTTTAAACCGCATCGGTCCGTCTATGACATCGTGCCCAAAGCCTTGAATACCCCTGCATCCGACATGTGCATGGTCGCCTGTCACGTCTGGGACACCATCGGCGCGCAGGCGGCGGGCTATCAAGGGGCTTTCATCGCCCGTCCGCACAACAGTGTTTTCGAGGTGCCGCATCTGCGACAGCCCGACTACGCCTGTGACGATCTCGCTGTTTTTGCGCGGCGGATGATCCCCTAAGCAAAACATGACCTGCTTTACGGCTCTGCCGCCATCGGCAAAATCAAACCCCAACGTGTCTCTTGTGGTGGGCCCAGGGGCTGAAACCCCAGCTTCGCGTAGACGGCAATCGCGCGGGAATTGTCGGGATGCGGGTCCGTCGCAATCATAGGCGCGCCGGCGTCAAACAAGTCTCGCATCCGCTCAGTGATAAAGCCCGATCCGTGCCCAACCCCCACCATCTCGGGATCGCCAATAAATTGATCGATGCCGCGTGTGCCATTGGCGAGATTGGCGAAATGATGCGCGTCCCAGCCATGTACAGTGTAATCTTGCATGAACGCAAAGGGACGCGCCTCAAAAGACACGATCCAGCGTGACACACGCGGGTCGTTCATATCGTCTTGGGTGTAAGGCTCTGCGGCATCCCACCATCTGCGGACATGTGGCTGGGCCTGCCAATGGGTGATCAGATCGACATCATCCATCGTCGCTTGGCGAAACTCATAGGTCTTGGCGCTCATCCGTCACACCCGTTCACCCTGTCACCCACTACACCAAGGCCCGCTTGTACAAATGCCATGTCGCATGCCCCAAAACAGGCATGACCACCAGCAGACCTAAAAACAGTGGCAGCATGGCAATAAATGTGAGGCCAGCAACAAGCATGGCCCAGACCATCATCACCCAGAAATTTTCTTTGACCACCTGCAAAGACAGTAGCATAGCGGTGACAAAGTCCACTTCTTTATCAAGCAGATGCGGCAGGCTGGTGACGGTGAGCGAAAACAGGATGAACGCCAAAACAGCGCCCACCCCAAGTTCCACCCCGATCATCGTCAGGCCATTGGGGGTCAAAAACACCTCGTAACTGGTGGATAGATTGCGCATCACCGACAATCCCATGAAGAGCGCGAAAATCATATGGGCCAAAAAGGACCAAAACAGGAAATAGATCAAAATGATCGCGCCCATCCATGGCACTTGCCGGTCTTTTTCGGACTTCACCACGCTTAAGATTTTATACCAATCCATCGCCCCGCCGCGTTCAATGCGGCGCGACACTTCGTACAGGCCCACGGCAGCAAAAGGGGCCACCAATGGAAAGCCCAAGGTCATCGCAAAGGTCCATTCCACTGTGCCCGCTCCCAGCCAGACCAAAACGATCCCGCCGACAACGTAGACGACAGAAAAGAACAACCCAAATTGCGGCGCTTTGCGAAAATCAGTCATACCCGCCTTGAGCGCAAACACCAGATCGCCAAGTGACAGATGTGCAACCTCAGGCACAGGAGCAGCAGCTAGGTCTGTTTCTAAATGGCTCATCGTATCCTCCTTGCGCCTGCGCTTTCAAATGTGAAAACGCACCTCACGGCGCTATGAGTTCACGCGAAATCTTGCCCAACTGTCAAGCATGCAGCTTTGCGCAGTCGAAATCCACGTCGCAAATCACTTTGCCGCAGTGCCACCACCGGTCAAAAGGTAGGACACAGGCACCAATTCGACCGTTGCCGCACGATTGCCCAAAGACCATTCCACCAAGGCTTTCATGGTGTCTTCTTTGGCACGGCCCACCAATACAATGTCTTCATCGATGCCCGCACGAAAGGCCGCTTGATCTAAAAACCGTTTAATCGTTGCCAAGTTTTGATCTCGACCGTCGAAGTCGCGAAACACCAACGCAGCCGGTTCTTTGGCACGCGTAGCTTCTTGCATCAGCGCATTCAAACCACTTGAGAACGACACAACACCATGGCCCGTTGAAGCAGCAGAGGCGACCACTTGGGCAGCAATGTCACGTGTGGCTTGGAAGGACGCAGAGGGCACATCCAAGAAACCGATAGAAACAGGCACCAAATCGCGGGCTTGGTTGATGGTCACGGCCACATCTTGGGCAGTGGCCCCTTCGGGCAGACCGATCAAAGACAAGACCTCCAGCCCAGCCGTACGGTACATCTGCGCGCGCTCAGATGCGCCGGGGGCCAGCGCATCCACTGCAAAAGTCACAGGGAATGGCAGATTCGAAAGCTGGGGAGACGTGGGGTCCAACTCGCCAATATCGACCAAAATCACCGACATTTCAGGTGCTGTGGTTGATTTGGTGTAATCGGCAGAAAAAGCAATGATCGCAGGCAGGTCTTCGGCCGCAATCACAGGGGCTGCGTCAGCCATCGCGCTGCCCGTCACAGAGGGCAAGCGTGTGGATTTCATCGCATCGTTGCGGTCCGTGAAACTGCCGACTTTCTGACCCAGCGCCTGCTGGCCCTGCGGCGCAATTTTGGGCACAGCCTTAGGTGCGACAGGCTGTTGCGCACTCATCGCATCGGCAATGTTTTGTGCGGCTTGGCTGGCATCACCGCTGACTTCATCCGCTGCAGTGCGCGCAGTGGCGGGCGTGCCCAAAGGTTTGGGTTTTTGTCCTGGCAAAGTCGTATCGACCTGAACGGGGGCTGTGCCCGAATTGGGTTGGATCAATTCAAGCCCCTGCGGGCTGCCCAACACAGGGCTGTCACCTTGAATGGCAGGTGTGGCGTTGGCTTCAATCTTTGGCGCCTCCAAACCCTCTGGCGTCTCAAAGGACGGCAGCGGCGCGGTATCTTCAACGGCTTCAGGGCTGGTATCAGAGGGCGCAAGCGACGCGACCTTATCTGGCTGAGTGATGTTGCGATCTGGCGTGGCAGTCGCCATCTCACCAAGTGCGGTATCAGATGTGTCTTCTGGTGCTGGGTCCATCGGCATGGGAGACGCGATCACCACATTCGGGTCTTGGTCGTGATTTGGGTTGGTATCTGGGGTTTGCCCGTCAACATCTTTTGGCGTTTCTGGTATTTCAGGTGCAGTTATGGCATCTACTGCTTCGGCCGCATCTGCCACCTGTTCAGACCCCATATCCTCAGCCATTTTTTCTGCGGCTTTGTTTTCTTCGGCTCTATTTTGTGGCGAACTGTCATCATTTGCTGGCGCTGGAGATAAGGATACGGGTGAAACATAGACTTTATCCACCACTTGGTTGGCAACAGTGACGATTCCAAAGCCCACAACAGAGCCCCACACCAAACCTGCCAAAATTCCGCGTCCCATACGTCGAAGCCCTTTACTCAATATCGCTTTTGCCAATTTTTACTGGCATATTGCTATCTGTCTTGGCCTATTCAAAGCGCCAAATTCGTTCAAACATTGCAAAAATCAAGAGCACACTCTTGACCCTTTGCCTGCCTTCGTGGACATGTATAGCGCGTGCATCAATGGGGTTCATCCCCTTTTGACGTCTGCGTGGCCATATGGACGCCTATTGGTCACAGATTTAGCTATTATCCGCCACCGCGCCCACGGGAAAAACCGTTTTAGAAAGACCTCATATGCTGCTTTTGATCGATAACTACGACAGTTTTACCTATAATCTCGTGCACTATATCGGCGAGCTGGGCGTGACCTCTAAAGTGGTGCGCAATGATGAGTTGACCGTGGACGAAGCATTGGCGCTGCACCCCAGCGGCATTTTAATCTCACCCGGCCCTAAGACACCGACTGAAGCTGGCATTTGTATGGATTTGATCACAGCCGCCGCACAGGCCAAGATCCCGTTGTTTGGCGTTTGCCTTGGGCATCAATCCATTGGGCAGGTCTTTGGCGGCACTGTTGTGCGCTGCCACGAGATCGTGCACGGAAAGATGGGCAACATTCAGCATGAAGGCAAAGGTGTGTTTGCCGGTCTGCCCTCGCCACTCTTGGCGACGCGCTATCATTCGCTGATCGTAGACCGCGCCACCCTGCCCGACTGTTTGGAAATCACCGCCGAATTGGAAGATGGCACCATCATGGGCCTGCGTCACAAAACCCTGCCGATCGAGGGCGTGCAATTTCACCCTGAAAGCATCCGGTCCGAACATGGTCACGACATGCTGCGCACGTTCTTAAACCAATTCGCCAATACCAAAGAGGTCGCATAATGAGCCTAGACTATGATCCTGCGAAAGCGATGAAGGCCCTTATTTTTGCAGCCTCCGAAGGCCCGATGAGCCGCTCACAGGCCGCCGAGGCCTTTGAGATTTTGTTCGAAGGCCAAGCCACAAATGCTCAGATCGGTGGATTGCTGATGGCGATGCGAGCACGCGGTGAAGCTGTGTCTGAATACGCAGCCGCCGCAGCTGCCATGCGCGCCAAATGCCTTGCCGTACAAGCGCCCCAGGGCGCCATGGATATCGTCGGCACAGGCGGCGACAACTTGGGCACGCTCAACATCTCGACAGGCACCGCATTTGTTGTCGCAGGTGCTGGCGTGACCGTGGCGAAACACGGCAATCGGAATTTGTCGTCCAAATCTGGCTCAGCCGATGCGCTGAGCGCCTCTGGCGTTGATATCACAGTTGGAATTGATGTGGTCGAACGCGCAATCAATGAGGTTGGGATCGGCTTTATGATGGCCCCTATGCACCATGTTGCGATGAAACATGTGATGCCTGTGCGCCAAGAATTGGGCTGTAAAACGATTTTCAATATCCTTGGACCTTTGACCAATCCTGCGGGTGTGAAACGCCAAATGACGGGCGCTTTTGCCTCGGATTTGCTGCACCCAATGGCGGAAACTTTGATGACGCTTGGGTCTGAAAAAGCGTGGATTGTCCATGGCCACGAAGGCCTTGATGAGGTGTCAATTTCGGGACCAACCTCTGTGGCCGCTTTGGAAAATGGCCAAGTTAAGTCATTGGAAATCCATCCAGAAGATGCAGGCCTGCCCGTACATCCGCTGCGTGATATTTTAGGGGGCACACCTCACGAGAACGCAACCGCCATGCGTGCCATGCTGTCCGGCGAACGCGGTGCGTATCGTGATGCAGTGTTGTTCAATGCAGCTGCCGCCTTGATCGTGGCCGATAAAGTCACAACGCTCAAAGAGGGCGTTGAAATGGCAGCACAAAGCCTCAACAGCGGGGCTGCATTGGCGAAACTTGAGGCCTTGGCGAAGCTGACCTCTGGCAGTTAGGCTTTCGATCACGCTTCCCCCAAACAAACAAGGCGCGTCCTATTTTTATGGCGCGCCTTTTGATGACTACACAATCACAGGGCCAACAGTCAGTAACAGATTGGCAAAGCGGCGCGTTTCTCCTGTGGCAATGACCAGCAATGTGTCGGGAGATTTGACGGCTCCGTAGAAATCCGCGCGCTCCACATAATCCATCGGCGTTTCTTCAGGTAGAATATCAAGATAGCTTTGGTGGATGGTGTTGTCGAACTCGTCAGGCCAAGCCATCATCGTGGCTTGCTCGATATTGATAAGTTTGCTCACCCCCTCAAGCACGGTGGTGCTGGGGATCATGTTCGGCGCGAAGTTGAGATAGATGATTTCTGCTGCTGGGTTCGCGTTGGTCACGCAAGAATAATTGGCGTCAGCAATTAAAATACGCGCCTTGTGCCCTGCCTTGGCGAGCGAGGACAGTAGCTGTGGGTGAATGATGTCGGATTTGATCATGGGCTTTCCTTTGCCTGCGCGGGCCTGTTTTGCTTTACGCTAAGGCACCACGTGAAGCCAGTCCCGCAAATCAGTCTCGCCCACCTTACCGTACAATAACCACTTTACCGTACAAAAAGACACCCCCACCGTGTAAACGACAGGGGCGTCTTTGGGTTTCAGGTCGCGCTGATCGCAGCAGCCGTGTTGATCGCAGCAGCCGCACTGACCGCGTCAGTTGGTTATGATCTCGGGCCCCATCAAAGTCGTCGGCAAGAAGGTCGAGATGATGGGAATGTAAGTGACCAAAATCAAGAACACGAACAAGATCGCAAGGAACGGCAAAGCGGCGCGCACGACAGACATCATCGGCATACCAGCGACACCAGAGGTTACAAACAGATTGAGCCCCACTGGCGGTGTGATCATGCCAATTTCCATGTTCACCACCATGATGATGCCAAGGTGGATCGGGTCCACGCCAAGCTCAATCGCAATTGGGAACACCAGCGGCGCGACGATGACGATCAGGCCTGAAGGCTCCATAAATTGACCACCGATGAGCAAGATCACATTGACCATAACAAGGAACATGATTTTGCCGAAACCAGCCGAGAGCATCGCTTCTGCGATTTTCTGCGGAATTTGTTCGTCGGTTAAAACATGCTTCAAGATCAAAGCATTGGCGATGATGAACATCAACATGATGGTCAGCTTGGCCGCATCAAACAAAGTGTCACGCGTGTCTTTATGAAAGAACGCTGTCACGATGGCTTGTGGCTTTTTCAGCAAGGACACAGGCTCGTCTGAACCTTTGAGCGGTCCCATATCGCGGTAGACGAATGAGGCGACCAAGAAGGCATAGACGGATGCCACAGCCGCCGCTTCGGTCGGGGTAAAGATCGCGCCGGTGATGCCAGGGATGCCGTAAATACCAACCATAATGATGACGATCAGCATCAAACCCCAGAACGCATCTTTGAACGAGGCGATGATTTCCCCCCAGCCATTCCATTCGCCTTTGGGCAGTTTTTTGATCCGTGCAATGACATAGATGGCGATCATCAACATGGAGCCCGCCAAAAGACCAGGAATCACACCCGCAAGAAACATACGGCCCACAGACACATCCGTGGCAGAGGCATAGACCACCATCACGATAGAAGGCGGGATCAAGATGCCAAGCGTGCCAGCGTTACAGATCACGCCAGCGGCGAAGTCTTTAGTATAACCGACTTTTTGCATCGCCGCGATGACGATTGTGCCGATGGCCACAACCGTTGCAGGGGATGATCCAGACAGAGCCGCAAAGATCATGCAAGCAAAAACACCCGCGATGGCCAAACCACCATGCATATGGCCCACACAGGCGATGGAAAAGCGCACGATACGCGTTGCCACCCCGCCGGTGGACATGAAGCTAGAGGCCAAGATGAAAAACGGAATCGCCAGCAAGGTATAGTGCCCCGCCATGGCTTGGTACAAAGACTGCGCCACAGACCCCAACGAGGTGTCCGAGAACATGAGCAAAAAGATCATCGACGACAGACCAAGGGACACAGCAATCGGCGCACCGATCAGCAACAGGCCCAAGACCATTGAAAAGAGAAAGACGACTTCCATGTTTATTATTCCTTGTTCAAACCGTCTGAATTCACGCTGGTAGCGTTTAAATCCGCCGCCGCGCGTTCAACGTCTTCTTCTGCCTCATGAGACACGATCAGGCTCAGTTGCTCACCTTTGATGATGCGGATGGTGGCTTGCACAACGCGCAGCAAAATCAGGCCGCAGCCAAAGGGGATGATGAAATAGGGGATGACGCGTGGCAGCTTGTCATATGTGTCGCCGTAGTTGATTGCGTCTTCCAGCCAACGAAACATTTCCAGCATGGGCACTTGATCGGTGATATAAAACGCGCGGTCACGAGTGTTCTCGGTGAACCCAGTGGGGAACCAACGGCCTTCTGTGGGTTGCAGTGCCGCGAAAGGCGCCCAGTAATCCCATGCCCCCTTCATCAACAAAGCAGCATAAATCACACAGGCAAGCGCCGCCAGAATAGCCATGATCCGCTGGCCGCGCTCAGGCATCATATTGGTGACAGCATCGACCCCAAGATGGGTGTTCTTTTTGAACCCATAGGAAATGCCAAGCAGCACCAGCCAAGCGAATAAGATCAAAACGACCTCAAGCCCCCAAATCAAAGACTGGTTAAACACATAGCGCAACACCACGTTAACAAACGTAATCAATGTCATCGCGCCCAAGATGCCCGCGATGATATTTTCCTCAAGCGCGTCGATAAAACGCCCGATGGCGCTTTGCGGCTTATCGCCAGTTTGATGTGACATCTGTGTCCCCCACATCTTTGAAAATTGATGGACCTTTAACCTGCTCCTGATCCAAATGATCACGCACGGGCATTCTTTAAGGCACCGAAAAAGGTCGAAACGGCGCCCGAAAATAGGGTAAGTAAAAATGGCCCCAACCGCAAAGTCAGGGCCACATACTGGTTAAGACAAGGCCTTAGTGCTTGGCGTTGATGGCCTGCGCAGCTGCGATATTGTCTGCGCCAACATCACTTTCGAACTGCGCCCAAACAGGTTTCATCACGTCGACCCATTCTTGACGTTGTTCTGCAGTCAGTTCACGAATGACACCACCAGCATCCAAAACAGCTTGACGGTTTTCGGCATCAACATCGCCAATGGCTGCGTTACGCTCGGCTGTGACTTCTGACATGATCGTGCTCAATTGATCACGAACGTCAGCATCGAGGCTTTCCCACCAGTCAACAGAGGTCACAACCATGTAGTCCAGCAGACCGTGGTTGGTTTCTGTGGTTCCGTCTTGCACTTCAAAGAATTTTTGACCGTAGATGTTGGACCAAGTGTTTTGCTGACCATCCACAACGCCGGTTTGCAGCGCGCCGTACACTTCTGAGAATGCCATAGGCTGTGGAGAGGCATCAAGTGCTTCCATTTGAGCAACCAGCACATCAGACGGCTGAACGCGGAACTTGAGACCCGCTGCATCTGCTGGAACGATCAAAGGCTTATTGGCTGAGATTTGTTTCAAACCATTGTGCCAGAAATCAAGACCCAACAGACCACGACGTACCATGGTTTGTTTCATTGCTTGACCTGTTTCCGAGTTTTGGAACTCGTCCACCGCATCCATGTTTTTGAACATGAATGGCAAGTCAAAGATGCGGTATTCTTTGGTGAATGTCTCAAACTTGGACAACGACGGAGCCGCCATTTGCACGTCGCCTTGCAGCATCGCCTCTAACACTTGGTCATCGTTGTACAATGTGGAGTTCGGGTAAACTTCAACACAGGCTTTGCCGTTCATTTCAGCGTTCACACGATCCATGAACAAATTGGCAGCGATGCCCTTTGGGTGTTTGTCAGTGTTGGTGACGTGGCTGAATTTGATAACCATTTCGCCGGCATCACAAGCCGCCATTGCAGATGTGGCTGTGACGCTTAAAGCGAGTGCGGTTGCTGCTGTTGCGAGAAATTTCATGGATGTCCTCCCAGACATAAAGTCAAAATCATTGGCCTGCGTATGATTGCCCTTTGGTACAGGGCTAGACAGGCTCGATGTATAAATGACAGTTCTGTGATGAGCGCAGCAAGGGGAAGTCTCACATTTATAAAAAATCTCTGTAAATTCATAAAAATCAAAACATTAATGGACAATCTGCATGCATAGCTGCCATGCTCCATGTGCATCCTGTGCGGATCGTCGCACATACACTAGTTGCAACTGTGCGGATTTTCGCACAGTCAAAACCGATACACTTGACGGCGACATGTTGCCGTTTGCGCCTTGGCCCGCAGCATGGATCAGCTGAGCTGCGCAATAGATATTCGGCCTATCATCGATACAATTCCGCCCTCACACCGTGGCGTGTGAGCTTGTCGTAAAACGTCTTACGCGGCAGTTTTAACCCCTTTGCAGCCTCGGTCGCATTGCCATCGTGACGTTGAAGCGCTGAGATCAGCAAGGAACGCTCCACTTGTGCCATTTGCTCGGTTAAGCCCAACTCACCCTCTTGAGGCTCGCCGTCCGACAGCCCCATCGCAAAACGCATCGCCGCATTCATCAGACTGCGTGCATTGCCAGGCCAGTCTTGGGCCATCAAATTGGCGATGATGTCAGGGGTAATATCTGGCACAGGCAGATTGGTTTGCTCGCAGGCGATATCAACGTAGTGGCGAAACAGCACAGGAATGTCTTCGGGACGTTCACGCAACGGCGGAATGCGGATGACAGCGGCCTCTAGACGGTAAAATAAATCGGCAGAAAACGCCCCTGCTTTGGCCAGATCAGACAGATCGGCATAAGACCCCACAATCAAACGTGGGCGATCATGGGTTTCCAACAGGTCCAACAAGGCAAATTGCGTGTTCGATGGCAAAGCGGCCACTTCGTCGATAAAGACAGACCCACCTTCGGCGTCTTCAAAGGCTGACGTCACCGCAGTTGGGGTCATGGAAGCGCCAGAGAATTTCAAAAACGGTGCCAGCGACCCCGCAGACAACAGATGCACAACCTCGGCCATTTTGGCCGTGCCCACGCCCGGCTCGCCTGTGATCAACACATCAGCAGCAGAGCGTGCCACGGCGCGGGCTTCATCACGCAGGCGCTTGGACAGATCAGACGTGCCGCGTAGCAATCGCGCCGCGGCATCGCCCGATTCCACTTGGCGTTTCAGGCGGCGATTTTCCAACACCAAAGCCCGCGTGCGCAGGGCTTTTTCCACCACGGCCAACAGTTCCTTGGGCGAACAGGGCTTTTCTAAGAAATCGAACGCCCCGCCAGAAATACCTTTCACCGCCATCGGAATATCGCCTTCGCCCGTCAGCAAAATCACCGGCAATTCCGGATCGATGCCTTGCGCGTACTCCAACAGAGCAAACCCGTCTTTGCCCGGCATGCGAATATCGGTGACAACGACGCCTTCGAAATCACGGACGATATGATCTTTGGCCTCGATGTAAGTTCCCGCCAAGGTGGGCACGAGATCGGCCAACTCAAGGGTTTGCCCCAAGGCTTGGCGTACAGACAGATCATCATCGACCAATAGCACACGGTCTACAGCATTGGTGCGTTTCATAATAAGGCCTCCTCAGCAGCGTTACGGGGTTTTGCCGCGGGCAATTCGATCACAAAAGACGCGCCGCCCGCCTTCGCATTGGCACCACGAATATTGCCGCCAAAACTTTGGATCAAACCATAGGAAATCGACAGGCCAAGCCCCATACCTTGGGCGGCGCCGACATGTTTGGTGGTGTAAAAAGGTTCGAACATTTTTTCCGGATCCGAAATCCCCGGCCCTGTATCACTGATGCGCAGGCGCACAGGATCATCGTTTTGGCCTGATGGGGTTATGGCAATGGTGATGCGCCTGACATCGCTATCTGCCATTGCATCCACAGCGTTTGACACAAGGTTCATCACCACCTGCTGCAAACGCACATCACCGCCGCGCACCCATGCCCGCGGCTCTGGCACCCAATCGACGGTGACACCCGCGCCAGAAATTTTACCTGTGGTCATTTCCAAAGCGGCATCGACAACAGCACTGAGATCAACGTCGGAAATAGCCTCATTTTCTTGGCGCGCAAACGCCCGCAGGTTTTTTATAATCCGCCCCATGCGCCGCGACAATTCAGCAATACGCCCAAGATTTTCACCTGCTTTGTCCGTATTGCCGCGTTCCAAAAACAGTTGCGCATTCTCAGAAAAGCTGCGGATGGCCATAAGCGGCTGGTTCAATTCATGCGAAATTCCTGCCGACATCTCACCCAGCGCCGACAGCTTTCCAGCTTGCACCAAATCGGCTTGGGCCCGTTTCAGACGCGCCTCGGCTTCTTCACGCTCTGACACTTCGCGCATCAAATCACGGTTGGCGATTTCCAGATCCGCGGTGCGCGTGGCAACGCGCGCCTCAAGGCGGGCATTGGCCTCGGACAGGGTGCGTCTGCGTTCGGTGGCCAGCACCAAAAACGCGCCAAAGGCCAAAGCAATCGCCGCCACCAGACCCGCTTGCAGCCCCGCTATCGCGCGCACAGGGGCCAGATCATACAATAGCTCGCCGGTCATATCGATCACGGGCAAAGGTTGGCGGATGTGCAAAACACTGGCGGGGATATACGGACCAGCCTGCATAGTCCAAATATCATGACCAGAAATCACGCGTTTGCGCACCACAGGAAAAGCGCCAGCACTGCCCCCCGCCAAAATCAACTCGGTGCGATTGGACACAAAAATCACATCCGCCGTGTCCGTGAAATAGACAGCAAAAGGATCAGCCGGCCACCCCCATTCAATCGATTCCATATCGACACTGACCAAAACAGCGCCCAGCGCCGCGCCCCCTGGTTTGAACACAGGGGCAGCATAGACAAAGCGGCGCGCGCCATCGGTATCGACAAAATGCGCCACGCCCAGCGCGCCGTTCATCGCACGCTCAAAGGCAGCGCGCGCGCCATTGGGCAGCTTCCCCTCTTGAGAGGCCGCAAGCACCAGACCGGATTTGGACACCAGCATCAAAGATTGCGACCCAGTCTTATCCGCCATACTTTGCAGCAAAAGCGCAGTAGACGTCTGTTTTTGATATAAAATGTCATCCGCAGCATCGCTTTGCAGCACCAAAGACAAAACGGTGGGGTGTTCGGCGATAAACACTGACAGCTCACGGTAACGCCCCAAACCACTGCGCAGCCGGTCGGTAGACAGCGCCAAATCCGCACGCGCGCGCGCGGCGGCCTGATCCAGTGCTGCGCGAAAGGCCAAAGCATAGACACCAGCACCGATCATGGCGACCACCAGTACGAGACTACAGACCTCGACCAATCGCCGTCTTAAAGCGCGGGAGGGCAAATCATCTATCTTTGTTTGCAGGTCAACGGTGTTCATAGGGACGCACATTAGAAACTCCTGCTTGCAAAGCAAAGCGCCAAGCAGCACCTTCCCAATGTCTTTCAATGGACAGTGTTTGATTTGCCCATATAACCACCCCAACCTGATAGAGACTTTGCGATGGAAACCATTCTTCAAGACCCCAAGTGCCCGACTTTCGTGCAAGATCCCTATAAGTTCTATGACACTCTACGTGACTTAGGGCCTATCGCCTATTGGCAGGACTTAGGTCTACCGGTGATTGCCTCATACGACGGCGTGACCATGGGGTTACGAGATCGGCGGTTTGGGCGCGAGGCCCCTGAGGGGTTCAAACCTGCACACCCTGAACATTTGCGTGCGTTTTACGATGTGGATGATCACTCTATGCTGGAACTGGAAGGCGATCGTCATACGCGTCTGCGCGGTCTGGTGTTACGGGCCTTTACCTCTCGGCGGATCAAAGAACTGGCCCCAGAGATCACCCAGACCTGTCACGATTTGATTGATGCCTTCCCCGCTAAGCACACGGGTGAGGGGTTCGATCTGCTGCAGGCCTATGCCACCCCCTTACCCATTCGCATTATTTCCAAGCTTTTGGGCGTGCCTCAGGATATGGGTGATCAATTACTGGCATGGTCTAACGCTATGGTGGCGGTCTACACGCCCAACTGCCCGATTGAGACACAGATCGCTGCCGCAACTGCAGCAACGGATTTTTCAGACTTTATGCGCGCCTATGTCGACGAACGCCGCCTAAGCCCTGCCGATGATTTGATCTCGCATTTGATTGCAGCTGAGGAAGATGGTGAAAAGCTATCGACGCAAGAATTGATCACCACCTGTATTTTGCTGCTCAACGCTGGGCATGAGGCGACAGTGCACTCTATTGGTATCGCAGTGAAAACCCTGCTTGAACACCAAACCCCTGTTGAGATGCTAACGGATCCCGCGATTGATGGCACGGTAGAGGAACTCTTGCGCTATGATCCCCCCCTACATTTGTTCCAGCGTTGGGTGAATGAGGACACAACCTTTTTGGGGCAAGACTTTAAAAAGGGTGACAAAATCGGTCTTTTGCTAGGGGCCGCCAATCGTGACGATGATGCTTGGGATGATCCCCATGTCTTTGACCCCACCCGTAAAGTGAAACAAAACGCGTCTTTTGGCGGCGGCATCCATTTTTGCGTCGGCGCGCCCCTTGCGCGGCTTGAAATGCGCATCGCCCTGCCCGTGTTGTTTGATCGCTGTCCAGATCTGCGACTCACCTCTGCCCCCCGTTATGCCAACACATGGCATTTTCATGGGCTTGAGAGGCTGAT
Organism: Pacificibacter marinus; assembly: GCF_018860505.1. GTDB lineage: Bacteria > Pseudomonadota > Alphaproteobacteria > Rhodobacterales > Rhodobacteraceae > Celeribacter > Celeribacter marinus_B. The sequence continues at coordinate 60,333 of NZ_JAHKPU010000018.1, forward strand.
GGTTACGGGTGCTTGCTTAATATAAATAGTACAGGGGAAATGAGCCGTTTTGACTTATTGCTGCCCCATGATCCTCGGGTTGATTTCACACTCGAATCTTGTGTTGTATTCAGCCGAAGAAAAAACTGCGCCAACATTGCAGAGCGCTTTGATCATCTGATCTCTTGGTTTTCGAAATCCAACGCTATCAGTATAGTTATCATTCCAACGCACGAGGACATTGTCGAGAAACGTTAGGTTATTTGCATCTCTCTCATTTAAAATTCGGCTGAACTCCCTAAGCTCCGTTAGGCCTGAATCCTCGCCCATATAATAGTAATGACGAACGAGACTCTTATTAAAATCAATAATCGAGCCTACATCATGGCTATCATAGAGCAAGTAGCTCAAAGCAGGGATTTCAGAATGGTAAACTTCAGGGTTATCGATACCGATACTATAGAAAACTGACTCTAACATATCGCTTTCACACGTCATTGTATCCAGTAGTTCAAGCATTGTGCTGCGCCCTTGTGGATCCTGATGTTTACAGCGTCCAATCCATTCCCGAACGTCTGAAATTTCTTGGGTATTATCAAAAGCACCGCAGAAATTTACTTTAAAATCATCTTTATTACATCTCACGCCTGCCATGCCCATGTAACGACCAAACTCATCTTTAGGAATATCAATCGCTGTTGGATAAGGTGTCGTATTGCACGAAACACAATCCTCATCAGCCGCGACACCAGTCGCAAAAACGAAAATCAGTCCAATCAAGCTCATTTTTTTCAACATCACGACTTCCCTAAACCGACATTCCCCAAATGGTGCCATTTGACGTGAGAATTGCTTGAAACTGGCCGCGTGACAAGCCTTTTGCGCGCCAAGCAGCTCTGCGGTCACGCGGGCTGCTGGGACAGGGCGGATTAGGCCTTTCCCTTTGGAAGCCTCTCTTAAAGCGTCCTCTTGAAGCTCACTGCGCTCACCGCTACACACTTATCCAACATATCTCACAACCAAGTAGGCTTTCCCCATGGCAAATGTTCTCGACAAAATCAAAGCTTACAAACTCGAAGAAGTCGCCGCAGCTAAACTCAAGACGCCTCTTGCTGAACTTGAAGCGGCTGCCAAAACTCAGGCGCCAACGCGTGGCTTTGCCTCTGCGTTGCAGATAGCGGCCACAACCGGATACGGTCTTATTGCCGAAGTCAAAAAGGCCTCCCCCTCCAAAGGACTGATCCGCGCGGATTTCAACCCGCCCGTTTTGGCCAAAGCCTATGAGGATGGCGGCGCGACATGTCTATCCGTGCTGACTGATACCCCGTCTTTCCAAGGCGCACCTGAGTTTTTGATCCAAGCCCGTGCGGCAGTCAGCCTGCCCGTGCTGCGCAAAGACTTCATGTATGACACCTACCAAGTGGCCGAGGCCCGCGCTTGGGGCGCTGATGCTATTTTGGTGATCATGGCCTCTGTGTCTGACGCGCAGGCGCTTGAACTGGAAGACGCCGCCATGGCGCACGGCATGGATGTTTTGGTCGAAGTGCATGATGAGGACGAACTGACACGGGCACTCGCGTTGAAATCGCCGCTTTTGGGCGTCAACAACCGTAATTTGAAAACCTTTGAAACCTCTTTGGACACCACTGTACGTCTATCGAGAATGGTGCCGAGTGGCAAATTGCTTGTCTGCGAAAGCGGGCTCAGCACCGCTGACGATCTGGCCGCGATGGCCCCACATGGTGCGCGCACTTTCTTGATCGGCGAAAGCCTGATGCGCCAAGACGATGTCACGGCTGCCACCCGCGCTTTGCTGGCCAATCCCGTTCCCGCATAACCTTCAGATAAGGATCACACCATGGCAGACCTGACCCATTTCGACGACGCTGGCCACGCGCATATGGTGGATGTCTCGGACAAAGCCGTGACAGATCGCTTGGCCACAGCCGAGGCCGCAATCAAAATGCGCCCCGAAACGCTGGCGCATATCACCCAAGGCACCGCGAAAAAAGGTGACGTTTTGGGTGTTGCGCGACTTGCAGGCATCATGGGGGCCAAGAAAACCTCTGATTTGATCCCTTTATGTCATCCTCTACCGATCACCAAAGTCACGTTGGATCTTACCCCCGACGAGACCCTGCCCGGTGTGCGCGTCACTGCCACGGTGAAAACATCCGGTCAAACCGGCGTGGAAATGGAAGCGCTCACTGCTGCCTCCACCGCCGCTTTGACCGTCTACGATATGCTGAAAGCCGCTGAAAAAGGCATGGAAATCGTGTCTATTCGCCTGTTGCGTAAAGAAGGCGGCAAATCAGGCGTCTACACCTTGGACGAGAGCCCATCATGATTTCTGTTGCGGAGGCCCTTGATCACGTCTTTTCACTTTGCTGTCCTTTAGACACTGAAACCATCCCATTGCGCCAAGGCCTTGGCCGTGTTCTGGCAACAGACGCCGTGGCCACCCGCAATCAACCGCCGTTTTCGGCCTCGATCATGGATGGATACGCCGTACGCGACGACGAAAGCCACATTGGTGCGCAGTTCACCGTGATTGGCGAATCCGCCGCAGGCCATGCCTATGCAGGTCAGATTGAAGCCGGTCAGGCGCTGCGTATTTTCACCGGCGCGCCTGTGCCGACCGGTGCCAGCCGCGTGATCATCCAAGAAAACGTCACACGGACGGGCGATGTGATCACGCAAACAGATGTGTCCAGCACCACCAATATCCGCGACATCGGCGCTGACTTCAAAGTGGGCGATACCGTCAAAGCCCCGCGCAGACTCACGTCACGCGATTTGGCCCTGCTCGCCTCGATGAACATTGCCGAAATCACCGTCACCCGTAAACCCATTGTGGCGCTGATTGCCACAGGTGACGAATTGGTCATGCCGGGTGAGACACCGAAAGATGCGCAGATCATCACGTCCAACACTTTCGGCTTGGCGGCTATGGTAGAGACCGCTGGCGGCATCGCGCGGATGCTGCCTATTGCACGCGACAATGAGGCTTCCTTGCGCCATGTGCTCAGCCTTGCCCAAGGCGCCGACCTGATCGTCACGATCGGCGGGGCTTCTGTGGGCGACCATGACATCGTTGGCAAAGTTGCGATGGATATGGGATTAGAGCGCGCCTTTTACAAAGTCGCCATGCGCCCGGGCAAACCGCTTATGGCGGGAAAAATCGATGGGTCTATGATGCTGGGCCTTCCGGGCAACCCTGTGTCCTCTTTGGTCACAGCTCAGCTGTTCATGCTGCCCGCCTTGTATAAAATGCTTGGCCTTGGTGAAGCTCCGCTTGCAACTTTGCGGCACCCTTTGGCCGAAGATCTGCCCGCCAACGGCCCCCGCGCCCATTACATGCGTGCCATCACATCTGATCGTGGCGTAATCCCTATGCACAGCCAAGACAGCGCACTTTTGCGTATTCTGTCTGACTCTGACGCCTTGATCGTGCGTGCGCCTTTCGCACCAGCCATGCGAGCTGGCGATCTTGTGGACGTCATTTTTCTATAAAATACGCTTCATTCGATTAACCTTAACGTTGATTTAACCAAAAAACACTCTTCTGCACTCACGACACCAATCGCTGGGCCGTCTCGCCCCGCATTCCGTGATCCACCCGAGCAGGAGAGTATCGTTGACACATTTAGGGAACGACGGTAGAACATTATCAGAACACGATGCCCAACCTATCTGGAGACGGATCGACACAGGCGGGCCTGTTGGCTTTAAAACCGATGCACTCAATGCGCCACGCATTTTGTCGAAAAAGCCATCATCCCCCGTCCCTCTGCCGATCCTTTACGTCTCATCCCTGCCCTCTTCTGTGTCATCACAGGCTGCGGCAGACCCAGAACCGGAAGGGGTCGACAGGATAGACAGCCACGGCGGGAGCACAGATATGCTGACAAAAAAGCAACTGCAATTGTTAGAGTTCATCAATGATCGCATGCACAAAGACGGCGTACCACCGTCCTTTGATGAAATGAAAGAAGCGCTGGATCTGCGCTCAAAATCTGGCATCCATCGCCTGATCACCGCTTTAGAGGAACGCGGATTTATCCGTCGTCTCGCGCATCGCGCCCGTGCCATTGAAATAGTGAAACTGCCCGAAAGCCTTGGTGGTCAACCCACCGCACCAACTGCGGCAGGGTTTAAGCCCCGCGTGATCGAAGGCGACCGCCCCAACAGTCCGCCCCCTGCGCAAGCTATGGAAGTGGCCGTTTCTGCCTTTAACCTACCTATCATGGGTAAAATCGCTGCGGGTGTGCCGATTGAAGCTGTCGAAGACGGTGCCTTGAATGTCGCTGTTCCGGGATCAATGTTGTCGGGACGTGGCAATCACTACGCGCTTGAGGTCAAAGGCGAATCCATGATCGACGCGGGCATCAATGATGGCGATATTGTCGTGATCCGTGAAACATCCGATGCCTCGAACGGTGATATCGTTGTGGCAATGGTCGAAGGTTATGAGACCACATTGAAACGCTACATGCGCAAAGGCGACATGATCGCTTTGGAAGCAGCCAACCCTGCGTTTGAAACGCGCATGTTCACTTCGGATAAAATCGAAGTCCAAGGCAAACTCGTCGGATTGATCCGCAGCTACTGATACGCCATCAATTTCCAATTTCTAAGCCATCTTAACCCAGTGTTGAGATGGCTTTTTTGTGAAACCCGTAATGGCAATGACAAAACACCATCACATTAATGTTCAAGTTTGCGCCAGATCACATTTTCTCCCTCCCGCAGGAACGTCAGACCGTCAACGGGGCGTTTTCGCATCGCTTCAATCTCGCGCGCTGCCGCCCATTGGTTACGGCCAAATTCCCGCGCGCTCCACAGTCGAACGCCAGCTTCGCCCAACGCCGTGGTGACCGTTATGCCCTCATTTATTGCCACAAAGGACAGCGATCCGCTTGCATTTATATAAGACAAATCGAACATAAAACAGTCTTTCAACCATTCATTTTCCCATATTTGATTCAATATTACGATATCATGCGTGACACAGGCCTCGGCTGCGCGGTCTTGCCATCCACGCCCCGTCACATGAACAATACGGATCCCAGACAAATCCAGCGGCGGCATAGGCCGCGCCGCGGCAGCTTGTTGATCGGGGTGATCCCCATCGTTTTCAAGCCATGATAATGCAGCAAAACGACCGCCGGAGGATTTGTTCAATGCACGTCCCTCTGCCGTCATGCGCCCCACAAGCCCACCGTCAGAAGACACTAAAACATTAGGTCGCTCGGCACTGGTCCAAAGAACGAACCCCAATACCACAGGCAACAAGCCCAGCAATTGCAGACGCCCGCGCCACAGCACCACAAACAGACCGCCCAAAGCAATCAATGGTAAGGTCTGCGGCGGCGGTGATATGATCCATGTCACCGCTCCCTCAATCTGCGCAACGCGACCCGCCACATACAGCAGCCACCGAATCGCAGGCTCCATAATCATCAGCGGAATCCACTGCAATCCGAGGGGCGTCAAAACGGCGGCCAAAACAGCCGAAGGCATCACAACCGCGCCCATGACCGGCACAGAAATAACATTCGCAATCAGGCCAAAATCGGCGATGCGATTGAAATGCGCTGCTGCCACGGGTGCTGTTGCCACCCCAGCCACAGCGGAAGATAAGACAACCGTCAACGCGCCACTCAGCCAACGTGGCCAATGCGCCATCAGATTGAGGCGCCGCACGATAGAGAACACCGCCACAAGCGCTGTGGTCGCGGCAAAGGACATCTGAAATCCGGGTTCAGGCAAAACCTCTGGTCGGATTAGCAAAATCAGCAAAGCGGCCATCGCAACAGCCCGCAAAGAGATCGCTTGGCGGTCAAACAACACCGCGACGAACATCATCGACACCATGATATAAGCCCGCTCCGTGGCAACGTTCCACCCAGACAAGGCCAAATACAGCCCTCCAGCGATCAAGGCGCAGACCGCCGCGATTTTCTTGTTCGGAAAATAGAAAAACGCAAACGGGATCAAAGCCAAAAAGCCGCGCACAGCTGCGAACACGGCCCCTGTGAGCAACCCCATATGCAGACCAGAAATGGCCAAAAGATGCGACAGATTGCTGGCGCGCAGATTTTCCGCAGTTTGCGCCGTAATGCCAGACCTATCGCCGGTCAAAATAGCAGCAGCAAAAGCACCTGCTTGGCCCGCAATGCGATCTTGCAAGGCCAAAGACAATTTTTGACGCAATCTGTGGATGACCAAAGACATCCCCTTATCTGTCGGCCCAGCACGCAAAACTGGGACGCGCGTGTAGCCCACAGCCCCCAGCCGGTCGAACCATGCCATGCGCTGAAAGTTAAAACCCGTGGGATCTGCGGCACTAGGAGGCGGCGACAAATGCCCTGTCAGAGCGACCCGCAACCCCGGTTCTGGCGTGATGTACTCTTGCGCCCCGTGCAAGGACACCCGCACACGGTCAGGCGTGCGACTGGGATCGGTGTTTTTCAAGATCACTTGGTCCAAGGTCAGGCGCACAGCTTCTGACGCTGATCGGTCAATTTTGACCACGCGCCCCTCAACAGGACCATAATAGCGATATGTTAACACAGGGGCCGCCACGTCATGCGCGCGAAATCCTGCGAATAGAAATCCAACGGAAATCATCAAGAAAAATGTAAAGGGCGGCGCGTAATATGCTGGAATAATTATTAAAATCAATCCGCTGAGCAGAGCCGCTACGCTCAAAACCACATAGCTCATCTGACTTGGTTCATAAGGCGCGGCAAAATAAAGCGCGACGCCCAGCCCCAACACCACAGGCAGCCATAAAAACAACCGTCCACGTTGCCCGTCAAAGACATCAAGGATCCACTCCAGAGGCCGCAAAAACAATGTCACCTAAGGATCCTTATCCTCATGTCGATCCATGCCTATATGGGCGACATGCACTCTGTCGTTCCGTCACGCTAAGGGACAGCAAAACTCATTTCCACTTGACGCAGAAATGGTCTAGACCTGCACGCAAGCACCACAGTCTGAACGCTACCGCCTCTCTTCTTAACGCTACCGCTTCTATGGTTACCAAAGGGTTAATTTCCGCATGTCAAACGCCTCTTCCGCTTCCAACGTTGCAGCCAAACCAGTTGTCACCCGCATCGCGCCTTCGCCAACCGGTGATATGCACATCGGCACCGCGCGCACGGCGCTCTTTAGCTGGCTCTATGCGCGCGCCCGTGGCGGCAAATTCTTGCTGCGGATCGAAGACACAGATCGCGCGCGCTCAACGCCTGAGGCAACCCAAGGCATCTTGGACGGCATGGCGTGGCTGGGCTTGGATTACGACGGCGAGGCTGTAAGCCAGTTCGAACAAGCCGCACGTCATGCGCAAGTGGCCAATCAAATGTTAGAGGCTGGAACAGCCTATAAATGTTTTGCGACCCAAGACGAAATCGAGGCCTTTCGCGAAGAGGCCCGCGCCAATAAGACCAGCACCCTCTTTCAATCGCCTTGGCGTGATGCAGACCCAAGCACCTATCCTGATGCGCCTTTCGTGATCCGCATGAAAGCGCCAAGGACGGGCGTCACTGTGATCAAAGACCAAGTGCAAGGGGATGTGACGATCAAAAACGACCAGATCGATGACATGATTGTGCTGCGATCAGATGGCTCGCCAACCTATATGTTGGCGGTTGTGGTGGATGACCATGATATGGGCGTGACCCATGTTATTCGTGGCGATGACCACCTTGCAAACTCTGCGCGCCAGATGATGGTCTATGACGCGATGGGATGGGACCTTCCAGTCTATGCGCATATTCCGCTGATCTTTGGCGCAGATGGCAAGAAGATGTCGAAACGCCATGGGGCGACCGGCGTAAAAGAATATCAAGCGCTGGGGTATCCCGCCCAAGGCATGCGCAATTACCTTGCGCGGCTGGGGTGGTCCCATGGCGATGATGAATTTTTCTCTGACGCCCAAGCGATGGACTGGTTCGATTTGGATGGAATCAACAAATCGCCTGCGCGCTTTGACACCAAAAAGCTTGATAACATCTGCGGACAGCATTTGGCGGTGATGGAAGATGCTCAAATCGTGAGCGAAATCGAAGGTTACCTTGCTGCATCTGCACAACCTGAACTGACAGATGCACAAAAATCACGTCTTTTGTCCGCAATGTATTGCCTCAAAGGCGCCGCTAAAAATTATCCTCAACTCATTGATAAAGCACGCTTCGCCTTGAACACGCGCCCTGTCGATGTAGATGAGAAAGCGCAAAAGCACCTTGGGGCAGTATCCAACGGTATACTGAACGAATTGACGCCGCATCTGCAAAGTGCTAGCTGGAACCGCGACGCATTGGAAGCGGCTGTCGGCCGCGTCATGGAAACGCAAGAGATCGGCTTTGGTAAAGTTGCAGGCCCGCTTAGAGCGGCGCTTGCTGGACGCGCCCAAACCCCGAGCGTTCTCGATATGATGTTTGTACTTGGACGCGACGAAACACTGGCTCGACTGTCAGATGCTGTACAAGAGTAACACTTAAGGCCCTAAGCCGTGCATGAACGGCATATTTCGGGTCTACGGCCAGCGTATTTTAGGCCGATTGATAAATTTTCCGCGACTTTCACAGTCCGGTAACATGGCACGCCGTAAATAGCGGCAAAGCCCATTCCAAAAGAGCGGCACCGGCCCTCTTTAGCCACAGAAGGCGCGCGGATATTCCTTTGCGCGCCCTCCCCGACCTCCAGCGGTGCCAGGCTTGGCCCGTTGCCAACCGAAGGAACGACCATGGCAGACACACAAAAAACAGCGACTTTGACGCTCGACGGCAAGTCTTACGAGCTTCCGGTTCACACACCGACAGAAGGCCCTGACGTTGTCGACATCCGCAAGCTCTACAGCCAAGCTGGCGTGTTCACTTACGATCCAGGCTTTACGTCCACTGCTGCTTGTGACAGTGCGATCACTTACATTGACGGCGATGCTGGCGTGTTGTTGCACCGCGGCTACCCAATTGGTGAATTGGCTGCGAACTCTCATTACCTTGAAGTTTGCTACCTTTTGCTGAACGGCGAATTGCCAAATGCAACTCAGCTTGAAGACTTTGAAGGTCGTGTGACCAATCACACGATGTTGCACGAACAAATGCACAACTTTTTCCGTGGCTTCCGTCGCGATGCGCACCCGATGGCCTCTATGGTTGGTGTTGTGGGCGCGATGTCTGCATTCTACCACGATTCCACTGACATTTCAGACCCGTGGCAGCGCGAAGTTGCAACAATTCGCCTGATCGCGAAAATGCCGACAATCGCAGCGATGGCGTATAAATACTCCGTCGGTCAGCCATTTGTGTACCCACGCAACGATCTGGACTACGCGTCCAACTTCTTGCGCATGTGTTTTGCGGTTCCTGCTGAAGACTACGAAGTGAACCCGATCCTTGCGCGCGCAATGGACCGTATTTTCACGCTGCACGCAGATCACGAACAAAACGCGTCCACATCGACTGTGCGCCTTGCGTCTTCGTCTGGTGCCAACCCGTTCGCCTGTATCGCGGCGGGTATCGCCTGTCTTTGGGGTCCAGCACATGGTGGCGCCAACCAAGCGTGTTTGGAAATGTTGCAAGAAATCGGCACTGTTGACCGCATTCCTGAATTCATCGCCCGCGCCAAAGACAAGAACGATCCGTTCCGCCTCATGGGCTTTGGTCACCGCGTTTACAAAAACTTCGACCCACGCGCGACTGTGATGAAACAATCTGCTGACGAAGTTCTTGAGTTGCTCGGCGTTGAAAACAACCCGATCCTTCAGGTTGCGAAAGAACTCGAAGCGGCGGCTTTGGCTGATCCGTATTTCGCAGAGAAGAAACTCTTCCCGAATGTGGATTTCTATTCAGGCATCATTCTTGAAGCCATGGGCTTCCCAACATCTATGTTCACACCGATCTTTGCCCTGTCACGGACAGTGGGTTGGATTTCACAGTGGAAAGAGATGATCGAAGATCCAGCGCTGAAAATTGGCCGTCCACGTCAGCTTTACACAGGTGCGACGCAACGCCCCTACACAAACGTAGAAGACCGCGCTTAAGCTAAGTCTTAGCCACAACGCGATAAAAAAGTGCGATAAAAATTCAAAGACCGCCCCGAAAGGGCGGTCTTTTTCGTGTCATGTCTGTGCAGGTAGGGCCGATAGGTCTTCTAAAGCTATGCCCGAGGCTATCGTCCTTCGAATTTGGCAGGGCGCTTTTCAAGAAATGCCACAACGCCTTCGCGGAAATCGCGCGCCATACCGCAGCGCCCTTGCAGCTTGGCCTCAAGCGTCAGCTGCTCGGTGAATGAATTGCTCGCAGAGGCGTGCAGTGCCTCTTTGATGCCGCTGTAAGCCACAGTCGGGCCCGCAGCCAAATGCTGCGCGCGCGCCTGCCAATGAGCTGCAAACAGGTCGTCTTCGACGCTTTCATAAATCATGCCCCAAAGTGCTGCTTTATCTGCTGAGATAGGGTCACCAAACAAAGACGCCCCCATCGCACGCGCCATACCAATTTGACGTGGCAGAGCATAAGTCCCCCCTGCATCAGGCATCAAGCCGATGCGGGTAAAGGCTTGAATGAAGATAGCACTCTCGGTGGCGATCACCACATCAGCGGCCAGTGCCAATGAGGCCCCTGCCCCTGCGGCCACGCCGTTGACTGCGGCGATCGTCGGGATAGTGCTGTTGTGAATGGCGTGCAACATCGGTTCATATTCATCGCGCAGAGTGCGCTCCAAATCGGCGTTGCCTGCGTTGATGCCATCGCCTAAATCTTGACCTGAACAAAACGCATCTTGCGCCCCTGTGATCACCAAGACCCGCGCTTGCTTGCCAGCGGCACGCACCGCGTGGGTGATCTCGGCACGCATCTGCGTGTTTAAAGCATTTTTGACTGCAGGACGGTTGAGCGTCAGAACGGCGATATCGTCACGAAGGGTGTAACGGATGGTGTCATAGTGCATGTGCATCTCTCTTTGCAGGGGCTTGCGCCTAACTTAGGCATAGCGCCCCCGAAAGAAAGAGAAACGCTCCGTAAAATCCAAACTTCTTGTCGTTTTTGCTCGTTTGCACCCGCAGTGATACGGTTTACACCAACTGCGCCTTAGTCTTTCAACATCTCCGCAATGCGCGCAGCCTCTTCTTGTGACAGCTCATCGATGACTGTTTCCGCTTGGCGGCGGCGCACAAAAGCAAAGCCGATACCAAGTGCTAGAAACAACATGACAGGCCCCGCGACCCACAGTAGTTTGTTGGCCCCTGACAAAGTGGGGTTGAGCAAAACATATTCGCCGTAACGTTCAACAATGTAGTTGATCACTTGGACATTACTGTCACCTTCGACCAATCGCTCACGCACCAAAAGCCGTAAATCCTTTGCCAGATCCGCATGGGATTCATCGATATTTTCATTACGGCACACCAAACAGCGCAGCTCTTTGGAAATCTCGCGTGCGCGGCTTTCCATCACGGGATCGTCCAAAACTTCGCTGGGTTCTACCGCGTAAAGCGGCAACGCAAATAGCAGGCTCAGGATCAGAAAAAACGATCTCATTCGGCAGGTACTCCCTTGGACGCAACGCGCGCTTTACGCGCCCCTGCTGCCACCCGATACCGCCGATCTGTCAAGGACATGAATCCGCCAAGCGCCATAATAATAGTGCCGCCCCAAATCCAATTGGCCAGTGGTTTCACATAAGTCCGCACAGCCCAGCCGCCATTAGATTGCACATCGCCAATCACCACATAAACATCGCGCCACAACCCTGAATCGATCCCCGCTTCGGTTGTGGGCATTTGTGCGACGGGGTAATTGCGCTTTTCAGGATGCAGTGAGGAGAGTTCACGACCCTCTTTAAACAGCGTCATATCGGCCATGGTTGTGATGTAATTCGGGCCTTGTTTGCGTTCGACATCATTCAAGGTGATCGTAAAGCCAGCAACGTCAAAGGTTTCGCCGATCTGCACAACACGAATATCCTCAATCGTCCACGCCGTAAGCCCCGCAATACCGGCAATGGTGATGCCCAAACCACCATGAGCCAGCAAGCGCCCCCAATCGGCACGCGGCAGACGTAACAAGCGCGACAGGTCACGTTTCTTGCCAAGTTTAGAGGCGATGTCTTGAACCGCACCGGATACAAGCCAGACGCCAAGGCCTAGACCAATTGGCCCCAAAAGGGATTTTCCTGTTTGTATCACGGCGACCAGCGTCACCACAGCAAATGCCAAGACCATAGAAGGAATCAACTTGCGCATGGCGGTTCCAAGCTTGGCACGTTTCCACGGCATCATCGCACCGATAGGTAAGACGATGGCAAGCACGGTGAAAAACGGGGTAAACGCTGCATCAAAAAACGGTGCGCCAACGGACAGTTTACGGTCCCAAAAGGCTTCGGCTACAAGGGGCCAAATGGTGCCGATAAACACAACAAATGCGGCCACGGCCAGCAGGATATTGTTGATGATCAAAGCCGTTTCACGCGACGCCAAGGCAAACACGCCACGGGCTTCCATGGCGGCGGCGCGCAATGAAAACAGGATCAAAGCACCGCCCATAAAGATGCCAAGAATCAACAAGATAAAGATACCTCGCTCAGGATCATTGGCAAAAGCATGAACAGATGTGATCACTCCAGAGCGCACAAGGAAGGTGCCGATAAGAGAGAATCCAAACGCAAGAATGGCCAACAAAATGGTCCAAGCCTTCAAGCTTTCGCGTTTTTCCACCACGATGGCAGAATGCAGCAAAGCGGCAGCGAACAGCCAAGGCATGAACGACGCGTTTTCAACAGGATCCCAGAACCAAAACCCGCCCCAGCCCAGCTCGTAATAGGCCCACCAAGAGCCAAGCCCGATGCCGATAGTCAAAAACACCCATGCGGCCAATGTCCAAGGGCGCACCCAACGGCCCCAAGCGGCGTCAACACGCCCTTCCAAAAGGGCGGCAACGGCGAAAGAAAAGGTCATGGAAAGACCCACGTAGCCCAAGTACAAAAACGGTGGATGGAACGCGAGACCTGGATCTTGCAACAGGGGATTAAGATCTTGGCCATTCATCGGCGGATTTGCCAGACGCACAAACGGATTCGATGTGAACAGGATAAAGGCCAAAAAGGCCACGCCAATGGAGCCTTGCACCCCGATCACCCGCGCTTTGAGTGATGTCGGCAGGTTTTCACCGAACAAGGCTGCGGCCGCACCAAACAAGGCAAGGATTAAGACCCACAGCAGCATCGAACCTTCGTGATTGCCCCAAACGCCTGAAATTTTATAAAGCATCGGTTTGAGCGTGTGGGAATTCTCAACCACAATCTTTAGAGAAAAGTCAGAAGTGACAAAGGCATACATCAGCGCGCAAAATGAAAAGGCGATCAAAACAAGATGTACCAGCGCCGCGGGGGCAGCCAAATCCATAAAGGCACGCCTGCCAAACTGAGCCCCTACAAGGGGCAAAACGGTCTGAGCGATGGCCACAAAGAAGGCCAAGATCAAGGCAAAATGTCCAAGTTCAACAAGCATAGTGTCTCTCCCTGAGAGCTGTAACGCTCCAATGAGAGCTGTTGTAGCTTGCTTGGCCTCCGCCGCCAATGGGATGCGCTGCGATGTCGCAAATAAGTGAGATCAACAGCACGCGAAAAAGGGACCCAAGCCCCCTCTTCCCTCTATCTCACCCCATCTCACCCCATGTATCCAATGGATGATGAGGCCTCAAATCACCCATAAGACCCCCAGAGACAAAAGCAACGCGCCAATAACGGGCACCAAAAAACTAAAACCATGGTAACCAAATGACCCTTGAATGACCGCAAAATGCAGCACGGCGCCCGCCATCAGCAAAGACAAAAAGGCGAACAGAACCGCAGCTTCCACGCCCCAGACAGAGCTTAAGCGTACTTGTGAGGCCCACCACCAGCCCAAGGTTAAACCAAGTCCCGCCCAACTGAACGACATGCCCAAGGCCAGTGGTGTAGCACGCACCTGCCAAAGCCAAAAGAACGTGCCTGAAATAACCAGCGCCATCACGCAGATCGCGCCATACCCGATCAGCACCATATGCGTGGTGCCGATCAAGGACATGCCCATGAGCGCTAGCCCCAAAATCACGCCGTATAATGCGAGTGCTTGTTTCATAGTTTCAACATCTCCTTCACTGCCGCATCCAAAGCGTTTGCAGCGTCGTGATTACGTTTGACGGCCTTTGCGAGAGGCGTGCCTGCAACCAAGTCCAAGAGCCAGATCGAGATTTCTTTTAGGTGTGGCCTCATCACTGCGCCCCCCCTCTTGGCAGGCGCTCTCGAATCATCGTCGTCGTCTCAATCAAGATTTGCGAGTTTTTATCGAGCACAGCGCGGGTGGCTTGGTCTTTTTGTAAGTCCCTGTATAAGAGGAAAAAAACCATAATCGCCCAAGGCCCGTGATCGGACAGAGCATTGATCAGCGCATCACTCATCATTGCTCACCTCTCCAAGCTGCAAGCGCTGGATTTTCAGCCTCAAATCCTAGAACTTCCGGCAGGTTTTGCTCAGGTAAGGGGCCAGCCGCATAGGCGGTTTGCACCAATGGAACGGTGTCGCCTTTCGCCCCAGCTTCCAGCGCTCTGAGCGCCTCTAGCGAGCGAATGTTAGCCGTTACAATCGGAGCTTGCGCCACAGTTGCGGCAATGGAGCGTTGAAAATTTTGCCCCGTCGCTTGATACCGCGCGCCAAAATAAAAGCTGACAATCGCCCCCATGAGCCACCACAACGGCTCAGGGATCAGCGCCACCCCCTGCATCCGCTCGGCGAACCAAATCGGATTGACCATTGCCGCCACGCATAACCCGATAGAACCAAAGGCCATCAAGGGACGCGGCACGCGATTGAGCCCATCCATGAACCGATCAAACCGCCCAGTGCGCGCCACGGCAAATTCTTTGGCAAATTGATCCATGGCGGCAGCGCGCAAGGCTGCATCACGGACCGATCCGTTTTCGGTGTTTTCCATGAACACCTCAGCCGTCTCTTTGATCACATTCTGCCCATTACCGAACAGCAATTGACCTAAAATCTGCACTATTCCCATGACGCCACCCGTGCGGCATGTTCCGCCTCAGTCAGATGATACCTCGGAGAAATGAACTCTTCTGCCCGTGTGATCCAACCGCCCTTGCCGCCATCTTGGCGCTTGGCGTATTTGCGGCTCTTAGGACGTCTGTCGGCCAAAGCATAATAATAGTTGCGCCGCGCAATCCCAAAGGCATCCGCCAGATGATGCGGGGCCAAGCTCTGCGCGATCAGGCACGCTTCGATCGTTTGCGGGCCGATTTGACCATCAACGACAATACTTTGCCCCATATCGACCAAAAGCCGCTGCAAAATGCGCACCGCGTTCGTGCCGGCGTTGACATACATGTCAAACACAGTGGCATGCAGCACCGGCGGCAATTCGTCGATACGTGGCCCGCTAAAGTAGTGTTCAACGAAAATGTCGCGGGCCTGTGCGCGGGTTAACATGCGCACATCTGACGATGTCACTCGCCCGTCACCGTCATTATCGATCCCAAGTCGGCGCAGCGTGCCGATGGTGACGCCAAAGTTGGTCGCGCCCCCCAAATCATCAGGATCATCCACATAACCGCCCTCACGAGCGATAATGTCATTTGCTATTTGCTGTACTGTTTTCATATGCCAAAACCCACCAATTTGATGGGTTAAGGCTGCCGCATAAAAGTTAACGCAGGCGGACTAGAGCGTGCGCGTCACTCAGCGCTGGATTGATAAACGCCCTGTTCTTTCAAAGCGTCGACAACTTCTTTGGGCATATAGGTTTCGTCGTGTTTGGCCAAAATCTCAGAGGCGACAAAGACGCCATCTTGCAGCGTACCTGTGCCCACCATACCCTGATTTTCGCCGAACAAATCCGGCAGAACGCCTGTGTAGCTGACAGGCACTGTGGCATTGGTGTCCGTCACCTCAAAGGTTACAGCCGTGCCTTCGCCGCGTATCAAGCTGCCCTCAAGAACCAGCCCGCCAATGCGAAAGACTTCATTTGGACGTGGTGGTTCTTCGACCACTTGAGTTGGTGATCGAAACAGATTGATGCCGTCTTTCATCGCAAAGCCGATCAAAGCCGTGGACACAGTGAGTGCAACGACAGCCACAGCAATGATTTGAATACGGCGTTGTTTTTTAAGGTTTTTCATTGCACGTCCTTCATCTTTTTCGCAGTTCTAAGGATAGACAGGCGCCAAGGTTAGCCCCGTCACCTCATCAAGTCCCAGCATCAAATTGGCATTTTGGATTGCCTGCCCGCTTGAGCCTTTGGTCAGATTATCCAATGTGGCGATAACGATCACGCGGCCCGCACGGCGGTCAGCAACGACACCGATATGGCAATAATTTGACGCCCGCACATGTTTAAGTGCTGGCACTTCACCCATAGGCAACACCTGAATGAATGGCTCATCCGCGTATTGTTTTACCAATGCGTCATAGACGGCTTGCGCTTCGCCTTTGACATAGGCCGTGGCCAAAATACCGTGGGTGGCAGGGATCAAATGCGGAGTGAATTGAATCTCAACCGGACGCCCTGCGATTTTCGAGAACTCTTGGTCAAATTCACCCAAATGACGGTGTTTACCACCGACTGCATAACCGAAAGCATTGTCGTGTAGTTCACCAAATAGGAACGGTTCCTTGAGCGAGCGGCCCGCGCCAGAGACACCAACTTTCAGGTCCAGAATGATGTCATCCAAATCGATCACACCAGAGGCCACAAGAGGACGCAAAATGAACTGACCCGTCGCGGCATTACACCCCGTGCCCGCCACAAGGCGTGCTGCTTTGATCTCGTCGCGGTAAAATTCGGTCAGGCCATAGACCGCTTCGGATTGCATCTCGATGGCAGAATGAGGTTGGCCGTACCATTTTGCATAAGCTTCGGGATCGCGCAGACGAAAATCTGCTGACAAATCAACGACTTTCAACGTCGTCGGCAATTTCGAAATCACCGCCTGAGAGGTCGCATGGGGCAGCGCACAAAAGGCCAGATCAACGCCTGCAAAATCGATATCGTCAATCTTACACAGTGCTGGCAAATCCAAATGACGCAGATGCGGGTAAACATCCGCCATCGCCATCCCCGCTTTGCGATCACCAGACAGGGCCACGATGTCCATCTTGGGGTGTGTCGCAATCAAGCGCACGAGTTCGGCACCAGTGTAACCAGAGGCGCCCAAAATGGCGATTTTATAGGTCATAACTCTCTCTTTGATCTCAGGGCTGATCTGTCAGGCAAAGCCCGCAGCAGGAATTAACGTTAATGTACTGATGCAGGTGGCAAAGCGCAATTGCGGCAAAATGGCAAGAGACCAGAATGCGCAAGCCTGACATCGAAATTATGGTGTCAAATCGCGCCCACCAAACACTGACAGGAAAACGAGACAGGCCAAACAAACATCGAATGCGTCTGCGCTCAGGCCTTTTGAAACGTCACTTGGCGCTTTAAAAATTGCGTTGCACCGCGGCTGACTTTGGCTGGATCGCCTGTTGTCAAAAACAGACTCTCTGTCCCTGCCCCGATCATTTCAGGGCGACGCTCCAAATAATGTTCCAAGCTTTCGGCCACTAAGTTGGCTTGCGAAAACACTTTCACATCTGCGCCCAATGCCTCTTGGAATTCCTTTTCCATCATTGGGTAGTGCGTGCAGCCCAAAATCGCCGCATCCGGTTTGGGCAGCTTGCGTTTCAACGCATCCACATGAGAGCGCACCAAAGCATCAGCCAAAATCATATCGCCGTCTTCAATCGCATCAACGACACCACCGCAGGCTTGTGCTTCGACATCGACACCAATGGCGCGAAACGCCAGTTCACGCTGAAACGCACGCGACGACACAGTGGCAGGTGTGGCAAACAAGGCCACGGATTTCACCGCGACCTCTTTGGGCGGGGAATTATCACCCCATTCACGTTCTGTCAGAGCCTCGATCAAAGGTACAAAAACGCCTAAGACGCGTTTATCTTTCGGGATCCAGCTTTCTTGCATCCGGCGCAAAGCCGCAGCAGAGGCTGTATTACAAGCCAAGATTACCAGATCACAGCCCGCATCCCAAAGACGCTCAACAGCCGCCGTGGTCAAATTGTAAATATCATCTGCATCGCGCACGCCATAAGGCGCATGTGCGCTGTCACCGAAATAAACCAATGGCAGATCAGGCATTCGCTTACTAACCGCGTCATAAACCGTCAGCCCGCCAAGTCCGCTGTCAAAAATACCTACTGCCATGCTCAATACCGGTCCTTTTGACCTTTTGTGGACACCCGAAATCGTTTCAGCGGAGCGCCGAACAATGTACGTGGAGTCGCCCCATGCTTTGCCTCAAACTCGAACCCAAGCGTCAGATTGTCAATGGGATTTGGAGATAAAGCGTAGGTCCGCCTACGCAGAAAATCCATCATCTGTTTCGGATCTTTACGATAAGGTTCAAGCTCTTCTGGCGCGATCGGTTCACCAATGACCACGCGCACGGGTTCATCGATACGGTTTTTAAACTCACGGATCAAAAGACCCGTGCGCAAGCTAGAATGCAGATGGCTGGCCAATTGGAACAGGCGTGAATTGCTGCCCTCAAAGAAAATAGGTACGACCTGCGCGCCAGATTTGGCGACCATCTTAGCAGTAAATGCGCGCCAAGATGGGTCCAGAGGCTTGCCCATCGGCGTGGCAGAGGTCGACACAGTGCCGCCCGGAAAAATCCCGATACAGCCGCCATCTGCGAGATATTTCATCGCCACTTTGCGAGTCTCAAGATTAAGTTGCACCGCTTCTTTGCTAGCATCAAACGATACGGGCAAAATTACGCGATCAATGTCTTCGGCCTGTTTGAAGACTGTGTTTGCCAAAATCCGAAAATCACCGCGTGTAACCGAAAGGATATGCCCCATCATCAACCCATCCAAAATCCCGTAAGGATGGTTAGAAACAACGATTAAAGGCCCCTCGCGCGGGATATTTTCCAGCGCACCCACAAGCACATCAAGTTCAAGCCCGTATCGTCGCACCATCACCTGCCAAATCGTCTGTCCGTCTTCAAGATCTTTGCTATAGCCCTCGGCCCGCTTGATCAAAGACAAACGCCCCGTGACATTTTCCATCACACGAATAAGTGCACGCCCAGGCCGCGTCTGCGCCGAACTGGCATAGGTGATATCTCTCGCGACTTGGCGATCTTTGCGGGCACTTTCTTTACAAGCACCATTTTTAGGTTTTGGATGCACAATCACTTGGGGCTATTCCATTCATAAATGTTTGGACACTTTAACCTGCCAAACGAACCGCCTCCATTGTTTTTCGCGAAACCTCCATTGTTTTTCTCAAAAAATGAGTCTCGGTTCATGATTATTTACACTCAATCAGTGTATTGAAACGACATATATGCCTAAAGCCTGCGCAGGCAGGTTTTAAGGCTGCTATATTTTTATCGTAAACGTAAAAAAATCGTAAAAAAGCGAAGCTAAGACAAACAAGTGGCAATCTCCTCTTGCAGCCTGATCAAAAAACGCAAATGAGAGCCCCCAAACCGCACTTTGTCCGAACAGACAACTATGTTACAGGTAATGAGACTAAAAAGGTTATAGGTATGGACTGGGATAAACTACGGATTTTTCACGCGGTTGCAGATGCAGGATCACTGACTCATGCGGGTGATACATTACATCTAAGCCAATCGGCTGTGTCGCGCCAAATTCGTGCGCTCGAAGAATCGCTCAGTACAACGCTGTTTCACCGTCACGCCCGCGGCTTGATTTTAACCGAACAAGGCGAATTGCTGTTTGACGCCACCCGCGCCATGGCCAAACGCCTTGATGCGGCTGCTGCGCGCATCAAAGACAGCGAAGAAGAAGTCTACGGCGAACTGCGCGTCACCACAGCCACGGGCTTTGGCACGCTTTGGCTCGCGCCCCGCCTGTCGAAACTCTATAAAAAATACCCAGACCTGACGATCGACCTGATGCTTGAGGAACGGGTACTGGATTTGCCGATGCGCGAAGCGGATGTGGCCATTCGTATGAAAGAGCCGTCACAGGCAGATTTGATCCGCAAACGCTTGATGAACATCCGCATGCGGTTGTTTGCGACGCAAAAGTATCTCGACGAACATGGCACGCCCAAGGATTTGGATGACTTTGACAACCACCGCCTGATTTCTCAAAACCCGAAATCGGCACAAGTCGCGGCTGGGGCAAGCCTGTCTCATGAACTAAGCCTGCATGAAGTGAAATCCAAACTCTATGTGAACAACTATTTTGGCGTGCTGCAAGCGGTTCTCAATGATCTCGGAATCGGCCTGTTGCCAGATTACCTATTCGACAGCGCCCCGAATCTTGTGCGCGTTTTGGATACGGTTGAAAGCAATGAAGTGCCCGTATTCTTGGCCTACCCTGAAGAACTGCGCCATTCAAAGCGGATCGAAGTGTTCCGCGATTTCATCACCAGCGAAATCAATGAGTACCGCCGCCGCCTTCGCGACACCCCGAGCTGAAGTCGCGGCCTGCAGGTCTGATCCAAGTTAGGGCGATAAATTTCATTCTATGTTCAACTATTTCAGGCTGTTACGAGCAACGTTTACCTGAGCTATGCGTTAAGGACATAGCGGACATGCGCATTTTTACCCCATTCCCTCTTGAACGATTCACAAACCGCACATAAATCAACCATCGAAGCTGCTGATAGAGGAAACTCTTAGCAACTTCACCTCCCTGTTGGACTTGGGCCGAGCTAATGCTCGGCCTTTTTTTTGGTTTTTGGTATGCGAGCGCCTTCAAGTGAGTCGCTCAGAGCCCAAGATCGTCTCGTCTTTTGGCCGCGGATCACCGCTTCAAGGGTAAAAACCACAGATAGAGGCCCTTTGACATCAACTGCCCTCTTTCCCAAAGCACCACTATAGCCTAAGAGAACGCCTGACCGAGATACGCGTCCGCGAGTGCCTTCAAGCATGACGCAGGGCGCTCTGATGACCTTTTGGGGGATTTCCATGACCGATCCGAAAATTACCGATGATCTTATTGCCGCGCACGGCCTGAATGGCGAAGAATACGCGCGCATCCTCGAGATCATGGGCCGCGAGCCGACCTATACTGAGCTCGGCATTTTTTCGGCCATGTGGAATGAGCATTGCTCATACAAATCCTCCAAGAAACATCTGCGCGGCCTGCCCGTTGATGGCCCGCAAGTGATTTGCGGTCCCGGCGAAAATGCCGGCATCGTTGATATTGGCGATGGTCAATGTGTTGTGTTCAAGATGGAAAGCCACAACCACCCGTCCTACATCGAACCCTATCAAGGCGCGGCCACCGGTGTTGGTGGCATTTTACGCGACGTCTTTACCATGGGCGCGCGACCTATTGCGGCGATGAATTCATTGTCCTTTGGCGTCAAAGAGCACCATAAGACCAAGCAGCTTGTGCATGGTGTTGTTGAGGGCGTTGGCGGCTACGGCAACTGTTTTGGCGTCCCAACTGTTGGCGGCGAAGTCCGCTTTCACTCTGCTTACAACGGCAACTGCCTTGTGAACGCTTTTGCAGCGGGCTTGGCGGACACCGACAAAATTTTCTACTCTGCCGCATCTGGTGTTGGCATGCCTGTTGTCTACCTTGGTGCCAAAACCGGACGTGATGGTGTGGGTGGCGCGACAATGGCCTCGGCTGAGTTCGACGACACAATCGAAGACAAACGCCCCACCGTTCAAGTCGGTGACCCATTCACTGAGAAACGCCTGATGGAAGCCACGCTTGAGCTGATGGCCACCGGTGCTGTGATTTCAATCCAAGACATGGGGGCCGCTGGCCTGACCTGTTCTGCCGTGGAAATGGGCGACAAAGGCAAATTGGGCGTACGCCTTGATCTTGAAAACGTGCCACAGCGTGAATTGAACATGACCGCCTACGAGATGATGCTGTCTGAATCCCAAGAACGCATGCTGATGGTTCTCAAACCAGAACTTGAGGCTGAGGCCCGCGCCGTGTTCGAAAAATGGGACCTCGACTTTGCCATCGTTGGCGAGACGCTCGAAGAAGACCGCTTCTTGATCATGCACAACGGCGAAGTCAAAGGTGACTTGCCGCTGTCCACGCTGGCTTCTTCTGCGCCAGAATACGACCGTCCTTGGGTGCCAACACCCGCAGCGGACCCAATGGACGACGTGCCAAGCATCGATCCAATTGATGGCCTAAAAGCGCTTTTGGCCTCACCAAACTATGCGGCGAAATCTTGGGTTTACGAGCAATACGACAGCCAAGTGATGGCAGACACAGTCCGCGCACCAGGCATGGGATCTGGCGTGATCCGCGTCCACGGCACACCTAAGATGCTGGCCTTCACATCAGACGTGACGCCGCGCTACGTCAAAGCCAACCCAGTTGAGGGCGGCAAACAAGCTGTGGCCGAAGCCTACCGCAACCTGACCGCAGTCGGCGCGAAACCTTTGGCGACAACAGACAACCTAAACTTCGGCAATCCAGAAAAGCCCGAAATCATGGGGCAGTTTGTTGGCGCATTGCAGGGCATTGGTGAGGCTGTGAAATTCCTTGATATGCCAATCGTGTCGGGCAACGTGTCTTTGTACAACGAAACCGATGGCGAGGGCATTTTGCCGACACCGACCATCGGCGCTGTTGGCCTGATCGCAAACGAAGACGAATTGATCGCGGGCCTTGCCCAAGATGGTGATATCGCGGTTGTGATTGGCGCTGTTGGCTCGCATCTGGGTCAATCTGCACTGCTCGCCGAAGTGTTCAACCGTGAAGATGGCGATGCGCCACATGTTGACCTTGCACTTGAACAAACCAACGGTGAGTTCCTCAAGGCCAACCGCAAACTGATCAACGCGGCCACTGACCTGTCTGACGGCGGGCTTGCTTTGGCGGCGTTTGAATTGGCGGATAAAGCGGGCCTTGGTCTGACATTGGACAGCGGCGACACAGCAGAACTGTTTGGCGAAGACCAAGCGCGCTACCTTGTGTCTTGTACCTTTGATCAAGCCGAAGCGTTGATGGCAGCAGCCTCCCAAGCGGGTGTAGAGATTGTCACAGTTGGTAAGTTTGGCGGCGACACCGTGAAACTTGGCGGCTCACAGGCTTCATTGGCCAGCTTGAGCGCCGTGTTCAACGGTGCCTTTGCCGAGACTTTTGCATAAACCGTAGACGGCCCCATATAAAATAGACCAAAGGCCCGCCACTTCGCGCGGGTCTTTGGTTTGAAGCCCACCCGAACTTCATCCAAATCAAGTTTAGTCCAAGCCAAATTTAATCAAGCCAGGGATGCCCCAGATGAACCTGCCAGATCTCACATCCGATTGCGCCAATTGTGTTGGGTTGTGCTGCCTAGGTATGTCCTTTCAAAAGGGCGATGACTTTGCCATCGACAAAGCGTCAGGCACGCCCTGCCCCAATTTAGATCGTGATCATAGCTGCAAAATCCATAGCTCGCTGAAAGAGGACGGGTTTGAAGGTTGCATCAAATTTGATTGCGCGGGCGCAGGTCAACGTGTGACGCAGATGCGGTTCAACGGCGAAAGCTGGCAAGATCATCCAGAACTCATGTTCGCAATGATGCGCGACTTTGAAAACCTGCGCCCCCTGCATGAGCGCATGGTGCAACTGACTGAGGCAAGCAAAAGCGATTTGCCAGAGGTGCTGGAAACCGAACGCGCTGATTTACTGAAACGCAGCGCTCGCGTTTGGGCTGATACAGACACACTCAAGCACCGATATGACGCTTTTTTGACTGCACTGGCACAAAGCACTGCGTCTTAATCTCATCAACGCCTTGCAGCGCTGCCGCGCGGGCCTTACATTTACATCAAAGTAAGAACACACCCACAAGACGACCCTCACAGACGACACTAAGGAGCGCCTTACATGGCCATCACCGCCGCAGAAATCGAAACTCTGATCCGCACAGCCTTTCCTGAGGCCCACATCGTCGTTCAAGGCGACGACGGGCAGCACTTTGCCGCCGAAGTGGTCGATGAAAGTTTTCGTGGCAAAAACCGCGTACAACAGCAACGCGCCGTAAACGCTGCGCTGAAAGCCGAGATAGACAGCGGTAAATTGCACGCATTGGCCCTGTCCACACGCGCACCTGAGTAAAAGATACACATCTGCCGCACCTAATGCGGCTCAAACATTCGAAAGGTCGATTCTATGTCCGACGCAAAAGCCACAATCCAAAAAACCATTGATGACAATGATGTTGTTTTGTTCATGAAGGGCAATAAAATGATGCCGCAATGTGGGTTTTCATCCCGCGTGGCTGGCGTTTTGAACTTTATGGGCGTGGATTTTCACGACGAAAACGTTCTCGCTGACGCCGACATTCGCCAAGGCATCAAAGACTTTTCCGATTGGCCAACCATTCCACAGCTCTACGTCAAAGGCGAATTTGTTGGCGGCTGTGATATCATCACAGAGATGACGCTTTCTGGTGAATTGGACACATTGTTCGAAGCCAACGGCGTCGCATTCGACAAAGAAAAAGCCGACCAAGTGCGCGCCGCAAACGCGTAACACAGTTTGACTTGAACACCTTTATCTGGACGAAAAAAGGGCGGCGAAGATCATCTCTTCGCCGCCCTTTTTATAATTCAATAGGTTGACGAAACACCTAAGCTGACACACCCAAACGATCTTCAAGTGCAGAAGCCATAGCTTCGGTCCGTGCCGCCAATTCGGCGAAGGTGTCATTCACCTCGGCTGGCACCACAGGCACTTCAATACGTTCAGGCGCTGGGGCGGGTGCGGATCGCAACTCTTCCAATAGGGCTTCTTGTGCGCCAAGTTTGGCCTCAAGTGCGCGCATCTGTTCTTCCATGCCTGCGGTTTTATCTGCCAACATCAAACCAGACATCAACAACATGCGGGCTTCGGGCAAACGGCCAATTTGGCTAGACAAAACAGTGGCCTCATTGTCCAAAAGCTGTGCTGCGGATTTCAAAAAATGTTCTTCACCCAGCTGGCAAGCCACTTCGAATTCACGTCCACCGATGGAAATTTTAATCTCTGGCATGGGTTAAGCCTCTTCTTTTTGAGCAGCATCTGTGAACGGGCGCAATTCATTCAAAATCGCATCAAGTTCGACCAGATCGGCATCACGTCCAACTTTGATCGCTTCGAGTTCAGTCATCAAAGCTGTGTTCACCAAAGCCGAATCCCCGATTGCAGTCGCATTCGCCTCACGCAATGCGGTGTTGTTGGTGCGCAGCTGCGCGTTGACACGACGCAGTTTTTGCGTTTCGGCATCATGGTTCATCAATTGGTGACGCAGTGTTTCGACTTCTTCTTCCAAAGACGCGACATGGCTTTGCTGTTTTTCATGGATCGCGCGTACACGTTCTTCAAGCTGCAAGTTGGTGGCGCGCTCACCATCCAACGCCTCTTGCAAGCGGCCCATTTCGGCCATCATTTCATCAGAGGCAATTCCGCCGCCTGAGGCATTTTGTTCTTCGGCTTGTTCTTCGGCGGCAGCCACTGCACGGCCGATACGCTCAAGCGCTGCCGTGATCCGTGTCTCAAAGTCTGAAATTTCGCTCATCGCCATACCTGTTACTGTTCTTGCTAATACTTGTTTTTGTGCCGGTCATCTTCTGACGTAGACCGCACAAATGTCTCTCACTCTATAACACATCCTTGGCGGATGTCACAAACCCTGCAAAACAGGCCTATACCTGACAGGATAAAACTACCCCAAAACCAGTAAAGCGCAAGCCCAAGACATATAAGTCCGTTCGATTCGAGAGGTTAGCCTATGGCAAAGGCTTTACCAACGGCTGACCTAAAGTGACTTGATATGACTTCATATGGCGGCAAATTGGTCCCTCTGGCTTGCACTTTCGCGCAACATCGTTATCACCAAACGCGAATGGCTGCGAAGTCTGGCTTAACATGTTGGATTTGGCGGCTGCCTTTGAGACAGCTAGGAGATCCACACGTGGACATCGCAAAACTGCGCGCAGCGCACCCTGATCACTGGATGCGTGCTGCTGCCATCCGCACTTTGACACTCGATGCGGTCGCTGCTGCGAACTCAGGACACTCAGGCATGCCAATGGGCATGGCCGATGTGGCAACTGTTTTGTTTGAAAAGCACCTGAAATTCGACGCCTCTGCCCCACTTTGGGCCGATCGCGATCGCTTTATCTTATCTGCTGGCCATGGCTCTATGTTGGTCTACTCATTGCTTTACCTCACAGGCTACGAAGAGATGCCCTTGGAGCAAGTGAAAAACTTCCGCCAAATGAACGCCAAAACAGCTGGTCACCCTGAAAATTTCTTGTTGGAAGCGGTTGAAACCACAACTGGCCCATTGGGTCAGGGCATTTCCAACGCTGTTGGCTTTGCCATGGCAGAAGAACACCTGCGCGCACGCTTTGGCAAAAAGCTGCAAGATCACTACACATACTGTATCGCGGGCGATGGCTGCTTGATGGAAGGTGTATCTCATGAGGCGATTGCGCTTGCGGGACGACAAAAGCTCAGCAAGCTGATCGTGTTCTGGGACAACAACAACATCACCATCGATGGCACTGTTGATCTATCTGATCGCACCGACCAACCTCAGCGTTTCAAAGCCGCCGGCTGGCACGTGCAAGAAATCGACGGTCACGATCCGGAGGCCATCGATGCGGCGATCACGGCTGCGAAAAACGCAGGCAAGCCTTCTATGATTGCGTGCAAAACCCACATCGCTTTGGGTCACGCACAACAAGACACATCCAAAGGCCACGGCGCTTTGACCGATGCGGATCAAATGAAAGCGGCGAAAGAAGCCTATGGCTGGACAGCCGCGCCGTTTGAAATTCCAGCGGATATCAAATCCCAATGGGAAGCCATCGGATCACGTGGCCGAGAGGATCGCGCCGCTTGGGAAGCACGCCTTGACGAGCAATCAGAACGCCGCCAAGCCGAATTCGCCCGCACATTTGCAGGGGAAGCCCCCAACAAATTGAGCTCGGTCATTCGCGCGCTTAAAAAGCAGATTTCCGAAGATCAGCCAAAAGTCGCCACACGCAAATCATCCGAAATGGTGCTTGGCGTGGTGAACCCAGTGTTGCCCGAAACCATTGGCGGTTCTGCCGATTTGACGGGATCAAACAACACCCTGACAGCCGACATGGGCGTCTTTGACGAAGAGAACCGCAAAGGTCGCTACGTCTACTACGGCATCCGCGAGCACGGTATGGCGGCTGCAATGAACGGCATGGCGCTGCACGGTGGTGTACGCCCTTACGGCGGGACATTCTTCTGCTTCACTGACTACGCCCGCCCCGCGATGCGTCTGTCTGCTTTGATGCAAATCCCTGTGACCTACGTGATGACCCACGATTCCATCGGTCTTGGCGAAGACGGCCCAACACACCAACCTGTTGAGCACTTGGCCATTTGCCGCGCCACACCAAACACATTGACCATCCGTCCCTGTGACACTGTGGAAACGGCTGAAGCGTGGGAAATCGCGCTGACGTCACAAAAAACACCAACCGTTTTGGCGCTCACCCGTCAAGGTCTGCCAACTTTGCGCAAAGACCACAAAGTCAGAAACTTGGTCACACAAGGTGGCTATGTTTTGGCGGACTCAGACGGCAAACGCCAAGCCATCTTGATCGCCTCAGGGTCCGAAGTTGCCATCGCCATGGCAGCACGCGACATCTTGCAAGAGGCTGGAATCGGCACACGTGTCGTATCTATGCCGTGTATGGAACTGTTCGCAGAGCAAGACTTGGCCTACCGCCGCAAAGTCCTGCCTGCTGGCCCTGTCCGTGTGGGTGTTGAAGCTGGCGCACGTGCTGGTGGCTGGGACAAGCTGCTGTTGGGCGAACGTGGTCGTGAGCAAAAGCAAGCCTTTGTGGGCTTGGATCGTTTTGGGGCTTCTGCGCCTATCGATGAGCTTTATGAGAAATTCGGCATCACCGCTGAAAACATCGTTGAGCAGGTCAAAACACTTTTGGGTTAAGCCCCACACCGCTTTTGAGCTAAGCTCATCAGATTTGAAACACTTAAGAAGCCCGTGCAGCGATGCGCGGGCTTTTGGGTTTTTGGGCTTTTAAGGATTAAGCGTGCCAAGGACATAGAAACCAAGCATCGTGACAGATATTTCCGCATCCCAGACCCTCTGTTAGCGCAACCACACCATGTTTACGCTAACATGTTGGCGCTAAACGTCTTTTTTAAAAACCGAGTCTCGCCTATACGAACCTCAGACGCGCTATGGGTGGCCCCCCGCAGCGCCTCACGAGACCGCATAAATCTGAGAGGATGCAAAAGTTGCCTTTGCATCGAGAGAGCACCAGGAGAGACGCATATGACCATTCGCCTAGGGATCAACGGTTTTGGCCGTATCGGACGCTGCACATTGGCGCATATCGCGGAAGCCGCACGCAATGATGTGGAGGTCGTTAAGATCAACGCGACTGGCCCGATTGCAACCAACGCGCATTTGCTGAAATACGATTCAGTCCACGGCCGCTTTGGTGGCAACGTCACTGTGGATGGCGACACATTGGATTTGGGGCGCGGCCCGATCAAAGTGATGTCCACCTACGAGCCTCAGGAATTAGACTGGGAAGGTGTTGACGTTGTTTTGGAATGCACAGGCAAATTTAATGACGGTTTGAAATCTGCTGTACACTTGGAACGCGGCGCGAAAAAAGTGCTGATCTCTGCCCCAGCCACAAACGTGGATCGCACAGTTGTGTACGGCGTGAACCACCGCGATATGTTGGCAGACGAACGGATGATTTCCAACGGATCATGCACCACCAACTGCCTTGCGCCCTTGGCCAAAGTGTTGAACGACGCTGTTGGCATCGAAAGCGGCATCATGACCACGATCCATTCCTACACTGGCGACCAGCCAACGCTGGACCGCCGTCACTCTGATCTGTACCGTGCGCGTGCCGCCGCAATGGCGATGATCCCGACCTCTACAGGCGCCGCCAAGGCCTTGGGTTTGGTTTTGCCAGAACTTGCAGGCAAACTTGACGGCTCATCCATCCGCGTTCCGACCCCGAATGTGTCTGCTGTGGATTTAACGTTCCAAGCGGGCAAAGACGTCACGGTTGACGACATCAACGAAATCGTGCGCGACGCCGCCAACGGCTACATGGGCATGGTGATGAGCTATGATGCAGAAGCCAAGGTTTCGATCGATTTTAACCACACATCTGAAAGCTCAATCTTCGCACCAGACCAAACAAAAGTGGTCGGTCGTACTGTGCGGGTTTTGGCGTGGTACGATAACGAATGGGGGTTTTCCTCACGCATGGCCGATGTTGCCGGCGCCATGGGCCGCTTGATGCACTAAGCCTGACAATAACCAAGCATCGACCAACCAAGCATAATGTTACCGCTCAAAGATCTATCAGACCTTTGGGCGGTTTTCTTTTTGCGCAATCCCTTTATGATTTGCACCGACCCTGCACCAATGCCGGTGCCGCTCAAGGAACAAATTCAAGTATGGACCGTCTTTCCATTGCCTTTGCCGTGTTGATCGCTGTGGCGGTCGCATTGGACATCACACTTAATAACAGTATCGCATCACTGTTCTTGGCCCGTAAATTCATGGACCTCATCGCTCTGGTGGCCTTTTGGCGATAATTTTTGCCTTTGACGGTTGACCTTTTGGCCAAGATGGCGATGTTAGCGTTAACGACGCGGGGGAGAATTGCCTCCTTTGCGCCCATAACGGGCAGACGTTCTGCTCACATTCTAGCGTCAAGGAGTTGCTGAAATGGCGGTAAAAGTCGCAATCAATGGATTTGGTCGGATCGGTCGTAATATTTTGCGTGCCATCATCGAATCTGGTCGTACAGACATCGAAGTGATCGCAATCAACGATCTTGGCCCAGTGGCCACAAACGCCCACCTGTTGCAGTACGATTCTGTACACGGTCGCTTCCCGTTCCCAGTGACCCACACAGAAGACACAATCGACGTGGGTCGTGGCCCGATGAAAGTGACAGCCATGCGCAACCCTGCGGACCTGCCTTGGTCTGATGTTGATGTTGTGATGGAATGTACGGGTATCTTTACCTCTAAAGAAGCCTGCCAAGCGCACCTCGACAACGGGTCTTCCCGCGTGTTGATTTCTGCGCCAGGCAAAGACGCTGACAAAACCATCGTGTTTGGTGTGAACGACGACCAATTGACAGCCGACGACATCGTTGTGTCAAACGCGTCTTGCACAACCAACTGTCTGTCTCCTGTGGCGAAGGTTCTCAACGATAACATCGGTATCGTTAAAGGCTTTATGACCACGATCCACTCTTACACAGGCGACCAACCGACTTTGGACACAATGCACAAAGATCTCTACCGCGCGCGTGCGGCGGCTTTGTCCATGATCCCGACATCAACTGGTGCTGCAAAAGCTGTGGGCCTGGTGTTGCCAGAGCTTAACGGAAAATTGGATGGCGTTTCTATCCGCGTTCCAACACCGAATGTGTCTGTTGTCGACCTGACATTTGAAGCGGCCCGCGACACAACTGTGGAAGAAGTGAACCAGTTGATCCGCGATGCGGCAGACGGCCCATTCAAAGGCGTGCTTGGCTACACTGACGCGCAGCTCGTGTCCTCTGACTTCAACCACGATCCACACTCTTCTATCTTCCACACGGACCAAACCAAGGTCATGGAAGGCACAATGGTGCGCATCCTGACGTGGTATGACAACGAATGGGGCTTCTCTAACCGTATGTCAGACACAGCTGTTGCAATGGGTAAATTCCTGTAAAGACAGTCGTTAAGACCCGTGCAAGCCCCGCTTGCCTAGATAGGCTTACCCTATCCAAAAGCCTCGCACTCTGCGGGGCTTTTTTTAATCCATCTCAAGCTTTGTCGGCTTGCTTGTTGATTTTCCGCCCATGAATGAGCATATGTAGTCGCGACCCTATATTGTCCGTGATTGCCCCTGAAATGTTTCAAAAAATGACAATTCATCCAATTTATGATTAATTTCCAAACGATCCTAAGCGAATTTATTACCCTTTGGGTCGTGATTGATCCTATCGGCACTCTCCCCGTCTTTATCGCCGCAACAGCCTCGTTGAACCCTCGGCTTTCCAGAAAAGTCGCCATACGTGCGACTGCGACAGCTTTCGCGATTTTGTTGGTGTTTATTGTCTTTGGTCAAGTCGTGCTGGATGCCCTTGGACTTGGCTTGCCCTCTTTCCAAATTGCTGGCGGCCTTGTGCTGTTTCTCTTTGCCATGACGATGATTTTTGGGGACGGAAAACCCCAACAGGAAACGGGACAGACATCCCCAGAAACGAAATCATTATCTTTGCACGCACGCCGCGTGGCAGTCTTTCCCTTGGCGATGCCATCTATCGCCTCGCCGGGTGCCATGTTGGCGGTGGTCATGTTAACAGACAATGATCGCTTTTCAGTGGCCCATCAAATGATGACCGCCACGGTCATGACCCTCATCTTGATCATCACACTGGGTATACTGCTGGCTGCGCGCCCCATCTTGCGGATACTACGCGACACCGGAGCTGCAAT
This sequence comes from Pacificibacter marinus, assembly GCF_018860505.1. Lineage (GTDB taxonomy): Bacteria > Pseudomonadota > Alphaproteobacteria > Rhodobacterales > Rhodobacteraceae > Celeribacter > Celeribacter marinus_B. Next base: position 91,845 of record NZ_JAHKPU010000018.1, read on the forward strand.
TGTCAGCCGTGTGATGGGCATGATTTTAGCAGCAGTTGCGGTCGACACAGTGCTGCAAGGCTTTGTGGCCATTGGCGTCATTCCAGACTTTTAACGCCTCAAAACACTGTGCGGTCATGAACGCCGTCGCGGACGATAATCGTGGCGGGTGTTTCTTGGTCCGCTGGTAAAATTCCAGTTTAACGGCTGGCCAGTTTGTCTTTCAATCGCGCTTCTATCTCTGGCGTGACGAATTTGGACACGTCACCGCCAAGACGCGCGATTTCTTTGACCAATTTCGAGGCAATTGCCTGATGCCGTGCTTCAGCCATCAAGAACACGGTTTCGATGCTATCGTCCAGCGCCCTGTTCATTCCGACCATTTGGTACTCATATTCAAAATCGGCAACCGCCCGCAGGCCGCGCACAATAATAGAAGCACCAACATCGGCAGCACATTGGATCAGCAGATTTTCAAACGGATGAACAACCACTTCGCATCCCGTATCTTGCGACAGTTGTGCGCAAATTGGTTCAAGCATGGCCACACGTTCCTCAAGAGAAAACAATGGCCCCTTGGATCGGTTGATCGCGACGCCAATCACCAAACGATCCACCAAGGCACAGCCTCGGCGAATGATATCAAGATGACCGTGAGTGACTGGATCGAAGGTTCCAGGGTATAGCCCAATGCGCATCGCATTCTCCTTTTGCTTGAGCGAACGCAACAATATTGCGCTACCAATTGCAAGCACAAGTCGACAGTTTTTCACCTCAGCTTGAAACTGTCACCGCCCCACATCAAAGCATCCACTGAACAAGACCCCTACCCCATTGTGACAAACAAGGCTCTCAGCAATGGCGATAGAGGATGACGGATCATTCTCGCGCCATCAATGCCCCATGATCATGCCCTCAAGGGCCGAATTTTCCATCGCAAGCTGCGACAACCGCGCCGACACCACATCACCGATAGACACAAGGCCCACCAGTTTTCCGCCATCGACCACAGGCATGTGGCGAAAACGGCCCGCACTCATGCGCTCAAGCACGGCCAAAGCGGTGTCATCGGACACGCATGTTTGTAGTTTCGTTGTCATCAAGTCAGACACTTTGCGTTTCAACACGCTTGCGCCCTCTTTGCCCAGCTCACGCACAACATCACGTTCGGACAAAATACCATCAAACCCGCCGGCTTGACTTTGAACAATAATGGCACCAATTTTTTTCGATGACAAAAGCTCTGCGGCTGCGGCAATCGTCATATCTGGTCCGATTGTAACAATCTCTGCGATGTCTTTTTCTTTCAGAATCTGACCAACTAACATAATTCCTCCTTAATTGTCCTGCTCCCACCTTCAGCGTCCGTCAGACAGCTTCATGTGTCAAGCGTCACCTTCAAGCGCTTCCACGACAATTTTCATCTCACTCACCAAAAGATCGGCAAATCGCGTGAGGCGCTCAACCTTGCGATCATCCGCATGGCGGATCAAATAGAAGGCCCGCTTAAGCCGAAAATCGTCAGGCAAAATGCGTACCATCCGCTCAACATGAGGCAGGCAGAAATCATGAACAACGCCGATCCCCAGCCCCGCTTTGATCATGTTCAACTGTACCGACACCGTATTCGATGAAAAATCCGCAGTGGCACCACCGACACTGTCTAAGTAGTCGAGTTCCTTATCAAAAATCAAATCTGGGACATAGCCGACAATCTTGTGGTTTTTCACATCGCCTAGAGTTTTCACCTCGCCTTCTTGCTGCAAATACCAGCGCATCGCCGCCAATGAGAGGTGATAATCTGTGATCTTTTGCACCAACAAACGCCCAGTTTGTGGCGCGCTGACAGAAATCACCAAATCCGCTTCGCGCTTGGACAGGCTGATCACCCGCGGCAAGGCCACGACTTGCACCTGTAAATCGGGATGCTGAACTGCGATGCGCGCAAGGACTTTGGGCAAAACATAATTTGCACAACCATCGGGCGCCCCCAAACGGATCACCCCGTTCAATGTGTCCCCCTTGCCCTCCAAATCAGCCGCGCCCAAGGTCATAGCCTTTTCCGCGTCTTCCGCATGGGTCAACAAACGCGCACCATCACGCGTCAAATCATACCCTTGGGGCGACTTGGCAAACAATGTCACGCTCATGCCTTGCTCAAGACGTGCCACCCGTCGTCCCACGGTGGCAGGGTCCATTTTCAGCACGCGTCCTGCTCCAGACAGGCTTTCCGTGCGAGCCACAGCCAAAAAGACGCGCATATCATCCCAATTCATCGACTCACCCCGTTTTCATCCGTTCAAATGCACATCGCCTCACAGAGTTTTGCATTTTTGCATTTCTTTTTTGAATTATTGCCTCTTTTACAGACATTTTCGCAAGAGTAGATTGGAAAAAAATGCCTTAGGAGGATTCCATGCAAGAGCTCACTCACTACATCAACGGCGCCCACGTCAAAGGCACATCTGGCCGTTTTGCAGACGTCTACAATCCAGCCACGGGCGAAGTTCAAGCCCGTGTGCCGCTTGCGACCCCTGATGAAGTCGCAGACGCGGTTGAAAAAGCCGCGGTTGCGCAAGTGGAATGGGCCAAAGTGAACCCACAACGTCGCGCCCGTGTCATGATGAAATTTGGTGCTTTGATCAATGAGCACATGGAAGAGTTGGCCGAACTTGTGGCACGTGAACACGGCAAAACCATCCCAGACGCCAAAGGCGACGTCCAGCGCGGTTTGGAAGTGGTCGAAGTGTGCATGGGCGCGCCTGCGATGCTCAAAGGCGAATTCATGGACAGCGCCGGCCCAGGCATCGATTTGACCTCTATGCGCCAAGCTTTGGGCGTTGTGGCTGGCATCACGCCGTTCAATTTCCCTGCGATGATCCCGCTGTGGAAAATGGCCCCTGCGATTGTGTGCGGCAACGCTATGATTTTGAAACCCTCCGAGCGTGTGCCCTCTACCGCTTTGCGTTTGGCGGAATTGTTCTCTGAAGCGGGTCTACCCGATGGCGTGCTGCAAGTGATTAACGGCGATAAAGAAGCTGTTGATACCCTGCTCGACAATGACACGATCCAAGCAGTCGGCTTTGTTGGCTCAACGCCAATCGCGCAATATATCTACGGTCGAGCAGCCACCAATGGCAAACGCGCGCAGTGTTTTGGCGGCGCGAAAAACCATATGATCATCATGCCGGACGCGGATCTCGACAAAGCATCTGACGCATTGATCGGCGCTGGTTTTGGCGCTGCAGGCGAACGCTGTATGGCGATTTCTGTGGCTGTGCCCGTGGGCAAAGACACCGCAGATAAACTTGTTGCGAAATTGCTGCCCAAAATCGAAGCCTTGAAAGTCGGTCCCTATACGGCGGGTGACGACGTGGATTATGGGCCCGTGATCACCGCCGCATCCTTGGAACGCATCACAAGCCTCATCGCCTCTGGTGTTGAGCAAGGCGCGACGCTGGCCATCGACGGGCGTGATTTCGCGTTACAGGGCTATGAGAACGGCTATTTCATCGGCCCAACACTGTTTGATGACGTGACCCCAGAAATGGACATCTACAAAGAAGAGATCTTTGGCCCTGTTTTGACCACAGTGCGCGCAGACAACTACGAAGACGCGCTCAAACTGGTCATGGACAACCAATACGGCAACGGCACCGCAATCTATACCGCTGACGGTGACACGGCGCGTGATTTTGCGTCTCGCGTCAATGTGGGCATGGTGGGCATCAACTTCCCGATCCCAGTGCCTTTGTCTTACTTTTCGTTCGGTGGTTGGAAAAAATCTGCCTTTGGCGATTTGAACCAATACGGTCCTGACGCGTTCAAATTCTACACCAAGACGAAAACCGTCACTTCGCGTTGGTATTCTGGCATCAAAGACGGCGCAGCGTTGAATTTCAAAGCGCTCGACTAAACTATAAATTATACAAATACGACATTTCAGGCGGCCCATCGATGGTAGGGCCGCCTTTTTATATTCATTTAACAACATTAGTTTTAATTTATGAATTTCGTTCAAACTTGGTGACCTTGTCACAGACAACCCCGCGCCACTTATGCGAGGTTCAATAAAACATCAGGGGAGTTACACCATGTTTTCTAAGAATGTCGGCAAGATTGACCGTATCATCCGCATCATCGTCGGAATCGCGCTTTTGGCTGGTTTCGTTATGAGCCCAGATGCGCCTTACCGTTGGCTCTACCTCATCGGCATCGTGCCCTTGGCGACGGGTTTGATGAGCAGCTGCGCTTTGTATTCCCTCATCGGAATCAACACCTGCAAGATCAAGAAATAAAAGCGTAGCGCGCTGCGCTACCCCGCCTCAGACAGGGCCTCCAAAGCGCTGCGATCCGTCAACGTGACAGCGCCTCGAGCGGTTGAAACCCATCCGCGGCGCTGGAACTCTTGCAATTGCCGCGAAATCACTTCGCGTGCTGTGCCCAGCTCTGCGGCCAGTTGCGCATGGGTGGCAGTTAATTTGTGGTCTGGGCCTGCCAGTTCTACAAGTTTATGCGCCAGCCGAATATCGACCTTTTGAAAGGCGATTTCCTCGATCACATGAAACAAATCTGTGATGCGGCGCGAATAGGCTGAGAACACGAAATTTCTGAACGATTTAGAGCCAGCTACAAGATCGTCAAACACGAGACGTGGGATAGCGACAGCTTGGACATCGGTTTCGGCAATGCCTTCTGCGGCGTAGTTTTCATAGGCCAAAAGGCAGGCGGTCGTCAGCACACAGCTTTCGCCCGCGTGCACGCGATAAAGCACAATTTCGCGCCCGCCTTCTGTGACTTGCTGCACACGCACGACACCATCCAACAATAGCAATAGGTTTTCCGGCGATTTCCCAGGTCCGAAAAGCACGGTTTTCTGGGGCAGGTTCACGATCTGAGATTTCGACACCAAAATGTTGCGCAAGCTGTCATCAAGCTGAGACAGCCCTGCAAATCTATCAATCCAGTCCATAGTCGCCCTTGTTCTTGCGCATCACCAAACCGGTTTGCGCATTGCCTTGCTGTTTAAAACGATGTGGCCTCTGTCACAATTTCTGTCAACAAGTCTTCAACCATTTGCATCGGGCCTTCGGGATAGTCACGATGACCAATCGTCACCTTACCCGCTTGGTCGGCAACAAAAATGGAAAATGGACAATGCACGATGTTCATCGGGTCCGCTTCCATCACCTTGCGCGAGACAACGGCTGAGCAAAATAAAAATATGTCTGCATTGTCGAACAGGACCACATCAGACCCCACAGTTTCGCGGGTACGTTCCAACATATCGCCCGTGTGCGAGCGGTAGTCGATCACCAAACCTTTTGATACGATGGCGTCTTCAACTGCGAATGTCGCGTCCTCAAATGTGCCATCATAGTCATACAAAACCGCCTCGCCAGCGCTGGCTTGTGCTGCAAGTCCGAGACTCAGAACGAGAGCTAACAGATTATTTCTCATGACAAAATCCTTTCTAGCTTGACCATAGCATAGATCAACGTTGCAAACGAATAAAGGCGGCATCACGCCGCCTTTGTCCAGAGATCGCTCAAAAATTACTGTGACACAGATTTCAAATATTCGATCACTGCGGCGATTTCACTGTCCTTTTTCAAGCCTGCAAAACTCATCTTGGTTTTCTTGAACACGGATTTCGGTTTGGCCAAGAATTCTGATATCAAAGCCTCATCCCAAACACGGCCTGCGTCTTTGGCAGCCAATAGGTCATTGGAATATTTAAACCCGTCCACATGGGCGACGGATGCCCCAACCACGCCGTTCAACATCGGCCCGACCCTGTTTTTTGCGCCCTCGCCCACTTGGTGACAGGCTTTGCATTTCTTAAAGACCTTTTCACCTTTCGCGGCTAAATCTGCATCAAAAGCTGCGGCAGTCACAGTTGTGGGTGTTTCCACCACAGGGGCGGCTTCAACAGCGGCTTCTTGCGTCGCCTCAATCACAGGCTCAGGCGTGTCTTCTATTGGCGTTACGTCCAACACAGCCGCGCGCATGGTGATTTCAACTGTGTCTTTGCAATCCTCATAACAGGCAGTCTCAGAAGTAAAATGCGGGTATTCGGTGACCACACGATCATCGACAATAAAACCGCCAGCATTCGGCATTTCAACTTCAAGAAAATTCTCATTCGAGAGGACAAAATCATCATCAACCAAATCATTGGAATACAGAATATAGGCGACCATGGCATAGACATCGTCATCCGACAGCGTCTGCGCACCGCCAAAAGGCATAGAGCGGCGAATGTAGTCATAAGTCGTTGACAGATAAGGCCAATAAGATCCGACCGTTTTCACAGGGTCCTCACGGTCCAAAGTGCCAAAACCGCCAGAAAGCGTGGGCCAATTGTCGACACCTTCGGCAAATTCACCGTGACAGCTTGCACAAGTCTCAGAAAAAATCTCTTCGCCGTATTCAACAGAGCCAGATCCAACAGGCAGCCCCGTACCATCGGGCGCGATGTCTTTGTCCCAAGCCGCGATTTCCTCAGGCAGTGCAGCACGCCCCACCCCAAGGCCTGCGGCCAAAACAGGCGCGCTAAGACTGCCAGTGGTGATCGCCGTTACAAGCGCCAGCTTAAGATACTTCGACATTTTCGGCCTCCCCGTTTTTCTTGACCCACCATGTTTGAATACAGTTGTTGTGATAAACCGAATTGAGCCCGCGCACCTCACGCAGTTGCGTTTTCGTCGGCTGCACATAGCCCGTGTCGTCATGGGCGCGGCTTTGCAGGTACATTTCAGAGCCATCCCAATCAATGTCCAAATAGAACCGTGTCAGTGCCATCGGTTGACCGGGGGCGGCTAAACGGGCCTTTTGCCATGTCTTGCCACCATCAATCGTCACATCAACGCCAGTGATGGCCCCACGACCAGACCACGCCAGCCCCGTGATGACCAAAGGCCCTTTACCATGAGTGATCGGCGCTTGCGGGCTGGGCGAGGTAACGACAGATTTCGCGTCCATCACCCACGTCCATTTGCGTGCAGTGCCGTCTTCTAATGTGTCAGTGTATTTCGACGTTTCTTCACGCGATTCAATAGCTTGGTCGGTGATCTCAATGCGACGCAGCCATTTAACCCACATGTTGCCTTCCCAACCGGGTACGACCAAACGCACAGGATAACCGTGTTCTTTGCGCAGGGCTTCACCGTTGGCCTTGAAGGCGATCATCACATCATCAAGCGCCTTTTCCAGCGGAATGGAACGCCCGTTTGACGAGGCATCTGCGCCCTCGACATAGACCCATTTGTCTTTGAAATCGCCTGCAGCACTCAGGCCCGCCTCGCTCAGCAAACTGCGCAGAGAGACGCCAGAATATTCCATATTGTGGATCATGCCATGGGTGAACTGCGCGCCATTCAACTGCGCGCCCGCCCATTCCATGCCAGTATTGGCCGCGCATTCCAAAAAGAACGTCTTGTTGATGCGCGGGAAGCGTTCCAAATCAGCGTAGGTGAACACAAGCGGCGTGTCGACCAGACCATGAATCATCAATCGATAGTCACTTTTGCTCAACTCAATCGCGCCAGAGTGATGCCGTTCAAACGCGCAGCCTTGTGGCGTGATCGTGCCGTCCAACGCATGAATAGGGGTAAAGTTGATCGATGAAATCGTGTCTGCCGTGAGCCAAGCCACATTGCGGCGGATCACGTCACTTTCAAATTCGATGGGCAACCCATAGGGCGTTGCGTCAACCCCATCCCCTGTGCCTGAGGCCCAATCTTGGACCTCGGTGATCAGCGGATCAGGCGCGGTTTGCGCGCTGGCGGCACTGGCAGCTAGCCCTGCCCCTGTAGCAGCCGCCCCGCGTAAAAAGGCCCGCCGTGATGGGGGGTGGGTTTGTTTTGTTTTGATCCGTTTGTCAGTCATGGGGATGTCTCCCTTATGCATTCTTTCATTCAACTATGTGAATAAAACTGAGGTTTAAAAACCGCCTTGCCAGATCGGCAAGACGGCCAATAGATTTAAGCGCCGACGACTTTGACCGACGTGTTCTCGGTCGGGTGGACGGTGCCAATTTTGCGGATGTGATCTTCGACCACGTTCCAAATTTCAGGGCCTTCTGTTCCCTCATTGACCGAGGCCCAGCCCGCAACAACATATGATTTCGAAGGATCGAGTTGCTCACCCGTTTTCAGCATGGTGATGTCCGAAATCCGCGCCCCTTGGGGTTTGGTCACATCGATACGGTAACCAAGACCACCGAGGCGCACCATATCGCCACCTTGTTGGTAATAAGGGTCAGGGTTGAAGATATTGTCGGCGACATCTTCCATGATCGTTTTGATCAATTCACCCGTCATTTCAGTACGATAAGCATTCGGATAGGTCATTGAGGTGGCGTTAAAGATGTCCTCGCGGGTGATCTGATCGCCGGGCATCAAGGATGGCCCCCAACGCACGCCAGGGCTGAGCGCAATGTCTGCCTCGCGTTCAGACAAAAGCGCATCACAAATCAAATCATCCCAAGTGCCGTTAAAATTGCCACGACGGTACAAAACGCCATCGGTTTCGCCAATCACTTCGGACATGGCGGTCTCATATGGGGCGCGCTGTGCGTCGATCAAATCGCTGACCGCCTTGTCAGGTTCGATCACATCAGAGAAAATGGGGATCAATTTATGACGGAAGCCCATCATCCGGCCATCGCGCACATCCAAATCGACACGAGACACGAATTTGCCGTTGGACCCAGAGGCGACGATGATCGTCTCGCCCACCAAAACAGGTTCAGGCAAGGCGTCATGAGTGTGACCTGACAAAACAACATCGATGCCTTTGACCAATCCAGCCATCTTTTTGTCCACGTCAAAGCCGTTATGCGACAACAGAACCACCAGTTCGGCCCCCTGCCCGCGCACCTCGTCAACGACCTCTTGCATGCGCTCTGTGCGGATGCCGAATGAGTATTCAGGGAACATCCAGCCCGGATTTGCGATAGGCATGTAAGGAAACGCCTGTCCGATAACAGCGATTTTCACCCCGCCACGTACGAAGAATTTGTAAGGCTCGAAATCCTCGGCAGGCTCATCCCATTCCGCGTCATAAATATTGGCACCCAAGGCAGCGAACGGTAACTCTTGCACAATGTCGCGCACACGATCAGACCCCAGCGTGAATTCCCAGTGAAAGGTCATCGCATCAGGTTTCAGCGCGTTCATCACATTGACCATATCTTGGCCTTCGGTGTGATAACAGGTGTAAGACCCATGCCATGTGTCCCCACCATCCAGCAGCAACGCATCGGGACGCGCAGCACGGATCGAATTGATCACGGTAGACACGCGATCCAACCCGCCAACTTTGCCGTATGTCTGGCCCAAAGCCGCGAAATCGTCAGACGTCAGCGCATAGTGAAACGCTGATCCGTCATCAATGCCGTAAAGCTTGCGAAAATCCGCACCGGTGATATGCGGCACTTGGCCTTTGTTGTCTCCCACACCGATATTGATGCTGGGCTCGCGGAAATTGATCGGCTTAAGCTGCGCATGGATATCAGTCACATGGATCAAGGAGACATTGCCAAAGGTGTCAAAATCCAACAACTGATCTTGGGTCAACAATTGTTGCGCTGCAAGACGCGACCAATTGCCAAAGCCAGACGCGCCGACAACGGCAGAGGCGGCCATAGACACCTGAAGAAAATCACGACGATTGATCATAATGGGCTCCGCTATACGCAAGGCGCAAATGGCATTCCATGCGTCATTTTGAATGTATTGAGAAAAACAAAACCCCGCTCGACCAAGTCCAGCGGGGTCTTCAATGATTTAATTGCGCACAGACGGTCCTTCGACCGACAGTCCATTGCCGCGTGAGGCAACATACAACTCAAGTGCAACGAACTCAGGCGAACCCGGGTTAAAGGTCTCGGCGCGGGTGTCGCGGATACAGCCTTTAAAGCGTGAATGCGACCCGTTGAGCTTGGTGTTTTTCAAACGATATGTTGGAAAACCGTTGATCTGACCTTGCGACAGATGATCGGCGCGGATCATATTGCCGTAATTGTCTTCGTGGCAATTGGCACAAGACAATTCAAGCTGACCAAAACGCGTGTAGTACATCTCTTTGCCCTGCTCCCATGTGGATTGCGCAGGTCCATCGATCGCAACATTGATCGGTGTGCCGCGCGCCGCAACCGCAAGCATCGCTTCAAAATTCAACATTGCAGCGCTGTCGTACTTCTCTGGCTCCGCACCCATTTGCGTCGTCAAACAATCGTTGATCTGCATCTGAATAGTGCGGACTTCGCCCGCGCCTTCATTCCATTTCGGATATGTGGCACGCACTGAGGACAGGCTTTCAGGACCGTTATGACAATCAGCGCAGGCTTTGCCCTCTGACCCCATAGATGTCTCAAATTGGTCAAGACCAACTTCAGCGCCCAACATGCCAGGGTTGTCGAAATCATCCATCTGCATCGTCTGCGTACCATCCGAGCGAAAGCGCCATCCAGATAGAATTTCGTCGAGACTGTCAGACAAATGGGCTGGCGCTGCGGTTTTGGTAACGATCTCTAGCTCGCCATTGACGATCAATTCAGCCTCTTCATCTGCAAGCACAGGTGCTGCAAATACCAAAGCCGAAAGCGCCGCCGTGCCAAGCACTGTGCTAAGCAATTTCGTTTTCATGCGTGTCTCCTCCCTAAGCGCTTGGTTTATGCGATTGCGATAGCTTTAGCGTCTTCGTAGATATCGCCGTCATCGTCATACCAAGTGAATTTAAATTCGCCAGCTTCGGGAACCAAAGCGTCGAATTCGAAATATGGATTGGTCGAAATGGCCGCTTCCATTTTAATATCGATCACGGACTGACCGTTGAAGTCGCAGGTAAAACGATTGATGATCGAACGCGGAATGATGTTGCCATCACTGTCTTTGCGTTGACCAGATTCCATGATGTGAGAGATGAGTGTTTTGATGGTGATTGTCTCGCCAGCTGCTGCCGACTTGGGGACTTTCACGCGGGGTTTTACACCTGATGCCATTGATAGGATCTCCTAGATTAGTCGGTTGAGTTAGCCGCCACAGCCGCCGATGGTTACTTTGACAGTGCTCGATGCTTTCACAAAAGATCCATCTGCCATTTTGGCAATCGCAACAACGTCTTGCGTCCCCGCCAGACGCATCCGCGTGGACGCGGATTGCGACCCAGCCAATGGACCAAAGTTAAAGGTCGCCACACCGGGTGTCGGGTTTGCTGTTGCCAAAACCATAATAGAAACGGCCCCAGGCGCATCAACAGACACAGGCACGGTGTTGCCGTTTTCAGCAATTTCAGGTGCGGTCAAAGTGATACCACCGGAACCGATTTCTGCACCACCTGTAAAGGCGGCAATCGCATCGTCAGCGGCAGCAACAGCGCGCAAAGGCAATAATGAAGCAGCCGTCGCCCCAAGCCCAAGCGCCAAAGCGTCACGTCGTGTGAGATTCATAGTGTTCTCCTCAAAAATTCCAGCCAGCTCAAAGCGATCACTCGTCTTTCAGCGTCATAAGGTAGGCGACCACATCTTCGATCTGCTGCGCACTTAAAAGCGGTGGCAAATCTCCTGTTGCGGCTTTGCCTGTGTAAGCATCACCCGGACGAATGTAGCCATTTGTTTTGTAAAAGGCAGGCATGATTGTGCCCTCAAAGGTCATCTTGGCGTTGGCCACGATCCCCCTGACTTCAGCTTCTTCCCAGCGCGATCCGACACCGTCAAGCATGGGGCCGATTTCGCCGTGGAAAGAGATATCTTCGTAAGCCTCAGCCGCGTGACATGCCACGCAGTTGCCCAGACTTTTGGATGTCAAGATTTCGCGGCCTTTTTCAGCGTTGCCAGCAACACCAGTCAAAGAGTCTGCGATTGCGCCATCAACGTAGGCAACGTCATTTGGCGTTACCTCTGCGAGTGCGGCACCAGCCGTTAGGCCAAGTACGACGAGAGTCGTTGCGATGCGTTTCATGTCTCCTCCCTAGAAAGACTTGTGTATTGTCAGATACCGTAGACCAGCATTTCGCATTGGCGCAAGAACAAATTCAAAAAATGGAATTTTAATGTTTGTAAAAGCCATCAAATCGCAAAACGGACAAACGGTGTTATCTTATTAGAATCATTGAGCGTCAAGGCGCAGTGTACCTGTCTTTTGCTGCTTAGCCACGCGATCTGCATGATATTTTTGAAAAGGCACATCGGTGTCATAGCCCTGCTCAAGCACCCAAGTCATCATATTATAGGTGGTCATACGACCAAAAGCACCGGGCACAGTGGACACGGCCGCCTCAGGCGCGCTTAATCCTTCGGGAACCTCTTGAGGAAAGAAAAAGGTCGTGGGCGTAAACAAAGCCCGCCATTTTTGCACCATGTCCTTTTCGGACAAGACCTCCCCATCAAAATCAGTCACCTCGACATCGCCAAACATGTTGATCTGGACAACAAAGAAATTGTCTTCGATCATTTGCGTCACGTCCGGATCGGGAAACACCTCTTCGTGCATTTTGGTGCAATAGATACAGCCACGTTGCTCTATCATCACCATCAAGCGCTTGCCCTCAGCCGTGGCCTCTTCCAAATCTTCACGCAGGTCTTTGAACGTTTCGCGCAGCCATGGCGCTTTGTGCAAACCGTCATCCCCCAGCACTGCGGCGAAAGCGGGTGTCAAAGTGCAGGCAAAACCAAGCGCGAGCGCGCCAAAGGTGCGACGTGAGATATGAAACATTTTATAGGCTCCCAGTTGATCCGATTTTAGTGAAGGCCGGAAAGGTTTCCAACATCCAAGCCGCGATCATATTGACAGAATTGGTTAGAATAAGAATGGCGAAGACAATCAAAAATGCCCCCATGAGTTTTTCAACCTTGGGCAAATGGCGTCTGAACTTGGCGGCGAATTTCAAAAACGGTTTGATAAAGATAGCCGCGACAACAAACGGCAGGGTCATCCCGACACCAAAGACCAGCATCATGATCAAGCCCCTCACAGCGGTTTCTTCAACCGACGCGGTAAAGACCACAGCCGTCAAAACACCACCCACGCAAGGCGTCCAGCCCGCGGCAAAGGCCAGCCCGACAACGTAAGAGCCAAAGACGCTCATGTTCGAGGTATCACCCGCATCCATCTGGAACTGGCGGTTTAATATGCCAATCCGAATAATGCCTAAGAAATGCAACCCCATGACAAAGACGATGCCACTGGCGAGGATGCGAAACAGATCTTGTTGGCCGCGAAACACTTGCGAAAACGAAAACGCGGCAGCCCCAAGGGCGACAAAAACCGTGATAATACCAAGCGAAAACATGATAGATGATATGACTGCACGCTTACGTACCCCCGCCGCCAATTGACCATCCTCAGAGATTTCTCCCATCGATGTACCCGCCATATAGGACAGGTAAAACGGCACGATAGGCAGAATACAGGGCGAAAAAAATACAATCAGCCCCCCTATGAAAGCGGAGATCACGGTCACATCTAACATATAATTCCTCCCTCGTTCTCACCTGCGCCGAATGTTTTGCGCTGTGAAAACCTTGTGTCATGCACATATTCAAATTATGTTGATTGTTATACGAACGTCAATAAACATTCTCTTAATCGAACTCACTGGTCCCTTCATGCTTATGCAAACACGTCGTTTCATTCTAGCCCGTTTTTTGTGCATTCCTCTTGTGATGCTCTTTGGTGCTGCTGCAGCGGATCACTCCGATAAAGAGGCCCTGCATGCACACACCAACCCGCAATTGGTCATGGTGGAACAGGACGGATGCATCTATTGCGCGCGCTGGAATAAAGAGATTTCTGACATCTACCCCAAAACGCCAGAGGGCAAATTTGCCCCGCTGCGCCGCATGGATCTGCGCGCTGAGCCTCCGAAAGACATCACATTCAAAGGGCCACTCGCGATCACGCCCACATTTGTTTTGGTCGAAAACGGCGTCGAACAAGCACGGATCGAAGGCTACGGCGGCGATGAAATGTTTTGGGCGATGCTGACTGTGACGTTGCAAAACCACAGCGATTTCGGAGAGTAAGTCACTGATTAAGAATAAAAATAACAAACGGGAGGACACTGATATGAAACGCATTTTGACTGCCTTTGCCCTTATGGCAGCAACGGCATCCCCAAGCTTTGCCCAAGACGATGACGCCTTTGTCACCTTCAAAGTGCTCAAACCTGAAGTGGCGCGTGTGGCGGCCGTGGCTGCGATGGAAAGCTGTCGCGCACAGGGCTATCAGGTCGGCGTCATGGTCGTTGATCGTTTCGGCCTCCCGCAAGTTTATATCCGCGACCGCTTTGCCGGACTGCACGTGTTCGAGACCGCGCGCCGCAAAGCTTGGACAGCCGTGTCTTTTCGCACCTCGACGCTGGACCTTGCCACCCTCACCGCCCCTGGCGAGATGATGGCAGGCATTCGCGAGCTTTCAGAGCCGCTGGCCCTTGGTGGCGGAGTTGTGATCGAAGCGGCGGGTTCTATTGTTGCAGGGATTGGTGTATCAGGGGCACCGGGGCCGGATATTGACGAGCGCTGTGCCCAAGACGGGATTGACGCGATATGGGATGATATCGCGTTTTAACAATGAGGGACTGGGGCGATGACCTCTTCTTTGCCAGTGTTTTCGGACGATCTATCTGACGCAGAACTCGACAAAATGATGTCGAGTGCCTGTGACGCATCAAACCTGCTCAAAGCACTGTCGCACGAAGGTCGCTTGATGATTTTGTGCCACCTCGTCACGGGGGAAAAATCGGTCACAGAGCTTGAAGACTTGCTATCTGTGCGCCAAGCGGCTGTCAGTCAGCAGCTGGCAAGGCTGCGCCTTGAAGGTCTTGTGACCCCACGGCGCGACGGCAAGGCGATTTATTATTCCTTGACCGATGATCGCCCCAAACGCATCCTTGAAGTTATCTACGATCTGTTTTGCAGCGTAGATGACGGTGCGGAAAAGCGCGGCGACTAGCCCCGCCTCTCTCATCGATAGGGAGGACATATGCTTGATATTTTAAGTCCGGGCGCATTGGCGGCCCTAATTGGCTGTGCTGGAGGCATAGGACTTGGCTTGGCAGCGCGGCTTGGGCGCTTTTGCTCTATGGGCGCGATCGAGGACGCCTTATATCAAGCCTCATATATCCGTGCGCGCCAATGGGGTGTGGCGATTGGCGTGGCAATCATCGGTGTTTTCACCCTTATCGGGCTTTTTGGCTTTGACCCAACGGCGTCCCATTTCTTAGCATTGCGATGGTCCCCTGCTGCGTCCATTCTGGGCGGATTGATGTTCGGTTACGGCATGGCACTGGCCGGAAACTGCGGATTTGGTGCCTTGGCGCGTCTTGGCGGCGGCGACCTGCGCAATTTCGTCATCGTGATCGTCATGGGGCTGTTCAGTTATATGACGTTGAACGGGCCACTGGCAGAGCTGCGCGTTGTCTTATTTCCACCTGCGCCCGCGCAAAACCCTGCTGGCATTGCGCACTGGCTCAATAGGCACGACGTGCCTTTGGTGCCTGCAGGACTGAGCATCGGCCTTACGATTCTTATCCTCACGCTGAGTTCGAAATCATTCTTGTCTGACCGAAAATCAATTCTGTGGGGCGGCATTGTCGGCTTGGCAATCACCTCTGGCTGGGCGGGCAGCGCTTGGCTGTCACATCTTACGTTTGAGGCCGTGCCCCTTGCGTCCCATTCCTTTGCCGCGCCTATTGGCGATGCCCTGTTTTTTCTGATGATGTCATCGGCCACGACGCCAAGCTTTGGCATTGGGTCTGTGGCAGGTGTATTGATCGGTGCGGCCATTGGATCACTGATCAAAGGCCATTTCAGATGGGAAGCCTGCGATGACCCACGCGAATTGAAACGCCAAATTGGCGGCGCTGCTTTGATGGGCGTCGGCGCGGTTTTGGCCTTTGGTTGCACCATCGGGCAGGGCATTTCAGCCATGTCAGTGCTGGCTTTTTCGGCCCCCATCACACTGGTGGCCATTATCGCAGGTGCTGCATTGGGCCTGCGTCAACTCATTTACGGCTTTTCACCTGTCAAATGATCAGCGCCGTATAAGTACCTGAAGATCAGCGACATTCGTGCCCGTCGCGCCTATTTTCAACAGATCACCCGTCGCTTCAAGCCCATGATAGCTGTCGTTGCGTGCCAAGATATCATCAAGATCAACACCCGCCGATTTGAGCCGAGCAAGCGTTGATCCATCCACGAGCCCCCCAGCTGCGTCCGTTGGACCATCGCGCCCGTCTGTACCGCCAGACAAGAACACATAGTCGTCAAGCCCGCGCTCACCAGCAAGCTTTGCCACACGCAGCGCCAATTCCTGATTGCGCCCGCCAAGCCCGCGGCCAGCGATTTTTACGGTTGTCTCGCCGCCGAACAGAAAAATGCCAGGCTCGGTTGCACAGTCTAACATCACATGGGCTGCGGCATCCACGTCGCCCTCAAGAGGCGTAGGAAACAGGTGAACCCCCTGCCCCACACCACCGCAAGCGCGCGCCATAGCCGCGACAGACCGTGCGTTCGATCCAATCAAAATGGTTTCACTGTCAGGCAATGGTCCAAGGTCTGGCTCGACTTGCAACAAATGTTTGCGCACAGATTCAGGCAGGCGATTCCACACCTGCAAAGACTTCAAAGCTGCGACAGCATCCGCCCGTGTTCCAATTGGTGACACAGATGGGCCAGAGGCAATGGCACGCAAATCGTCATCCACCACATCAGATAAAACCAAAGTGGTGACAAACGATGGGCTAGCCGCACGCAAAAGTCCGCCACCTTTAAGACGCGACAGCTGCTGGCGGATCAAATTCATCGTGACGATATCAGCCCCAGACGCGAGTAAAAGCGCGTTCACGGCAGCTTTGTCTTCTAAACTGACGCCCATCACAGGCGCAGGCAACAAAGCAGACCCACCACCCGAAATCAAAGCGATCACATCGCCTTGGGCCATGCTCAGTACGCTTTCAACCCGCTGGGCGGCACGTGCACCTTCAACATCAGGGACAGGATGTGCGGCCCCACGAACTTCAGCGCCATCAAGGGGGGCCGCGTTCTCGTAATTGGTCACGACCAAAACCGTTTCGGCTCGGACATGCTTCATAGCAGCCTGCGCCATCGTGCGCGCAGCTTTACCTACGGCGACAATCGTTGGGCGGGTGAATGTGCTGCCTTTCAAAGCCTCTTCGACAGCGCTGGCTGGGTCGGCTTCATCAACCCCCGCCATAAACACTTTAAAAGCACGTTCACGCATTTCAGAAAAATTCAGGGGTGTCGTCGGGACGTTCATATCAATCTGCATACCTTAATTATCACATGCAAGAGCACGCGCGTCCAGCCGCTTGCAAGACAACGAGACAAGGGTCAGTTTAAACCCATGACACATGATATGAATACATCACATCCCGTAGACCTTGCACAGTTTTTAAACACGGCTTGGTCTGCCTTGGCTCCACAGATCGTTGCAGACAAACGCAAAGCGCAAGTCGTGACACTGTCCACCGTCGGCCAAGGTGGCGCCCCCGCAGCGCGCAGTGTCGTTTTGCGTGCCAATGACAGGTCACGTGCATCTGTTGATATATTCACGGATGCCGCCACCCCCAAATGCGCTGAAATTACCAATGATCCCCGTGCGGCTCTCACCCTGTGGCACGCGGATTTTCAACTGCAACTGCGTTTGTCCGGCACGATAGAAATCATTGAGGGCACGCAAGCGCATGCCGCTTGGTCTAGCCTGCCCGATCTGGCCTTACCCAATTATGGCGTGTCTCCGTCCCCTGGATCAAACATCCCAACACCCACATCCTATACGCGCCAGCCTGATCAGGCCCGTTTCGCAATCCTGCGCATGACATTGTTCGACATGGATGTGGTGTCTTTGGCTGCGCCTATTCACATCCGTGCGTTCTATGAGCGCCGTGATGGATGGCGCGGCCTATGGCGCGTGCCGTAAACCCCCACCGCGCCTTGACCGTCAACAAATCAAAAAGCGCCCTGAAACCAACGCTGCAATAACGGTTTAGCTGACAAAATGCGCCCTGAATAAAAAACGAGTACGTTAATACGCAATGCTTGACCAACTTAGGAGAAAATGATGGGGATATGGGGATGCGAGGCTATGCCCGACCTTTGTCAAACCTCTTATTAATAAGGGCAAAGGGAATTTACTGGAAAGTAAATGGTGCGGTCGAGAAGACTCGAACTTCCACGGGTGTTACCCCACAGCGACCTCAACGCTGCGCGTCTACCAATTCCGCCACGACCGCACAGTCTTGACTTGGTGAGGCGTATCTAACGAAGGTGCGAATGGATGGAAAGGCCAAAAATGATCTTTGTCAGAAAAAAATGACACACCTATGACGCTGCCAAATGTCATCGTCTTTTCGAACGGATGTGATTTTAAGAAACTCTTTTTGTCCAACGTATTTGGGCCATACCTGCGTGCTTGCACACAACTACCAAGACATCCGCGAAACGTGACGGCGCGAAAGCTGCGATCAAGACCTCGGATGGGCGTGACATTTATGTGCTGCGCGCCTATGTCCCTGCACTCAAGGAGGCAGGGCTTTTGCTCTGAGACACTATGGTTGAATGGAAAATATCAGACGGGTTGACCGATTACGACACAGCCTTGGCCGAAATGGAATCGCGTGCGGCTGCGATTGCCAAGGGCGAAGCGGACGAGCTAATTTGGCTGGTCGAACACCCGCCTTTGTACACAGCCGGCACATCCGCCAAGATCGAAGACCTCGTGCAACCGGATCGCTTCCCTGTTTATGACACGCGGCGCGGCGGGCAATATACCTATCACGGCCCAGGGCAACGGGTCGCTTATGCGATGCTTGACCTGAACAAACGCGGGCGCGATGTGCGCAAATTTGTGCACAACATGGAGACTTGGGTGATCGCCGCTTTGGCGGAATTCAACATCAAAGGTGAAATTCGCGAGGGGCGTGTCGGCGTTTGGGTTGAACGCGATGACAAACCGCTGACCGTTACGGGCAAAAAGGCTGAAGACAAAGTGGCCGCTATCGGGTTGCGCATTCGCAAATGGGTGTCATTTCACGGGTTGTCGATCAATGTTGAACCCGACTTGTCGCATTTCGAAGGCATCGTGCCATGTGGCATCACGGAATATGGCGTGACGTCTTTGGTGGATTTGGGCCTGCCGATCACCATGGATGACGTGGATATAGCCCTGCGCCGTGCCTTTGACGATGTATTTGAAAATGTGCCCGACTTGCAGTAAAAACGTAAGATAACCACCACAACTGTAACGGTTTGTTCACAAAAAACGCGCAAGAACGACGACAAACACCCTCCCTGCGACAATCTCGAACTCGCATCTTAAGATACAAGCGATATTGTCTACACAACCAGAAACGACTCACGTTGGAGATTCCGATGACTAAGATGTTTGCACTCACTGCCGCTGCCCTTTTGGCCGCAACATCCGCCTATGCAGGCGATGCTGTCAAAGGCGAAAAAGATATGAAAAAATGCAAAGCCTGTCACACAGTCGCAAATGGCGATGAAGTGATTTTCAAAGGCGGCAAAACCGGTCCGAACCTTTACGGCGTGATCGGGCGTACAGCTGGAACAGAAGAAAGCTTTACAAAATACGGTGACGACTTGGTTGCGGTCGGTGCGGCAGGTCTGGTTTGGACCGAAGAGCTTTTGGTTGAATATGTGCAAGATCCAAAAAAATTCTTGAGCGCGCAGCTTGATACGGCGGCAAAATCCAAAATGTCGTTCAAACTCAAAGACGCCTCAGACGTTGCCGCTTACCTTGCGTCCGTTGGACCCGCTGTCGAAGAGATGCCAGTGGAAGACATGCCAACAGAAGATGCGGCCCCTGCCGAGTAAGAAGGCCTCACACGGATAGATTTTGAAACGCTGCCCTTCGGGGCGGCGTTTTTTTATGGCGCATCGATTCCCCGAATGCTTGCTCATAGCGCTATGTCGCCCAAGACACCACGGCACAAACCACCAGATCACAGCCCTCTATCGAAAGCCATGCCCCTCGTAACACGCGTCGAATCCCCGTGAGCCGGCAGTCGGTATCAAAATTCAAGCCACATGAGACACTTTTTCACCCCATGGGGCGCGTTGACACATTGCCCCAGCGATATATTGCCTTTAAGACCATACGCAATTCCGTGTGGTGACTCTGTTTTGTTGCAGCGCGGATTAACGCATAGCTTAAGCATAAATCGGGAGGACCGCATGGCAGACGCAGCCATTCACGGCCACGAACATGAAGACAACCGCGACTTCTTTACGCGCTGGTTCATGTCAACGAACCACAAGGATATCGGCATCCTTTACCTCATCACCGCTGCGGTGGTGGGCTTTATCTCTGTCGCCCTTACAGTTTACATGCGCCTTGAGCTCATGGAACCGGGTGTTCAATTCATGTGCCTTGATGAGGCCGGCAACGCAGCCGCGCGCCTGATCTCTGGCTTTGGTGGCGACGAATGTGCACCAAACGGGCACCTTTGGAACGTTATGATCACCTACCACGGTGTTTTGATGATGTTCTTTGTGGTTATTCCAGCGCTCTTTGGCGGTTTCGGTAACTACTTTATGCCGCTGCAAATCGGCGCGCCAGACATGGCCTTCCCACGCTTGAACAACCTGTCTTACTGGATGTACGTTTGTGGTGTGGCTTTGGGCATCGCGTCCTTGTTCGCCCCTGGCGGCAATGGTCAAGCGGGTTCAGGCGTTGGTTGGGTTCTCTACCCACCATTGTCCACCTCTGAAGCAGGTTATTCCATGGATCTTGCGATCTTTGCTGTCCACGTTTCAGGTGCTTCGTCCATCCTTGGCGCGATCAACATGATCACGACATTCATGAACATGCGCACACCGGGCATGACATTGTTCAAGGTTCCACTGTTTGCTTGGTCGATCTTTGTGACTTCTTGGTTGATCCTTTTGTCTTTGCCAGTTTTGGCGGGCGCGATCACCATGCTGCTGACAGACCGCAACTTTGGCACATCCTTCTTCCAACCTGGCGGCGGCGGCGACCCGATTTTGTACCAACACATCCTGTGGTTCTTCGGACACCCAGAAGTGTACATCATCATTCTGCCCGGCTTTGGCTTGATCTCTCACATCATCGCGACATTCTCTCGCAAACCCGTGTTCGGCTACTTGCCGATGGTTTGGGCGTTGATCGCGATTGGTGGACTTGGCTTCGTCGTGTGGGCGCACCACATGTACACAGTCGGCATGTCGCTCAGCCAACAGACATACTTCATGATGGCAACGATGGTTATCGCTGTGCCAACAGGGGTGAAAATCTTCTCTTGGATCGCCACAATGTGGGGCGGGTCGATCGAATTCAAAGCACCTATGGTTTGGGCTTTTGGCTTCCTCTTCCTCTTCACCGTTGGCGGTGTGACAGGCATCATCTTGTCCCAAGCGGGCGTGGACCGTGCTTATCATGACACCTACTACGTTGTGGCACACTTCCACTACGTTATGTCCTTGGGTGCGA
This sequence comes from Pacificibacter marinus, assembly GCF_018860505.1. GTDB lineage: Bacteria > Pseudomonadota > Alphaproteobacteria > Rhodobacterales > Rhodobacteraceae > Celeribacter > Celeribacter marinus_B. The sequence continues at coordinate 113,318 of NZ_JAHKPU010000018.1, forward strand.
TCTTCTCGATCTTTGCCGGTATCTACTTCTACTTCGGTAAAATGTCGGGCCGTCACTACCCTGAATGGGCCGCACATGTTCACTTCTGGATGATGTTCATCGGCGCGAACTTGACCTTCTTCCCACAACACTTCTTGGGTCGCCAAGGTATGCCACGTCGCTACATCGATTACCCAGAAGCCTTCTCGCTTTGGAATAAAGTCTCCTCTTATGGTGCTTTCTTGTCCTTCGCGTCATTCATCTTCTTTATCGGTATCGTGATCTACTCCCTCAAATGGGGCAAACGCGTCACCGAAAACAATTACTGGAATGAATACGCGGATACACTCGAATGGACCCTACCGTGCCCACCACCTGAGCACACATTTGAGACCCTGCCAAAACAAGAAGACTGGGACAAAGCGCCTGCGCACTAATCCCATGACAGTCTAAACAAAGGCCCCGCAACTTGCGGGGCCTTTTGCATTTCTAGAATATGCTTCACTGTTCAAATACAAATCTATTCATGCTCGGTCACGCAGCCCCCGTGATCCCCTAAACTGCTCAGCACATAACAGTCTCCAGTCGTCCCCTGCCCTGTGCAACCGTCCGATATCCGCTGCAACTCTTGTTCCAGCCTTTGCAATCGCGCGATCTTGTCTTTCACCAATTGTCGTTGCGCACGCGCCAATTCACCTGCCTCTGCACAAGACCTATCGGGGTGCTCTTGCAACGCGATCAGGCTTGAAATTCCGTCTAACGAGAACCCCAATTGGCGGGCATGCTTTACGAAAGCGAGCCGTTCCAAATCACTATCCCTATAGCGCCGCTGATTGCCAGCTGTACGCTCGGCCTCTTTCAAAATCCCAATTTCTTCGTAATAGCGAATGGTTGGGACTTTGACGCCGGAGCGTCTGGACAGCATTCCAATGGAGAGCATAAAAACCTCTTGAACCTCTAGTCACTAGAGAGATTAGATATATTGCAGACCAAAGAAAAGGACGACTCACATGTCTGCATGTTGCGACAACACCGCCAAATTTGATGGGCTATCAAAAGATTACAAACGCCGCCTCTGGGCCGTCGTAGCCATAAATGCTGTGATGTTCGGTGTTGAAATGTGCGCAGGGAAAGCTGCCGGATCACAAGCCTTACAAGCCGATGCTTTGGATTTTCTGGCAGATGCCGCCACATATGGGCTATCTTTGGCGGTGATCGGTGCGGCAATCTCGATGCGCGCTTGGGCTGCTTTTGCCAAAGGGATCAGCCTATTATTGATGGGGATTTGGGTGTTCTCTATGACGGCCTATCAATTCCTTTTCTTAGAAGTGCCCGTGGCCCCGCTGATGGGAAGTGTCGGTTTTTTAGCGCTCGCAGCCAATCTGGTCAGCGTTATGCTTTTGGTGAAATACAAAGACGGCGATGCCAATGTGCGCTCAGTCTGGCTTTGCTCGCGCAACGACGCCATCGGTAATGTCGCAGTGATGGTCGCCGCTTTGGCCGTTTGGATCACCCAAACCGCATGGCCTGATTTGGTCGTCGCCCTGTTGATGGCAGGGCTATTTCTATCATCTGCTTGGCAAATTTTGCATCAATCAGTCGCAGAACTGCGACAGCACAAGCATAGCTAAAACCTGCACAGGGCCCCACAACGATGTGGGGCTTTTCATTCAGGATAAAACCGATACAACCATAAGTAACACGAGGAACGTCGAAAACAGTTATGCTCACACCATTTGGCACCAATATTTGGATCGCAAAAGGGCCAATTCTGTCCACGGCAGGGTTTAAATACCCCACACGCTGCGCCATTGTCCGGCTTAGTGACGGAAACTTGGTGATTTGGTCGCCAGTCACTTTAACGTCGGACCTAAAAGAAGCCATAGATGCCCTTGGTCCCGTCAAAGCCTTGGTTGCACCAAATTCTTTTCATCACTTGTTCTTCAAAGATTGGGCCCTCGCCTACCCAGAGGCAAAGTGTTTTGCCGCTCCGCGTCTTGAGAAAAAACGCGCAGACGTTCATTTCGATGCGACCCTGACCGATACCCCTGATGTGATTTGGACAGGCGAGCTGGCGCAGGTGATTGTGCGCGGCAATATGTTGACCGACGAAGTGGTGTTTTTTCACAAGGCCAGCGGCACTGTGTTGTTTACCGATATTTTGCAGCAGTTCGACAAAGGTTGGTTTACCGGATGGCGCGCCATCGTCGCGCGATTGGATTTTTTGGAAGGCACCGAACCCCAAGTCCCGCGCAAATTTCGCTTGGCGTTTCGCGATTACGACGCGGCCAGGGGCGCTGTGAAAACCATCCTTGGTTGGCCCGCCTCACAAGTGCTTATGGCTCATGGTCGCCCAGTGACCAAAGACGCAAACCGCTATTTGAAACGCGCTTTTGCTTGGCTTATGCCCTAGGCAGAACAGTGGACAAAATCAAATGCCTTATGAATGGACACCAGATCACCAAACGCTCAGGACTTTGCCTGTTCAAACCACAGCCGAGCCATTGATACGTTTGGATATTTGGCCACATCGCTCCATGCCAAACAAGGGGTTCAAAGCCGCCATTTGGTTAATGTTTCTAGCAGGGTGCCTGCCAGTGCTCGCGTTTATCGGCACAGCGGCGTTTTGGGTATTATTGGCGGGCTTGCTGATTACATTAGCGGCCCTATGGACGGCTTTGCGCCTTTCTGACCGCGAACATTTACGCGAAGAACTGTTGATCTGGCCTGACAAAGTGGAATTGACCCATTGGACAGCAAAAGGCCTGCGCCAAGAGTGGCAAGCCAATCCCTATTGGATCAAGCTGCACTTGCGTGCAGAGGGCGGTCCCGTCGAACACTATTTGACCCTATACAGCAGCACCACAGACAACGGACGCGCCGTCGAATTGGCCGCCTTTTTATCACCAGAAGAACGCCAAACCCTGTACCAAAATTTGGCCTTTGTCTTTGGGCAGCTTAAGACGAGATAAGGCAAAACTAATCCATAAGGGGTTAGGCCGCCGCAGACTGTTTACAGGGAACCATCGACATTTCTGCCAGTTCACCTGCCGTTAAATGATCAAACATTTGGCGAGACAGCCCCTCCAAACTTTGAGCCGTGTCGGCATCTATTTTAGCCAAATACGCCATTTCAGCAGCGTGACGAGTTTCAAGCAAAGATGAAATCAAACGTGTTGTCACAGAATCCTCCCAAATCAAATGCAGGGCCAAATCGTAAGCCCCAATTCAACTGAAAGTGACCGAGACATCTTAAAAAACCGCAAATATAGAAACGATGTTTTGCTCACGGGTAAAATGCAAAAGACCGCCGAAGCTGCGGCGGCCTTATTAATATGACTTTATTTTGCACATAACCCGTGCAAATTCTAAGAATTAAGCCAATTTTTCTTTCACACGGGGACCAACAGCACCAAAGTCAATCTGACCTGTGTACTTGCTTTTCAACGCGCCCATCACCTTGCCCATGTCGCGGATCGACTCAGCGCCAGAGGCGGAAATCGCATCATCGATGGCTTGTGAGACCTCATCGTCGCTCAATTGGCGCGGCAAGAAATCACCGATCACGACGATCTCGGCGCGTTCTTTTTCGGCCATTTCAATGCGGCCGCCTTCGTCAAATGCACGGGCGCTTTCTTTGCGCTGTTTGACCATTTTCTCAAGAATACCAAGGACATCTGCATCAGAGACCCCTGCATCATTGCCTTCACCACGCAGCGCGATATCGCGATCTTTTATCGCAGCGCTGATCAACCGCAATGTTGACAGGCGTGCTGCATCTTTATCTTTCATAGCCGTCTTTAAAGCCGTGCTAAGTCGCGTTCGTATATCCATTGGTGTCTCATCCCCTGAGCCATTGCAAGTCCTCACACTATCCAAAAGAGCCGCAATTAACAACATCTTAACTAAAGGCGTAACTCATTGAAAAATATAGACAACAGAAACTTCACGTAAAATTGCAACACGCGCTTGACGCCCCCCGCCGCTTTCCTTAGTTTCCCGACAATTTTGGGCCTTTTAAGGGGAGTCGTGCCATGACCACCGTACACTCAACTGCGAAACCGACAGCATGCTTGGCGCTTGCGGACGGCACTATTTTCTACGGCAAAGGGTTTGGGGCCACAGGCACCACCACCGCCGAGTTGTGTTTCAACACCGCCATGACCGGCTATCAAGAAATCATGACAGACCCGTCTTACGCAGGACAAGTCGTGACTTTTACGTTTCCACACATCGGCAACACCGGCGTGAACGCGGAAGATGACGAAACATCCGATCCTGTCGCCGCAGGCATGGTGGTCAAATGGGACCCCACAGACCCATCGAATTGGCGCACAGAAAACGAGCTGAGCCCATGGTTGTCTGCACGCGGACGTATCGGCATGGGCGGCATTGACACCCGCCGGCTGACCCGTGCGATCCGCCAACAAGGTGCACCGCATGTCGCCATGGCCCACGATCCTGAAGGCAACTTTGACATCGCTGCACTGGTACAAATGGCGCGAGATTTCAAAGGGCTTGAAGGCACAGATTTGGCCAAAGACGTGACCTGCAAACAATCCTATGTTTGGGATGAAATGCGGTGGGCATGGCCTGATGGATACCCCAAACGCGCCAGCAAAGGCTTTAAGGTCGTTGCCATCGATTTTGGTGCCAAACGCAACATCCTGCGCTGTCTTGCCTCAGCAGGTTGCGACGTCACTGTCCTACCAGCCACTGCCACGGCAGAAGAGGTGCTTGCACACGCGCCAGACGGCGTTTTCTTGTCCAATGGCCCCGGCGACCCTGCAGCGACCGGCGTCTATGCCGTTCCGATGATCAAAGCTGTCTTGGCCGCCGATATTCCTGTGTTTGGCATCTGTCTTGGTCACCAAATGCTGGCATTGGCGCTTGGGGCGAAAACCGTCAAGATGAATCACGGCCACCACGGTGCAAACCACCCTGTAAAAGACAAAGACACAGGCAAGGTGGAAATTACATCAATGAACCACGGTTTTGCTGTGGATGCGCAAACCCTGCCCGCAGGTGTTGTCGAAACGCATATATCTTTGTTTGATGGATCCAACTGTGGCATCAAAGTTTCTGGAAAACCTGTATTTTCAGTTCAGTACCACCCAGAGGCCTCCCCTGGTCCGATGGACAGCTACTACCTGTTTGAACGCTTTGCAGAGGCCATGACAGCCCGCGCGGCAGCTTAAACCACTGACTATATTTCGATGAAGCCGGCTTTCTAAGTCGGCTTTTTTCGTAAAACATGCGAAACGATCCATATCTATCGCAGTTTAGGCCCCATCTTCTCACCAAACATGGTTAACAATTAACGGGCCATTAACCATCTTACGCCATCCTACCATAGGGACAAAATCCCTTGCTTGGACTGGATTTTTGGTGGGACATGACGCGACTGCGGCACGGTATATTTAAAGATTCTCCCTTTAGGGGCGCGAGCTCACAGGCCTCTCGGGCCTCAAACAACGCCAGCCGAACACCAATCGGGCAAATGCTTGTCGACATAGGCGCGCTGACCCCGCAAGATTTGGTCCGCGCCACTGCGATGCGACAACGCCATGATGCGCGGATCGGCGATATTTTGTTGGCGCATGGCATGGTGAACGAGACGACATTATACGCCGTTTTAGCCAAGCAATATGGTGCAGAGGTTGCGAATTTTGACGCCTATGCAGCAGATGTGCGCCTGATAGATACGTTCGGGGCCGACGCGTGCCTGCGTCAGGGGGTGCTGCCTTGGCGCCGCGTGGGCTCAACCGTGCTTATCGCATCTTGCCGTCCCGAACAGTTCGAAGACATGCGCCCCCGCCTGACCGCTCTGTTTGGGCCTGTTCGCATGGCAGTGGCCTCAGAAACGACGATGCATGACGCTTTGATGCAATCGCGTCAACGCAAGCTTGCAAAGGCAGCAGAGACACGCGTCGCCGCACATGAAAGCTGTCGCGAGCTGGATATTGCCCGCCTCACCCGTGTGTTGTCGGCTATCGGTTTTGTCATCATCGCCACGACAATCGCCTTTCCACATGCGATGTTTTTTGCGCTGGTGTGCTGGGCTATTTTGGTTCTTGTCGTTACCTCTGTCTTGAAATTAGCGGCCGCTGTTGCACAGGCGCGTTTGTCGCAAAAACGCCAATCTACCTTTAGCACGATACGGCGCGTGCAAAAATTACCCACCGTGTCGGTGATGGTGCCGCTGTTTCATGAACGCGAGATTGCAGGACGGCTGGTCAAGCGTCTGTCAAAGCTGACCTATCCGCGCGAACTTTTGGACATTTGCCTTGTGGTTGAAGAAGATGACACCATCACCCAAGACGCCGTTGCACGCACAGACCTGCCTCGTTGGATGCGCATGATTGTTGTGCCCCGTGGCGGCGTCAAAACCAAACCGCGGGCGTTGAATTTTGCACTCGACTTTTGTCGTGGGACCATCATTGGCATCTATGACGCAGAAGACGCGCCCGAGCGGGACCAAATCCACAAAGTGGCGCATCATTTTGCCCAAGCGCCCCCCGATGTGGCCTGCGTGCAAGGCATTCTGGATTTTTACAACGCCCGCACCAACTGGCTTGCGCGGTGTTTTACCGTTGAATATGCCTCTTGGTTTCGCATCATTTTACCTGGGTATGAACGCCTTGGGTTGGTCGTGCCTTTGGGCGGGACAACTTTGTTTTTCCGTCGTGAAGCCATTGAAAAACTTGGCGGTTGGGATGCTCATAATGTGACAGAGGATGCCGATTTGGGCATTCGGTTGGCCCGCCATGGCTATCGCACTGAGCTGATTCGGACTGTCACCGACGAAGAAGCCAATTGCCGATTGTGGCCGTGGGTCAAACAGCGATCACGCTGGCTCAAAGGCTATGCGATGACCTGGGCGATGCATATGCGCAATCCGCGCAAACTTTTGGCGGACTTGGGCTGGTGGAAATTCTTTGGCGTACAGGTTTTGTTCTTTGGGGCTTTGTCCAATTTCTTACTTGCGCCGCTGTTGTGGTCGTTTTGGTCTATGCCACTCGGTCTGCACCACCCCTTGCAAGACGTCGTGCCCAATGGAATTTTTTTGGCATTGGGCGCTTTGTTTTTAATGTCAGAAGTGATCACCGTTGCGATTGGCATGCTGGCCACCTCAACGCCGAAACACAAAGGGCTTTGGAAATGGGTACCCACATTGCATTTCTACTATCCTCTGGGCACTCTGGCCGCGATCAAGGGACTGTGGGAAGTGGTCACACGACCATATTATTGGGATAAAACGGCACATGGTTTGCATGATCTGATTGCCGATCCAGATAACGAAAACAGCATCACACCCCAAGCTGAACAAAAGCCGAAAAGGCGTGCCCAAGATGTAGACCGCAAAGCCGGCGACCAATTGAGTGTTGAAGCTTTTGCCGAGACACAAAGCGTACAAACCCCTTCGGATGCAACGGTTCTACACTATAATGCGCCATTGGTTTTAAAGGCCTGCAACCGTGTTGCCATAGGGGATGTGCCATATAAATTAACGCAGGCCAATCGCGTTGATCCGCCATCCTTCAAACACGCGTCAGGGTTTCGTGAGCCCCGCGCAGATTTTGACACTCTGCCAACGGCAAGGCCTAGGCAGCGACGCCTGACATTTGGATTGAATTTAGCCTATGATGCGAAAGACATCGTGCCAGTGTCAATGTCAGCGCAAAACGACGCAGGTTTCACTGGCGCGCACAGTGATCTGTCACCTGTATGCCCAGCGCCAAAGCGCCATGCCTCAGACACATCGGCACATGAAAACCAATTCGCCACCGGCCAGCATATTATGCCAAAATTGCTGCAAAATGTACCGCACCCAGTCGCGGATAACACACACATGGCGCCCGACATGGCGCATGCGGCGGCGTTTTTAGACATACCCGAGTGATTGCCCTTTTCGCCCCGTCAAAAACACCATCGTTTAAAACGCGCAATCAACGGCCTTAGCCCAAAGCGGAAATGAATTTCTTAACGCTCTGTTTCCGCATCTATTTTAAGGCGCGTCACAAAGGCCTTGGAAATATGATTGCTCAAAGCGGCATGAGCGGCATTGCCATCGCCAGCTTCAATCGCGGATACGATTTGATTGTGTTCATCGATGGCTTCTTCCCCACGACCTTCGACAGCCAAAGAGGTCGTCGCCAAAAGCGCCATGGAGCGGTGCACCAAATCCAACTGCTTGACCAAATAGCGATTGTGCGACGCCAAATGAATCTGTTTGTGAAACCGTCTGTTCGCCTTTGAAAGCGCATCAGGATCAGCGACCAAAGCGCGATCTTCATCGACCATATCACGCAGAACACGGATTTCTTCTGGCGTGGCATGGCGCGCGGCCAGTCGAGCCGCCAAACCTTCAAGTTCGGTGCGCACCACGTAAAGATCAGCCATTTGATTGTGATCCAAGGAGGCCACAATCAAGGACCGCCCATCGCGGGTGAGCATTGATTGGGTTTCCAAGCGTTGCAGCGCCTCACGAATAGGCGTGCGCGACACACCAAAGCGTTCGGCAAGCTCGCTTTCAACCAAGCGATCGCCAGGGCGATAAATACCTGTATCGATGGCTTCCAAGATCAAACTATAGGCGTCTTTTTGTCCGACGGCCTGTCCAGAGATCTGGCCTGAAGCGTGATCTTTATGTGCATCTTTCATCGGCGTCCCCTTTACCGTACGAGGCTGCACCATAAACAGGCCCGTTGCGATGGTTCAAGCTTTAACAGGCTAAAGGGGCTTGTTTGATCCAAACCTCAGGCCTAACAAGGTGCCATGGTCCAAAAACAATTCTCTCATGTGCGCACGTGGATCTTTGATCTCGACAACACGCTTTACCCGCCTGCAACCTCGTTGTTTCCGCAAATCGAGATCAAGATGACGGCGTTTATGATGCAAACTCTTGGCGTTTCCCACGCTGAAGCGAGCGCCCTGCGCACCTCATATTGGCGTGATCATGGCACCACATTGGCAGGGCTGATGAAACTGCACGGCGTACAGCCCTATCCCTACTTGGAAGATGTGCATGACATTGATTTCACTATACTTGATCCTGCCCCGAAGCTGCGCAAAGCGATTGAGGCGCTCCCAGGGCGCAAGATCATTTTCACAAACGGCACCGCGCCCTATGCAGGCGATGTGTTAGAGGCACGTGGGCTATCTGGTGTGTTCGATGCCACTTATGGTGTTGAACACGCAAACTTTGAGCCAAAACCAAATGCTGATGCATATACGCGTATCATTGAACAAGACGGGCTTGATCCCACCGAAGCCGCGATGTTCGAAGATGACCCTCGGAATCTAGAAGTGCCGCATACTTTAGGCATGAAAACCGTCCACGTCGCCCCCCAAAATGAGATCACGGATCGGGCGTATGTTCACCATCATACGGATGATTTGGCGCATTTTTTAGTTAGCACCCAATAAAGCCGATGATCGACATGCGTATGCGCCACAAGCTTTGCTGCTTTGTGGGCATGTAAGTTCTGTATCGCCAAGGTCTGAGGTTGTCATGCGACACCCCGCCACCCTGAAGTGCTGACAGTCCTTCGTTAAAAGCTGACTTTGAAATACATCATTGACGGAGAGTCAGAATGACACACGCACAGGCCACCCCTTCGACAGACACTGAACACCATGATGAGAAATATATCGCAACACCGCGTCAAGTTGCTTTGACGCTGACGATCATCACCCTCCTTGGTGCAGTTATTGCTGGAGCCATCGCGCTGTTTGGCTGGCCTGTTCTGGGTCTCGTGGCCTTGGCCTGTGTGCCAATCGTCTTTGTCTGTTTGATTCTTTTGACCGTCGGCAAATAGAACTTTCCTCTGACATCGCCCTGAGACAGGCTGCCGCTTGGACATTGCATGGATTTGCGCCTATCACTTGGGCTCAGACTTGCACTTACGCCAAGACTTGCAACATTTGCGCCACCATGCGCGAAGGAACAGCCTCATGACTCAAGCGTCTCAAAAACCAAACCGCCCCAAAGTCGATGTGCTTGTTGTTGGCGGGGGCATTTCAGGCATGATTGCAGCGGCGGCTTTTGGCGCATCTGGGTTTAAAACCTTGATGATTGACCCTGTTCCGCCTGTGATCGTAGGCGATGGGGTCGGCTCTGATTTACGCTCGACCGCGTTTTTACGCCCTGCCCGCGATCTGTTTGAAAAGATAGGCGTTTGGGACCAGCTTGCCCCCCATGCCACACCGCTTGAGGGTCTGCGCATTGTCGACACCATCGATGGTCCGGATGGGCCTGTGTTGCGCAACGAGCGTCAATTTGAAGGGCGTGAGACAGCCGACGAACCCTTTGGGTGGAACTTTCTCAACTGGCACATGCGGCGCGAATTGATGCGCATTTTGCCGAACATCCCACAAACAGAAATCCGCTATGGCGTTGGGTTCAAATCCATGTTGACCCGCACGGGGTCTGCCATTGTCACATTGACGGACGGCGCGTCGGTTGAGGCGAAATTGGTTGTGGCCGCCGACGGGCGCGACTCGTCGGTGCGCACAGCCGCAGGGATCGGTGTGTCCACCACGCGCTATGGGCAAAAATCGCTGGCCTTTACAGCCTTTCACGACTTGCCACACAGCAATCTATCGACCGAGATTTACCGCGACGGTGGCCCTTTCACCATGGTGCCGCTGAAAGACATAGACGGCAGGCCAGCGTCCGCCATCGTGTGGATGAACAAGGGCCCTAAGGCGATTGAGCTTTTGAAGATGGATACACCCGCCTTTAACGCAGAAATGACGGATCGCTCTGCGGGGCTTTACGGCAATCTTGAACTGGCCTCACAGCGCGGGGTCTTTCCCATTATCACCCAAGTGGCGGATAAACTGTCTGCGCAGCGTGTGGCGATTATCGCAGAGGCTGCGCATGTGCTGCCGCCTATTGGCGCGCAAGGTTTGAACACATCGCTGAACGATCTGGCTGAACTGTTGACGCTGTGCGAGGCCAATGGCGACGATATAGGTCATACTGCGATGCTTGACGCCTATGCGCGCAGCCGACACCGCGACATCACCGCCCGCGCCCGCGTCGTTGATTTGTTTAACCGTGTGGTGCAATCCGAAGACAGCATTTTGCAATCTGTGCGCCTGCTGGGTCTTAAGGCCGTTCATGACATCAAGCCTGTGCGAATGGGCGTCATGCGTGCAGGGCTTGAACCACTTTAAGGCCAACGCCTCGCCAAAGCTCATGCTTGAAACGCGACGGGATGCTATCATATTCAGCCTATTCAGCCAGAACAGTCGCGTGTTTGCGCAAAAGTCACGCTTTTCCCACGACATGCAGCAGGATCCGCAAGCCGCTAGACAAATTAACACTTTTAGCCTTAACCTTCCTCCTTAGGCGCGTGGTGCTGCGCAAAGGGTCTCGATAGAAGACCTGTAGCCCATAGATAAGCGTCACCTTGAGGCAGCGGGTGTCAAAACCCAAGACATACAGGCAAAGCATATGGCAACCGAAGAGATCCTCGTGATGGGCTCGTCCCTTCTCGACAACGTTTCTGTCAGTACAAACCACGGCGGCCAAAATGGCGGCCGTATAATGATCAAGAACGGTGACACCGATTTTGATACAGACGATGTCATCGTCATTACTGTGGAAAACGTCTACAATGGTGAGGTGACAGGTCAAAGCAAGGTCGTCGGCATCATCGTCTACGATTCTCCCACCGACTATGTAAACGGCACGGTGAAATACACCTATGAGCCTATGAACCCTGGACAATCAGCCACGATTCAAAGCGATCTTTCAGGGCTGGGTGATACATATTTGCGCTTTAACGCAAACGTGCTGGTCTCTTCTGATGGAGGCCCAAGTTTAAACAACGTATTGATTGCACCAGGGCAAGACCTCACGGACCTGCGCCCGATCATCCAGATCGATCATGAAACCGACGTGGATTATGATGGCGATGGCGTGATCGATAGGGTTGGCGACGGCAACTTTAACGTCGACAACAACGTCTTTGCCGAAGATATCATCGGGGCTGCCGTATGCTTGACCCGTGGCACGTTGATCGACACTCCAAATGGCCCCAAATACATCGAGACCTTGAAAACGGGCGACATGGTCAACACGCTCGACAACGGCCCACAAGCCATTCGCTGGATCGGCGCCCGCACCATGCCCGCGCAAGCCGCGTTGGCCCCCGTTCTGATCAAAGCCGGCGCCATGGGCAATCTGCGTGACCTCAAAGTGTCGCAAAATCACCGCATGTTGGTGCGCGGCCCCCAAGCGCAAATCCTGTTCGGTGAACGTGATGTTCTGGTCGCCGCCAAACATCTGGTCAACGACGATAAAATCCGCATCGTGAGTGGTGGCACGGTCGACTATTTCCACATGCTGTTTGACACACACCAGATCATCTTCGCCGAAAGTTGCCCCACAGAAAGCCTGTTTCCGGGGCAAGAGGCGCTTGATGCCGTGTCTGGTGACGCACGCGCAGAGATTTTAACCATCTTCCCCGAACTGAGTGACGACACCAGCACAGCACAATTGTCGCGCTATGAGTTGAAATCATGGGAAGCAGAAGCTCTTAAACGCGCTGTTTAACCTATATTACTGACAACGGCCGGCGGGCATAGGCCTTGCCCCCCGCCCTGCCATATCTTAGAACGCGGATGAACCTGATTTACCGGAGCCCGCGTCATGCTTGACACCATTCAATACACAAGTCCAAAGCCCAAAGTGATTGCGGGTGCAAAACACGACTGGGAACTGGTCATCGGTCTTGAAATTCACGCACAGGTGCAAAGCAACGCCAAGCTGTTTTCGGGCGCCTCTACGCAATTCGGTGCAGAGCCCAACTCGAACGTGGCTTTCGTTGACAGCGCCATGCCCGGCATGCTGCCTGTGATCAACGAATACTGTGTCGAACAAGCGGTGCGTACAGGTCTTGGCCTGAAAGCCAAAATCAACCTGTTCTCTGCCTTTGATCGCAAGAACTATTTTTATCCTGATTTGCCCCAAGGGTACCAAATTTCGCAACTCTATCATCCCATCGTGGGCGAAGGCGAAGTTCTGGTCGATATGGAACCCGGTGTGGCACGCAAAGTGCGCATCGAGCGCATTCACTTGGAACAAGACGCGGGCAAATCCATTCACGATATGGACCCGACGATGTCTTTCGTCGACCTCAACCGCACCGGTGTTGCATTGATGGAAATCGTGTCCTTCCCTGACATTCGTGGCCCTGAAGAAGCGGCGGCCTATGTTTTGAAACTGCGCCAAATCCTGCGGTATTTGGGCACTTGTGATGGCAACATGCAAAACGGCTCTATGCGCGCGGATGTGAACGTCTCTGTTTGCCGTGTGGGCCAGTACGAGAAATTTGCAGAAACAGGTGATTTTAGTCACTTGGGCACGCGTTGTGAGTTGAAAAACATGAACTCCACCCGCTTCATCCAAGCTGCGATCGACTATGAGGCGCGCCGCCAAATCGCCATCATCGAAGACGGTGGAGAGATCAAGCAGGAAACACGCCTGTACGACGCGGACAAGAACGAAACCCGCTCTATGCGCTCTAAAGAAGAAGCGCACGATTACCGTTATTTCCCTGATCCTGATCTGTTGCCTTTGGAAATCGAACAGGCTTGGGTGGATGACATCCAAGCCAGCTTGCCTGAATTGCCAGACGAGAAAAAAGCCCGTTTTGTGATCGAATTTGGCCTGTCCGAATATGACGCATCGGTTTTGACCGCTGACACTGCCAATGCCGCATACTTTGAACGCGTGGCAGAGGGCACGGACGGCAAACTGGCCGCCAATTGGGTGATCAACGAATTGTTTGGCCGCTTGAAAAAAGACGACAGAGACATTGCAGACAGCCCTGTGTCAGCAGAACAACTTGGCGGCGTGGTCAAATTGATCAAATCCGGCGACATCTCTGGCAAAATCGCCAAAGACCTGTTCGAAATCGTCTACACCGAGGGCGGCGACCCAGCGAAAATCGTGGAAGAGCGCGGCATGAAACAGGTCACGGATATGGGCGCGATTGAAGCGGCTGTAGACGCAGCCATCGCAGCCAACCCCGCGCAGGTGGAAAAAGCCAAACAAAACCCCAAACTCGTTGGGTTCTTTGTGGGTCAGGTGATGAAAGCCTCCGGCGGCAAAGCCAACCCTGCGGCGGTGAACGAATTGGTTGTGAAAAAGCTTGGGCTTTAACCAAATCCGAGCTTTACGATCATGAAAAAACTGAAAAACGGGGTGCTCATTTGAGGCCCCGTTTTTTTAACGCGTTACCAGAATTTTGAGACCATTTGCAAAAACGCAAACCTTTTCATGCGACACGCCCTCCATTAAGGTCGCACAAAGCCAGCCAAGAACGGAGCCTTTCCATGTCAGCCTATGAGTACCGCGTTATCCCTGCCCCACGTCGTGGTGAAAAAGCCAAGGGGGTCAAAACTCCTGAAGCTCGTATGGCACAGGCTATGGAAACCCGCCTGAACGCCCTTGGTGAAGAGGGCTGGGAATATCTGCGCTCTGATGTTGTGCCCATGGAAGAACGTGCAGGGCTAACCTCCAAATCCGTAAGCTATCACACCGTATTGATTTTCCGCCGCGACGCTGATTACGGCATATTCACGGAAGAAAACAAAGGCTTCGGCACCTTTGCCCAAGAGGACGCCGACGCGCTGGCCGCAGCCGAGGAAGCCGAAGCTTTGGCGGATGAAGCCACAGCAGAGGCCGCAACACAAACGGAAGCCAACGACAACGGCGATCAAGACGACGCAGAACGCGCCTAGATCACATTAGACGTCCAAATCAAGTGCCAGCGCATGAATGCGCGGCACGATATCGCCAAGCGCCTTGTGCACGGCACGATGACGCGCCACACGCGACAGCCCGTCGAAGGCGGCAGAGCGGATCAAAACGTTGAAATGCGTTTCGCCATCGCCACCAGGATTGCCCGAATGTCCCGCATGCGAGGCACTGTCATCGACCACTTCCAAGCGTGTCGGCGAAAAAGCGTCGGTCAATCGTGATTTCATGTCATCTGAGATCGACATTTAGGCTTTCTCCTCTTTCCAAATTCTCCATATCGTCTATGGTCTTTTGCCTGAGTCTAGAAGGTTAAACCACATGCAAAAAGACGATCCCTTTGGTTTCGATATGTCCGCAGCGAAGGACAAACAAAAGCGTCGCGGCGGACGCCGCGGCATGTCAGGTGCGTTCGAGACCTCGAAAAGAGAGTGCGAACACGAAGGATGTACCGAAGCCGGTCAATACCGCGCCCCGCGCTCCCCTGATCATTTGGATGAATTCAAATGGTTCTGCAAAGACCATGTTCGGGCCTATAACCTGAAATGGAATTTTTTCGACAATGCGACGCCCGAAGAAATAGACGAACAGCATAAGGCATCGGAAACGGGTGAACGCCCAACCAAGCCTTTTGGCCGTAAAGTCACCAGTGAAGAACGTGCTTGGGCACGTCTTGGCGTGGATGATCCGCATCAAGTTTTGGGTGAAAACGCCACCCAGAACCCCGGAAGAAGCGACCCCGGTGCCTCAACGCGCAAATTGCCGCCACTTGAGCGTCAAGCGATTGAGATTCTGGAAGTCAAAGATCACTGGACCAAAGCCGAGATCAAAAAGCAGTACCGCAGCTTGATCAAAGTTTTGCACCCAGACGTCAACGGCGGCGACCGGTCACAAGAAGAACAACTGCAACAAGTTGTTTGGGCGTGGGATCAGGTCAAAGAAAGCCGTTGGTTCAAGTAAGCCACTTGGTTTAGGTCCGCCACGGATTAAGCGCACTTAGCAGATCAAATATAAAAAAGGCCGCTCCATTTGGGCGGCCTTTTTGCATAGTCATACAACATGCATGAAATCAGTGATGCGTGTTTTCTTTTCCCGTCAGTTTGGCAATCGCCGGATCAATGATCTTCGCCACCAAAGGGATCAGCAGCAGGCCGACGATCAGCCCGAAAATCCCATCAAAGAACGCGGTGACAAACCATGTGACAAATCCCGTGGCACGACCGACCATGTGCGCAGTTCCCTCGGCGATATCATGAATACTTTGATAAGGTTCATGCAGCCCAAATGCGTGCAGACCGTGGATCACAATAGACCCGCCAACCCAAATCATCGCGGCGGTGCCGATGATCAGCAACGCCTTCATCAGATAAGGCATGAATTTCACGATCCCGTGGCCTAAAGCCCGCGTCAGGCCCAAGCGCCCAACCCGCGCCAACCACAGGCCAACATCATCAGCTTTCACGATCAGCGCCACAGCACCATAAACAGCAACGGTGATGAAAATCCCAGCCAAGCCCAAGGCCCCTGCTTTGAACCAAATCGAACCTTCTGGATCAATGCCTGACAAAATAATCGTCATAATCTCAGCCGATAGAATGAAATCGGTTTTCACGGCACCGGCCACCTTGGACTCTTCCAAATGCACCGGATCGCCGTCGCCCGCTTTTTGCCCATCCGCATAGGGCGCATGAGGTTTGAACAAGTGATAGACTTTCTCAGCCCCCTCAAAACACAAATATCCCCCGCCCAGCATCAACAGCGGCGTGATCAGCCAAGGTGCAAAGGTGGATAACAGCAAGGCCGCAGGCAACAAAACAATCAGTTTGTTCTTGATCGACCCCCAAGCAATCTTGCCAACAATGGGCAATTCGCGTGCGGGTTGAAACCCTTGCACGTATTTGGGCGTCACGGCAGCGTCATCAATCACAGCACCCGCCGCTTTGCTTGAGGCCTTCAGCGCCTGCGTTGCGATATCATCTACATTGGCGGCCGCAACTTTGGCGATCCCAGCCACGTCATCCAAAAGGGCCAACAAGCCACTCATATATTCGTCCTCATGCTTTTGTTGCCTTATATGTAGAGGTGCGCGCAGCCAGAGGCAAATGATCGTCAAGTTTTACCTCGGTTTCGACCCATAAAAAAGGGCGCCCCGTAAAGGACGCCCCATAACACTCGTTAAAAAACTGTCGTCGTCAACTTACATCGCTGGCAACATCACCGCGTCGATCACGTGGATCACGCCGTTTGACTGCTTCACGTCAGCGATGGTCACAGAGGCCATATTGCCGTTTTCGTCTTCCAACATCATCACGCCGTCAACGTAAGAGGCTTGCAATGTACAGCCGCCCAAAGTTGGCACGGGGTGCTTGCCGCCATCGTCTGCGATCATGCCTTGCAATGCGTCTGCCATCACAGCTTTACCCACAACGTGACAGGTCAGGATCGTGGTCAATTGGTCAATGTTTTCAGGCATCAACAGCGTTTCCACTGTCCCCTCAGGCAGTGCTTCAAAGGCTGAGTTCACTGGCGCAAACACTGTGAACGGACCCTCGCCTGCCAATGTGTCAACCAGACCAGCCGCCGTGACAGCCGCTACCAAAGTTGTGTGATCGGCAGAGTTTACAGCGTTTTCAACAATGTTTTTATCAGCAAACATTTCAGCGCCGCCAACCATCGGGTTTTCACCGTGGTGATCGGCGTAAACGGCGCCAGCGGTCAAAGCGATTGCAGTTGTGGCTGAAAGAAGTGTTTTAGCGAAAGTCATGATGTTTCTCCGTTGGGTGTCAAAACCCTCGTCCATCTTGGCGAGGTTACAATGGGTACGGAGCCCCTTTGACTTTGGACCATTAAAAATCATCACATGATGGTCACGTTGAATTGAGATCAAAATGTGATCCAAGACCTGCACTGAAACGTAGGCGCGCAAACATCTTTATAGCCATTGATGCCCCGCGCGCCCCTTGCACCCTCGGCCTGAAACGGGCAAGAAGGCACAAAGACACAACAGCTATCAGAACAGGCCACACCATGGATGCGAATGCAAAACCTACCGAAGTGATTTCAGTCCGCGATGTTTTTGGTATCGACACGGATATGACCGTCAAAGGGTTTGCGGATCGCACCGACCGCGTGCCTGAGGTCGACAGCACCTACAAGTTTGACCCAGACACCACGATGGCAATCTTGGCGGGCTTTTCGCACAATCGCCGCGTGATGATCCAAGGCTACCACGGCACGGGGAAATCCACCCACATTGAACAAGTGGCAGCGCGCCTCAACTGGCCCTCTGTGCGTGTGAACCTTGATAGCCATATTTCGCGTATCGATTTGATTGGTAAAGACGCGATCAAACTGCGCGACGGCAAACAGGTCACTGAATTCCATGAAGGCATCTTGCCTTGGGCATTGCGTAACCCTGTTGCGATCGTGTTCGACGAATATGATGCAGGCCGCGCAGATGTGATGTTTGTGATCCAGCGGATTTTGGAAACAGACGGCAAACTGACTTTGCTTGACCAAAATGAAATCATCACGCCGAACCCGTATTTCCGCCTGTTCGCGACGGCCAACACAGTGGGCCTTGGTGACACAACCGGGCTTTATCACGGCACACAACAGATCAACCAAGCGCAGATGGACCGTTGGTCTTTGGTGGCGACGCTCAACTACTTGAACCACGATGCGGAAACCAACATTGTTCTGTCCAAGACCCCGCATTACAACACTGAAAAAGGCCGCAAACAAATCAGCCAAATGGTGACAACTGCGTCGTTGACTCGCACGGCCTTCATGAACGGCGATTTGTCGACTGTGATGTCACCGCGCACCGTGATCACTTGGGCGCAAAACGCCGAGATTTTCCGCGATGTTGGCTATGCCTTCCGCCTGACGTTCCTCAACAAATGTGACGAGCTTGAGCGTCAGACAGTGGCCGAAATTTACCAGCGCTGCTTTGACGAAGAATTGCCGGAATCCGCAGTCAGCATGACAATGTAAGCCAGCCATCACAGCCACAATGGCTTATACATGACTGTTATAAAATAAAGAAAGAGGGATGCAGGTTGCGTCCCTCTTTTGGGTTTGGCCCAGATACCATAAAATATAGATATCCAACTGCCGTGATTTTTTTCTGGATGAGCGGCTTGACCTGTCAGTGTTACGGTCGATTTTGCGCCCGTTCCGACGTGCTTTCCCTTGCCCGCCGCCGCGCAGAGTGATTTAACACGAGGCATGATAAAGCCCAGCGACAACCCCGCAGATCCGTTCAAAAAGGCCCTAGCAGAGGCCACCAAAGTCTTGGCCAATGATTCTGATTTGACCATCACCTATTCCATGGATCCATCGGGCCTGACACCTGACACTGTGCGTTTGCCGCAGATTTCACGTCGGGTGACCCGCGACGAGGTGTTGATCGCACGCGGTACGGCTGACGCCTTGGCTTTACGGCACAAGTTTCACAACGACAGCACCTTCAACCGCTACGCGCCTCAAGGGCAAATGGCGTTCGATATTTATGACGCACTGGAAACCGCACGGGTCGAAGCTGTCGGCGCGCGCCACATGCCAGGCACGAGCAAAAACATCGATGCGAAAATCGGCAACGATGCGATGCGCCGAGGTTATGACGGGGTGAAATCCACCGATGATGCGCCTCTGGCTCAGGCTATGGGCTATTACATGCGCCACCTAACGACAGGGCGTGATCTGCCTGCCGGTGCGCAAAACGTGATGGAGATTTGGCGCAATTTCATCGAACAGCAAACAACGGGCGCATTTGATGATCTCGACAGTTTCTTAGACGACCAACGCGCTTTTGCCCGCCTTGCGCGCCGCCTGATCGAAGACCTCGGCTATGGCGATCAACTGGGCGATGACCCAGATGAATTGGATTCTGACGAAGACCAAAACGCTGAAAACGGCGAAGACCAAGACGACGTCGAATCCGAGGGCGAAGATCAAGAACAAGAAGACGACCAAGATGCCGCGCCTGAGAGCGCTCAAGAGGAACAACAAGACGCCTCTGAGGCCACGGTGTCGTCAGACGATATGGCGCAAGAAGAATATGCCGACGAGATGGAAATGCCCAATGAGGAAGCCGAAGCCGAGCCACCTCAGCAGGCGCCCGTTTCTGACGCCGATCCAAACTACCAAGTGTTTTCAACGAAATATGACGAAGAAATCACTGCCGAAGATTTGGCAGAGCCCGCCGAATTGGAACGTCTGCGTGCCTATTTGGACCAGCAGCTTGAGCCTTTGAAAGGCGCGGTATCGCGCTTGGCCAACAAATTGCAACGCCGTTTGCAGGCCCAGCAGAACCGATCATGGGAATTTGATTTGGAGGAAGGCACATTGGACGCTGGCCGCTTGGCCCGCGTGATTGCCAACCCCACCACGCCTTTGTCGTTCAAGCACGAAAAAGACACTGAGTTCCGCGACACAGTCGTAACCATTTTGCTCGACAATTCAGGCTCTATGCGTGGTCGCCCGATTTCAATCGCGGCGATCTGTGCCGATGTATTGTCGCGCACTCTGGAACGCTGTTCGGTCAAAGTCGAAGTGCTCGGCTTTACCACACGCGCATGGAAAGGCGGGCAAAGCCGCGAAGAATGGCTGGCCCATGGCCGCCCGCAAATGCCCGGTCGTTTGAACGATCTGCGTCACATCATTTACAAAAATGCAGACGCGCCGATGCGCCGCACACGGGCCAATTTGGGTCTGATGATGAAGGAAGGCTTGCTGAAAGAAAACATCGATGGCGAAGCGCTTGAATGGGCACACCGCAGAATGATGGCACGCCCTGAGGCGCGTAAAATCTTGATGGTGATCTCTGACGGTGCGCCTGTGGATGACAGCACCCTGTCTGTGAACCCAGCGAATTATTTGGAAAAACACCTGCGCGATGTGATTGAATTGGTTGAAAAACGCAAACAGGTCGAACTGATTGCGGTTGGCATCGGCCATGACGTGACTCGTTATTACGAGCGCGCTGTGACCATCACAGACGTGGAACAATTGGCCGGTGCGATGACCGAACAGTTGGCGTCTTTGTTTGACACAGATCCGCGCGCAAGAGCCCGTTTTGCAGGCATTCGCAAAGCCATGTAAGACACGCGATCCACAGGTGATATGAAAAATACGTGAATGATGCCGACGCCTCATGGCGCCCAATACAAGGATCTATGAGATGTTTCAAAACTTTGATGTCACAAGCAGCCCCGAGCAAGCCGCCCCCCGCGTCACAGCCCTGCGCGTCGCTATGGCAGATGCGGGGTTAGATGCTTTTATCGTGCCGCGCGCCGATGCACACCAAGGCGAATATGTTGCCCCCTGCGATGATCGCCTTGCTTGGTTGACAGGTTTCACGGGCTCGGCAGGGTTTTGCGTTGTTGCGCGCAATGCCGCGGCCATGTTCACCGATGGGCGTTATACCGTACAAGTGCGCGCACAATGTGATGCAGAGGTTTTTGACTATGTTGACTGGCCTGCCACGTCACTTGGTGCATGGATTGCGACGCGCGATGCTGAAATCATTGGCTTTGACCCGTGGCTGCACACAGAACAAGACATCATCGCCCTGCGCAAAGCGCTTGAGCCCAGCGGCAAAACGGTTGTGGCGACCAGCAATGTGATCGACAAAATTTGGACTGACCGCCCTGCACGTCCCAACGCTCCCGTAATGTCATTACCAGTTGAGCTGACGGGGCGATCCTCGGAAGACAAATTTGCGATGATTATTAAGGCAGTGAAAGCTGCAGGGGCCGACACGGTTGTCTTCACCCTGCCTGATAGCTTGTCTTGGTTGCTCAACATTCGCGGGGCTGACATTGCCCACAATCCCGTGGTGCAGGCCTTTGCCACGCTGAACATAGACGGTAAAATGCACCTGTTTGATGAGGTATCGAAATACGAAAACCTTGGCCCTGATCCGCGCATTTCGACTGCACCGCGTTCTGAATTTCAAACTTATTTACAAACACTTGAAGGCAAGGTTCTGATCGATCCGACCTCTGCGCCTTATGCCTTGCGCAGTTTGATTGAGGACGCAGGAGCCACGATTGTTACCGGCGAAGACCCCTGCATCATGCCCAAGGCTTGTAAAACCGAAGCCGAAATCGCAGGTGCGCGCGAGGCGCATTTGCGTGATGGTGCTGCCATGGTCGAGTTTCTGGCTTGGCTCGACGCGCAAGATCCAACCACGCAGTCTGAGATTTCAGCCGCCACAGCGCTTGAAGGCTTTCGTGCTGCCACCAACCAGCTCAAAGATATTTCCTTTGAGACCATTAGCGGCTCAGGGCCGAATGGCGCTATCGTCCATTATCGCGTCAATACAGATACAGATCGACCGCTGTCCGAAAGCGAAATTCTATTGATCGACAGTGGCGGACAATATGTTGATGGCACAACGGATATCACCCGCACGGTGTCTCTGGGGCATCCCAAAGCCGAAGAACGCGCCTCTTTCACAGCTGTGCTGCAAGGCATGATCGCACTCTCAACCGCGCGTTTTCCACGCGGAGTGGCAGGCGCGCATTTGGATGCTCTGGCCCGCGCGCCTTTGTGGCGGATGGGGCGTGATTATGACCACGGCACAGGCCACGGCGTTGGGGCCTATTTGTCTGTACATGAAGGTCCGCAACGCATTTCACGGGCATCTCTATTGGCCTTGCAAGAAGGCATGATCTTGTCTAACGAACCAGGGTATTATAAAGCTGGCTCATATGGCATTCGCATCGAAAACCTGATTGTTGTGCGCAAAGCTGACGCGATTTTGGGCAGTGATGCCCGCGACATGTTGGATTTCGAAACTCTGACCTTTGTGCCAATTGACCGCGACATGATAAACGCCGATGAATTGGCACCATGGGAACGCGATTGGCTTGACGGGTATCACGCACAGGTCTGGGATGTTATTTCCCCGCGCGTGAGCGAGGCCGCACGCGAGTGGTTGCGGCAGGCCACCGCTGCGTTGTGACATATAGCTGTTAAGACTGGTCTGCTAGAATAAACTAAATTGAACGAGGGGGACAGATAATGACTGACCATATACACATTCGCGTGGCACCTGGGACCTGGGTTGTGCGTGCTGGCGGTGCCGTTTTGGGCGAAACAAATGCGGCATTGGAACTGACCGAAGGTGATTACCCGCCCGTGATTTATTTTCCACGCGACGCGCTGGCCATGGCATTCTTGGACGCGTCTGACACGACATCTACCTGCCCGCACAAAGGCGTCGCCTCTCATTTTTCCATTCAAACCAAGTCTGTTTTGATTAAAGATGCCGCTTGGTCATATGAAGCCCCCACAGCAGGTATCGAGCGCATCAAAGATCACATCGCGTTTTATCCGCAAAAAGCCGCAGTAGAAATGCTCTGACCCGTTTCGAACATGGGTAAAGCTATGAAAAGGCGCTCTCTGAGGCGCCTTTTTCATGTCGAATTTATATCTATGTCGTCCAAAATCAGCGCCTGATCAGCTATGCTCTTCAGCGGCGGTCTCGGCCAAGGCTTTGCTAAACTCCCGCAAGGCATCGACGTGAAATAGCGCACCATGCAATTCAGGCTCGCTGCCCTCAAGCAATGTCACAACGGGAATAAACACCAAATTATGCGCCTCAAAGATCGGCATCGCGGTCTTAAGTGTCGCATTTGGTGAAATATAAAGACCCTTTTCTATCAGCCTTTTGCACTCGTCTTCTTTGGCAGCCCGTGCCGCATCTGGGGCGCGATAGCACTGATGCACCCGTACAGTGGCCAGTAAATAAGCCTGCGGCCCTGCGGCCAAATGCACGCCGCGGCGTTCTAATAATGTCAAAAAGAATGACCGATCCACAAGCTTTGACGCAATGGCTGTTGATAAGGACACAGCCACCATCACAGCCAGCCCCGTTTGCCAATCGCCTGTCAGCTCGAACACAATCAATGTTGTCGAAATCGGTGCCCCCAAAACAGCAGCCGCCACAGCCCCCATGCCCGCCAAAGCATAAAGCGTCACGGTGCCAGACACGTCAGGGAACACGGCCGTGGCGATCAAACCGAATGCCAAACCTGACATCGCACCAACCATCAACGCAGGTGAAAACACGCCGCCCCCCATGCGCCCCGCCATGGTGATGGCCACGGCTGCGACCTTAATCACAGTGAATACGATGGCCTGCCAGATCAACAATTGCCCCGTCAACGCCGCTGATGTGGTCTCGTATCCAACCCCAATCACATGGGGAAACACAATCGCCAAAAGTCCCAACATCAACCCCGCCAAAGCAGGACGGAACACAGGCGGGAGATGTATTTTTTCCACCACCCAAGAGCCAAAATCATCGGCCATAAAAATAGACCGCATCATCAACACAGCGATCAATCCGCAAACGCAGCCCAACAACATAAAGGCGGGCAGCTCGACGTAAAAAGACAGCGCCCCTTCAGCCGCCAATGTGAATTCCGTCACATCACCAAATTCCAACCTGTTGATCACGGTGCCAGCTACGGCAGCAATGGCAATCGGCGCAAAAGCGTGAACGGCAAAATGGCGCAAGATGACTTCAAGCGCAAAAAGCGCCCCCGCAATCGGCGCATTGAACGAGGCTGACACAGCCCCAGCGACAGCACAGCCCATCAGATCGCGTCCGGTGATGCCGCTGGCATGGATTCGATTGGACACCCAGCTTGAAATCACTGCAGCCAAATGCACCACAGGGCCCTCACGTCCAGTCGATCCGCCTGTCGATAAGGTGATCAAAGACGCCGCCGCAGAGGCCAAGCCCGCGCGCTTTTCAACGCGTCCTTGATTCAGCGCAGCTCCCTCAATCACATCCGCAACAGACCGCACACGCCCATCAGGCGTGAACCAATTGAGGATAACACCAACGACCAGCCCGCCCATCACAGGCAAAGACAGCACCCAAAACCACGGCAAATCTTTGGCTGCGCTGTGCAAGATATGAAGATCGTCTACCCCATAGAAAAACGATTGCAAGCCGTTGATCCACTTGCGAAAGAATAACGCTGCAAAGCCCGAGGCCACACCGATCAAAAGTGCTATAAACCAAAACTGCACTTGTGATGGGCCGCGCAGACGCATCAACTGCAACGCCGATTTGAAACCGCTACAAATGTCGTGCCACGCTTTATGTGGGTAAGATGAGTTATCGTCGGCCATGGAGTTCGCCGGTCCTATCTGCTATCTGCTGTCCGCATTGTCACTTGCGCTTTTCACATTGGCACTGCACCCTTAAGGCATCACAGCCCCACCAGCAAACGAGCCCCATATGATCACAGACACTCAATTTACCGAACTTTCTCTCGTTCTAGAGGGTCGTGTGACTCGTTCCAAGTCCGATCTTGATTTACATGGCCAATCCGAGACGTGGTTTGCAAATACGCCCCCTGATGCGGTGGCCTATCCGCATACAACGGCAGAGGTCAGCGCGTTGATGAAGATTTGTCACGCGCAAGCGATTCCTGTCATCGGATGGGGCACTGGCACCTCGCTTGAGGGGCAAACTCTGGCAGTGCAAGGCGGGTTATGTGTCGATTTTTCACAAATGAACGCGATTGTTAAAGTGCATGATGCGGATATGGACGTCACGGTGCAACCGGGCGTGACCCGCGAACAGCTGAACACCGACCTGCGGTCCACCGGATTGATGTTTCCGGTTGATCCAGGCGCCAATGCATCGCTTGGCGGCATGGCGATGACGCGGGCCTCTGGCACCACCGCCGTGCGCTACGGCACCATGCGCGACAATGTCATTGGGCTCGAAGTGGTTTTGGCGGATGGAACTATAATTCACACCGGATCGCGGGCGCGCAAATCGTCCAGCGGTTACGACCTAACCGCGCTTTTCGTCGGCTCCGAGGGCACGCTTGGCCTTGTTACCGAACTCACCCTGCGTTTGCATGGCCAGCCAGAGACGATCAATGCGGCGGTCTGCGCCTTTGACGACTTGGACAGTGCTGTGAACGCAGTGATGGCGACGATCCAAATGGGCATTCCCATGGCGCGTATCGAATTTTTGGACAGCAAAAGCGTTGAAGCGGTGAACGCCTACGCTGGGACGACTTATCCTTTGAAGCCTCATTTGTTCGTTGAATTTCACGGATCTGAGGTGGGCGTCGCCGATCAAGTGGCGATGTTTGGCGAAATCGTTCAGGATTTTGGCGCATCCGGTTTTGACTGGGCCGCAAAACTTGAGGACCGCAATGCGCTCTGGACACTGCGCCACAACGCGTTCTATGCCTGTTTGGCATTGAAAAAGGGATGTATTTCCGTTGTCACGGACATCTGCGTGCCGATCTCAAAACTGGCCGAAGCCGTCAGCGAGACGGCAGATGACATCGCGCAATCCTTTATCGACGGGCCTATTTTGGGCCATGTGGGGGATGGCAACTTTCATTCGGTCCTGCTGGTTGAGCCCGACAACGAACTGGAGCTGGCAGAGGCCAAACGATTGGCGCATCGCATGGCATTGCGTGCGCTCAAACTTGGCGGAACTGTCACTGGCGAACATGGGATTGGGATTGGCAAAAAAGACTTTATGACCCGCGAACACGGGGCCGAGGCTTGGGCCACGATGGGGGCATTGAAAGCGGCACTTGATCCGAAAAATATCATGAACCCTGGAAAGCTTGTGCCGTAATTCTTGGGGCCAAACTCTAGCCGTCGAGCAAAGCCTGCGCTGCCGCACGCGCAGGATCGGTCACGGTATCACCCGACAGCATCCGCGCGATTTCATCGACGCGATCTTGATCTACAAGCGGCACCACTTCGGACAATGTCATGCCGTCTTCAACCCGTTTTGCCACACGCCAATGATGTGCGCCCAAGGCGGCCACCTGCGGGGAATGGGTGACGACAAGCACTTGGCCGTCATCGGCCAAGGCTTTCAAGCGACGCCCAACAGCATCCGCCGTGGCCCCGCCAACACCACGATCAATCTCATCAAAGATCATCGTCACATCGGATTGGTCACGTGTCAGACAGACTTTAAGCGCCAAAAGGAACCGCGACAACTCGCCACCTGAGGCGATTTTATTGAGCGGCCCCGCAGGAGCACCGGGGTTGGTCGCGACAGTGAAAGACACAGCATCTTGGCCGTCTGGGCCTGCTTCGCCAGCGTCCACCAGTGTGGCAAAAACTGCGCGCTCCATTTTGAGTGGCGCAAGTTCGGCCCCCATCAGCGCATCCAGTTCTTTGGCAGCTGCGATGCGCGCTTTGGTCAAGGCACTTGCAGCCTGCGTGTAGCGAGCCTCCGCGTCTTTCAACTCTTGTTCGAGACGGATCAAATCATCCGCCCCACCATCAAGCGATTTGAGTTTGCTGCGCAATGTATCGGCGAAAGGCCCCAAATCGTCTGCAAGCACATTGTGTTTGCGCGCGAGGCCGCGAATGGCAAACAGGCGTTCTTCGATGTTTTCCAACTCATGCGGATTGAACCGCAGGGCATCCATGCATTCCTCGACACCCGACTGTGCTTCGGCCAATTCATTAAGGGTGCGATTGAGCCTCTCAATCGGGGCATCCAGACGCCCATCGGCCTTGTCAGCGGCGCCCTCTAACCAGCGCAGCGCATCAATCAAAGCGCCCTCTGCAGCATCATAAGACATGGCTTGATGCGCTTTGGAAATATCGACAGCGATCTTTTCCGCCGATTGCATCAACCGACGTTCGGCATCCAGTCTGGCTTCTTCGCCAGCTTCTGGGTTGATCTTATCCAGCTCGCCCACAGCGTGGCGCAAAAATTCTTCTTCAGCCTTCAGCGCAACCTGTTGATCTTTCGCCACCTGCAAAGATTTGCGGATGACCGCCAGCGTTTTCCATGCTTTGCGGGTTTTCTCAAGCTTGGCATCCAGTGAGCCAAAAGTGTCAAGCAACACACGGTGACCACGAGGGTTCAACAAGCCACGATCATCATGTTGGCCGTGCAATTCCACCAGCAGTTCAGACAAACGCCGCAGCACATCGCCAGAGACACGACGATCATTGATCCATGCGGTTTTGCGGCCATCTGCGGTGTTGATACGGCGTAAAATCAACTCGCCATCGCTGGTGTCGATGCCTGCCTCATCCAAGATCGCTTGTGCGACAGGCCCTTGCGGCACATCAAATTCGGCGATTACTTCACCTTGTTTGGCCCCAGCACGAACAAGCTCTGCACGTCCACGCCAGCCTAGAACAAAACCAAGACTGTCGAGCAAGATGGATTTACCAGCGCCAGTCTCGCCCGTGAGCACGTTGAGACCGGGCTGAAACGACAGTTCCAACCGATCGATAATCAACATGTCACGGATATCAAGACTTCTTAGCATGGTAACGACACGCCACCGATCAGAGCCATTCGCCGCGCACCATTTGGCGGTAAACAGCGCTCAACCAATTGTTGCCCAAGGATTTGGCCTCAAGCCCCTGCCGCGTCAACAAGGCATAGCTGTCTGCGTACCATTCGGTAGATTTGTAGTTGTGACCCAGAATTGCGCCTGCGGTCTGTGCCTCTTCGATCAGCCCCAAAGCAAGATAGGATTCGACCAGACGGTGCAAAGCTTCAGCGGTATGTTGTGTGGTTTGGAACTGCTCAACGACAACACGGAACCGATTGGTGGCCGCCGTGTAATGTTTGCGTTTCAGATAATAACGCCCGATTTCCATTTCTTTGGCTGCCAAATGATCAAAAGCCAAATCAAACTTCAAAATCGCCGACCGCGCATATTCGCTTTCGGGGTATTGTTCGATCACGACGCGCAAGGCTTGCAGTGCTTGGAATGTCAGACCTTGGTCGCGGCCGACGTCATCGATTTGGTCGTAATAGGACAAGGCCAACAGGTAATGCGCATAGGCAGCATCGGCATCTGTTGGGTAAAAATCAATGAAACGTTGGGCTGCAAGGCGTGCTTGTTCGTAGTCGCGATCACGGTGATAGGAAAAGGCTTCCATAATCAACGCGCGCTTGGCCCATGACGAATAGGGGTAAAGCCGTTCAATTTCGCCAAAGTGATGCGCCGCTGTATCAAAATCATTGGTGCTGATTTCATATTCCGCGCGCTTATAGATCTCTTCAGCAGAATAGCCTTCAAGATCACGCGTGGGCGCGACATCTCCACAAGCTGTTAAGACTGCCACTGAGAAAACTGCTGCCACTTTAAGGCCGCTATACAGTCCTGCACGCATGAACGTTCCACCTTCGTCAATTATCGTGCCCGCGAACGCGAGCGATGGATCAACTCCTAGCACAGAAATTTTCGGTGCAAAACGCCTTTGGTGCGGAAAATTAAGAAGTGAAGAGTTGATGGCGAAAACCAGCGGATCACGCGCAGTAAGCGAGATCCGAAGCTGTGACACCCGCACCAGGCAAAGTTTGCGCTGTCGCGTCATCAACCGTGACAAAAGCCCATGCGCCAGGGGTTGCAAAAACCTTGCGCAACAACGCGTTTGTCATCGCATGTCCTGAGCGCACCCCAACGTAACGCCCAAGAATCGGTGCACCAGCAAGTGCCAAATCCCCCAAAGCATCTAGCATCTTATGGCGCACGGGTTCATCTTGGTGGCGCAGACCAGCAACACCACTTTCAACCTTAGCGCCATCAAACACGATAGCGTTTTCACCGGGAATACCCCCAAGCGCAAGACCGTTGGATTGCATCCAATCAACCTCAGCTTTGCGGCAAAATGTACGGCAGTTCGACAATTCACGAATGAAAGCCCCATTGGCCATCACGAGGTTTTTACTTTGCACCCCAATGGCCGCGTCTTCAAAATCGATATGAAAATCAATTTCCAAGGTTTCCGCAGCTTCCAAACGGGCTGTCGCATCACCAAGGATAACCTCAACAGGTTTCAAAATCTTCAACGCACGGCTTGGCCCCTCTTGACGTGACAACCCTGCGGCCAGAATAGCGGCCACGAAAGGGGCTGCAGAACCGTCTTCGATCGGCACTTCGGGTCCGTCGACATGCACAACAGCATTGATCACGCCACAGCCAGCAAGGGCTGCCATAATGTGTTCGATTGTAGAAATTTCAACACCGTCGTCATTGCGGATCAGCGTGCACAGTTTAGATGGCACAACCGAATCCCAACGCGCAGCAATTGAGGCATTGCGGGTATCCGTGACATCTGCCGCAATATCAGAGCGTATGAAAGAGATGCCAGAATTTGCACGCGCAGGTTCAATCGTCATACGCACTGGGGCACCTGAGTGCAGGCCCACTCCGTCAAAGGTAATTGTCTTGGCGACTGTCTTTTGCACGCTGTGCCTCAATCTTTGGTCTGTTTGCTGCTAGCCCGTCAAATCGACGCGCACAGATACAGCAAAACTTGTTGAGACTTGGGTAAGCATGTTTGCGCGACCACTCAACTCAATCTTTGTAACGAAATGTAACATAACCCCTACCCCACGGGCGACAAGCCGCGCACACATGCGCCGCAGCGCGGCAAGTGCCTGATAAACAACAAAAAGGCCGGAGAAAACCGGCCTTTTCTTATTCTACCAAACAAAGATTGTGATCACCTTACGCTAGGAAACCCAAGCGCAGAGTGTGAATTATCAGTTTGCCTGACGACGCAGGAACGCTGGAATTTCAATCTTTTCTTGTTCAGGATTTGGATCCTGATCTTCGTCGTATGACTGATGCACCTGCGGCTGACGGCTCGGTTGTGCCGCCTGACGTGACGCTGGCGCGGCATGACGCGGCTGTTCAGCTTGTGCGTCTTCTGCACCATTTCCGGTCATACGACCGATCAAAGAGTTGATACCAAAACGGCCCTGCTTGGGTTGCTCAGGCGCACCAAAGCTGCGCGATTGCGGACCAGGATGTTGGACCTGAGGCTGCTGCGGTTGACGGTGCATTGGCGCTTCTGGACGCTTAGACACAGCCGCTTGCAAACGTGACATCGCCTCGGGCGACGGCGTGCCCGCAGATGGTGCGCGCGGCGCAACATAGGAATCCGCTTCAGGTTCATGCATGGAGGGCTGATAGGTCGGCTCTGGACGCGGCTGATAGGCGGGCGCAGGCATTTCATCGGCGGTATCGAACAGCTCTTCCGCTTGTTCTTCTGCCGCAGCAGCATGAGCGTCAAAAACATCCAAAGTGGGTTGTGCAGGCGCTTGCTGTTGAACTGGTGCATCTTGCGGCTCTGGCTGTGCAACAGGTGCTGGAGCAGCTTCGACAGCGGCAATAGCTGCCGCAGGTGCAAGAGGCTCCGCCAGACGACGACGTGGAGTTGGAACATCAGCAGAAGTTGGCGCCGCATCGATACCTGTGGCCACAACAGACACACGCATTTTGCCACCCAAGGATGGATCCATTGTAGAGCCGACGATGATGTTGGCTTCTGGATCGACTTCTTCGCGAATGCGGTTGGCGGCTTCGTCGAGTTCGAACAAGGTCAAATCGTCGCCACCAGTGATGTTGATCAAAACGCCTTTGGCGCCCATCAATGACATCTCGTCGAGCAATGGGTTTGCGATGGCTTTTTCTGCCGCTTGGATCGCGCGATCTTCGCCTTCTGCCTCGCCTGTGCCCATCATGGCTTTGCCCATCTCGTCCATCACGGCGCGAACATCTGCAAAGTCGAGGTTGATCAGACCGGGGCGTACCATCAAATCGGTCACACCCTTCACGCCTTGATACAAGACATCATCAGCCATCGAGAAAGCATCGGTGAATGTCGTTTTCTCATTGGCAAGACGGAACAGGTTTTGGTTCGGAATGATGATCAATGTATCGACCATCTTTTGCAACGCTTCGACGCCTTCATCCGCTTGGCGCATCCGTTTGTTGCCTTCAAACTGGAACGGCTTAGTGACAACACCAACGGTCAAAACGCCCAACTCACGCGCGGCTTGCGCGATAATTGGGGCTGCACCGGTCCCAGTGCCACCGCCCATACCGGCAGTGATGAAACACATGTGCGCACCAGCAAGGTGGTCCACGATGGCTTCGATGCTTTCTTCAGCGGCGGCGGCACCAACCGTGGGGCGTGCGCCAGCACCGAGACCTTCGGTCACTTTAATACCGATTTGGATTTTTGCGGCGGCGTTGGAATGCTGCAAAGCCTGCGCGTCAGTATTCGCAACAACGAATTCAACGCCTTCCAATTCCTTTTCGATCATGTTGTTGACCGCGTTACCACCGGCGCCACCGACGCCAAACACTGTGATACGAGGTTTCAACTCTTCCCGCTCGGGCATCGTGAGGTTCAAAGCCATGATCTACCGCCTGTTTTATCTGTTTACGAGGCAGCGCGCTGTCCTACACACTTGCCCATTTACTGTCCCTGCCCAACATTACGCCGGACAAATCTTACCTATTC
The DNA here is from genome assembly GCF_018860505.1 of Pacificibacter marinus. Lineage (GTDB taxonomy): Bacteria > Pseudomonadota > Alphaproteobacteria > Rhodobacterales > Rhodobacteraceae > Celeribacter > Celeribacter marinus_B. The sequence continues at coordinate 145,377 of NZ_JAHKPU010000018.1, forward strand.
ACGCTTCATTCTATGGGTTTTCGACGGCGGCGTCACCCAAAAAACACAATCGAGACACAAAATGTGGTAGATTATTACATAAAGTTAGGCGGTATTTTGCGCACCCCTCCATATTTGGGGGCGCTCACACCAAAATAGCCTAGCCGCAAGAGGCGCTCGCGACGAAGTCGGAGGCAAAAACCCCGCAAACGTTAACATTCTTGCCAAAACACTGCTCGGTGCCTGACGCGAAGCGAATGATCTTGATCGTTACGATTCTCTGATCTATGCCTTTCGGCGCGCTTCTCCACATAACTTTAATTCGAAAAAGCACAGGTGCAAACCCATTTCACACGCGTTTTCTTCACAAATCAGTTGCTACAGCCTTACCAATTCTCTTTGAACCAACGCACAGCACGCTTTAATGATCGCGCAGGATAGCGCTCAGCCGGAATTTCAAAGTCCCACCATTCATCTTGCGGGTTCGCCGCAAAAAGGCATAGTCCAACGGCAGAGGCAAAAGCCGCGCCCGTTGCTGCCTGTGGCAGGCCTTGGACGCGCAAAGGCCGACCAATACGCACCTGTTGCCCCAGAATTTTCGGCGCCAACCCATCAAGACCAGGGATCTGGCTTGCGCCCCCTGTCAAAACGATCTGTTGGCTTGGCAGATGTTCAAACCCAGCCGCATCCAAACAATCGCGCACGCCTTCAAGAATTTCTTCAACCCGCGGACGGATGATGCCGATAAGTTCTGCACGTGACACAGTGCGACGGTCACGCTCCCAATCGCCGCTGTCGCCGCCAATCTCAATCATTTCGCGATCATCCATACCAGTGGCAACAACGCCACCATAAAAGGTCTTGATCCGCTCCGCCGTCGCGTTTGGAATTTGCAGCCCCATCGCAATATCAGAGGTCACTTGATCCCCCCCCATACGCACGGAATCGGCATATATCATGTGTTTCTTCATAAAGATCGACACATCCGAGGCTCCGCCACCAAGATCGACACAGGCCGCGCCCAGCTCTTGTTCGTCTTCAACCAAAGCCGACACGCCCGCCATATAAGCAGAGGATGCAATGCCCGCCACCTCAAGATCGCAACGCTTGATACAATACAAAAGGTTCTGGATCGTCGCCGTATCGACAGTCAACATGTGCATATCAACCGCCAAAGTGGACCCGATCTGACCACGTGGATCAGCCATGCCTGAGCGGTGATCCAACGCAAAGTTCACCGGCTGCGCATGGATGACCTCGCGATGCGCACCGTAATCTGGCACATCGCTAGAGGCCAAAACCCGCGCCACATCTTGTTCTGATACAGAGTCACCGTCGAGATCAACCTGCCCCGCCAAGCCATAAGAGCGCGGTGCGCCCCCAGAGAAACAGGCGATCACATGATCCACACGGGTCTGCGCCATTTTCTGCGCGGCTTGCACGGCGGTCCGAATGGCGCGTTCTGTTTCACCCATGGCGTCAATTTCGCCAAATTTCACACCGCGTGACCGCGTTGTCGCGGCCCCAATCACCCGAAATCCTGACTGACCTGCTAGCGAACCAACACCGTCAGCCCCAATGAATTTGTCACCATCAAAGCGCAAGACAAGACAGGCAATCTTTGATGTGCCCACGTCCAGAATAGCGATGACACCGCGTTGGATAGCCGCTTTGCGCATATTGCGCATGGCGCGTTGAGCAGAGTAAAGATCGGTCATTGTAAAAACACTCCGGTTATAGCCCTTGAAGACGGCGGAATTCATCACGTGCGGCGTCTGAAATCCGCAAGGTGTGCCGGTCGGGGTTACGCATATCGACAGCACGCACATCGCGCGCCAAAAGATCTTGGGCTTGATCCAAGGCAATCACTTGGGCCAGCGCAGCAAAAGGATTGGTCTCTGGCAGCATAATGACTTGGTCGTTGGCCAAAATGATATCCCAACGACGCTCGCCGACTCGCACGATGCCACGGATCCGGTCCATCAAAGGCTCGGCTGCTTTGAGCAGACCCAACGCTTGGGCCACTTCGCGCTCAGCCCCCTCGCCTGCGATCAGCGGCAAATCAGGGCGATCCAAGCGAGAGACCAATGCGGAAACCCGATGTCCATCAACATCAAGAAGCTCAAGCCCTTGCGGACCACGCCATACAACGGAGGGTACGCGCTCGGTGATATCCACCTGCAAGATCCCGCCTGCGCGGACACGCAGGCCAACATTCGCAACGGCATCTAGACCTTCGATCTGATCAAGCATGCCGTTCAGGTCGAGATCAAATGAGGAAATCGGAAAATCGACAGGGGCCACTTCGCGAATGTCGGCAGACAAATCGGGGGAGGCGCCATCGATCGCCATCATCTTGACCATAAACTCAGGGCGGTTTTGCAGCTCAGCTTTCATCACATCATATTGGTCGGCGATGATTTGGCGGTTGTCCTCATTGGAGACCCAAACCCCGACGACAGCCAAAACAACCGCAAGGGGTGCCAATTTGCGCATCGCAAAGCGAAACGACGGGGTCAACCACAAGCGGCTCATCTTATAGGCTGCACGGGAGGGTGCTGGATCACGTGGGCGCGGTACGGCACTTTCGCTTGTGCCTGTGCGCGCTCGGATCACCCGCGCCACAGCCTCGGATACGCGGACGGACCCTCCGGCAGATGCAGGTTTGGCAAAGGTCAATGGATCTACAGGACGCATCACTTGACCTCCGACAATAATGACTGAGGCTGCGGCAATGCAAAGACCGACAAGAGCAGTCGCGATACAACATAAACGGTATAGGCGACACAAATCCGCTGACACAGCAATGCGACTGTGCCTAAACCGACATCTTTGCTCACTATACCCCTAAGCGCGGCAGCGCCAATACGCCACGACGACAACGATGCCTCGCGTTCAAGCGAAGCCACGTCAATCGATACCGCCACTTTTCGGGGTGTCCTGCTCGACATACCCACAAGTGCCTCATACTCCGGAACCTTGTTGGTCCCTGTGCTTTTTTGAACCTTTTGCGGTTCAATTTATACTTATCTCTTAAGGGCTAAGCCCAAATCACCTCATTGCAAAGAGGTCTTGCGAATCGTTTAACCAGTGGAGCACCCGCTGACAACAGGTTTGCCTAAAAATTCTCCGATGCGCTTAATTTCCCATCTTAGCGTAAGGCCAGAGTTTTGAAACACTTTTCTTCGCACCTCTTCGCCAAGGCTTTCCAAATCATGCGCAGTGGCGTCACCGGTGTTGATCATAAAGTTAGAATGCATCGGGCTCATTTGTGCGCCACCGATGGAAAAACCACGCAGTCCCGCATCATCGATGACCTTCCATGCCTTCAAGTCATGCACATCATCCGCCTGCCCTGTTGAGGAAAATCCAGCGGGGTTGCGAAAGGTCGACCCCGCAGAACGATCTTTGGTGGGCTGCGTCTCGTCGCGTTTTTTGAGCTGGGCCTGCATCCGCGCCTCAAGCTCCGTAGCATCACCGCGGCCTGCCTTAAATGTCGCTTCGATCAAAACCCAACCCTCAGGCAAGGTTGAACCACGATATTCGAAATTCAAATCATCGGCGGTGAGCGTGACGATCTCGCCCCTGCGCGTGACCGCTTTCGCAGATACAAAATGATCCGCGACATAAGACCCGTAACAGCCCGCGTTCATGCGTATCGCGCCGCCAATGGCCCCAGGAATAGTACGCAAAAACGTCAAATCCAGCCCCTGAGCAGCGGCCTTGCGCGCCACATGCGCATCCAAGGCGGCCACGCCAGCCGTGATCAGGTTGCCATCAAATGAAATACCATTAAAGCCGCGCCCCATGCGGATCACGACCGCCCGAATGCCGCCATCGCGCACGATCAAGTTCGACCCGACCCCCATTGGGAAAATACTGATATCCTTGTCGAGTTCTTTCAAAAACGCTTGCAGATCCTCAATATCGGCAGGTTGAAACAAAGCATCCGCAGGCCCGCCCACACGCAACCACGTCAAATCAGCCAAAGGACGGTTTTCGGTCAAAGTGCCGCGCACATCAGGGAGGTTCATAAAAACGCCTTATCGTTAAGGCCCGATGAGGTCAGGCCTTTGCCAGAATTAGAATTGGGTAAGCTTTGCCTTGATCCAGCGCGCCAAATACCGCAATGGCCACCGCAAAACAGACGCCCCCGCTGCCAAAACGACCAGCCCAACCCATGGGCCGTTTTCATAGGTAACAAAGCCCAAAATGGGAACCCCAACCGCGATCAAAACATAAGCTGCGCGCCAATGGGACGTGCGAGACGGCAGCATGGCGATGACATTCGCCACGATCGCCCAAAGGCAAGCAAGGATAAGGGATAGCGTCATAAGCACCTCTGTTCAGGTCCGAGTGATCCAACGTTTCAAGCCCAAGGCAAGGGCCATCAACGGCTTGCGAAACATAGACACAGCAGCAAAAATACAAACAACAACCGGCAGCGCGCCATAATCGCGCCCCAGCCAGATCAAAAGCACGGGCAAGACGAGCAAAAGCCCCACCCCAGGCAGAATCTGGTACTTAATTGGTAACGGTGCAAGCCCCATGGTGGCAAGCGCCCAAATGCACATCGCGGTGATTGAGGTCAATGGATTGCTCCAAAGGCGTCATAATGGCGCTCACCAAAACTTACGAAATTCACCCTAGGTCTTGGCAAGGCGTTCGGCCAGACCGTAAGCCCAAGTCGAAATCGTACCCGCCCCAAGGCAAACAACCATATCGCCGTCGCGGGCTTGTTCGCGCACCAGACGTTCCAAGTCTTCCTCAGAGGTCACTGTTCGTGCATGACGATGCCCGTGGCGGATCAGCCCTGCAACCAGATCATCACGGCCAGCCCCCTCAATCGGATCTTCGCCCGCCGAGAAAATATCGGCAATGCCGACCACATCTGCCTCGTTGAAGCAGGTGCAGAAATCCTCGAACAGTGAATGCAAACGGCTGAACCGGTGCGGTTGATGCACGGCAATCACGCGGCCTTCGGTGGCTTGACGTGCGGCTTTGAGGACGGCTGCAATTTCCACAGGATGGTGACCATAGTCATCAATAATAGTCACACCACCCACTTCGCCCACACGGGTAAAGCGGCGATTCACGCCGCCAAAGTTTGCCAAGGCTTCGCGGATTTCATCTGGCTTCATCCCCAAATGACGCGCCACAGCCACAGCCGCCAAAGCGTTGGACACGTTGTGATCGCCTGGCATCGGCAGGCTGCAGTCCTTGATCACGATATCATCTTGCTGCAGCGCGATATCAAAATGCGCCACACCCTTTTTATAGGTCAAGTTGATCGCACGTACATCGGCTTGGGCATTGAAGCCAAAAGTCACAACGCGGCGGTCAGTGATTTTGCCCACCAGTGTTTGCACCTCGGGATGATCGGTGCAGCACACGGCCAGACCGTAAAACGGAATGTTGGACACGAAATCCAAAAAGCCTTGGCGCAGCGTATCAAAATCGCCCCAATGTTCCATGTGCTCAGGATCTATATTGGTGACAATCGCGATGGTCGCAGGCAGACGGTTGAACGTGCCGTCACTCTCGTCCGCCTCGACAACCATCCAATCACTGGCCCCAACGCGGGCGTTAGACCCATAGGCGTGAATGATGCCGCCGTTGATCACCGTGGGATCAATGCCGCCCTGATCCAAAAGCGCAGCAACCATCGTGGTCGTCGTCGTCTTACCATGGGTGCCCGCAACAGCGATGTTGGATTTCAGTCGCATCAATTCGGCCAGCATTTCAGCGCGGCGTACAACAGGCAAGCCCGTCAGACGCGCTGTGTCCAATTCAGGATTGCCCGGTTTGATCGCGGATGAAATCACCACAACAGCCGCGCCCTCTAGGTTTTCAGCACGCTGCCCGACAAAGACCTTTGCGCCCAATTCTTCCAGACGTTTGGTGATCTTCGAGCCCTTCAAATCCGATCCCTGCACCGTATACCCGTGATTCAACAGCACTTCTGCGATCCCCGACATACCGATACCGCCGATGCCAACAAAGTGGATGGGTCCCATTTCGGTGGGCAGCTTGGTTGCGGATGCGTTCATATCGTATCTCTCTTCTGTCTCAGTGCGGCTCTTGTGGGGGTCGCTTGTAAAATTACTGGGCAAGCTGTGTTACAAGCTCTGCCAATTCATATGCTGCCTCGGGCTTGCCAACTGACAAAGCCGCTTGGCTCATGCTGGAGGCCCCGTCTGCATTGTCAAAAACCAAAGCAATTTGTTCGGTCAGGCTCGCAGCCGTCAACTGGCTTTCAGGGATCATAATTGCAGCGCCTGCATTCACCAACCCTCGCGCATTGGCGGTTTGGTGATCGCCCGTAGCTGCGGCAAACGGGATCAAAATAGAAGGACGTCCGATAACGGAAATATCTGCAACGGTTGAAGCACCAGAGCGCGCGATTACCAACTGCGCTTCGGCCATGCGATTGGGAACATCGTCAAAAAAGGGTCTGATATCCGCTGACATACCGTGCTGCATATAATGCTGCTCGACCCGTTCCACATCTTCGGGCCGCGCTTGTTGGCTAACCCGCAGGTGTTTGCGAATATGTTCGGGCAAGTTTGTAATCGCCTCGGGCACCACGTCTGACGTGATCCGAGCGCCTTGAGAGCCGCCCAAAACCAAGATTTCCATCGGGTAATCGCCGGGTGGAATATAAGATGCGCCAGCGCGTTCCAACACAGCACCGCGCACAGGGTTACCAACGTGCACGCCCCGCGACCCGTCGGGCAAATCCGTCGGCCAGACGCCGCAAGCAACTTGCGCAACCTTGGGGGCGAACACTGTATTCACACGCCCCAAAACGCCATTTTGCTCGTGGATCATCCGCGGCAATTTCATCAAGGTCGCCGCTGCCACAGACGGAATAGCCGGATAGCCGCCAAAACCGATCACCACATTGGGGCGGTCTTTGCGAAACTTGACCATAGCGCCCAGAACGCCGCCCGCGATTTTGAACGGCACACCCAACTTGGCCAAGATCCCACCACGCGCGAACGTGCCTGAGGTCAAAACCTCGATCTCGACAGCTTCGGGAAAGCCGCCCGCATAGCGCGCGCCGCGCGGATCGGTCGTCAGCTTCACACGCCAACCTTGAGCCAGAAGCACTTCGGCCAAAGATTGCGCAGGAAACATATGCCCGCCTGTGCCGCCAGCAGCGATCACGACAAGTGAAGAATGGCCAGACATAACAGTCCCTTTCAAAGCGTCACCTTAGCGCCCGCGGCGGATCAACAAATCGCCGATCTCACCTTGGGGGCGCGTGCGGGTAAACGCCAAAAGCGCGCCAAGGGCAATACCAGATGCGATCACGGATGAGCCACCATAGGACACAAACGGCAAGGTCATGCCTTTGGCCGGCAAAAGCCGCACAGCAACGCCCATGTTGATGAATGCTTGTACACCAAAGGCACAGGCCAACCCCGTGCCTGCCAGACGGATAAACGGATCACGTTCACGCAGCAAACGCCATAAGGACCGCACAGTGATCGTTGCGTAAAGCGCAATAATCGCGATCACCAAAATCGTCCCGTATTCTTCGGCAGCCACAGCGATGATGAAATCAGTATGCGCATCGGGCAATGACCATTTCACGGTCCCCTCGCCCACGCCAACGCCGAAAAAACCACCCTCGCGGATCGCGTTTGTGGCATAACCGATCTGCGTGGTCGGATCGATGTCAGGGTTCAAAAACCCATCAATACGCCGCGCAAAGTGCTCTGAGCCATTATAAGCCAGCGTGCCGCCGAACACGACCAAAGCGGCCAAGCCGATCAGTAAGAACAAAGGCGCGCCGCCGACGAAATACATGACACCCCAGCTAAACAGTACCAAACAGGCCTGACCGAAATCGGGCTGCAAAGCCAGCATCACCACAATGACTGCGGTCAACATAAAGGAATACAAGCGTCCAGGCGGGCCACCGACCTCTAACGCTGCGGCGATCAACCAAGCCGAGGTGATCACAAAGGCAGGCTTCAAAAATTCGGACGGCTGCACAGAAGCGAACCCGAACGAATACCAGCGCATAGCCCCTTTGCCAAAATCAGTGCCAAGAAACGGCAGCAAAGCCAAAGCAATGAACGCCCCGACAAAGCCTACAACTGCCAAACGCCGCACCTTATGCGGGTCCATCATAGTCACGAAAATCATGGTGCTCAGCGCAATAAATCCAAAGAAAACTTGGCGCTGTACAAAATAAAAATACGGAAGATTGTTTTTCTCAGCCAAGGGCGGAGAGGCCGCCAAGCCCAGCAAAATGCCGATACCAAACAACATGAACACGCAAGAAAGCGTCCATTTGTCGATCGTGCGCCACCAACGTGGAAGAACCGGCTCCCCTTCCCGTGCGGGAATGGAACCATACACCATTTCTGTCATGGGATGCCTATGCCTCTACTGCCTTTGTCCGCTTTTGCGGATCTATGCGAACAACCTAGCGGGCTTTGGCGTGTTTTGCTACAATAGATTGCATCTTGCCTGTTTTGCGGGCGATGTTCAGCCGATCGCGCCCTTCACAGTCATGATCAGCCCCCTGAGCCCCCTTGATCCGTGTCATTGCCAACGAGGCACGACATAATAAAAGTTGGTGCAACACATCACATCCATAGGGACAATCGGTATGAGGCAATCACTATGAAAATCGGCATCATCGGCGCAGGCATGGTCGGCTCGGCCGCAGGTTACGCCATCGCATTGAAAGGCACAGCCAACGACATTATTTTTGTTGACCAAAACCCTAATCTTGCCCGTGCACAGGCGCAAGACATCGCACATGCCGTGCCGTTTTCATCCGCCACGCGGGTCTCGGCTGGCGATTACGCAGCCCTACATGGGGCCGATGTGATCATCTTGGCCGCAGGCGTCGGACAGAAACCCGGAGAAAGCCGCCTTGATCTATTATCGCGCAACGCAGATGTGTTCCGGTCCATCCTGTCAGACCTCGGCCCGATCCCGCCCCAAACCATTATGCTGATCGCGTCCAATCCCGTCGACATCATGACCCAGATCGCCACACAGCTTAGCGGCCTGCCTGCTTCCCGCGTGATCGGTTCAGGCACCATTTTGGACAGCGCACGGTTTCGCCACCTGCTTGGCCTGCACCTTGGGATCGCGGCGCGTTCTGTGCATTCTTATGTGTTGGGCGAACATGGCGACAGCGAAGTTCTGGCGTGGAGTTCGGCCCGCGTTGGCGCCTTGCCCCTTGCTGATTTTGCCGCCCAGCGTGGCGTGCCTTTGACAGACGACATTAAGTGTCAGATTGACGACGGCGTGCGCGGTGCGGCTGAGACCATCATAAAAGGCAAAGGCGCCACATGGTATGGGATCGGCGCAGGACTGGAACGTATCGTGCGTGCGATTGCCACCGATGAACAAGCCGTGCTGTCCGTATCTTGCGTCACACCAAAGATTGAAGGCGTTGACACTGTCGCCCTATCGATTCCACGTATCGTCGGCGCGCGCGGCGCAGACACGGAAGTGTTCCCCGAGCTGAACAAGGCAGAACACAGCGCACTTGCGGCCTCTGCGCGCAAGCTCAAAGACACCTACGTGGCGCTGAAACTCTAAGCCTTTACAACAGCGCGTCGACCTGCGCGATGAAGTCATCGCCGCGTTTCTCGAAATTCGGATATTGATCAAAAGACGCCGCCGCAGGCGCCAGCAAAACCGTGTCCCCCGCTTGTGCCTCAGCTGCTGCGCGGGCCACGGCAACCTCCATCGTGTCGCACAGCTCGTAAGGCGTATCGCCCAATTGCAGCGCGAACTCTTTGGCGGAAAACCCGATCAAATACGCCTTAGCCACGGCGCCCAAATGCGCGGACAGCTCAGCAATGCCACCATCTTTGCCCATCCCGCCTGCAATCCAGCGGATCGATTTGAACGCTTGCAAGGCCTTGGCCGCGGCATCGACATTTGTGGCTTTGGAATCATTCACAAAACGCACACCATCCTTTTCGCCAACCAATTGCGACCGATGCGGCAGACCTTTGAAACTGTTCAAGGCTTCCGCAATCAATTTCGGCGAGGTACCGATCGCGCGGCAAGCAGCATAAGCGGCACAGGCATTTTGATGGTTATGCGCACCGGGCAACCCCGCGATCTCGCGCAGATCAACTGATCCCGCCTGACGCCCTTTGCGCCACTCGCTCAAGAACCCTTTGTGCGCGTAGATATTCCAGCCAGCGCCTTTAAGCTTTTGTCCGCTGGAAATACGGATCAAACGCCCGTCAGCAAAGCTATCGACCAATTGATTGGCCATATATTGCCCCTCGACCTCGTCCACGCCGATGATGGCGCGATCTGGTCCGCCTTCAGCAAACAAGCGCCGCTTGGCCGCGAAATAGCCGCCCATACCGCCGTGACGATCCAGATGATCGGGGGAAAGGTTGGTGAATACAGCAATATCAGGCGTCATCGATCGCGCCAAATCTGTCTGGTAGCTTGAGAGTTCAAGCACGATCACTTCGCCGTCTTCCGGCTCGTCGAGATCAAGCACGCCACGGCCGATATTGCCCGCCAATTGCGCAGGCGTGCCCGTAGCGGTGAGAATATGGTGAATCAGCGCCGAAGTGGTGGATTTACCGTTTGATCCCGTCACCGTAATAATGCGTGGTGGCGTGTCATGGTCCATCCACTCACCCGATCCAAACGATCGGAAAAACAAGCCTATGTCATTGTCCACTGGCACGCCCGCCATCCATGCGGCTTGGATGATTTTATTTGGCTCTGGGTAGAGATGCGGGATCCCCGGAGACACGATAAGGGCTGCAATACCGTCAAAGGCCTCGTGCTTGCTGAGGTCGCGCAGAGTATATCCCTCGGCCTCAGCAGCCTCCCGCGCCTCAACACTGTCGTCCCAGCAAATCGGCTCAGCGCCGCCCGCGACCAAAGCGCGTGCCGTGGCCATGCCAGACCGCCCAAGCCCCAAAACAGCTACATTCTGTCCGTCATATCCATAGACTGGAATCATCGTATCACCCGCAATTTCTTTCGCCACATCATCGACGGTCTGGGCGCAAATGGAAAGAGCACATCATTTGATTTCACTGCGCATCGTAAGAACCAAGCGCGACCTTTAATCTGCTGCGAACAAATCACCGACAAGATCAACCTTGGGAAAAGCGTCATTGCGGTTTTTTTAAAAGGCTTTAAAAGAAAAGCCCTCACCCAATGGGTGAAGGCTCTCATATCTTGTTCTAAATGAAAAGCGTAAGCTCAACGCAGTTTCAGTGTCGCCAAGCCGATCAACGCCAGCACCAGAGAGATGATCCAAAAGCGGATGACGATGGTGGATTCCGCCCAACCTTTTTTCTCGTAATGGTGGTGGATCGGCGCCATTAGAAACACGCGTTTTCCGGTGCGTTTGAAATACAGGACTTGGATGATCACAGACAGGGCTTCGACCACAAACAAGCCGCCAACGATGGCCAAAACAATCTCGTGTTTGGTCGCCACAGCGATGGCCCCCAAAGCGCCGCCAAGCGCCAAAGACCCTGTATCCCCCATGAACACAGCTGCGGGCGGGGCGTTGTACCACAAGAACCCAAGACCTCCGCCAATCAGTGCTGAGGTAAAGATCAAAATCTCACCGGTGCCAGGCACATAATGCAGGCCAAGGTATTCGGTGTAATCCACACGCCCCACAACATAGGCGATCACCCCCAAGGTGCCAGCAGCGATCATCACAGGCATGATGGCCAGACCATCCAAACCATCGGTAAGGTTCACAGCATTGGCAGAGCCCACGATCACGATCACAGCGAAGGGCACGAAGGCAAATGACATATTGATCAACACATCTTTAAACACAGGCAAAGCCAGCTGGTTGGTCAGCGCTTCGGGGTGCAATAGAGACGCCCAGACGCCAGCGATCACAGCGATCACAAGGCCAAGGATCAGGCGAATTTTGGACGACACGCCTTTGGTATTGGCCTTTGAGACCTTGGCGAAATCATCGGCGAAACCAATCGCGCCGTAAGCAAAGGTGACGAACAGCACCAGCCAGACATAGCCGTTATCAAGTCGTGCCCAAAGCAGGGTAGAGGTCAGCAAAGCGGTCAAAATCAACAGCCCGCCCATGGTCGGCGTGCCCGCTTTGGCGAAATGGCTTTCGGGGCCATCGTCACGAATGGGCTGGCCTTTGCCTTGGCGGCGGCGCAGCAAATCGATCAAAGGGCGACCAAAGATAAAGCCGAAAATCAAAGCGGTGAAAAACGCTCCACCCGCCCGCATGGTGATATAGCGAAACAAGTTAAAGAAATCGCCACCATCTGACAGTTCGGCCAACCAATATAACATCTGCTTTGTATCCCTAAAGTTTAGCCTGCCTATTTCAGCTTGGCCGCGTAGTATTTGAGGAGCGGATGCCCCAAGTTTCGGATGCCGTCAAGCACTGGCTCACATTTGATCCTTTTGACTCTTCGATCAAATAATGCACCCGAAAAGGTCCAAAACGTGGTCACAAAGCGCCATCCAAAGCTGCCACGCTGATCGAGGCTTGCTCAACATCATCAAATGGATAGACAATATCACCAACGATCTGCCCGCTTTCATGGCCTTTGCCACAAACGATCAAAGCATCACCTGATTGCAGAGCATCAACACCGCGCAAAATCGCCTCTGAGCGGTCCGCCACCTCAAGCGCCTCAGGCGCGCCCTGCATCACAGCGGCGCGAATAGTGGCAGGATCTTCGGAACGCGGATTATCATCGGTCACGATCACCAAATCAGCGTTTTCAGCCGCAGCCTGCCCCATCAACGGACGTTTGCCAGCATCACGATCCCCGCCGGCTCCGACCACAGCAATCACCCGTCCCATCACATGGGGACGCAAGGCCTTGATCGCCGTGGAAACCGCGTCAGGCGTATGCGCGTAATCAACAAATACCGTCCCGCCATTATCACGCGTCGCCGCGTGCTGCATACGTCCATGCACGCCAGTCAACTCTGGCAGGCAAGAGAACACTTCCTCAGGATCGCCCCCACAGGCCATCACAAGGCCCGCAGCGGCCATCACATTTTCCGCCTGAAACCCACCGATTAGATCGAGACGTACTTGATAAATATTGCCAACGAAATCAACACGCAAATCTTGGCCTGTGGCATCAAAACGCTGACCTAAGATGCGCAAATCCGCTGCATCAGAGCGCCCGATCCGCATGACATCAATCCCGCGCTCGGCGCAAAGCGCTTCGACCTCCATGCCGCGTGCGTCATCGATATTGACCACAGCGACACCTTCTTCGGACAACACCCGAGTGAACAAACCGGCTTTGGCGGCAAAATAGGCCTCGAATGTCTCATGGTAATCCAAATGATCTTGGGTGAAATTGGTAAACCCAGCCGCCATAAGGCGCACACCATCAAGGCGGCGCTGTGATAGCCCGTGACTTGACGCTTCCATCGCGCCATGAGTTATGCCCTCGGAAGCCGCATCAGAAAGCATCTTGTGCAAGGTAATCGGTTCTGGCGTGGTATTCGGGCTTGGGGTTTGCCAATCGCCCTCAACACCTGTGGTGCCGATGTTGATCGCAGGGTGCCCCATCAACTGCCAAATCTGTCGGGTGAAATTCGTCACCGATGTTTTGCCATTGGTACCCGTGACAGCCACCATCGCATTGGGTTGACGACCATACCAAAGCGCGGCCGTATAGGCCAAAGCTTGACGCGGGTCTTCAACGATCACCATAGCGGGGTCGTGTTCAGCAATGGTATCTGCCGCGATCCGCGCGCCCTCAGGGTCTGTCAAAATCGCGGTCGCCCCCATACGCAAGGCATAGGTGATAAATTCAGCCCCGTGTACATTGACGCCCGGCAGCGCCGCAAACAACATATCCGCACGCACTTCGCGACTGTCGACAGCAAGGCCACTGATAGGAACATCGCGTGCCCCTTTTGCAGTGAGCCCCAATTCGGAAAGCATTTTTGCCATGCGCGCGCGTGCCTTTGATAAGTGTTATTCGTCTTCAGCTTGACGGTTCCAACAGTATTACTGTCCCAGCGCGAGGGTTTCAACATCGGGCCTGATGCCCAAAATCGGCGCGACGCGGCGGATCACCTCAGCCGCAACCGGCACAGCTGTCCAACCAGCGGTGCGCCGTGGTTTGGGACCAGAGGTCTCAACAGCTTCATCCATCGTCACGATCAAGACGTATTTCGGTTCGTCAGCTGGGAAAACAGAAGCAAACGTGGTGATGACTTTGTCGTCATAATACCCTTTTCCGTTCTCGCGTGGCTTGTCGGCGGTACCTGTCTTTCCCCCCACTTGATAACCGCGCACATCGCCGAATGAAGCCGTGCCTTCCGCCACAACAGCGCGCAGCATTGCGCGCGAGGCAGCAGACACTTCAGGCCGCACAACGCGCGGGCCAAGTCGAATGGGCCCTTGGTGTTTGATCAAGGTTGGCGTGACACGGGTGCCACCATTCAACAACGACGAATAAGCCGTTGCCAAATGCAATGGCGAGGCAGACAACCCGTGACCAAAGCCGATGGTGATTGTAGACAACTCAGACCAATTGGGCGGCAACAAGGGCTTGGCACCAGAGGCTTCAGTCAGCTCAACAGGCGTTGCGTCAAGAAACCCCAATGAGTCAAGAAATGCCTTTTGACGTGTCACTCCGATTTGTTGGGCGACATGCGCTGTGGCCACGTTCGATGATTTCACAATCATGCCCGTCAACGACAACATCGGGCCGTAATTATGCCCTTCGAACTCACGAATACTATGCTTGCCCCACTTGAATGGCGGTGTCGCAGGAATCAAAGTATCCGGCGTCATGATCCCAAGCTCCATCGCTTGGGCGGCAGCGAAAATCTTAAACGTCGATCCAAGCTCGTACACACCTTGCACGGCGCGATTGAACCGCGGGTTATCAGCGGCATTTTGGCCTGCAAATGTGGGACGCCCATTGGGATCAAAATCAGGCAAGGACACCATCGAGACGATTTCGCCAGTGTGCACATCCATCAAAACAGCAGCGGCGCCTTTGGCATTGAGCAAATGCATACCGCCGAACAATACCTCACGCATGGTCGATTGCACGGACAGATCAAGCGACAGTTGCAAAGGTTTGTGACCATTGGCCGGATCACGCAAATACTCATCGCTGTAGCGTTCGATACCAGATTGCCCAACGATTTCAGCACTCATCACACCCTCGCGGCCAAATTTGGTCCCGCCCAGAATGTGACTGGCAAGTTTTCCGTTCGGGTAGAGGCGCG
Source organism: Pacificibacter marinus (assembly GCF_018860505.1). Classification (GTDB taxonomy): domain Bacteria; phylum Pseudomonadota; class Alphaproteobacteria; order Rhodobacterales; family Rhodobacteraceae; genus Celeribacter; species Celeribacter marinus_B. Next base: position 160,584 of record NZ_JAHKPU010000018.1, read on the forward strand.
ATTCACGCGGGCCAAACAGCAGCCCAGGATCGCCGATATCATGCACCGCTTGTTGTTGCTCAGGCGCGATTTGCCGCTTGATCCACAAAAACTTACGCGTACCCGTAAAGTCTTTGATCAATTTCTCTTCGTTCAAATCGGGAAAAATCTTGGCAAGTTCTTTGGCCGCATAAAGCGGATCGATCATTTCTTGCGGTTGCGCGTACAGGCTGTGCGTTGTGCGATTGGTCGCCAAAATGCGACCATTACGATCAACGATATCAGCGCGTTGCGCCAAAATCGAAGTGCCTGTGGTGACAGCTTGTGGCTCTTCAGGATTTGAGGCAGCCACCTGCCCCATGCGCAATCCAACGACCACAAAAGCCGAAACAAAGCACAGACCTAAAACCAGCAGACGCCCTTCAGCACGCAAACGTGTGGTGTCACGCATTTCCTCATGTCGCAGCCGCAGGTTCTCGCGCTCGATTGTGTCAGGATTTTCACCTGAGGATCGTGCTTTCAAGATACGCGCCAAGGGGCGCAGCGGTGTACGCATGCTCATTGTACGATGGCCTCCAAGCTGCCAACCACTGAAACGGGGTTGTCCAACTCCATTAAAATGTCTTCCTCAACGGGAAAGGCCACGCTGGTGACGTCGCCAAATTGCTCTGGCAACAAGGGCAACAGACCCAATCGATCAAAGTTAAGCTCTGCCAGATCGCGTAAACGACTGGGGCGGTTCAGATAAGCCCATTCCGCGCGCAGCACGGCCAGCTCTTCTTGCTGGTGACCGATGTCGCGTTGAATTTGGCTGACCTCGCGCAGCACCTCTTGGGTGGCGTAGTTTTCTTTATAGGCCCACACTGCAAGCCCCATGACGAATAAAGCGGATAAAACAATATAAACAGAACGCATTAATTGGCACCTCGTGACAAAACAGGTTTTGGCAACCCAAGCCCTGCACGCTCAACATGCGCGGCAGGCGCAGATGTTCTTGTGGCAACACGCAAACGCGCAGAACGCGCGCGCGGGTTGATTTCAAGTTCATCCTCATCAGGGCCAATAGCCTTAGATAGTTTTTCAAATGCAGGCGTTTTTTCAGCCACCACGGGCGCATAACGCGATCCGCCCCCGCCAGTAGAGGACCGTTCTTGCAAGAACCGCTTTACCACGCGGTCTTCCAAGGAATGGAATGTCACAACAGCCAGTTGACCACCGGGGGCAAGCGCACGCTCAGCAGCCTCAAGCCCTTCGATCAATTGCCCAAATTCGTCGTTGATCGCGATGCGGATCGCTTGAAATGTACGCGTCGCAGGGTGGCTTTGGCCCGGTTTTTTGCGCGGTAAAATACGCTCAATCAGCCCTGCCAATTGCAAGGTCGTTGTGAACGGTTCTTTTTCGACACGGTCCATCACAATCGCTTTGGCGATTTTGCGCGATTGTTTTTCTTCGCCGTAATGAAACAGCACTGCGGCCAATTCGGCCTCATCCGCAGAATTCACAAAATCAGCAGCCGTTTGCCCGTCTTGCGACATACGCATATCCAGCGGGCCGTCCTTCATGAACGAAAAGCCACGCTCAGCCAAATCAAGCTGCATCGACGATACGCCAAGATCCAAGACAACACCGTCCAAATCTTGCGCGTAGTCATCCATCTGGCCGAATGTGCTCAGAACCAATTCGATTTTGCCACCATAATCGCCAACCCATTTTGACGCCATTTCATGCGCCAAAGGATCGCGGTCCACGCCATAAACCAAATCAGCGCCCTCAGCGATCAAGCCTTTGGTGTAACCGCCAGCGCCAAAGGTGCCGTCCAGCCAACGTCCGGAAATCGGCGCGCATTGGCGCAAAAGCGGACGCAGCAAAACGGGAACATGCGGGGCTTTCGGTGTATCGTACTCGGGAGAGGTCATACCTCAGCCCTCCAAATCATTGAGCAGGCTCAAAGGATCGAAATCATCGCCCTGCTCTTCCAGCCAAGTTTCGGTCACGGACGCCGTATTGGCCTCAAAGACTTCTGGCTTCCAAATTTCAAATGTTTCACCCATGCCGCCAAAATACGCAGTACCCTCAAGGCCGATTTTGTCACGCAGCGCTTGCGGCAAAACCAAACGACCATCGCTATCAACTTCGGTCGGGCGGGCTTTGTTCAGGATAAGGCTTTGCATGATTTTGCGCTGCTTCGAGCCGCGCGGCATTTGCGCGATTTCAGCCGCCAAAGCGCGGTAGTCATTATATGTGTAAACTTGCAGCTGCTTTTGCGCGTCGTGACCGTAAACGATCACCATACGGGGGCGGCCTGACTGGCTAGCAAGGGGGTCACCCTCTTCAAGTTCACGACGAAAATCGGCAGGGATCGACACGCGTCCCTTTCCGTCCACCTTAAAGGTGTGTTCGCCAATGAACATGCCGGCCAATGCGGCGCTCCTTCATTCTCTTCGTCCCAACTTGGGACTGGTACACTTGCGCCCCGAACCCGAGGCCGTTTACGGAAAACGGCGAACCGAGCTGCTGCCACTGCTCAATTCGCCGCTCTCATCCCGTTTCCGGGCACCCGATTTTCGGGCCTGTCCAGCTGCGCGCGCCACCTGGGGGGATGTCTGCTCGCTCGCGCGCTGGATCTCTTTGTATCGATGAATGCGGGCGCCTGTATGAAGCCTGACTTGTTTTTTTGGTTATGTTCGCGGTTCTTGATGTGCCGCTCATTCCCGTCTCATCTGATGCACTCAAGATGCCACGGGAATTCATGGTAATCAATGGTTTTCTTTGGGCACAGAAATCAAAACAGCGTTTCATTTAGGAGCACAGGGTTGAACAAAAAATGAACATCTCAAACAAAACACCACAAGTAGACATAAATTAAAAAACAAAACTACATATAGACAGAGGCATTCAGGCAGGGTTTTAGAAAAAAATATAGCCTAACCATCACATCTGAATGGATGACATTATCAATTTCACAAAAATAGATCATTTCCCACCAATTCCCACAAAAGTACCATGCGCCAACATAAGCACCGGCAGGTAGCGCTGGCATCATGATTGACACCCACAAAAAAATGGCGCGCAAAGCAAATGCCCCGCACGCCACAAAGGTTTCAATTCGTCGAAGTGTTGCTTTAAGCGATGCCGCCTTGCACCAAGCGATCCGCAAGACGCATATAGGGTTCCCCCAAGGCCTCATCGGTGACAACAATAGGCACACCACTGTCCCCCGCCAAACGCGTCGGCAAAGCCAAAGGCAAAGCCCCCAAGAACGGCACGCCAATTTTCTCGGCTTCATCAGAGACACCACCATGGCCGAAGATATGTGCCTCATGCCCACAATCAGGGCAAACATAGGTCGACATGTTTTCCACAAGGCCCAGAACAGGCACGCCAAGCTTTTCAAACATGGAAATCCCGCGCCGCGCATCAAGCAGCGCAACATCTTGCGGTGTCGAAACCACAATCGCCCCCGTGATCTCGGTTTTTTGACACAGCGTCAATTGCACATCGCCAGTGCCGGGCGGCATGTCGATCAACAAAACATCCAGCTCGCCCCATTGCACCTGACCTAGCATTTGCTGCATCGCACCCATCAACATCGGACCGCGCCAGACAATCGCCTCGCCCTCTTCCACCATCAGCCCGATAGACATCATCGTGACGCCATGCGCATAGAGTGGCTCGATTGTTTCGCCATCGGGGCTGGCCGGTTTTTTAGACACGCCCATCATCCGCGGCTGCGAAGGACCATATATGTCCGCATCCAGCAAACCGACCTTGCGGCCCTGCTTGGCCAAAGCCACAGCCAAATTAGACGATACAGTTGATTTACCAACACCGCCCTTGCCTGAGGCGATCGCGATGATGCTTTTCACACCAAGCACAGTCATCTTACCTTTTTGCGGCGTTGGATGACGACCGATCTTGAGATTGGGTGCCGCCCCACCGGTGGGAGCCGACGGCGCAGAAGGCGTGCCGCTGTGCGCAGTCATGACGACAGAGACTGACTGAACGCCAGCAAGTGCCCTGAGCGCCGCCTCTGCATCTGAACGCGCCGAATCCCAAGCCCGCGCGGCATCGGCATCTGGCGCCTCAATCACAAAGCTCACCACCCCATCCTTAACGGTGAGCGCCTTGACCACATCGCCTTGCGCAAGCGTATTGCCATTTGGCAAAGCAATTCCAGCCAGCACTGTCATAATTGTGTCACGACTTATCGACATATAAATGCCCCCTCTGTCTAATTCTCCCTTGAAATAGGGCCAAATTCCCCCTGACACCACCTGTCAGATCAGCTTTTTGACAAGAAGTTTTCATAGCGCCTCAAAAGCTCCCTAAAGCGCTTAAAAATAGGTCAGCACTTGCTATGCATTTTCTGCATGGCGGCAATGACCATTGGGTGGATTGTGCATCCGCAGCAATGCTCTAAATTCAGTATCAAGCAAGGCAGACAGCGACACAGCAATGAGCGCCAACCGCCAAGAAATACACAAGGGCAAGCGCCCACGCACTTAAGGTTTACAGAAGATGGCATACGCAAACGCATCACACACAGCTGACTTTGGTCTCGCAGGTCGTTTCAACGCAATCAAAAACACTCTTGTTGAACGCGCTGCTCGTTACCGCGTTTACCGCGAAACACAGGCAGAACTCGAAAATCTGTCCAACCGCGAACTCAATGACCTAGGCCTCAGCCGCGCTGGCATCAAAGCTGTCGCACTTGAAGCAGCCTACGGAAACTAATTCTTATATCGGGCCCCTCCTCCTCCCTTGGGTCCTGATTACGACGGCAGCGTCTTCCTCCTCCCTGACGCTGTCGACATTTTTGGAATTCACGGCTTCCTCCTCCTCCCTGAAGCCATGAAGACCTCGCGGTGAAGTTTCCTCCTCCCTACTTCATCGCACTTATTCGGGCTTAACGCCCACACGGTCTTGGGTCTCTCCTCCTCCTCCCTGAGGGACTTAAAGCAAGGCGGTGATGTCTTCCTCCTCCCTGACATCACCGCAGAAATTCGGGCTAAACGCCCACACCTTCTTTGGTCTCTTTTCCTCCTCCCTAAGAGACCTAAGGCAAGGTTGCTTCATCATTCCTCCTCCCTGATGGTGCAGCCTTAAGTCTTGAACCTGATCCTCCCATCATGGTTCGACAAAAAAAGACACCCGCGCCATCCTCCCTGGCGCGGGTGTTTTTCGTTTTGAGGGCGCTGTTAACGTTTGAGACTTGGGTAACGACTGGATGCGAAGTCCGCATATGCCCACAGGCAGCGGGCCAACTGCCCTTTACTGCCCTTTATCACATTGGCCTTTATCACCAAGACACCACAAGGTTTGACGCTAAGCCTTCCCGTCAAAAAACATCAAAAGGGCGCGTCATCCGCTTGGGCGGCAGGCTTCACATATTGCGCCTTTAGGGTCTTGGCGCCCGCATGATCGAACTCAACCGTGAGAGTGTCGCCATCAGCCAAAATCACTTCGCCGTAGCCAAATTTGACATGGAACACACGTTCACCTGCAACGAACGATGTCGCGGCTTTCATATCAAGCGTAATCGGTTTGGCGGCAGGAGCGCGATGTTGGCGGCTTTGCAAGCGTTTCCACCCCGGAGAATTGTAAACATCTGCCTCAGAAACACGGTCATCAAAGGATGCGGTACTCGCACGCGACGTGCCAAAGCCACTTCCCACGGCCTGCGGCGTCATCACATCGACATGTTCATGCGGCATCTCGTCAATAAACCGCGAAGGCAATTGCGATTGCCATTGGCCAAACACGGGACGATTGCTGGCGAAAGAGATCGTACATAACTCTTCGGCGCGGGTGATTCCCACGTAGGCCAAGCGCCGCTCTTCTTCCAACCCGCTCAACCCGCTTTCATCCATCGACCGCTGAGACGGGAACAAGCCTTCTTCCCAACCGGGTAAAAACACCACAGGGAACTCAAGACCTTTTGCGCCGTGCAGGGTCATGATGGTGACCTTGGGATCAAATTCATTGGAATCATTATCAACGCTCAGCGCCACATTTTCCAAGAATCCGTTCAGGTTGTCATGCTCGTCCAAGCCTTTGACCAGCTCTTTAAGGTTTTCCAAACGCCCCGGTGCCTCGGGGGTTTTGTCGTTTTGCCACATCACGGTGTAGCCGCTTTCGTCCAAAATGCGCTCAGCCAGTTCAACATGACTGATCTCTGCGGGGACATAGTCGACAGATTCGACCACCGCTTCGTCATCATCAATACCAGGGTAGCGAATTTGTTGGACCGCAAGCGATGACCACGTGTCAAGCTGCGTGACCAATTCAGCCACGGCCGTTTTGGCTTTACCTTTCAGCATCCCTTCTTGCAGGGCCAAACGCGCGCCCTCTTTCAACGCCACACCATTGGCCCGCGCCATGGTTTGAATATCAAGCAAGGCTTTCGGGCCGACACCGCGCTTTGGGGTGTTGATGATGCGCTCAAACGCCAAATCGTCTTCAGGTTGGATCACCACGCGGAAATAGGCGATGGCATCGCGACATTCCAAACGCTCATAGAACTTCGGCCCACCAATCACGCGATAGGCCAAGCCGATCTTGAGGAACCGATCCTCAAAAGCGCGCATTTGGTGCGAAGCGCGCACGAGAATCGCCATATCTTCCAAGGAAAACTGACGCAGTTTGGCGCGCGATCCAGAGGCCATGGCCTCGATCTCTTCGCCGATCCAGCGCGCTTCATCCTCGTAATCCCAATGACCGATTAAGCGCACCAATTCGCCCTCAGGTTCTGCCGTCCACAGGTCTTTGCCCAAGCGATTTGTATTGCCTGCAATTACGCCAGACGCTGCGGCCAAAATATGCGGCGTAGAGCGGTAGTTTTGCTCCAGACGCACGACCTTGGCGCCCGGAAAATCCTTTTCAAAGCGCAGGATATTGCCCACTTCAGCCCCGCGCCAGCCATAGATCGACTGATCATCATCGCCAACACAGCACACATTTTTATGTGCCGCACCGAGTAAGCGCAGCCATAAATATTGTGCCACGTTGGTATCTTGGTACTCGTCCACCAAAATGTATTTGTACCAGCGCTGATATTGTTCCAGCAGGTCAGGGTGCGTTTGAAAAATCGTCACCATGTGCAACAAAAGATCACCAAAATCACAGGCATTCAAAGCCTTTAAGCGGTCTTGATATTGGCGGTACAGTTTTAACCCATAGCCATTGAAGGCCTCGTCATCCGCCGCCGACACTTTTTCAGGCGTCAAAGCGCGGTTTTTCCACGCATCGATCACACCCGCCAACTGGCGCGCGGGCCAGCGTTTTTCATCGATGCCTTCAGCCTTGATCAACTGCTTAAGCAAGCGCACCACATCGTCAGTGTCCAGAATCGTGTAATTGGATTTTAGCCCCACAAGTTCCGCATGACGGCGCAGTTGCTTCACACAGACAGAGTGAAAGGTGCCAAGCCACGGCATCCCCGCAACGGAGGTGCCCATCAGACCGCCCACACGCTCTTTCATCTCGCGCGCGGCTTTGTTGGTAAAGGTCACGGCTAAAATTTCATTCGGGCGGGCCCGTCCAGTGTTGAGCAAATGAGCAATACGGCAGGTCAAGGCCTTGGTCTTTCCTGTGCCAGCGCCCGCCAACATCAAAACGGGACCATCTAAAGTCTCAACCGCTTCGCGTTGCGCAGGGTTCAGACCATCCAGATAAGGCATCGGCCGCGCGGCCATCGCCCGTTGGGTGAGTGAGCCCCCAGCGGGGGCAACGGCGGCCTCGAAGGCGTCTTCTTCATCAAATCTGCTCATGAGCCAGACGTTAATGCAGACGCGCCGTGAGGAAAAGAGTGTTCTGCAATTGTTCGCAAACAATTCAACAAAAGCGCCTTCGGCACGACCTTAAGCGTGCGATTGCTGCCTTAGCGGATTTTAGGGCGTTTGCACCACGCGCTCGATGGATCTGACATAGCGTTGAAACAGCTTGGAAAAGGTTTCGATTTCAGCTTCGGTCCAGCCCTCAAAAGCTTGCACCATCAAAGACCATTTCGACCGCATGAATTCATTCAAGAACCCGTAGCCTTTGGTCGTCACCATCAAAACGGCTTTACGCGCATCATCTTGTGCGACGCCGCGTTCGACATAACCGCGAGACACAATATCTGCAACAATGCGCGAGGCCCGCGACGGGTCCACTTGCATCATCTCGGCCACCAAACCAACAGTTGGCAACATCGGCTCAGGCCGACCGATACCGCCTTGAATACGCGCCACAGAAATCAGCCCCTGCAACAAGGCTGGCTCTAACGTTTCGCTTAAGTCATTTAAAACTTTGCCGCGAAATTCTTCGCGTTCCCACATCCTGCGCCACTGAAAATTTGCGACATCAAACTGCAACAGCGCGTCTGTCGCCTCTGCCGAGAACCCTTTTTCTTTGAGAAAGTCGGGGATTCCATTTTGAATGCGGGGATCATTTTTGAACCCAGAGTCTTTAGATTGCGTCGATGCATAAGGGGGCGTTTTTTGAGACATGCTTTGTGGGTGCCATAATTATATATGACCGTCAAGTGTGTGCGATTGTCACATATGTGACATTGACACACATATTCTCACCCCCTAAACCAACACCAAAGATAAAAGTATAAGATACCGTTAAGGAACGCACATGCCACACACCCAATCTCCCGCGCCGCACGCCTCAAGCGCAGAATCTCAATCTGTCGGCTTGGTGATCGCCTCTGTCGCTGTTTTATTGCTACTGGCTGCGCTTGACCAAACCATCGTTTCCACCGCCCTGCCCACGATTGTCGCGGACCTTGGCGGGCTTGAGCATCTGTCTTGGGTGGTTACCTCTTATATCTTGGCCTCAACTGTCGTCGCGCCACTCTATGGCAAATTTGGTGACCTATTCGGACGCCGCAATATGGTGTTCATATCTGTAAGCCTGTTCTTGATCGGGTCGATCCTGTGCGGTTTGGCTGGATCAATGATGTTTCTGATCTTGGCGCGTGCCGTCCAAGGGCTTGGCGGTGGCGGCCTGTTCGTCTTGGCTTTGTCCATTATTGGTGACGTGCTGCCACCCAAAGATCGCGGTAAAATCCAAGGCGTATTCGCTGGCGTTTTTGGCATATCCTCAGTGGTCGGCCCGCTGTTGGGTGGTTGGTTTGTGGATGCGCTGAGCTGGCACTGGATTTTCTTTATCAACCTCCCCATTGGCGCGCTGGCTTTGATCGGGTTCATGATCGGTTTCAAACCGACAGGAAAACGCAAGTCAGCCTCCATCGATTTTTCTGGCGTCGTGACGCTGACCATTGCCTTGTCTGCTTTGGTGCTGGTGACCGCTTTGGGCGGCAGAGATATTGCATGGAATAGCGCTGCTGCACTGGGGTTAATCGCCCTGTGTTTTGCGTCAACCGCAGCATTCATCATAGCAGAAAAACGCGCAGCCGAGCCGATTTTACCGCTGGGCCTGTTTCGGATGAATGTCTTTGTGGTGTGTTCACTTTTGGCCCTGTTCACAGGCGCTATGATGCTTGGCTCCATCACCTTTTTACCACTATTTTTGCAAATGGCCAAAGGCGTAAGCCCCACAACATCTGGCTTACAACTTATCCCGCTGACGATCGGGGTCTTATCTGGCTCCACAATCGCGGGGCGCTATATGGGCAGAACAGGACGCTACCGTAGATTGCCTATCATCGGCACGTTTTTGGCGACATTTGGTGCGCTGGGACTGACACAAATTTCGAGCGATATGAGCGGCCTGTTCTTTTCGGCCATGCTGATCCTTATGGGCGCGGGCCTTGGGATGAACTTTCCCGTGATCAGCACAGCCGTGCAAAACACTGTGCCACGCACCCATCTTGGTACGGCCACAGCGGCGGGTGTTTTGTTTCGTCAAATCGGCGGGTCAGTGGCCGTGGCTTTGTTTGGCGCGATCTTTGCCTCAGGCGTTGCGAGATCATTAGGCGGTGTCGAAATTGAAGGCATGACATCGATTGCGGAACTGGGCCCACAAATGCTGGCAGAGTTGCCAGCGGCCGTTCAAGATCAGATCGCGCACGCCGTGACCAACGCCATCCAACCTGTATATTGGATCGTAGCAGGACTTTCTTTCACAGCATTCATTGTTTCACTGTTCCTCAAAGATGAAGAACTCCAAGGGGCAAGAAATCGTTAAAACAAGGGTTTACTCCCGCAATATCGATGTTTGAGGCTATTTTCCCAAGTCTCGAACGTCCTGACCTTTCGTTTTGTTTGCGCAACCATTACAAGACTGCGACCAAAAAACGCAATTTGTGTTTGCTGCATCGCAGAAAAAAACATAGCGTACCGACGTCATCACTATCTTAGGGGAAAATAGACTATGACCGACTTCAAGAAAATTCTCATCGCCAACCGCGGCGAAATTGCGATCCGCGTGATGCGCGCTGCAAACGAAATGGGGAAACGAACGGTCGCTATTTATGCCGAAGAAGACAAACTGTCCCTGCACCGCTTCAAAGCGGACGAAGCCTATAAGATTGGCGAAGGCATGGGACCAGTTGCGGCATATCTGTCTATTGAGGAAATCATCCGTGTCGCCAAATTATCTGGCGCCGATGCGATCCACCCTGGCTATGGGCTTTTGTCCGAAAATCCTGAATTTGTAGACGCCTGCACCGAGGCTGGCATCACCTTTATCGGCCCCAAAGCCAAAACCATGCGTCAGTTGGGCGACAAAGCATCTGCTCGCAAAGTGGCTGTTGAGGCTGGCGTACCTGTTATTCCTGCCACAGAAGTCTTGGGCGACGATTTCGATGCGATCCGCGCAGAGGCCAAAGAGGTCGGCTTTCCTTTGATGCTCAAAGCGTCCTGGGGTGGCGGCGGACGCGGTATGCGTCCTGTTTTCAACGAAGAAGAGCTTGAAGAAAAAGTCAAAGAGGGCCGCCGCGAGGCTGAAGCGGCCTTTGGCAACGGCGAAGGCTACCTTGAGAAAATGATCGTGCGCGCACGTCACGTTGAGGTGCAAATCTTGGGTGACAGCCACGGCAATATCTATCACCTGTACGAACGCGATTGTTCAGTGCAACGCCGCAACCAAAAAGTGGTTGAACGCGCCCCTGCCCCGTATCTGTCTGAAACCCAGCGCGAAGAAATCTGTGCTTTGGGTAAGAAAATCTGTGAACACGTCAATTATGAATGCGCGGGCACCGTCGAATTCTTGATGGATATGGACAGCGGCAAGTTTTACTTCATCGAAGTGAACCCTCGCGTTCAAGTTGAGCACACCATCACCGAAGAAGTCACAGGCATCGACATTGTGCGGGCGCAAATCTTGATCGCTGAAGGCAAATCCTTGACTGATGCGACAGGCGTTGCGAGCCAGTATGACGTCAAACTCGACGGTCACGCGATCCAATGCCGTGTCACCACCGAAGACCCGTCCAACAACTTTATCCCTGATTACGGCCGTATCACGTCCTACCGCACGGCCACAGGTATGGGCATTCGCCTTGATGGCGGCACGGCCTATTCTGGCGCTGTGATCACGCGCTACTACGACAGCTTGCTGACCAAAGTGACCGCATGGGCGCGCACGCCAGAGGCGGCGATTGCCCGTATGGACCGTGCTTTGCGAGAATTCCGTATTCGCGGCGTGTCCACCAATATCGCCTTTGTGGAAAACTTGCTCAAGCACCCAACCTTTGTGTCAAACGAGTACTCCACCAAATTCATCGACAACACACCTGAGCTGTTTGACTTTAAGCCACGTCGTGATCGCGCGACAAAAATTCTGACGTATCTCGCGGATATTTCTGTCAACGGACACCCCGAAACACTGGGTCGTCCGAAGCCTGCTGCGGATGCGCGCACACCTGTGGCCCCCAAACCGCGCACGCAAGAGATCCAAGCTGGCACCCGTCAACTACTGGAAGAAAAAGGCCCGCAAGCTGTGGCCGATTGGATGCTCGCGCAAAAGCAACTTTTGATCACCGACACCACCATGCGCGATGGTCACCAGTCTTTGTTGGCCACGCGGATGCGGTCGATCGATATGATCAATGCGGCCCCGGCCTATGCGGCCAACCTGCCGCAGCTGTTCTCTGTTGAATGCTGGGGCGGCGCAACCTTCGATGTGGCCTACCGGTTCTTGCAAGAATGCCCATGGCAGCGTCTGCGCGACATTCGCACGCGTATGCCGAACATCATGACGCAAATGTTGCTGCGCGCCTCTAACGGTGTGGGCTACACCAACTACCCTGACAACGTTGTGCAGTCTTTCGTCAAACAGGCGGCGGATACAGGCGTTGATGTGTTCCGCGTATTTGACTCGCTGAACTGGGTTGAAAACATGCGCGTGGCGATGGACGCTGTGATTGACAGCGGCAAAGTCTGCGAAGGTACGATTTGCTACACAGGCGATCTTTTGGACCCGACGCGCCCCAAATATGATCTCAAATACTACGTCCAAATGGGCAAGGATTTGAAAGCAGCAGGCGCGCATGTTCTGGGTCTCAAAGACATGGCTGGACTGTTGAAACCAGCGCAAGCCACGATGTTGGTCAAAGCTTTGAAGGAAGAAGTCGGCCTGCCGATCCACTTCCACACCCATGACACATCCGGCATTGCGGCGGCGACCATCTTGGCCGCTGCGGATGCAGGCGTCGATGCGGTTGACGTGGCGATGGATGCCTTCTCTGGCGGCACATCGCAGCCATGTTTGGGCTCTATCGTTGAGGCCACGCGTTTCTCAGAGCGCAACACGGGTTTGGACATCGGTGCAATCCGCGAGATGTCGATCTACTGGGAAACTGTGCGCCATCAATACGCTGCGTTTGAAAGCGGCCTAGAAGCACCAGCCTCCGAAGTCTACCTGCACGAAATGCCCGGTGGTCAATTCACCAACCTCAAAGCCCAAGCCCGCTCGCTTGGACTTGAGGACCGCTGGCATGAAGTGGCGCAAGCCTATGCCGATGTGAACATGATGTTCGGCGATATCGTTAAAGTGACGCCTTCGTCCAAAGTGGTTGGCGATATGGCCTTGATGATGGTGTCCCAAGGCATCACTCGCGCCCAAGTCGAAGACCCATCTGTCGAAGTCTCTTTCCCAGATTCTGTCATCGATATGATGCGCGGCAATTTGGGCCAGCCCCCTGCTGGTTTCCCCGACACGATCCTCGCCAAAGTTCTGGGCGAAGAAAAACCCAACTTGGAACGCCCCGGCAAGCATCTGAAACCTGTCGATATCGAAGCGACACGTGTTGAGGCCTCTGAAGCCTTGGGTGTTGAGCTGGATGACGAGGACCTCAACGGCTACCTGATGTACCCGAAAGTGTTCTCAGACTACCGCGGGCGTCACGAGACCTATGGCCCTGTGCGCACCTTGCCAACGAAAAACTTTTTCTACGGCATGATCCCAGGCGAACAGATTTCAGTGTCTATCGATCTTGGGGTGACGCTTGAAGTGCGCTGCTCTGCTCTGTCCGAGGCAGATGATTCTGGTGAAGTGAAAGTGTTCTTTGAACTCAATGGTCAACCGCGCACTGTGCGGGTCAAGGATCGCTCAGCGGCGGCCACAGTCATCGCACGTCCGAAAGCGGAACAGGGCAACCCAGCCCATGTTGGCGCGCCGATGCCAGGCGTTGTGGCGACTGTCGCAGTGACGGCAGAGCAAGCCGTGCTTAAGGGCGATGTTTTGTTGACCATTGAGGCAATGAAAATGGAAACATCGATCACCGCCGATCAAGATGGCACAATCAAAGCCGTGCATATCACACCAGGTGCGCAGATTGACGCCAAAGACTTGTTGGTTGAATTCGCGTAAGCCAATCGGTCAAATTTAAAACAAGGGCCATCGGTGCATCAGCGCTGGTGGCCTTTTTCATATGAGCTTACGATCACATCGTGTCACCAACGCCCCCAGAAAGGCAAACCATATGGCCCTCACCCATCTTTCTTTGCTCGCAATATTAGTACCCGATTACGATGCAGGCATCTCTTTTTTCACACAAAAACTGGGGTTCAATTTACTGGAAGACACCGACATGGGCGGCGACAAGCGATGGGTTCGGGTTGCACCGAAAGGGGCGCAGACCGAATTTTTGCTGGCGCGCGCGGTGGGCGATCAACGGGACGCGATTGGCCTGCAAGGTGGCGGGCGCGTGTGGTTGTTTTTGCGTTCGGATGATTTTGACGCGGATTATACAAAGATGAAAGCCAACGGCGTTCACTTCGAAGAAGCCCCACGCGATGAACCCTACGGCATGGTGGCAGTGTTTCGCGATCCTTTTGGCAATCGATGGGATTTGTTGGGACCAACCAAAGCTTAAACTGAGCCAAATCACGGCCTGCGTCGTATCCAATAGAATCAAACACACAGAAAGCCCCTCACATGCTGCCAGTCACATCCATTTTCGCCTGCCTCGCCACAGTGATGTATATCGTTTTGGCTTTTCGTATCATTGCGATCCGCAGATCAAAGCGCATTTCACTTGGCGATGGGGCAGATCCCCGCCTTGAGACCCGTATACGCCAACACGGGAATTTTAATGAATATGTGCCGCTGACCTTGATTTTGATGGGATTGGCCGAGCTGCAAGGCGCGCCGACCCTGTTGATGATTGCTCTTGGCTTGGCCTTGCTCGCCAGCCGTATCGCCCATGTTGTGGGTCTTGAACGGATGTCCGTGCCCATCGGATTGAAACTGCGCACTTTCGGCGTTCTGACATGTTTCGCTGTGCTGAGTGTCTTGGTGATCATCTTGCTCGTCATCGCCTTATTTTAAAGGCTCTAGGCCACGACATTCGAGGTTGCGCAAAAAAAATTAAACCTTAGCGCAATTTTACCCTTGCGGCTCCAAAGCCCACGTCCTATATCCGCCCTCACCAACGAAGCGGGTGTAGCTCAGGGG
>NZ_JAHKPU010000018.1:175517-187553 GCF_018860505.1 Pacificibacter marinus
GAATCGCTTCACCCGCTCCAAACAAAAGAACAAAAATCAGGTCGCCTTTGGGCGGCCTTTTTTGTTCTTGAGATCAACATCATATCTGAAAACACACCAACAAACAGAGTTAAGCGTGAAGCCCACGGCCATTGTTAGGAACATCGGGATCAGCGCGGCTGCGCCCGCGATAGAGTGCTTCCAAAGCGGCCAAACGAGACTCGCCTTTCCCCCTGTCGCGTTCAAACGCTTCAACCTGCTGTGGCGTCACGCCTTTGGTGAGTTCTTCACAGATCGCAACCAAATCACTGACAGAAATCTCATCGCCCAAAACGCAGCGCAGACTAGCAAGACGGGCAAACATATCGCCTTGAATCCTTGGCGCCCGCGCTGAGACCAAAACCGACACAATATGAGGCTGATGAAACTGCGCCAAAAGCGCCGTCGACAAGCAACTATGCCCATCCACAAGAAAATCAAACACCAAAAGATCGAAACGATCCTCACGCAACTGTTGTTCTGCACTGTCGATACTGCGCGCACGACGGACATGATGCCCCCGCGCCCCGAAAGCGACTTGCCAACGGGTCGTGGTTTCAATCTCACCATGCATAATGAGCAGTCTCAAAGGCGCTCTCCAGTTAAAATCCTTCAATCTTATTTAACAAAAACTTGCTTAACTTAGTCTTAATGTCAGAGCATTCCTACGAACTAAGGGCAAACGCCTCGCGCGGTTTCAAATGCAGAGACTTCCCAACAGCCAATGGGTTCGAATGCCCCCCGCCCCTCTCTTCGATGCGCTTTTGCCATCTTTGACGTCACGCGTGCCCCATGAGCCAAGCAACAGCGCTTGGCCTATCGCCATTTGCGGCCTATAAACGCCTCAAATCACAAAGTGAGACCCTCAATGCGCACAGCGACCATTACCCGCGATACAGCCGAGACAAAAATCAGCGTCGAGATCAATCTCGACGGCACTGGCACCTATGACAATCAAACTGGCGTTGGTTTTTTTGACCACATGCTGGATCAATTGTCGCGTCACTCGTTGATCGACATGACCATTCGCGCGGATGGTGACACCCATATCGATGATCACCACACCGTCGAAGACGTGGGCATCGCGATTGGGCAGGCTTTGACAAAAGCTGTCGGCGATAAAAAGGGCATGAACCGTTACGGGCACTTCGCTTTGGCGATGGATGACACCCAAGTGGCCACAGCGTTGGATCTGTCTGCGCGGCCTTTTTTGGTGTGGAATCTAGATTTTCCAACGGCAAAAATCGGCACCTTTGACACAGAACTCGTGCGCGAGTTTTTCCAAGCGCTCAGCACCCACGGCGGCATTTCCCTGCACATCGACAAGGTGCACGGGATCAACAGCCACCACATCGCCGAAGCCGCGTTCAAATCCGTGGCGAAAGCCCTGCGCATGGCCGTGGAATTTGACCCGCGTATGGCGAATTCATTGCCGTCAACAAAAGGCATGCTCTAACACAGCATCACGCGCGAAAATGGCCCTTTGCTATCGCGCTCCCACAAATTTTGACTTGAGATTATCATGCTCACAGCACTTGTAGACTACGACAGCGGCAATCTTCATTCTGCGCAAAAAGCGTTCGAGCGCATGGCGCGCGAAACAGATGCCGGCGAGGTTGTCGTCACCTCTGATCCTGATGTGGTGGCACGCGCCGATCGCATCGTTCTGCCGGGCGATGGGGCTTTTCCAGCCTGCAAAGCGCATTTGTTTGATCACACAGGCCTATTTGAGGCGATTGAGCAGCAGGTCAACCAAAACGCGGCGCCGTTTATGGGCATTTGCATCGGCATGCAAATGATGGCCACCACAGGCCATGAATACAACGAGACCTCAGGCTTTGATTGGGTCGGCGGCGATGTGGTGCATATCGACCCCGCGGATAAGGCGCTCAAAGTGCCGCACATGGGCTGGAACGATCTGGTCATCGACAGCCCTCACCCTGTTTTGAATGGCATCACCACAGGTGAACACGCCTATTTCGTTCATTCCTATCATGTGCGTGTGGCCAATCCTGCGCACCGTTTGGCGCATGTGGATTACGCGGGCGACATCACAGCCATCATCGGACGAGACAATATGATTGGCTGTCAGTTTCACCCTGAGAAAAGCCAAGCCGCTGGCCTGCGCATCATCGCCAATTTCTTGGCATGGAAGCCGTAGACCCCATGCAAGAGGTGCTGGACCACATCACCGCAACGATTGGGCAAAATCCCGATCGCGGCACAACGGCCCAGTATATTCCCGATTTGGCCAATGTGGACCCGAATCAATTCGGCATCGCGGTGTGTTTGGCCGATGGGCGTGAATTTCACGCGGGCGATGCGCTGACGCCTTTTTCGAGCCAATCGATTTCCAAGGTCTTTGCCGTGGCTTTGGCCTTAGGCAAAGTCGGCGATAGCCTGTGGTCTCGCGTGGGCCGCGAACCCTCTGGTTTGGCCTTTGACAGCATCATGTTGCTTGAGCGCGAAAATGGCCGTCCACGCAATCCGTTCATCAATGCGGGCGCGATCGTCACCACCGACACCTATCTTCAAGGGTCCACCCCGAAAGAAGCCTTGGGCGGGTTGCTGCGGTTCGTGCGTGATGCTGCCGAAGATCACGATATTCACATCAACGATGCGGTGGCACGCGGTGAAATGGAAACGGCAGATCGCAATTTCGCGCTGGCTCATTACATGAAATCGCACAGCAATCTTAGCCACGATCCGCAACTGACCATGGGCACCTATTGCCATCAATGCGCTATAGATATGTCTTGCCTACAACTGGCCCGTGCAGGGCGTTTTTTGCTAGGTGGCGTTAAAGGGCTTGGCCCGCGCCTTGTGTCCAAAACCCGTGCGCGGCGCATCCTCGCGCTGATGATGACCTGCGGGCACTATGATGGCTCTGGCGATTTCGCCTTTCGTGTGGGCCTGCCGGGAAAATCAGGCGTGGGCGGAGGCATTTTGGTGATAGCCCCCGGCAAGGCCTCGATCGCGGTCTGGTCACCAGGCCTAAACAGCTATGGCAATTCAAAACTGGGCACAGAAGCGATGGAAGCCTTGGCCAAAGCGCAAGATTGGTCCGTGTTCAACTAGGGTACGCCCGACGCGCCCCGATCACTTCACCCGCGCCCAAGTTTGTTTTTTACAAATCGGCCCGACACAGCCCGACACGTTGAGCCTATCCCCACTCAAAGTCATTTTGGATTTGAATGTCTTGCCTGTCGAGGGCTGATAAATCTGACCACCTTTATAGGCACCGCCGCTCGCCGCGCTCATGTCCCAGACCAATTTCAAGCCGATGTTTGGCGATTTATATTCACCTGTATCGTTGAAGGTGCGCGCAATATGGCCGCAAATTTTATCCCCGCAAGGCGCTATTTTGACATAGGCAAAAGCCCCGTCATCCACCTGCGTTTGCCACAGCCCCTCTACGGGATCAGCGGCCATCGCGGGGGCAGAAAGCACAATAAGCGCGAGGGCTCCAAGCCCGAACACTGCGTGCGAAATCAAACCGAATTTACGCATTTTCTCAATCCTCCCTTTTATTCCAACGATCCTGAGGGGCGTGTCTTGTTCAAGCAAGTCTGACGTTGGGGAAAATCTCGATACAGCACATCTTTGCAATTCTCATGCATTCATGCAAAAGGACATCAACAGATTTATGAAAGGGCCTCTGCCATGATCCTCTACCCCGCAATTGACCTCAAAGACGGCAATGCCGTGCGCCTGTACAAAGGTGAAATGGATCAAGCGACAGTGTTCAATGACAATCCAGCCGCCCAAGCGCTTGAGTTCGTCAACGCAGGCTGTGAATGGCTGCACCTTGTCGACCTCAATGGTGCCTTTGCGGGCGAGCCTGTCAACGCAGCCCCTGTCGAGGAAATTTTGAAACAGTGCAAAGTCCCCGCACAGCTTGGTGGTGGCATTCGCGATATGGCGACGATTGAACGCTGGTTGTCCAAAGGTTTGCAGCGTGTGATCCTTGGCACTGTTGCGGTGGAAAACCCCGATCTTGTGCGCGAAGCCGCCCGCGCGTTTCCCGGTCACGTCGCCGTAGGCATCGATGCACGAAATGGCATGGTCGCGACCAAAGGTTGGGCTGAAGAAACCAATGTTAACGTTACGGATTTGGCAAAATCATTCGAAGACGCAGGCGTCGCGGCGATCATTTATACCGACATCAACCGCGATGGCGCGATGCAAGGCCCGAATGTTGAGGCCACAGCCGCGCTTGGCAATGCGGTTTCCATTCCTGTGATTGCCTCTGGTGGTGTGTCGTCTTTGGACGATCTGCGCGCGCTGAAATCCTGTGGCGCGCCACTCAACGGTGCCATTTCAGGTCGCGCACTTTATGACGGCGCTATTGATTTGGGTGAGGCCCTAAACGTGCTGCGCGGATAACCTCCGCAAAGCACCTGTTTTATAGGGTTTTGTCACGCCCCATGCGGCGGCTGTATTATTTAACGGCCGCTGCAGTCAATTTACCCAAAGCGCCCTGCATCATCGCCACGTAAGGCGCATCCGCTGGAATGTTCAAATCAGCAAGCGTGTCTTTTGGATCTTCATAGGTCAAGAAAACGTCACCTTCAGCATTTTCATAAGCCATAGCTTTGAGCGGCAAGTACAAGCCCGCAAGCTGGTCGGCTTGGATCGCTGGCGTGCCAAGGTTTGGATTGCCAAAGATCAACACTTGCGTGTCGCGAAGTTCCGCATCGATGCTGGCCGCCCCTGCCGCGTGATCGATACGCGCAAAGACAGTGGCACCTGCGTTGCCCAAAACCACTTCCAAAGCATCCAAAGTCTCGGATACGGTCTTGTGGCTTGGCACTGAAATCAAATCAGCAGCAGCGGCAGGCAGCGCAGCAGCAAGTGATAAAGCTGTGGCCACTGTGGCGGTCAAAATTCGCGTTTTCATAACAGTTCTCCTGAATAAAATTAACATGGCCACTTCAAGGGGATAGCTGATGTCTTGACCAATCACGTTTTTGTCATGGCGCGGATCTCTGCTGTCGCAAATGCTCTTGGTTTCTTGCGTGGCAACGCGCCTCATTGAAGGCTGCACGCCTGTATGATTGTCTGCGCAACATCAGCAACGAAAGCTTGTCAGATGACAAAGATCACCACACCGCCGCACCCCAAGCACGCTAGAATTTGGGACTCCTACATCAACGGGGACTTCATCGACAATTATTCTGTCCCCTCGTCTATGTCCCCCAAAGACGCCGCCAAGGTCGGGCTATCAATGCCGAAATGGGCCACGGCTTTGATGACGTTGCGCAATACCATCGTAAGGCCTTTGGGATTGAAAACAGATGATATTGGTAAGGGGCAAGGCACGCTGTTTCCCATCACCTATGAAGATGCGGATCAATTGATCCTTGGCGCTGACGACAGCCATCTTAACTTTCGCATCTCAATTGTCCGCCATGATGATCGCATCCACATGGCCACATGGGTGCATCGTGACAACACTCTGGGGCGCGCCTATTTGACGCTGATCATGCCCTTTCACGTGCTGATCGTGCGCGATTGTATAAAACGCATTGCCCGCCACAAAGACACCGCGACAATTGCATCATAGGCGCGAGCCAAGTAAAGACAGGGCAACACCGCTTACATTCGGATTTGCCCCATGCTTAAAACCCGCATCATCCCCTGTCTTGACGTTGCCGAAGGTCGCACCGTCAAAGGCGTCAATTTCGTTGATTTAATTGACGCAGGCGATCCTGTGGAACAGGCCATCGCTTATAATGCGGCAGGTGCAGACGAGCTCTGTTTTCTCGATATCAAGGCCACTCATGAAAATCGCGGCACGATGTTTGATTTGGCCACCCGCACGGCAGAGCAATGCTTTATGCCTTTGACCATCGGCGGCGGTGTGCGCAAGCCTGACGATGTGCGCGATTTGCTGCTGGCTGGGGCCGACAAAGTCTCGTTCAATTCTGCGGCTGTGGCTGATCCTGATGTCATCGCGCGCTCTGCCGATCGCTTTGGGTCACAGTGCATTGTCTGCGCGATTGATGCGAAAACCATTGGTACCGATGAGCATGGCGTCCCGAACCAATGGGGCATTTTCACCCACGGCGGGCGCAAAGCGGCACTTGATCAAGACGGCAATCCGATTGATGCAGTGGAATTTGCCAAATTGATCGCTGCCAAAGGCGCGGGCGAAATCCTGCTGACCTCTATGGATCGCGACGGCACGCGGGCTGGCTTTAACCTCAAAATGACTCGCGCCATTGCAGATGCGGTCAATGTGCCGGTGATTGCCTCTGGCGGAGTTGGAAATTTGGATCACTTGGTCGAAGGGGTCGTTGAGGGCCATGCGTCAGCGGTTTTGGCCGCAAGCATTTTCCACTTTGGCGATCACACCATTCAAGAAGCCAAAGAATATATGGCCTCCAAAGGCATTCCGATGCGGCTTAACTAGGGAATAATCTTATGACACATGCCATTGAACGCCTTGCGGCCACCATCGAAGACCGTAAATCTGCAGCCGCTGACAGCTCTTGGACTGCAAAATTGCTAGCCAAAGGCGCTGACAAATGCGCTGAAAAATTTGGTGAGGAAAGTATTGAAGCTATTATTGCCTGCGCCAAGAATGATCGTGAGAATTTGACCTATGAGGCCGCAGACGTGATTTATCACCTCGGTGTCATGCTGGCCGCGCGCGACATCACCTTAGGCGAGGTTATGGACGAACTGGATCGCCGTGCTGGCGTGTCTGGGATCGCTGAAAAAGCCGCACGCAAAACCTAATCCCACAGAATGAGATCAGCCACATGCCCTTAAACTTTGTCGCCAAACCTAACGATTTCGACATGTATAAAGGCAGTAAAGAGATCATGCGAACCCGCAGTTCTTGGCTGTATCGTTTACGATACCTGTGGTTTCCATTCTGCGCCCTTGGTCCGCCTGCTGTGTTCTACATTTGGCCAAACAGCTTGCCGATGTGGATGATCAGAATCTCACCTATTTTGGCAATGATGAGCCTAATGTTGTTCATGTGGGTGCTGTTGCAAAAGCGCATTCAGCTTAATCAGTCCATTCAAAACGCCAAGACCTTTGTGACGCCCACGGCCTATACCCTTAATGAAAAAGGCTTTACCCAAGAAAGCGCTGTTGAGCTGCACCGTGTGCGCTGGGACGCATTTATAGATGCGCAGAACACATCACAGGGCATTGCACTTTTGATTGCGGAGGCACACTTTGTGACCATCCCTAAGACCGCTTTCGCGTCCAAAGAGGCGCAATTGGAAACGTTGCAGACCATTCAAGGCTGGATCAAAGCGGCCAAAGCATCAGCTTGAGACCGGCAAAAGGCCAAGACGAGGGATTTCAATCTTAGGACAGCGATCCATCACCACCTCAGCCCCTTGCGCACGCCCAAGCGCGGCAGCTTTGTCGTTGGTGATATCAAGCTGCATCCAGATCGTTTTCAGCCCCCGCAAATATTCCAAAGCCTCTTCGACCACAGGCAAAACATGCTCTGAGCGCCGAAAGATGTCAACCATATCAACAGGCTCAGAAATATCGCTCAACGAGGCCACGCATGTCTGGCCAAAAAGTTCCTTGCCCGCCTGCCCCGGATTGACGGGAATCACTTTATACCCATGCGCCGCGAGAAAATTACCCACGCGATTGGACGCGCGCTCAGGGCGCGGCGAGGCGCCGACCATCGCGATCACACGTGTTGACGTTAAGATACGTGCGATGTCGGGGTCATTCAGACGATCTACATGGCTCATGTTATAAAGATAGTGTGGGCTTTGAGAAAAAACACCCGCGATCCATATAAAAAAGCCCGAGCCAGGGGAAACGGCTCGGGCAGAGTGTGGAACGAGGGACATAGAAGCGACGCGCGGGTTCCAGTGCGCGTCTGTTGATATACTTAGGTCTCATCGGGTCTTGTTAAAGAGCATGTAATACATTCGTGAACGCAGTGTTAACGCCCGTGATCAACAGACTGTTTCTAAACCTGTCCCTTATTGCTTGCTCAATTCAGGCCAATTGGCTTCGGCCAATGCGATGTTGGCATCCGTGTCTTCCAGCCAAATAGTACGCACTGTTTTATTAAAGTTCAGGTACAGCTTGCCGTTGTGAATGGTCCAAGCCTCAGGGTCGCCGTCAGCCAGACCACCTTTGGCCGCAGCATAAGCACAATAGCCACCAAATTCAGGCGCATAGGCTGTTGGGTCGGCCACGAATTTGTCTTTGTTTTCAGCGGATGAGAAATGCCAGACCTCGCCAGCCCATTCAGCGGCATGGGCCGCATCGCCTTGTACATAAGCATTTTCAGTAAAATAGGCGACAGGATCAGCCCCGCGAATGGCAACGCCGTCTTTGGTGTAGATTTTCATCGAGGCGGTATCACCAGCAAAGCTGGCAAGAGGGGCCAAAGCAGCACCGGCAACGGGGACAATGGCAAGAGCGAGTAACGAGCGACGTGTGATCATAGTGATTTCCTTTTGTTTCTGACAAAAGGATGAGGCTTGAGGAGGCCAAAGAGAAGCCCCCCCAACGCAAGCGTGACCTAGCGTTACCCGCCGTTATAACACGCGGCGATAACGGGGTGCTGATTTAGCGTTTGGACGCAGAGTACAGCGCGACAGCGGCAGCATTCGACACATTGAGCGAGCCGAAATCGCGTTTGTAGGGAATTTTAACCAAGACATCACAGGTTTCTTTGGTTTTTTGACGAAGCCCCGGCCCTTCGGCCCCCATCACAAGCGCGACAGGGCGACCAGACAGGTCCGCCAAGGCATCATCCAACTCGACCTCGGCCGTGCCATCCAAGCCCAGACACACAAAGCCCATGTTTTGCAATTCGGTCATCGTGTCGGCTAAATTACGCACCCGCACATAAGGTTGACGTTCCAACGCACCTGAGGCCGTTTTCGCCAGCGCACCTGTTTCTGGCGTGGCGTGGCGCGCGGTGGCAATCACGGCTTCGGCTCCGAACACTTCGGCAGAACGCAAAATCGCGCCCACGTTATGCGGATCGGTCACTTGATCAAGCAAAACAACCGTTGGCACGCCCTCGCCAGCACCCAGACAAATTTCGGAGACAGAGCCCCAAGCCAAAGGTTTGACTTCCAAAGCCGCGCCTTGATGCACGGATTGCGCATCGATAGGCACGTCAAACTTGCGCGGCTCAACGATTTCTGGATCCATGCCCGATTTATCGATGTCTTCGGCCAATCTGTCATAAGCATTTTTGGTCACGACCAGCTTAAGCTTTTCGCGATCAGGGTTGCGCAACGCATCGCGCACCGCGTGCAATCCAAAGAGCCAAACCGTTGCTGCGGCGGCTTTGCGTTTGTGTTGCTCTTTTTCGACGACCCATTGGGGTTTTTTCATGACCAGATATCCCGTTTTTGCCTGCGTCCCTTCCTTGCCTTGCTGTTTGTTGAGATACAAGCAATTTTCCTGTTGACGCCCCCCCACTGCACTTGTATCCACCCCGCACACAACGATGCTAACGCATCCGAGTGGGCGACGGGCTGCAAGGTGCGGCAGCGGATTGTAACTCCGCCGGGGAGACCCACGCCTGGTTCGATTCCAGGGTCGCCCACCATTTACTCTCTTAAAAAATATTCATGTTTTCGATGAGACAGTGGTGGACCGCTTTCGGTTTACGGACCACCTGATCTGTAAGGATAGATCAGTTGATCTGTATGGCCGCGCGTTCATAGCTGGCGTTTTCAACAGTATCGTCGTCATAAGTCACCCGTACTTCAACCGATTCGACCGTTTCAGGGGGAAAAGCGACCAAGATCGCCTCAAGCCCCTCGACCTTAAGTCCATTGGGTTGTGCTTCGTCAACGTAGCAAGGCTCAGCTGCAAATTCGACCATATCGCCACCATTGACCGCGTATTCAATCTTGGACACACCACAGCGCCACGCCAAAAGGTTGGTGAAATACAAAAGGTCACGTCCTTCATACAATCGGACCGCAATCCAATTGGCTTTGGTCGCTTGCAAAATTGGCTTCACTTCGGCGGCCGTCGTGAAATTTGCCCCAAAAGCGGGCGAAATCATCCCAAGCGCCAATGCGATAGGCAGAAAACGTCTCATACAAAAATCCTTTTACATAAGGTAACAATTGTCGTCTTTCGAATAGGGATAAATCAGCCTATAGTTAAAGCAAATGTGGCCCTGATCCGAGAGATGATACACAGTATGACAGGTACGTCTAAAAAGCCAAATTCATTCAACATTGTTGTGATCGGCCAAAACGGTCGCCTCATGTATGAAGCGCTTTTGTTTGCCGCCTCGTTGCGCCAAAACGATCCTGATTTTAAAGGGCGCTTGTTTATCGCAGAACCACAACCCGGCCCCAAATGGAACGGCGACCCGCGGATTCGTCAGACAGATTTGCTCGCGGCCCTTGCACGCCTTGGTGCTGAAATCTTGCCATTTGAGACAGTGCATTTCGGCCAGTCATACCCTTACGGCAATAAAATCGAAGCGCTCAAAGCCCTGCCCGAAGGCGAACCCTTTGTATTCTTTGACACAGACACATTGATCACAGGCCCTGTGTCCAGCGTGCCGTTTGATTTTGATCGCCCATGTGCCTCACTCAAAGCCGAAGGCACTTGGCCAGAAATCGAACTTTACGGTCCGGGCTATGGCGAGATTTGGAAATCTCTCTACGATAAATTCGGATTGGAATTCGAATCGACCCTCGATCTGACCCAGCCAGACGAGTATTGGAAACGCTACATGTATTTCAATGCGGGCTTTTTCTTTTACAAATGCCCGAAACTTTTTGGCGAACGCTTCACGCAATATGCCACAGAAATCTTAGCTAATCCGCCCACGGCAGCCATGTTGCAAAGCTATGACCCTTGGCTTGACCAAGTCGCCTTGCCGCTTGTGATCCATTCTTTCGGCGGTGAACGTTGCACCTTGCCTGAAAATACGCTGGATGGGGCTATATCGTGCCATTACCGCACTTTCCCGCTGCTTTTCGCGCGCGAAAGTGACGACGTGGTCACCAAGCTGCGCCATGCCTGTGAACCCAATTGGATCAAAAAAGTGCTCAAAGAATACGAGCCGATCAAGCGCATCGTCTTTCAAAATAAAGGGGATAGAATTCGCGATATGTTTGACCGCGACAACCTGCCCCGCCGTGAAAAGATGATCCGCAATCGTATCAAAAAAGCAAATATGTGGATGCGTTAAGCGAGATTGTGGCTTGCGGTGCCGATGGCCCGCATATCCGCAACAAACCGCCAAGTGAAAAAGTTCGGTTTTTCTTTGCATGCGCGCGGCCTTAGGGTAGCGTTGTTGAGCACAGTCACGGACCGCATTCTGCGCGGCACAATCAGGTTACGCCAAGAGTATGAAGCCAAATTTTGCTTTGAATTTCACCCATACAGGCATTTCGCTGCTGCACCGCGCGTCTAGCGGCTGGCATGTTATGGGCGATGTATCGCTAGAAGACCCAGCCATGGACGCAGCGTTGTCGCGCCTGCGCAGCACCGCAACAGCCATCGCATCGTCTGGGCTATCCACAAAATTAGTGATTCCCAACAGCCAAATTTTGTACCGCACCATTCCAGATCCAGGACGCAACACATCCAAGCGCAAAAAATCCATCGAAGACGCGCTGATCGGCGCCACGCCCTATGCGTTGCACGAACTGATCTATGACTGGAACGTCACCGAGGACGGTTTGCAAATCGCCGTGGTGGCGCAAGAAACACTGGAGGAGGCCGAAGCCTTCGCCCGCGAACACCGTTTTAACCCGTTGTGCTTTGTCGCCATCCCAGAGAACGGCACGTTTGACGCAGAGCCTTTCTTTGGCCGTGCTGCGGCGGCTGACGCGCTGATCGGGACCAATACCAAAATTGATCGTGACCCAACGGCCATACATATTTTGGCGCTCTACGGCACGACGCAAACGGCTGTCCCTCCTGTGGCAGATTCTGCCCCGGTTGAAACCATATCTGCAGCCGTAGACACGGACATCGCACCCTCCCCCGACGTGCTGAGCGCCCCTCAAACTGAGACTGAGACTGAGACTG
>NZ_JAHKPU010000018.1:187642-239727 GCF_018860505.1 Pacificibacter marinus
CTGAGACTGAGACTGAGACTGAGACACCTACGACATCGAACGAGGACGTCAACACATCACAGGATAAAAACGACTCAGGAGCCTCCACACCAAAAGACGCAGCGGCCGTCAAAGACGACCTTGCCTCAGAGGTTCCCCCCTCTCCCTCTCCCTCTCAAGAAACCACACCAGTTGAGACGGTCGATCCAACGTCCGTCGAGGCCGAAGCAGACCAGACCACGTCCAAAGACGTCGCTGCTGCGAAATCAGACGATGTCACTTCAGCGCAAGACGTATCAGCCTCGCCTGTTCAGGGCGCTTTACCTGTTGAGACAGCAGATCAAACGCCAAACTCCACCGATGACCCCATCGAGGCTACGGATGCTGATACGACTGATGCCCTAACAACTGGCGCTCTAACAGAAAACAGCGGCCCCCTAGCGGACGACAGCGACGCACCCGTTGAGACGAACATCACAACAAAGGCAGATGACGCCTCAACCAATGCCGTAGATGCCGAGCCATTTATCGCAGGCAAGCCCAAAGATGCGGCCGATACAACAGGTATTGAAACAGACGCCAGCACAGCCGCAAGCGGCGACGATACCAACGCACCAAAACCAGATGCATCCTCTCAGGCCGATGACGATGGCGATGAACCAAAGCCCGCTGCAGCATTTCAATCCATGCGCGCGCCCATCAGTGCTGCGCGCCCCGACACAGCGCCAAGCTCTGCGCAATCGCGGTTATCCGAGACACCTTCACGCGTTCTGACTGCCGTTGCCACATCACCAGATATCAGTTCTCCAAGCCTACGCGTGACGGACAAAAGCATCCCAAATGACGATGCCGCGCCGATGGCCGAGGTCGTCGATGAATCTCTGCCTCGTCCGCGCGACTCCCGCACAGGCGGCATTTTGCGGGCGAAAAAAGGCGATGAGGTCAAATCGAATAAATCAGCACCGCTTCCCGAGCCCCCCGCAATGCCCGCACTTGCGCCGCGCCGTGTCGACACCGTGCCGCCAGAATCGGCTACACAAAAGGTGCAAACAGCTGCGCGCAAAGCTTCAAAACCAAGTGCTAAAATTGCATTGTCGGCCAAATCCACCGAAGCAACAACGTCGGCCATTGCAACATTGGCCCCCAAAACAACAGCAGCACGGGCCAAACTGGCTCAAGGCGGAGCGCTGGCCCTTGCGACTATAAAGGCTCGTAACGCGAAAAAAGCAGCGCAAGCACAGGCTGCGGCCGAGGCCAAAATGGCGTTGGACAGCACACCTGCCACGATTGAGGATCTCAGCGATGAAATCGACACAGGCCCCAAGCCGATGTCGGACAAAGCTGCGGGTCTTATGGCTCCCAAAGATGCAAATGAGACCAAATTCAACGTTTTTGGTGCACGCAAAACCACGCCAAAACCAAAACGCATTTCCCTTGGGATTGCACTAACGCTTGGGCTTTTGCTGTTTATGGCGCTCGTGGCGATGTGGGCATCTTGGAGCACGCCAGACACGGCTGCCCCGATCACCGAAACGACGCAGAGCGAAAACACCTCTCAGACCGCTCCCGATGCCAGCCCAAGCCAAGAAGAAACCGACCTGACATTAGAGACTGAGGCTCCGATAGAAATCGACACATCCGAAGATGATACAGTGGATTTGGCCTTTGAGCCGCCATTGCCGTCCGCAGATGAACCTGTCGATCTCGCCGAAGTCACACGGCAATATGTTGCCACTGGCATCTGGCCTTTGCCCCCTGAAACAGGTGCAAGCGTCTTTGAGGACACCACTTCGGATCTATACGTCGCCTCGATTGACCCAAATATTCTTTCGCAAGATGCCGTGGCCTTGCCCAATGCGCAGCCCCATCAAATCGACGCGCAACCCCGTGCAACCACGGACCCCGCCCCAGCAGGCACCACCTATGATTTTGACGCGCGCGGATTGGTGCGCGCCACACCTGAGGGCGCGATCACCCCGTCGGGTGTGACCGTTTTTGCTGGCACGCCACCCGTCGCGCCAGCCGCCCGTCCAGGGGACAGCGACGCCGCAGCCGTTGAGGTCGCCAACACCGAGGGCAATGCCGCGCGGACAGCTTTGACAGGATTTTCACCGCGCCTGCGCCCCGAAGGCTTGGTCGAGCGCAGTGAACAGGCCAATTTGGGCGGGCTGACCCGCTCTCAACTTGGGGCTTTTCGTCCCAAAGCGCGACCACAGTCGGCGCAACAAACAGCGCAATCAGACGCCGAAGCCGAAGGGGACCCTGCTCCTGCGCCGTCTGCTCCTGTTGTCACGGCATCGCTTATGCCTGAACCACGGCCGCAAAATATTGCCAAGCTTGCTGCTGCAGCTCGTGCGGCCGAAGCAGCAGCCCAAGCCGCAGCTGCGACTGCGGCTGCGTCCACCACGAACAATACCTCAGCCACACGCGTGACGGCTGCCATTCCCGCGACCCCAATCCCTCAAGGGCCGACAGCAACCACAGTTGCAAGTGCTGCTACGGTCAAAAACGCGATCAACCTGCGCAAGGTCAATTTAATGGGCGTCTACGGGTCAAGCTCTGATCGCCGCGCCTTGGTCCGTTTACCATCGGGGCGTTTGGCCAAAGTTAAAATCGGGGACAGTGTTGATGGAGGCCGTGTTCAATCCATTTCGAACAGCTCACTGGTCTACGTCAAAGGCAACAGATCGATCACTCTCAAAGTCGGCGCGTAACCTGCGCTGATGCTTGACACCGTCTCTCAACGTCTGTGATGTTTGCCGTCCTTACTTTGTTCCTATAAGCAGAACAACCTTGCTGCATATCCATGAATCATTAGGATAAATGGAATATGTGGTGCGTTAAGCTGCGCCTGATCTGGCCCTAATCATCCAGCCTATATTTATAAAGTTCATAAAGGACCTTTTCTAAGATGGTCAGCATCCTGACACCATTTTTCATCTATCTCAGCGCCATTGTGATTGCAGTGCCTTTGGCACGCCGTTTGGGATTGGGATCTGTCCTAGGATATTTACTGGCAGGGATCGTGATTGGGCCGATTTTGGGCTTGATCCAGCACAATGAGAGCGAAGACCTGATGCATTTCGCCGAATTTGGCGTGGTGATGATGCTATTTCTCATTGGTTTAGAGCTGGACCCCCGCGCACTTTGGGATATGCGCCATAAATTGCTTGGGCTTGGCGGATTACAAATCACGCTGACCCTTGGGGCTGTGGCAAGTGCTGCAATATTTATGGGATTGACGTGGCAAACGGCTGTGGCCGTTGGCATGATCCTGTCTTTGTCATCGACCGCGGTTGTGTTGCAAACGTTATCGGAAAAGAAACTGATGCAAACTGGCGGCGGGCGGGCGTCGTTTTCAGTGCTGCTGACCCAAGATATTGCGGTCATCCCGATGATCGCCATTTTGCCGCTTTTGGCTGTCGGCAATCTGTTATCGATCAATCCCGACGGGTCTATTTCGCGCGGCGCACAAACTGTGGCACATGAGGATTTGACTTGGGTTCAAACTTTGCCAGCTTGGGGCGTGACCTTGGCCACTTTGGGCGCCGTCGCCTTGATCATTTTCGCAGGCGTCTATCTGACGCGGCCCTTTTTCAGGTTTATCCACGCGGCGAATCTGCGTGAACTTTATACGGCTGTATCCTTATTCATCGTGGTGGGCATCGCCCTGCTGATGATCTCCGTCGGCCTATCGCCTGCGCTTGGCACGTTTTTGGCGGGTGTGGTTTTGGCCAACACCGAGTTTCGTCACGAATTGGAAAGCTCGATCGAACCTTTCAAAGGTCTGTTGCTGGGGTTGTTTTTCATTGCAGTGGGGGCGGGCATTAATTTTAGCATCCTGTTTCGTGATCCTATTGAAATCATTGCTCTAACACTGGGGCTGATGCTGCTCAAAGGCGCGATATTACTGATGGTCGGACGGCTGTTTTCGCTGCGCACACGCGGGCAATGGCTCTTGGCGCTATCTTTAGCGCAAGCTGGCGAGTTTGGTATGGTTTTGACCACATTCTCACTGCAACAAGGTGTTTTGGAACTGTGGCTGGGCGAACGGTTGTTGTTGATCATTGCCCTCTCATTGCTATTTACGCCGCTGTTTTTCATGTTCCAAGATTACCTGCGCGCGCGTCTGTCCGAGAATACACAAGACGACCAACAGCAAGATGAAATCAACGACAAACAGAAAATCATCATTGCAGGCATTGGCCGATTTGGCCAAACGGTCAACCGACTGGTGCGGGCCTCTGGGTTTGAAACCACGGTGATCGATCATGATTTAAAAGTCATTCAAGTGATGCGGAAATTTGGCATCAAAGGCTTTTTCGGCGACCCAACGCGTCCAGATTTGTTGTATGCAGCAGGGCTTGAGGGGGCAAAAATTCTAGTGATTGCATTGGACGACAAGAATGCAGCGCTCAAGCTGGTGGAGTTTGCCCGCAAGGCCAATCCCGATATTATGATCATCGCCCGTGCCCGTGATCGTATCCACGTGTATGAGTTGTATAAGGCAGGTGCCGACAAAATTATCCGAGAAATGTTTGATTCCTCACTGCGCGCTGGCCGCTATATTTTAGAAGAAATGGGGCTGTCGGACTATGATGCGGCACAGAGTGAACAGGCCTATTACCAACATGACCGCCGCGCGTTGCGCGAACTGGCGGAACTGTGGCAACCGGGGAAACCTGTGTCAGAAAATGCCGCTTATGTGGAACGCTCAAAGGCCTTGGATATCGACTTGGAAGCCGCGCTTGTGGCGCAACTGCAGCAAGGGCACGACACAGATACCAAAGTGTCCTAGCCCGTCCCATGCAAAGCGCGCATAGACACAGACACAGGCACCGAGATGCTACTCTTCGGACACGCCAGCTTCCGCAAAAGTTGCCATGCCAGAATGACAGGCCACTGCCGCTTTGACCAAAGGCAATGCCAGTGCTGCCCCCGAGCCTTCACCAAGGCGCAAATCAAAATCAAGCAGAGCCTTTTTACCAAGGGCAGCCAACAAGCGTTCATGCCCTGCCTCTGCTGATGTATGCCCCGCAATGCAGTGATCCAGCGCGCCGACCTGCGCTTGATCCAAGGTCGCAGCAGCGGCACAACAGATGAACCCATCCAAGATCACCGGAATACGTAAAACCCGTGCACGCGCAATGGCTCCGGCCATCGCAGCCAATTCTCGCCCGCCCAAAGCGGCCAAGACCTGTAGCGCATCCAAATCACCAAACTTGGCCACACCCTTGGCGACCACATCTTGTTTAATCTTAAGGCCCGCATCATCCACGCCCGTACCGCGCCCTGTCCAATCGGACGATTCGCCGCCAAACAACGCGTTGCAAATTGCTGCGCCAGGGGTGGTGTTACCAATCCCCATTTCGCCCACAACCAACAGATCAGTGGTCTCGGACACGGCATCCCAACCGACCCTCAATGCCGCAACGCAATCGGCCTCGGACATCGCAGGCTGAACTGTGAAATCATGGGTCGGGCGATCCAACTCGATCGCATGCACTGACATCGCAGCGCCTGCATTGTTCGACAATTGATTGATTGCAGCACCGCCGTGTTTGAAATTTATCACCATCTGCGCGGTCACTTCGGCAGGAAAGGCTGACACGCCCTGCGCAGTGACACCGTGGTTGCCCGCGAATACAATCACCTGAGGCGCTTTAATTGTTGGCCGCGCATCCCCGCGCCAAGAGGCATACCAAATCGCGATGTCTTCCAAACGCCCCAAAGACCCAGCGGGTTTGGTCAACGTGCTATTGCGCGCCTCGGCCCCCGCTTTGCTGTGTGCATCTGCCTGCGGCGCTGCGGCCAAGATCGCCTGAAATGCATCGAGTGTGGTGAAAGGCATGGGGCGGCTCCGTCATTGTCTTTAAGCTGGGGTTTGTCTATCTGCTTGGACGATGCGATTATAGAACAAACTTGCCGCAGGGAGCATATTTGCCCATGACGCCCACCGCTTTTCGACTCCAAATCAGCGACATTAAAACCGCCTTTGCGCTGTTGACCCGCCTGCCTGTCAAAGCCAGTTTCGAACGCACGGCTGAAGCCACTTGGGCCTTCCCGATTGTGGGGGTCTGTTTAGGGGTCTTTGTGGTGATGATTGCCTTGCTGTCAGACTGGATTGGTTTGAGCCTTGGGGTCTCTGCGGGGTTGGCCATCGCGAGCGCTGTGATTATCACTGGCGCTATGCACGAAGACGGCATCGCCGACAGTGCCGATGGGCTGTGGGGCGGTTGGGCCCCTGCTCGCCGTTTGGAAATTATGCGAGACAGCCATATCGGTAGCTACGGCGTATTGGCCTTGATTTTGGTAATGCTGCTGCGGTTCTCGGCCATCACTATGGTGATAAATAATTTTCAAATGGGCGTTTTGGTGGCGGCAGCTGTCCTGTCTAGGGCGGCGATGCCCTTTGTCATGACCCTACTGCCCCATGCCCGTGATGATGGATTGTCAGTCCAAACTGGACGCCCCAATGGCACCACCGCCGCCTTTGGCGCTGTGATTGCGCTTGGGTTGGCTTGGTTGAGTATCGGTTTTGTGCCGATGGTCTTTGCCGCCAGTGCCTGTGGTTTGATAATTTTCGGGGTGATGAAAATTGCCAAGGCAAAAATAGGCGGTCAAACTGGCGATATATTGGGAGCAACGCAGGTGTTGTGCGAACTTTGTGTTCTGGCCATTGGCACGACACTTTACTAATCGTTACTGGTCGCACAGATCGTTACGCCCGTGCAAAAGAAAACCGCCGCAAGATCATCTCTGCGGCGGTTTTAAATTGTAAGCTATGGGTAAGCTACGGACTGTTAAGCAGCCGCAGGTGCGCGTGACATCAAAACATCCGTAATTGTTTTGCCCGCTTCAACTTCATCCGTACCAGCCACAGCCGCCACTTCGCGTGTCAAACGTTCTAGAGCGGCCTCATACAATTGGCGCTCGGAATAAGACTGTTCGCGCTGATCGTCAGTGCGGTGCAAATCGCGCACAACTTCTGCGATGGCGATCAGATCACCTGAGTTGATCTTTTGCTCGTATTCTTGCGCACGGCGCGACCACATAGCCCGTTTGACTTTGGCTTTGCCTTTGAGCGTTTTCATCGCATGTGCCACGACATCAGGCGACGCCAAAGACCGCATGCCTACTTCGTCGGCTTTATGCGTTGGAACGCGCAATGTCATTTTGTCTTTTTCAAACGCGATGACGAAAAGTTCGAGAGAGATCCCAGCGATTTCTTGCTCTTCGATAGAAACGACTTTGCCGACGCCATGCGATGGGTAAACAACGAAATCATTGGGGCTGTAATCTGGTCTATTGGTCTTACTCATAGTCAATCTGGTTCCTCAAAGAACAGGTATTTAAAGACCTTCGACTTCGCGCTGTTTTGCCGCAAATGCGGGTAAGACGGTTCGACCTTTTGGCCAATTTTGACGCGAAAAACTCAAGCCCCAGTCAAACGATGCTGGTGGGGTTTGAGATCGATATGTCCTGATGTTGTTGGGATACCATACCAAAAAAACGCACCATTTAAAAGGTGGGCAACAGCATGGCAGCAAGTTTAAGCCTATTTTCAAGACGATAAAGCGAAAAAATACAGCGAATTGTGAAGGTTTCTCAGAACCAAAGCCCTCGCATGAGACACATTGCGAAGGCCCTTGATGGAATATGATTCGCATATTTGGCAAGAAAATCGACCAAAACACGTCACCCGAAAATGGCGTATCAGCCGCCTTCGCCGGGCGCTTCCGAGAAATCGGTTTCAAGCTTGTTCTCTTGGCCGTCTTTTTCTTCATAGCCGGGCATCGGATCTTTTTTGGACAAGATCACGGGCCAAGCTTCGGAATACTTGCGGTTGAATTCAACCCATTTTTCCATTGCTGGCTCGGTGTCGGGGCGGATCGCGTCAGCGGGGCATTCAGGTTCGCAAACACCACAGTCGATGCATTCATCGGGGTGAATGACCAACATGTTTTCGCCCTCATAGAAACAGTCCACAGGACAAACTTCTACACAGTCAGTGTACTTACAAGAAATGCAGTTATCGATCACGACATAGGTCATTGCGGCTCATCCAGAAATTCAAGGTCGGCCTTAGCTAACGCTCATTGCCAAATCATTCAAGCATCTCGAAACATATCTTTAGGGGAAAGAAGACCAGTGCGACGATCTTTCTTAGTCGGACGACCTTTTCCCTCAAATTTAGGCGATTGTGGAACGAATTCCTTTGCCTCTGGAACAGGTGTCAGATCTTCATAGAGCATTTGCGCTTCAGGCGCGGGGCCACGCCGCGTACCGCAAGCAATCACGCGCACGGTTTTGACCTCTTTGGCTTGGGTAAAGACCAACACGTCCCCTGCCCCGACCGCCACCGACGGTTTTGCCACTTTGTTCGAATTCAATCGCACGTTCCCGCCGCTAACGACTTTGGTCGCAAGCGAGCGGGTTTTGAAAAAGCGGGCATACCATAGCCACTTATCGAGGCGTATCGTGTCCCGCTTTTCCAACTTATTTAGAGTCTTTCAGTCCCATCAACGCAGCTGCGAAGGGGTTGTCTGGGTCGATGGCTTTTTCTTTACGTGTAGGACGCGCAGAGAATGACTGTGGTTTATTGCCGCCTTTGCCGCCATCACGTTTGCCACCGTCACGGCGGGGTTTGCTTTTGCCTTGTGGGCGAGTTTTGCCTTTAGCTTCACCGTCTTGACGGCGCGCTCCACGGTTTGCACCGCGATTGCCACCCCACTTGAAGGTGTAGAACACTTCCATGTCCACAGGTGCCGCATCAGCGGTTGGCACGGCTTCTGCTTCGGCTTCAATTGTAGGTGCGTCTGCCGCAACAGATTCTGCAGATGCCGCTTCCGTCGAAGCATCTTCGGTGGTTGCGGCCTCTTCGGTCGGAGCCTCTGTCGCAGGCTTTTCAGGAGCCGCTTTAACTTTGACCCGCTCGCCTTTTTCAGCCGCGTATCCAAGACCCGTCATCAGATCAGAGAACTGCTCAAGCGTCATACCAGTGATCGACAACATGTCAGGGTTGGCTTCAAATCCAGCACGGCTGTCTTTGGTGCGCAGCAAATCTGCCAAGCGTTCCAACATGTCGATGCGAATCGCACGCGCGCCAGCCAAACGATAGCCAGACATCGCGTAATAGCCCTCAGGTGCATGTGCCGCTGCTGGGATTGTCACCAAACCAGGAGGGGGGCTATCAGGAGCCACATCGTGTTTCGCGGACAAAGACCACAACAAAAGACGCAAACGCGTTGGCGCTGGTTTCAAAATCGCAGGCATAAAGATGGTGAACTGACCAAACCGAATACCGTGTTTGCGCAAAGCGCCACGAGCGTCCTGATCCAGTTCTTTCACCTCAGCAGCTACAGCGCCGCGTTCGATCACGCCGAGGTTTTCTTCCAAACGGAAAGCAAACCCACGGGCCAAACCTGTCAACGCTTCGTCTTTGGACATCGCCAGCAATGGTTCAAACAGTGTCGCAACTTTGCGATCGATGAAATGCTGCAGACGACGCGTGACCTTGTCGATCACGTCTTGGCCGGCAACCTCGTCAACGAAAGCAACCACACGTGGGCGCAAGGCGCTATCGCCAGCCACGAGTTTCCCCACAGCGTGCTCACCCCACATGAGGCCACCCTGTTCGGTGAAATCCATTTCAGTGTCCGGTGCATTGTAGAACCGGTCAGCACGCAAATGGAATTCAGGCGCCAGCACAGCCACAGCCGCTTGAGCCAATGTCTTTGCTTCGTCCGGTGTCGCAGTCGTATCTTGACTGAAACGGAATCCCTCTAGACGGCCGATGAGTTCACCCTCAACCATCACTTCACCTTTATCGTTCACGTCGGCCACTAGGCCCTCCTTCTGCTTCAACCGCCGGAGGAGTACACTCGTCCGCCGGTCAACAAATCTTTGCGTCAGCGCATTGTGTAGCGCATCTGACAATCGGTCTTCTACTGCGCGGGTCTCGGCACGCCAATGCTTTTCATCGTCGACCCAACCCGTGCGCTGCGCAACATACGTCCAAGTGCGCACATAGGCGAGTCTTTTAGACAATGTATCGATATTGCCCTCAATCCGGTCAATGCGTTTGATCTGTGCGGCCAACCAATCGTCGGGAATCCGCCCAACCCCATGAAGAAAATCAAAGATTCGCTCCAAAAGGCTGGTGTGTTCGCCGTGAGAAATGCCGCGAAAATCAGGAATGCGACATACATCCCACAAAAGTTTTACGTCTTTACTGCCCCGAATACGCGGCCGCACCGTCTGCAAAGATCCCAGCGTTTTGAGTGACGCGAAGTCATCTGCTTCGCGAGCTTTGATCAGGCTTGGATCGTTCGGCGGCTGCTCAAGCGAGCCGATTAATGTGTCCACTGTGCCAAATTCAAGCCGAGGATTGCGCCAGACAAGTTTCTTAACCGGTTCGAACCTGTGGCTTTCAATCGCCTCGATCACCGCCTCGTCCAAGGGCGAAGCCTCGCCTGTCACCCCAAATGTGCCATCCGTTTGATAGCGCCCAGCGCGGCCCGCGATCTGCGCCATTTCATTGGGTTGCAAAGGCCGCATCCGCCGCCCGTCAAATTTTGTCGTGGCCGAAAACGCCACATGGGTCACATCGAGATTTAGCCCCATGCCGATGGCATCTGTTGCCACGAGATAATTGACCTCACCGTTTTGGTACATCTCGACTTGCGCATTGCGCGTGCGCGGGCTTAACGCCCCCATGACCACAGCCGCACCGCCTTTTTGACGGCGCAGCAATTCGGCAATGGCATAAACATTTTCAACAGAAAACCCAACAATAGCCGCCCTCTCGGGCATCCGACTTAGCTTTTTCGAACCTGCGTAGGTCAGTTTGGAAAAGCGTTCGCGTTTCATGAATTGCGCTTTGGGCACAAGGTCCGCGATGACGGATTTCATCGTCTCAGAGCCCAAAAATAGCGTCTCATGGGTGCCGCGCGCATGCAGCAAACGATCAGTGAACACATGTCCACGATCGGGATCGGCACAAAGCTGCACCTCATCAATCGCTAGAAAATCAGGGCCGATGTCTGTGGGCATAGCCTCAACTGTGCAGACCCAATATTGGGTGCGCGGTGGCACGATACGTTCCTCGCCAGTCACAAGCGCCACCACAGACGGCCCACGAATGGCCACAATGCGATCATAGACCTCGCGCGCCAAAAGTCGCAGCGGCAAGCCGATCACGCCAGAGCGATAACTCAACATCCGCTCAATCGCGTAATGTGTCTTGCCCGTGTTGGTTGCCCCCAACATGGCGGTGATACGGGCGGAGTGCCCCATTGCGCTGCTCATGGCATCTGCCTTTTCAGTCTTTGGATGTCATTTAAAGCGCGGCGCCGCTAAGTGCCAGTTCAAGAATCTCGATTCGCTGATCAAGCCCCCCCATATGCGGATGAATATCCCGTATGACATATAGAACCTTCAACGCGTTATCGGTCTGTTCCAACTCGTTCAAAATCTGCGCCATGCCAGACATCGCCCCAAAATGACGTGGTTCCAATGTCAATGTGGTGCCAATATCGGCCATGGCTGCTCCGTAAAGCCCCGCGTGATAATAGGCGGTTGCGCGCGCATTATACCCTTCGGCAAAGTCAGGCGCATGATCGATCAGGGCAGAGAAATGATCCATCGCCACTAGCGAATCGCCCACTTCCATTGCCTCCATACCCCGTTCGAGCAAATAATCCATCGCATCAGAGCCAGAGCGCGCCAATTCGGCATAAAGATCATGTTCAATCGCGCCAGCCTGCGCGGCGTCCGCCATGGCCAGCTGGTCAAACAGCCTATTCAATTTACCCGCATCCACGGCAAGCGCACTTTGGGTCCAACACAGACACAAAGACGTAACGATACATTTGAGAAACAGTTGCATTCGGTCCATAATACTCATGAGTGTAGCTTCTTGGCTCTTGTGGGCAATGCCCCATATGTAAAAGAAGCTAAAAACAACCGAACCAAAGGAAAACTTATGAGCGATATCCTAACAGCAGCCGTCGCAGCCTTGAATGAAAAGATCGATGGCGGCTTTGCTGCGGGCACCGCGAAATTCGTCATCGCGGACGAAGGCTCTATTATTGTCGATTCGGATGGCGCACGCGCCTCTGATGACGACGCCGACGTCACGCTAACAGCAGATGTCGAGACCTTCCAAGGCATGATCGAAGGCGAGGTGAACCCCACCGCCGCTTTCATGCAAGGCAAGCTGACCGTTGATGGCGACATGGGTATGGCCATGCAGCTTGGGTCTGCTTTGGCGTAAATTATAGAGTTTTTAAACCTTGCCGCGTCACAGTGGCAGGGTCTTTTGCTTTGCGGAATGTCTCCGCTTTCATATTTTTCTAGCATCTTCGCGAGGCCCCTCATGCAACCAGCCCCCTTTTTCGAACAGGTTTGTGATGGCCCCAAAGGCGGTCACGCTTATTGGTTGACCACCAGTGATGGGCTACGCATTCGTGCGGGCGTTTGGCCACATACAGACGATACCTCAGATGCAGATAAGACCAAAGGCACTGTGTTCATCTTGCCAGGGCGGACCGAGTGTGTTGAAAAATATGGGCGCGCGGCGACGGATTTGGCCGCAAGAGGCTATGCCTCTTTGGCAATTGATTGGCGCGGGCAAGGCATAGCGGATCGCATGTTGCCCGATCGCAGTATCGGCCATGTGAACCATTTTGATGATTACCAATTGGATATGGCCGCCGTACTCAACATGGCGCGCGATCTTGATTTGCCCAAACCTTGGTTCATGATCGGACATTCCATGGGCGGGGCCATTGGTCTGCGTGCGCTGCTTGAGGGTGCGCCTTTTGAAGCTGCCAGTTTTTCGGCCCCAATGTGGGGCATTGGGCTAACGCCCGTGCAAAAAGCAATGTTGCGGTTCTTGGCTCCCATGTTGACCTTACTCAACATGGATTGCAAACGCGCCCCGGGTACCAAAAGCGAAACCTATATAATGGCGAATGAATTCGAGGGGAACGTGCTCACCCGCGACGCTGATATGTATGCCTACATGCGCGCACAAGTCGCCGCGGAACCTGATTTGGGGCTTGGCGGTCCATCAACACGCTGGGTATGCGAATCCATTGCTGAGAACACGCATATCGACACAATTACATCCCCCGATGTGCCTGCTCTATGCTTTCTGGGTCTAGACGAATCCATCGTCAACACAGATGCGGTGCGGTCCCGCATGGCACGCTGGCCGCGCGGCGAACTGGTTGAAGTGCCAAAAGGCCAGCACGAGATCCCTATGGAAGTGCCTGAAACCCGCAAAACATTCTTTGATCGGTCTTGCGCGCTGTTTGACGCCAATCTGTAATCCCCCGCCCCTGAGACAATAGGCATGCCCTATGCGGCGCATCTAGTAGGCAGGCCTGACAACAATTTGTGATGGTCTTCAATCTCTTGCCCCCAATGGGTTGCAAATCGGGGCGCTGCATCCCTAAGTGTTGGGCATAGGAACAGGAGAATTTTCATGCGTTTCAGCTATACGTCCGCCCTTGGCGCCCTTGCCCCCCAAGCTTTTGACACACGCGCCTATGACAGCCGCGTGTTTGACGCGAACACTGGGGCGGCCACAGGCGATTTCGGCGATCTGCCCGATTGGGACCTCAGCGATCTCTACCCTGCCGTAGATGCGCCGGAAGTGAAACGCGATCTGGATTGGCTGGAAGAGGCCTGCGTGTCTTTCGCTAAAGATTATGAGGGAAAGCTGGCCGATCTTGATGGCGCTGGCATGTATGACTGCATTTTGCGTAATGAGCGCATCAGCCAAGTGGCGGGGCGTCTTGGGTCTTATGCGGGGCTTTTGTATTACCAAAACACTGTTGACGGAGAGCGCGCGAAATTCTTTTCCGATATCCAAGACAAGATCACCAATTTCACAGCGCCCTTGGTGTTTTTCTCACTCGAAGTAAATCGCATCCCAGATGAAACCGTCGAGGCGATGTTGCAGCACGCTGATCTAGCGCGCTACCGTCCTATTTTTGAGCGCATGCGCAAAATGCGGCCCTATCAGCTGTCTGACGAACTTGAACGCTATGAACACGACATGTCCATTGTCGGTGCCACTGCGTGGAACAAACTGTTTGATGAAACGGTTGCCGATCTGAAATTCACCGTGAATGGTCAAGAGCTTGGTCTTGAGGCCGCAGCCACCTTGATGTCAGACCAAAACCGCGACACCCGCGAAGCCTCTGCCCGTGAAGTGGCCAATGTCTTGGGGCAAAACCTTAAGACATTTACCCGTGTGCACAACACGCTGGCGAAAATGGGCGATATTGAAGACAAATGGCGCGGCATGCCGACCCCGCAAACGGGCCGTCACCTGTCCAACGATGTCGAAGCCGAGGTGGTCGAGGCCCTGCGCGATGCCGTGGTCGCCGCCTACCCCAAGCTGTCGCACCGCTACTATGAATTGAAACGCAAATGGCTCGGTCTTGATAAGCTGCAAGTCTGGGACCGCAACGCGCCCTTGCCGCTGGAAGATGACAAAGCCATCCAATGGGATGATGCCCGCGATATGGTGATGCAGGCCTATGCTGGGTTTCACCCGAAAATGGCCGAACTCGCCGAGCCTTTCTTTACCAAAGGCTGGATCGATGCCGGCGTGAAAGAGGGCAAAGCCCCAGGCGCTTTCGCCCACCCGACCGTTACCGACGCGCATCCTTATGTGATGCTCAACTACTTGGGCAAACAGCGCGATGTGATGACGCTGGCGCATGAGCTTGGCCACGGTGTGCACCAAGTGTTGGCGGCGGATCAAGGCGAATTGCTGTCATCTACGCCATTGACCTTGGCCGAAACCGCGTCTGTCTTTGGCGAGATGTTGACCTTTCAACAGCTGCTCAAAGGTGCCAAAAATCAAAACGAGCGCAAGGTCTTACTGGCGGGCAAGGTCGAGGATTCGATCAACACCCTTGTACGCCAAATCGCGTTTTACGACTTTGAATGCAAACTGCATGAAGCACGCAAAGGCGGCGAACTCACATCTGACGCCATCAACGCGTTGTGGATGTCTGTGCAGGGTGAAAGCCTTGGGCCTGCGTTTGAATTCATGGAGGGATACGAGACCTTCTGGGCCTATATCCCCCACTTTGTCCATTCGCCGTTTTACGTTTACGCCTATGCGTTCGGTGATGGCCTCGTGAACGCGCTTTACGCCGCCTATCTGGAAAACCCAGACGGGTTTGAGGACAAATACTTCGATATGCTCAAAGCGGGCGGATCAAAACATCATACCGACCTTTTGGCCCCCTTTGGCCTAGACGCCTCTGATCCCAAATTCTGGGACAAAGGTCTGTCGATGATTTCAGCGATGATCGATGAATTGGAAGCGATGGACTAAGCCAGCGCGAAAACTATTAGCATTAAAAAAGCCCCGCCAAATTCGGTGGGGCTTTTGCATCTCAGGGCTGCAAAAGGGTTTCGCATGGCCAGCCTATATCCAAGTGATCCTCAAACCTAATCCAGTTCCGTCCACGGCCAAGGTTTGACCTCAGAGGCGGCGGTTTGATAGCGGATGGCTTTCGCCATCCAGATGCCCAAATCAGTGCCCAATTCCGCGATACGGGTATTGGGACAGCCTTTTCCGAGCACCACGAACACCAGTTGCAGCAGAGTCAAAAGCACCAAAAGCGTTTTGGACAGGCTGATCATGATCGCGATGAGGATCATGAAAAAAATTCGGTGAAAGATGTTTTCCTCAAGATGCTCGGGCATTTTGGGCGTCATGTTTTCAAGGTCGGGCATCACGTCGTCAAATTCATGTGGGTCGGCCATGTTTAATCCTTTAAGCTTCGCGCGGCTTCATCCGCTTTGAAAACAGCGTCTATCATAGCTTGTGTGCCACGCGCGTCTTCCAAGGTCCAAGGATAATCTGCATGGGCGGATGTCCCTGTACGCACTGCTGCACAGAAATTTTCAACTTGAGTTATATAGTGGTTCTGCCCCGAGAAATGTTCAACCATTTCATTGTTCGATGTGTCCGTCAGATGCAGTCGCGTTGGGCCGAACAAATTGGCGTTGAATGGTGTCTCCACCGTCAACACGCCTGTGTTGCCATGAAAGCGAATTTCTTGCGCGGGACACATCCGCATCGAGGTCAACGCGTGATAGGAAAACGTGTCAAACTGTGC
This sequence comes from Pacificibacter marinus, assembly GCF_018860505.1. GTDB lineage: Bacteria > Pseudomonadota > Alphaproteobacteria > Rhodobacterales > Rhodobacteraceae > Celeribacter > Celeribacter marinus_B. The sequence continues at coordinate 203,776 of NZ_JAHKPU010000018.1, forward strand.
TGAAATTTCGGCGAAAACATCCACATCATTTTCATAGCGAATATTGGTATGCGTGATCGTGCGCGGCTCTTGCTCTGTCGCCCAACGTGCAGCGCCATAAGTGTAGACGCCAATATCGCGTATAGACCCGCCACCCGTTTCAGGGCGATTGCGAATGTTATCCATGTCACTGTTGTTATATGAAAAAACCGCTTCGACATGCACCACGGAGCCAATAGCGTCTTCGGCCAAAAGCTGTTTGGTGCGTATCCATTGCGGATGATGCACGATCATATAGGCCTCGGCACACATGAGCCCCGTCTTGTCGCGCAGGGCGATCAGATCATCGATCTGTTCCGCCGTCATCGCGATGGGCTTTTCCGTCAAAACATGTTTACCAGCGCGCATCGCTTTAAGCGTCCAATCCACATGAATGTGATTAGGCAGTGGTACATAGACTGCATCGATATCGTCGCGCGCCAGCAAGGCATCATAGTCGGTCTCGACCTCAAGCTGAGGGCAAAAGCTTTGAAATCCCACAGCTTTAGCAGGGTCTGAGGTGGCCAATGCCACAAGCTGGGCGCCCTCTGCACTGTGTATTGCCCGCGCCATATGTTTTTGGGCAAAATTCGCGGCACCCAAGATGCCCCAGCGGATCGGTTTGCTCATGATCGTTCTCCTATAGGCTTTGAACAGACCATTGCAGAGCACGCCCCAAAGGAAAAGGGGCGGCATTCACCACCCCTTTGCAAAATTATGACCACAGGTCAAAAATACCACGCGGTTACGCGTCTTCGAACACGCCACTTTCAACGGCCAGCTCTTTCATGCGCGCCTGAAGTTTCTCAAACGCGCGCACTTCGATCTGGCGGATGCGTTCACGTGACACTGAGTATTGCTCTGACAAGGCCTCAAGCGTCACAGGCTTGTCTTCCAAACGGCGCTGCGTGAGAATGTCTTTTTCACGATCATTCAGCGCATCCATCGCCTGCATCAGCAAAGCATGACGGCTTTCCATTTCATCCTTGGCCTCGTAATCGCCAGCTTGATCCATGCTCTCGTCCTCAAGCCAGTCTTGCCATTGTGCAGTGCTGCCGTCTTCTGACCCCACTGTGGCATTCAAAGACGCATCCCCACCGGACAGACGACGGTTCATCGAAATCACTTCATCCTCGGTCACGCTTAAATCCGTCGCGATACGTTTGACGTGATCAGGGTGCAGATCGCCATCTTCCAAAGCGCCGATACGATTTTTCGCTTTGCGCAGATTGAAGAACAATTTCTTTTGTGCAGATGTCGTTCCAAGTTTTACAAGGCTCCAAGAGCGCAAAACATATTCTTGTATAGAAGCGCGGATCCACCACATCGCGTAGGTGGACAAGCGAAAACCTTTTTCAGGGTCAAAGCGTTTCACCGCCTGCATCAGACCCACATTAGCCTCAGACACAACTTCCGCCTGCGGCAAACCATATCCACGATAGCCCATGGCGATTTTGGCCGCCAAACGCAGGTGAGAGGTCACAAGACGGTGCGCGGCACCGCTGTCTTCGTGATCGACCCAACGCTTGGCCAGCATGTATTCTTCTTCCGGTTCCAGCATAGGGAACTTGCGGATTTCTTGCATGTAGCGGTTGAGGCCCTGTTCGGGACTCGGGGCAGGCAGATTGGTATAGTTACTCATTGTTCAGGTCACTCCCATGTCGAATGCCTAATGTTACAGGCGTTAACATGCAAATAGGTCTACGGTTATAGCGGTTCAAGGGTTGGCGAGGCAAAAAGTTGTTTTTTGTTCGCTACCATCAATCTTTATACGAAAGATGAACCCGTTTCCGTCGGTGGTCTAGCAATAGAATGCCAGATCACACCAATGTGCACAATTACTACAACTATACCTGAAACGCGCAGAGATCGTGCATATTAGCGCAGACCTTCGATCAGATCATGCATATCGCTGGGCAAAGGGGCTTCAAACCGAATGTTTTCTTCAGTCACAGGGTGCACAAACCCCAAGACAGCCGCGTGCAAAGCTTGACGCGGGAAAGCCGCAATCGCCGCCAATGATGCCTCGGAAATCCCAGCCTTATGCGACAGCTTGCGTTTGCCACCATAGGTTTGGTCCCCGATCAATCCGTGCCCTGCGTGTGTCATATGCACACGAATTTGGTGTGTCCGCCCTGTTTCCAACCAGCATTCCACCAAGGTCAGCTGATGCGGCAGACCGTATTGCTCCAACACACGCGCACGGGTGATGGCGTGACGCCCCTCACTAAAGGACACCGCTTGTTTTTGCCGATCCGTCTTGTGACGCCCCAGCATGGTGGTGATGCGCATGATGTTCGAGCCTTCAAAGCTCACACCCTTGACACCACGCAGACGCGGATCCATCACATCGGGCATGCCGTAAACCAGCGCGGTGTATTTGCGCTCGACTGTGTGTTTCTCGAATTGTTTTGCCAAACCTTGATGCGCCACATCGCTTTTGGCCACGACCAGCAAGCCGGACGTGTCTTTGTCGATGCGGTGTACAATGCCGGGGCGCTTTTCGCCGCCGATACCAGACAGGCTATCCCCGCAATGGTGCATCAACGCGTTGACCAAAGTGCCAGAGGGCGATCCAGGGGCAGGATGCACCACCATGCCCACAGGTTTGTTGACCACCACTAAATGTTCGTCTTCAAAAATGATATCCAGCGGAATGTCTTCGGCTACCAAGTGACTGTCCACGGGTTGCTCGACTGTAATCACCACAGCGGCCCCTTCGACGATCTTAGCCTTTTGATCCAGCGCAGGCTTACCGTTGACCACAACAGACCCATCCGCGATCAATTTCGCCAAACGCGACCGCGATAGGTTCGCATCCGCTGGCACATCACGCGCAATCGCCTTATCAAGACGGTTAGGCGGGTTTTCCGCGATGGTGAATTCAACGGTGATAAGTGGAGCGCTAAGAGACATGATTGATCCGGTACAGAGCGACCCAAAGGATTTGGACGCGAGAATTGACCCAAAAGCGATGGCAGGACTCACGCTGATGCGCAGGCTTGTCACATCGCTCTTGGTGGTGATGATTTTGGGGTTCCTACTCCTGATCGGCCTGCTTGTCACCCGTTTCCCATCAATGAACGGCACTGTGAGCTTTGATTTACCCGCAAACATCGCTTTGCCAGCAGGCGCCACCGCGCAAAACTTTACGCGCGGAGCCGATTGGGTGGCGATTGTGACGACAGACAATCAGATTTTGATCTTTGATGCTGATACAGGCGCTTTGCGTCAGACTGTAGTGATTGAGTAACGCGCTCTAACTATCGCGCGAGAACACCAGTGTCGCCGCGTCAGATTTTGCCGCGTCAAAGGCATAGCCACCACTGTCAAAATCGCGCAGGTGTTTGACCTCGCGGATGCGGTTTTCGATGACAAAGCGCGCCATCGCGCCTCGTGCTTTTTTCGCGTAAAAACTAATGGTTTTCTCAGCGCCGTCACGGCGCTCCAAGAACACGGGCGTGATCACTTTGGGGGTCAGCACGTCTGTTTTCACCACAGAGAAATATTCCGTAGAGGCGCAGTTGACCACAAACTCTGACTGGCTCGCTTTGGCGGCGTCATTCAGGGCATGTGCGATTTTATCGCCCCAGAACGCATAGAGGTTTTTGCCCTTGGGCGAGGCCAATCGACTGCCCATTTCCAAACGATAGGCTTGGATCGCATCCAATGGCCGCAAGATACCATAAAGTCCTGATAAGATACGCAGATGATCTTGCGCATAAGGGATCGTGTCCGCATCAAAACTGACCGCATCCAGCCCCGTATAAGTATCGCCATCAAACATATACATCGCCTGTTTGACCGCATCTACGTCAGGGGTGTCAGAGAAATTCGAAAAGCGTTCCACGTTCAATTCCGCCAATTTTTCGCTGATCCCCATCAATTTACGCAGGGCAGCCACATCTAACTGCTGCGCTATCTCGATCAGCTCTTTGGTCTCGGCGGTAAAGCTGGGGGTCGTGCGCTCAATGCCCACAACAGGATCCATGTTCAATTTTTTGGCGGGGGAAATAACAGCTAACATTTTGGATCCTCACATCGCCCCAAAAGAAAAACGTCCCAGACGGGAATCGTCCCAGACGCGGCGTGGTTATGTTTGACGCTGATTTTGTCACGAATTGAAGGGAAAAACCACGGGACAAATAGCGCAGATCACGCTCTTTCGGTTCACATTGATGTGCGCATATGACCTTGTTCAGGCCGCTGCACTTTAGAAAATTTATCCATAGACCCACGTCGCCCAAGAATTGCGTTGCGCAGGGCCGCACAAGCGCCACATGACCTCGGCTTTGTCAGCCCTACCCATCTTTATACAGCACTCTCGCGGTGGCGCTAATTCAGATGGACCGCATTGGTTGAAAGGCCAACCGAAAGGGACAGGGAGCCTTCGTTTATCATCCACCGCCGTAACGTGAAAACACGCGCGCCGCTTTTGTGCATCGGGTCAGCCTCAGCCAGTTCACGGGCGACTTCCAAGCTCTCAGCGCGGTAGATAATCAAGCCCATCCCCTGCATATTATCTCCGCTTTCATCGGACATAGGCCCCGCAAAAGCAAGCTGACCTGCCGTTTCCAATTGCGCCTGATAGGCAAGGTGATCATGCAGGGATGCCTTTACAGCATCAGGCCCCATTGCTGGCGTGCTTTGCGCTACGTAAAGTTCAAGTGCCAAAGCGCCGCGTGACTTTGCTTCTGCTTTGTAATCCGCCCATTTCACCATTTTGTGTATCCTTAAAAATATCGATATTAATTGACAAGTGATGATATAGTAGGCAGAAATAATGGAAACTTACAAGGATTGAGATGATGAAATATTTGGTTGGGCAGACAGATTCGGGCGTCGCGGTCTTTGCTGTACAAGGCGAAAATGCGGTTAATCTTACGGCTTTGAATTCTGCGATCGGGGCTGATTTGATGGCCTTGATCCAATCACCTGATTTAATCGAAACGGTGGCAAACAAAGTCGCTGAGGCGCCAAAAGTGGCGGTTTCATCCATCACGCCCGCCCTGCCCGTCGCCAACCCCGGCACGATCATTTGTCTTGGTTTGAACTATACAGATCACATCAAAGAGGGCGGCTACGATATTCCCGATTACCCTGCACTATTCATGCGTTCTAAGAATTCCATCATGGCCGCCGGCGCGCCGCTCGTGCGTCCGACCTGTTCAGATAAACTCGATTATGAAGCCGAATTGATGATCGTCATCGGCAAAGGCGGGCGTCACATTTCCGAGGCGGACGCGCTAGACCATGTCTTTGGTTACACCGTGTTCAACGACGGCTCTGTACGCGATTATCAGCGTAAAACCCATCAATGGACGCCGGGGAAAAACTTTGACAACACCGGCGCAATCGGTCCTATTGTAGTGACCCCAGATGAGGTCCCCAGCGGCGCAAGTGGCCTGAAAATCGAAAGTCGTGTTGGCACAGAGATTTTGCAATCCTCCAACACTGGCAACATGATTTGGTCGGTCGCGCAAACGATTGCGACGATTTCAGAATACACGACGCTTGAAGCGGGCGATTTGATTGCCATGGGCACGCCCCCCGGTGTTGGCCACGCTAAAAAACCAAACCCACGCTGGCTAAAGCCTGGTGAAATCGTTGATATCGAAATCGAAGGTATCGGTATTTGTTCAAATCCAATCGTAGATGAGGTGAAAGCCTGATGACAGCTCCAACTGGTAAAGCCCTCGAAGCGCTGCGCGCAAAAGCCCAAGAAGATCACCGTTCTTTGCGGGGGCGTATAGATAAACTGTCCCCTGACGCGATCGATTTGATCTTACGCGATGCGCGGTCGCATTATGCTTGGACGGACAAACCGATTGATGACGCGTTGTTGCATGAACTTTACGACATCACGATCAATGGGCCGACCAGCATGAACACGCTGCCTGCACGCTTTGTTTTTGTAAAAACACCGGAAGGTAAAGAGCGGCTGGCAAAATCACTCAAGCCGCAAAACGTCAGTAAAATGATGGGCGCACCGGTCACAGCGATTATTGCATATGATACGGATTTCTGGAAAGAGCTGCCGTTTTTGTTCCCACACGAGGACCGTCGCCACCTGTTTGCTGACAAGCCAGAACATTGCGAAGACACAGCTTACCGCAACGGTACGATGCAAGGGGCTTACTTTATGATTGCCGCCCGCGCGCTGGGTCTTGATGTTGGGGCAATGTCAGGGTTTTCCAATGCGATTGTCGATGAAGAATTCTTTGCAGGCACAACTGTAAAATCAAATTTTCTATGTAATATCGGATATGCCGATGAAACCGCTTTGTTCCAAAAGCTGCCCCGCTTTGCCTTCGATCAGGTGTGCAGCTTTGCGTAAAGGGTAGGCACGATGGCAATTAAAATGAAATCTGTCGTCACCTACCGTGCAACGGCGACCTGCCCAAGCCATTCACGCACGGACATTCCCGTGCGTGATCTCAAGGTGGTGATCGATGAGCCACTTGAGCGAGGAGGGTCCAATCTTGGCCCGACCCCGACAGAGGCCGCGATGACGGCTTTGATCGCCTGTACAAATGTGATCGGACATAAGAACGCACAACGCCTTGGTGTTGATTTGGGAGAAATCACCATCGATGCAGCGTGCCAATTTGATCGGCGCGGCGTCCTCATGCAAGAGGAAATAGACGTGCCGTTCCCCGCAATCACATTGACTGTGAATTGCACCACATCCGCCAGTCAGGAGGAGCTGACCTTGGTGGGTATTGAAACGGCAAAATACTGCGCCATTGCCAAACTGTTTGAGGCAGCAGGCACAGACCTAACCGTGAATTGGAAGAAGACGACATAATAATTTTTGCGGGAAACACCCGCTTTTCTGGGAGGAGAAAAAGATGAAAAATTGGACACTATGCGGCCTTATGGGCGCAGCTCTTGTGACGATGACCGCCTTGCCTGTCGCTGCGCAGGAAAAAATTTCTGCTGTGGTAATCGATGGTTATCCAGACCGTTCCCTATGGGTTCGCGAGTTTTCGGATTTCTTTATTCCTGAGGTTGACCGCCGTCTTGCCGAGACAGGCAACTACGTTATGGACTGGCAAGAAAACTACGGCGGCTCCATCGTAAAACCTCGTGGTGTTTTGGAAGGCGTGCAACTTGGTCTTGGCGACATCGGTATCGTCACCACAATTTTTCACTCATCGAAACTCCCCAGTCAGGGCATCGCAGCTGTAACGCCTTTTGTGTCATCTGACGCACGCGCTGTTGCGAAAGCGGTTGATGAGATCGCCCGTGAGTTCCCCGCCATGCAAAACGAATTTGCGGCGCAGAACCAAGTTTATCTGGCAACCGGTGTTGTGCTTGATAGCTACCAAGTGTTTTCCGCAAAAGAAATTACGTCTATTTCTGACGTTGAGGGCTTTAAAGTCGCAGGCGCAGGTATGAACCTGCGGTATCTTGAAGGCATCCAAGGCGCGGCAGGTGTGCGTGGCGGGCTGACCGATTTCTACAACATGTTACAAACGGGTTTGGTGGATGCGGCATTGCTTTGGCCAGAAGCCGCTGCGACCTTTAAAATCTCTGAAGTCGGCCCATACATGTTGCGTGCAGACCTTGGTGCTGTGAACTCAAAAACGGTCACAGTGAACGCTGATTACTGGGCGAAATTGCCAGACGAAGTCAAAAGTGTCTTGCAGGCGGTCTCAATCGACTACCGTGATCGTCTTGCTGGTATCGCTATGGATCGCGCGGCAGAATCAGAAGCGGCCTATGTCGCCGCAGGCGGCACGATCATTGATGTGTCCGATGCTGATCGCGCCGCTTGGGCCGCTGCTATTCCGAACATCGCACAGGAATGGGCGTCATCTTTGAATGATGTGGGTGAACCCGGTTCAGAGATGCTTGCTGCCTATTTGGCAAAGCTTGAAACCGAAGGGTTCACAGGCGTTCGCGACTGGTCACAGCCTTAATCTGCTCCCCAGAAAGAGGACATATCCATGTTTAAAACTGCACTCAGCGGCCTTTCTGGGGTTGCTCATACACTCGCAATTGCTGCCAACGTGGCCGGAACCTTAATGGTTTTGGCCCTGGTGGTGATCCTAAATGTCGACGTGATTGCACGCGGTATTTTTAACGCGCCCATCAAAGGCACCTATGAAATCGTCCAGCTTTCGGTGGTTTTTATCGTGTTCTTACAATTGGCCGACGTGGCCCGTGTTGACAGGCTGACCCGCTCTGATGGGTTTCTAAACCTGCTACATGATCGCCGCCCAAAGCTGACTGCGAACCTGCGACGGATCATCAATGCCGTGTCTGCAATTTTCATGTTTTTAATATCATACATCATGTTTCCTGAATTTGTGCACATGTGGAACACGCAAGACTTTTTCGGCATCCCCGGTCTGTTCACAGTGCCTTGGTGGCCGATCAAATTGGTCATCGCGTCGGGCTGTGCCTTGTCCAGTCTGATCTTTGTTCTCAAGGTTATCACCGCGCAGGATCGCCCAGCCCTGATCCGCGCCCCAGAGCATAAAGAGACCTCTAAATGAGCCCTATTGAAATTGGCCTAATATCGGTCGTCGCAATCGTTTTTCTAATCTACGCGGGGCTTTATATCCCCATCGCACTTGGCACTGTATCCTTGGTCTCCATCTGGTTGATGCGCGACAACTTTACCCTGTCGTTGAATCTGCTCAAAGTGGCCGTGGGTGACAGCGCGATGGAATATTCTTTCGCCACCATCCCTTTGTTCACCTTTATGGGGCTTATCGTCTCGAAGGCAGGGTTGGGCAGTGACATTTACGAAGTTTTGACCCAACGCTTTCGCAAGGTGAAAGGCGGGATTGGCATGGCCACAGTTGGCGCCAACGCTATCTTTGCAGCCGTGACAGGATCATCCATCGCCTCGGCCTCTGTGTTCACAAAGGTCTCTGTGCCAGAGATGATTGCGCAAGACTACAATCCGCGCTTTGCCGTTGGTGTGGTCGCGGGATCTTCCGTGCTTGGTATGATCATTCCGCCCTCCGCGATGTTGATCATTTACTCTTTTGTTTCCGAGCAATCGGTCGGCGATATGTTCCTTGCTGGTGTTATACCAGGCGTTATGCTGGCAGTCTTCTACGTCGGTGCGATTTGGTTTATGGGACGGTTCACCCCCAATTTCGTTGGCGGCCGAGTCGTGCAAGACACCGAATGGATGTCCATGCGTGAGATTGCATCTAAAACCCTTCCGACCTTGTTCCTTATCACAGTCGTGCTTGGCGGCATCTATTCAGGCTGGCTTACGGCCGTAGAAGCGGGGGCCGCAGGTGGGCTTGTCGCGCTTGTCATTGCGGTCGCCAGACGATCTATGACGTTCAAAGGCTTTTGGGATGCGCTGTTAGAAACAGGTCACATCACCGCGGCCATTCTGTTTTTGATCACCGCTGCGTCTATCTACAGCCGGATGCTTGGGCTGGCGGGTCTACCAAACCAATTGCAAGACTTACTAGCGGGCAATGAGACGTCATTTTGGATAATCATGATCCTGTACGTGATGCTCATGCTTTTTCTTGGAACACTTCTTGATACAGCCTCGATCATTTTGATCGTCGTGCCGCTGTTCTTGCCTCTTGTCGAAGCGATGGACATGTCGCTCGTTTGGTTCGGGATCATCACGGTTGTTGGCGCTGAAATCGGTCTGCTGACCCCACCACTGGGCATATCTTGTTTCGTGATCAAATCGACACTGAATGATGACCGCATCTCATTGATGGACGTCTTCATGGGCGCCCTACCCTTTGCCTTTGTCATGCTGGTCGCACTGCTCCTTTTGATCCAGTTCCCGATCCTAAGCCTTATCCTTTTGAACTAGGAGACCTGCCCGATGCGCAACGTCACAAAAGACAACATCACCGATGTTTTTAAAAGCTACATGTCCGCAGAAATGGACCCACGGACTCGTGAAATCATGGAATCTCTCGTGCAACATCTGCATGATTTTGCCCGCGAAACCAAACTGACGCATGATGAATGGCGTCAAGGAATCGCGTTTCTTGAGGGCTGCGCCGCCATTGAGACCGAAGACCGCCACGAATTTGTGCTGGCCTCAGACGTGCTTGGGCTCTCGTCCCTCATCGACATGCTGCACTCGGATGATAACGCCACCTCGTCGTCTGTATTGGGACCATTCCACGTCTCAGGCGCGCCGCCCTTGGCTGTTGGCGGGGACATGAAACGGCACTTTGGCGGACCTGTCCTTTTGGCCGAAGGCGTGATCCGTGACACCAACGGCAACCCGATCCCAAATGCGGTGATCGATATTTGGCAAACCGCGCCGAACGGGCTTTATGCCAGTCAAGACGACGAGCAAGACACCTTCTCGTTTCATGGCCTGATGACCGTTGGCGCAGATGGCCGCTATGCCTTCACCACCGTAAAACCCGTTGAATACACTGTGCCATCTGACGGACCTGTGGGGGCGATTCTCAATGCATGTGGTCGCCACCCTTGGCGTCCATCGCATTTGCATTATATCGTGACGGCGCCAGGCTTCCGTTCGCTTGTCACCGAAGTTTTTCCTGATGATGATCAATACCTTGACCAAGACACCGTCTTTGGCGTGCGCGAGGACTTAGTGATGTCCTACGAAACAAAACCCGCCAGCGCGTTTCCTGACGGATTGGAATTGTCTGGAAAGGTTGCGGACCCGTTCCTTTACGTGAATTTCGATGTGACCTTGGCCACTGAATAGACTTCAAAGAGCCCAAACCATCAGTGGCATAGACGTTTCCACACCCAAGATTCCGGAGAGCGAGACGCATCGTCTTTTTCGGCGCGCGCTCTGCGACGGGGAGCCAAGGGAAGTGGATAGCCCTGCCCTTATGTGGCGTAGGGGCCGCCTTTTTACATAGAGTTTGTCAATCACCAGCCAGCCAGTAACAGCGGTATAAGCAGTGCGCCTTGCGTAGATAAGGCTGCACGGCACATTAAACCATGGCCGTGATTACATTGCACAGCGCGTACATCTGCAATTTATGCTGCGTCAAACCGAGGTCACGCTTTTGCGTTTCACCGTGATGTGCGAACAAACACGAACAAAACACAAAGGCAGCGCTATCAGGTATGCATTCAACATCTATAAGAGGGGGGGAAGTGGTACCACCTCCTGGTCTCGAACCAGGGACCTCCTGATCCACAATCAGGCGCTCTAACCAACTGAGCTAAGGCGGCACTTGAGGGGTGATTTACGGAAGGTACTGGGTGAATGCAAGAGCAAGATTGCGCATTTTGACGTTTTTTTCACGGAAGGCCCCTGCCCGCCTTTCTACACGTCCTTTTGTCGTGGTTTTCGCGGTGTAAGGTCCACAGTCACACCACAGTCACATTACAGCCACAGCGCCCCCTTGCACACAGCGGTCTTTGGGCTTATTTCAACGGGCAATCCAAAGGAGCAAAGTTATGAGCATCAATAAAGAAAGCGACGTCGAGGCGAACATCCAAATCGGCCCCACCACGCTTGGCATGGTGCGCATCTATATCGAAGGTGAAGGCCTTGAGATTCCGATGGATTTCGACCCTGAAGAAGCCGAAGAAATCGCCGAAGAAATTCGCGCGGCGGCCGCCCAAGCGCGGGCATTGGCCAAGTGACACCTTCAGCTATACAATTCTAATTTTTCAAGCGTTCGAAGAGAATTTACCATAATCATGGCATCAGAAGCTGCGCTGAGAAGATCAGAACGCGACACAATGAGGTCATCCAGAACATAGCCACATTTGATGGCGTTTCTGCTCATAAATTGGCACTGCAACGTTTCATCCTTAGTGGATGTCCAAATGCCATGAACGACATGATCTCTAATTTTTTGACATTGTTCGAAGCGTTCTTCAAATAGATGATAAGTTTTATCTTCCCCAAAACGCTTTGCGTACAACTTCAAGAATTTTTTCACTCTCTGACCAAAAGCCTGTTTACCGACACAGACAATACGATCCAAGACAACATTCTCTTTTGAGCCATCGCCCTCCTCCAGTTCAATTAAAGAACACACGATACTAAATAGTTCTTTTTCTAATAAAGCATACGACACGACAAGCTGTCCTATCGCGGCATAATCTTTACTGGACAAGCCGTTGTCAGGTGAGAACACGCTTCTGCCCCCCAAATAAAACCAAAGTAACTGACCTAAGTATAACAAATCACAGTTCTCGAAGAAGCTCTATTGGAAAAACCACCATAGCCCGCAATGCCACAGCTCCTTGACCCCGCGCACAGATCGCATCATGAGCTATGCAATGGATTTGACGGGGCCCACGCCCTGCAAGATCAATCACGCGCACCTAAAGGGGCCACCTCATGACCGACAACACCATCCGCAAAGCCATCTATGTCAAAGCCTCACGGGTTCACATCTGGGATCACCTGACCAAGCCTGAGCTGCTCAAAACCTGGTTTCATGTGCCATCAGTCGAGCTGACCATGGGCGAACCCTACGAGATGTTCGGACGCGAAAGCGGTGAGAAACTGTGCTGGGGCCGCGTGCGCGATGCGACGCCATATGATCGTTTGGAATATACATTTTCATTAGAGCAAATGAACGGCGTGAAATCGAAAGTGATCTGGACCTTAAAAGAGGTCGAGACCATCACCCGCTTGTCCTTGGTGCATTCTGGCCTGCCGCGCAAAGCCGAAGAACTTGGGCTGACGCTGGCCTTGGACAAAGGCTGGGACGATCACATCGCCCAACTGCGTGTGGCTTTGGACGATTAGATTTTAAAACGAAAAGGTCGGCGCAAACGCACTGATCTTTTGACAAACTGCATGCGGCCCCTTGTCGAGGGGCTGCACAGGCACTAGGTGTTGGGACGGCGGGATCTGCTCGGTTCGTTCACATGGGCGCAAGACTCCGGTGGCCTTACGCAACCGTACGGGAGCTGGCTCTGTCCGGACCCTGGTCCTTTTACCTGGCGCCCACCTGATATAATCAGGCTTCGGGAGCATACGCGTCGCTACGACTGCTGCGGTCCCCCGCCACCTTTTCCCATTTAACCTTGGCTTTTAAAGCCCGCGCTTTAAAAGCCTCTGCGCGCCTTAGACTTGGCCTGTGCACCTTGCGCAATGGTAACACGCAAAGGTTCATCAAACACGGCATCACGTTTGCCACCTTGATCACCGTCGTCGCGATCCGCCATGCGCATCACAGAGATGGCGAATTGCACGCCGGAAAATACGATTCCATTAGACAGCCACAGCACCACAACGGCCAAGATGCCCATGTCGGAATGCGTCACCAGATGCCATAGGTTGGCAACATTCATCGCCAAGAGCACGCCGACAAAGGCGGCAGAGATCGCAAAGCCGATCAGGACTTGGGTGATATACAGACGGATAAGTTTTGGCATAGGACACTTCTCCCCTTTCCGGCCCGTTCGTGCCCTGTGCGCACAGCATCACAGCATCACAGCACGGATTCGGGGGTGCGACTTGAACGGTACAATACGAAAAAGGGTAGGCTTTTGGCCCACCCTATTCAATTTCGCAAAATGTCGCGGTGTGTTTTACGTGCCTCAGACCGAACTTCAGCCCGATACCCGTGACCGTGCGCTTTACGATTTAAACGCTTCAGGGCGCAGTTCGCGGGCCATATGATCCAAAACAGCATTCACGAATTTGGATTCCTTGCCTTCAGGGTAAAACCCCTTGGCGACATCCACAAATTCACTGATCACAACTTTGGGCGGCGTGCGGCCTGAAATCATCTCGCCCCCCGCGGCACGGAACAAAGCTCGCAACGTGCTGTCGATCCGACCAATCGGCCATTTGGCCACCAAAGCGCGGTCCGTCAGTTGGTCGATTTTCACCTGATCGTTCACGGCCAACTCGGTGATCTCGTGAAACAGATCGGCATCGCCATCGATGAACAGACCTTCTTCTTCGGTCTCTAGGCCAAAGAAGTGATCGTAAAACTGGCGACGGACTTTATCCACGGTCATGTCCGAGGCTTCCATCTGAAACAGGGCCTGCACCGCGTAAAGGCGGGCGGCGGATCTCATGTCGCGTTTTGAGGGCGGCTTCAGGTGTGAATGATCTTCGGTCATGCGATATTGGGTCCCGTGTTTTCGCCCGCAAGGCGGATCGCGCCGGTATTAAAGCCAACGCCCTTGCTCGGACGAGCCCATTTGCGGGAAATGGCGACAAGATGCAAGGCCGCAGCCGCCGCTTGGCCACCTTTATTACGTCCTTTTGCCTCTGCACGCGCCTCAGCCTGCGATTTTTCCTCTACAGCCAAGATCCCGTTGCCGATGCACAGGCCTGATATGCCCATCATCTGCAATGCGTGCGACGAATCGTTATTTGCCGTCTCAAACAGCGCAGTTTCCCCGCGCACAAGACATCCAAGCGCCACATAGCCGTCGAAATTTGACATGCGTTCCGCGATGGCGATGGCTGTCGGCAGCTCGCCCACGCTGGGCACTTCGATCATCTCATAGGCCACGCCAGCATCCTCAAGCGTGGTTTTAGCACCCAGCAAAAGTTCGTCAGAAATATCTTTAAAATATGGTGCAACCACAATCAAAAGCTTCACAGGCGCGTCAAACGCGGGCAGGTCCAGAATATGCGGCTCAGGTTTGGACATCATTTGTCCCAATCTTGCAAACGTGCCACGTAGCGCGCGACGGTGTCGATTTCTAGGTTGATCCGATCACCGACCTTTGCCTTGCCCCAGATCGTCACCTCTTGGGTGTGCGGGATCACGTTGATACCAAAATCACAGCCCTCGACTTCGTTCACCGTCAAAGATGTGCCGTTCAAGGCCACTGATCCTTTGGGCGCGATGAATTTAGCTAAAGCTTCGGGGGCGCGGAACGTTAGGCGCGTGCTGTCGCCCTCGTCGCGCATCTCGATCAATTCAGCCACACCATCGACATGGCCCGATACGATATGCCCGCCCAATTCGTCGCCAAGCTTCAAAGCGCGCTCTAAGTTCAACGGCGCGCCGACAGTCCAATCGCCGATGTTGGTCAGGTCCACACTTTCGGCTGAGATCTGCACATCAAACCAGTTTTGCGGCGCATCTTGCCATGTGGTCCCCAGCGCGATCACCGTCAAACAGACGCCATTACACGCAATCGAGGCACCTATATCGATACCATCAATGTCATAGGCACAGCCAATGCGCGCGCGCAGATCACCTTCTTGTTTCATATCAAGCACACGCCCGATGTCCGTGATGATCCCTGTAAACATAGTTGTCTCCGTCTTTGGCCAGATCAGAGGCCCGAGTGGCCCGATGTTGTTGCCCCTAGACCTATCCCTGCTCAGACCCGCTTTCAAGTGCGCAACTTTGTTTCCAGATGGTCACAAATCCGCCTGATTCATCATGCATTGACTATTTTAAAGCAGACATATCCCTGCAAAACCGTATCACAGGCCTTATGACAGAACACTTCTCAGACTCGTCCTCAGATCAGCGCATTTTTCTGATGCTCCAAGGTCCGCATGGACCGTTCTTTTGGAAGCTGGGCAAAATGTTGCGCGCAGCAGGCGCTGAGACATGGCGTGTGGGCTTTAACGCGGGCGACCGAGCGTTCTGGTTTTCCAGCAAAAGTTTCATTCCATTTGTTGGAAAGTCCGAGGATTGGCCAGATGAATTCGAAGCCTTGGTGCGTACAAAATCCGTCACAGATATCGTTTTATACGGCGACACGCGCCCCATGCACGCCATGGCTGTTGAGCGCGCCAAAGCGCTTGGCCTGACCATTCATGTCTTTGAAGAAGGCTACCTGCGCCCTTTTTGGTGCACCTATGAACGCGGCGGATCAAACGGAAATTCCGACCTGATGTCGCTCACTGTCGACGATATGCGCATCGCCTTGGCCAATGCCGAACGCGACAATATCGAAGCCCCCGCTCATTGGGGCGATATGCGACAGCACATCTTTTATGGCGCTCTGTATCATTGGTTCGTGATGTTCCGAAACGGGGCGTTCAAGCATTTCAAACGCCACCGCGAAATGTCTGTGTTCCAAGAATTTTATCTGTATTTTAAACGCTTGATCATGATGCCCAGCCATTTCCTGCGCCGCGCTTGGTCTACACGACGGATCAAAAATGGCGGTTACCCCTACCATATCTGTTTGTTGCAATTGGAACATGACACCAGTTTTCAAGTCCATTCCCCTTACGCGACCATGCCAGATTTCATCTCGGACGTCATCAAAGGCTTTGCTCAGGGCGCCGCACGTCACCATCATCTGGTGTTCAAAGCGCACCCGTTGGAAACAGACCGCCGCAACCTCAAATCCGAAGTGAAGCGCATCGCCAAAGAGCACGGCGTGCTGGCACGCGTTCATTACGTGCGTGGCGGAAAACTGGCGCAGTTGTTGAATTTTGCCCGCTCTGCGGTGACCGTGAACTCCACCGCAGGCCAACAGGTTTTGTGGCGCGGCTTGCCCGTCAAAGTTTTTGGTGCTGCCGTTTACGATAAACCAGAGTTCGTCTCACGCCAGCCCTTGCCCGAGTTTTTCAAACAGGCCGCGCGCCCAGACAAACGTGCCTATGGCATCTATCGCCAATTCCTTTTGGAAACCAGTCAAGTGCCCGGAGGGTACTATTCAGCCGCAGGTCGTCGCCAATTGTTGCGACTCGTCGTGGATATGATGCTGGCACCAGAATCCCCCTATGAGGCGCTAATCATCGGCAAAGCCCCGCCCAGATTGCCCCTTCAAGTCGGAAAATAACACTATATCTGGCGGGTATACCTGTCACCATCCACATCCCCTGCAAACAAGCTGCGCCTCTGCAACACATTCCGAACTCCATGTGCAACACTTGACGTGTTGCTAGATTTTTGACTCAAACTTCAGTAGATTACCCAAAAATACGAGCAGAAAAATGGCTCAGAGGAGACCGAGCAGTGAAATTTATGACATCGCGCACTCTGCGTGCCACAGCGGTATTTTGTATTGTGGCAAGCCTTACCGCCTGTGGACTGCCCAGATCCGGCCCCACCAAGAAAGAGGTCTTTTCCGGCTCGGTTCTACAAGAAGGCGATTCTTTCATTGTGACTGTGACGGACCGCGTCAACGCGGCAACAGGGGTTACCCCCTCACTCGGCTTTTCAAGCCGCTTCACAGGCGCTGGCACGTTGGGCTCTGACACGATCCAAGCGGGCGATGTTTTATCTCTCACCATTTGGGAAAATGTCGACGACGGTCTTTTGGCGGGTCAAGGCGCGAACGCGACTGTGCTCAGCGAAGTCCAAGTGGACGGGTCAGGGTTTATCTTTGTGCCATACGCTGGCCGCGTGAAAGCTGCGGGCAACAGCCCCGAAGCCATCCGCCGTATCATCACCGAAAAGCTCGACACACAAACACCAGACCCACAAGTCATGGTGACACGTGCCGCTGGCGACGGTGCAACTGTATCGATAACCGGTAAAATCAACGGCCAAGGCGTCTACCCGATTGAGCGCCCCACCCGCACCCTAACGGCGATGCTGGCCCATGCTGGCGGCGTGTCGGTGGAACCCTCTTTGGCGCAAATCAAAGTGATCCGTGGTGGTGAAACCGGCTCGGTTTGGTTCGACGATCTGTTTGACGACGCGCGTTACGATATCGCGCTGCGCAACGGCGACCGTATTTTGGTCGAAGCCGATCAACGATCCTTCATGGCACTTGGCGCAACTGGTGCGCAAAGCCGCGTGGCCTTTGAGACGCGCACCCTCTCGGCTTTGGAAGCCATCGCCCAAGTCGGCGGCTTGCAAACCAACAGCGCCGATCCAACTGGTGTCTTTGTCTTGCGCAATGAAACAGACGAAATCGCAAAACAGGTATTGGGACGAGATGACCTCGTTGGGACACAGCGCCTTGTTTATGTGCTCAATCTGACAGAACCCAACGGCTTGTTCCTTGCACGTGACTTCTTGATCCGCGATGGCGATACCGTTTACGTCACTGAAGCGCCCTATGTCCAATGGACCAAATCGCTTTCAGTGCTCACAGGCTCAGTCTCTGCTGCGGCCAGTCTCGCAACCGCTGTCGAGTAAAAAAAAACATGCACCACGATGTGCCTGATCAATCCGTCCGAGCCCATGCGCCCGGACGGATTTTATTATCCGACCCTGCAATTGCAGGGATTCCAAAAATAAAACAGATTCTATCTGCCGCAGGTTGGACCCCGCATCGCAAGACACCCCAACGCGATGATGCGCTGGCTCTCACGGCCGCTGCTCCTGCGCGCAAGACCCGCGCGGCATGGATTGGTGCGGCATTCATTCCAGATCAACCCTGCCCGCAAGAGGCGCGCCCAGTCCCGTTGGGCATCACCATAGACACGCGCGGCCCTATTCACGACGCGCGTCACCCATCTGACCTTGAGATGATGTTGGCCAAGCTGCCTTTGGACGATGCCACCATATTGGCTCGCGCTCGACATGTCGCAGATCACCTGCCAATGTTGAAATTGTGTAAGAATCCAACTCTCTGCGGTCAAACTGAACTGCCAAATGTTCCATATGTTCTCGTGTTGGATCAACCCAAAGACGACGAGACCCTCCCCAGTGAACCCGCGGCCACCAATGAGCTACGCGAAATGCTGGTGCTGGCCCATGAAGCGCACCCACATGCGAACATCTTGATCTATTCCCCAAATCGTGACGACGCAGGTCCAGTTGAGGGCCATTTTGACGGGGCTGATGCCTCGCCAAATATCACTCTTTTTACGGAGCCCGCGAATCCTTGGAATCTGTTCGAACTGGCCACCGCCGTCTATACTCTGTCATCGCCGCTCGGATTTGATGCGATCCTTGCAGGGCACAAACCCTTTGTGTTTGGTCAGCCTTGGTATGCGGGCTGGGGCCTGACACAAGACCAATCCCCGATCCACCGCCGCACGCGTCACCTGACCCGCACGCAACTGGTGGCGGGGGCTTTGTTCCACTATTGCCAATGGTACGACCCCAAGTCCAAAACCCTTTGCGAAGTTGAACAGGCGTTGGCCAGCCTACAAGCACGCAATCGCGCCGCTTTAGAAGATCAGCACGGCTACGTCGCCTCGAACATCTTGCGCTGGAAACGACCACATATGCGCCGATATTTCGGCCAGACTGCCATCACGTTTAG
Source organism: Pacificibacter marinus (assembly GCF_018860505.1). GTDB lineage: Bacteria > Pseudomonadota > Alphaproteobacteria > Rhodobacterales > Rhodobacteraceae > Celeribacter > Celeribacter marinus_B. The sequence goes on from NZ_JAHKPU010000018.1 coordinate 222,850, forward strand.
CGATAAGACATCGAACATAGCTCAGCAGACCGACCTTGGCCGCATCCATATGGCTTGGGGCGCAACGGCAAGCGACGCCCCTGTGCGCATCGAAGATGGGTTTCTCAGGTCTCGCGGATTGGGGGCTGCTTTGGTGCGGCCGCTGTCTTTGATCATGGATGACACAGGCATTTACTTCGACCCAACGCGCCCGTCTAAACTCGAAGCGCTGATCACCAAGCGCGCGCGATTGCCCGACCATGCATGCCTGCGCATCGAACACTTTCTCGCCCGACTTAATGCGGCGAAGCTCAGCAAATACAACGTCGGCCATGGCTGCCCGCCCCTGCCCGAAGGATACAAAATCTTGGTCGCAGGTCAGGTCGAAGATGACGCCTCGATCAAACTTGGCGCAGGTGAAATCAACACCAATCACGCCCTGCTTATGGCCGCGCGCGCAGCCCATCCAGAGGCCATAATCGTGTTCAAACCACACCCCGATGTCGAAGCGGGCCTTCGGCGCGGCAAAGTGGAAAATGCACATGATATTGCGGATATCGTCGCTTATGAGACCGATCCCGTCGCGCTGATCGATGCTTGTGATATGGTTTGGACCATGACCTCGCTGATCGGGTTCGAAGCCCTCATCCGTGATACGCCAGTGACCTGCACCGGCGCGCCGTTTTATGCGGGCTGGGGCTTGACCACAGACCTATACAACACGCCCGCACGCCGTGACGCCAAGCCCAACATTTTGGGTTTGGCCCATGCAACATTGATCGATTACCCGCGCTATTTCGACCCCGACACTGGGGCAGCTCTCGCGCCGGAACAGGCGATAGATGTCTTGCTGACAGCCCCAAGCGGGCGCAGCAAAATGGCGCAATCTGCCATAGCAAAACTGCGCCAATTTCGTGCTCGATATCTGGAATTAGATCGTTAAGTTTACGAACGACGCCAATGCGTTAAAGCATCAGCCCCCAGGATTTCTGCATGTGTCACTTGATAGCGCGACGCCTGTGCCAGACGGGTGAGACCCAAGCCTCCAAGGCTCGGCGTGCCGTCCGCACCAATGCCAAGCCCAGCCGTAAACAGCGCCACATGGTCCGCCAAATCTGCATGCAACAGCGATGCGGCCAATGCCCCGCCCCCTTCGCAAAACACGCGGGTGAGACCCGCATCGCCAAGCGCGGCAAGTGCGGCCGTCGGATCAAGTTGTCCTGCGATCAAAGGCACTTCAAACAAACGCGCGCCTAAGCTTCCCCATGTGCGCCTCAAGTCAACGTCTGCACGTGGGCCATGGATCAACCAGACAGGCACTTCGCCCGCTGTGCGCGCCAAATGCCCTGTCAAAGGCAAATCCAAAGCGCGTGACAGCACCACCCGCACAGGTTGGCGATCAATACCTAAATCGCGCACTGTCAAACTGGGGTCATCCGCTCGCGCCGTGCCCGCGCCCACCATCACCGCGTCATGGCTGGCGCGCATCGCGTGAACACGTCTGCGCGCTTGCGGCCCCGTGATCCACTGACTTTCGCCCGTCGATGTCGCGATACGCCCATCCCATGAAGTGGCCAATTTCAGCGTCACCATAGGACGCCCTTGCGTCACACGCGTCAAAAATCCTGTTTGCGCGGCTTTGGCCTCGGCTTGCAGCACGCCGAATTCAACAGTGATACCGGCTGCGCGCAGCATATCCAGACCACGCCCGTCAACACGCGGGTCAGGATCACCAAGCGCCACCACAACACGAGCCACCCCTGCGTCGATCAATCCTTGCGCGCAAGGGGGGGTTTTTCCAGTGTGCGAACAGGGCTCAAGCGTCACATAAGCTGTGGCCCCTTTTGCCGCGTCCCCCGCTTGCGCCAAGGCCATGACTTCGGCGTGGGGGCGTCCGCCATCTTGAGTCCAACCGCGCCCGATGACGCGACCGGATTTGACGATCACGCAGCCCACGGCAGGGTTTGGCCAAGTGCGACCAAGCCCACGCGCGCCCAAAGACAGCGCGTGGCGCATGTGATGTACGTCTTCCAAATACTCAGACACTTAAGCTTACTCGTCGCCTTCGATGGGGGGGCGCAATTCACTGACAAATTTGTCAAAATCATCAGCCGCTTGAAAGTTCTTATACACGGATGCAAAGCGCACATAGGCGACGGTATCGATCCGCGCGAGGCTTTCCATAACAATCTCGCCGATGCTCTTGGATGGGATATCTGTTTCGCCCATGCTTTCCAGACGCCGCACGATGCCTGAAATCATTTGATCCAAACGCTCGGGTTCAATGGGACGTTTTTGCGTGGCGATGCGAATAGAGCGCTCAAGCTTGTCGCGATCAAATTCTTCGCGGCGACCATTGGTTTTCACCACAATCAAATCGCGCAATTGTACGCGTTCATAGGTTGTAAAACGTCCCCCGCAGGCGGAACAAAAACGTCTACGACGGATCGCGACGTGGTCCTCGGCTGGACGGCTATCTTTAACTTGTGTATCTAAATTTCCGCAAAACGGACAGCGCATGGGCGTCCCCTTTTCTATGTTTACTGCCTCGACCTGTAGGATCTATGCCCCACTTATCCACAGGCACTATAGGGCAGCCGCCACAAATTGGGTAGATGCAAAATCTGCCGCTAGATGTAGCGCAGCAATGCGTTGCCAAAGAGACTCAGCGCAGCATCGCAACAACGCGCCTAAGATGCGGACGGGTGCGATGTTCGAAAAGGTACAAGCCTTGCCATCTTCCCAGTGTCATCCTACCAGAAATTACGGGAATACTGATCGTTGTCGGCAGCATTGCACATTTAATATGCGCAGGCATATCGTCTGGCCCCTCATAAGTATGGGTCAAATACGCCATGCTGGGATCAGTTGTTGGAGGCACCAAACGGTGAAAATAGGCCTGCAAGTCATCTTGGACTTCTGGATCGACGTTTTCTTGGATCAGCAGGCTGGCCGAAGTGTGCTGCACCATCAGCGTCAACACCGCCTCAATTGGCCCTTCACCAGCGACCCAAGCGCCAACTTGACCGGTGAATTCATACAGGCCCGCCCCATGGGTAGAGATTTCAAAGTGGTGATGGCTCAAGCGTTCTGCTCCTATAGTCGCGTTAGTCGCAGTCTGCACCTGACAGCACGTCTGCGGTATCTTTGCGACAAAAACCCGCCTGCTCCATTGTCAATCTCAGCGTATCCAAGTCAAAAAACATATCCCCCGCGCAATTTAGGGATGCCAATTCCTGTTCGCCGCGCAAGACCTCAAGCCCACCGCTTTGCTGCTGATCCATTTTGTCATAGGCGGCATATAGCGCGTAGGAAAACTGGCCGCTGGGCAGGACAACACGATCCCAAATGTTGCGACCTATTCCGTTCCACGGCTGCATAGAGATCGCGTCAAAACCGCGGGTCAGTTCAAGTTCGGGGGCATCTTGGGGACCAAACCGATAGGTCACGCTTTGGTCATCTGCGGTCATGCACAGTTCGACCTGTTTGCTGCCAAAGGAACAGGAAAACAACTCGATCTGATTGCCCGCGCAGACGGCCAGCGCAGGCGTGGCATAGACCGTTGTTCCTATAAGAGCAGCGACAGCTTTCAACACAGGCTTCATTTTTGACATTCTAAACAACGATACAGGCCTATGTCAGTCAAAGACCCTATCGCCCATTTGGTCGATGAAGACTTTGGATTTGTTGATGCTGGCCTGCACCGCTTCGTCCTCGGATGCTAAGGTATCAACACGCATCAAATTGTGCACTTTGACCTCGCCGTCGATGTCCTTTTCGATCCGTGCCGCGATGCGAAACCCGCCGCTGGCTTTTACTGGGTCGGGGAAAATCAGGAAGTCTTTGTACAGCTCTGGTTCAATGTCTTTGACCTTAGCGCCGGCTTTGCCGCCGAAGAGTTTTGAGAGAAGGGACATGTGCGGTGCCTCATGTTGGTTTGGTTAAAGGGAGTGTGGCGTGTGTGAGGGCGGAGGGCAAGATGGCGTGAAGTAAACGTTTTCGCATTTACCAATTTAATGAGTATTAGGCTCTCAACATCAAGAGCGGCGTCGAAAGCGCACGTTCGCCGCAACACTCTCAGTTTGTATGCTTGTATGACCCAAGCCGGCAATCCTGCCGGCTTGGGTCATACAAGGAGACAGACATGTTCTGTACAAAATTAGACATAAGTAGATTAAACATCAAACAACTGCCAAAGGTTGGTGATGAATTCGGCACCCCTTTTGGTATGGGCTTAGTTCATGAATGCCAAATCAAATACTCATGGCACCCTGGTGGCACCTGTAAATCTGAAAGCATGATGATTTGGTGGACAGCCTAAAACAAAAATGCCGCCCTATTGGGCGGCATTTTCTAAATTACTGATCCAAGAAGCTCCGCAACTTGCGAGACCGGCTTGGGTGCTTCAGTTTCCGCAAAGCCTTCGCTTCAATCTGACGAATACGTTCGCGGGTCACGCTGAACTGCTGACCCACTTCTTCCAGCGTGTGATCGGTGTTCATGCCGATGCCAAAGCGCATCCGCAAAACCCGTTCTTCGCGTGGGGTGAGCGAGGCCAGAACCCGTGTGGTGGTTTCTTTGAGGTTTTCCTGAATGGCGGAATCCAAAGGCAGGATCGCATTCTTGTCCTCGATGAAATCGCCGAGTTGTGAATCTTCCTCGTCGCCAATCGGTGTTTCGAGCGAGATAGGCTCTTTGGCGATTTTCATCACTTTGCGCACTTTTTCCAAAGGCATTTGCAGCTTGGCTGCCAATTCTTCGGGTGTCGGTTCGCGGCCAATTTCGTGCAACATCTGACGGCCCGTGCGCACAAGTTTGTTGATCGTCTCGATCATGTGCACAGGGATACGGATGGTGCGCGCTTGGTCAGCGATAGAGCGCGTGATCGCTTGGCGAATCCACCATGTGGCGTAGGTCGAGAATTTATATCCACGACGATATTCAAACTTATCGACAGCCTTCATCAGGCCAATGTTGCCCTCTTGAATGAGATCGAGGAATTGAAGACCACGGTTGGTGTATTTTTTGGCGATGGAAATCACGAGACGCAGGTTGGCCTCGACCATTTCTTTTTTCGCCTGACGCGCTTCTTTTTCGCCTTTTTGCACCTGTTGTACGATGCGGCGGAATTCAGAGATATCAACACCAACATACTGACCAACGATGGCCATTTCGCCGCGCAACTCTTCGATTTTGGGCGTGAAGCGTTCCAGCAACATCTGCCATCCACGACCGGATTTTTCGCCCATACGATCAAGCCAGTTCGGATCAAGCTCAGCACCACGGTAAGCGTCAACGAATTCACGACGGTTGATCCGCGCTTGGTCGGCGAGTTTCACCATGTTGGAATCGATGGACATGATGCGACGGTTGATGCCGTAAAGCTGGTCGATCAGGGCTTCGATACGGTTGTTGTGCAGGTGAAGCGAGTTCACCAAAATCACGATTTCAGACCGCAGCGTTTGGTATTCTTTTTCTTCAACCGCCGAGAATGATCCGTCTTCGTTCAAAGTCGCGGACATACGCAGGTCTTGCATTTCAGACAGGCGCGCAAAGTCGTTGGAGATGTTCAAGAGCACTTCCAAAACCTGTGGCTTCAAAGCGGCTTCCATCGCGGCCAAAGACATGTTGGCTTGTTCATCTTCATCGTCGTCATCATCGTCGTCATTGGCAATCGGATGGCCATCAGCATCGAGTTCTTGGGTTTTTCCAGCCGCTGGAGCAGCCGCTGCGCTCGCGACACCAGAGGCAGCAACGCCGCCCACAACATTTTCTTCGTCGTCGCCATCGATACCTGTGCCGAATGTGGCCTCAAGATCGATCACGTCGCGCAGCAAAATGTCTTCGGTCAAAAGCTCGTCATGCCAGATCGTAATCGCTTGGAAGGTCAAAGGGCTTTCGCACAGACCGGCGATCATCGTGTTGCGGCCAGCTTCGATCCGCTTGGCAATCGCGATCTCGCCTTCGCGGGACAAAAGCTCAACAGAGCCCATCTCGCGCAGGTACATCCGCACGGGGTCATCGGTGCGATCAAGCTTTTCGGTTTCAGAATTGGCCAACGTCAGATCGCGTGGGCCGTCAGCTTTGACAAGCTCGCCGCTGGCAGCGACCTCTTCTTCTTCCTCGTCTTCGATAATATTGATGCCCATTTCTGACAGCATCGACATTACGTCTTCGATTTGCTCGGAACTGACCTGTTCAGGGGGCAATACTTTATTGAGCTGATCGTAGGTGATATAGCCTTTTTCACGGGCCTCCGCGATCATTTTCTTGACCGCCGCTTGGCTCATATCGAGACCAACATCTGCTTCCGCAACGTCGGTTTTTTGATCATCGTTGTCCTTAGCGGCCATCCGGCTCTCCTCAGTCGAAATCGTTTCCTGCGAATCGCCCGTCATAGACGCGCGAATCAATGGCTTTACGAATCATGTCACGCGAATCAACGATTCGCCACCCGTTTACCCATATTTCCTTAACCGCAGCTGTACCAGAGGGGCACGCACGCTGGATTTCATATAGCGCAACACAGTCACAGGTCTATTCTGCCCCGCCCTGCGCCCCTTTGCCCTTTGAAATCCGCGCGATCAGATCATCCAAAGCGCGGCGTTCATCGCGTTTCATTTCGGCCCCATTGGCGCCGATATCGTATTCTGCGCGATCCTCGGCCTCGGCTTTGGTCGCACGATTGCGTGCCTCTGCCGCTTGGGCCAAACGCCATGTGACGTTTTCATCATCCGCAGAGACCATATCCAAGATACCGTCACTCAATTCCGTCGAATAACCACGACGCGCTTTGAGCTTGGCCAATTCCTCGGCCAGGCACATCTGCGCCATTTCTACATCTGGTCGTTGCACTTGGGACGCGATTTGCACATGGGGATGCGCCATCAAACGATCAAGGGCTGGCTTGCCACAATCAGACAGAACTTTATCCCACAGAGCTTGCGGATCGGTCACATCGGCATGGGTCAGCAGCGCGTGCAGCAGGCTGGCATGTTCGGCGTTAGTAGGGTGAAGCGCCTCAAGACGCGCATCGAATTCAAGGATCACGGACGGGTTTCGCAGAGCCGTGGCCAAGATCACCGCCTCGCGCAGAAAGTCCAAATAGCTGTCATCCGAAGACGCAATGACTGAAGATTTGGTCGACGGCACAGGTACAGCCGGCAATTTGAAGGACTTGGTTTTGGGGTCCCATTCGCGTTTGGGTCGGGCCTCGAAATCGGTGTTGCGTTTGCCGCCTGCCCCATCACGCCCAGCGCGACCACTGCCCTGCCCCGCCCCTGAGGGCGCATCAGCGTAGCGGTCATCATAGCCCATATCAGCGTCAGCATCATAGCCGCCATGATCCATGCCCCCATATCCGGCGTCATAGCTAGCGGGGGGCGGAGCTGCAAAATCAGGGGTCACCTCAAAAGGATCACCGCCCTGATCCAGCTCGCTTTGGGTGCGCTTGGATTGAAACAACTCGAAGCGCATGTCTTTGAGGATTTCACCGTAATGGCGCTTGATCGAACGATCCTTGATCGGAGTAATGGCATCGCGCAGCGCTTTATCCAAGGAGGCGCGGCGTTCAGGGCTGTCAAAGACTTTCCCTTCAGTTTCGCGCTGCCACAACAAAGTGACCATGGGCACAGCAGCCATCAAAACAGCGCGCATACCCGCACGACCTTCGGCTTTGATCAGATCATCGGGGTCTTTGCCCTCAGGCATAATCGCAAAGCGCAGGGATTTCCCCGCCTCAAGCAAAGGCATAGCTAGATCGATCACGCGCATGGCAGCGCGCAAGCCCGCTTTATCGCCATCAAGCGCGATCACCGGTTCAGGGTGCATCCGCCACATCAGCTGCAATTGGCGTTCTGTCACGGCGGTGCCAAGGGGGGCGACTGTGGCTTCGAACCCTGCCTCAGACAAGGCGATGACATCCATATAGCCCTCTGCCACGACCAAGGTCTGCCCCTTACCACAAGCGGTCCGCGCCCCGCCATGGTTGTACAGCGCAGCGCCTTTGTCGAACAACAACCGCTCTGGTCCGTTGAGGTATTTCGCCCGCGCGTTCGGGTCCATCGAGCGCCCGCCGAATGAAATCGCCCTCCCCCGCGGGTCACGGATCGGGAAAATAATCCGGTCGCGGTAAAAATCATAGGCGCTGCGCCCGTCATCAGGCTTTGCCGCGACGCCTGCCTCAATGGCCATGTCTTCCGAAATACCGATGGATTTCAGATGCGCCAGCAAGGCATTTCCGTTGGGCGCATAGCCAATCTCAAAGCGGTCCCGCGTGGCCTCTGACATGCCGCGCCTGTCCAGATACTCACGCGCAGACCCGCCGCTGGCTTGCGCCAAGGACATACGGAAAAAGCGCACGGCGGCCTCGGTCACCTTCGCCAGTTCTGTACGTTTGTCGGATTTTTGTTGCGCCACAGGGTCGCGTGCAGGCATGGGCATGCCCACTTCGCCCGCCAAAATTTCGACCGCCTCCATAAAACTGGTATTTTCGGTTTCGCGGATAAAGGTTATCGCGTCGCCTTTCGCATGGCAGCCAAAGCAATAGTAAAAGCCTTGCTTGTCATCGACGTGAAAGGAGGCCGATTTTTCTTGGTGAAACGGGCATGGTGCCCACATGTCACCTTTGCCTTGGTTGGACTTACGCGGATCCCATATGACTTTGCGTCCGACCACTTGGGTCAGGGAACTTCTGGCGCGCAGCTCATCAAGGAATCCGGGTGGTAATGACATGGGCATATTATCTGCGCCCGCGTCGTCAGAGTCCAGCGTGGCTGTGCGTCTTTGCCCGCGTATCGCCAAGTCCCTAAATCGCACATTCAACGATGCGCTTCACAAGCGCCTTTCACATATATCTAATTGGTTAATGCACCCCCTCAATCGGCACGAAAACAGGTCAAAAACCACTTCACAGCCCCCCAAGTGATTCGCAATTTTACGCCGTAGCTTCTCAAAGCGCGCCCCTCGGGTGTCGGCATTATGGCATCAATACGGCGGCCAATTTGCTTTGTGTCAGCACTGTGTTTAATTAAAAGCAAAAAAGAACAATAAAGAATACACATCAATACTTATGAGCAAAAACGCACACCAAAAGCGCGTTTCGTTTTACATTGTTAACGCTTTGAGGGATATTGAAGTGTCGATGTGGGCCTTAAGCAAGCCTGTGACGCATCGGCATTTGGGAAATGGGGGCACCACTGGACAACGTGAGTTGGTGCTACAATGTTTGGGACGACACAAAACACTCGGGACACAGCGCTCAAAATGCGCCCAGCCAAGACACTTAATGCGTGTCGGGCATGGCTGAACCGAACCAAAATCATGGCGCGTCAGTATGGCCGTGATGAAGAGGGCTCGTTGCTCATCTTCGGGCTTTTCACTTTTGTGATTGTTCTTGTTCTTGCAGGCATTGGCGTCGATATCGTGCGCCACGAAACCCTGCGCACCGAATTGCAAAACACCGCCGACCGCGCCGTGTTGGCCGCGGCCAGCAGTGAAACAACCGAAGCCGCCAAAGCCGTAGTGCGCGATTACTTCGCCAAAGCTGGTTTGACGGAATTCCTTGATAAGGTTGAGGTCGACGGTGTTGGCTACGGCAAACGTGTTAAGGCCACAGTAACGGCAGATATTCCAACTTATTTCTTGCGCCTCTCTGGCGTGGATAATTTAGAACTGAACAGTTACAGCGTCGCCGAACAAGGCATGACCGAACTGGAAGTGGCGCTGGTTTTGGACGTGTCCGGATCCATGAACAGCAGCAGCCGTTTGGCGAACCTCAGCGTTGCCGGCAAAGCCTTTGCGACAACCGTATTTTCAAACTCTATTGCCGGCCATGTGGCCGTCTCAGTTGTCCCCTACGCGACACAGGTTAACGTTGGCCCTGACATCGCCGCGCAATTCTTGCGCGAAGACAGCCACGAGACCTCACATTGTTTCAACTTTACCGCAGATGACTTTACGACCAACACTGTCGAGTTGATCACAGATGACGATCCAAAGTCCTACGAACAGACGTTGAATTTTGACCCTTGGTACTACAACGAACCAAACGAAGGACTTGTGACGCAGCTCTGCAACTCAGCTGAAAACAACCGCGTCTTGCCCTTTTCGACATCTAATACTGCTGTCGAAAATAAAATCACAGGCCTGACGGCGGACGGCAACACATCCATCGATGTCGGTGTAAAATGGGGCATGTCTATGCTGGACCCCTCGTTCCAAGGTGTGACGACAGCACTGGTCGCGGATGGTCTGGACGCGTCAAATGCAGGCCGCCCACATGAATATTCATCATCAACGCTAAAAGTGATGGTGGTGATGACCGATGGTGTAAACACGTCGCAATACTATGTACCTGATCCTTACCGCTCTGGGAATTCGGACATCTATCTGGACCCCGACACAGATCGTGTGTCTTTTGGCACCGACTATGAAGAATGCACGACGACATCGTACAAGAATTGGAAAGGTAAGACAAAATACACCACAACCTGCGAAGACGTCACAAAATACTACGCGCCGCACAATGAGAACTATTACGAAGATCCTTATGGTGGCTGGGATGATGTGCGTTTGTTGACCTGGCCCGAAGTATGGGACCGTTTCACCATCGATAGCCACGCCTATACCCGTTACGAGGCCTCAGGCGATTCAGATGATTACTACGACTGGCGCGACATTGACAAAAGCTATGGCAGCAGCACCAAAAACTCGCGTTTGCTGCAAGCCTGCCAAGCCGCCAAAGACAAAGGCATTATCGTCTTCACGATCGGTTTCGAGGCGCCAAGCTCAGCCGCATCTATTTTGAAGAGCTGTGCCTCGTCTGAAGCGCATTACAAAGATGCCGACGGGTTAGAGATTGCAGATGCCTTTGCCGCTGTGGCGACCAAAATCACTGAATTGAGGTTGGTTGAATGAGTATTCTTTCTCGCCTGAAACAAAGCACACGACTTTTTGCGAAAGACGATAGTGGCTCTGCCACCATGGAGTTTTCCATACTGTTCCCGATCTTCGTCTTCATCCTGATGGGCGGATACGAAATAGGGTATTACACCGTGTCATCCACCATGCTGGATCGCGGTTTGGACATGGCTGTGCGCGATGTACGTCTGGGTCTTATGGAAAACGTCACCCTGCCAACGCTAAAAAACAGCGTATGCAGCTATGCGACTTATGTCAGAAACTGCGAAGAAAACATTCACATCGCGCTTGAGCCTGTCGTTGCCAGCGGATTTGTCGTCCCTTCAAGCTATGCTGAATGCATTGATCGCGCGGCGGATGTCACCCCCGCCACGACCTTTTCTGACGGCAATGAAAACGAACTAATGTTGGTGCGTGCCTGTGTGAATATCGATCCGATCTTTCCAACGACATGGCTTGGGGCACAGCTTGAGACCTATGAAGGTTCAGGCATCGCTATGGTTTCAACCGCAGCTTTCGTTAACGAACCAAACACATAGGAGCCATGCCGCATGAAACATTTTCGCATCCCCACGCAGCGCATTGCTTCTATCGCTCGCCGCTATAAATGCAGCGACCTTGGATCGATGAGCATCGAGACCGTGCTGGTGCTGCCCTTGATCTTGACCGGTCTATTGTTGTCCTACACCTATTTTTCTGCCTTTCAAGTCAAAGGCATGGCCAATAAAGCCGCCTATACGGTGTCAGACTATGTATCCCGCCAAACCGACCCTATCGACGCAGATTTTGTCGAAGGTCTGTCAAGTATCTACGGCTATCTGACCAATACAGGGATCAAATCACTGCGCTTGTCGTCTTTCACATGGTCAGACATCGATGGATCATCCGATTACAAACTCGAGTGGTCTTATGCCACAAATGGTGGTGAGGCGCTCAACGGAGATTCCTATGCATCCGTCGTGTCACGCCTGCCGGCCATGACCAGTGGCGAAACGGTATTGGTCATGGAAACGACAACCGATTGGGCCCCTGTGTTCAACATCGGCCTCGACGACCTGACCTTTAGTGACTTCGTTGTGACCAAACCCCGTTTTGCGACACAAGTTCTGTTTGATGATGGCTCTGACGACGATTACGACAGCGGAGATTCATCAGATGATATAAGCGTCACAGACACTTACAGTTACTATAACAGTGGCACCTAGGTCTGGTCCGATGCGCTTCGCGCGAAACCGCGATGTGAAACACGACATAAAATCCAAAATAAAAAATGGCCGTCTCATCCGAGGCGGCCATTTTTCATGTGGTCATTTACAATATTTCAAATGCAATCAACTGTCTGCCTGCGCGTTCAAACGGCGCTGCACAACACGCGCAGCCAAAACATCCGCCATTGCCTTGCCTGCCCCTGGCGATGTCACACCGCCGACACCAATGCGACGCCCAAGGCGCCACCATAGGCCCGGCGCCCAACCGCGCGCGGGCGGCATATCGTCATTCAACACAATCACAAACCCATTGGACGGTTTAAACGCAAACGCGCCGCGCTGCACGTGATGAATATCATCAATCCGGCACAGGACTCGGCCACCCTCTTCGCGGATATCCTTAGCGGTCATCACCAGATCGCGTGAGGTCGAGACCCAAAGACGGTAGGTGGCAAACAAAAGCACCACCCCCATAGCAAGCAAAAACACCTTGCCGATTAAAGCCGCAGGGGGCGTCGTCGCCAAAATCCAAAGATGGATCAGACCCAAGCCCCCCAAAGTCCCAACGGCAAACACCCGTCGCGGCATCGTCGCGGGCAAAGCAAATTCTTTCTCTTCAGGCTGATGCTCTGCTGACATCGCGTTGTAGCCGTCTTCATTTTGGTCGCTCATCAGACCCTCCTCAAATGATGTACCGCATTTAAATCTTTCAACTGCCTACCTTGCAGCGCCACAAACGAAAAGCGAAAACCAGCCATGCCTTGTTTTGACAGCCCCCACAGCCCAATTTCTATCAACCATCACAACTGTGGCGCATTGCTCCCCTGTCCTGCGCAAGTTAAGGTCGCGTTGATTTGATCCCCTCAAGAGTGTTCGCAATGCGCAGCCCCGTTTCCAAGTTCAGCCTCACACACGCCCCAGCCTTGGGGCGCGTCATTGGCGTGGCTGCGATCTGTTCGATACTCGTCGCCTGTACACCGCCCCCCGATTTACAAGGGCGCGTCCAACCCGTTGACAGTTCGACCCCTTGGCCAACGCTGTTCACCTCGGCACAATTGGAACAAACCGTCACCCCAACCCTGAGCGAAGACAAAACCAGCACGACAGTCACCGACAGCCTGGCTGCGCGCGCCGCAGCTCTGCGCGCTCGTGCCCGCGGCCTGTCAGCGCCGGTATTGGACAGTGCCTCACGCAAACACCTTTTGGCCGCGATCACACGTCACCCCTAATCGACCCCACACCCGAGCCAAATCTTACCTCAATCCTGCGGCGTCAAATCCCGTTTGGGATCGTACCAAGGTTGCGGCGCCCCTGCATTCAGTTGCACAGGCTCGCAGAAGTCGGTAACAGACGTGCAAGTTAATTTTCATCGTTTGGAGCGCATCATGCCCGCAGAAAACCTCGCCACAGCCCCCCTTCGTCTCGGAATCGCAGGATTGGGTACGGTCGGTATGGGCGTGATCAAAATCGTGCAAGAAAAAGCCGATCTCTTAGCCCGTCGCACTGGCCGCAATGTGGTTATTTCCGCAGTTTCCGCGCGCTCTAAATCCAAAGATCGCGGCTATGATCTGTCTGCTTATGCTTGGGAAGACGATCCTGTCGCATTGGCCAAACGCGATGATGTCGATGTGTTTGTGGAACTGATGGGCGGCGATTCTGGCCCCGCCAAAACCGCAACCGAAGCGGCTTTAGCCCTTGGCAAAGATGTGGTCACTGCCAACAAGGCGCTTCTGGCCCATCATGGTCAAGCCTTGGCCGAAACCGCTGAAGCAAACGGTGCAGTTTTGCGCTTTGAAGCCGCCGTCGCAGGTGGCATCCCCGTGATCAAAGCCCTCACCGAAGGTCTGGCAGGCAATGACATCACCCGCATCATGGGCGTGATGAACGGCACCTGCAATTACATCCTCACCCGCATGCAAGCCACGGGCCAAGGTTATAACGCCCTGTTCGATGAATGCGCGCGCCTTGGGTATTTGGAAGCCGATCCGCAGCTCGATGTGGGCGGCATCGATGCGGGCCACAAACTGTCGCTTTTGGCCTCTGTTGCCTTTGGCACGAAAGTCAATTTCGCCGCAGTGGAATTGGAAGGCATCGAGCGCATTTCAAACGACGACATCGCACATGCTGCCGATATGGGCTATAAAATCAAACTCTTAGGCGTCACTCAAATGTCAGGTCGCGGCCTTGAGCAGCGCATGACACCCTGCCTTGTGCCTGACACCTCCCCCTTGGGTCAACTTGATGGCGGCACCAATATGGTCGTATTGGAAGGTGACGAAGTGGGTCAAATCGTCTTGCGCGGCGCGGGCGCTGGCATGGGGCCGACCGCCTCTGCTGTGATGTCCGATATCTTGGATATCGCACGCGGCACGCGGATCACAACCTTTGGCCAGCCCGCAAACACCTTGGTTGACGCGACCCCTGCGGTTGCCGCTACGCCTGCGCCTTACTACTTGCGTCTGGCGCTTGTCGACAAACCGGGGGCTATGGCGAAAATCACCAGCGCCTTGGGCGATGCAGGTGTATCCATCGACCAAATGCGCCAATACGGCCAAGACGACAACGCCAATGTTGCCCCTGTTTTGATCGTCACAGATCCAACGCCGCGCAGCGGCTTGGATGCCGCCATTGACACGATGCAGGCCACAGGTGTTCTGGTCAGTGACCCCGTCGCGATTCGTATTGAGACGGTCTAAGCTTTGGTATCGGGGCGCGTTTTGATCACGCGCCTCTAAAATTGATCCCATACAAATGAGCGCGTGAAGCTTAGCATCGGGTGATGAACAACCATCAAGCCCGTGAAAATTGGCATCCTATCCACAAACGTCACAAAATCCACAGATCAGCCACTCGCCCAGCACATTCAGGGTTTGCATGTGGGCTAAGATGCGACGATACACTTGGGCATGAATGATTTTCTTGACGTCTCCGCCTCGTTAACAGGCCGCCGCTGGGTTGGTCCCACATCTGAAAACAATCGCTTGGCAGAAGCCATGGCGCAGCAAACGGCGCTGCCTTTACCGCTGTGTCAAACGTTGACGCGGCGCGGGGTTGCTGTGGAAGAGGCCGAGGCATTTTTAGCCCCTGCCCTCAAAGACTTGCTGCCAGACCCTATGGTTCTGAAAGATATGGAACCTGCAGCCACGCGCTTTATAAAAGCGCTACAGGCGCGTGAAAAAATCGCCATTTTTGCCGATTACGATGTGGACGGCGCGACGTCGGCATCTTTGTTGATCACATGGCTGCGCGACATGGGGCATAGCGCGACGCTTTATATTCCGGATCGCATTGACGAAGGCTACGGGCCGAACGATCCCGCAATGGCGGCCCTCGCCCGCGATCACGATCTTATTGTCTGCGTTGATTGTGGCACGCTGTCTCATGGACCTATTGCAGCCGCTGAGGGCGCGGATGTAATTGTGCTGGACCACCACCTTGGTGGCGAAACCCTGCCCGATTGTGTGGCCGTGGTGAACCCGAACCGCCAAGACGAAACCGGTGATCTGGCGCATCTTTGCGCGGCGGGCGTGGTGTTTTTGTTGCTGGTGGATGTGAATAGGCGATTGCGGGCGCAAGATGTACGCGGGCCGAACCTGATGCGCTATCTTGATCTTGTGGCCCTTGGCACCGTGGCCGATGTGGCACCGTTGATTGGAGTGAACCGCGCACTGGTGCGGCAAGGTCTGCGGGTGATGGCGGACCGCGAACGCATTGGCATTCGCAAATTGGCCGACGTCTCGCGCATGGACACCGCCCCCACCGCCTATAGTCTTGGGTTTATGTTAGGCCCGCGCATCAATGCAGGCGGGCGTATCGGCGCTGCCGATTTGGGGGCGCGATTGCTATCAACCACGGACGAGGCCGAAGCGCAAATGCTGGCCGAACGATTGGATTACCTGAACACGGAGCGCCGCGAGATCGAGGCCTCAGTGCGCGCAGGCGCGTTGGATCAAGCCGCAGAACGGGGCTTGGACGGGCCGCTTGTCTGGGCCGCCGCCGATGGCTGGCATCCAGGTGTGGTTGGCATCGTGGCCTCGCGTTTAAAAGAATCAACCAATCGTCCTGCGGTGGTGATCGGATTTGACGGAGACGAAGGCAAAGGCTCTGGCCGGTCTATTTCTGGCGTTGATCTAGGGGCCAGCATCCAACGTCTGGCCGCAGAGGGCCTGCTGGTCAAAGGTGGTGGGCACAAGATGGCTGCAGGCCTGACAGTCATGCGTGATCAGTTGGAGCCCGCCATGGCGCGCCTGTCTGAACTTTTGGCCAAACAAGGCGCTGGCGAAGCGGGCCCCGCGGATTTGAAACTTGATTCCCTCTTGATGCCTGGCGCGGCCAGCATCGAGTTGATCAATAAAATCGAAGCGGCAGGCCCTTATGGGGCATCAGCCGCCGCACCGCGCTTTGCGTTTCCCAGTTGCATGATTCACTTTGCCAAACGCGTCGGGGAAAGCCATCTGAAAATCAGTTTTTCTGACGGCCAAGGCCCCCGCTTGGATGCGATTTGCTTTGGAGCTTTTGATACCAAGCTCGGCCCTGCCCTAGAAGGTCACGGCGGGAAACGGTTTCATTTGGCAGGGCGTTTGGAAATCAACACATGGGGGGGGCGTCAATCAGTGCAGCTTCGTTTGGAAGATGGTGCCGAGGCCACTTAGTTAAGTGTTTTTAATCTCTTTTGAAAAAAATGGGTTCAGAGGCATTTTATCTCTTGCGCCGCGCGGGCGGCTCGCCTAAATACCGCCTCACGCCAATTGCGGTCCCTTCGTCTATCGGT
>NZ_JAHKPU010000028.1 GCF_018860505.1 Pacificibacter marinus
TGTCCGTCGTCATATAAAGTTGGACATCAGATTGGCTTGAGCACAGGAGGCTCTGGTTCGTTTGTGTGATTGATTATGCCGCTTGTTTTTGATGTTGCAAGCGGCGTTGTTTGATTGTCTGTTTTTTGATCTTCTCCCTTTCCCTCAAGATGGCTTTGTCGCGCCCGAAGTAGACGTCTGCGGGCGTGACGTTGTTCAAGCTCTCGTGGTAGCGCTGGTTGTTGTAATGCTCGACAAAAGCCCCGATCTGACGCTCGAGATCGCCCGGTAGGTAATAGTTTTCCAGCAGAACCCGGTTCTTCATGGTTTGATGCCAGCGTTCGATCTTCCCCTGGGTTTGCGGGTGGAACGGTGCGCCACGAACATGTGTCATGTTTTGGCCTTCCAGCCATTCTGCGAGATCGCCGGAGATGTAACACGAGCCGTTATCACTCAGCAGACGTGGTTTGTGGCGTACAACGGCTTGGTCGCAACCGGACGCCGTCAGCGCCAGTTCGATCGTGTCAGTGACATCCTCAGCGCGCATGTTCGTGCAGAGTTTCCACGCGATGATGTAGCGGCTGTAATCATCCAAGATCGTGCTGAGATAATACCAACCCCAGCCGATGATCTTGAAGTAGGTAAAGTCGGTTTGCCACATCTCGTTGATGGCACTGGTTTTGTCTTTGAACTCGTCAGCGGCCTTGATCACCACGTAATCAGGCGCAGTGATCAGGTCAGCTGCTTTGAGAATGCGATAAGCTGATGATTCAGAGACAAAATACCTTTTTTCATCAGTGTATTTGACGGCCAGCTCCCGAGTGCTCAGCGCTTCATGTTCCAATGCAAACTCGATCAAATCATCACGGCGGGCATCCGGAATGCGGTTCCAGACTGATCCTGGGCGTGGCGAATGATCCGCCAATGCGTCCAGCCCGCCATCGACATAGAGATCGTACCACCGATAAAATGTACTGCGTGGAATACCCAGCATATCGAGGGTTTGTTTGACTGGCAGGTGCGAGCTCTCAACTGTTCGGATAATCTCAAGCTTTTCAGGCGCGGGATACCTCATTCCCCGTACTCCCCATTTCCTGTCATGCTTTTTTTGAGTAAACGATTTTCAAGGGTCAGATCCGCTACGCATTCCTTCAGCGCCAAAGACTCTGAACGTAGATCCTTCACTTCCGGTGATGTCGCCTGACGCGCAGTATCGCCCGACAACCGCCGTTTACCTGCTTCAAGGAACTCTTTGGACCAGCTGTAATATAGGCTCTCTGCGATGCCCTCGCGGCGGCAAAGAACGGCAATGCTCTCCTCGCCACGCAGACCGGCCAAAACAATGCGGATCTTCTCTTCAGATGAATAGGTTTGGCGCGTCTTGCGGCGGATGTTCTTGACCACCTTGTCGGCGGCATCTTTCGATGTAGTCGGTTTCTTCGTCATCTCGATCTCCTAATCGATAAGATGAACCAGAAATCCTCCTTTATTCAAATCCTCAAATTTGTCCAACGGGTGCTGACGTCAGACA
>NZ_JAHKPU010000047.1 GCF_018860505.1 Pacificibacter marinus
AACTAAAACCGGGCAAGACCAAAGTGCATACTTAGTTTAAACTGGATTTAGTGTCCGTCGTCAGTTTTTTTGGAACCAATGGCAGCTTAAACTAAGAGACAGTTCGGCTCATCTGCTTGGTTTCATTATGCGGCGCGTTGTCTGTGATGCAAGCGCCGCGTTTCGAGTGTCTTTCGTTTGATCCTTTCGTGTTGCTGTAGAATGGCTTTGTCGCGCCCGAAGTAGACATCAGCGGGAGTGACGTTGTTCAGGCTCTCGTGGTAACGCTGGTGATTGTAGTGGTCGACGAAGGCTTCGATCCTAGCCTCAAGATCGCTGGGTAGGAAGTAGTTTTCCAGCAGCATGCGGTGATGCCATCCATTGCCGGCAGGCGATTGCAAAGCAATCTGCCGAGAGGGCTCGATCTTGCTCTGCGTTTGAGGATGATAGGGCGCGCCACGGCTGTGCTTCATATCCTTGTCTTGCAAGCATTCCGCCAGCTCCCCCGAGACGTAGCTGGAGCCGTTATCACTCAGCAGGCGAGGTTTGT
Source organism: Pacificibacter marinus (assembly GCF_018860505.1). Taxonomy (GTDB): domain Bacteria; phylum Pseudomonadota; class Alphaproteobacteria; order Rhodobacterales; family Rhodobacteraceae; genus Celeribacter; species Celeribacter marinus_B. The sequence continues at coordinate 530 of NZ_JAHKPU010000047.1, forward strand.
GGACGACATGAACTTGGTCACATCCCGACGCTGCCAAAGCCAAATCCAATGTGTCTGTCACGTCTTGGGTTCTCATGTTGGTGCAAAGTTTCCACGAGTGTAACCTGTCCGTCGTCATATAAAATGGGACATTAGAGCGGCATGAGCTTTGGAGGCTCTGGTTCGTTCGTGTGATTGATTATGCTGCTTGTTTTTGATGTTGCAAGCGGCGTTGTTTGATTGTGTTTTTCTTGATTTTTTCCCTTTCTCTGAGAATGGCTTTGTCGCGTCCGAAGTAGACGTCTGCGGGTGTGACGTTGTTCAGGCTCTCGTGGTAGCGCTGATTGTTGTAGTATTCGACGAAGGCCCCGATCTGACGCTCAAGGTCGCCGGGCAGAAAGTAGTTTTCCAGCAGAACCCTGTTTTTCATGGTCTGATGCCGTCACGCCAAAGGCGTGCTTATAGCACGACGTTCGATCTTGCCTTGGGTCTGCGGGTGGAATGGCGCACCGCGGACATGCTTCATGCTTTGCCCCTCCAGCCACTCCGCGAGATCACACGAGATGTAACAAGACCCGTTATCGCTGAGCAGGCGTGGCTTGTGGCGCACGGTGGCTTGGTCGCACCCCGATGCCGTCAGCGCCAGTTCGATCGTGTCTGTTACGTCTTCAGCCCGCATGTTCCCCTCTCGGGACATTTCCTTTGGAAATACCCTGCCGGGCAGTGGTAGCAAAGCTTCCATGCGATGATGTAGCGGCTGTAATCGTCTAGGATCGTGCTGAGATAATACCAACCCCACCTGTCACCCGGCAGTGCATTTGCATAGCAAATGTCACGATAGGGCAATGATCTTGAAGTAAGTGAAGTCAGTCTGCCCGCTGCCCGAGAGGAGCATCTCGTTGATTGCTGTAGTCTTGTCCGTGAACGCGTCGGCCGCTTTGATCACCACGTAATCAGGCGCAGTGATCAGGTCGCTCGACCATTGCCCTCGGACCAATGGCGGACAAGGTCTCGCCTTTGAGAATACGATAAGCTGATGATTCAGATATAAAATACCGCTTCTCATCGGTGTATTTGACCGCCAGTTCCCGCGTGGACAACGCCTCGTGCTCCAGTGCAAACTCAATCAGGTCATCACGACGGGCATCAGGGATGCGGTTCCAGACCGATCCTGGGCGTGGGGACCTATCAGTCAGCCCATCCAGGCCGCCGTCGACATAGAGATCATACCATCGATAGAATGTCGTGCGCGGGATGCCCAGCATGTCGAGGGTCTGTTTGACTGGCAGATGTGATCCCTCAACGGTGCGGATGATCTCAAGCTTTTCAGATGCCGCCCTCTCGGCAGATTTGGCTTGGCCAAATCGCCTGCCGGGTAATAGATATCTCATTCATTCGACCATTGTCCTCGGACCAATGGCGGACAAGGTCTCATTATCCCCCAGCCCCTGTCATGCTTTTTTTGAGCAGACGGTTCTCTAAGGTCAGGTCGGCGACACATTCTTTCAGGGCCAAGGATTCAGAACGTAAATCCTTAACCTCAGGCGATGTCGCTTGACGCGCAGTGTTCCCAGACAGGCGCCGCTTGCCTGCCTCCAGAAACTCTTTCGACCAGCTGTAATACAAACTTTCAGCGATCCCTTCACGGCGGCACAGCACTGAGATGCTCTCCTCACCACGCAGGCCCGCCAAAACAATGCGGATCTTCTCCTCGGCTGAATAAGTTTGCCGCGTCTTACGGCGGATGTTCTTAACCACCTTCTCGGCGGCCTCTTTCGATGTTTGTGGCTTCTTCGTCATCTCGATCTCCTAATCGATAAGATGAACCAGAAATCCTCCGTTATTCAAATCCTCAAATCTGTCCCACGGGTGCTGACGTCAGACA